>JBCCDY010000001.1:0-498271 GCA_039030555.1 Bacteroidota bacterium
CATCAGGGTCAAAATCAAATGAAGCTTGAATAGCACCATCTTCGAAGTAATAACGCGATACTATTTCTTCTTCCAAATACTCTTTAATCTCACCACGATGCTCTTCCAAATCATTCTGCTTACTAAGGTTTATCTCCTCCTTTAGTTTATATAGTTGAGTTTTTACTTCATCGTAAAAGCTTTCTTCTTCAAATAGCTCCCGTAAGTCACTTAATTTACTTTCTGTCTTTGTTTCGTAACTGTAATCTTTACCACTCAACCAATCTATAAACTCTTGATACTCTGAGTCGGAAAGCTGAAAATTATCCGGATCTGTTATCTCATCATGACTATAGTAGTATTGTGTAGCATAATCGAACATTAAACTTTTTGAAACCAGACTTAAGGTTATAGGTGCAACATCCAATTCTTTCACTTCTACATCGGGATCTACTCCTCCTCCGTCGTAAACAACCCTTCCATTTTGAGTCGTAAAAGCTGTTTTAAGAGAATCAGGTATTTTACCAACGCTCCCATCTTCATTTCGGTGTGAATAGTCAATGGCTTGAATGCATCTCCCACTTGGGATATAATATTTGGCTGTTGTAACCTTTAATTGAGAGTTGTAGGTCAATGGCCTTGTCGCTTGAACCAGGCCTTTACCAAATGTTTTTTGTCCTACTAAAATACCTCGGTCGTAATCCTGAATGACTCCCGCAACAATTTCCGAAGCTGATGCACTTCTACTATTTGTTAAAACAGCTAAAGGTATTTCTGTATCCAAAGGATTATCTAAAGCTTTGTAAGTCTTATTCCAGTCCTTCACTTTACCTTTAGTGCTCACAACTTCAGAGCCCTTCGGGATGAAAATATTAGATATGTTTACAGCCTCATTGAGTAAACCTCCCGGATTACCTCTTAAGTCAAGAATTATTTTTTCCGCCCCATCATTCTTTAAGCTAACAACTGCTTTTCTAACTTCTTTAGAGGCATTTGTAGTAAAGTCACTTAATTTCAGATAGCCAATATTTTCAGTAACCATTCCGTAATAAGGGACATTATCGATAATGATTTTTTCCCTTTTCATCGATATGTCGAAAGGCTCCTCCCGGTTATACCTTTCTATGGTTAGCGTTATTTCCGTTCCTGATTGACCTTTCAATAGCTTACTGATCTCGGTAGTAGTTTTTCCATTTACCTCAATACCATCGATCTTGACGATTTTATCTCCGATCTTTAACCCTGCTTTTTCAGCAGGAAAGCCTTTATAAGGCATAATAACCAAATTTTTTCCTTCTCTTTTTCCTACTAAAGCACCTATTCCTCCATATTCACCAGTGGTCAGTGTTCTGTAATCTTCAATGGCATCTTCAGGAATATAATTAGTGTAAGGATCAAGATTCCTCAACATAGCATCAATACCAGTCTCAATTAGTTGATTCGGATTAACCTCATCTACATAGTAGGTATTAACTTCCTTAAACAGTGTTGCAAAAATATCCAGGTTTTTGACAATCTCGAAATATCGTTCTTGAGGTTTAATGAAAGCTGTAAAAGCTATGGTAAAAATGGCTAGTACGAGAAGAGGAAGTTTTAAATTAAATCGCTTCATACTTTATGCAATTGACAGAATATAATTGAGATGGAATTAAGTAATGGAATTACCTGATTCTTTATTAATACGTTTAATTATGGAAGATAGTTTGTTCTTGATGAATTCAAAATCATGAACCTCCCTGGTTCGATAGATTAACGCAATTGTTAAGTACTGGCCCTCAAAACTTAAGGGGGGGGGTAATTGCCTGTAGCTTTCCCTAACCAGCCGTTTTATCCGGTTCCTTTCTACTGCTTTCTTAAAGTTTTTTTTGGAAACGGATATTAAAATCTTTGGAGATACTGAGTCCTTAGATTCCGATTTTTGGAGTTTATAGAGTATTCTGAAGGGGTATAAACTAAAAGAGGAGCTCTTTTCGAAGAGCTCCTCAATTTGTTTTTTCGAATTAAGTCTATTCGACTTGGGAAAAGTATTCTTTCTTAGAATAATTCTAATTCTTTAAATGCGTTCTTTCGTCAGAAACTGTTAATCTTTTTCTTCCTTTAGCCCTTCTTCTGGCCAAAAGTGCTCTTCCGCTTTTCGTAGCCATTTTACTTCTGAAACCGTGCTTATTTGTTCTTTTCTTAACAGAAGGTTGAAATGTCCTTTTCATGTGTATTGTCTTTTTTAAAAGGTCACATGGAATCTTTCATTAAAATTTATGCAACGACTATGTTAAAATCGTTTCTAACTTTTAATGACGATTTCATGGCAAAATATATCTATGTCTTTAATCCTATTTTGGTAATTGGCCTGCAAAGATAGGTAAGTTATTAATTATTTCAAAAACTATTTAGTTACTAAGCTTGGCTTAAGTTTAAGTAGTTCCAGAGCAGTATTCTTAATTCCGGTCGAATCAAAACCACATTCCGTATGCAATTCTAGTTGGGTTCCGTGTTCAACAATCCTATCAGGAATACCTAATCTTTTTACTTTGGCAGAATATCCGTGGTCGGCCATGAATTCAATCACAGCACTGCCCATGCCTCCCTGAATAACACCATCTTCAACGGTTATTACCTCATCGAATTTTCCAAATACTTCATGAAGGATTTCTTCATCCAGTGGCTTGGCAAACCTCATATCATAGTGTGCCGCATCTACTCCTTCTTGTAAAAGATCAATACATGCATCTACCGCATAATTACCTATATGGCCGATCGTTAATATTGCGATGTCCTTTCCTTCCTTAATTTTTCTACCCTTCCCAATCTCTATCTTCTGAAATGGTGTTCTCCATTCGGGCATTACACCTTGACCACGGGGATACCTTATCGTAAATGCACCACTATCCAAGAACTGAGAGGTATACATCATATTTCGAAGCTCTTCTTCATTCATAGGAGAAGCAACGGTCATATTTGGCAAGCATCGCATGTAAGCAATGTCATAACATCCATGGTGGGTAGGGCCATCAGCGCCAGCAAATCCAGCCCTGTCCAGACAAAATATTACCGGAAGGTCCTGGATACATACATCATGAATCACCTGATCATAAGCTCTTTGCATGAACGTACTGTAGATATTACAGAAAGGAATCAGGCCTTGAGTTGCTAATCCCGCAGAGAACGTGACGGCATGCTGTTCTGCTATTCCCACATCATATGCTCTATCAGGCATTTCCTTCATCATGATATTTAATGAAGACCCTGATGGCATTGCAGGTGTAATGCCTACTATTTTTTCATTTTCTTTTGCTAGTTCTACAATTGTATGACCAAAAACTTCCTGATATTTTGGAGGCTGAGGCGTATCAATTACTTTCTTCTGGATTACCCCAGTTATCTTATCAAATTTACCGGGTGCATGCCATTTCGTTTGATCCTTTTCAGCAGGTTCATAACCTTTACCCTTACAGGTTACACAATGTAAAATTTTAGGGCCTTTTATATCTTTCAAGTCTGAAAGAACATGAACTAAGTGATCTATATCGTGACCGTCTACTGGGCCAAAATACCTTAAATTAAGAGACTCAAAGAAGTTGCTTTGACTCAATAAAAGTGATTTTAAGCTATTCTCTAACTTCGCAACTATATCTCTAGCGTTCGGTCCAAATTTGCTCACTTTTCCCAAAACGTTCCAAATATCATCTCTGAATTTATTGTACGTATGAGAAGTAGTGATATCTGTTAGATAATCTTTTAGCGCTCCCACATTCGGATCAATAGACATACAATTATCATTTAATATGATCAGTACATCTGCGTTAGTAGAGCCGGCATGGTTCATTCCCTCGAAAGCGATTCCGCCGGTCATTGCGCCATCTCCGATTACGGCGATATGCTTTCTTTCATCTTCATTCTTGTAAGCAGAAGCTACTGCCATTCCCAGAGCTGCTGAAACCGAAGTTGATGAATGTCCTACACCGAAAGCATCATAATCGCTTTCTTTTCTTTTAGGAAAACCTGAAAGTCCATTATAAACTCTGTTTGTGTGAAATTCATTTCTTCTACCCGTAAGTATCTTATGTCCGTAAGCCTGATGCCCGACATCCCAAATCAGTTGATCATCCGGCGTGTTAAATACATAGTGGAGCGCCACAGTCAATTCTACTACACCCAGACTTGCTCCAAAGTGTCCACCATAAACACTTACGGTATCTATAATAAACTGTCGAAGCTCATTACATACTTTTACTAAATCTCCCTGATCAAGCTTTTTCAGATCGTCTGGAGTGGAGATTTTCGCTAGAATTTCACCGGGTTCTATCAACATAATCGTGGTTCGTATAGGTAGTCAAACAGCAAGGATATACTATATGTTTGGACACAATTTTTTTTTACTTTGCTTTTTACAAGCGAAAGACAAAATTAGCTCTTTTTTTAAGAAGCGATAAATAACTTACTTTTTATCTCGAATTAAAATCTAAATTCTTGAACTACGAGATTAAATTACCTCTCTTCCAAGGCCCTTTTGATCTTCTCCTTTTCTTTATTGAACGGGATGAACTGGACATTCATGATATTCCGATTTCAAAGATCACGGAAGATTTTTTGGCCTACATCAGGGAGATGGAGCAACTCAATATTGAGCTTGCCAGTGAGTTTATCCTTGTTGCAGCTACTTTGATGAGGATAAAATCCAAGATGTTATTACCCAGGCCTGAATTAGATAAAGAAGGCAATGAGATCGATCCTAGAGAAGAATTAGTAAGGCACCTTTTGGAATACAAAAAGTATAAATCGGTACTGGGTGAATTAGGGAAACTAGAAATTTCAAGGCTTGCCAAAGAACGTAGGGGGAATGTAATCCAGGAAATCCGAAAGCTTTCTGAGACTACCAATGTAGAAGCCGAGCTACAGGATGTCGACCTGTATAAATTACTAAAGGTTTACGGAAAGGTGCTCAAGCAATTTGAGGAAGAGCAGAATAAACCTGTTCATGAAGTTGTGCAGTATCCTTTTACCATCTCCGGACAAAAAGAGTTTATACTGAACCGTTTCAAATTAAATCCAAGGGTGGCATTTACAGACATCGTTTCAGAAGCCAAAGAAAAAATAGAGATCATCTATAACTTCCTGGCAATATTGGAACTTCTTCAAGCCCGGTTGATCACTATGACGATCGGGGAGGGATTTAATAATTTCTGGATCGAAGAGAAAAGTCCCGAAGATTAAGTTCAGGACTTTTTAGATACTTATCGTTAGAAAACTTCGGTCCTTGAAAAAAAGAACCCACCTTCTATTTTAGCATTTTCATCGGAATCAGAACCATGGATAGCATTAGCTTCAATAGACTTTGCAAAAAGCTTTCTAACAGTTCCTTCTGCTGCTTCCGCAGGGTTTGTTGCTCCTATCAGCTTTCTAAAATCCTCTACGGCATTCTCCTTTTCCAAAACAATAGCCATAATTGGCCCTGAAGACATATACGCAACCAAGTCCTTGTAAAAAGGCCTCTCTTTATGTACCTCGTAAAATTGGCCTGCCCTTTCTTCCGTAAGTTTTGTGATTTTTGCGGCCTTCAATTTGAATCCCGCTTCCTCTATCATTCTGATAATTGCCCCTGAATTAGAGTCTCCGAAAGCATCGGGTTTGATCATTGTGAACGTTATGTTGCTCATCTTTTATTATGCTTAATTTGTTAGATGGCAAAAATAAGAAGAGGTTTATACTTTCCTTTCATGTTCCTGAAATAATCGAAAATCAAATTCTTGTTTATTCGATTTGAAAAAAGATTTTTCCAGATTAAAAATTTAATTATCACTTTTGCCCTCTTAATTAGATTTTAACTAACCCATTGGTGAATGGAGAAATTCCAGGAATTCAAAAGTCTGATCAACGGAAATCCGCTAAAAATAGTAATTACCACCCATCATAAACCCGATGCAGACGCCTTGGGATCTTCTTTAGGTCTTGCCAGCTACTTAAAGGCTAAAGGTCATAATGTGATCGTGATCACACCAACAGATTATCCGGAATTCCTGTATTGGATGGGCGGACACAAGGATGTTGTGATTTACAATTTTGGAAATGAGAAAAAATCAGAGAGACTTTGTAATGAAGCTGATCTGATTTTCTCCCTGGATTACAATAACCTTTCAAGAATAAATGAATTAGGCAAGGCGGTAGCAAATAGTAATGCCAATAAAGTGCTCATCGATCATCATTTGGACCCTGACGATTTTGCAGATTTTGAATTCTGGTCTGTCAAGGCTGCTGCGACTGCTGAGTTAGTGTATGAGCTTATCGTAAAACTTGGGGATAAAAGCTTCATCAACAGGAATATTGCGGAATGTCTTTATGCAGGAATCATGACTGATACTGGTGGATTCCGGCATAGCAATACCTCAAAAAATGTGCATTTGATCACTGCTGAATTAATTCAGGCTGGTGCTGATGTTACGAAGGTCAGTAAACTTATTTACGATAACAGTTCTCTTGAACGACTGAAGTTTATAGGTTATGCCCTGAGCGAAAAATTACAAGTACTCCCGGAATACAGAGTAGCTTATTTTGCCATTACTGCTGCTGAGTTAAAACGGTTCAGCTCTAAGACCGGAGATACAGAAGGCTTGGTCAACTATGCCTTATCAATCAAGGGAATTAATATGGCAGCGTTGATCATCGATAGAACCGAAGCGGTTAAAATGTCGTTTCGTTCCATTGGTAATTTTTCAGTCAATGAATTTGCCCAAAAGCATTTCAACGGAGGAGGCCACAAAAATGCTGCTGGTGGACGATCAGAGGAGTCATTAGAAACGACTGTTAAAAAGTTCGAAGAGGCTTTGAAGGAGTACAAAGATGAGCTACTCGAAAAGCCTGACGTAGTTTCAGTATCATAAAGAGCCCGTTCTGCCACCATCTACCGGAATATTAACCCCATTTATGTAAGCCGCAAAAGGTGAAGCTAAAAAAGCTGCCAAATATCCTAATTCAATAGGCTCTCCAAATCTTTTGGCAGGAACTGAATTGATCATATTCTGTTGGACTTGTTCTTTGGGTTGGGCACTTTTTTCAGATTTTGAATTGATAATGCTATCCAGTCGTGCTGTTTTTACGAATCCTGGCAGAATATTATTAATGGTAATTCCATACTCAGCAAGTTCGAGAGAAAGTGTTTTTGACCAATTCGCCATCGCCCCCCTAATGGTGTTTGATACGCCAAGGCCAGGAATTGGGATTTTTACAGAGGTACTAACGATGTTGATTATCCTACCATATCCATTTGATTTCATACTTTTAACGCAGTATTGGGTTAAAATTTGGCTGCAAAGAATGTGTTGCTCAAACGCTTTTCTCAATTGTTGGATATTTGAATCAATTAGTTCACCTCCCGCTGGCCCTCCCGTATTATTGATTAGTACATCAAATCCTTCATTTTCTGATAGATAATCATTTATCACTTTTTCAACTTGGTTGGAGTCTGAAAAGTCAGCAACTAAAATTTCCTGAGACTGACCCTGATCTGAATTCAACTCATTTTTAGCACTTTTGAGCCTTTCTTCATTTCTAGCCATCAAGACTACTTCAGAACCACATTCTGCCAGGCTTTGTGCAATTGCAAAACCTATCCCCTGGCTACTGCCACAAACCAGCGATCTCTTACCTTTTAAATCAATTTCCACGATAAAGATGTTATATTAAGGTTGATATTATCATACTAATTAAAAAACTAAAATGGCTATAAAATCACCATTTAATCTACAAAAATGGATTGAAGATAACCGAGGTCTTTTAAAGCCGCCCGTTGGAAATAAGAATCTCTATGTCGAATCGGGAGATTATATAGTGATGATTGTTGGAGGGCCTAATGCGAGAAAAGATTACCATTACAATGAAACGGAAGAGTTATTTTATCAATTAGAAGGCTCCATTACAGTCTATATTCAGGAGGATGGAGAGAAAAAAGAAGTCAAGATCAACGAAGGTGAAATGTTCTTGCTTCCTGCTAAAATTCCGCATTCACCCGTAAGGCCTGAAAATACAGTTGGTTTAGTGATTGAACGAAAGAGAGAGCCTCATCATAAAGATGGGTTGATGTGGTTTGCGGATCAGTCCAATGAAAAGTTATACGAAGAGTACTTCCATCTAACCAATATTGAAAAGGATTTTTTGCCTGTTTTTAAACGGTTTTATTCATCTGAAGAATTAAGGACTTGCAAAAAAACAGGAGAGGTGATGGAAGTAGATGAAAGGTTTATTTAGATCATGAGAGATCATTTGAATTTAACGGTAGATATTCATACGCACATTCTCCCTGAAAAATGGCCAGACTTAAGAGAAAAGTATGGTTATGGAGGTTTTGTACGTCTGGAGCATCATAAACCGTGTTGTGCCCGAATGATGATCGACGACAAATTCTTCCGTGAAATTGAAGATAATTGCTGGGATCCCGTTAAAAGAATTCACGATTGCGATAAACATCAGGTTGGTCTTCAAGTCCTGTCTACTGTGCCTGTGATGTTTAATTATTGGGCAAAACCAGAACATACATTAGATCTTTCGAAGATACTAAACGATCATATTGCTGGTGTAATCTCTGATTATCCTGACCGATTTGCAGGCTTGGGAACTATCCCCATGCAAGCTCCTGATTTAGCAGTAAGAGAACTCGAAAGATGCATCAAAGAACTTGGCCTAAGTGGTGTTCAAATTGCAACCCACATCAACGATCGAAATCTGGACAACCCTAAACTTTTTGAAGTTTATGAAGCTGCTGAGGAATTAGGTGCTTCTATTTTTGTACATCCCTGGGATGTAATGGGACATAACGACATGCCAAAATACTGGCTTCCATGGTTGGTGGGTATGCCTGCGGAAACCAGCAGGGCTATCTGTTCAATGATTTTCGGGGGTGTTTTTGAACAGTTCCCAAAACTTAGAGTCGCTTTTGCACACGGAGGGGGTTCGTTTCCTGCAACTATAGGAAGAATTGAACATGGATTCAACGTAAGGCCAGACCTCTGTGCGATTGATAATCCTTACAACCCTAAAGAATATCTAGGGAAATTCTATCTGGATTCACTGGTTCATGATCCAAAAATGCTGGATTACATCGTAAATCTTGTTGGAGAAGACCATGTGGCATTAGGTACTGATTATCCTTTCCCTTTAGGAGAACTTGAACCCGGAGAACTTATTAAATCCATGCCCTACAATGACGATCTAAAAGCTAAACTTCTAGGAGAGAATGCCCTTGACTGGCTGGGTATGAGTGTTGATCAATTGGTTTCTAAATAACCCACTTAATGAATTTTGAAAAAACAGAGGCTTTTGCAGCCAAAATGGATGCTGAAGACACTCTAAAAGAATTTCGATCTAAATTTTTTATTCCAAAAACTACCGATGGGCAAGAAGTAGCTTACTTCACCGGAAATTCGCTTGGCTTACAGCCTAAAAATACCCGGGAAAACATTGAACATGAGTTAAAAGGTTGGGAAACACTGGGTGTTGAAGGGCATTTTCACTCCAATAGAAGGCCCTGGTTTCATTATCATGAATACAGTAAAAACACCTTATCGAAAATAGTGGGAGCCAAAGAGCTGGAAGTTGTCTCAATGAATAACCTCACTTCCAACCTCCACTTCATGATGGTCTCCTTTTACCGACCGGAAGGAAAGCGTTTCAAAATTTTGATGGAGTCAGGTGCTTTTCCTTCCGATCAATACGCCGTCGAATCGCAAGTCAGGTTTCATGGGTATGATCCTGAAAGTGCCATTCTTGAGCTTAAGCCTCGTAAAGACGAAAATTTAATCAGAAATGAAGATATCAAAAACATAATTGATGAGCAGGGTGATGAAATAGCCCTTATTCTGCTTCCTGGTATACAATATTATACAGGGCAGCTCTTCGATATGGAAAGCATCACAAAATGGGGACATGAAAAAGGAGCAAACGTAGGCTTCGATCTTGCACATGCTGCAGGAAACGTTCCGATGCATTTGCACGATTGGGATGTTGATTTTGCCGTATGGTGTAGTTATAAATATTTGAATTCCGGCCCTGGAAATGTTTCCGGGGTATTCGTGCATGAAAAGCATTCCGATTCCAAAGAAATTCCACGTTTTGCAGGGTGGTGGGGATATGATGAGGAAGAAAGGTTTCTGATGAAGAAAGGATTTAAGCCTATGCCGGGAGCCGATGGATGGCAGTTAAGCAATGTGAATGTAATTGCGAGTGCAGCACATTTAGCCTCACTGGAACTTTTCGGTGAAGTTGGAATGGAAAAGCTTAGGGCAAAATCGATTCTACTTACCGCTTACTTTGAGTTTCTTCTTTCAGAAATAAACAAAAATGAAAAACTCCTGTCTATAATTACTCCAAAAGAAGAGGAAGGAAGAGGATGTCAGCTATCGCTGTTTTTTCACAAGGATGGAAAAAAAATATTTGATCAATTGACTGAAAATGGGGTTATAGTAGATTGGAGAGAGCCTTGTGTAATAAGGGCAGCTCCAGTACCTCTTTACAACTCATTTAAGGACGTTTATCGATTTTATAAAATTCTGAAAGCTACCGTAAATGGATAAAAACAAGGAAATAGCTGTGCTGGGAGCGGGTTTAGTAGGGTCTTTATTATCGCTCTATTTAGCAAAGGAGAACTTTAAAGTTAATGTTTATGAAAAGCGACAAGACCCTAGAAAAAACCGCATTGACGGAGGACGATCTATAAACCTTGCCTTAAGCCATAGAGGCTTACATGCGCTTGATCGGGTTGGGTTGAAAGATAAAGCCTTAGAGTTCGGCCTTCCTATGAAAGGAAGAATGATACACGATGTAGAGGGTAACTTAACTTTTCAACCTTACGGTAAAGAAGGGCAGGCTATATATTCCATTTCCAGAACAGGCCTGAACAAAATGTTGATAGAGGAAAGTGAAAAGGCAGGAACGTATTTCAATTTCGGTAAAAGCTGTAAATCTATTTCGCTGGATACTACCCAACTACAGTTTGAAGATAGTGCTACTATAAAGCCAGATCGTTGTATTGGGGCTGATGGTGCTTTTTCGGTTCTAAGAAGTGAAATGCAAAAAACCGATCGCTTCAATTATGCACAAGAGTTTCTTGAACATGGATACAAGGAATTAACTATTCCTGAATCCAACGGTGATTTTGCTATGGACCCGGAAGCACTTCATATTTGGCCAAGAGGGGGATTTATGTTGATTGCTTTACCAAACCCTGATAAAACTTTTACCGCAACCTTATTTTTTTCTTTCGAAGGTGAAGAGTCCTTCAAATCACTTGAAACTAAAGGTGAAATAATTGATTTTTTCGAGCGTCATTTTAAGGATGTGATCCCTTTAATGCCTGATTTAATTCAAGAATTTGAAGATAACCCTACTTCTTCCTTAGTGAGTATATCGTGTTATCCCTGGGTGATAAATAGATCTATCATCCTTGGTGATGCTGCGCATGCGATAGTTCCATTTTACGGGCAGGGAATGAATTCAGGGTTTGAAGATTGCAGAATATTTTTTGAAATATTAGAAAAGTACAATTTTAACTGGGATATTTCATTTAATAAATTTCAGGAATCCCGGAAAAAAGATGCAGATGCTATTCGAGACCTGGCTTTGGCAAATTTCATTGAAATGAGAGACAAAGTAGGTGATCCTCAATTTTTATTTCGCAAGAAAATAGAAGCTGAATTAACAAGAAAGTATTCAGAAAAATGGCTTTCGCAGTATTCTATGGTAACTTTTTCAGATATCAATTATAGCACCGCATTGCAGGATGGTAATCTTAAGACAGAAATTGTATCAAATTTTGTAAAGTATTCTGAGGCTCTGGATAAACAAGATTTTGATTCAATTATGAATGAATATCACTCAAAAACATACATGGGTCATTCGTAGAAAACTTAAAATCATACAATTTGCAGTTACTTTCTAGCTTGCAATTGTATTAATACATTAAATGGCATCATATTTAATAAATAAAGCCCTTTTAGCCCTAACATTGGTCATCACGACCTCCATTGTGACGGCTAGTCCTTGCCAAGAATCAAATAATAAATATGAAATTTATTATACGCCGGAGCAGTTCATTCCAAAGATTGATTTTCTGAGAGAAGTTTATGGAAAACAGAAGAACATTCCTGAAACTATTGAACTCGCTGCACTCGTAGCCCTTTCAAAGTTTCCTGAACTAAAAGACGCAAAAATTAACTTTGTAATCAAAACACAACAAGAGGTGATGTACATGCAACCTTCACCCGCCCCTTTTATGAGCCCCAAGGAAAACAGGACGTTTACCGTCTATGTTACAGATAATAATGATGTTTATGAAGCTCTAGTACTTTCAGAAATACCGTTTAATGCTCTTGTAGGAGTGATTGGGCATGAACTAAGTCATGTTGTTGATTTCTACACTAAAAGTAAGGCCAATTTCTTTTTTGACAATTTCAGGTATGCCCTTTCTAAAAAACACAGGGCGAAAGTAGAACGTACTGCTGACATCATGACGTTGAACCATGGATTGGGTTATCAGTTAGCACACATGCGTGAAGTTTATGATCAATATTTAATTGTACTTCCCAAAACGACGAGACGACTCCAACATAAATCTTATCTAACCTATAAGGAAATCATAGGGTACCTTGAGGAAGGTAAGGAGATTTCGAAGAATTAAGCAAAGATGATATCGGAAGCTCTTCTTTTAATTTCGAGTGGCTTGCTTGGAATTTTTCTGGGTGCTCAAATTGCAGAGGCTATGCTTTTGGTTCCTTATTGGAAAGCTCTTTCCCCGGAGCACTTTTTTGAACTTCATCGAACGTATGGCAAAAAAATACATCAGTTTTTCGCACCTATTACTATTGCTGCTACAATCCTTCCACTGATCACGGTAGCAAATAGTCTTATCTCTGATGCTAAAGATCAATTGCTTTTAGTAACCATGGGAGTTTCAACACTTCTGTTCTTTTCAAGCTACTTCTTGTATTTTAAGAAAGCCAATAGAAGCTTCTTTAATAGAAGTATCTCCGACGAAGCTCTTCCATCAGCTTTAAAAAAATGGGGAGTATGGCACTGGGGAAGGATAGTTTTTGAGTTTATCGCTTTCAGTTGCTCCTTGATTTTGCTTATGAACGCCTAAGAACCAATCCCTTCTAAATATTCAATGGCCTATTATCGGAAGCAGCTAAACAAGCCTCTTTAAAGGACTCCGTAAATGTTGGATGAGCATGAGAAATACGCCCTATATCTTCTGCTGAAGCTCGATATTCCATCGCTACAACAGCTTCTGCAATCATATCGGCTGCTCTGGGCCCGCAGATGTGAACACCAAGAATTTCATCAGTCTCCTTATCAGCTAAAACCTTTACCAAGCCATCCGTATCCATACTGGCTCTAGCCCTGCCGGATGCTTTGAATGGAAATGAGCCTTTTTTATATGCTTTCCCTGATTCTTTTAACGCTTCTTCCGTATGGCCAACGCTGGCTACTTCAGGCCAGGTATAAACGACACCGGGAATCAATAAATAGTTGACATGTGGTTTCTGACCTGCAATTCTTTCTGCTACCACAACCCCTTCTTCTTCCGCTTTGTGGGCAAGCATTGCTCCTTTGACTACATCTCCGATAGCCCAAATGTTATCAACTTTCGTTCTTAAATCTTCGTTGACCTCAATTCTGCCTTGCTTATCCGTTTCGATTCCGATGTTTTCAAGTCCTAGGCCTTCTGTATATGGTTTTCTTCCCACCGAAACCAGGCAATAGTCACCTTTTAATTCCAGGGTTTTTCCTTTTGGGGTTTCAGCACTAACTATTACTTCTTTCCCTTTATTTTCAACACCAGTCACTTTATGACTCAAATAGAATTCGAAACCGAGCTTCTTAGTTGCCTTTTGAAGCTCCTTACCCATGGTCCTATCCATTGTTGGTATTAGACTATCTAAATACTCAACGACAGAAACTTTAGATCCAAGGCGACCATAAACAGAGCCAAGCTCCATTCCTATGATACCTCCTCCGATGATGATCATATGCTTTGGAACCTCTTTGAGTTCCAATGCTTCAGTACTGGTGATAACCCTTTTCTTATCCAGTTCAATAAAGGGCAGAGAGGAAGGCTTCGAACCAGTAGCAATAATGACCTTATCTGTTTTGATCTCTTCTTCGCCGTCTTCTTTTTCGACCTTGATGGTATTTTTATCCACGAAAGACCCTAAACCACTGAAAACATCGATTTTGTTTTTTTTCATCAGATAGTCAACCCCGTCGGTAGTTTGTTTCACTACTTCTGACTTTCTCCTGATCATTTGCTCAAGATTAACCTTCAGGTTTTTCAACTCAATACCATGCTCTGAAAAAGTAGTCTCTGCATTATGATAGTGTTCAGAACTATCCAATAATGCTTTTGAAGGGATACAGCCCACATTCAAACAGGTGCCTCCAAGTGTGTTGTACTTTTCAATAATCGCTGTTTTCATTCCAAGCTGAGCGCATCGGACAGCAGCAATATATCCACCTGGCCCTGAACCAATAATAGTTACGTCGTAAGTCATTTGGGTTAATTCTTTAAACTTCTAACAATAATCGTGAAGGGTCTTCCAATAGTTCTTTTACCCTTACCAGGAAGCTCACCGATTCTCTTCCGTCAACAATTCTATGATCATAAGACAGGGCGACATACATTATTGGTAACACTACTACCTCCCCATTTTGCGCCATAGGGCGCTCTACAATGTTGTGCATTCCAAGTATCGCTGACTGCGGAGGGTTTATGATCGGTGTGGAAAGCATTGATCCGAATATTCCTCCATTCGTGATGGTAAATGTACCACCGGTCATTTCGTCTATACTTAATTTCCCATCTCTTGCCTTAGTAGCTAATCGTATGATCTCTGATTCAATTTGATGAAAACCTAAACCTTCTGCGTTTCTAACGACGGGTGTTACCAATCCTTTAGGTGTGGAAACAGCAATGGAAACATCGCAGTAATCATAATAAACCAGTTCATTTTCATCAATCATTCCATTCACAGAAGGCCACTCTTTGAGGGCAACACAAACTGCTTTGGTGAAGAATGACATGAAGCCCAGACCCACTTCATACTTTTCCTTGAAAGATTCCTTATATTTTTTCCTTATGTCCATGATTGGCTTCATGTTCACCTCGTTGAATGTGGTAAGCATGGCCGTTTCATTCTTAACAGCAACTAACCTCCTGGAGATGGTTTTACGAAGATTGGTCATCTTCTCCCGATTGCTATTTCTGGAGCCAGGTTGTACTGGAATTGCCGGAGTTTGTACTTGCGATCGAGAGGTTTGAGTTTCTTTAGCCACAGATTTTACTTGCGCATTTGCAGCATCCTCTTTTGTGATCCGTCCATCCCTACCTGTTCCTTGCACATCTGCAGATGATACTCCTTTTTCAGAAAGTATTTTTGATGCAGCAGGTGAGGCATGACCTGTAGCATAAGTTTCTTTTGATTCTGAAGTTTGAGTGCCTGCTGATGCATCTTCTGAAGTTGCTTTTTCTTCAGAAGAACCATTCGAACTCGGCTTGCCCTCCATCACCTCGATTTTGGCTATGACAGCGCCAACTTCTACAACATCACCCTCACTGGCTACCAACCTAAGAATACCTTGCGCTTCAGCTGGAAATTCCTGGGTTGCCTTATCGGTTTCTATCTCCGCAATTTCTTCATCCATTTCAACGAAATCTCCATCTTTTTTCAGCCATGAGCCTATGGTAACTTCAGTGATGGATTCCCCAACCGAAGGGATTTTCATTTCAAGAACTTCTCCTGTTGGCTTGGCTTCAGAAGAACTATCGCCACCAAATTCTTCCTTGGGGCTTTCTGAAGAATCGCCTCCCGAAGAAGAACCGCTTCCATTTTGTGAAGAATCTGTGTCTATCTCTGCAATCAGCTGCCCTATTTCCAAGGTATCTCCTTCTTCTGCTTTTATGGACAGGACTCCTGCAGCTTCTGCATTCAATTCAAATGTTGCTTTATCTGATTCCAGCTCACAAATGATTTCATCCATTTCCACGTAATCCCCGTTCTTTTTAACCCAAGATGCAAGCGTTACTTCCGTAATAGATTCCCCAACCTGGGGCACCTTAATTTCTAAGCTCATTCTTTTATGTTTTATCTTTTGAAAGCTGCGTTAACTATTTTTTTCTGCTCTTCCGCATGGACTTTGGCATAGCCCGTTGCTGGAGAAGCACTAGGTTTTCTTGCTACAATCTCCATATCCGGTCGCTTATAATACGTCCTAAGAAGAAATGACCAATACCCCATATTCACCGGCTCCTCTTGTACCCAAACCAGCTTCTTCATTTTGGTGTACTTCTTCAGTATGGCATCTACCTTTTTCTCCGGGAATGGGTGAAGTTGCTCTATTCTCACGATAGCTACATCCTTTATTTTCTCGCTTTGTTGTTTTTCAAGTAGGTCGAAATATACTTTCCCTGTACACATTAAGACTTTTTCAGTCTTGGATTTTGTGACGTAATTATCATCATAGACTTCCTGAAATGTATTGTTAGTAAAATCCTTAATTGGTGATACAACCTTCGGATGGCGCAATAAAGATTTAGGAGACATCACGACTAAAGGCTTTCTAAAAGGCCAAGCTAACTGACGCCTCAAAGCATGAAACATATTTGCCGGAGTCGTAAAATTCCCAACGACCATATTGTATTCTGCCGCTAGTTGAAGAAACCTCTCTGGCCGTGCATTGGAATGTTCAGGCCCCTGGCCTTCATAACCATGAGGTAGTAAAAGGACTAATCCATTCATCCTTTGCCATTTAGATTCTGAAGGAGCAACAAATTGATCGATCATTACCTGAGCTCCGTTAGCAAAGTCTCCAAATTGGGCTTCCCAAATCGTTAAGGCATTTGGGTTAGCCATGGCATAACCGAATTCAAAACCCATCACCCCATATTCCGAAAGGAATGAATTGAAAATATTAAAATCGGCTTCCAATCCTTCCATATGGCTTAAAGAACTGTAAGCTATGTTCGTCTCTGCATCTTTTATTACTGCATGACGGTGGGAAAACGTGCCTCTTCTAATATCCTGTCCCGTCATACGAACAGATTTCCCATCTAACAAAAGCGTTCCGTAAGCAAGTAATTCACCAGCAGCCCAATTCAACTCCTTCTTTTCGAAAAACATTTCCTTTCGTTGTTCGAAAAGCTTCTCGATTTGCTTTATAGGAGTAAATCCTTCAGGGAAAGTCACTAAAGCATCTGCAACTTTTTTAATTTTTTCTTCGGTGGTGGAAGTATTAGGAGACTTATCGAAATCCTTAGGCTCAGACCTTCTCAACTCATGCCATTCTTCCTCTAATGGTTGATATTTATAAGGTAAGGGATTCTGTTTTACCATATTCAATCGATCCTGTAACAGCTGATTGAATTCCTTATCCATATCCTTGCCTAACTCACTATCGACATCTCCCCTGTCAGTCAGCTTTTTAACATATAATTCCCTAGGATTAGGGTGCTTGCCAATCAGCTTATACAAATATGGTTGGGTAAATTTAGGCTCATCACTTTCATTATGCCCATGCTTCCTATAACAAACCATATCTATCCAGATATCCTTTTGGTATTTTTGTCTGAATTCTGTTGCCAGGTTCACACAAAACATAACCGCTTCCGGATTATCACCATTTACGTGTAATACTGGCGAATCCGTAATTTTTGCAATGTCTGAGCAGTAGATACTCGAACGGGCGTCATAGTAGTCAGTAGTAAAACCGACTTGATTGTTTATTACAAAGTGAATGGTTCCCCCAGTAGAATAACCTTCCAACTGTGACATCTGTGCTACTTCATAAATAATTCCCTGTCCTGCCGCTGCTGCATCACCATGTATTAAGACAGGAAGTACTTTTTTGAAATTTCCTTCATACTGTGCGTCAATTTTTGCTCGCACAAAACCCTCTACTACAGGGTCTACAGCTTCGAGGTGAGATGGGTTCGGGGCAAGCTTCAAATCTATTTTATTCCCTGAAGGTGTCTCTATTTGACTTGAATATCCCATGTGATATTTCACGTCCCCATCCCCCATGGTTAAATCGGGCTCCGCATTCCCTTCAAATTCATTGAAAATCTGCTCGTAGGTTTTGCCCATAATGTTGGCCAGGACATTAAGACGGCCTCTATGAGCCATACCTATCACTACTTCTTCAACACCAAGTTCAGCCCCTCTATTGATAATCGTATCTAAAGCAGGAATGGTAGTTTCTCCACCTTCCAGTGAAAATCTCTTTTGGCCTATATATTTTTTGTGCAGGAAACTTTCGAATACAACAGCTTCGTTCAGCTTCGATAAAATTCTTTTTTTCTTCTCGATGGAAGGGTTAAATGCCAGAGCTTCCTTTTCACTTTTATGCTGAAACCAGCCTAGCATCTCCGGATCCCTGATGAACATATATTCGAATCCGACTGTACCTGTATAAATCTCCCTTAAGGCTTGAATAATTTTTTTTAATGGAGCCCTACCTATTCCCAGTAATTCTCCTGCACTGAATTCTTTTTCAAGATCAGCATCAGATAAATTGAAATTCTCTAGTTCAAGAAGAGGCTTTCTATCCTTCCTTTGTCGAATAGGATTGGTGTTGGACAACAGGTGGCCTCTTGTCCTGTAAGCATGGATCAGCTGTCTAACACTAATTTCGCCCTGAACTTCTTCTTCAGAAACATCAGATTTACCGTTTGATACAAATCTTTTAGTAGAAAATTCAAATCCTTCAAAGAATTTCTTCCACTCAATATCTACAGACTCAGGATTGTTCTTGTAGGATGAGTATAATTCATCGATGTAAGATGGATCAGCATTGGAAATATATGAGTATTCATCCATAGGGTTAAGCCGAAAATTGGTATAAAATCAAGGTAAAACAAAGATATAAAGTAATCCTGAATTTGCTAGTGAGGGACGAGCGACGGCCAGGTGACTTTAACCTAAAACAAAGTGTATAAATGAGGGCTGGTTATATTACTAAAATGATGTATCTTTGCACCTTCAAAAAATTATAGAGGGACGTGTTCCCTCACTTAATTAGTAAAAATGGCGGTAAAAATTAGATTAGCGCGTCGAGGACGCAAAAAATTAGCTCTTTATGATGTTGTAGTAGCAGACGCAAGGGCGCCACGAGATGGCAAATTCATCGAGAAAATCGGCACTTACAATCCGAATACTGACCCAGCAACTATAAATATTGATGCTGATAAAGCTTTCGATTGGGTTATGAAAGGGGCTCAACCTACAGATTCTGTTCGAGCAATGCTTTCCTATCGAGGAGTTCTCTTAAAGAAACACCTGCAAATAGGAGTTCAGAAAGGTGCTGTAACCCAGGAAGAAGCAGACAAAAGATTTGAAGCTTGGATTCAAGATAAAGAATCTAAAATCCAGACTAAAGTAGAGGGTATTTCTAAGGCTAAAGCTGATAAAGACAAAGCCAGATTAGAGGCCGAAACAAAAATTAAAGAAGCAAGAGCTGCAGAACTTCAAAAGAAAGTTGAAGAAGCACAAGCTGAAGTTGAGGCTCAGGATTCTGAAGCAAATGCAGAAGTTCAGGAAGAAGAAAAAGAAGAAGTAGCAGTAGCTGCGGAAGCTACTACTGAAGAAGCTGCCACTGCTCCGGCTGAAGCGGAATCAACAGAAGAGAAAGAAACAAAGTAACTTAAGGCCCATGAATACCGATAACCTGTTTGAACTGGGTTATGTGCAGAAAATTCATGGTCTTAAAGGGGAAATAGTAATTTTTCTGGATGTTGATTATCCGGGAGATTATTCCAAAATGGGATCGATTTTCATTGATACGGATGAAAGTTTGATCCCATTTTCAATTTCAAGCCTATCTATACAGGGCAATAAGGCCAGAATAAAGCTGGAAGATGTTCATGATCGATCGTCAGCTGAGCGATTAAGGTCTAAAAAAGTCTATCTGCCTGATGACTATTTGCATAAGTTAGAAGGCGACCAATTCTACTATCACGAAATCATCGGTTTTGAGTCATTAGACTTTTCTAACGACTCCGTAATTGGCATTGTAAAGAATGTGTTTGAAATGCCAGGAGATGACCTCATTGCTATCGACCACAATGGTTCTGAAGTCTTGGTTCCTTTAAGTGACGATATCTTTGTTTCCTTGGATCGAAACAAAAAGACAATATTATTAAAGTTACCCGAAGGTTTACTGGAAGTTTTTTTATCTGATCAGGATGAGGATTGATATCATCACTCTTTTACCTAAGCTGATTGAGAGTCCTTTTGAGCAGTCCATTCTCAAAAGGGCTAGTCAAAAGAATATCGTAAGCGTATTTATTCACGATCTTCGTAAGTATTCGAATAAAAAACATCAGCAAGTTGATGATTATGCTTTTGGAGGTGGTGCCGGAATGGTTATTATGGCAGAGCCTTTAGCAGACTGCATAGATCAACTCAAAAAAGAGAATACTTACGATGAAGTAATATATACTACCCCAGACGGTCAGGTCTTTAATCAGGTTACAGCCAACGAGCTTTCGCTAAAATCAAACATCATCATCATCTGCGGGCATTATAAAGGCATAGATCAAAGAATAAGGGACTGTTATGTTACCAGAGAAATCAGCATTGGTGATTATGTGCTTTCTGGCGGAGAGCTTGCCGCTGCAGTAATCAGCGACGCAATAATCAGGCTTATTCCAGGGGTTTTGAACGACGAAACTTCTGCGCTGACTGATTCTTTCCAGGACGGCCTGCTGGCACCTCCGGTTTATACCAGGCCGGCAGATTTTAGGGGTATTAAGGTTCCTGAAATATTGCTATCTGGTAATGAAAAACGTATTGAAGACTGGAGGTTTGAAAAGTCATTAGAAAAAACGAAATCGGTTCGTCCCGATTTGCTTGATAAATAGTTAGGAATGTTTTTTCAACATTATTACTATTTTCAAGAATATCACTATCTTTGCAATCCTTTTGAAAAAATAAAGAGCCATGAGCCAGGATTTGATAAAATTAGTAGAGCAAGAATATACCGAGCAAAGAAGCAAACATCCTGATTTTAAAGCAGGAGATACAGTTAAAGTATCGGTAAAAATTAAAGAGGGTGAGAAAGAAAGGATTCAGCTTTTTCAGGGAGCCGTGATCCAAAGAAGAAACCCGAATACCAATGGTGAGACTTTTACGGTAAGAAAAATATCTAATGGCGTTGGAGTAGAGAGAATTTTCCCCCTATTATCACCAAATATTGAAAGTATTGAATTAGTAAGAAGAGGTCATGTAAGAAGAGCAAGATTGTTCTACTTAAGAGGAAGACAAGGAAAGGCTGCCAAGATCAAAGAGCGCTTACACTAAAATTCATTATAACGAAATTATTAAGCCCCGCTCAGTCGGGGCTTTTTAGTTTGTAGCATTATTAACTGAAAGACTGTACTTTTCAGGTTATGAACATAATAAACCTGCCTGAAGGTCCTGAGGAACCTCTCGATATTGGCTTCACCGACAACGCTCTGGAGCTAATAAGCAGCTTCAAAAAACAATACGGTAAATGCTTTAGCATTTTTTCACCGTTCAGAAAGGCCCATACTTACGTAATTAGTGATCCTGAAATGGTTAAGCATGTCATGCTGACCAATAATAAAAACTACACAAAAGGTGTAGGTATGGACAGAGTCAAAATGCTACTCGGAAATGGTATTATAGTTAGTGAAGGTGATTTCTGGAGAAAGCAAAGGCGTATGATACAGCCTTCTTTTCATCGAAAAGTCATAGAGCGGCTTTCTGAAAGCATGCATGAAGTTAATCAGAGAGCTCATGAACGCTGGACCCGGATTGCCAAAGAAGGAGGAACAATTAATATAACCAAGGAAATGAGCGACATCAGCCTCGAAATTGTTCTTAACGCAATTTTTAGTGTTGATCTGGAAAATCTCATAAAGGAAAAAGGTGAAAATCCTTTTATGCTAATAACAGAAAATACTACTAGAGACTTGCAGTTCGCAGTGAAATTCCGTTCACTAACCGGCTATGTGAAGGAATTTAGAAAAAAACGAGAAAGAGAAGAGAGAATTGAATTTGACTTCCTGTCCATGCTTATGGAAACTCGTGATAAGGACACAGAGGAAAAAATGACCGAAAAAGAACTGCTTGATGAAGTCATGTCTTTGATAGTAGCCGGGCATGAAACCTCAGCGGCTACTTTAAGCTGGTCATGGTACCTGCTATCCGTTAATAGCGGTAAAAGAGATTTGTTGCATAGTGAAGTCGATGCACTAAATGGGCGTATTCCTACTTTTGAAGATCTGAAGACTCTTAATTATACAGAGCAAATCTTAAAGGAAACAATGAGACTTTATCCCCCTGTATGGCTGATTACGAGAAGAGCTATTAATGAAGATCAGATAGGCGCATATAGCGTGGCTCCAAAGACAGATATTTTTATCTCTCCCTACTTCATTCAAAGGGATGAGAGCTACTGGGAAAATCCAGAGGAATTTCATCCTGAACGTTTTTCTACCGAAAACATCAAAGAAAGACATAGATTTACTTATTTCCCCTTTTCAGGAGGTCCACGCCAATGCGTAGGCGATTTTTTCGCAATGGTTGAAATGCAAATCCACCTTGGATATCTTTCTCAAACTTTTCAGATGGAATATGTAGATGAAGGAGAAATTGAGCTGGAACCTCAAATCAACCTACGCTCAAAAAGAGATTTGACACTTAGACCTGTTATCCGATAAAACCTTTTTAAAAAGATGAACTATACTACGCTCACTGAAGCCTTTTTAGATAATAACTCTTCTGATCATGGGATTTTCCACGTAGAAGGGGAAGAGAAGGAAAATTTTATCTCCTATTCAAATCTGCAGGAAAGAGCTAAAGGTCTTTTGGGACTTTTCCAGAGGAAAGGAATTAGAGCCGGGAGTCAGCTTATTATTTCCGTAACTAAAAATGAGCAGTTTATTGATTCCTTTTGGGCTTCTATTTTGGGGCGAATAACCCCTGTTCCGGTGGCTTTTGGCATTAGTGATGAGCACAGAGCTAAAATTTTCAGAATATTCGAAAAACTGGACGAACCATTCATTTTCCTCGAATCAGCAAACCTCAAAAGACTGGGTGCCTTCGCCGAAAAGAATGGTCTGGAAAGTCAGTTTAAAAAGTTATCAGAGCGTTCGGTAATTGTTGATGAAATTGAGGATTTGAGTCAGCAAGGCTCCATTGAACAAGCTACACCTGAAGACATAGCATTCATTCAATTTTCATCGGGATCAACAAGTGAGCCAAAAGGAGTCGTACTTACGCATGAAAACGTCATTACCAATGTACTGGATATCCTAAGCGGCATACATGTTACTCAAGAAGACTCTACCATATCATGGATGCCACTTACCCATGATATGGGCCTGATCGGTTTTCACCTATGCGAACTTGTGCAGGGTATTAATCAGACATTATTACCCACTGAGCTTTTTATACGGAGACCTCTTCTATGGATGCAGCTCGCTTCCGAGAAAAAGATTACTGTTACATGCTCTCCTAATTTTGGTTATAAGCACTTTCTCAAAGCATACTCACCGGAAAAGCTGAACGGTGCGGACCTGTCATCCATACGAGTTATTTTTAATGGTGCAGAGCCTATATCTACTGATATATGTGATCAGTTTTTAGATACTTTGGAAGCAAACGGGCTAAATAAAAATGCCATGTTTCCAGTTTATGGTTTAGCAGAAGCGAGCCTTGCCGTTACTTTCCCTCAGGTCAGTACTGGCGTTCGTACGCTTTCCCTTAACCCATTAAAGTTAGGAGTAGGAGATGAAGTAGAGCTTGTTGGTGATCATCAGAATTCTATTAGTTATGTTATTGAAGGGAAGCCTATAAGAAACACTGAAGTTCAGATAACCAATACGCAGGGTGAAAAACTCTCCGAAGATACCATTGGACAGGTGGAGATAAGAGGCAAAAATGTTACTAAAGGATACTATAAAGCTGAGGACATCAATAAAGAACTTATCAACGGAGAAGGATGGGTAAATACAGGTGATTTAGGTTTTATTCATGAGGGAGAACTTGTTATCACTGGTAGAAACAAAGACATTATTTTCGTAAACGGTCAAAATTTCTACCCGCACGATCTTGAAAATATAATCATACAAAATACTGAAATAGACTTGGGTAAAATTGCCTTTGTAGGGATAAGATTACCAAATTCGGATGGAGATAAACTGGTCGGTTTTGTGCTACACAAAGGGAAAGCAGAAAGCTTTATTCCGGTTCTGAAAAAAATCAAAACTCAGATAGCGAAAGATCTTGCGCTGGAAGTAGATGACATCGTTCCAGTTACTAAAATACCAAAAACGACTAGTGGCAAAATTCAGAGATTTATCCTAACTGACGAGTATCAAAACGGAATTTTCAGTAATATTTCGAAAGAGATAAATCAAATTTTAGCTGAGGAAGTAAATGAATCAAAAAGCTCCGGAAAACTTGAACTGGAATTACTGAATATTGCGAAAGAGTTTATTACTGAGCATGATATTACTGTCGACGATAACATATTTGAAATTGGTACCAGTTCTCTGACCCTTGCTCAAATTCATGAACGGATTGAAGAGCGTTATCCTAACAAACTGGAAGTAACGGATTTCTTTGATTATCCGACAATAAAGGACCTAGCTAAATTTCTCGAAGAAAAAATATAAAGACATCGGTTTAAAGTCGCTACGCATATAGTGGCTTTTTATATTTCCATCTTCTGTGAGACCACAACCAGTCTGTTGGATGGTCTTTGACAAGTTGTTCGGCCACTTCTTTATAGCTTTCAATAATATAAAAGTCTCGCCCCTTCGCATAGGGGGGCTCAGCAATCTTAATCATATCGACCTCATAGAAGCCACGCTTAACTCTTTTCATAGACATGAAAATAATTGGATCTTTAGTAAGCTTGGGAAGTTGTTCTGTACCAAGCTGAAAGGCCGTGTCCTGATTGAGGAATGTCGACCAGTATTTGTCAACACTTTTATGTGGAACCTGATCTGCAAGCATGGCAAAAGCTCTCGTGGAACGATTTCGCTTCATAATTTCCATTAAAGCATTAGTTGTAGGAATTGGATTTCCCCCAAATCTGGATCGGGTTTCGAACATCAGTTTTTCCATATTGGGATTATTGAGTTTCAGATAAACCGCATCTATCGGAAAGGGTAGTTTGATACAGCCAGCCAGCAGCATCCACTCCCAGTTACACTGATGAATTGCTATCATTATAACAGACTGTTTTGTCTGAAGATAGTCTTGGAGCATTTCTATATTATTGAATTGCACTCTTGAGGCTAAATCATTCTTATCTATACTAATCGCCTTGAGGGTTTCTACTACCAAATCAGAAAGATTAGTGTAAAATCCTTTAGCTATTTTTTTTATTTCTTCTTCAGACTTATCGGGAAAGCTCTTTTTAAGATTTTCAAAAACAGTTTCTCTTCTGTACTTGAAAATAACGCGCGCCCACCATGCCAGTACGTCAGAAAGAATATAAAGAACACTTAAAGGAAGTCGTGAAAGAAGCTTTAAAAAAAAAATCATAGTATAAATTGACTTGAAAGTTAAAGAAAAATGGTTAAACGAATTCTTCAAGCTGAATACTATGAACCGGCTAATTTTTAGTTTCAACAGATTATTTCAATACATTTAACAACAGTTTCAAAGCTCAATTTTTGAATGAGGATAATTATAGCCGGAGGAGGTGATGTTGGTTTTCATATCGCTAAGCTATTAGCCTTCGAAAAACAGGATATTGCAGTAATTGATACGGATCCCAATGTTCTAAAATATGTGGCCAACCACCTTGATGTAGCAACAATAAAGGGTTCATCAACATCGTACACAACGCTTGATCAGGCTAATATTTCCAAAGCAGATCTATTGATCGCTGCAACTTCTTCGGAAGAAACGAATATTACCACAGCGATGATCGGTAAGCACCTCGGTGCGAAAAAAACGGTAGCACGAATTAGCAATATTGAATACTTACTAAAAAAAGATAAGCTGGATATCAGGGATCTTGGGATCGATGAAATTATTTCACCGGAATCACTAGCAGCCCGTGAAATTCAAAGACTTCTGAAAGATAATGCGCTTACCGATGCATTCGAGTTTAACAAAGGTCTTCTCAAGCTAATCGGTGTTATTGTAGACGAAAACAGCAGGCTGTACAATAAAACCTTGTCTAGTACAGCCTATTTAAACCCGGAAAACAATTTTCTTACCGTAGCTATTCTCAGGGGTGATAAAACCATTATTCCAAGAGGGGAAACACGCTTCCAGACGGGTGACCATGCCTATTTTATTGCCCAACCGGAAGGCGTAGATCGTGTGCTTGACCTTTCCGGGAAACAGAAGCTTGGAATAAAAAATATTATGATCCTTGGGGGCAGTAAAGTTGGCTATAATGCAGCTAGAAGGCTTTCAGAAAAGTATAATATAAAACTCGTCGAGAAAGACCGGGATAAGTCTTTTGAGCTAGCCGATAAGCTACCAGATGTATTGGTGATAAATGGGGACGGCCGTGACGTCGAGCTCTTAAAAGAAGAAGGTTTAGATCAGATGGATGCTTTTTTGGCTTTAACCGGTGATTCTGAAACAAATATTATTTCCTGCCTTGTGGCCAAAAACAATGGTGTAGGCAAAACCATATCGCTTGTTGAGAATATCGATTACATTCACCTTTCTCAAAATATTGGAGTCGATACTATGATCAACAAAAAGTTGATCGCAGCAAATTTCATTTTCAGATACATCAGAAAAGGAGAAGTATTATCGATTGCCAGTGTGCACGGTGTAGATGCCGAAATACTCGAATTCGAGGTTAAAGACAATTGCAGAATTACGGAGAAAAGGCTAAAAGAGATCAACTTCCCACATACGGCTATTATTGGAGGCGTTATTAGAAATGGAAAAGGGTACACTGCTATGGGCGACTTTCAATTTTTGCCTAAGGACCGGGTTGTAGTATTAGCCTTACCAGACTCCATCCATCAGGTTGAATCATTCTTTAAGTGATGTTTAACTACCGAATGATCTTCCGGTTTCTCGGAATACTGCTATTACTAAATGGCAGTTTAATGGTTCTATGTGTGCCTTTTGCACTCGTTTATAACGAAAACCTGGAGTACATCATTCTTTCGGCGATGGCCACTATTTCTACCGGAGGTTTTTTTTGGGTCAACAATCAAAGAATTACTAATAAGCAACTCACCAAAAAAGATGGTTACCTCATTGTTACACTAGGGTGGCTATTTATGTCCTTGTTTGGGTCATTACCTTATATTTTAAGTGGCTTTATTCCCAACCTTACTGATGCTTTTTTTGAAACTATTTCAGGTTTTACTACTACTGGAGCATCCATTTTAAACAATATTGAAGAAGCCCCAAAAAGTCTGCTGTTCTGGAGAAGCCTCACCCAGTGGATCGGGGGAATGGGGATTATCGTACTTGCCGTTGCCATTTTACCCATCCTTGGCATTGGAGGTATGCAGTTGTTCGTTGCTGAAGCCCCGGGAATTTCTCCTGATAAAATGCAACCTAGAATTCGTGAAACTGCGAAAAGACTCTATTTCATTTACTTTATGCTTACTCTAGCTGAAACTTTATTGCTTTGGCTTTTTGGTATGTCGTTTTACGATGCTATAAATCACGCATTGACCACTATGGCAACCGGAGGATTTTCTACCCGACAAGATAGTATTGCATACTATACCAGCCCTGCTATACAGTATGTAATTATTGTGTTTATGTTTTTCGCAGGCACTAATTTCACATTGACCTATTTTACGCTGAAAGGAAAGTTAAAAAACGTATGGTCCAATGAAGAATTTAGAGGTTACGTCAGCATCATTATTTTGGTGGCGGTAAGCTCTACAATAGTCGTTTATTTAGTGAGTGATGAGGGTTTCGAAAAGTCATTCCGGGATTCACTCTTTCAGGTTATTTCTGTCCTGACCACAACCGGTTATGTGACAGCCGACTATACTTCCTGGGCTCCATTACTGACAGTTATTTTTTTCCTTCTAATGTTTTTGGGCGGCTCAGCTGGCTCAACGGCAGGTGGCGTGAAAATCGTACGCCATATTGTACTTTTTAAGAATAGTATTCTGGAATTAAAGCGGCAGCTTCACCCTTCGGCAGTTATACCAGTAAGACTTAATGGAACTGCTGTACCTCGTGATATTACCTTTAATACTCTAGCTTTTATTATGATCTACTTTAGCGTTTTCGCTTTTGGATCTATCGCAATGGCTTTATTGGGGCTTGATTTCGAAACGGCTATTGGAGCCGTCGCTACCTCCTTAGGCAATATCGGTCCTGGAATTGGTGAAGTAGGCCCTATAGATAATTTCGCAAACATACCTGCTACCGGAAAGTGGGTACTTTCTTTTCTTATGCTGACCGGAAGGTTGGAGCTTTTTACCGTATTGATGCTCTTTACTCCTTATTTCTGGAAAAATGTCTAAATAAACTACTCTGACGCAAGGATATGAGGTGTCAAATAGGCAAAACGCTAAGTGATCAGCTCAATAGTCGCGTAATAAATATCCCTTTGGGATCAGAAACCAATAAAAGAAATACCTACTTTAAAGTATCTGGCATCTGTAGCTAATGGTCCCTGGCCGCTTTCAAAAATATTGGACAAGCCTTGTTCGTAAAATAGATTAAGTCCCCCTAATCCTATTCTTCCGAAAGCACTCCACCTTAACCCATTCAGATGAAAGTCATTTTTTTCTTTCAGGATCACATTGTCTCCATCCAGAGCCTCATATTTTATTTTTGTCCTTGAAGTGAATAAGAAACCACCTTTTATTCCAATAGCTACACGAAGGCCTCGATCATGATTTTTTTTATTTTGATAATACCTGAATTCCAATGGTATTTCAATGTATTCAGCTGCGAGTTTAGATTTTCTGATCTCAGTTGAACCAAGTGTACCTGCTTGAAAGGCACTATCTAAGGCTACAAACTCTGTGAATTCAAACCCATCTTCATCAATCGACTCTGCAAGGGTAAAATCATCTCGAAAATCATACTTTTCAAGGCTAACACCAATACCCGGGTTTATTGAAAAATGAGAGTCTTTCCAGGTTTTTTCATACATATAATAAATACCTACACTTTTTGATCCCCAGAAGCCGGTTTCTACACCTCCATCATCACTTAGAAAATTAAAGCCTAAATCGACAATTACGTTTCCCGGGACTTCGAAAGGATCTTCGTAACGATTTTGTTTTTTTTCATCTTCCTGAGCCAGAAGTATCGTTGAAGTATAGATAACAATTATAAAAAGTAAAGTAAGATTGCGCATGCTTATGATTTCTTAAAGGGCGCAAAGATATAATTTTTATCGCCCAATGAATAACGAGTATTTCCAATTGGTATTATTATTTCTAAATTTGCACCTCCAAAAATAAGATGGACCCGTAGCATAACTGGATAGTGCACTTGGTTACGGCCCAAGAGGTTGGGAGTTCGAATCTCTCCGGGTTCACTTTTATGGAGGCAATTCACCAGGGTGTAAAATCAATTCCGAAGCGTGGGTTCCAACCACTCGTAGTGATGCCATCTTCATCACTGTGAAGGAAGTTGTACTGAATAATGGCAAATGCCGATATCTTCTTCTTGATCTTAAATCGTTTGCCTAATCCCAATGAGAAGGCTATGGTACCGTCCCATCGGTCATTAAAGTCCTCTAACCCTTCTACTTCTCCCATGATCTTTTGAAATACCTGTTCGTATTCGAACCTACTGAAAAAACCTTTCCAGAAGTTGTAATCTCCAAACATCCGGTACCCCCATAGTTGATCACTTAGCCTGCTCAGGCTATCATTCCCGAAGGTCTGGCGCTAACTGATACCCAAGCCTACCTGAAAGATTTTGCTTATGCCGTAGGCTTCTGTTGGGGAGGCGTCTATAATCACAGGGTCAGTACTTGTGATCTGGAAGTTGCCTCCGAAGCTTAATCGTTCTATGAATTTCTTCTCTTCCAGCGAGTTTCGTTTTACGGCATCTTTCAGGTCGTTAGAGTTCGGTACAGAGGTGTACTTCTTCTTCAGCTTCTGCATCACTTCTTTGGCTTCTGTAAGTTTGTCTGAGTTATCGGCCAGTAGCTGTTCTGCTTTCTCTGAGTTGAACTGGTCTTCTATGCCTTCCAGGTCCTGTATGGTGGGTTGGTCCATCTCCTGGAGGTTTTGTAGTCTTTTGTTGAAGTCTTCTCCATAAGCTTGGTACTCTTCTGGGATGTTGAGCATACTTGTTTCTCCTTCCTGGAAGCCACTGAGTTCCTGGAACTCTTTATTGTCTGTGAAGTCCCCCAGGTGTTCCTGGGCTGTTGTGGCTATGAATGCGCTATCTTCTTTAAGGAGTTCTCCATAGCTTGTGGTATCACTTTTATTGCGATAGCGGTTTAGGCGTTTTCCATAGCCTTTAGCTTGATTGTATTCTTCAAACTGGGAGAGTTGTCCTTCTCCTGCTTTTATAAGGGTGGCGCTGTCTTTGGGGATTTGTCATATATATTCCTGGGCTTGCTGGTATTCTTCGAATTGTCCAAAGTTTTGGTCTCCCACTCTTTTGACTTCTGCATAGAGGCTGCTATCATTTTTGACAGAGGGTAGGTTAGCTGGGTCTATTCCTTTTTTTAGAGCTTTTTCTCTCAGCTTTCCTACCTTAGAAGAATCTCCTGCGTGTTTACCGAAGAGTTCATCGAGTTTCTTTTGGTCTTTGGAGGTTTTAAAGAGGCTATCCAGTTCTTTTTTGGCTTGTTTATTTGTTTTTTTGACTTGTTTCAGACTGTCTTTGTAGGCTTGCCAGCGTTCTTTGTCCCATTCTCCGGTTCTGTTTTTTACCTTCCTGATCATCTCGGCATGACGGCCCGTTGGGGTCACTTTTACGCCTACCTGTGCCAGCAAATCACCAGCGGATAGAAAGATAAGAATGGTCAATATGGTCAAGCATTTTTTCAATTCTTGTTTGAGAATTATGACTTATTCGTTCTTTAGTCAATTATATATACTCTCCAGTTTTGCTATTCCTTTCTACTATATTGCATGTGTTTTTCACTTGTGCTTATCCTATTACCTACTGCCAACCTAATCCTATTTGCATCATACTTTGTTCCGTTCGCACAAGTCACTCCATCTCACTTGCCATGCTGGAAGACTTGCGCGATGGGGGCTATGCCATAGTTACCCTTCTGAAGTGGCGATTCAAAAGAAGTATCAAAGAATTTGTAATTCATTCTATAATTAAAAACATTTCATAACCATTTCCATAGGCTACTTTACTTATAAATTCGGATTATAAATCCTTTGATAACAGTCCGACATTACAAATGTCGAACAGCGAGTCTCATTTAATTTCCCCATAATGAAAATCCACCTGTATGCCCCGTTTGAGAATGGATTTTAGAGTTAACTAACTGCATTCGCCCTGTTGTTTGATGATGATGCCAAGTAAATGCCCTTATAACGCAAGTGTTTTTCACTTGCGATTCTTCTTCTAATCCCTCATTTATAACATTACTCTACTTTCTTAGCCCAAGTCGCTCTAGCCCAAAACCCAATACTGGAAGACTTGGGCTATTTGGGGAGACTTGCGCCATTGGGGTTTTACTTTTTGAAACTTTCGGGCTCATTATAAATGAGCCCGAACGTAGAATAATTAGAGTCCACTTGGTATCTTATTTGTCTCTCACTTCACTCCTTGCTTTCGACAAAATTTCTAAATAATCCTCCTTGAACGCCTCATTTACCACTTTTTCTAGTGATGCTTGAAGATCCCATAAAACCCTTTCTTCCGCTTGATCTTCAAATGAAATCGACGAGTCTTCCTTATTAACCCGTATTAACAATTCTAACAATACTGTTGCTTCGGCATCACTGAGTTTTATGGTTATATGATTATTCTCGTCATTGGATTTCATTTTAAAGCCCTCTATGTTTTAATACATTTTGCAGCTGTGCAGAGTTAAGTTTCCAGCCACCTAAAAAAGCTCCATTAGGAATGCTTTTTGCTTTTTTAAATTTCGAGCCCATTTCAAATGAGTCTAAGCAGGAAAATTCAATTATCTACTACTCGCTATCTCTTTCAATTGGTCTTGCTTTTCTAAATTCAAGCTGGTTTCATTAAACTCAAACTCATTTTCAAATACTTTTACAAAGGATGCAGCTATGTAGTATTTAGCACCATCATTACTTTCTAGCTCAAACAAATTATTATCCTCAAAACTTAAATACTTACTCAATGCTTCATAATTTGGAATATTAGGAACAGAAGCTGAAGTCTTATCCAAAAGATGAACTTTAATACCATTTAACATCGAAGCAAGCTGTATATAATCTGTATCAAAAAAAACAATGTCAAGATTAATGTCATAACCTTTTCTTTTGTCTGCTCTTATTAAAAGGCGTCTTAAACTCGGACTATAGTCACATATAACAAAATATCTTGCGGAGCTGAATATCTCATTGTACATAATAATTTATTATAAAGTTAAAACGGACTAGGAACAATATTTCCATTTAGATAAAAAGTTGTTCTTGAAAGGGCATTTGGGTTCGAATAGATTTGAAACAACTCCCAATTGGTAAAACTGTATTTATTCAAAAAGTATACCGGAACGGCATACAGTACTAATACTTTTGCTTATTGAAACCTTCGGGCTCAACACATACGATCCCAAGCTGGTTTTAAATTCATTTTTTAGCTATGTTCTTAACTCATTAGTGGTAATTCTACCGGTTTTAACCACAGTGACAAAAAAAATCCATCATCACCAACAACCGCAACACAGTTGTCAATAAATTCGACCCCCCTCCCAACTTTATTGGCACCTCCAATACAAACCCAACCAGTCTTCGTGTTTAACTGAACTGGTAAATCTTCATTGCAAATTCTATAAGCGAACCCGTACTCAAGGTTGTGAATAAGTCTTAATGCCCCTTTCTTATATTCAGGCATCCTAATATTTGAGTCCATTTCTTTTGTCAAGCCACAAAAACCACTGAGTTGTATTACTTTATCATCTATTACAGACATTGTTATCTTATTTAGGGTAAGTTCAAAATCTATGGCATGATTCCATGGATTCATATCAAAAGAGTATTCGTTTTCTCTGTAAATTAATGTCCTGTTTTCCGGACCATCTGTATAGTCTATTTCAAATATCATAGTGGATTAAATAGAAAATGATATATAACATTTGTATCTGGATTAATTCCTAGTTCCCATACCCCTTCAGTTCCACGAAATGTTCCAGGTACTTTCCAGTTCATACCTCCCTTAAATGTAGCATCGGGGATACCTTTGCCCGTTGACATGATTTCATTAATAGTTAAAGGCGAATTCATATATGGCCTAGCAGCTTTTCCATTGTACCATCCATTTTTCGTGACAAAATCATCAAAATGCTTAGCTGCTGTTTTTGTGAATGTAAAACTCTTGCCACTTGCTTCTCCTGCTACAAGTTTAGCGTTACCCTCCACAATATTCAAATTTTGCCTGCTCGCTGAAGCACTTAAGTCATCTGCCTGTCCAGCAAGATCTTCTAAGTGCTGTGTAATGTCGTCTACTGTATTAAGAGTAGACTTCGATGCATTTAGCTGAGCTGAAGGAGCTCCAGCCTTTCCATCAATTTTAGGGATATCAACTTTTACTGAATTTTCTACTAGATTCTTTTTTAAAAATCAATTTAACTCAAGGATGGTAAGTTAAAATCTTGCCTAATTTGATTGTAAAAGTAAACCGTTGCTTCTTCTTCAGAATTGAAAATTCTTGAGAAACTTCTCAGTCCCCTTTCCTTATAATAAACTTCATATTCATAGTTATATTTTTTTTTTCTTATCGTAATTGAAAGCTTTTCGTCATCGTTTGCTGAGCCAAACAATCCGTGTAAGCAATACTGATCCTCTGGTATATTGAGAGACTTTAACTTAAGATGCAATTCTTTTAAGGTCATTATCTTATTTTTAAAAAGGAGCAATAATACCATGCTTAATCAGAGTTCTTGCAGGCAAAGGCGATAAATACTGAATCCCTCCGCCTGGCTGCCCAAAAGCTGGTGAAATAACTCCTGATTCGACTGAAAATGGTTTTAAAACCTTAAAATTATTAAAAATGTTGGTGTTTGAACCTGGGGGTAATGCTCTTAAAGGAAGCGGTGTCCCTGAAGGGGAGAAGTACCTACCATAACTAGATCCAAATCTGCTGATTTCATCGCCAGGCATCAAAAAGGTCCTTTGAGATGTTCCAAGGAAACCATTATTTTCAGGATAAAATGGAGCAGGGGCTAGTTTACTGTTTCCTTCAACAATATTCAAATTTTGTCTGCTTGCAGAAGCATTTAGATCATCCAGAACATCATCGAACACATCATCCACTGTATTAAGAGTAGACTTCGATGCATTTAACTGTGCTGAAGGAGCTCCAGCCTTTCCATCAATTTTAGGAATATCGACTTTAGGGGTATTCTTTGCCAGATTATCCAGCTTACTGTTCCTAAAATAATCTTTTACAGCCACCCATGCCTTGCCCAGTCCATAGGCAGCGGCTCCTGTTGCTGCCCCCAATACGGCACCTGAAGCAGCCCCTATGGCTCCGTTCTTAAGCGCATCTCCCACAGTTCCACCGCCAAGTGCCGTATTTCCAATTCCCAGTATTGCCCCACTGGTGGCACCTCCCGCTGCACCTGCCGCAACCGCAGCTCCGAAGCCGGCTCCAGCTGCCAGTGCCCCTCCACTGGACAGAGCTGTTCCTACAGCCGTCCAGCCTACAGCTGCAGCCCCTCCAGTCACTGCTCCAGCTGCACCTGCTACGGCTCCAACACCAAAAAAGCCCAGCCCCTCCGAAAAACTTCCTATGCTGTTCCAGTTCAGTGCGACATTCACACCTCCACTTACCACAGCCGCTATAGCCACAACGGCCAGGAACGCTAGCTCTCCATCGGGGTCTACTGCTGAAACCGGGTTATTAAACCCATACAAATAAGGACTGTAAAACTGGTGAGCCGGATCCATGGACAGGAATCTGCCCAGGTCGCTGTCATAAAAACGTGCCCGGTAATTGTGCAGTCCTGCCTCTTCATCGTATTCCTGTCCGGTATACTGATAAGCCAACCCATCTCCCGTTCCGGTTTCTCTGAACCGTTCCCCGAAGGGCCTGAAGTCGTAGTGCTTTGTAACCGTTCCTCGTGCTGTAGGGTTGTTCGCATCATAACCATTTACTATGACCCTTGTAGAACCGAGATGGTCTTTCAGAGGGAAGCGCCATCCGGTGAAGGTGGTTCTCGTAATGCTCAGATCATCGAAGTATACTTCCGATACTTTTGAACTTTCATTGGACACATAGATGTACAGGTAACCCGCCTGCTCAATATCTATATTGAGAGACAGTCTTTCGTGATCGCAACCATCCATTCCAGGACAGCTACCATCTTCTCTGGCATTTTCGGTAACCCCAGCAAACCCTGCCTGTACAAAGGTGTAGTTTTCGTCAAAGAGCAGGTAATTCAAATAACCTTCCGGCTTGCTGTCATCATTATTTCCTCCAACCAGTGCTCCTGCATTCACCAGGTCTACCAGGTCGCTGTAGATCTCGGAGCCTTCCCCGGTAGCTGGTATACCCAAAGCCTGAGCTACATTTGCTCCCAGCTGAGTGCCTACATCGGAATTGGCAGCGCTTATTGGTATATCCACATACTTGGCAAAGACTTCTACTTCGATCAGGTCATTCGGGCTTACGGAAATCACTTTCCCCAGCCCGGCTATGGAACCTGCTGTTCCCCTAAGTAACTGGGCATAACCATTAGCACCATCATTGGTGTGATCGTACAACGCTCCGTACGTTTTTTCTCCCTGATCGTAGCTGTCCCCAAAGGCTGCCCGCTCTGCGGTTTCAAAAGCTGATTCCAGGGTAGCCGTTTCGGTTACGGTTGAGGGTTCTATATTACTTTCCCTGGTGGCTATGATCCCTCCCGGGCCATAGACATAGTACCTCAGGTCTTCGCTTCCGTCTTCATAACGGTGTTTTTCAATAAGAGGGTAGTCGCTGGTTCCCCTGACATACATCACACAATTGTCCAGTGTTCCGTTGATGTCGTAAGCTTTCAGGACTCTTTGATCGTCAGATCCATATTGGAACTTAAGAGTATTAGAGCCATTGATCCTCATCTCTTTAGTCAGGTTGAAGTATTCGTCATATACGATCTCTCCAATACCTTTGGGAAGCGAAACGATCACATTACCAGCGGCATCGTACTGGTAATCGTCCCCACTTCCATTGATGTTTCTGACTTTATTGGTACCGGAATAGTAGTTGTAGTTTTTAGTGGATGAACCGATTCGTTTATCCAGTATATTACCGTTGGCATCATAACTGATCTGATTCCCCATCCCTACATCCTGACTGTTATCGGTACTGTGGTCTGCGACCAGAAGCTGACCGTATCGATCATATTTGTATCTGTAGTTATATGCACCCGGTGCTCCTCCCCAGTTAAAAGAGAATGTGGAAGAGGCAATAAGTCCGCTATAACTGTAGTAGTTATCATACCCCAGATTTGTATAGGTCAGGCGCTCGGTCAGGTACGGGTCGCTTAATTCATCCAGCCAGCCTTCATTGAGATATTCATAGGTTCTCTGAATGTTTCGGTCATCGTAATATTCATGCTTTAACCCTCCGTTTTCGTCATAATCATATGCGGTAAAAAAGTCTTCATTGCCTTCGACACCAATGCTTTTCAGTCGTCCGGCGAGATCATGGTTATAGTAAACCGCTTCTATTCCGGCTCCGTAGTCTACTTTAGTGATGTTTCCGATATTATCGTAATCGTATCCTATACTATGGACCTGATTTTCATAATCGAAGACATTAATGCCTTTCGATACGAGTTCCCCAAAGTGATTGTAATTGTAGGTTTCTTCTACTTCAGCATCTCCTTCCAGATCATTGTTAACTTCTACTTTGGTTAGCGCACCTCTTATGAAGGTATTCTCCCCGTGTTGCGGGTAACTGTATTTCTTCCTCCATACTCGGGTGCCATTGGTTACTTCGATAATCTCCCCATGGATTTCAGTACCACTCTGGGCTTTGAAGCCAGAAGTAAGGCGGATGCTGTTAGTTCCTGTTGCATTAATTTTTACTCCTGAAGAGATGGTTCCATTGGCAGTAATGTCATTCGCCATGTATGATTTTGTTCCTGAACTTACACCTGGAATGTTGACTGAAGATGGGATATTGTTATATATGTATCCTTCTTCTTCTATCCTTCCAAGTTCATCATAGTCTGTATAGGTTCCATAGCGTCCTTCCGATCCATTGCTGTCACGAAATTCAATTGGGCGCCCGATGGCATCGTAATAATAATAAGTCGTTCCTCCATCATTAGTCGTACGGCTGCTCATCCTGCCCTGGTAGTCGTAGGCCATGCTTACGGTCCAGTCATTCGGAGATGATCCTGTCGGGGGTTCGAAATAATTCGGTGGATAGATCTTCACCAGATTACCAGCCCTGTCGTACTCGTTTCTTGTAGCTTTTCTGAAACCGATTACCGGAATACTTGTGGTGGAAGATATATACTGGCCGGAGAACGAAGCTGTGGTATTTGGGTCACTCAGGTTCCTGAGCTCAAAGCGATAGATTTTGCCTGCGCTCATGGTAAAGCTTCCATTTCCGGTATTTGTAGTCCAGTTTATTACAGCTACGCTGTTGGTCACATTATATATCCTGAATTCCGGTACTGGGGCCGTGGAACCACCACCTGAACCGCCCCCACCAGTTCCTCCACCATCTCCATCACCAGGATCAATAGGGTCGGGGCATAAAAAACACTCTTCGCCATCAACTATATTTGCTTCAGGTGCATTAAATGTGTTTTCCGTAAAACAGGGCTCAAGCGTTGTTTCTCCAGTTACAGGATCATAGACTTCCCGAAACCCATTAAGGCAAGGGCCTTCATCTCCTCCTCCAGGACTTTCAATTACATTAAAGTTGTAAGTGGCCGTATGCGTTTTTGGAGATGATATGGTCCTTGATGTATTGCTTTCAGACCCGAAAATGCTACTGGTAATATCCTGAGTTACAAAACTCCTGGCGTAGGTCTCCGAATAATTCATGATGCTCTGGCCAGCCTGATTGGTCACTTCATAAGAACTGTGCCCGTCGGCATCGGTGGTTTTGGCGATCAGGTATTTTCCGGCCGGATAGTTATCTCCCAAATTGTATTCAATACCCGAAGATTTGTTGGCTGATATTTCCGTAGTGACAGTGTGTCCATTGCCTATTCTGAGATCTCCTGGTCCTCCGGATTCTATCGGACGACTCAGCGGGGAATCATCGTATACCGTTCTGGAATAGGGGTAGAAGTGCCCGTTTATGACCGAGGCTTCACTATCGGTTAATATCGATGTTCTTCCAGGATTTGGTTTGGAAAAGTTGGGGCGATATCCGAATGCAGTAGTACTGGTAACTTTTGTTGGGGCCACTTCAATGTTTGCCCTGCCCATTTCGTCATATAATGTCTGCGATACTAGTATCCCGTCAGGTTCTTCGGTTTGAACCTGTATCGTTTTTCCGCCTGCGGCATGGAAGGTAGAAGACTGTATCGGGTTGGAGTAGACCACCAGGTTATCGATGTACCAGGTGGCATTTATACCTTTGGTGTAGTTGATTAATGCTACCTTGCCAATATCTAACGATGTGCTATTTGAAGCCACATACTCACCGAACTGTTTACCGTTTAGAAAAAAGGCAACCTTACTATTTGCACGATCAACAATGATTTTGAGGCGATAGGTCCTTCCCAGTTCTAAAGACGTAGAATACTGTACCGAACTACAACATGTGCGGAATTTGTAGTTGTTCCAGTATACCCAGGCCATGCTTGAGGATGCTGAAGCTCCATTCCAGTTTGAAGAACCAACCGCTACCCCAAAGCCATTGCCGGAGTTAGCTGCATCCGCCCGAATATCCAGCTCGACTCCAATGCGATCATCCTTAATTATTTCCGGTAGGGTTAAAATTCTGGTATCAATTCCACTTGAACTCCCGCCACTGCTGGTCATCTTCAACTGGCCTTCCGCATGGGTCCAGATGGTACTGGCTGAGGAGCCATTGGTGGTGCTCCAGCTGCCTTTATCGTAGCTGAAGTCGCTATAAAAGCCCTGCTCCCCTCTTACCGTAGTCTGGTGGGAAATATGAGGATCACTAAGGTTGTAACTTCCTCCATTGAAATCAGCAGAGTTATAACCCGCCGAGGTTTCTGCAACCAGTTCTTCCGTATTAATGGTAGCGATCTGTTCCTGCCGGTCATTATACATAAAACGGGTAATGTGGCCGGATTCTCCAATCTGTTCTGTCGCATAACGGTAGTTTTTGTCCAGGGTAGTGGAATTGGCATAGGCATCGGAGGGATATATCCTGATCTGGTCGATCTGTGCCTTAATGTTTTGTGCATAAAAGTTGAAAATACCGGAATTGGTTTGCAAGCCGGAAACGGTTTCATCAAATACACGCTCGTAGTTGATATAAGCCACAATCCGGTTTCCTTCGCGTACCACACGGACATGATTCCAGCCTTCATTAAAGGCCAGGTCTCTGTTTAATGTCAGTGATGTACTTCCTCCAAGCTTTAACTGGAGGTTATCGGTTCCTCCTGGCTTAAGCTTTAAATAGTGCCCTGCTGAACCCGTACTTCCATAAACATTGGATTTATTAAATTGAAAAAACAAAGCGTAGCCGGAAGGTTGTCCAGGATCAAATTTTACGTTGAATTCGGCAATGTAATTGTTGGTCCGGGTGAATGCAGTAGTTCCAAAATACCTGTTATTGGTAGTATTTTTGGTCAGTACGCCTGATGCATTCACGTTCCAGTCACCACTTGAGCTCCATGTATACGGGTCAGAGTCGTTGAAAGCGCCATCATCAAACGTCTCAATTAAAATCTCGCTTTTTCGTGCATTGGAGACGGTGCCCATGGCAGCAGTTCCCTGGAAGCCTCGTACCGAAGAAGAGTATATGCCTTCAATATCTTCTGTTTCGACCGGGCTGCCATACTGATCTCTTGAAACAATGGTATTGACTAAAAGCCAGTTACTGGAAGATTCTGTTGAAGAGGTCCAGCTTCCAATCCTGGCACCGGAATTTTTAGCTTCGTAACTTTTCCAGGGTGCCCACTTTCCACTACCCCAGTCTTTCCATTTGGTAGCGGAACGGGATATCTCGGCATTGTTGACTCTTGTATATGTTTCTACCACAGGAGTTAACAGATTAAGACCATCCCATGCCGAATATTTATCTTTGCCGAATACGTTGTAGCTTCTAACCGTTTCTTTTACACCGCTCGAATTATAATAACTTTGTTCCGTTCGGTACGCAATTCCGTTACTCCCGTCTATATCATATTCCAAAGTACCTTCTACTCCAAATTGAGTACTATTTTGTGCCACGGGTCGTATATAGTTCCATTCGCCCACCTGCACCCCAAGTTCGTTGTGGATATAACTGGAGAAAGCTCTAAAAGATGTTTTCTGTTCTGAAAGTATGTTCCCCTGTGAGTCTTTGGAAACCGTTCTGTAAGAGCTTCCTTTAACAAGACCAAGGTGGTTTCCGGCATTTCCTCCATTCAGACCGGGGACATCAATCGGGTTAGTTCTCGCATTAAAAAAAGATACTTCGGTAGAACCATGGTCGCCATGAGTACCGGTTATGGGATCACAAAAATCCAGGGACACCTTCCCAAATTCTGGCGTCATATTTTCTGCATCTACCAAAGCGGAGTTCAGATCGTAATCAAGGTGGAAGTTCAGGGCCTGGAGCTGGTCATCAAGCGTAACAAAATCCACTACTTTTACCGAATGAAGTCCCTTGGCTTTATGGTCAGATATCCTCACCAGTTTCAGACTGGTGGCATTCTCCATATTATCCTGGCTCAATACCACGATATTGGGACCGATCATATTGTTTACGACACTGTTGTATTCACTGCTGTTCCACTCAGGATTATGTTCAATCCCAAAAAAATGATCGCTCCTTAGATAATCTCCATTTTTCAAGAAAAGAATTCTGGACCCAGAATTCTCATCCTGTACAATAAAATCCTTGTAGCCAAATTTTACATCCCATTCACCTTCTATGGAAGCCCTGTAGGGCAAGGCTCTTTTAAAGTCATAACTGCCATTCGTATTTCTGTAAAAGAGTGCATCATAAGATAGCAAATAGTTGCCACTCATTTCAGAACTGTGGAAGTTGGAGTTATAACTACCTTGCGGAGTGATTTGATGAAATGACCAGGGAGAGCTTAAATTATTGGGATCATATTTGTACAATAGCTGATCATGATAACCTCTTATTATTCCATGTTCTCCTACAGAGACATCCATTTGGTGGTGAGCTTTTATTGGTAGGCCCCCTCTAATATTTAAGGTCCCAGCATTAAAGGCCATAATCCTTCCATGAATATAACTGGCTCCTATTTCTACTTCTCTTTTTTCAAATCTGGGGTTGAAACTGGATACGAGATTGTTGGAGATCTGAACATATGCATTATCAGCCAGGTCGTGTACGGGTCCAAATCTGTTCCAGCCTGTATAATTTTCATTCCAGCTATATACATAGCCGGGGTTATCATCTGGTAATGCAAAAGCAAAAGTTGGAGCGCTATGCCAGGTCGAGTAAGGAGTACGCTCTCCGCTTTCGGTATGATCGGTTTCGACCTCTATGGACTCGGGGACAGTACTGGAAACCCACTGTCTCTTCTTGTTCAGAAAGAAAAATCTGATCACATCATCTCCGGTAGCTGAATGCTCCATAAAATAATTGGGACCAGCCGTATATGCCGATCTGTGTCCTACGGATGGTATATCCTCCGGTATCCATCGGCTTCCATCCCACACATAGGTCTTGTTTACGTTGAAACTTTCAGAATAGCTGTAATCCCCTACTACGATAAAATCATCCCCTGAAATAAGTACCGCCCTATTGGTTAGCGAAGGTTCGTTGGAAAAGAAACTTTGAAAGTGCCATGATCCGGGTTGTTCCGGTCTTCGGTGGTAAGCAAACGCTACGCTCCTGTTTCTACCAAAGTCCTTATGCATCACCGAGAAATGATCTCTTTCCAGCGATACATAAAATTCATACCATGGATATCGTTCGTAGCTTTCGTCAAACCAGTCATTATACTGGCGGGTATTATGCAGTGTTCTCTGAGCGCTCGTAATTTCTTTCCACTCCCCAACCCATTCATAAAGCTTCATAATGACCTTACGATCTTCATTCTCGTGACCTCCCGGATTATTGGCCTGCATCTCTCTCCAGAAAACGACTACATAATCGGGACCGATATACACTTTCGGTTCATGATAATTAGACGGAGCACTTATATTCAGTTCCCGGTTTGATCCTGGAATATCTACAGTATTATATTGGTACTCCACACTGCTCCCATCGTCATTATAGATTTTTCTGAGTGCTCCCTGATAAGCTCCTGATTCGTGATATTGATATGAAATAGTAGATATCTCCTCATCATTCCCATTCCTGACAATGATCTCATCAACAATTCGTTTATCGTATGCCCAGGCCGTCCTGACATTCGATACCAAGTCTACTTCCTGAATCTTTTCGCTGTATTCATTGTAGACCACAACTTTATCCAGGAATTTCTTTTCATAACGTTCCTGATAGGCATCGGGCTCAGCTTTTTCCGTATGTGGTTCTGCATATTCCGAGCTTTGTTTGTTCCCCCATACCAGATCAACCTTTTGGCCCAGATCATCTTCAATTTCAGATATGTAGGAAGCTTCAGTATGAAAAAGCCCTGAGCCTGATGAAGCTGAAACCCTGTTTTTAACCTCATCATAGGTAAAACGAACCTGATGCCCCCATAGGTCTTCTACGGAGGAAAGGTTCCAGCCTACTCCCTGGTTCTGTTGATTGGTTGTTACTGCGCTGTTCCCAATCCAGTTCCCCCACTTAACAATCCATTCTACGGTGTTTCTTCCACTTCCTGAATCTCCATAAATCCACTTTTTACCATCTTCCTTAATAATCTCCCATTTTTCTGTTGCGTGATAAAAGCGGATCTTCCAAAATTGGTAGTTCTGTAATACATAATCATCGTAGCTGGAAGTTCCTCCCACTCTGATCATCGGGTTACTGACTCCTGCATCGACCAGAAAAAACTCATCATCATCCCGTGTTCCCGTCTGCTTATTGTTAGCAACAATTTTACTCGTGTTCAGTGTCCAGCCTAAACCCACTGAACTGGTAGGAGCATCCAGATTCCAGGTGGTAGATTGTTCCGGAACCCCAGTCGAATTATAGGTTAAAGAAACATTCAGGCTTAGATCACCATAGCTCGAAAGATTTACCAAATGAACCGGGAAGGTAGCCTGCCCAGTAAAAAGATTTACGTTTTGTTGTATAGCACCTGTTATATCCTCTCCCTGTGAAAATCCAGGACCTTCCGGAGCTCTTCCAAGTGTACTGTTCTGAGCTATAACTTTTGCATTGACCCATACTATGCATAGGGTCAAAAAACTCAATAAAAATTGCTTTTGTAGAACGTTTTTCATTCTGCTGGTATTAAAAAATTTCTTAATGCACCTCCAATTCTCCACCGTTGATAATTTTGATATCTATTTCCTGTTCGCTTTGAGCTCCAGACTTATTCAGTTTTACTTCACCGAACACTCCCATTTTGCTTCCGTCAATGAGCAGGTCGGTTTTTCCTCCGTTAGAATACAGGTTAACGTTACCTAGTATGGTGTTTTCCGTGATATTAACAGTCTTATCTCTTATGAAAAGATTACTCCCCGGTGGTGGAACTATACCTAGTGGCACACCCGTTGAACTTGTACTCCAGATATTACCATTAAAATCTCCATCCCGGACTGCCCAGTAGGACGAGTTAACAGTCATAGTACTACTACTATAAATAGTACTGGAGCCATTGGATACTATACACTGGTATACATCTCCATCTGTTATCGAAAAAGTGACTGGCAAAGTGTAAAAGGGATCTGTCATTCCTACTAACTCACTTCCATTCTTGACCCACTGGTAGGTATTTCCTGGAACTATGCGATCTACGACTGCTTTATTAAGATCACTGTTATAATATGTGCTGATAGAAGATGCAGAAGAAGCTTTTACTGGGCTGGAAGCATCGGAACTTATATTATTTAGGACAGCCTGCACCCTGTAGAATTGCTGTTTCCCCTCTGTTACAGTATTGTCTGTATAATTTGTAATATTGTACGGAACTGAAGCTAAATAGCTATATCCTGAATTACTAAAGTCCGATCTATAGATTCTAAATCCACTCTCATTTCCTACTCTGTTCCAGTCAATTGTAATACTTGAATTTGTTACAGAATTTAATGATACATCCGGGATATCCGGAATTGCAGAAGCTAAAACCTCATAACCGTTTGCATCACTCCAGCAGCCGTTGTTTTCCAGTCTATAGTAATATCCCCCAGCCTGATCTATGACCTTATTGGTAGTTGGCGTGCTGGTACTTTTACTCGTCGGATTTGTTTGAAAGTATAAAGTACCCGGGCTAGAACTGTGATATCCATAGAAATAAGTACTTCCATCGGGTATATAGGTCGAATAAATATAATAGCTTGGAGTTGGAGGCTTTGGAGTAATAGTTATCTTAACTTCATTTGAGTACGCATTTTGTCCAGAAGCATAAACTTTTCTTCTGAATTCTGTGGTCTTAGTTAATGCACCAGCCAAATGATTTAAATAGTATGTGCCCTCTGCTCCTGAGATGGGTTCCCAACCACCTCCTTCCTCTCGTTTTTCCCACTGATAATAGAGTTGGGTTATCCAGTTGCCCGTACTATAGTTTGAAATGGTAGTGTTAGGATCATAATCATAATCACATACTTCCAAATCTCCTGTTGCTCCTGCTCTAATGGAACCCGGGTTTATATTGACTGTAATAGTAACTAAATTCGAATAGACATCACCGCAGTAGTTGCTTGCCCTTCGGCGATAGTATCTGGTAGATTGTATGGCCCCCGCATTATATGTTACACCCGTAGCGTTGTTAATATCATACCAGGTACTTTGATTATATGAGTACTGCCATTGGTAACTGATTGGACCTACTCCATAATCTGCCGAATTCTGATTTCCGAGAACACCTGCTGAATTGCCATACAAAACCGTTTTAGTACCATTAATGACACCTGGTGTTATAGTTACATTCCTATTGATATAAACAGTATTGGAATATTTGCTTTCACAACCATTACTTACTCTTCTTCGGTAATATAAATAAGTAGTGTAATATGAAGTTACCTCTGGTTCATAAGTTCGATCCGTTGCTCCGGAAATACTTACCCAACTCGAGTTATTCGTTGATTTTTCCCATTGATATGTAAGATTATCATTAATACCATCACTTGCTGAAGTGTATTCCAGTATATCTCCTGTCGCTTGTCCCATACAAGCCTGTACAGTAGCAAGTCCACCTCCATAATTTATATTACCCATAAATCCCGGGTTGAGAGTTGATCTAACCCTAACTTCCCATACGCTGGTATATTTGGTTTGGCCACAGGACTGAACCCTTCTTCTGTAATATCTGCTTTGAGTCATATTACCTGGATTATAGGTAGCAGATCTAGCATTTGTAATATTATACCAATTGCTATTATTGGTAGAATATTGCCATTGATAGCTATAATTGCCATCTCCACCAAAAGGCTGCGAACCTATTATAAAGCTTCCCGGACTAGTATTGCGACATATAGTTTTCCGCTGAGTATATTGTTGACTCCCCGGCATTACAATTCCCCCTGCCGATAAATCAGACCTAACTGTTATAGTAACCGTATTTGAATATCTGGTTACTCCAGCCCTTTGTGCTCTCCTTCTATAATATCTTCGAGAAGTTAAAGTACCTGGAGAATAACTGGATCCCGTAGCTCCCGATATATTGGTCCACGAACTGTTATTTGTAGAATACTGCCACTGGTAATATAGAGTTCCTGTTCCTCCACTTGCAGAAGAACTGTTGGTTAAGGTACCTGCTGAAGCCCCATAACAAATGGTCTTGGTACCACTAATACTTCCACCTGCTAACTGACCTAAAACCGTTACTGATAGACTGGGAAAGTAATATCCTCCGGTAGTACTGACAGTAGCACTAATCGATCGAGACCCCGAGCTGGTCCAACGTACAGTCGCGCTTGTTTTAGAAGAACTGGTTATGGTACCACCTGAAGCACTCCAACTGGTACTGTATATGTAATCTGAAGAAAAAAGATTGTAAGTATATGTGCTATTTACATTTCCGCTAGAGGGCCCGCTAATAGAAGCATCACCCCCATCAATGGGAATGATGGGTATTTGAGCGGAAGCAGATAGTGATACAAAAAGTATCAGTAAAGTGCTGATTAAAAAAAACTTGCCTCTCATAGCCAATTAATTTATTTTGTTCAGGCACCAATAATGGAAAAGAGTGGTGGAGTCGGTTTCTTCATGAAGCTGAATGATCAAATGATCACCGCTTGTTTCGATAAACCGATGTTTGAATTGATCTCCGTTATCCAGGCTTACAAAGGTTGTTGTGCTGTCCGATAACCATTCCCAACTTCCATCTATGTTTTCTCCTCCTATAAGCGTTTGAAAACTTCCCTGGGTATCGTAAACAATGTGCCTGGAAGACATATCGTTTTGAATAGCAGATTTATGTTCCCCGGGAACATGGGTAAATAGCTGCTTTGCCATATCAGTTTGCAGGGCAAGAGTCTCCTCATAGTCGACCTGCCAGTCTCCGTAGATGTTATTTTTCTGAATCTGTGCTCGAAGATTAAAATTAAGGCCAATTAACAACAGCGTTGTAGCTGTTATCAGCTTAGTTGAAAAAATTTCCATAGCGTTAAAAAATTGAGATAAATATTTCGATTTGTTCCGTGCAAGACAATAGCCAGTCTAATATTCTTGGGAAAGTTCAATGAATAGCGAATCATTCTTTAAAATGTACAAATAGTCAGTGTTATAACATTGACTTTAATAGCTTGAAATTCCACTATAAGTGGAATTTCAAGCTATACGCAGGTTGGTACTTCCCAGCTTATTCATAAGATCTTGCTCTGTATTGATGATCTAATAGAGGATATTCCGTTTCTTACTTTTCAATAGTCTTGAAGAAATGAAAATCCTAATTGCTTGCGATAAATTTAAAGGCTCCCTTTCTGGGGATGAGGTATGCAATAACCTAAAAAGAGGATTAGAGGATAGTTTCAATGGTCAAATGGAAATCATTTCCAGACCTATAGCGGATGGTGGTGACGGAACACTTGAAATTCTTATCAAAGCTTTTGGGTGTCAAACGTATCCCATTGAAGTAAAAAATGCAGCAAATCAGCAGATAGAGGCTACGATTGGTTTTAATAAAAAAACAAAAACAGCCGTTCTTGAAATGGCCAGTTATGTAGGACTTGCTCACCTACCTAAAAAATTTCAGAATCCACTTCAAACCTCATCTTACGGATTAGGTCAGGCAATATTATCAGCTCTTGATTTAGGTGCCGAGAAGATCTTTCTGGGCATTGGAGGTTCCGCTACGAATGATGGAGGAGCGGGGATGTTAGAAGCCCTGGGTTTCAATTTTCATAACACTAAAAACGATCATATTCATCCAAACGGAGGTAATCTCAATGAAATAAAGAGAATAATCAGGCCTCCCAAAAGTGATCTTGCTGATTTTGAGCTAATCATACTCAATGATGTTGATAATCCCATTTGTGGAAAAGACGGAGCAACTTTTACCTATGGAAAACAAAAGGGAGCTAACGATAAAGACCTTCAGACACTCGAAAAAAACATGACCAGCTATGCAAAACTGGTCGGTGAAATAATAGGTACAGATGTTTTTGATCAGGAAGGGTATGGTGCAGCAGGAGGTATACCGCTCAGCGCGTGCACGTTCTTAAGCGCAAAGCTTGTTAGCGGTAGTGAATTCATTTATGAAAGTCTTGAATTGGAAGAATTAATAAAAAGCGCTGATGCCGTTATTACTGGAGAAGGTAAGGTAGATGAGCAATCAACCCATGGAAAAGCTATAACGCCAATTTTAGAGGCAGCAAAAAAATTCGGTAAGGACGTATTTATAGTTTGTGGAATTTTTGAAGCACCGAATCAGAGCCTTTTTGAAAACTGCAGAATTATCGAAATTAGTCAGATAGCAAGAAAGCTGGATATGGATTCCTTTACGGATGCGGAGCTTTTGACTATAAAAGCAGGTCGGGAAATAGCCGAATTGGTTAATAGTTAGATATTCTCTTTTAATTCTTTAAGTGCTTCCAGGAATACCTCTAAAACCTTACTCCATTGTTCATCCGGAATATTGAGTGGTGGTAAAAACCGGACTATATTTCCAGCCGTTGCATTTGCCAAAACACCTTTTTCAAGCATTTTAACAACCACAGGCCGTGCTTCAATCGATAATTCAATACCAATCATTAAACCCAATCCTCTTACGTCTATGATCTCCGGAAATTCTGATCTCCGATTTTCAATTTCATTTTTAAACCAAGCTCCTTTTCTGATTGCTTCAGCCAATAGATTTTCCGATTCTAAAACTTCCAGAACTGCTAAAGCTGCCGAACAAGCCAGAGGATTCCCTCCGAAAGTAGTTCCATGATCGCCCTTTTCAATGGCTGATGCCACCTTTTCAGAAGCTAATACTGCTCCAATGGGAACACCTCCACCAAGAGCTTTGGCAAGCGGCATTACATCCGGTTTAACACCATAATGCTCAAAGGCAAACATTTTTCCTGTTCTACCTATCCCGCATTGGATTTCGTCGAATATGAGAACGAGGTTTTCTTCATCACAAAAACGTCTTAATTCAAGCAGAAAATTCTTCTCAGCAGGATGAATACCCCCTTCTCCCTGAACAGTTTCTAATAAAATACCAGCAGCATCCTGATTAATTTTCTCTTTTAAAATCTCCAGATTATTGAATGGGACTTGACAAAACCCGGTTGGAATAGGCGAAAAACCATTCATCATTGACTTTTTCCCTGTTGCCGCGACGGTCGCTAACGTTCTACCATGAAATGCATTGGACATAGTAAATATCGTTCCACCTCTTCCCTGTTTCGAAGCGTACTTCCTTGCAATCTTAATAGCTCCTTCTACAGCTTCAGCACCACTATTCCCAAAAAAAATTCTTTGCAAACCTGAGAGGTCTGATAGCTTAGCCGCCAGTCTAGCCTGAGGCTCACTTAAATAAAAATTTGAAATATGTATCAAATTATCCGCCTGGCTCTTTATGGCATCCACAACTTTAGGGTGAGCATGCCCCAGATTATTAACAGCAATTCCAGCTAGTGCGTCTATATATTCTTTCCCCTCAATATCCCATAAAACAGACCCTGAACCCTTTCTAAAAACAACAGGGTAACGATTAGCTGTTTGGAGGTAATGCTTATTGTCTAACTCAAAAAAATCTTTAGGGCTTGAAGGATGATCCATAAAATAAAATAGCTGAAACGCGAAATTAACATCTATTCAAGATGTAAACTGTTACAGCCTTAAAAAAAATAACGGAAGAATATTAGTTATCGCAGATTGGTAAATTCACTATGAACTCAGAACCTACGCCCTCTTGCGTTTTCAATTGAATATTTCCCTGCATTTTTTCAACCGTTTCTTTAACAATATAAAGCCCTAAACCTGATCCTTTTGATTTTTCAGAAGCTCTATAAAACATGTCGAATACACGATCTTTCAATTGAAAAGGAATTCCAGGGCCATTATCTCGAACAGCAATACTTAATTCTCTTTCTGTCACTTTTTCGACCCGAAGGCTAATTTCCGGTTTAACCTTCCTCCTATCATGATACTTAATCGCATTACATACTAGATTATTCAAAACCACTTGTAATCGTGCTTTATCCGTTCTGATTTCGCGATCTAAAGCCACGTCTTTCATAAAGGAAATCTCCGAAGCTTCTTCGAGGTATTTGTAGTTTTCAAAGATATCGTCAAAAAGATTATTGAAATTGACATCTTCAGGTGTGATTTCTGTCCTTGAATTTCTTGAATAGTCTGTGATGTCTTTTATGAAGGAATCTAAGGTGCTGATCCTCTTTTCCATCATTCCAAGATAATCAGTAATACTGGGCTGGATTGATTCATCTTTAGCAATATTAATAAGTCCCAACATAGAGGTAAGTGGTGCTCTTAAGTCGTGAGAAGTACTATAAGCAAACCGATCCAACTCTTTATTAGCTTTTTCAAGCGTTTCATTTTTTTCTTCTATTTCCTTAGTCATGATTTTCAATTCCTTATTCCTTTTGCTAAGGATCTTCTCTGACTTCTGATTCAATTTGAATAGATAATTGATTGCTGACGAGAAAACTGCTGTTGCTAAAGACAAATTGATGACGAACGATACATAAATAATATCTTGACTTAACGTAATACTTATGGATTCAAAAAGTTGATAACCAGTGATCTCTAAAACTAGAAGAAGAAAAATCGGAAGTGATATCAAACTTTTTCTTACCCAGGGTTTCTCCTTGATTAGAAAAATAAATGATCCTCCTATTATGGGAAAGAACAAAAAGTAAATACCCGTTTCCTTTGGAAAAATATTAGCATATACGTACAGGGTAAAGTTAGTGACTATGAGAAATAGAAACTTGGAAGCCTTATGTCTTTTATTCTCATTTAAAGTATAGACTATTGCAAACAAAACGATAAACCAGGAAACCCAAAAGGCAATGTTTATGCTGCCAGTGACTATATCGAAAATAGCGTGTATAATACCTGCAATCAGTCCAGCGACCGCAAATTGTGAGAGTAAGATCATTGGCCTCATAGATAAAAGCTTTTGTTCCGAACCACCCTTCCCAAGTCTACTCCAGTTCTTTATGCTTAAAGGCTCAAGAATATTGATCATGTTTAATAGTCATTTAGTCTTTTTCAACATTCAAAAGTAGCTATGTTAAGTTTTTGTAAATCTTCACAAGTCTTAAAATAAGTACATGAATACTTAAAATCAGAATATTTCAGCTTTGCAAAACAGCCTAGAAACAAAGATTTAGGAAACCATAAACTTCCGGAACCACATCTGATTTATAGAGAGGAATTCAAGAGTTAGATTGTATTAAGATTATCTTTACAGATCAATTATGGCAAATAGCACAGAGACCAATCAGATAGAGGATTTAGATCCTAAACAGTATATTATAATAAAAGGAGCGAAAGTAAATAACCTCAAGAATCTTTCAGTAGCAATACCCAGGCATAAATTAGTAGTTATTACGGGCTTATCGGGCTCTGGAAAGTCTTCTCTCGCTTTTGATACCCTATTTGCGGAAGGGCAACGTATGTACGTGGAAAGCCTAAGCTCTTATGCCAGGCAATTCCTGGGAAGAATGGATAAGCCCGAAGTCGAATATATTAAAGGTGTTTCCCCTGCCATTGCCATAGAACAAAAGGTAAATACCAGGAACCCACGATCAACGGTAGGAACGACTACGGAAATTTATGATTATCTGAAATTACTCTTCGCCAGAATTGGAAAAACTTACTCACCCATAAGTGGAAAGGAAGTATTTAAAGATACCGTTACCAGTGTAGTCCGTTTCATTCAAGATAAGGAAGAAGGTGAAAAACTGATGATCCTGGCTCCCTTACATCGTAAGCCAAAACGTAGTATAACTGATGAGCTAAATGTGTTGCTCAGCAAGGGGTATACACGAATCATGATCAATGATGAGCTCAGTTTTATTGAAGAAGTACTGGAAAGCAGAGTCGTAAAAAAAACAGATACTTTAGAAATATTAATTGATAGGGCTGTAGTTAAAAAAGAAGATGAAGACAATCAGTTCAGAATTTCCGATTCTGTCCAAACCGCCTTTTTTGAGGGTGAAGGTGAGTGCATAGTTCATTTTCCTAAGGAAGATAAAGTCACTTTTTCCGACCGTTTCGAATTAGACGGAATCGTTTTCGAGGAGCCCACAGTCAACTTATTCAGTTTTAACAATCCATATGGAGCCTGCAAAACCTGCGAAGGATTTGGCAGAGTATTAGGGATAGACCCAGATAAAGTTATTCCAGACAAGAGAAAGTCTGTTTTTGAAGGAGCTGTCGCATGTTGGAGAGGCGAGAGCATGAAGAAGTGGCAGGAAGATTTCATTTATGCGTCAGAATCTAAAGAGTTTCCTATCCACAGGCCTTATTATGAACTAAGCGAAGATCAAAAAGAATTATTATGGCACGGTGCGAAAGGAATAAAAGGAATTGATCAGTTCTTCAAGTTCATTGAGTCCAAAACACATAAAATCCAGTATCGGGTTATGCTTTCTAGGTATAGAGGAAGAACAACTTGCCCTGATTGCAAAGGAACTAGGCTCAGGAAAGACGCCTCCTATGTTAAAATTGATGAAAAATCCATCACGGATCTAGTACTCATGCCCATTGAGAAAACATTAGAGTTCATCCGGAAATTGGAGTTGAATGAATATCAGAATAAAGTATCCAAACGGTTAGTAAAGGAAATTGAGAATCGGCTGGATTATCTTTCCCGAGTTGGATTAGGCTATCTTACTTTAAATCGTCTAACCAACACGCTTTCCGGAGGAGAATACCAACGTATTAAATTGGCGACTTCTTTGGGAAGTGCCCTGGTCGGCTCTATGTATATTTTGGATGAGCCAAGCATAGGACTCCACCCAAGAGATACCGAACGACTTATATCTGTTTTGACTTCACTTAGAGATCTCGGTAATTCAGTGATCGTTGTGGAGCACGAAGAAGAAGTTATGAGGGCTGCTGATCAAATTATAGATATAGGACCGGATGCAGGCTCCCACGGCGGTGAACTTATTTTCCAGGGAACTTTGAAGGAGCTTAACGGAAACAAAAGCTACACCGCAAAATATCTTAAAGGTGAAGAGAGAATTGAGGTTCCTGAAAAAAGGCGAAAAGCTAAAGGGCACTTTGAAGTCATTGGAGCTTCGGAGAACAACCTGAAAAATATTGATGTCAAAATTCCTCTGGGAATTCTTACAGCTATAACCGGTGTTAGTGGGTCAGGGAAATCTACCCTGGTAAAAAAAATTATACACCCCGCCATCAGCAAGCTTCTGGAAAAAGGAAATGAGGAAACAGGACAGTTTGTACGTTTGGAAGGAGAAACCCAAAAGATCACAGGAATTGAATTTGTAGACCAAAACCCAATTGGTAAGTCCTCAAGATCAAATCCTGTTACTTACATTAAAGCCTATGACGGCATTAGGCAACTTTATGCCAATCAGCAACTTTCAAAACAGAATGGTTTTAAGCCTGCGCATTTCTCATTTAACGTTGATGGAGGCCGGTGCGAAACATGCCAGGGCGAAGGAACTGTACGGGTAGAAATGCAATTCATGGCCGATATCTTCTTAAAGTGTGAAACTTGCAAAGGAAAACGCTTTAAAAATGAAGTACTGGAAGTCCAGTTTCAGGGGAAAAATATTGCTGAAATTCTGGATATGACGGTTGAGGACAGCATCGATTTTTTTAAAGACGAAAGTACTATTGTAAATAAACTGATGCCCCTTCAGGATGTGGGTTTGGGGTATATCACACTTGGGCAATCTTCCAATTCACTCAGTGGAGGTGAAGCTCAAAGGGTTAAGTTAGCATACTATCTCAGTAAAGGCTCAGAGCTTTCAAAAGAGCATACCTTATTTATATTTGACGAGCCTACCACTGGTTTGCATTTCCATGATATTAAAAAATTAATGGCTTCCATTAATGCGCTAATCCAACAGGGAAATACGGCAATTATAATCGAGCACAATGTCGAGGTGATAAAGTTAGCTGACCATATCATCGATCTAGGTCCGGAGGGAGGTGAGAAAGGCGGTAGTCTTGTGTTTGAAGGAAGCCCTGAAGAAATGATAGCGCAAACGAAAGGATATACCTTTAAATATCTAAAAGAAAAACTAAAGGCATAGCGTGATCGGAATTATACAAACTATTAACTTACCTGAAACCTTAAAAATATGAGAAAGAACGTTGCAGCTGGAAACTGGAAAATGAACACAACCCTCAGCGAAGGGAGTCAGCTTGCCTCCGAAGCTATAAATATGATTAAAGATGAGGTGCTTGGAGATACGAAAGTCATTTTTGGAGTTCCGTTTACACACCTTTCCAGCGTAGCCTCCCAGGTGAAAGAAGAAGAAAAATTTGAAGTCGCAGCTCAAAACTGTAGCGATAAAGAGAGCGGTGCCTATACTGGGGAAACCTCTGGCTCCATGATTGCTTCAACTGGTGCAAAATATGTCATTCTCGGTCATAGTGAAAGAAGAGAATATTTTGGAGAAACAGATAACCTGATCCTTGAAAAGATGAGGATGGTCTTTTCAAACGATTTATCCCCCATTTATTGCTGCGGCGAAAAATTAGAATCTAGAGAATCAGGAGAGCATTTTACAGTTGTAAAAGAACAACTGAGTGGTAGCATTTTAAAGCTCTCCAAAGAAGAAGTGCTAAAAACCATTATTGCATACGAACCGGTCTGGGCCATCGGAACAGGAAAAACGGCTTCCGCAGAACAAGCTCAGGAAATGCATGCTTTTATTAGAGGCTTATTAACTGATAAGTTCGGCAAGGAAGTATCAGAAGAAATCTCAATACTATATGGAGGAAGTGTTAAACCGGATAATGCAACCCAAATTTTTGCCGGGCAAGATGTAGACGGTGGGCTTATTGGAGGAGCTTCCTTAAAATCCAGGGATTTTACAGATATAGCGAAAGCACTTTAGATTGCCTACCTACTACGAAATACATTTCAACTGCCCTTCAGAAATTGTAGATATACTTATTGCCGAACTATCGGCACAGGAATACGATTCTTTTGAGGAAAATGAAGAAGGCTTCATTGCCTACATTGAAAAGAAAAAGTTTGAGCATGATCCCATCTTACAATTAATCGAACGATACAATCGATATTCTATTCAGTATAAAGTAGGAAATCTCGAAGATCGAAACTGGAATGAAGAGTGGGAAAAGAACTATGATCCAATTATCATAGAAAATCAGTGTCTTATTCACGCGACCTTCCACAAAGTTGAAGAAAAGTATCCTGTAGATATTATTATAAATCCGAAAATGTCGTTCGGTACAGGCCATCATTCAACCACTTATTTGATGGTACAATCAATGCTGAACATAGATTTCGAGGGGAAAAAAGTAGTGGATGCCGGAACAGGAACCGGAGTGCTTGCTATACTCGCTAAAATTAAAGGCGCTTCATCTGTGCTGGCTGTTGATAATAATCTCTGGGCTGTTGAAAACGCCAAAGAAAATGTTGAATTAAACAAGGTTAATGATATCGAAGTAAAAGAATGTACCATTTCTGAGCTTGGATCAGATCATTATTATGACATTTTGCTAGCCAATATAAACCGAAACGTGCTTTTAGAAGAAATGGAATACTATAGAAATTCTGTAACTTCCGATGGAATTATTCTTCTGAGTGGCTTCTACGAGCGCGATGAAACACTCATCTTACAAAAAGCTCGAGAGTTTGGCCTTAAATTGGAAGATAAGTTGACTAAAAACAACTGGTCTGCGTTAAAGCTATCGACCGCCCTTTAAAATGGTACGCATTTTTAGAATTTATTTATCCGCTATTTTTATTCTTGCCTCGGTGCACATTAATGCGCAGAACCAAGAGGAAAATAATAACGAGGTGCAAGATGATCTGGTCGATGAATTTGCTAATGACACCATTGTTTCTTTTGGCGATGAGGTAAAATACTACTTGCGAAACAGGGGTAGACTTGCTTTAGATGCCTCCGATCAATTTGAAACTGCCTGGGAAAGGGGTGATTACGATCAAAACCAGCAAACGCAAATCAAATCTATATTTGAGAACCTGAAAAATAAAAGTGTAGACCGATACAGGGCAGTCCCTTACTTTTTTCTAGCCCTTGCAAACAGCGATGATTCTAACCTGCTGGGAAGAAACGGCCTCAACAACTTTTTAAATACGACAGAAAAAGCACTCGATGAATTCGATGCTGAACAAATTGAGAATTATTTCGAGGTTGTAACTAATGTATTGGCCAGGGGAAAGATTTATCGTTCCAATTATAACAACATTTATATGACTGAAGGTCAAATCAACTTTGAGTATATCGAACCCGAAGTGGAGGCCTACGAGGAAGAAATAGTTGAAGAGGAAATTACAGAAGAAGAGATCTCTGAGGATGATGGGTGGTTTTCCGACTGGGATACCGAGGAAGAATCGACAGAAAGTGAAGACGATTGGGGCGGTGGATGGAGCTCAGGATGGGACGACGAATCCGAAGAAGACCTTTCCGATACAGAACCAGCAGTTGAGCTCGTAGATTTTGAAGGTCTGAAGAAGGAATTACAAATTAGGGAAGAATTCTACGGCCCGGTAATGACTATAGAAAACACCGACCTCTCCGTTGTAACCACCTATGACTCTATTATTATTGCTGAGACGGGTGGTAAGCTGGCTTTCAATACAAATGTATTTTATGGTGATGCTGGAAAAGTCAACTGGAAGACTTTTGGAATAAGTGAGGATTCCGTATTTGCCAAACTGGAATTTTATCAAATACCGATAAACAGGGCGGAGATAAGCTCTCCCAAAGCATTTTTAACCTATGATGGAAGACTGGAAGTACCCATAGAAGGTGTTTACGAGTTTAAAAGTCAAAAAAGGGATTCTACTGAAAAACCTACCTACCCACGCTTTCGCTCCTATGTGAATGATGCTAAATATTCTGACCTTAGGGACAAGAAATTAAGTATGGTTGGGGGATTTGCCCTAAAAGGAGATGAGCACAATAGTTCATCCTTATTTGAAGAATATTCTATAATGGAAGCTAGTTCTGAAGGCAAAAGACTTTTCAAAGCAAGGGGCAAAAAATTCATCTTCGGTGACTCGACGATTCTATCGGAAAGAGCTTCTTTGGTAATCTACGATAAGAGAGATTCGATCTATCACCCCGGTTTAATTTTTGATTACGATACCGACAGCTCGGTATTGGTTGCGGTAAAAGACCATAGCGATCTAAAATATGCTCCTTTTGTTTCTACATCCTTTAAAGTGGAGATACAAGCAGAAGAAGTTCAATGGGACCTTGACGAAGATAGCTTGAACTTAAGCCGTTTGAATGCACAAAATCAAGTTCCAGTAACTGTTGAATCCATTGAATTTTATGATTCTGAACGATTCGTTGACCTTACGGGAATCTATCCTTTCAATCCATTGCTCTTAGCTATTGGCTTTTCTCATGAAGTTAGAAGCCTTGAGTTCTACCTTATAGATCTTGCAACCGCCAGAAAACAGAATCCTAATACAGTCCGCGCAGCTATGGTGGACCTCTCTCAAAGGGGATACATTGATTTTGATAGAAATACAGACCTCATCAAAATCAAGAAAAAAGGGCTTCATTTTTATCTTTCACACAGAAAAAGGAAAGATTATGATAACTTCTCCATTGTATCTCTTTCTCCAACCCAACCAAATACAACGGTTCGCCTGGATAGCCAACATATGAAGATCAGGGGTATAGAACAGTTTGTTCTCAGTGACCCACTGAATGTTTTCATTGAGCCAAAAGACAATGAAATCATATTATTTCCAAATAGGGATTTCGAATTCGACGGAAAGATGACTGCCGGTAGCTTCGAGTATGTAGGCCAGCGATTTCGTTTTGATTATGATAGTTTCTTAGTGGCAATGCCCCAAGTCGATTCTTTAAAATTCAAGGTCGATTCAGAATTTATCGATGAGGAGGGAAAAAAAGAAAATGAGCAGGTTAGTAATCAACTGGTCGAAACGGGTGGAACCCTTTACATTAACGATCCAAACAATAAATCCGCTTTAAAAAGCTTTCCTCAATATCCAATCTACGATGGTAGCCTTGGCGCAACCGTATATTTCAATAGTCCTGATATCTTAGATGGAGTTTACGACCGCGAACTATCTTTCTCCATACCACCATTTTCAGTGGATAGCGTTAGCTCAGACGACGCCAGTGTAATCGGTTTCACTGGAACATTTGCTTCAGGTGGAATATTCCCTCCTTTTGAACAAAAACTTCAGATCATGCCCGATCGATCTTTAGGGTTTACGCATAAAACTCCTCCGGATGGATTCACTTTCTTTGATGGGAGGGCAATGTCTTTCGGCGATATCAGGATTGATACGAAAGGACTACAGCTTAATGGAACGGTAGAATTTCAGAGTTCAACACTTAAGTCAGATGATTTTGTGATCTATCAGGATTCTGTAATTGCAATGGGTAGCGAAGTAAACGTAGACCCTGGAATGTTTGCCGGAGCCTCTTTTCCAGATGCACAGGTAATCGATTATAGAATGAAGTGGCTTCCGAAACAGGATTCTATGTACATTTTTAATAATAGCGACCCCATCAATTTGTATCAAGAAACAGCCACTTTGGATGGGAATATGATTCTTTCCAGCATGGGTATGTTTGGAGATGGAAAACTTTTGACCAGAGGTTCAGAAACCGAATCCGGGGAATTCAATTTTAAAGAAAACAGCATTAAAGCAAATCACAGTAATTTCAAAATACAATCCGACAACCCTGAAAAGCCAGCGCTGAACGGTGAAGACGTACAAGTAGCTTTTGATTTAGATGGCGGAATGGCAAACATCAGCCCTGAAATAGCCGGGATAGCGGCTATTGACTTCCCTTATGCACAGTATAAAACATCCATTTCAAATGCCGAATGGGATCTTAATGCGGCTACCATTACCATGACCAAAGAGCCAAATGTTGACATATCAAACTCCTATTTTTACACCACACGGGAAGATATGGATTCACTGGTATTTAATGCCACTGGAGCTATTTATGATATAAACAATCTTACACTTAACGTTTCAGGAGTTCCTTACATCGTCGTGGCAGATGCTAAGATCGCTCCAGAAAACAATGAACTATTCATTAGAGAAAACTCCGAAATTGACGAATTCTATGACGCCAGTCTGGAGATAGATACGGTTGATGGTTTTCATAACCTCATCCATGGGCAGATCAAAATCATATCCAGAAATAAATTTGAAGGAGATGCCACTTATCGCTATGTGAATGCCGTTCAGGATACTTTCAATATTAAAATGGGAAGCTTTATTCTGGATAGTACAGAGACCGATAGGAATACTTATCAAAGGTATACTGTTTCAAGCGGAAAAGTGGAAGAGTACGAAAACGTGATTGTATCGCCGGGAATGATTTTCAAAGGGGGTATGACCATGTACGCCAAAAAACCTGCTCTGGAACTCGATGGATACGTGAAACTGGATTTAAAAAATGTTCCTGGTTATGATACCTGGATTGCCTATGAAAGCGATGGGGAAATTAAAGAAGTAGTTATTCCTTTCAATGAAAGCGTTACGGAGCAAGGAGAGCCTTTAACAGCCGGCCTTTTATATGAAAACACAACCAATTCACTCTATTCGACCTTCGTAACTGATCCCAGAACAATTGATGATGAAGTATTTTTCACACCATCCGGTTTTCTCACCTACAATGCTGTCGACAAGCAATTTATCATTGAAGAGTTCGATAAGAAAAATGGCGATTCCTATGTAGGAAATACCTTCATTTACAATGAAACGACTTCTGATATCACCTTCGAAGGAGACCTGACCTTTTTAAATAGTACGACTTCAGGGGTTGAGTTGACTGCAAGTGGAAGCGGACAAGGAAATCTCGATCGAAGTGAGTTTGACGTAAACGCCTTATTGTCATTCGGAATGGACCTGCCTTCTTCAGCGATAGAAACGATGGGCCTTGACTTTTTGGCAGCTGTAGAAGTATTAAACCCCTCCGGAGCATCACAGGATAAAACGGCTCTTTTATACAAGATCGCAAGTATTATTGGAGACCGAATTACAAAAGATTATGAAGAGCGGTCGTTTGAAGAATATATTCCTTTAAATACGCTTTCGAATAAACTCGTTAATGATGTTGTAATAACCGATGTTGATTTGAGTTGGAGCGAAACCTATCTCTCTTGGTACAACACTTCAAAAATTGGTCTGTCGCACATGCAACGTATCGATATTAATGCTGAAATGGATGGATTTATCGAATTCAGAAAAGATTTTGAAGGAGATGTGCTTAACCTGTTCCTTCAAATCACTCCCGACACCTGGTATTACTTTAATTTTGAAGGGAACAGTCTTTTAACTTTTTCATCAAATCCGGCTTACAACGACATCATCAGTTCAAAATCTAATAGTGCAAAAGCTAAACTTGGTGAATTCGTTTTCGCTCCGGGCAGTTTGGAAGAAACAGAAAGTTTTGTAAACAGATACAGAAGTCTTTACTATGGAATAGAAGATATCATTTATTTAGAAATGAGGGCGGGCGATAATATAGAGGCATTTGCAGAACCAGAGCCATCCAATGAGCAAAGTGATCTGGGATTACCTTCCACTAAAAAGAAAAAGAAGAAAGATAAAAAGGCCAAGCCAGGTTTCGATCCATTTGGCAATCCAGCTGAAGAGGAGGAGGAAGAAGACGATGATAAAGAAGGCTTCTAAGACTTTATTTTACAGGTCTTGGTGATTTTATTAATTTCGTCAGCAAATCCATATTTATTCCTTTCTAATGACAGAAAAAGTATCCATTCCTGAGACAAAAGTTCCATACATACAAGACCATGCGCAAAGGTTCCTTGACGAACTATTCGAGCTGCTGCAGATCCCTTCCGTAAGTGCAGATAGTAAATTCAAAAATGATGTCCTTTCAGCAGCAACTTTTGTAAAAGAATCACTAGAAAAAGCTGGAGTAGACCAGGCTGAAATTTGTGAGACCAAGGGTTACCCGATTGTATATGCAGAAAAGATTATAGACACTTCATTACCCACCGTATTGGTTTACGGACATTATGATGTTCAACCGCCAGATCCTTTAGATCTATGGAAAACTCCTCCTTTTGAACCGGACATTAGAAATGGAAAAATCTATGCTAGAGGTGCCTGTGATGATAAAGGCCAAATGTACATGCATGTAAAGGCTTTCGAGACTTTGATCAAGACTTCAGGGCTTCCGTGCAATGTTAAGTTCATGATTGAAGGTGAAGAAGAAATTGGATCAGATAACCTTGATATATTTGTTAAGGAAAATAAAGAGAAGCTGGCTGCCGACGTAATTCTCATATCCGATACCGGAATTATCGACCTAGATACTCCTTCAATCACCGTAGGTCTGAGAGGAATGTCTTACGTAGAAGTGGAAGTAACGGGCCCGAATAGGGATCTGCACTCTGGGCATTATGGCGGAGCTGTTGCCAACCCTATAAATATTCTGGCTGATATGATCAGTTCGTTGTTTGATGAAAACAACCGAATAACGGTTCCTGGCTTTTACGATAAAGTAGCAAGCTTAACTCCCGAAGAAAGAAAGGCTCTGAATGAATCTCCTTTTAACATTGAAAAATATAAAGAGGAGATAGGTATCGATGATGTGAAAGGTGAAGAGAGCTTTACAACAATAGAAAGAACTGGAATAAGGCCTTCACTCGATGTAAATGGAATATGGGGTGGTTATACCGGGGAAGGTGCTAAAACAGTTTTACCTTCCAAGGCACATGCGAAAATTTCCATGCGCCTGGTTCCAAATCAGGATAGCGAAGAAATTACAGAACTCTTTAAAACACATTTTGAGAAAATAGCTCCCAAAAGTGTAAAAGTGAATGTATTTGCACATCATGGCGGAGAGCCTGCCGTAGTTCCTACCGACTCTGTTTCTTTTGAAGCGGCAAGTAGGGCTTTCGAAGAAGCCTGGGGTAAGAAGCCGATACCGACCAGAGATGGCGGTAGTATTCCAATCGTTTCCTTATTCCAAAAAGAATTAGGCTTGGATTCTGTGCTTTTAGGGTTTGGACTAGATAGCGATGCCATTCACTCTCCCAACGAAAGTTATGGGGTGTATAATTACTTTAAAGGAATCGAAACTATAGTGCATTTCTATAAACACTTTACAGAGTTAAATACCTAGAAAGTCTTCCTAAAGTCATTTAGTCGGGAATTATTAGTAAACTACATGCCTTTATGATCGTAAACCAAAAGGTTTAAGAATTGTCCTTTATGAGTATCTATAAAAGTCTTCTGTTTTTAATTCTATTTCTATCTTCTTTCATTTTGAAGGCACAGATCCTTCAACCAGCATCATGGTCTTATGATGTAAGTACTGACAAGGCTAAGACTGGAGAGGAAATAGAACTTATATTTAATGTTACGATCGACGGTGACTGGTATTTGTATTCATCTGATTTCGACAGGGATTGCGGTCCCATGGTCACCACTTTCGAGTTTGAAGCTGACCCAAGCTACGAGCTAATAGGTGATCTAGTACCTGTAAATCCGAAAGAAAAATACGACGATATATTTGAATGCGATTACACTTATTTTCGTGAAAAGGCACAATTCCGTCAGAAAATAAGAATCCTAAAGTCGGATCTTTCTGTCAATGGCTCCTACGAATATCAGGTTTGTACAGATGTTGATGGCCGATGCATACCTTTCGATGATGAATTCAGTTTTACTGCCTTTACCATTACTGGAGATGATGTTGAAGCTTCATCTCTAAAAAAAAAAGAATTAATTGAGGAGGTAGAAGGAAAAGGCAAGGATGGAGTTGAAATTGAAGGCGATTTATTAGCTGACCAGCAAAAGGTTCTATTCTCCGAAGAAAGTCAAGGGCCGATTCTTAGCGACGATTATAAGCTGAAAGGCAAACAAAACGTTGGACTAGGGTGGTTTTTTGTACTTTCCTTCCTTGCCGGGCTGGCCGCTTTACTTACACCTTGTGTTTTCCCGATGATTCCCATGACGGTAACCTACTTCACTGGTAAAGGGAAAGGTTTACCGCAAGCAGTATTTTATGGAGTTTCAATCATCGTTATTTACTCGATCATTGGTTTTGCAGTTGCCCCCCTCATGGGACCGGAAATGGCAAACCACCTTTCAACAGAATGGCTTCCGAATCTCATTTTCTTTGCTGTATTCGTCATTTTTGCGCTTTCTTTTTTCGGATTATTCGAAATAACACTGCCTCATAGTTTTGTAAACAAAATGGATCGTCAGGCAGATCGTGGGGGCTACTTGGGCGTATTTTTTATGGCTTTCACTTTAGTGCTTGTTTCCTTTTCGTGTACAGGCCCTTTAGTAGGAAGTATTTTAGTAGAATCGGCCGGTGGCCAGGTCTTAAAACCTATTATAGGAATGGCTGGATTTTCAGCGGCATTTGCTATTCCATTTACCCTATTTGCTGTATTTCCAGGGTGGCTTAACAACCTCCCAAAATCAGGTGGGTGGCTTAACTCCGTAAAAGTAGTTCTGGGCTTTCTTGAGCTTGCTTTTGCTTTCAAGTTTTTGAGCATTGCAGACCAAGCTTTTCACTGGGGTATTCTCGATCGAGAAATAAATATTGCCATCTGGATTGTAATTTTCTCTCTTCTGGGTTTTTACCTGCTTGGAAAGCTTCGTTTAGCAGGCGACGATAAAAAAGAACATACCTCAGTTCCTAGATTAATTATGGCTATGGCCACATTTACGTTCGTGGTTTATTTAATACCAGGAATGTGGGGAGCACCTTTAAAGGCACTGGCCGGATATTTACCTCCAATGAGCACTCATGATTTTGACTTGGTAGGACTGAATCGTGGATCCTCCGGAAATAACGATAATTACGCTATTTGTGAAGAGCCTAAATACGGTGACTTTCTGCACCTTCCCCACGGATTGAAAGGCTATTTTGATTACGATCAGGCTCTGGAATGTGCGAGGACGCAAGATAAACCAGTATTTATTGATTTCACAGGACATGGGTGTACGAACTGTCGGGAAATGGAGGCGCGAGTTTGGTCTGACCCTAAGATACTGGAAATATTAAAAAATGATTATGTAGTGTTAGCACTTTATGTAGACGATAAAACTACGCTTCCTGAAGAAGAATGGTATACTTCTGATTATGATGGAAAAGTGAAAAAAACCATTGGAAAGCAAAACGCAGATCTACAAATTAGACGCTTGAATAATAATGCCCAGCCTTTCTACGTCCTACTTGGTGAAGATGAACAAGTATTGGTCGAACCAACTGCTTATAACCTGGAAGTTCAGGATTTTGTAAGTTTCCTCGAAAAAGGAAAAGCTGAATATCGAAAACGCTATCTGTGAAATTAAAATATCAAAATTCTTTTGTTTTAACTTATGCTTTATTTACTTAGCCATAAGTTATTGATATTGAATTTTTTATGAGTATAAAAAAGATTAGAGGGCGCCATATTTTTATCTATCTAGCTCTTTTCACTCTAATTATAGCCGCCTGGGTCTTCATTTTTTCCCCGAAAACCTCAAAACCTTCTGAAGAGATTGTATTAGTCGATACTACTCAGCTTATAAAACCACTGCCTGTAAAAGAAAAGTATCTAGGGTTCTATAAAGATTCAATAGAAGTACTGGAATCCAGAATAAAAAGAAATCAAAACGTGGCTGAAATACTGCAGCCATACAATATCAAGCCTCAAAAAATTCATCAATTGGCCCAGATATCAAAGCCCATATTCGATTTAAGAAAAATTAATACGAACCGGAATTACAAACTTATTCTGGATCTGGATTCCATTAAAACAGCGAAAGCATTCGTTTATGAGCCGAACGCCTTCGAATTTATCGTCTTTAACTTGCAGGATTCTCTTTACGTAACGAAGCACCTTAAAGAAGCCGATACTGTTCAAAAAGAAATCTCAGGAATCATCTACAATTCCTTATATCAGGATATGGTAGATAGAGGTGCTTCTGCGGAATTGGTTAATCGATTTGTCGATGTCTTTGGATGGCAGGTAGATTTTTTCAGAATTCAGAAAGAGGATAAATATAAAATCCTCTATGAAGAAATAGTAGTGGATGATCAGGTAGTAGGCATCGGAAAAATTCATGGAGGCTTTTTTGAACATTTTAATAGCCAATATTATGCGGTGAATTTTGATCAGGGAAAAGGAGAAGATTTCTTTGATCTGGAAGGTCATAGTTTAAGAAAAGCATTTCTAAGGGCTCCAGTAGAATATACCAGGATCAGTTCGAGATATTCAGGTAGAAGATTTCACCCGGTATTGAAAAGATATAAATCTCACCTTGGAACAGACTATGTAGCTCCTAGGGGAACCCCGATAAGAGCAGTTGGTGATGGAGTTGTGTCAGAAGCACGCTTCAAAAAGTATAATGGTAATTATGTCAAAATAAGGCATAATGGCACCTATTCGACTCAATACCTGCATATGTCTTCCATCGCAAAAGGGATGAGACCCGGAACTAAAGTTAAGCAGGGGCAAACAATAGGATATGTTGGGAGTACCGGTTTAGCAACGGGAAATCACGTTTGTTACCGGTTCTGGAAAAATGGAGTGCAGGTAGATCCTTTAAGGGTAAAAATACCTCCCTCCGAACCAATTCTGGAAAATTTCCTGGATGATTACAACCAGCAGAAAAATAAAATCGTTGCTGCCCTGGATTCAATTAGCTATCCACAAGATAATAAAGTGGTCTTCGCTAGAATTCAATAGAGATAAATTTCGTTTCTTAAACGTTACTTGAGAAACGAAATGCGCTTTTCCTTAATATTCATATCATTTCTGATTACAGAAGCCTGCTTGTCGCAAAAAGTAGGGGTGGTTTTAAGTGGAGGCGGTGCGAAAGGAATGGCCCATGTGGGCGTCCTAAAAGCACTTGAAGAAAATGAAATTCCCGTAGACTATATCATAGGAACCTCGATGGGAGGCATTGTAGGAGGACTATATGCTTGTGGATACACTCCCTACGAAATGGAGCAGATCTTCACCAGTGATCGATTTCAGAATTGGATGTCCGGACGCCCGAGCAATTTTTACAACTACTATTTTAAAAGGAGGGAAGACGATGCTTCATGGGTATCTGTTAAACTATCGCTTGACTCAGCCTTACAGTTAGGCTTAAAATCCAATCTGGCTAATGATTTGGCTATAAATTTCGAGTTAGAAGAAAAACTAAGTCCACTCGCCGCTAATGCTAATAACAATTTTGATAGCCTATTCATCCCTTACAGAGCTATGGCAGCGGATATCTTCACACAAAGCGAAGTCGTGCTGGATAGTGGTAGGCTGAGTGAGGCTGTTAGGGCTACTTTTAGTGTCCCTTTTTTTTACCGGCCTATTAGGGTAAACGGTCAATTATTATTTGATGGAGGGCTTTACAATAATTTCCCCGTTGATGTTGCAGAAGAGGAATTTGACCCTGATGTCATCATTGCTGTTAATGTTTCTAACAAAAAACAGCAGACCTATCCTTTCGAAGAGGACGAGAAGCTACTTAGCGAATCACTTATACTCCTTTTACTTGATAAGACGGATACCACTAAAGTTGGGATAAATGATATTTATATAGAGCCTAACATGACTGAATTTAGCTCTTTGTCTTTTGTAGATGCTCAATCTATTATTGATAGCGGCTACTATTCGGGCTTAAGAAAACTTACTGAATTGAAAGAGAAGATCTCACGAAGAATTCCATGCGATGACTTAGCGGAGAAAAGATTGGCTTATGGACTGGATGCTCCTAAGTTAGACTTTGATAAGCTCATTATCTCAGGTTTTAAGCCAAAACAGGATGCTTTCATTAGAAAAACATTTAAAAATAAAGGGAGTAATCTTTCCATTCCAACGGTCAAAGACGGGTATTTTGATTTGACGAGTGAGGCTTATTTCAGTAGCATTTATCCAAAGATTAAATACAATGACTCTACTAACTTGTTTGATCTGGAAGTCGTTGGGAAATCCAGAACCGATCTTGATGTGTCATTTGGAGGTAATATCGCTACCAGGAGCATAAGTGAGCTATTCTTAGGTTTAGAATTCCGTAGGCTTGGAAGATGGCTTAATGTTTATAATGTCAATTTTTATACAGGAAGATTTTATCAATCGGCATCCGTGAGCAATAGAATTGTTTTTCCGAGTAGATCAAAGTTTTTTATACGACCTTATTTCACCTATAACGAATGGGATTATATCGATTCAGGTGATCTTTTGGTTGATGATAACGAACCAACCATCATTCGCCAGTTTGACCGAAAATCAGGGATAAGTATAGGTCTACCAGCAGGAAAAAGAAGCCGGGTGGAAGTGGGGGCTGCTTATTTCAATAACAATGATTTTTATGAAAACACAAAAACCTTTTTCTCCACTGATACGCTTGATGAGCTAAAATTTGAAGGTGCGAGATTCGGTGCTTATTATGACAGAAATAGCCTAAACAGAAAGCAATATGCCAGCGAGGGATCATTTCTCAGTGTTGGCTTTGATTATATTTTAGGTGAAGAACGATATTTTCCAGGCTCTACTTCCAACATACAGGAAGCCGGAAGAATAGTGGATTATCATAACTGGTTCAGGCTTAAATTCAGAATAGAGCAGTACTTTTCAAAAACAAAGTTTAAAGTGGGTTATATGGCAGAGTCAGTACTTTCCAACCAACCGCTGTTTTCAAACTTCAAAGGTTCCTTAATTAGTGCTCCGCAGTTCAATCCATTACAAGACAGTAAAACACTTTTTTTACAAAATTTTAGAGCTTACAATTATGTAGCTGGCGGGGGGAAAATAATTTGGGAGATTTTCAAAAATATTGATCTTCGTGTAGAAGGATATGTTTTCAAGCCACTTGAAAGGCTAACGGAAACAATGCCGGAGAGCCAACAGCCGACTCGGGTTAATGAACTGACCAGGTTTAATATTGCCGGAGCTACCACAGCAGTATATCACACCGCGGTGGGACCCATTGCGCTCAGCTTTAATTACTATGATGACTCTCAAAATGAATTCGGACTGCTACTGCATTTAGGCTATATCTTATTCAACAAAAGGTCTTTAGAGTAGCTTATCTATTAAGTTAATCTTCGTTTTGATATATTAGTTATTTTGAGTCGTTCGATTAATTTCGTTAATTCAACCAAAACACATGTCCAAATGAGAATTTTGGTTCTTTTATTTACCGTTCTCACTCTTAAGATAACTCCTGCCCTTTGTTCTGCAGAACTATTTTTCTTTTCCGATACCTTAGTGACCATCGAAGGAAAAGTTACTAATTCTCTAACGGATGAGGCGATTTCAGCAGTGATCACCTATGAAAAACTCCCTTATGGTGATGATATGGGTATTGCTAAATCCTCCGATTCGGATGGGTTATACAAAATGTTCATGGTAAAGAGTGCGAAATATCTGGTTAGAGTCTCTGCAAATGGATATAAGCCTCTGGAAGAAGAAATATATGTTGAAAGCACTCCTCCCAGTTATGAGATGGAAAAAGGTTTTTCCTTAGTTCCAATTGAAAATGAATCCGTTATTAACCTTGACGATCTAATATTTGCCAGTGGTCGATCTGAAATTAGTAGTTCCTCTTATGAAGAATTAAACGGCTTGGTTGAATTACTCAAAGAAAAACCTTCGATGGTTGTTCAGCTTGAAGGACATACTGATTTTGCGGGCAATTCACAGTCGAATATGACACTTTCTCAGGATCGGGTTGAATCGGTGAAGAAGTATTTGACGAATAAAGGAATTAAGAAAAACCGAATACAGCTCAAGGCATTCGGAGGTACAAAACCAATTACAGAAGACCGGTCTCCTGAAGGAAGGAGAATGAACCGCAGGGTTGAAGTAAGAGTAATTCGTGAATAGGTTATTATTTCATAAATTTCCGTGAGAATAGATCAATCATGTTTAAAAAGACATTAGCACTAGCATTCATATTAATAGTATCTAATACTGCGATATCGCAAACCGTAGAATGGGCTTCAGAGGTTATCGAGTTTTCCTCTGAACTGAGCCCTTATCAATATGGTGCCGTTCAGGTGTTAGAAAAACCAAATGTGCCACTCACCGGAGGTGATAATCCAAATGCCTGGTCTCCCAGAAGAAGCGATAAGATTCAATTTATAAAGGTAGGTTTTAGCAATCCAAAAAAAATCCAGCAGATAGCTATTCATGAGTCTTTTAACCCTGCATCCGTTTACCAGGTATTTACCTACGACGAAAATGATAATGAATATCTAATGTTTACTCTTACTCCAAGGCCAATACCTATTGGAGCAAGAATGACCAATATTTTCTTTGATATGACTGAACATGAGGTTCATGCGATCAAAGTCGTTATAGACGGAGAAAAAGTTCCGGGTGAAAATAGTATTGATGCTATTGGAATGTCAGAATCAAATATTCCAATCAGCGTTCAAATACAATTGGCTGAAAACATAAACCAAAACCTAGAGACCGAACGTCTAAGCGATAATGTAAATAGCCCTTACATAGAGCATAGTCCATTAATCTCCCCTGATGGCAAAACACTTTTCTTCAGCAGGGCGAATCACCCTGACAATGTAGGAGGTGTAGATGATTATGAAGATATCTGGTTTTCAGAATGGGATGAAGAAACCCAGGAATGGGCAGAAGCTAAAAACATTGGAGGGAAGCTTAATACAAAAGGACCGAACTTTATCAGCTCTATTACTCCTGACGGAGACGGGTTAGTTTTATTATTAGGTAATCGTTACACAAAATCAGGAAAAGTAAAAGCGGGTGTGTCGATCAGTAAAAAGTCGGATGATGGATGGACGAGCCCTGAAACTTTGGAGATCGAAAATGATTACAATTATTCCCCAAAAGCGGATTATTTCATGACCAATGCACAAGATGCTTTGTTAATGTCTATAGAAAGAGATGACACTTACGGTTACAGAGATTTGTACGTTAGTTTCGATGAAGGTGATGGTAAATGGTCTGAACCGCTCAATTTGGGTTCTACCTTAAACACAGCAAATGAAGAGTCTGCTCCTTTCTTGGGCAAGGATGATAAAACACTATACTTTTCTTCTAATGGATATGCCGGATATGGAGGAAACGATATATATGTTTCCAAGCGCTTGGATGACACTTGGACAAACTGGTCTGAACCGGAAAACCTTGGCTCTGGCGTCAACTCGGAAAATGATGACATCTACTTTAATATTCCTTCTGTTGGAGAGTATGGATACCTTACTAAAGGAGTAAAAGACGAGGATACTGATATTTATAGATTCTTTATTGATGATCTGTATACAACAGGGGATGACACTGATGTTATAGCTGATGCTGGAGATGAAGAGCCAGAAAAAGTTAATGTACGAGGGAAAGTAGTTGATACTGAGACTGGTGAACCCACAGGTGCTACTGTAATTTTCGAAAGATTACCTGACGGAATTGAAATAGGAAGAACCCAGGCCGACCCGGAAACTGGTGAATATTCTTACGATCTGCCTGTTGGTGCACGCTACGGGATTAGAGCCGAAGGTGATGGCTTCCTAGCAACTAATCAGAACATTGATCTGAATGAGAAATCTGAAAATGATTTGGTTATAGAACCGCTTAAATTAACGCCGATAGAGGAACAGGCTGCTATTGTTTTAAACAATATATTCTTTGACTTCGATAAAGCAGTATTGAAAACCTCTTCCTATGCGGAATTGGAACGTGTACTAGAGTTCTTGACTGGTGGATCAATTAAGAAAATTGAAATTAGCGGTCATACCGATTCTACTGGTCCTGATTCCTATAATCTGGACCTATCTAAAAGAAGGGCAAAAGCCGTGAGCAGTTACTTCTTAAATAATGGCGTCGGTTCCAGTCAGGTAGAAACACAATGGTTTGGTGAAACTAAACCTGCCGTTTCAAATGATACCAGAGAAAACAGATCCAAAAATAGAAGGGTAGAATTCAAAGTATTAGAAAAATAATTTTTTTGATTTTCGTTGAATGAGTGTGGCGGTAAAAAGAAAGACAGCAAAGAAGGGCTTAGACTATTCTCAAATATTTGAATCTCACAAAAAGAAGAGCCTCGAATTACGAAAACAGGCACTTGGAGATAGGATCGCAAAGCTTAAAAAGCTCAGGAAATGGGTTTATGGCAATCGAAAGGTAATTTCTGATGCTATTTATGATGATTTTCGAAAACCTGAGCCAGAGTCTGAGTTAACAGAAACTTATGTAGTTCTCACGGAGCTTAACCACGCCATCAAGCATCTTGGGGAATGGACTAAGTCTAAATCCGTGCATACCCCGATAACGTATGTCGGGAGTAGCGCCAAAATAGCTTACGAGCCGAAAGGAACCTCTCTAATAATCGCTCCATGGAATTTTCCATTCAATTTGGCTGTGGGACCATTAGTTTCAGCTATTGCCGCTGGAAATACCGCAATCATAAAACCTTCGGAAATGACCCCGAGCACCAGCAGTATGGTGAAAGATATGGTTGAAGAGCTTTTCAATGAAGATGAGGTTTGTGTTATTGAAGGTGGAGTCGAAGAAACAACAGAGCTCCTAAAACTTCCTTTTGACCACATTTTTTTCACAGGAAGTCCCGGTGTGGGGAAAATTGTGATGAAAGCAGCTTCGGAGAATCTCAGTTCTATTACGCTAGAGCTTGGAGGAAAGTCGCCGTTCATCATAGACCCAAAAGCAAACCTGGAAGATGCAGCTGAGAAGTTAGTCTGGGGTAAATTCATGAATAATGGACAAACCTGCATTGCTCCTGATTACGTATTAGTCCATAGTTCCGTTAAGCAAGAACTTATTGATAATATTAGGGTGAAAATCAATGCCTATTTCAATGCCGATGGAAATGGAATAGAAAAATCCGAAGACTACGGAAGAATTGTTAACACAAAGCATTTTGATCGGTTGGCTTCCATGATCGAGAATGCTATAGAATTCGGATTTGAATTGGAGTTTGGTGGAGAAGTCAATAAAAAAGAGCTTTATATATCACCAACTGTATTTTCAGATGTAGATCTGAAATCGGAGTTAATGCAAGAAGAAATTTTTGGGCCTATTCTTCCGATTTTAACTTACGATCATATCGATGAAGTCATTAGCTTGGTAAATTCTAAGTCTAAACCACTTGCAATATATGTCTTTAGTACTAATTCAACATTCATCAAAGCAATAGATGCGGAAACTTCTTCTGGCACTATGGTTATCAATGATTGTGTGATACATTTTTTACACCCTAACTTACCTTTTGGAGGTGTGAATACAAGCGGAATAGGTAAGTCTCATGGATACCACGGCTTTCTGGCTTTTTCAAATGAAAAAGCAATGCTAAAGCAAAGGATCGGCCTTACCTCATTGAAACCACTTTACCCTCCTTACACTACAGCAATCAAAAAGCTGGTAAGTATTCTAGTCAAAAATTTTTAAGATTAACATGAGCTCTACTTTTCGATATTTTATAATCCTCATCGGATTTATTACAACCTTGAATTCTTGCTCAGGACCTCAAAAGGAAGAGGCTGATCGAAAAATTATAGGCAAATGGAAAGCACTGTGGACTACTGATCCATCAGGATATCCGGAGAATCTTAGTGAAACCAAAAAATTCACTATGAATGGGGAAATAGAATTCAATGAAGACGGAAAAATAACTATTAACGCCTATGGTTACGAGGATTGTATCTTCAGCTCCGATACGATGAACCATACCTTAAATTGGAAAATCCAGGGTGATACAATGAATTTTTTCAGTGGAGAAGATCCTTATGGAATTCCTTATCAAATCCAAAAATTAGAAAGCAACAATGTAGAATTGCTTTTAATGGAAGACATTAAGTTGTCTTTGACCAAGAAATAAAAGAGTTTCTTATCCTCCGATCATTATGAAAGGAGCCCAGAAATAAGGCTCAGGGTGTTTTTTTCTATAATCCAACTGAGCTTTTTTGAATGCAGCTCTTATGTTACCATCTAAGGCCCAGCTTTCATAAAACGAGACCATTAATTCCTGAGTAGCATAGTCCTCCACCTCAAAAAGACTAATTAACAGAGCTTTCGCGCCAGCTACCTTGAATGATCTTTCAAGCCCGTAAATACCTTCCCCATGCTCAAGTCTTCCAAGACCTGTTTCACACGCAGATAGAACCACTAAATCAGTTCCTTCTAAATTAAGGTTCATAGCTTCGTAAGCTGTTAGAATCCCATCCTCTATTCCTCTGGCTTGGGGTAAATTATTTTGATTGCGATAAAGCGAATTTCCAGCACCTCCCAGAAATAAGCCTGATTTGAACAATGGGTTTTCTTGCGAAACTCCTTGAAGGTAGCCCGTTGAAAGTTTGGACTCTAAAAAGAATCCATGTGTAGCAATATGAAGTACTTTTGGATTATTTACACTTTTAACTACCTCTTCTAAAGCATTTGACCCTATATATTTAGAGCTTTCAATAGACCTAAGGGCCATAACGTTCGCTATCTTTTCTATTTCTTCTTCACTTCCCGGAAGTTCCCGGAGATAACCGGCTCCGTATTCTATTTCCAATAAATGATTATAGGTATGTTCCTTGAAATTGTTTGATTCCGGAAAGTTTTTACTCACTATTTGACCACGTTCCTTTGGCTCTATCATGAAATCAGGATTGCCTATCAATATAGCCTTACTCGATGCCGTATAATTTCCTGTTTTTTCAACTAGGTCTCTGGTACTTGTAAGTCTGTGAACATCCAACTCGTCAATTAGAAACCTTTCAGCTTCTCTATTGAATAAAGCATCAAGTATAATGGTATGGTAAACTCCAGAAGGTGAAAAATACACTTTATCTATTCCTTCTAATTCATTTGCAATAGGACGCCAGTACTTATTATAAGAATTCCAGTCTTCTACCCTAAACCGGAATGCATTCTTGAAATATGCAAGATCCCTACCTTCCATATCGCTACCATCTTCCAGAAGTACTAATTTTGGTGCTTTGATTGTTTCAGGAGTAATGATCAAAGCCGCATAAAAAACAGTTGGAGTAAACCCAAAAGAAATTTCTGAATTTGAATCAGAGTCTTTAACACTCTTAAATTCTCTGAATCGGACCAACTCTATGGCAGCCTCCCCTTTTTTCAGACTATTTTTAATGTTTTTCCAGTCAATTTTTAAAGAGACTTGATTATCAGCAAACACACTTGATTTCACAGAGAGGGTTTTCTCAAGGCTATTGGCCATTTGCAATAACCTATCAATATCAATATTCTGGCTTTCTAGTTCCTCTTTAGAGAATTGATAATAAGCAGCTATGTCTCTATGCAGATTCCTCCATTTATTGAATGAATCGATCAACTCTTTATCATTGCTCCCAAGAATGGATCTTCTCATTTTATCTGAGGCATTGAATAAGATCGCTTTTGTAGCCAACTGAGCATTGTACATCTCGCCCAGAATAGAAGGGCTTTCTTTACTTCTAAGTATGGCAATACTATTAAACCTTTCTACATCCTGTTTAATAGTATTATAATAATCCTCTTTTTCTTTCTCACTTAGCGAAGGAAAAAGTACTTCAACTTGAGACAATTGTGTTTCAATAGCTTCTATAAATAAAGGCTCAGCCATCTGAAGATTTTCCTGCGATAAATAGAATAGTCCAAGATTGCTTAACGACTTTGAATAGGAAGGATGTTTTTCGCCAAGAGTCTCTTTTCGAATCTCAAGTGACTGTTTTAAATAAGGTTCTGCCTTTTCAAATTCTCCCATAGAAAAATAGAGAAGACCCATATTACTTAAGGTAGTTGCATAAACAGCATGTTTCGTTCCTACTGTTATTTCATCGATCAATAGAGTTTCTTCATAAAGTTTTAAAGCATCGTCGTAGTTACCCTTGCTTCTATTAAGACTAGCAAGATTATTAAGCGCCGTAGCGTAGTAAGGATGAATTTTGCTATAAACCAACTTAAAAAGTTCTAAGGCCTCCTTATAAAACTCTTCTGCTTTATCCAGATCACCCTGAGATTTATAGAATTCAGCTAGGTTATTTGTCGCTATGGCATAGTCGGGGTGGTATTTCCCTACGCTTTCTTGATATGTATCTCTTGAACTTTCCAAATATTCAAGTGCTTTTGTCCTGTTACCGATCTTGCGATAAAGAGTAGCTAAGTTTCCGATCACCTGCGCATAATCCTGGCTCAACTTATTACCACTCCTCATCTCGAGAATATCTAGATAGGTTTTTTCTGCTTTACCAAAATTCCCAGTTATTTCATATAACGAAGCTAGATTAGAAACCCCTACGATGTATTCGTGACTCTCATTCATAGCGTTATCTCGATATAATTCCAGAGCTTGATTGAGGTAGTTCTCCGAATCAGCATAGTTTCCAGTTGTCGTATAAAGTTTGCCCAGATTAGAGTAAGTGTTGGCCAGTATTGGATGGTTGGAATCGTGTATGGTTTCTGTTACGTCAAGAGCTTCGAAATATGCTTGTTCTGCCTGAAAATAAAGACCAGCTTCTTGTAAGAAAATTCCGTAATTATTAAGCGTACCTATAAACTGATCGGTTTCCGTTTCATCGGCATTTCTAAAGGCTTCAATTCCATTAGAATAATAAATATCTGCTTCTTGAAAATCTCCTAAAGAATTGTATATCCCTGCTAAATTGACTAAAGAAGCTCCATATTGAATAGATCCTTCTCCAAAGTTATCTTCCTTAATCGTTATAACTTGTTGAAATAATTCCTCGGCCTTATCAAGTTGACCTAAGTGCCAATAAGAAATGCCAAGATCATTTAAGAGTACTCCATAAAAATCATCGTCTTCCCCTAAATCCTCTTTAGCTTCGGAAATTGCTTGTTCCAGAATGGAGGCACATTTTTCCCAATCTTTATTCCAATATGATCTAGCCTCCTCATACATTTTCCTAGCATCAGAAAAGCCTATTGAAAAAGAAGAGCCTATAACAAAGAACCAGAAAACAACTGTCAGTATGTTTTTTTTATTCAATCGCATTAACTAAAAAATACTCAATACTTTAATTCAGCGAATATCAAATTCACCTTACAACGACATCTTCAATAAGTGGCTTATCTAATTTAGAGTTCAACAAGTTTATAAGTTTAGCTTTCTCGAAATGCAACTTATTTCTGAGAGGAGCTGAATCAACTTGGACAAAAAGCGTTCCACTATGCAAGTACAGTTTTTTAGTTCTACTTACAATAGCATTTCCCATAGCCGACTTCCAGATATCCAGAAGCATATGCTCATTGAACTTATTTTCCAGGTGAGTTTCCTTAACAAAACCTTTAATGGCTTCCTTAATACTGACAATATTTGAATTTCTATCGTATTTCATTAATTGCTTTAGGTAACTTCTTGAACTATTCCATTATCCAATCTAAAATGCTTCACCTCTTTGTTGCTATTCATTAAAACTTGACGGAGCCTAGATAACGAAGTATCTGTTATAAATATTTGTTGCTTATCTAAGGAAACGACAAACTTCATCAATCTTTCTATCCTCTCCCTATCCAGTTTATCAAATAGATCGTCGAACAAAAGTAAGGGTTTATATTCTAACTTTTGAGTGATGAAACTATGTTGAGCTAATCTTAGTGCAATAGAATATGACTTTTGTTGCCCCTGCGACCCAAACTTCTTTATTGCCCTTCCATTTAAGTTAAAAATGAAGTCGTCTTTATGTGTCCCTGTTGAGCTTCTTTTGGTATTAATATCTACTTTTCTACCATCAGCTATAGATTTTTTGATATCCTCCGGTCGAATACCAGTATCGTAAAGAAGATCTGGAATCTCACTTTGGGAAGATGACATCAAGTCATAATATTTAACAAGATTTTCTTTGAAATCGGTGATAAATGTTTTTCTAGTCTTCAATATAGTGGTTCCAAAAACAGCCATTTTATGATCATAAGTATCCAAAAGAAGATGCTCCGCTTGACCAAAATGATAGGTATTTTTCAAAAACTGATTTTTCTGACGTAGAATAGAGTTATAAGCAATTAATGATCTTAAATAGTCGGTGTTTATCTGTGATAAAATAGAGTCGACAAATCTTCTTCTTGACTCCCCTCCTGAACGAATTATATCCGTATCGTACGGATTAAACATCACTACCGGATATTTCCCTACATGATCACTTAGTTTTTTGTATTCTTTAGCGTCTGCTCTTAATATCTTTTTCTGTCCTTCTTTATATGCGCAGGAGATTTTCTCTGACTTTTCGTCAGTTTGAAATCTTCCCTCCAGATAGAATACATCTTTTCCATGTGCAATAGTTTGACTATCAGTAAATCCAAAAGCACTTTTGGCCAGAGACAAATAATGTATAGCATCTAAAATATTTGTTTTTCCCACACCATTGAGACCTGATAATGTATTGATGTGATCAGAAAAAATTAATTCTGAATCCATAAGATTCTTATACCCTTGGTATTTAATTGATTTCAATATCATTACTTCCAAAAATGATTGATTACACTCTATAATCGGAATTATTATTTATTTTAGAATCTCATTGATCATCAAAGGAAACCTAAATGGCCATAACTAAGACGAAGACCAGCACAAAAAAGACTACTAAAAGTCCATCATTCAGCAAAGAACAATACATGGAATGGTATGAGACTATGCTTTTGATGAGAAAATTCGAAGAAAAAGCTGGTCAATTATATGGCCAACAAAAAATACGTGGCTTTTGTCACCTATACATTGGACAAGAGGCATGCGCAGCCGGAGCGATTAGCGCTTTGGAAGAAGGTGATAAATACATTACTGCCTATCGAGACCATGCCCACCCAATAGGGCTTGGAACCGATCCGGGAAAAGTAATGGCTGAACTATTTGCAAAGGAAACTGGAGTCTCAAAAGGTAAGGGGGGATCAATGCACATGTTCGATAAAGAAAAAAACTTCCTTGGAGGCCACGGAATAGTAGGTGGACAAATTCCGTTAGGTGCAGGTATTGCTTTTGCTGAAATGTACAACAAGTCAGGAAAAGTATGTATTTGCTATATGGGTGATGGGGCTGTGAGACAGGGCGCATTTCATGAAGCCTTGAATATGGCCATGACCATGAAGATCCCATGTATTTTCGTAATAGAGAATAATGGATACGCCATGGGAACATCCGTTCAAAGAACTTCTAATGTTACAGAGTTGCATACCTTAGGTGAATCATATGATATGCCATCGGAAGGTGTTGATGCCATGAATGTTGAAAATGTGCATCATGCCGTTGCGAGGGCTGCTGAAAGAGCTAGAAAAGGAGAAGGGCCTACACTTTTAGAATTTAAAACTTATAGATATAAGGGGCATTCTATGTCTGACCCTGCAAAATATCGTACAAAAGAAGAGGTCGAAGAATACAAAGACAAAGACCCGATCGAACAGGTTCGTAAAGTCATTCTACAGAAAAAGTATGCATCTGAAGAAGATCTAGAGAAAATTGGGAAGGATATTAAAGACAAAGTAGCCGAGGCTGTGAAGTTTGCCGAAGACTCTAATTACCCAGCTCCCGAAGAAGCATTTGCCGACGTTTACGTCCAAGAAGATTACCCTTTTATACGAGATTAATAGTTCATTGCGTTTTTTTATGCTTTTCTATTAACTTTGCACTCCTAAATTTTTAAGATGGCAAAGAAAGACAAAAAAGCTGCTGGCCCTGGAGAAGAGTTTTACGAAAATCCAGAGGTACTTGCTGAAAAACTTAGCAAGACAGAGGAGCTTTTAGAGAAGAATAAAAATGTAGTTTTTGGTGTTCTAGTGCTGATCGCACTAATTGTTGCTGGATTCTTCGGATTCAACTATTATAAAGAGAATCAAAACAATATCGCCCAAACAGAAATGTTTCAGGCAGTATATTATTTTGAAGCTGATAGCTTAAACAAAGCATTAAACGGAGATGGAAATAGCTACGGCTTTCTTGATATCATTGATAACTTCGGGCTAACCAAAGCAGCTAACCTTTCCCAATTTTATGCAGGCGCTTCATATTTGAAACTGGGTAATTATGAAGAAGCTATTGAACACCTTAAGTCGTTCGACTCTGATGATATCGTACTCCAGGCTAGAGCTTATGCCCTAGCTGGAGATTCATATATGGAATTGGGTAATTATTATGATGCTATAGAGATGTACGAGAAAGCAGCTAATTATAAGTCAAATGAATTTTTCTCTCCCATTTATTTAAAGAAGGCTGCAATAGCATACGAAAAACTCAACGACTTTGAAGGTGCGCTCAAATGTTATACTTCTATAGTTGAAGATTACTCCAAATCCAGAGAAGCGGTTGATGCAAAAAAACATAAAGCAAGGTTAGAGAACCTCGCTTCCTAAAAGAATAATAACTTTTAAGACGAGGGATAGAGGTAAACTTTATCCCTTTTTTGTTTATAAACTATGGCTACCAAGAATAAAAATCTCAGCGAGTTTAAGGCCGAAGGTCTTCCGGATATCTCAAGTAAAAAATTCTCCATTGTAGTATCCGAGTGGAATGAAGAGGTTACAGAGGCTCTTTATTCCGGAGCGTACCAGACGCTCATAGACCAGGGCGCAAAGAAGAAAAACATAGAAAAGATGTATGTTCCAGGCAGCTTTGAATTAAGCTTAGGAGCACAGAAACAGGCCAGCCGGAAAAATATTGATGCCGTGATTTGTTTGGGGTGTGTTATTCAAGGAGAAACAAAGCACTTTGATTTTATCTGCGAAGCAGTGGCGCATGGCCTTACCAATGTTGCCCTGAAATTCAATAAGCCCGTGATCTTCGGAGTTCTCACTCCCAATAATCAAGAGCAAGCTTTGGATCGTGCCGGAGGTAAGCATGGAAACAAGGGAGATGAAGCAGCTATTACAGCTATAAAAATGCTCGCCTTATAAGCCTGTCGAACTTAAAACCTAATTCAATGAAAATAATGAAATTCGGAGGGACTTCCGTAGGGAGTCCTGAAAGAATGAAAAATGTTGCTTCACTAATCACTGCAGACGAAGAACAGAAAATTGTAGTCCTATCAGCTGTTTCAGGAACAACAAATAAGCTCGTTGAAATTGGTGAGCTTTGGAAGAATGATGACGATCGGTTATCCGCTCGTATTCTTGACCTAAAAAAGTCATACTGGGTTTTTTGTGATGAGCTCTATTCCAATGATACTCAGAAGAAATTAGCTCGAATGTACACTGATGATGCGTTTGATAGAATATCAGAAATCGTAGGTTATAGGTTTTCTGAACAGGGAGTAAATGAGATTCTGAGTAAAGGTGAGCTCCTTTCTACACATTTGTTCCACTATTATTTGAATGAAAGATCTATTGAAAATGATCTTTTGAATGCTCTTAAGATTGTCCATATCGATGACCATCATGAACCTGATTACGGAAAAACTCAAGCTTGTCTTGAAAAATCTTTAAAAGGTCAAATATCAAATATTCAAATTATTCAGGGGTACATCTGTTCCGATGCTGAAGGTAAAATTAGTAACCTACACCGGGGAGGAAGTGATTACACCGCTTCACTTTTAGGCTCTGTACTTAAAGCCTCGGAAGTTCAGATATGGACAGACATAGATGGCATGCATAATAATGATCCGCGTTTCGTAGGTCATACAGAGCCTGTTGCACAGCTTTCCTTCGATGAAGCTGCCGAGTTAGCCTATTTCGGGGCCAAAATTTTACATCCGGCGTCGATATGGCCTGCACAAAAAAACCACGTTCCTGTTCGCTTATTGAATACCATGGATCCTTCGGCAAAAGGGACAATCATAAATGATGACTTTAGAGAAGGTGGAGTAAAATCCATAGCGGCGAAAGATAATATTACTGCTATCAAAATTAAATCCGGGCGGATGCTTTTGGCCTATGGTTTTTTAAGAAAAGTATTTGAGATCTTCGAAAAGTATGAAACAGCTGTGGATATGATCACTACTTCTGAAGTGGCTGTATCTCTGACTATCGACGAAACCAAAAATCTAGAAAAAATTGAAGAGGAACTTCTTCGACTTGGTACCGTGCATATCGATTCCAATCAAACCATAGTTTGTATTGTGGGTGATATGGTTGCTGAAAAAAGAGGCATCGTTGATACTGTTTTTAGCTCTTTGAGCGATATTCCTTTAAGAATGATATCTTACGGAGGAAGTAAACATAATATTTCTATTCTGATTGACTCACAATACAAAAGAAGCGCTCTGCAAAAATTAAATAAGGGTCTCTTTGATATGGATTGAATTTCATACCCAAAAGATTTCTACCTCTATTTTTGGGGAGGCCTCATTATTAAGATCATCCGAAGAAAAGTTCTAATTTTAGAATATGAAAATTGATAATAAAAATATCAATACCATTAAGAGACTTAGTAAAAAATATAAGGTAAAAACACTTTCTGCGTTTGGCTCTATAGTTAAAGGCGACCTAAATTCTGAATCCGATATTGATTTCGTAGTTGATTTCGAAGAGGACGACCCTTTTAAATACACAGATCTATATTTTGAATTTAAAGATAAGTTGGAAACTTTACTCAAGCGCAAAATTGACCTAATCGAATTGCGTGGTATCAAAAATCAATTTTTCAGAAAAGAATTAAAAGAAACCCAGGTTCCTATATATGGACAATAGAATCCGTTCATGGCTTGAGGATATAGAACGCTGTATTGATGAAATTTTTACCTTTTTACCAGAACAAAAAAATTTTATTGAATATCAAAAAGACTTAAAAACAAAGAAAGCTGTAGAACGAAATATTGAGATAATTGGTGAGGCAGTCAATAGAATTATTAAATCAGGATTTGTTGATTTTGAGATAACAAATGCTCAAAGAATAATTGGAACGAGAAACAGGATCATTCACGAATACGATAATATTTCGGATGAAATCATTTGGACAATAATTATGAAAGAACTTCCGAAGCTTAGAACCGAAATATTGAAACTAAAAAATAAATAATAACCTATGCAAAAGGTAGAATCGATATGCTAGTAGGCTTAAGGTTAATTATTTGTTAAAAAAATTAATAAATGACATTGTCCGAAGTCAAAACTCCTGAAGATGAAAAGGAATTCATCCTATTGCCCGTTGAATTGTACGCTAACGAACCACACTATATTCGCCCTTTAGACAAGGACATTCAGAGCATTTTTGACCCAAGTCAAAATGAATATTTCAAAGGGGGAGATTGTAAGAGATGGCTGTTAAAAGATCAAAATAAGACTATTGGACGAGTTGCTGCCTTTTTTAATGAAAATCAGGCCACCAAAGGGAATGATTATCCGGTTGGGGGCGTAGGCTTTTTTGAATGTATAAATGATCAAGAGGCTGCTAACTCATTATTCGAAGTAGCTAAAGAATGGCTCTTCGAAAAGGGAATGAAAGCTTTTGATGGTCCTGTCAATTTTGGAGAACGAGATAAATGGTGGGGCTGTCTGATCGGTGGTTTCGATTTAGAACCCAACTATTGTATGCCCTACAATTTCCCCTATTATCAACAGCTTTTTGAGAACTATGGGTTCAGAGAATATTTCAAGCAGTTTACCTTTGCCAAAAACTTAGATGAGCCACTTCATCCCATTCTGGCTAAAAAAGCAGAACGTGTATTAAAGGATTCTGAGTACGAGTTCCGACACATCCAGAAGAAGAACTGGAAAAAACACGCTGAAGAGTTCAGAACCGTTTATAATAAAGCCTGGGCAGGACATTCTGGAGTAGCGGAGATGTCCAAAGAGCAGTCTATTAAAATCATGAAACAGATCTTGCCTATCATGGATGAGACTATCATCTGGTTTGGGTATTTGAATGACGAACCCGTCTGCTTTTATGTAAACCTTCCGGAAGTAAATCAGATCTTTAAGCACGTAAACGGTAAGCTTGACCTTATTGGTAAAATCAAGTTTTTATACCATCAGCTTGTGAAAACAAATCGTAAAGCTTATGGAGTTGTATTTGGTGTAAGCCCCGAACATCAAGGAAAAGGTCTGGAAGGTGCTTTGATCATGGCTACGGATACCGTAATGCAAGCAGAAAAGAATAGACGATATGATTTGCTGGAGTTCAATTGGATTGGTGATTTTAATCCCAGGATGATCAAACTTCTAAAATTAGTTGGTTGTTATGAAGGTAAAACCCATGCCACATACCGATACATGATCGACGAAACACTTGAATTCAAAAAGCCTGAAATTCTTAAATAAGGGTGAGTAAAGATCTTTCTCAAATAGAGCAGCAAATTGAATCCCTTTTAAAAAAGCGGCAGCAAATTTTGGGAAAGGAATTTCCTAAAATAAGCCTCCAAGAACTGGATAAGCTTTTAGGTAAAGGATCTTCTCCAAATAATCGAATTGGCTTTTTAGGGCCAAATGCCAGTTTTACACATGAGGCTGCGCTCGAGTATTTTGGTAAATCGAATGAATACTTTGCGATAAGCTCTATCAAATCTGTATTTGAATCATTTCACTCAAAAAAGATCCGATATGGTATCGTTCCAATAGAAAATAATCAACAGGGAAACGTTCATGAGACTATATTTTGCCTGGCTGAATACGACTGTTTCATTACTGGTGAAGTCGCTTTACCTATCCATTTTATGCTGGCTAGTCACTCTAAAGATCTTGATCAAATTGAAATAATATACTCAAAAGATATTGCATTTCGGCAATGCAGTAAATTTATAAAAGCCAGCTTCCCGGGGAAAAGTATAAAATTAGAACCCGTTGAGTCTACTTCAAAAGCAGTTATCCTGGCAAAAGATGATGATACTTCGGCGGCCATCTGCTCTTCCATCGCAACAGAACTTTACAATCTTCCAATTCTATTCGAAAACGTGGAAGACGCTACAGATAATTTTACCAGATTTTTAATTATCTCGCCTGAAAGAAATACTCAGGCACAGGAAGAAAGTAAATCTACTATTCTAGCTAAAATTAAAGACGGGCCCGGAGATTTGGTAAAATTTCTAAATGACTTTTATGAAGCTGGGATTAACCTGAAAAAAATTGAAAGCCTGCCCGCTAGAAAAGGTAAAAATTTCAAATACTGGTTTTTCATCGATTTTGAAGGAAACGAAAGCGATGAAAATATTCAAGAGATCTTAGAAAAACATAAGAGTGATCTTAAATTCTTAGGCAGCTATGAGAAGAAGTGCTGATTAAAAGAATAGTACTTATTAGAACAACTTCTATTTATTCTTTTTCTGACATCTATCGAGGGTCAAATTAGATAAATCCTGTTTAGCACTTCTCTCCGTTACTTCCGTTAGTTCTACCCTTTGTTGCATAAAACTGGCGTTTATGCCTGATTTTATATAGTACGTATTTCCTGCTTCAACCGGGAATTCAATATTTGTCATTTTCTTTGGCCACAATTGTAACCCTCCAATTTGTGCTTGGATCTCTAACTCACCAGGCTCCTGTTGATAGATCATAAACTTTTTATTGCTCAGCTTACAAGCTTTATCCCCATCGGTGAATATTGCTCCATTTCTTAAAGAAGCATATAAATCAGGAGTTCTATAAATTATAATTGTTGCTAAAGAAGAGTTCTTCTGTGCATCTTCAATTTCAGGCACTTGGGCAACAGAGATTGCAGTAAACAGAACAAAAGCAAAAGATAAGATGAAGACTCGCATTTATAAGAAATTTAAATTATAACTCATAAACGGTCTTATGATCTTAGAAGTTTTGAATTAAAGCTCCTTTTCAGATCTGAATAGAGTCTGAATCTCATTTAATTTCAAGAGTGCCTCCACTGGTGAAATGGTATTAATATCCAGATTATCCAGGAGCTTCTTGAATTCTAAAAATCTTGGGTCGGGCTCAAAAAGGTTTAGTTGTACGTTGTTTGCTTGGATGGATTTAAAACTATCTTCCTCACTCTTTCCCTCCCTGTTTTTTTCCAGTTGCAATAATATTTCATTAGATCGGATAATAACCGGATTAGGCATCCCTGCCATTTGGGCAACATGGATTCCAAAACTGTGCGCACTCCCGCCTTCTTTAAGCTTTCTCATGAAAAGCACCTTTTTACCAACTTCTTTTACAGAGACATTAAAGTTTTTAACACCTCGCATACTGCCCTCAAGTTGGTTCAACTCATGGTAATGGGTTGCAAACAACGTTTTAGGCTTGAACTTCGGGTGGTTATGCAGAAATTCAATAATAGACCAGGCAATGGAAATACCATCGTAAGTACTGGTTCCCCTTCCTATTTCATCCATTAAAATGAGGCTTCGATCGCTAAGGTTATTTAGGATACTGGCGGTCTCTGTCATTTCTACCATAAATGTCGACTCTCCTTTCGAAAGGTTGTCAGAAGCCCCCACACGGGTAAATACCTTATCGATCAAGCCAATTTCTGCACTTTTAGCAGGAACAAAAGATCCGATTTGAGCCATTAAAGTGATCAATGCCGTCTGCCTCAGTAAAGCTGATTTTCCAGCCATATTTGGCCCTGTAATAATCAGGATCTGACTCTCGTCATTATCAAGAAACACATCATTTGGAACATAATTTTCCCCGGCTGGCATCTGCTTTTCGATTACCGGATGCCTCCCTTCTTTTATGTTTAAAGCTTTATGATCTTCTATTTGAGGTTTGCAATAGTTATTCTCTTGTGCATTGGTAGCAAAAGATAATAGGCAGTCTAGAAAAGCGATGGTTTTGGCATTTAGCTGAATGGCGTCCAGGAAACTACCAGCCTCAAAAACCAGCTTATCGTAAATCTCTTTTTCAAGAACGGAGAGCCGTCCTTCTGCATGAAGTATTTTCTCTTCGTATTCTTTTAGCTCTTCTGTGATGTAACGCTCCGCATTGACTAGTGTTTGCTTTCGGATCCACTCAGAAGGAACCTTATCCTTATGTGCATGTGTGACTTCCAGATAATACCCGAATACTTTATTGTAAGCAATTTTAAGCGAGCTGATTCCTGTTTTTTCAGATTCTCTTTTTTGTATTTGTAATAAATGGTCTTTTCCGGAAAAAGCTATCGATCTAAGATCATCTAATTCTTCATCGATCCCATCTTTGATCAAATTTCCCTGGTTAGGATTTAAAGGTGGATCATCTTTAAGCTCACTTTCTATTTTTTCGGCCAAAGGAGTACAAGCATTAAGCTGAACAGCAACTTTTTTAAGCTGATCAATTCCAGATGATTCCAAAAGGCTTTTAATAATCGGAATTTGAATTAATGATTTTTTCAGAAGGATAAGTTCTCTGGGATTTACTCTTCCAACAGCTACTTTAGAAGCCAGGCGTTCCAAATCTCCGATGGACGACAAAGCCTGACCCAGTTCGCTTTTTAATTCATCCTTACTGGATAAGGCTTCTACAATTTTGAGGCGTTCTTCAATGGGATTTTTATCCTTAAGCGGCAAGACCATCCATTTTCTAAGAAGTCGGGCCCCCATCGCAGTGGTTGTTCTATCTAGAATATCAATGAGAGGTATACCACCTGGTTGCGAAGGGTAAAGCAATTCTAAATTCCTGATCGTAAAACGATCGAGCCAAACATATTTTTCCTCCTCAATTCTGGAAATAGATGAAATATGCTTAACCTCCTTATGCTCCGTATCCTCTAGGTACTGTAGAATTGCTCCGGCCGAAATAATTCCTTCGTTGATCCCCTCGATTCCAAACCCCTTTAAGTTCTTGGTTTTGAAATGATTGGTGAGTTTTTCATAAGCGAAGTCGTACGCAAATACCCAATCCTCCAAGCCAAAGGTTGAAGATTCTATATGGTCAACATCAATTCCGGGAGTTTTGGACCTCTTGTTATAAAGTACTTCAGTAGGCTGGAAGCCCTGTATAAGCTTCTCAATATATTCTTTTGAGCCTCGAGCACTTAAAAACTCTCCGGTGGAGAGGTCTAAAAAAGAAATTCCTGTCCAATCGCCGATACAACAAATGGCGGCCAGGTAATTATTCCGTTTTCGGTCAAGAACATTTTCGTTAAACGACAGCCCGGGAGTAACCATTTCAGTAACTCCTCTTTTCACGATGCCTTTAACGGATTTAGGGTCTTCCAACTGATCGCAAATCGCTACTCGGTAACCTGCTCTAACCAGTCTTGGTAAATAAGAATCCAAAGAATGATGAGGAAATCCAGCCAGTTCTATATGACTCGCTGCCCCATTCGCTCTTTTGGTTAAAACAATATCCAGCACATTACTTGCTGTTACTGCATCCTCACCGAAAGTCTCATAAAAATCTCCCACCCGGAACAGCAATAGAGCACCCGGATATTTACCCTTGATTGCATTATACTGCTTCATCAAAGGCGTTTCTTTGGATTCTTTTTTAGATTTAGCAGCCAATTAGATGATTAATTCAATCGTAAATTTTAATTCTTTGGAAGCTACAAAACTAAAAATTACAAGGAGTACATGAGGCAATTAAATAAAATATTGCTTCAGCCTCGGATAGCTTATAGCTTTGAGAGGTTTCGAAGATTGAATTTTATTTCAAAATCATTTCGATAAGACGATAAATAATATATTCTTCTCGTGCGATGAGTTTAAACCCATCGCTATTGATGCGGTCTACGAAATAAAACCTAATCATCATTGAATTTTACTTAAACACACTCCCTTAATTGAAAAAGTTAAAAAACGAAGAGCTTAACCGACTGGAAATTGAAGACTTTAAATCATCTGAAAAGACTCCGGTCATTTTTGTTCTCGACAACATCAGAAGTATGAACAATGTAGGTTCTGTTTTTAGAACAGCAGATGCCTTTAGAATAAATTCTATATTCCTTTGCGGAATTACGGCCAAACCACCACATCGGGAAATTCACAAAACAGCATTGGGATCAACAGAGTCTGTGGACTGGAAATACTTTGAAAATACATTGGATGCAATTGACCATCTCAGGCATATAGGCTACCAGACGATCGCTATAGAACAAGCTGATAAAAGCACTTCACTAGAAAACTTTAACCCTAGTACGGAAAAGAGGTACGCATTTATTTTCGGGAACGAAGTATTTGGCGTAGAAGATGAGGTTTTAACAAAGTGCTCAGATGTGCTGGAAATCCCTCAATTTGGTACTAAGCACTCCTTAAATATCTCGGTTTCCGTTGGAGTTGTAGCCTGGCATTATATTATGAATACCCTCAGAGTTAAGGAAGCATAAAAAAGGGACAATTAAGCCCCTTTATGCATTTCATACACCAATAATTTTTTCGGATGATCAAAAGTAGAATGGAAACATCACAATCACAAGAAAAATATGAATTATATTATAAAAAATATGAATTTTTAAAGTTTGTAGATATTATAAGTATGCTTAGGGTTTCACTTTTATCGTCCCTATTCTTTAAATTTGATTCAAACGTAATATAAGAGGATAACCCTATGGACTACCGAATCGAAAAAGACACAATGGGCGAAGTTCAAGTGCCCAAAGACAAATATTGGGCAGCACAAACACAGCGTTCCCTTCAAAACTTCAAAATTGGTGGCGATACCATGAAAATGCCGCTAGAGGTGATCAAAGCATTTGCTATTCTGAAGAAAGCAGCCGCTCAAACCAATCATAATCTGGGGGTGCTTGATCAGGAAAAATCGGACCTTATTGGAGAAGTGTGCGATGAGATTCTGGAAGGAAAACTAGATGATCAATTTCCTTTGAAAGTATGGCAAACGGGTTCAGGTACACAATCTAATATGAACGTAAACGAAGTCGTCGCGAACAGAGGCCATGTGATCAAAGGAGGGGCATTAAATGATGCAAAGAAAACACTTCATCCTAACGATGATGTTAATAAATCACAATCATCGAACGATACCTTTCCAACAGCCATGCACATCGCTTCTTACACCTTCCTCGTTAAAGAAGCCGTTCCAAAAATTAAAAAGCTTCGAGATACGCTCGATGAAAAAGCAAAAAATTTCGCTGAGGTCGTTAAAATAGGGCGGACTCATTTTATGGATGCAACGCCTCTAACCTTAGGTCATGAGTTTTCGGGATATGTTTCTCAACTCGATCATGGGTTGAAAGCCCTTAAAAATACGCTTGACCATTTATCGGAACTAGCCCTAGGAGGAACTGCTGTTGGAACTGGCTTAAATACTCCTAAAGGTTATGCAGAAAAAGTAGCAGAAACCATTGCCAACCTTTCAGGCCTTCCATTCAAAACCGCTGAAAACAAATTTGAAGCTCTTGCTGCTCACGATGCAATCGTAGAAACATCAGGGGCATTAAAGCAACTAGCGGTTAGTTTGATGAAGATTGGGAACGATATTCGTATGCTCGCTTCCGGGCCTAGAAGCGGTATTGGCGAGATCATAATTCCGGAAAATGAGCCAGGGTCATCTATTATGCCTGGAAAAGTAAATCCGACTCAGTGCGAAGCCATGACGATGGTTTGTGCCCAGGTTGTAGGTCTTGATAATGCAACCAGTATCGGTGGCATGACTGGTCACTTTGAACTTAATGTTTTTAAACCAATGATGGTTTATAATCTACTCACTCAAGCCAGACTACTCGGAGATGCTTGTGAGTCATTCAATGACAATCTTGCTATAGGAATAGAACCGAACCATGAAGTGATTAAAGAAAAACTGGAGAACTCTTTAATGCTCGTAACGGCATTAAACACCCATATAGGTTATGAAAGCGCCGCTAAAATCGCCAAAAAAGCGCATAAAGAAGGTACTACCTTGAGGGAAGCAGCAATAGCTTTGGGTCTAGTAACCAATGAACAATTCGATGAGTGGGTTGTACCATCAGATATGGTAGGCAGCTTGAAATAATACAAGTAAATTTTAGCTTATTTGAATTATTTGTACATTGAGTATGGAATCTGTTTAATTTTCGATGCGCAGATTCTCACTATTAATAATTGAAAAAGAATAACCGACTAAATATCATTACAATGAAAACTAGAATTTTCACACTGCTAATTTTTTCAGCTTTATTGGCTTACTCCAATACTTCTGTAGCCCAGCTTTCAAAAGCTGAAAAGAAAAAGTGGAAAAATGAGGCTAAGAAATACAAAAGCAACCCTGCTTTATTAAAGGATCTGGTTGAAGAAAATCAATCCCTTAAAACTCAGGTAAGTAGCTTCAATAGCAAGATTAGTGCACTGGAATCTAAAGTGAGCGAAAAAGATTCAGAAATCGACGACTTGCAAACGGTAGCCAATAACTTAAAAGCCGAAGTAGCTTCAGCTAAAAGAAAAGTTAAAGAGATGACAGAAGCCCCTCCGAGACCTAAAGCTGGCCCTAACGATAACTATGAAGAAGGAGTTGTTTTTAAAGTTCAGGTTGGAGCATTCAAGAATGCTGATGAAGAGATCTCCAACTATGCACAAGGTCAGGATAATTTTAACGAAGATACTGATGGTGAGATCAAAAAATACACCATTGGAACTTTTAGAGATTACTGGGAAGCGGATGGATTCAAAAAATATCTTCGCCAAATGGGAGTAAAAGAAGCCTGGATCGTTTCTTATAAAGACGGTCAAAGAGTTCCTATAAAAGAGGTTTTAGAAGGAATCATCTAAATCTCATTTAAGAAAAATTTAAAGCCTCGTCCTGAAATCTCAGGATGGGGCTTTTTTTATGCCTAATTTCGAAAGCTATGACCGAATGGATACTTCCAAAAACACCTGATTCTAAACTGGTTGATTCATTATCTCAATCGATAAACGTAAACGAAGTACTGGCTTCAATACTTGTAAATAGAGGAGTAAGTAGTTTCGAAAGTGCGAAAGCATTTTTTAGGCCCGATCTGGAGCAATTGCACGATCCTTTTTTGATGCATGATATGGATAAAGCTGTTGAAAGGCTTACCCACGCCATTGCGAATAATGAGAAAATACTCGTTTATGGCGATTACGATGTCGACGGAACAACTTCCGTTGCCTTGGTTTTTGGATTTCTTTCAGAAATTCATTCAGAAATAGACTTCTACATACCAAATAGATATACGGAAGGCTACGGACTCTCTAAGGAAGGTGTTGATTGGGCTTATGAAAAAGAGTTTGGCCTCATCATCACTCTTGACTGTGGTATTAAAGCCAATGAAAACATCAAAAAGGCGAAAGATTATGGTATTGATGTAATTGTATGTGATCACCATAATCCTCCTGAAAACCTACCTGAAGCCTATGCGATTCTAGATCCTAAAAAGAAGCAATGCAATTATCCATATAAAGAGCTTTCAGGCTGTGGAGTCGGTTTTAAGCTCCTACACGCATTTTGTATGCAACAAGGAGTAGAGGAAGCTAAATTATTTGAATTTATAGATCTTCTGGCAGTAAGCATTGCTGCTGATATAGTCCCAATCACAGGGGAAAATAGAATTTTGACATACCATGGGTTGAAAAAATTGGCTAAAAGTCAGCACAAAATAGGTTTACATAGCTTAATTAGAAGTACCGGAATGGAAGGTACGTTTACAGTCTCCGACGTAGTTTTTAAAATAGCCCCGAGGATCAATGCCGCTGGCCGAATGGAGCATGCTAAAACGGCCGTTGAACTTTTGATATGCTGCGATCCTGAAGAGGCACTGAACTTATCTCAAAAAATTAACGGACAAAATTCTTCCCGAAGAGAGATAGATACTGGTATCACGGAAGAGATTTTGGAGCAAATTTCTTCAGATGAAAAATTAGTGCATTCTAAAACAACAGTTCTTTATAATGAGAACTGGAACAAGGGGGTTATTGGAATAGCAGCTTCCAGAAGTATTGAAAAGTATTATAGGCCTACCATCATTTTAACCAAATCAGGTGATAAAGCTACTGGTTCAGCAAGATCAGTAGAGGGCTTCGATATTCATTCGGCGATTGAAAAGTGCGCTGATCTTCTTGATCAGTTTGGAGGACATAAATACGCAGCGGGCATGACCCTACCTATTGAAAATATTCCTTTGCTTCAGGAAAAATTCGAGGTGGTTGTTTCAGAATCCTTAACAGAAGAACATATTCGACCTAAAATTCAAATTGATGCTGAAATAAACCTGGATCATATCAATTATAAATTCTTTAACATCTTAAAGCAGATGGAGCCTTTTGGGCCAGGGAATATGACTCCTGTTTTTTTAAGCAGGAATTGTTATGTGAAAGGCCACATCAACGTAATCAAAGAAAAACATCTCAAATTTATGGCGAAACAGTCGGGAGGCTCTGCTGGTTTTCAATGCTTGGCATTCAATATGTTAAGTATTATGCCTGAAATGGAAGAGCATCAGCATTTCGACATGGCATATACCATTGAAGAAAACAACTTTAGAGGCGAACGCTCGCTCCAACTTTATGTTAAAGACGTTAAATTCAATTCTTCAACTCAATCCGAATGAAATTAAGAGCAGACGACCTGGTTAAAAGTTATAAAAGTAGAAAAGTCGTTGATACCGTTTCCGTTGAGGTCTCTCAAGGGGAAATCGTAGGGCTTTTAGGGCCTAATGGTGCCGGCAAGACGACCACTTTTTATATGATCGTTGGCCTAATTAAGCCCAATGAAGGAAATATTTATTTGGAAGATGAAAATATCACGGACTTACCTATGTACAGAAGGGCAAAACGTGGTATTGGCTATTTAGCTCAGGAAGCTTCCGTTTTTAGAAAGCTGAGCGTTGAAGAGAACATCATGGCTGTTCTGGAAATGAGGAAAATGACCAAAGCGGAACGCAAAGAAAAAACAGAAAGCCTTCTTGAAGAATTTAGTCTTACCCACGTCAGAAAAAATTTGGGTATGGTACTTAGTGGTGGCGAGCGCAGGCGTACTGAAATAGCACGTTCATTAGCTGTGGATCCCTACTTCGTTCTACTCGATGAGCCCTTTGCAGGTGTGGATCCTATTGCTGTTGAAGAGATACAAACCATTGTTGCCCATTTAAAAGAAAAAAACATCGGCATATTAATTACCGACCACAACGTAAATGAAACCCTATCTATTACCGACAGGGCATATCTGATGTTTGAAGGTAAATTATTGAAATCAGGAACGGCAGAAGAACTAGCTAATGATGCAATGGTAAGAAAGGTATATCTTGGAGAGCACTTTGAGTTAAAAAGAAAAATTAAAGTATAGCCTATGCCCCTGCTCAACTCCATTGTTACCTGGGTGATGAAGAAACGTATTCATCAGATTGAATTGTTTCTGAAATATCCATTAGAGGTACAAGAAGAGTTGCTGAAAAAACTGATACAGGAAGCACAGAACACTGAGTATGGAAAAAAATATCATTTCAGTGAACTCGACAGCACACAAAAGTTTAAAGAAAGAGTCCCGATCGTTTCTTACGAAGAGCTTTTCCCCTATATCGAAAAGTTACTCAAAGGAAATCAGAACGTACTCTGGCCCAGTGATATAAAATGGTTTGCGAAATCTTCAGGAACCACAAATGCTAAAAGTAAATTTATCCCAGTTTCCACGGAAGCACTTGACGATTGTCACTATAAAGGAGGAAAAGATCTGGTATCTATTTATGTAAACAACTATCCGGAGACACAATTATTCTCCGGTAAAAGTCTGGCTATAGGTGGGAGCCATCAACAAAATCCTCACGACTCTAATCTCAATTCTTATTACGGTGATGTGTCTGCGGTTATTATGAAAAATCTTCCGCTTTGGGCACAGTTCGTAAGGACTCCGAGCCTGGAAATTGCTCTTATGGATGAGTGGGAGGAGAAAATAGAAAAGATGGCCGAGGCCACCATGAATGAAAATGTAACGACTATTCAAGGTGTCCCAACCTGGATGATCATCTTATTGAATCGAATAACAGAGAAAAAGAGAGCTAGTAATATTCTGGAAGTATGGCCTGAGCTTGAGCTATTTGTACATGGAGCTGTAGCCTTTGGCCCTTATCGTGAGCTTTTTAAAGAACTGATCCCATCGCCGAAAATGAGATATATGGAAACATATAACGCATCAGAAGGCTTTTTTGGGATTCAAGATCAAAAAGACTCAGACGAGATGTTACTCATGCTCGATTATGGAATATATTATGAATTCATTCCTTTTGAGGAAGTAAATAGCGAAAATCCTACAAGTGTCAGTCTCGGAGATGTGGAGATAGGGAAAAACTACGCCGTTGTTATAACGACCAATGCCGGACTATGGCGTTATAAAATCGGCGATACAGTAAAATTCACCTCTAAATTTCCATTCAGAATAAAAATTAGTGGCCGGACTAAACACTTTATAAATGCTTTTGGAGAAGAGGTTATTGTAGAAAATGCAGAAAAAGCCATTGAAATTGCCTGCAAAAGAACTCATGCTGTTGTAGAAAACTTCACAGCTGCACCAAGATATTTTGGCGAAAACAGTAAAGGAACTCATGAATGGATTATTGAATTCTCTCGTAAGCCCAACAATGATGCGTTTTTTAATGACCTCTTAGATCAGGAATTACAAAAGATTAACTCCGATTATGAGGCTAAAAGATACAAAGATCTGGCCTTATCGAAGCCTGTGGTCCATGTGGTAGAAAGGGGTACTTTCTATAACTGGATGAAGAAAAGGGGTAAACTTGGCGGTCAAAACAAAGTGCCCAGGTTATCCAACAGCAGAGAATATTTAGACGACATCCTGAGTATGTTGAATTAATGAAAGAGCGAAAATGAAAAATCTCGATGTCCTTTTTTTGATTGGAACACTTTTGTTCACCTCTTGCTCGGAATCAGACTCTAAAAAGAAAAACCCTGAACTAATTGAAACTGAGTCGTCTAAAGCAGAAGCCTTTTTCAAAAAAGTATTCGATGAGCGAGTTGAAAGACATCCTGAATTTCAAACGCAGCTGGGTATCAAAAAAGATTATGATGAATGGGATGATTACTCCAATGGCTTTATCGATCGGGAAAATAGAATTGCTCAAGATAACTTAAACTATTTAAAAGACTCCATAGATAAAGAACTACTGGATGAAAAAACCCGGCTTAGCTACGAACTTCTGCATAAAAATCTCTCAAATGAATTGACTGATTATGAATACCGCCATCATAATCTTCCTTTAAACCAGAAGTTCGGTTTTCAATCAAGCGTTCCTTCTTTTTTGATCAACTTTCATAAAATCAATTCCGAAAGTGATGCAAAAGCCTACATTTCTCGCCTGGAAGCTATTCCTGAATTGTTCGACCAAAGAATATCAGGGCTTAAGGATAGGGAAAGAAAGGGCATTATACTTCCCCGGTTTTTATTTCACCACGTAAAAAGTGATATCAACAATCTGCTTAAAGGGTTTCCTTTCGATAATTCGGCAGACACGAATACCATATTCTCAGATTTCTATACCAAGGTAAAAGCATTAGAACTTGAGGATGAAAAATCGGAAGCTCTTTTAAATAAATCTTCCGAAGTGTTGAGGAGCGCTGTCAGGCCAGCCTACCAAGGTCTTCGACTTTACATCAACCAGCTTGAAAAGAAAGCGAAAGACGCTACAGGGGTATGGGACTGGCCAAAGGGAAATGAATATTATGCCCATGTGCTAAAAACAACGACTACGACAGAATTACAAGCAGAAGAAATTCATGAGATCGGGCTTCAGGAAGTAGCAAGAATACAAGACGAAATGAGAAAAATCATGAAGGAAGTAAAATTCAGTGGGACTCTTCCTGAATTTTTTAAGTTTATGAAAAATGCCGAAGTTTTCTACTTCCCGAATACGGAAGAAGGTCGTAACGCTTACCTCGACAGTGCGACACTGCTCATAAATCTCATGAAACACGACCTTGACAAACTTTTCACCCGAAAGCCTAAAGCTGATATGGTCGTTAAAAAAGTAGAATCTTTTCGAGAGAAATCTGCTGGCAAAGCTTTTTACAACAGGCCCAGTCCCGATGGTTCAAGGCCTGGAACATACTATGTAAACCTATACGATATGAAAGCGATGCCTTCTTACGAAATGGAAGCCCTGGCTTATCATGAAGGGATTCCCGGCCATCACATGCAGATAGCGATTGCCCAGGAACTTGAAGGGATTCCTGATTTTAGGAAGTATGGCCTTTACACGGCTTACTTGGAAGGCTGGGCTTTATACAGCGAATATTTAACCAAGGAAATTGGGAAATACCAAAATCCATACTCCGATTTTGGTCGGCTCGCTATGGAGTTATGGAGAGCTTGTCGACTTGTTGTAGATACTGGCATACACCATAAAAAATGGATCAGGCAAGAGGCTATTGATTATTATGTTGAAAATACACCAGCACCCCTATCTCAATGCGAAAAAATGGTAGAAAGGCATTTCGTGATCCCTGCTCAGGCTACCGCTTACAAAATTGGTATGCTGAAAATTATTGAGCTCAAGAATTTATGTCTGGAGAAGCTGGGCTCCGAATTCGATATCAGGGAATTCCATAATCTGATTTTATCTAATGGAGCGGTTCCATTAGATGTATTAGAAAAAATGGTGGAAGAGTACATCGCGGTTAAGCTGAGCTAAGGAACCCGTCCAAAAAGCTTTTAGGATTTTATCGGCTTCTTAGACGGCCTATTTGACTTATAGATAAGCTACTCGGTAACTTTAACCCCTTTCCAAAAGGCTACATGGTCTTTAATATTTTTTGCCAGATCGCTTGGTTCAGGATAGTACCAGGCAGCGTCCTTATTCTCTTCTCCACCAACCTCAAGCGTATAGTAGCTTGCTTTTCCTTTCCAGGGGCAGACTGTCTGGGTGGAAGTCTCTTTAAAATATTCTTCTTTGACTGATTCCTTTGGGAAATAATGGTTCCCCTCAACTACTACAGTTTTATCACTCTCTGCAATTACTTGGTCGTTCCAGGTTGCTTTCATAATTATTACAATTTATATATCAAATAGAAACTACGCAGTCTCTGAATGAAATGTTTCTATCCGTTATCTAGCGTTTCGACTACTATCTTTTTTTCTATCAATAACAATAAAACACACTCTTCTACTCCTTCAGGGCTACCGAGTTGTCGACAGGTTTCATCATCTAAGATCAAATCAGAATAGATCAGTTTTTCTGAATTGAAGTCTGAAATATTATCTCCGATTGGCAGTTTTTCTTTCAAACTGTATTGATATGATTCTACGATAGTTCGTTTTTTTTCATTTTCAATTACTTCGGTAGCATCTAAAGAAAGTAATTCGAAAATCACCCCATCTCTAATTAAATTCTCATTAGAAATAATTTCAGAGGACTTCATCAGGGAATCTCTTATTTCCTGAGCCATTCTAAATCCCGAAGTAAATAATTGTGGATCTGTTACTTTTTTGATCTCTCTGCTTGCCAACTCATCCAGAACCTCCTGTGTTACAATTTTCTTATCTGAAGAAGTGCATGAAACTAAATGGATGGCCAATAGAAACACGGCCACCTTAATCACTTTGAACATCATTAATTCAACTGGGAAACATCAGCGCAGTACAACAAATACTTTTTCTCTTCCATACTAATGTCTTCAGCAGGGCCAGCGGAGACAAAAAGTTGAACTCCTTCATTTCTGTTGTTTTTGAAAGAAATTGCCCCGGACCAAACATTACCAGCCATCAAATTGGTTTTTAAGTCTTGTAAGCCTTCTATATTCTCGATGAAATTATCTATTCTTTTTCCGCTTAGGTCATCTTCACCAAGACCAAAAGTTGATTTCACTAAATCGTTTGTAGAGGTGATTGTAAAACTACTGTCGAGTTCCAGCATCACATTTGTTGCGTTTATGATGCCTTCTCTTATTTCTGTTTCTCGCTGATTACGCTGCATCTCTTCCTGAGTTGCCTGTAATTCTTCCATGTTTTGACGCATTTCCTCCTCTTGGGAACGCATTTGCTCTGTCAATTCAGTAGATTCTTCGAGCAGTTTTTGTGTCCGCTCATTAATTTTTACTGAAGAAATTGTTGACGCTATACTTTCAGCAATCTTTTCAACAAATTCTATTTCAAATTTTTCATAGATCTGGAAGGAGGCAACCTCAATAACTCCATAAACCTCATCATTTACTTTTAACGGAACAATTAGGATCGATTTTGGATTTGCTCCTCCTAAACCTGAAGTGATGTTGACATATTCATCCGGAACCTCAGTGATATAAACAGTGTCTTTTTCAAGCCAGGCTTGTCCTGTTAGCCCTTCACCTTCATAGATTTTTTGATCAAGGTATTTTTTCTTGTCCCAGGCATAGCAAGCAGTCAAATTAAGATGGGCGTCTTCTTTATCATCCTCATTTAAAATGAAAAGCCCTCCTTGGTTTGCCTTCATATACTTTACCAGATTGGAAATGATCTCGTCTGAGAGTTTTTCAAGATTATCCTGATGTCTTCTTAAAATATCTCCAAATCTTGCCAAGCCTTCCGTAGCCCAACTTCTCATCTTATCTTCTTCAGCAACTTTTTTGAGGTTATCCCTCATATCAAGTAAAGCGTTGCCTAAAACATCATTTTCACTTAAAGGCTCAAAAGAAGCTTCGTAATTACCTTTTCCAATGTCTTCAGCAAAATATGAGGTAGACTTTAGTCCGTTAACAAGCTTATCAACCGCAACTGCCATCTCTCCAATCTCATCATTACCGAACTTCCTGTCTTTCTCCTCAGGTAATTCCCCTGAGCTCAGTTTTAGAATAATTTCCTTGATGTAATTGATCGGGTTCGTTATTGAACGCGACATATATAAGGCTATCAGAATTGAAATGACCGTTATAACGGCAACAAGAGTAATTGTAATAGAACTCAAACGGGATGATGATTCCTGTATCAAATTATCAGAAGCAGTATCTTCCTGCTCTTTGGTAGCTGTCAGTTCTGCAATCTGATCCATTAAAGCATTCGTCTGTGGAATGATCGAACTTTCCACTAATTCAACCATGGTGAACTTCTTTAAGGGATCTTCATAATCCTCAAACGTTACCAGTTCGGTCATAATCTCCTGTTGAACACCAAGGAAGATGTCCATATTCTGAAAGATCGAATCCAGCATCTCTTTCTGGCTTTCATCTTCCCAGGAATTCTTCAAAGAAACCAATTCGTCTTTTAGGTCTGGGTATTCTACTTCGTGTAAGAGCTTAAGAGCCTCTTTATCCTCGGTATTGGTCTGTAAATACACCCAGTTTGTAGAGAGCATTTTCGACCTGATGATGATGAGCCTGAATTCTTTAAGCGCACTAACCGTTGGCTCAATAACCTCTGAAGATTTATCAATTATTTCTTCGTTCTGGTTAACAGTAACTACTATAACGGCTGCATTTATGGCAAAAAATAAGATAACGAGTATGAAACCTGCTAAAATCTTATTGCCTATGGTGAACCTGAATTTCTTCATGATTGAGGATATGCTATTTTCGGACTTTCGATTAACATTAAATATAGAATAAAATTCTTAGTAAGAATACTTGTAGAAGGCATTCTACGACAGAGTAGGTCTTAGATTAGATTAAAATAGCTAATCTGGTTAGCTCAGTGGCTACCTTAAGGTCTGCTTCTTCCAAAGCCTTTCGGTTTAGCTCAAACTTCCATTTATTATCGATATTTAAGAAATTAATACCGCTTCCTTTCTTTCCTAAACCTTCCTCCTCAGTTAGAATAAGAACGGACTTACCTTTTAAAGAAGACTTAACCTGGTCAAACAACTCTCCCATTGACTTCGGCACGAACAGCATGTGACATTCCGTCAGTGAGGATTGATCATCATATTCCTTGATAACAATCTTTCTAACGTTATCAACTTTTTTGATTTCAGCCATTCGCGAAAGCTCTTGTTTTATATTAGAACCTCCGAAAATCCCTATAATGAAATCGCCGCTGTCTCGGCTCGAAGGCCATTGAATATATTTAGTGAAGTTATAAATGAAGATAGAGTGGAACCTGTATTCCTGAGCTATTGATAGCGAAGAGCTGAGAAAAAGAAGGCATACAATAAGCCAGAATTGTTTCATCAAAAATAGGTTGCAGTAAAAATCATAAATAAAGCTGAATTCTTCAAACGTATATTCCCATACCCTCAAAGGGTGAGTGGTAAAAGGGGTTACTTTCTTTAGATAAATCTAAGATGCTACCTCAATTGAGCCATATTAATTAGTTTTGCACCTATTTTAAGTAAGTTTGTTTCTGAACGGACAAGTCATATGATTGAGAAATTAGAAGAGATAAAAGAAAGATTTAAAGAGGTGGGGCAGCTCATTGTTCAGCCCGATGTAATCTCAGACATGGGGAATTACACTAAGCTGAACAAGGAATATAAGGACCTTGAAAAAATAGTTCAGAAATATGATGAATATGTTTCTGTTTCAGAGAATTTAAAGGGGGCCAAAAATATTCTCGAAACAGAAAAAGATGCTGAATTCCGCGATATGGCTAAAATGGAGATCGACGAGCTTAGCCCAAAAAAGGAAGAACTTGAAGAGATTCTAAAACAAATGCTAATCCCTAAAGACCCCGAAGATGAAAAGAATGCCATTCTTGAAATTAGAGCAGGAGCAGGAGGTGATGAGGCTGCTATTTTTGCCGGAGATCTATTCAGGATGTACCAAAAGTATGCTGAAAAACAGGGCTGGTCTATCAGTTTGACTGACTTTCTGGATGGAACTTCCGGAGGCTTTAGCAAAATCGTTGCAAACATTACAGGAGAAGATGTTTATGGGAAAATAAAATATGAGTCGGGTGTACATCGTGTTCAAAGAGTGCCTGCAACAGAGTCTCAGGGACGTGTTCATACCTCTGCTGCTTCCGTAGCAGTTCTACCTGAAATGGATGATGTAGAAATTGATCTCGACATGAATGAGGTTCGACGTGACGAATTCTGTTCTTCCGGGCCTGGGGGTCAGTCGGTAAACACGACCTACTCCGCAATAAGATTAACCCACATTCCGACAGGTATTATCGTTCAGTGCCAAGACCAAAAATCTAAACTTAAAAACTACGATAAAGCGCTAAAAGAACTCAAATCGCGTTTGTATGATATTGAGATGCGAAAACATCAGGAAGAAGTAGGAGCAAAAAGAAGATCCATGGTAGGTAGTGGTGATCGTTCAGATAAAATCAGAACATATAATTATCCTCAAGGCAGGGTCACAGACCATCGTATTGGATTATCAGTACACAACCTACCCCAAATTATGGACGGAGATATAGAAGAGTTCATCGAAAAACTTAGTATAGCTGACAACACAGAAAAAATGGGTGATGCCTAGTGGCTAATGAGGTTTTCGTTTGTATTCCTTCTTGTACTGCTTGCGTCCGTATTTCTATTTGAATGTACTCCCTCAGAAGAAGAATTCGATTTAGAGTCAACCCCGAGTATTTCATTTTCAGTTGATACTATATTCTTTGATACGCTCTTTGTAAACAGGGATTCTGCTTCTGCCCGATTCAGGATTTTCAACAATAGCTCAAATGCCGTTCGATTCGACAACGTAAGTCTCGCAAGCCCAGATTCTCAATTTGAACTTATCATTAATGGTGACCGAGGAAACCAATTTCAAGATATTGAAATCTTCGGTGGCGATAGCCTGCTGGTGATCGTAACGCCTCGAATTCAAACAAACTCGGAAACTTTACCTTTTGTGGTATTGGATTCAATAATAGTCTCCTCAAGAAGTTTTTCCGACCAGGTGAAAATCCGAGCTTTTGGCCAGAACGCTAATTTTATTCCCAGAGGCCAATTACCCTGCAATAGCGTTTGGTCCAATAATTTGCCTTACGTTTTACTTGATACCGTAATTGTTGGTGAAGGCTGCTCCCTGATCATTAATGAAGGAACACGGGTTTTCAACGACTTTAACGCTGGACTTTTTATCCAAGGAAAATTAGAGGTGAGAGGTAGTGCCGATAGTACTGTGCTTTTTACAAATTCAAGAAGAACTGAAGAATTTGACGGGCCAGGACAATGGCGGGGTATATTCATTTTGGAAGGTTCAGAAGGAAATATCGTTGACCATGCAACGATAAGAAATGCTGATTTTGGCCTTCGAGTAGGTTCTCCTGATGATAATGATCTACCAGACTTGACCGTATCGAATACTACAGTGGAGAATATGTTTTTAAGTGGTATCATCGGTTTTACCTCAGATATCGTAGTTACGAACTGTAACATTAATAACTGCAGAACGGGAGCGATCGCCTGCCTGGCTGGAGGAAATTATCAACTCATTCACAATACTATAGCCAATCTTTCATTCGGCTTTATTGCTGATGGGCCAGCTGTAATTTTATCTGATAATCTAATATTAAGTGATGATAATATCTTAGCTGCACCCATAAGAGTTGAACTCGTCAATAACATTATTTGGGGGAATATGAGTGATGAGATTTTACTGGATAATGGCGGATCTCAGCCTTTCGAATTATCACTTAACAACAACATTATCAGAACCGAAAATGAAGATTTGAATATTAATAACAATATTCTGAATGAAGACCCCCTCTTCGTAGATCCCCGAAATTTTAATTACGAGCTTGATACACTTTCTCCTGCGATGGATAACGGAATAGATATTGGTCTCGATTTAGACCTGCTGGGAAATATGAGAGATGAGTTTCCGGATATAGGAGCTTTCGAAAGAATTGAATAATGCCAGTGAATCAAACTGAAATTCTTTTACCTGCTTTTCAAAGAGGATTCCATTTGATCACCTCGTTTATTCAGGAAGAATTTGACAAGTTCTCTTCAGTCGAATCTGGCATATTACAAGTTTTTATAAAACACACCTCCGCTTCGCTGACCATTAATGAAAATGCCGATCCAACAGTCCGATCGGACTTTGAATCTTTTTTCAATAAAGCAGTTCGAGAAAATGAGCCTTATTACAAGCATATTTTTGAAGGTTCTGATGACCTTCCATCGCACTTGAAAGCCTCAGTTCTTGGTGCTTCGGTTAGCATTCCTATAACTAATGGAGAATTAAATTTAGGAACCTGGCAGGGCATATATCTCTGTGAGCATCGTAACAACGGTGGTCGGAGAAACATTGTGATTACTCAGCTAGGTAACTGACTTAAAAGAATATCAACCAAGTTAGAATCAGGATCGGCAATAAAACGGGTATTGAAAATCTGATGATATACCCAAAGAAAGAAGGCATCTTAATCCCAATCTGCTCTGCAATAGATTTTACCATGAAATTAGGGCCATTCCCAATGTAAGTCATAGCTCCAAAAAATACCGCTGCTATTGAAATGGATTTAAGAAGTATGATCGAATCCGGATATTCTCCTGCGGCAAAAGCCCTCACATCCTCAAGATTACTTATGTTGCCCCCTTTAGCTGAAATTGCAGCCGTCACAAAATTCACGTAAGTAGGTGCATTATCTAAAAAGCCTGATAAAAGCCCCGTTCCCCAATAAAGCATATCAGGATTGATCAATTGCTGACCTGCCGGTGATTTAGCAAAACTTCCTACAAGCTCAAGTGCAGGAGTCATTGTCCCAAATATTCCAATAAAAATAAATGCTACCTCTCTGATAGGCTCAAAACTAAATTCATTGATCTTATGAGCTTCCTTTCTAGCTAGTCGATATGATAAGAATGCGACAGTGAGCCAAATAATCTCCTTGATAAAGGAGATTTTCTTTCCATGATAATCAATTGCTGGAAGCCATTCCATACCTTCGACATTAGGGTCGATGAAAACAGCAATGATCACAATTAGCAACCAGATAAAATTTCTTCCCCCTACTATAGATACCTTATTTGAGTATGTAATAGGCTCATCATCTAGCAGAAACACGGACTTGTTTCTGATATCAAAGGCATAGAAAACGGCTAATAGAATTGTTACCGCAAAAGCCCAGGGTACCACGTTGTGTTCCAGCGTCCAGAAAAACGGCACACCTTTTAAGAATCCAAGAAATAATGGAGGGTCTCCTATAGGGGTTAGTGAGCCTCCAACATTACTAACTATAAAAATGAAAAATATGATGTGATAAGGCTTAATTCTTGTTTTATTAAGCCGTATGAACGGACGAACTAAAAGCATTGAAGCTCCGGTGGTACCTATAAGATTTGCTATTACTGCACCTGTGAGCAGAAGCGCTACATTTGCAAAGGGAGAAACCTCTCTATCAATTTTAATTCCTATACCTCCTGAAGCAATGTATAAGGCAGCCAACAGCGATATGAATGGCACATATTCTTCCAGGGCATGAATGGGACCATTTATATTACCCATCACAAAAATGTAATACCCTACTACGATAACAGCCAGAAAAATGGCTATGACCGGATAGTTTTTATGCCAAAAATGCTCGAAAAAAAGTGGCCCTACGGCTATGAGAAGGAGTAGCAAAACAAATGGTATACATAGGAAAGCCGAGGGAGTATCTCCATGTGCTGACCCATGCTCTGCGTCATGACTTGAATGTTCCGGATCGTCATGTCCTGCTTCAACAACTGTATCATTACTAACTTCCAAACCCAAAGACGGGGTTGAAGACATAAGTATGCACATCAAAACTAAAAAGATACTAAACGCCCGAATCATTAAGGGATTTAATGTAAAAAGAAGTTTAAACTTAAAATAAAAAAGCTCCCAGATTAACTAAGATCGATTAAGATAAAATTAATTTGACATAGAGAAAAATCATATCAATCCGCGAATTGCTATTTCATATGCTTTAGCTGCCAAACCTACTTCACCTTTATTCTGATCATAAATAGACTTAAGTGCTGAATCTATTGTATTAGACACATCCGAAAAGATAGACTGATCAGTAATGTCCCCTTCATCAGTCATCAGGTAAGCAAACACACGAGCCATTCCACAGTTTGCTACAAAATCCGGGATTAAGGCAATTTTCTGATCGCAACGCTGAAAAATGGGTCCATAAAATATTTCAGAATCCATAAATGGAACATTAGCCCCGCAGGCTACGACCTGTAAATTATTATTGATCATTTCATTGACCTGTTCCAGGCTCAATAATCTTGAAGCAGCTGCAGGAATAAATATTTCTGCCCCAAGTCCCCAAATCCGCTTATTAACTTCTTCAAAAGGAATTGAATTGGCATCATTTAGCTTATTCCCAATCCGGTTGATGAACAAGCTCTTGATCTCTTCAAGAGAAAATCCATCTTCATTGATCAAACCGTGATCTTTATCAATGATTCCAATAATTTTTACTCCTTCTTTAGCCAGATAGCATGCGGCTGCTCCTCCAACATTTCCCCATCCTTGAATTATCGCCTTTTTAGAAGCAAGTTTTCCTCCCCAGATGTTATAAAAATGACGTACAGACTCTGCAACACCAAAACCCGTGATCATATCTGCTACGGTATATTTCTTATCAGAAGTCAGGGTATATTCCTGATCTTCGATGATCTTCTTAACTCCATACCTCAGCTGTCCTATTTTTCTTATTTTTTGAGGCTCATTGGCTAAAAAATGTCCGTTAACGACTCCTTCCTGAGGATGCCAAAGACCAAGATTCTCAGTAATAGGTATAACCTCATTTATTTCATCAATATTCAGGTCTCCACCTGTACCATAGTAGTTTTTAATTAGCGGTGTAACGGCCTTATACCAACGTTCCAATACACCTTGCTTTCGAGAATCTTTAGGATCAAAATTGATCCCAGACTTTGCCCCGCCTATGGGAGGGCCTGAAACCGTGAATTTCACTTCCATTGTTTTAGCTAGGGATTCTACCTCATGTCGATCTAATCCCAAACGCATTCTGGTGCCCCCGCCAGCAGCTCCATTACGCAAAGAGTTGATAACAATCCAACCTTCCGCCTCTGTTTCAGGATCGTTCCACTCGAAAACGATCTCTGGTTTTTTATCTTCAAACTGTTGCAGCAAAGACTTAATATCCATTTATTTTATGTTTGGTCAATTGGAATAAATCACTCCTGAACATGTATCTCTCGAAGCTCCGGTAACACTGCTTAATATATTAGTGAGACCTTCCATTTTCAGAACTCCAAGAAACGCAAATACCATGGCCTCTTTGAATTTGATGAGGTTTTCGTCCGGTAAAACAAGACTCGCTAAGGGCTTAAGTTTATTTCTTAAGTTCTCTATAAAGAAGTTATTAAAAGCACCCCCTCCTGTTACCAACACTTTACTCGCTGAGTTAGTAGCAACTCCACTTATAGCATTGAATATCTGCACTGAAAGATGTTCGGATACAGTTCTAAGTTTATCATTTATACTGGCTTCATGTTTATCAATGATCAAAATGATCTTATCCTCAATCCAGGATTTATCTAATGATTTAGGATAATCCATTTTGTAATAATCCAGGTTATTCAATTCTTCTAAAAGACCTTCTAGAATTCTTCCCTTCGATGCAAGTCTACCCCCATCATCGTATTCTTTAGATAACTTTTCAGCTAAATTATTAAACAGGATATTGAAGGGAACTACATCGTAAGCAAGCCTCTTCTTATTTTGTTCAAAGGAAATATTTGCAATGCCTCCCAAGTTCAGGCAAAAATCAAACTCCGGAAAAAGAAGTCTATCTCCTACCGGAACCAAAGGAGCACCTTCACCTCCTAAAGCTACATCATAGCTTCTGAAATCATTAACAACCGGAAGTCCGGTTATGGATAGAATTACATTCCCATTACCTATTTGCGTGGTAAACCCATGCGATGGTTCATGAAATATAGTATGACCGTGAGAGGCAATGAGATCTGTTTTGAAATTGGCTGTCTTTAGGAATTTATTTATGGATTCACCAACAAATTCTCCAAATTCTATATCCAATCGCTGAAGGTCTTTTCCGGAGAGTGAAGCGGGATTTTTCAGTTTTTGTATAAGGTTAACAGGGTATTTTACATCCAGCACTGAGTTAATGGAGTATTCCCATTTTGAATTCTTTTTAAAACTACAATGTGCCAGATCCAAGCCATCCAACGAAGTCCCGGACATTACACCAACTACATTATATTCTTTCATTGTATAGTTTTGTAACTCATGAATGCAGTAGTTGATATCGGTAACACCCTAACGAAATTAGGGAAAATACATGAAGGAAATAGGATAGAAGTCATTTCAGGTTCTTCCGTATCCAACATATTGGAAATTAATTCTGAAATAAGATTTGATTATTTGCTTGTAAGTTCTGTTCGTCAGAACGATCAAGACTTAGAAAGTTTGCAAACTATTGCCACAAACGTTCTTAAGCTTGATCAAAACACTGCCCTTCCATTCCATTCGCATTATAAGACTCCTGAAACCTTAGGCCCCGACCGACTGGCAGGTATTGCCGGTTCACAATTGATCTTCCCAAAACAAAATAATTTGGTTATCGACTGCGGAACCTGCATAACTTACGACTTCTTATCTAGTAATTCTGACTACCTGGGGGGTGGGATATCTCCCGGGATGACTATGAAGTTTAAAGCATTGAAAGAATTTACATCCAAACTGCCTTTAGTAGAATTGGATCAAATTTCCGATTTAAATGGTTTATCCACGAAAGAATGCATCAATTCTGGTGTTTTGTGGGGAACAGTAGCAGAAATACAAGGAATAATTAATAGATACCAAACGAAATTTGGGGAAATGAACGTTTTACTTACTGGTGGTGATGCCACTTACTTTGAATCTAAAATAAATACTCCCATCTTTGTGCGCTCAAATCTCGTTTTAGAAGGGTTAAAAGGAATTTTGGAATTTAATAAATGAGACTTTTTAGGCAGGTAATCTGTGTTATTCTATTTTTTTCAGCAATTACTTCGAAAGGTCAAAGCTCAGGACAGTCGCCTTTTTCATTACAAGGAATAGGTGAAATATATAGCGGAGATTTAATTCACAATCAGCTCGTAGGAGGGTTAGGTGTTGCTTATACCAGCCCATGGACAATTAATTATAAAAACCCAGCTGCATTGATAAAAAACGGGTTTACCGGATTTGCCATGGGAATATCCGGGGACTATCGAACTATTTCGACGGAAGATCAGACTGATGAAAATGCGGGAGGTAATCTTGATTACTTAGCTCTTGCTATCCCGGCGATTACAGGTAAATGGACTTTAGGACTTGCTCTTCTTCCTTATAGTCAGGTAAACTATTCTTTATCAACCAGTTCACAACTTGGAGTCGATAGTACCTCTGTGCGACAAACATTTAGTGGTGATGGTGGCCTAAACCAAGCAAATATTTCCAGTGGAGTCAGAATCACTAAAAATCTTTCTTTGGGTTTTTCAGCCTCTTATATCTTTGGACCTATTGAACGGGAAAGTGAAGTAGCTGTATTTGACGCAGATTTCGGCTCTATTATTTTTGATCGAGTGACTTATTCCGATGTTATTTTTGGTTTGGGTGCACTTTATACTTTACAAGTTGATGATCGCTCTTCCTATACATTTGGGATCGATTATGATTTCAGCTCTAATATTAGCGGAGATCGTACTCGTCAAGCCATAGAGGGGATTTCCAATCCTACTGGATTATTTCCTATTGATACGGTTATTATAGCCGAGTCTATTAGTGGCGATGTAAATTTACCCGCCAGGATTGCTATTGGTGCAACTTACGAAAGGACAAACAGGTGGAAGGCTGGTGTGGAATTCACAAGCCAAGCATGGGACGAATTCATAAATTTTGAAGCGGAATCCAATGTCCTCAACAACAGCTACAGAATAGCTTTGGGAGGAGAGTTTATTCCTAATTTTTTAGCTGCAAAAGGGTATTTTAATAGAGTCACCTATCGGGCTGGATTCAATTATTCTCAAACCCCTTTTCTCTTGAACGGCAATGATGTAAACGAAATTGGTATCAATTTTGGACTATCGCTACCCGTCGGAAGGATTTCTTCTTTAGATGTAGGTGCGCAATACTCACGTAGAGGAGACATTTCTGACAATTTAATTGAAGAACAGTTTTATAAATTTTACTTAGGCATTAGTTTTAATGACATTCAATGGAAAAAACGCCCAAGATTCAACTAAATAGATCGCTTATGAAAAAGTTATTACTATCTATAGTAGGTTCTTTCTTTTTATTTGGAACCTCCATCAACGCACAAACATGGAATTGGCCTGAAGACAAAGCGAAGGCTGAAGAAAAAAATGTTTTATATACTGACGCCCTTAAATCAGGAAATTTCCGGGTTGCGGCAAACCAACTGAATTGGCTACTTGTCAACGCTCCTGATTTGAACCCATCGATTTATATCAATGGAAATAAGATATATGAAGGCTTAGAAAAAGAGGAATCTGATAAGAAGTTAAAAGAGGTGTATGCAGACTCATCTCTTTTAATGTACGATTTAAGGATTCAGTATTTCAATGAAAAAGAAGAAGTTCTCAACAGAAAAGCGTACGATGCATATAAATACTGGAAAGGTAGGAGAGATAAGTATCCTGACCTTTACGCGCTTTTTCAGCAGACTTTTGAACTGAACGGAAATAAAGTTTTTGACAATAATCTTGTAGCTTATTTAGATGTAATCAGAAGACATAAAGCTGCTGGAGGTGATCTTTCAGATTCTGATGTGATTGAAACCTATTTTCAAATAAACGAAATCATTGACTATAAATTATCGAACGGTGGAAATGGAGATCGACTCGAAAAATATAGGGATAACCTTGATAAAATTCTGGTAGCAACTGTTGATGTAGATTGTGAGTTTGTCGAAAACAATTTAGTGCCCAAAATGCAGGAAAATCCTGATGACACTAAGCTAGCTAAGAAAGTATTTCAGCTAATGCTAACCGGCAAGTGCACAGACAGTCCTAGTTTCCTTTCTGCTGCTAAAATTATTTATGAAGTAGAGCCTGCTTACGGTATAGCAATCGTTGTGGCTAAAAAAGAAGCTGCTGCTGGTAATATTGATGAGGCAGAAAAGTATTATAACGAAGCTTCAACTTTGACAGACGACAACATCAAGAAGGCTGAGATCAATTATGACTTAGGTAATCTTTATTACTCCAAAGGATCGTATTCTAAGGCAAGAGAGTACGCTAGAAAAGCTCTTTCAGAAGACCCATCCAAAAGAGAAGCGTATAATATTCTTGGTAATGCTTATTACCAAAGCTTCAATACATGTAAAGAAGGAGAAAGTAGAGTGAAAGATAAAGCTGTTTATTTGGCTGCCTATGAAGCTTATCAAAAAGCCGGTAACTCTTCAGGGATGAAGAATGCTGAAGCACAATTTCCTACCATTGACGAGATATTCAACGAAACTTATCAGGAGGGTCAAAAAATATCAACAGGATGTTGGATTGGTGAAACCGTAACTATTAGAAGAAGACCGTAGGTTAATTTTTACTTGTCAAGCATATCAAAAGCGGTTTGTCTGTACAGGCAAACCGCTTTCTTTTTATATCAAACCTAGTTTAACCAAATTTGTATTTAATAAACTTGAAACTCTTTCTTAATTAGAGGATCTGCGATTATGATAAGACTTTCGATTATTTTTGTTTTCGGCCTCTTGTTTCTTTCCTGTAAAAAAGAGACTAAGGAACTTGCAGACCTTCCAATTTACGAGGGGCCTATCCTTGAATTTGAAGGTTTAGAAACCGATAGAATTGAAAAAGAGCAATTGATGGCCAGGCTTATAGCTGATAAGCAATTATCCTTTGAGAACGGAGATCAAGGATATCCCGAAGGGATTTATTTAATTTTTTTTGAGACTCCAACGGATACCAGTGCCACACTTATAGGCGACGAAGCCTATTATGAAAAAGAAACGAACTTATACCGGGTTTGGGGAAATGTTCAAGTGAGAAATTTCGAAGAAAAGCAAAAAGTAACCACAGAAGAGTTATTTTGGACTCCTGATAAAAAAGAAGTTTACACTGAAAAATTTGTAGTTATCGAAACAGAAGGTGAAATTATTCAGGGAGAAGGGATGACTGCAAAAGATGATTTTTCTTCATATCGGATTTTAAAGCCTACAGGAACGATGATCTTGGAAGAATGAAACTCTTACAAACTGTCTTGTTTGCTCTTTCTCTTGCATGTATCACGATTGGTATACATCAATCATTTTTCTTTGGAATAGAGAATTCTTATTGGCTATTCATGTTAAGTTTAGTGTTCCTTTTTACCCGTAGGTACCTTAAGTTGAAAGAAAACTCCAAGACTAATAAAGAATGACACAGCCTCAGCTCGTTCTTCTTTTAGTTACACTTTTATTATCTGCTTTCTTTTCCGGAATAGAAATAGCGTTTGTATCAGCAAGCAAACTGCACTTTGAGCTTAAAAACAAAAAAGGGGAATTCACAGGGAAAATTTTATCATCGTTTTTTCAACATCCTTCCAGATTTATCACTACAACACTTGTCGGTAATACACTTGCACTTGTAGTTTACGGAATTGTAATGGCCAGTATTCTGGAGCCTATACTTCAAAAAAATCTGCCCGATGTTTTAAGTGAATCTGCTGCATTCATTCTTTTAATCCAGACTTTATTGTCCACACTCCTTGTATTGATTACCGCAGAATTTACTCCTAAAAGTTTTTTCATGCTTAATCCAAACAGAATGCTATCACTAACTGCATTACCATTTGTGATTATGTATTATGTTCTTCTTCCTTTCGTATTCATCATTTCCAGGATATCGAAATTTTTGATCATTTATGTTTTAAAAGTAGAATATAGTGAAGAAAAGCCTGTTTTCGGACTCACTGATTTGAATGAATACATTAAAACAACACTAATTGGTAAAGATGAGCAGGAAGCTACTGATGTAAATACCTTAATTTTTAATAATGCATTAGATTTTAAAACCGTGAAGGTGCGCGATTGCCTAATTCCTAGGACAGAAATAACTGCAGTAGAAGTAAACGACTCAATCAAAGAACTAAAAAAAGCTTTCATAAAAAGCGGTCACTCAAAGATTATTGTATATAAAGAATCAATAGATGATGTAGTTGGATATGTCCACTCTTTAGAACTCTTTAAAAAGCCAAAAAAAATAACCTCTATTCTTACAGAAATACCCATCATCCCTGAAACAATGCAGGCTAATGAGGTTTTGATACAACTGCTGAATGAGAGAAAAAGCCTTGCTCTAGTAGTAGATGAATTCGGTGGAACTTCTGGTGTGCTTAGCGTAGAAGATATTATCGAAGAAATTCTTGGTGATATTCAAGACGAACATGATGAAGAGAAGCTAGTTGACACCCAATTGGATGAATACAATTTCATTTTCAGTGCAAGGCATGAAATAGATTTTATCAACGAAAAATACGGACTGAATATTCCTGATGGAGAATATGACACCTTGGGAGGCTATATCTTAAACGTAAATGAGAATTTACCAACCATGAATGAAGTTATAGAGGCAGATGGGTTTCTCTTTGAAATTGTTTCGGTAGTAAACAATAGAATTGTTCAGGTAAAACTGACAATTACCCCACCTGATAATTAGCGAAAATACCATTCGCTTTTCATTTTGATTTTAGCTCAAAATAGAATTACTTTGCCGGCTGTTTTTTAAAATCATAAACGACTGAGGGAATGGGGATTATCAATAAGATGCGAAACAAAATGGGCAAATTCGTTGTGTTTGCCGTAGGTGTCGCAATCCTACTTTTTATAGTATCAGACTTAACGGGGCCAGGTAGCCTCTTACTCAACAGCAACGACAACTCAATTGGTGAAATAGCAGGTGATAAGGTTGATTACGAACAATTCAATCAAACTTTGGATCAACTCAAATATGAATTTGCACTTCAAAATGGCAGAAGCCCAAGTAATAATGAAATCAACTCACTTCGTCAAAGGGCCTGGGATTTAACCATAGTTAAAGTAGCATTTCAGAAGCAATACGATCAAATAGGCCTAGAGGTAACCAAAGAAGAGGTGGTAGATATGGTTCAGGGTAAAAACATAAGCCCTGAGCTTATGAGTGCTCCAGCTTTTCAAAATCCTGAGACTGGTCAATTCGATAAAAATTTGATCGTTAATTATTTAAGAAATATTAACCAGCTTCCTCCACAGCAGCAAGCTGTATGGTATTCTTTCGAGCAGAATTTAAAGCCTGCCAGACTGCGATTGAAATTCGACAATCTACTATTGAATACTTCTTTCGTTACTACAGAAGAAGCGAAAAAGCAGTATTTAGAAGAAAACACGGTTGCAGAAGTAAAATACTTGTATGTACCCTATTATTCTATTCCTGATTCGGCAATAAGCTATAGCGATAGTGATCTTCAGAAGTATTTAAATGAAAATGCAGATGAGTATGAAGCGGAAGAATCTACAGAGATTCAATATGTTACTTTTCCGGTAATTGCTTCGTCAGCCGATTCGGCTTTTCATTATGAAGATCTTACCGCTCTTAAAGCAGAGTTTGAAAGAGCTGAAAATGATTCACTTTTCGCAAAATTAAATACGGACGGCTCTAATTTCTTTTTTAACTACAGAAAAGACGAACTGCCGCAGGTTGTTTTAAATGACACCGATCTTTCAGTAGGTCAGATTTACGGGCCAGAGCAGGAAAACAGTTTGTACAAATTATATAAGGTATCTGATGTATATGAAGACTCTGTTTTTTCTATAAAAGCAAGTCATATCTTATTTAAAGCTGCAGATGATTCTGATGAAGCAAAACAAGAGGCAAGGAAAGAAGCACAGAACGTACTGAACGAAATTAAAGCGGGAGCTGATTTTGCTCAAAAAGCTCAAGAGCATGGAACTGATGGAACGGCCTCCCGAGGTGGTGATTTAGGATGGTTCTCAGAAGGCAGAATGGTTGATGAGTTCAATCAAGCTGTATTCAACTACGATGGTGTAGGCCTCTTGAATAATTTAGTAGAGACTTCTTTCGGATTTCATATCATAAAAGTAACCGAGCCTAAAACAAACGAAAAATATAAAATCTCAGTAGTAGAAAGAGAAATAGCTCCCCGAGACGAAACGATTGATCAGGCTTTCAGAAAAGCAGATTATTTTGCTGGTACCACAGAGAGTTTATCCGAGTTCACCACCAATGCTCAAAGAGATTCGCTATCCGTAAGAACCGCTCAAAAACTAAATAAGAATCAGGATCGGGTGAACAACTTAAATGATGCTAGAGAAATCGTTCGCTGGACGTTCAACGACGGAGAAGTGGGCCAGGTATCTGACGTTTTTGAACTTGATGCAAGCTATGTGGTAGCTGCTCTGGTTGGTAAAACTGAAAAAGGCGTTTCCGATCTTGAAAGTGTAAGAATCAGAGTTGAAAATGAAGTGAAGAACGAGAAAAAAGCTGAGGCTATTAAAGAAAAGCTGGCAGGATTATCTGGTACTTTAGATGAAATTGCAGAAGCTTATGGAAGCGATGCCACGATCAATTCTAAAAGTGATCTTAAAATGAATGAACAGAACCTACCTGGCGTGGGTCAGGCGCCTGAAGCTATCGGGGCTGCCTTTGCACTGCAACCAGGTTCAAGATCTGTTGAAATTGAGGGTTCTACAGGTGTCATAATTATGGAGCTTGAAAACGTAACTGAACCTGGGGAAATTGCAGATTATAGCACTTATAAAACACAGATTGCCAGCACCAGGGAAGGTAGGGCTAGCTTTAATTTGTCTCAGTTGATCAATGAAAAAGCTGATATAAAAGACAAGCGTTACAAGTTTTTCTAAACAGTAAGACGAATATTTAATTTATAGGGCATCTACTTTCTTATTTTACGATAATAGATGCCTTATTCTTTTGAGCTATGTATAATCAAGACCGTGACAAGTTTCAGGAGTTATTAGACGATCAGTACGATTGGCCAGCGGAATATTTATTCAAGTTTATTGCTCCCTCAGATAAAAAAGAAGAGCTAATCGCTCTATTCCCTAAAGATAAGGTTCAGTTAAGGCCTTCTTCCAAGGGAAATTATACAAGTATTACTGCATCCATAATTTTGAAGTCCAGCCAGGAAGTGATGGCTATTTACGATACTGCCTATAAAATAGAGGGTGTTATTTCCTTATAGAGAAGACTCCAATAGTTCTTTCAGTTCTTCTTTTACTTTTTCTCTCGGTATACCATCACCAGGCGCAGAATCAATCGCCTTAAGCAAATCGCCTACAATACCTCTTTGAAAGCCCAGCTTTTCGGCATAAGTCATCGCAACTTCTAATTCTATATCCTCTACCAATCCATCTAAGTAGATCATATAAACCAGGTCATAGATTTGTTCGACAGCCTCGATCTTTGTTTTAGGGCGATCAAATTCAATAGAATCCGGATTGTTTAGAATGAAATTTAGTTCTTCTCTGGGTATATCAAGCTGTGCCCCCCACTTAAAAATACAATCAAGATTTTCCTTCGTAATAGCTTTTCGTTTTATGAGCAATGCGTAAATATTCAGAAAACTTTCTTTTGTCGAATCAAATTGCTTCTTACTAAGTTCTAAATCCATAACTCTTATTTATACTAAAATAAAAAATTGCAGCCATATAATTACGGAGTTAACCAAAACAATCTTTATTCCAAAAAGGAAATGTATTGTAAGTCCTAGCTTAAATCCGTTATCTTATCGTCTCTCCAATTTGGAACCGAAAATTTATATTTACCCGATGAGCTTCAGGCTATTTGTTTTGATACTACTTATAATACTATCACAGAGTTGTAATACGGATCGCAAAAAAGACAATAATACAATAAACGAATCCAAAATAGATTCTGAAATTTCTGAAACCAGCATTCCCAAATTTCAAAGTTTACTTCAGCAATACGAAGATCCGGATAGGCAGGACTGGCAGAATCCCGATTTAGTGATTGAAGAAATTGGAGACCTAAAAGGAAAAGCGATCGCAGACATCGGGGCAGGATCAGGCTATTTTACATTTAGATTAGCTGAGCAGGCTAAAAGCGTGATCGCTATAGATATCGATGAGCGTTTTTTAGATTACCTCATAGAGAAGAAGAAAAACTTTCCTGATTCAATACGTCGAAGGGTTGAAACCAGACTAACAGAACCGCAGGATCCTTCCTTGAAAGTCGAAGAAGTTGATATCATTCTTATGGTAAATACTTATCGGTTTTTGGAAGGCAGGCTGGAATATTTGAAGAAATTAAAAGAGTCACTGATGCCCGAGGGCGTGCTGATGATTGTTGATATTAAAGGGACCGAAGTTCCTATAGGTCATTCTAAGGATCTGTTTGTGTCATCAGAACAGATTCAGGACGAACTTGAAACAGCTGGCTTTAAGATACAGTATATCAATTCAGATAGCTTGCCCTATCAATTCATAATTAAAGCAAATAAAAATGTGGACTGAAGAAGACAATAAACTAAAAAGATCGTTCGAGTTCGGTGATTTCATAGAAGCTTTTGGTTTTATGGCCAAAGTGGCCATTCTAGCTGAAAAAATGGATCACCACCCCTACTGGGATAACGTTTACAACAAAGTGAACATTGAGCTTACAACGCATGATGAAGGAAATGTGGTTACGGAAAACGACCGAAACCTGGCGAAAGCCATAGATCGCTTATTGAGTTAAATGGATCAAAAGGGCAAATTAGTACTTGTTCCTACGCCGATTGGAAACCTCGGTGATATCACCATTAGGGCCCTCGAAGTGTTGAAATCTGCTGATCGTATCCTGGCAGAAGATACCCGCAAGACCGGGTCTCTATTAAAAAAATACTCGATAGACAACCAAATGATCAGCTACCACGCCCATAACGAGCATCGCAAAACGGAGAGTTTGGTTGAAGAAATGATTGCAGGAGCTAAATTTGCTCTCACAACTGATGCAGGGACACCCGGGATATCGGACCCGGGTTTTTTATTGGTTAGATCGTGCGTGGAAAAGGAAATAGAAGTTGAATGCCTCCCTGGTGCTACAGCTTTTGTCCCGGCATTGGTCAATTCCGGGCTTCCTTGCGACCGCTTTATTTTCGAAGGATTTTTGCCTCATAAAAAAGGGCGTCAAACGAGGATCGATAAAATCAAGGAGGAAGAAAGAACCGTAGTACTCTACGAATCACCACATAGGATTATCAAAACGCTGGAACAACTGAGTAATGGCTTAGGCCCGGAAAGAAAAGTGTCGGTATCCAGAGAACTTTCAAAAATGTATGAAGAAAATGTTAGAGGTTCTTTTACCGAAGTCCTTGAGCACTTTAAAAATGGCACTGTAAAGGGGGAGTTCGTAATCATTGTAGCAGGAAAATAAATAATAATGGATCTAGATTCCATACTGAAAAAGACCACGGAATTAAGCTTGGATGTCGCGGAGTTTATCAAATCCGAACGTTCGAAGTTCAACCCAAAAAATGCCGAGTATAAAGGTAAGAACGACCTGGTTTCGTACGTTGATAGGGAAGCTGAAAAAGAAATTGTCAAGCGACTTAGAGGTATTTATCCGGAAGCCGGATTTGTTACTGAAGAGGGAACGGCTTACGATACGGAAAAGGAAGCCATATGGATCATTGATCCTTTGGATGGTACTACCAACTTTATTCACGGTGTTCCTACATACTCGATTAGTATCGGACTTATGGATAAAGGAAAAATGGTACTAGGGGTCGTTCATGAAGTAAACAGAGATGAATGTTTTTATTCTGCTTCGGGCCAGCCAGCTTTCTGTAACGGTGAAGAAATTCACGTTTCAGAAGAGCAAAACCTTAGTGCCGGTCTAATGGCAACAGGATTTCCTTATTATGACTTCGAAAAAATGGAGCAATACCTGGAAATTTTAAAAGGTTTTATGCGGGAATGCCACGGACTCAGAAGAATTGGGAGTGCTGCTGTAGATCTTGCCTACGTTGCTTGTGGTCGATTTGAAGGTTTTTTCGAATATAACCTCAATGCATGGGATGTAGCAGCAGGCTCATTCTTGGTTCAGCAAGCCGGCGGAATAGTCACTGATTTCTCTGGTGGCGATAACTTTATTTTTGGAAAAGAGATTGTTTCCGGAAGTCAACTACAACCTGAAATTCTTAAGGTGATCAATAAGTATTGGTAATCAAGCCCAAACTTTAGTGCCTTCTGAGCAGTTTTTGCAAATATCAATTTCCTTTCTGGATTTTAATAGAGAGCTCCTAAAGTTAGAATACGCTTTTCCGAACCAAATTTCTTTAAACGACTTTGAACTTACCTTTCCCATTTGATGGCTGGCATCCTTATCGAAACAACAGGGAACAACTCTACCATCCCAGGTGATCACACTGGAATGCCACATTTTCCAACATTGGTTATGTAGCTCATTTTTGATCTCATAGGTACTTTCGGAAGTTTTACGATATCTGGAATATTGGTCAATTGTTGGAATTAAATCTGAGCCATTTTCATAACCATAGATCTGAGCTGTTTTAAACCCTACTTTATCAACTCCAATTTCCTTACCTAACTTTTTTACCTCTTCGATCTCATGCTCATTAGGCTTTACTACCAAAAACTGAAATAAAATAAATGGCTTTTTCAGTTTCAATTCATTTCTCCTGGCTACTAATCTTCTTGTTCCATCTAGTACTTTTTCAAGATTCCCTCCTCTTCTATAGGATTCATACGTATTCTGACTAGTCCCATCAATGGATATAATCAATCTATCAAGACCTGATTTAAGCGTTTTATCAATGTTTTCATCCGACAAATAGTGGGCATTCGTAGACGTTGTGGTGTATATTTTCTTCTTTGTGGCATAACTGACCATATCCAGAAATAACGGGTTCAAATATGGCTCTCCCTGAAAATAGAACGTCAGATACAATAGGTCATCACTCATCTCATCTATTGTTCTTCGGAATAGATCACTTTTCAGCATACCGATTGGCCTTGAGAAAGATCGCAAGCCACTTGGGCATTCGGGGCACCTTAGATTACAGGAGGTTGTAGGCTCAAAGGAAAGGCTTATGGGTAGACCTGATACATAAGGCTTTCTTAACATTTTCGATAGGTAAAAGCTTATGTAAATCTTTAAACCATTGACAAGCCGTCTTAGAGTTACTTTTGACAGTAGATTTAAAGAATCATAAAAATTGCCAGTCATCTAATTGAATCCCTACGAATTGACTAATTTCAGCCTTTGTTTTTCAGACCACATGCGTAAATATATAACTCTAGTTTTCATTTGCTTATTTGCCTTTGAGGTTATTGGTCAGAGTATTCCTCTATCCGATGAAGCCGAAATCAGAGTACTTACTTTCGGGCCTGATCAGGATAATCTGTATTCTTCTTTCTGGCACAGCGGAATACGCGTAATTGATCGTAAAAGTAATATCGACTGGGTTTATGATTATGGCAGGTTCGATTTTGACAACCCTAACTTCTATACTGACTTTGCGAAAGGCTATCTTCGATACAGCATGGGGGTAGCCGATTACCCAAGATTAAAAGCCGTTTACATTTATCATAATAGATCAATCGAGGAGCAAGTCATCAACTTAAATCCGCTACAGAAGCAAAAGTTGTTCGATTATCTTCAAAACAATAGAAAACCTGAAAACCGTCATTATTTCTACGACTACTATTACAATAATTGCGCAACCAAAATCAGGGATGTTTTTAAAGAAGTTCTAGGCGATTCCATAAGGTTCGACCTTGATTATGTAGAGGTTGGGCTTTCTTTTAGACAATTAACCGACTCGTGCACCGTATATCAACCCTGGGGTGACTATGGTATAGACCTGGCCCTGGGCCAACCGATCGATAAAAAAGCTTCTTCATGGGAATACATGTTCCTTCCTGAGTTTATAAAAAAAGGATTTGGAGCTGCAGAGGTTATCACGAAATCGGGAATACAGCCTGCCGTTGCAAATTACCAACTTACCTATAAAGCAACGGAAGAAAACTACTCGAATGGCTGGATGACACCCCACAGTATTTTCTGGCTATTGTTCATTCTTACTGTTCTAATTACTTTATGGAATTGGATGAAGCAAGTTCACGGAAAGTGGTTCGATTTTGTGTTTTTTCTAGTGCTTGGAATTGCAGGCATAATATTATGTTTCATCTGGTTTGCAACAGATCATCACGCAGCTGCAAATAATTATAATGTTGTATGGGCATTACCCACTCACGTACTCATAGCAGGGCTTTTAATTTCACGTAAGTACGATCGGGTTTTGACAATCTATTTTTACCTCACATTAGGTATCTCAATCATACTCCTATTATCTTGGAATTTTATTCCACAGCAATTGCATACGGCAAACATACCGATTGTACTTGCAGTTGCTTTAAGAAGTATTCATATCATTAAATTCAGAAAAAAATAGCACATGCAGCGAGACAAGGAAATATTCAAACTGATAGATAGGGAACAGGCACGCCAGGAAGAGGGTATCGAATTAATAGCATCTGAAAATTTCGCTTCAAGACAGGTAATGGAAGCTCAGGGAGGCGTAATGACCAATAAATATGCCGAAGGACTTCCCGGGAAAAGGTATTATGGTGGTTGCGAAATTGTTGATCAGGCTGAGCAACTAGCTATAGATCGTGCGAAAGAATTATTTGGAGCAAGCTGGGCAAATGTTCAACCTCACTCAGGTGCACAAGCCAATGCTGCAGTAATGCTGGCATGCTTGAATCCCGGCGATGCTATTTTAGGATTTGATCTGGCTCATGGGGGTCATTTGACACACGGTTCTACGGTTAACTTTTCAGGCAAACTGTATAAGCCCAATTTTTATGGGGTTGAAGAGGATACCGGCCTTATCGATATGGATAAAGTGGCTGAAAAAGCAAATGCTGTAAAGCCAAAAATGCTCATTTGTGGTGCCTCTGCATACAGCCGCGATTGGGACTATGAGCGCTTCAGAGCAATTGCCGATGAAGTTGGAGCTATTCTTTTAGCTGACGTTTCGCATCCATCGGGACTTATTGCCAAGGGTGTTTTAAATGACCCTTTGGAATATTGTCATATCGTAACTACAACCACGCATAAAACACTTAGGGGGCCGCGCGGTGGGCTCATTATGGTGCGCGATGATTTCGAAAACCCTTTTGGTATCAAAAATCCAAAAGGTGAATTAAGAATGATGACCGCTTTGCTTGACTCCGGAGTATTTCCAGGAACGCAGGGTGGCCCTTTGGAGCACGTAATTGCTGCTAAAGCAGTAGCATTCTACGAAGCACTTTCTGATGACTTTATGGAATACATCGTTCAGGTAAAGAATAATGCCCAGATCATGGCAAAAGGCTTTGTAGAAAAAGGGTACAAAGTCATTTCTGATGGTACGGATAACCATTTAATGCTTATTGACCTGAGACCTAAAAACCTTACTGGTAAAATTGCAGAGAATACCCTGATCAAGGCAGACATAACCATCAATAAAAATATGGTTCCTTTTGACGATAAATCACCTTTTGTAACCTCCGGAATGAGGCTTGGAACACCTGCCGTGACTACCAGAGGCATGAAAGAAGAAGATATGGGTCAAATTGTTGATTTTATTGACGACGCCCTTATGAACCACGAGGATGAATCCAAACTTAAATCCATTAAAGGGGAGATCAACCAATGGATGAAAAACTTTCCATTATACGCTTAAGTGTCCGATAGCAGCGAAATGTCTTTCCTGGATCACCTCGAAGAACTGAGGTGGCACATTATCCGAGCCTTGCTGGCGCTTGTTGCTTTCAGTATAGTAGCTTTTGTGGGTAAAGATTTCTTTTTTGGTCAAATTGTCCTCGGGCCTTCCAAAACCGATTTCCTTACTTATCGACTACTCTGTCAAATAGGGGAAAGAATAAATTCAACAGCAATATGCATAGAAGAATTGCCTTTTATTCTTCAAAGCAGGAAGCTGACAGGGCAATTCAGTATGCACGTAATTTCATCTTTTGTGATCGGGATTATTATCGCTTTCCCTTACCTATTCTGGGAAATGTGGAGATTTATAAGTCCGGGACTTCATTCAACAGAGCGAAAAGCGGCAAGAGGAACTACTTTTTTTATCAGCTTATTATTTTTAGTTGGTGTTCTTTTCGGGTATTACATTATCTCTCCCCTCTCAGTAAATTTTTTATCCAATTATTCCCTTGATGCCAGTATTGCCAATGAAATAGATATAACCTCTTACGTTACCACTCTGGCTATGCTCGTTTTGGCCTGTGGATTCCTTTTTCAATTACCTATGGTCGTTTTCTTTCTGAGCAAGGCCGGGTTAATAACACCTTCCATGATGCGTACCTATCGAAGGCATGCTATCGTTGTTATTCTGGTTGTTTCAGCATTATTGACACCTCCCGACCCATTTAGTCAAATTTTAATCTCTCTACCACTTTTTGGCTTATATCAGATAAGTATCTATATTTCTCATATTGTAACAAGAAAAAAATCTAGAGCGTAAGATGTCATTAAAAATAGCACTTGGAGGTGATCATGCTGGTTTTCAGTTCAAAAAGAAGCTCTTGGAGTTTTTGACATCAAAAGGATATACTGCTAAAGACTATGGAACTGATTCGGAAGAATCTGTCGATTACCCTGATTATGTCCATCCACTATCCATGAGTGTAGCAAATGGGCAATATGAACTTGGAATCCTGATTTGTGGTAGCGGAAACGGAGTTTGTATGACTGCCAACAAGCACGATAAAATTCGAGCTGCACTTTGCTGGAACGAAGAACTAGCTGCTTTAGCCCGTCAACATAATAATGCGAATGTACTTTGCTTGCCAGCTCGTTTCGTTGATTATGATGTAGCCGAAAAAATCGTAGAAGCTTTTCTAACTTCAGAATTCGAGGGAGGCAGACATTCCCGAAGAGTCCAAAAAATTAGTTCTTGAGGATATAAACGCCCTCTTTCACTTTATCGTACTTCAAAGCAACTAAAGGTAAACGATCGAAGATCTTTTCGAATGATCCGATTTCATCGATGATCACTTCAGGCTTGGAGTTTGTCAAAACGCTATAAATACTACTCAGGTTATCATAGTAATCCAGATTTTCGAAATGCACTTGGCTTAAATCGGGCTGTAGATACATTGAAGCAAGAGTGCTTTGCTCGTAATAGCTATAGCTTTTTCCGTAAAGTAAAATTCTTTTCCCCTGAGTAGATTTGGAATGTTCAGGAGTAGAAGAAATTAACTTCGCCTTAGTCTCCGAAATTTTAAAGGTACGGTCATTGAATGCCGTACCATAATTTATAACCAGAACGGCAGTTACAAAAACCGTGAAGATCACTTCCAAGCCCAACGAATTACGCTTTAAAAGAAAGTAATGGCAGATGAAAAAGGTTATAAAAGGAGCCGTAATAATGAGTTGGTGAGGCGATAATCTAACCTCAAACAATAAAGCGAAAACAGAGGCGCACAGTCCAAAAAACATTACATAGAGATACCTAACCTGATAATTTACATACCTACCTTTTAGTGTGACATGATAAAAGCCAATGAGTAAAAACAGGAATGGAACAATCATTACGATCCATAGATCAAGGGAAAGGTATAATTCACGGTCAGCTGATTGGGGTGAGAACAGGAAAAACTTCCAAAACTCGAATTCAGCGCCGTTGTACAAATAGTATAACCATGTTAGCGTAATGGGAAGTACATAACCCAGTAAAAGTAAAAGGTATCTTCTAAGCAGAGAAGCACTGAAAATAATTAAAGAAAGAATGGTTGACAGGATAAAAACACCAGTCGTCAAGTGAAAAAGAGTGGCTATTCCTAAAAAGACCCCGGTATTGAGAAAGATTTCATCCCGTGTTTTTTTATCTACCCTCTGGAAAATGTAACCTATTGAAGGAATGATCAAAGTCATACTCATCAGAACAGGACTTAGGCTAGAAAAATCAAAGAAGATATTCAATAAGATTATATATACTAAGGCAGGGGTGTAGGCATTTTCATTATAAGCCTTGTTTTCCAAAAAAATGCCGTTGAGCGTTGCGGCCTGAATAAAAACCAGAAGTAAGGAAACGATTTGATGAGCAAGTTGCGACTTACCAAAAGCCCAATCCAGAAACCAGTAAACACCAGCTGAAAAAGGCGCATAAGTAGTCCATAATTCAGAATACAAAACTTTCCCTTCATCAAGGGCTGAACCGATAGTTAATTGAAGAACCTCCGGGATGGTAAGAAAGACATCGGATATTAGAAAGGGTAACCTTATTATTAAAAGCAGAAAAAAAATGACGATCAGCCGGTATGGATCGTTTACTCTAAAGAAACTTAACAAAGATTATTAATTTTAATCGATCAAGCGAAGTTAAAGTATATATACGTAATTGGGTAGTATTATAAAAGAAGAGGGTTATGAGTGAAAGCATGAGGGTCCAGAAATTCAATAGAATGATCCAAAGGGACTTGGGGGAGTTATTTCAGCAAGAGTCTAAAAGATTATTTGGCATACCATTCATTACAGTTACAGCAGCTAAAGTGGCACCGGATCTAAGCATTGCGAAGATTTATTTAAGCCCCTTTGTTGAGGAGAAGAAAAAAGAACTGATCAACGAAATTAATCTTCGGAAAAGCGAATTAAGAGGCATGCTAGGCAATAGAATCGGTAAGCAAATCAGAAAAATCCCTGAACTAATTTTTTATTTAGATGATACCGCAGAAAATGCCTCAAAAATGGATAAGCTTATCGGAGGGCTGGATATTCCTGATGATGATAAAGATTATAAACTAGATGGGTATAGTCCTGAATGAATATTCCTTTCTTCATAGCCCGCAGATACTTTCTTTCTAAAAAGAAACGGAACTTCATTAATGTAATTTCCATCATATCCATGTTTGCCGTCGGCTTTGGTGCCATGGCGTTGATTGTAGCACTCTCCGTATTTAACGGTTTGGAAGGAATGCTCAGGTCACTTCACGAAGCGTTCGATCCCAATCTTAAAGTGCTGCCCTTAGAAGGAAAATCATTTGAGTGGGATATGAGCCTGACTCGTAAAATTGAATCTATTGAGGGTATAGAAGTAGTTACACCCGTAATTGAAGACAATGCCTACGTTAAATACAAAGAGGCACAGATGGTTGTAAAGCTTAAGGGTGTTGCTGATAATTTCAATGAACATGGAAATATATCGGATAACATCGTTCAAGGTGAATTCTTATTGAAAGACAATGATATAAGCTATGCCGTTCTCGGAAGAGGAGTACAATATTCCTTATCTCTATCACCTTCCGATGACTTCAATACCCTACAATTTTTTTATCCGAAAAGAGGAAGAAACCCCATCTCAGCCGATCCCAGTAAACTAACGAACCGAAAAAGCATTCTCGCTTCTGGAATCTTCGCTATTATAAAAGAGTATGATGAGAAGTATGTAATCGTACCCATAGATTTCGCAAAAGAATTAATGGGTTACGAAAACAAGATCACAGCTTTGGAAATCAAGGTTTTGGATGGATATAGTATTTCAAAAACCAAGGAAGAGGTTAAAAATAAGGTTGGTTCTGACTTCAGGGTTTTAAACGAAGACGAGCAGCATGCCTCTATTCTAAAGGCCTTAAAAATTGAAAAACTATTCGTTTTTTTAACATTCTCGTTTATCATAGCGATTGCAGCTTTCAATATCTTTTTTTCTCTGACGATGCTCGGAATCGAAAAAAAGAAAGATATCGCAGTTCTTTACTCGATGGGAGCCCCTGAAAAACTTATAAAATCAATTTTTCTCGCTGAAGGAGCCCTGATAGCACTTTCAGGCGCTATTACAGGCTTGCTTCTCGGTTTTTTATTTGTTTGGTCTCAGGAAAATTTTGGAATCATCTCTATGGGAATGAGTACCTCTGTGGTTGAGGCTTATCCGGTTGAAATGCAAGCCATGGATTTTATTTTGGTAGGATTGGCAATCACAACGATTACATTTATGGCTTCTTACCAGCCGGCATTAATTGCCAAAAAAGTTGACGTTAAAAACGAATTATAAACAGCCCGTTAACTTCTTTCTACATTAAGTTCCCTTAGATTATTTTTTTGTTAGTTCATTAAAATCTGGCTTATTTTCGATGGTTTTTTGACAATAATCATTACTTTCAAGATTGCCGTTTTTAAAAAAACGTAGTGAAAGTAGTTACCGACCAGCCTTATCAAATCGTCTATTCATTATTCGAGCACGAATATCTCGGATATTTGTTTGAATCATTCCTGGTTCAACTCGACGAGCAAGGTAGGTTTACTTTTACGCATCAAAATATTTCATCAAAAAATGCGAGAGAGTTTTCGAAAAAACTCGATAGTACTGATTTCGAGCTTATCGCTTTGATCGACGAGATGCAGCAAGGTCAGATTATTAAAAAATTTCATAAGAAAAAAACGAAAGCTGATGAGTTCTTTTCGAAAGTTTATGACCCCTCGAAAGGAGACGAACTCATTCAAAATGAAATAGAAAGATATCTTGAAGCGAGGAGGTGCAAAGTGCTATCCAAGGTAGCTGGAAAAAATGTATTTGAAATGGGTAAGGATGGCGAACCGGCATGGAAAAGACTTCATGTTCAGGAAAAGAAAGCCACCATTCTTTTTCACTTCAGAAAAAATGAGGACAACACTCACTATTTCCCGACTATTAAGCACAATGGGGAAAAGCTAGACTTTCAATACAAAGGAGCAATTCTCGTTTGCAACAACCCTGCCTGGATGTTGCTAAATAATAAGATTTACAGATTTGAAAAAGAACTGGATGGTAAAAAACTTCAGCCTTTTTTAAATAAGAAATTCATCCTGATCCCTGAGAAAGTCGAAGAAACGTATTATAAAAAGTTCGTAGCCCCGCTCATAGCATCTTTCGATGTATATGCCAAAGGCTTCGATATTCAAACGGAAAGATATAGTCCGAAACCCTACCTTGAATTTTCTGAACTTGTTACAGTCGGTGCAAATCGAGCGCCGGACTTATTCGATCAAAACAAGCCGGAAGAGGAAGATCTCAATAGAAAAATCTTCTTTGAATTAAAGTTTAAGTACAATGGCTATAGCTATTCTGCGTCTTCAAACTCGCCTGTGAATGTAGAGCTCGAAAAAGAAAATGAGCGATATACTTTCCACCGCATATCCAGAAAAAGGGAAGCTGAACTAGAGGTAAATAAGTTGCTCATTGAATTGGGCCTTCCCCTCAAATCCGGAAAAGCTACCCTCGAACAATCGGTAGCCTTTGAATGGATCTCTTCTCATCACGCCGAGATGGTTTCGAGGGGAATTATAATTGAGCAAACTAAATCCAGGGAGCGTAAGTATTTCATTGGGGATTCTGTGATCAATATGGAAGTCAATGAAAATATTGACTGGTTCGATATTGAGGCCTCTGTATTTTTCGGTCAATTCGAAATACCGTTTCATACCATAAGACAATATATTTTAAGGAAGAAGAGGGAATTTGAATTGCCCAATGGTGAAATTGCGGTAATTCCCGAAGCCTGGTTTACACAGTTTTCAGAGTTGATGGCCTTTATGGAGCATCAAAAAGAAGATGATCGATTGAGTATTAAGAAACATCATCTTACACTTGTTCAGGATTTACAATCAGGAAAACTGGCACAAATAACCTTAAGTAAAAAACTCCAGGAGCTTCAAAATTTTGAAGAAATTGAAGACCATCCTTTACCTGAAAGTTTTAAAGGAGAACTTCGTCCTTATCAAAAAGCAGGGTATAACTGGATGCAGTTCCTTAGAAAGTACAATTTTGGAGGATGCCTTGCTGATGATATGGGACTGGGTAAAACAGTTCAAACCCTGGCAGCCTTACAAGCAGAAAAGGAAAGCGATAGTCCCGGTGCTTCTTTGCTGATTATGCCAACATCGCTTATCTACAATTGGCAGATGGAGGCAAAAAAATTTACTCCAAACCTGAAGGTGCTGGTTTATTCAGGCACTCAAAGGATCAAGGAGACCAGTTACTTCAAGAATTACGATCTGATTTTAACCTCTTATGGAATAGCAAGGCTTGATGTTTCCATTTTAGAAACATATTATTTCAATTATATAATCCTGGATGAATCACAGGCTATAAAAAATCCGGATTCCAATATTGCCAAAGCAGTTAAGAGACTTCATTCAAAACACAGACTTATTCTTACCGGAACACCCATCGAAAATAGTACGCTCGATCTGTGGTCACAGATGACCTTCATTAACCCGGGGCTTTTGGGCAATCAAAAATTCTTCAAAAATGAATTTGTACTCCCTATTGAAAAAAAGAGGGACGAGGTTAAAACGAGCAAACTGAACAGTATTATTAAGCCCTTCATATTAAGAAGGGAAAAAAGCCAGGTTGCAACAGATCTTCCTGAAAAGATCGAACATGTTCAATATGTGAGCATGACGGCTATGCAGGAGGAAGTTTACGAAGAGGTGAAGTCATCTTTCAGAAATCAAATTCTAAATAGTATTGAGCTTAACGGACTCAATAATTCATCCATGCTGTTACTACAAGGGTTGACCAAGCTCCGTCAAATTGCTAACCACCCAAAAATGGTTGACACTGATTATAAAGGTGATTCGGGAAAATTAGACGACGCCATTCACATGCTTGCTTCGGTAATTCGTAAAGATCACAATGTTTTAATCTTCAGTCAATTCGTGAAGCAGCTGGCTATTTTCGAGGATGTGCTTCGTTCTCGTGAAATAAAATATGCTTACCTGGACGGAAGTACAAAAGATAGAAAGGGACAAGTTGAAAAATTTCAGAAGAACGAAGAGATCAAAGTATTTCTCATTTCCCTAAAAGCAGGTGGCCTGGGATTAAACTTGACGAAAGCCGATTATGTATTCATTCTGGACCCTTGGTGGAATCCGGCGGCAGAAGCACAAGCCGTAGATCGTGCTCATCGAATCGGACAGGAAAACACCGTTTTCACTTATAAATTTATCACTCAGGGAACTGTAGAAGAGAAAATTTTATCTCTTCAGAAGAAAAAACTACAGCTCGCCTCAAGCCTCATCTCTACAGAAGGAAGTTTCGTAAAGAACCTCACTAAAGATGATATTCAAAGCCTTTTAAGCTAATATACATTGCACTTAATTTTAGAGTTCTATCCAGATCAAAGCAAGTTTATTGATCCTTTTCGAAAAGGTTTTGTATTTTAAGATATTCTCACAATTCAGCTTATGGAAGCCTTTTTTACCATTCTATTATCTATTGTTGCAGTTTATTCAGTGATAGGATTATTATTTTCATTTTATTTCAGCTTTGTTGGAGTAAAAAAAATAGACGATCTGGCAACAAATTCCACCTTTGGGTTCAAGCTTATTATCATTCCTGGAACGATCCTTTTATGGCCTTTCCTGATGTCTAAACTTAGAAAATCATGATCCAATCTATTCGAAAAAGACATCGATTGATGTGGGTGGTGATTTCAATAGCCTTACCACTAATGTTTGCCTTCGCACTCATTTTTACACCTGAAAAAAAAGAAGACACTAACTTTTCCAGTGTTGAGTTTCTAGACTGGAAAGAAATTAGAAAGGCGAACTTAGAGGGTATAAACGCATATTTGGCAGAAGACAAGAAAGGAATCATAAAATTAATACTTCACTTCAAGGAACCTGTAAAGTCGGCTTTTGCCACAGTTCAACTTAATGAAAAGCAACTAGGTACCATAAGTAGCAAATCGAGTCAGGTCTTCGATCTACCGAGTTTACCGGAAAAGGCCACAGTCGTCATTTTCGACGAAATAGATAAAAAAGAAATTTTAAAAGTAGAGCTATAAGCTATGGCGCACGATTATACAGCAGTACTCTGGTCAAGGCAGAAGAAACGATACGATATGTTTATTGCTATAAGCGTGGTTCTGTATATGGTTTCATTTATCGTGATAAACTCAGCCGTTAACCCTGAAATCAGTGAGGAAACTTTAATTATTCGATCTACCGGAACGCTGGCGATCATTCTCTTACATGTCATTCTTTTGATTGGCCCGCTTAGCCGACTAAATGAAAATTTTCTTCCCTTACTTTACAACCGCCGGCATTTAGGGGTCACTATGTTTCTGATCGCTACTGTGCATGCTGTTTTTAGTACCCTTCAATTTCATGCATTCGGAAATATAAATCCTGTACTTTCCATCTTTATCTCCAATATGGAATATGGCTCCTTAACCAATTTCCCTTTTCAGACTCTAGGTGCACTAGCATGGATCATTCTATTTCTGATGGCCGCAACAAGTCATGACTTTTGGCTTAAGAATTTAAGCGCCAGGGCCTGGAAGTCACTTCATATCATGGTTTATATTGCCTATAGCTTACTCGTTTTACACGTGATGCTAGGCGTTGCACAAGACCGCTCTACGATTTGGCCCGTAGCTCTTTTAGGTGCTGGAATGATCCTTATTATTGGAGTTCATTTGACCGCCGGTTTTAAAGAAAGTAAAATTGACAACCAAAATCTTCCTGAGAAAGAGGGTTTTGTGCATGCAGGGAATGTGGACGATATCGAAAACAATCGAGCAAAAGTGATTGATATCAATGAAGAAAGGGTGGCCATTTTTAAATATGATGGAAAGCTTTCTGCCGTATCAAATGTCTGTCAACATCAAAATGGACCTTTGGGCGAAGGAAGGGTTATCGGCGGATTAATTACCTGTCCGTGGCACGGATATCAGTACAAACCTCATGATGGTTGCTCACCACCTCCATTCGATGAAAAAGTCCCAACATTCGGTCTTAAACTTGAAGGGAAAGAGATTTATGTTAAAAAGATTGCCAACGAAGCTGGAACCGAAGTAGCACCTGTCACTATAAATTTCTAGGTATGGAAAAGAACGAAAAAGAATTTTATGTCGGCTACCTCGAAAAAGCCCCGAAGGGAATAGCAAAGTTTTTAAAACTTACGATTCCTATCGTCACCATATTAGTAATAGTGGTCGGTACCTTAATCAGTTTTTCTCAAAAAGAATTCGATAATAGCACTTTCGAGTTTGGGGTATACAAAGAGATCACTGGTGTTATTTACCAATCTCCATACCCCATGATCAGAGTTACTGATTCTGAAGGAATTGCTAAAAACTTTCTTTTAGCAGTTTTCGGAAAAGATAATCCAAGGGATCTTCTAAAAAGATATGAAGCTCAAATAGGTAAGCCCCTGGATCAAATGCTTACCAAAGTGAGCGGCTCGCTCATCTACCATGATGGTAAGACTATGCTCGAACTGGATTTCGATCTCGATTCTTTCCTGGAATCCAAGCCTTTAGATCAAATAGAGAAAAGAAAAACTAAAGATTTAGGCCAGTATACTCTTGCCGGGGAAATTCTGGATACCAAATGCTTTTTAGGCGTAATGAAACCAGGAAATGGAAAAGCACATAGATCCTGTGCCGTACGCTGTATCGCTGGAGGAATACCCCCAGCAGTTGGTATAGTAGATGAAAACGGTTTTTCTCAATACGCTTTGCTAGTCAACGGAAAAGGAGAACCCATAAATCAGGAAGTACTTCCCTATGTCGGAAAGCAGCTGGAAATCACTGGAAATCTTGAAACACTTGATGACTGGAAGATCTTACGCGTTGAAAATATCGATAAGGCTATTGCACTTAAAGAGGCTTCAGCTTTAGAACGTCTTTTGGCACTTTTTGAAAATGATGAGCCTGACATGCCGTTAATCGCTTCCTGCGCAACAGTTTACTAATCCTGATTTGGCAAAGGCTAAAAGCGTTTTTTTCTGTAAAAATTGTGGTGCAGAATCTGCAAAGTGGATTGGAAAGTGTCCTGCTTGTGGAGAATGGAATACCTATGTAGAAGAAGTTGTCAAAAAAGAAGCTACAACTTTACATAAAGGACTAAGCTCCGGGGACAAATCGCCAGTAGCTATTTCGGAACTGAAATCCACTTCATACAATAGAATACCTACAACAGATGATGAGCTGGATCGCGTGCTGGGAGGAGGAATCGTTCCTGGCTCCTTAGTTCTAATTGGAGGTGAACCCGGTATTGGTAAGTCAACGCTTCTGCTTCAAATAGCACTGAAAATTGGATTAAAAGTACTTTACGTTTCAGGAGAAGAAAGTGAAGAACAACTGAAAATGAGGGCAGATCGCATTAATGTAAAATCTGCTGAAACGTTCATCATCACCGAAACATCCGTTCAAAATATCCTGGAGTCCTGTAAGAAACTTCAACCTCAGTTGTTGATCATCGATTCTGTACAAACGTTAACAACCTCATCTGTCGAATCAGGAGCGGGGAGCGTTTCGCAGATTAGAGAGTCAACCGCCGAGATCTTAAAAATGGCTAAGGAAAGTCAGATTCCTACTTTTTTGATTGGCCACATTACCAAAGATGGTATGATCGCGGGGCCTAAAGTGCTGGAACACATGGTTGATACTGTTCTTCAGTTTGAAGGAGACAGAAATCTGGCGTACAGAATTCTTCGAACCTCTAAAAACCGATTTGGATCTACTTCTGAACTTGGTATTTACGAAATGAATGCTTCGGGTTTACGCGAAGTGACTAACCCTTCGGAGATGCTCACCTCTCAAAAAGATCATGACATCAGCGGGATCAGTATTGGCGTTACCCTTGAAGGGAACCGACCTCTACTTATCGAAATACAGGCTTTGGTCACTCCTGCAACTTACGGCACACCTCAGAGAAGCTCTACTGGTTATGACCTTAAAAGGTTAAATATGATCGTAGCTGTACTTGAAAAAAGAGGAAATATAAAGCTAGGGGACAAGGATATCTTTTTGAATGTTGTAGGAGGTTTAAAAATAGAAGATCCTGCTTTAGACCTCGCAGTAGTTGTGGCAATAGTCTCTTCACTCATCGATGTTCCATTACCAGAAAACATCTGTTTTTCTGCTGAAGTTGGCTTAGGTGGCGAAGTAAGAGCGGTGAATAGAGTGGAAGAAAGAATTGGCGAAGCAGCTAAACTTGGATATAATGCAATAACTATATCCAAATACAACAAAGACAGTGTAAAAGATGGAGATTTAAGAATACATCGCTATGGAAAAGTCACCGATGTATTCAAATATCTTTTTTCCGAAAACTAATTCGCGTTGTTCAAATCCCAATCGTATTCATAATATCCAACAGAATAAGAATTTGGGACCTTATTATCTCTGAAATTATTGATGTAGGCTACCACATCTGGAGATTCTTTCAGGAAGTCTTTTTCATACCACTTAAATATCTTTGAGATCATAACCTTATTTTGGCCCTCCTGCAGTCGGATGAAATAGCTATCGTTCAAAGAAATTTTAGCCCTTTCGTTCAATTGTTGCTCTAGCTTACCCGGGTCGAAGGCATAACTGGCAAGTTTTGGACAACCCCTGGCTCCGCAAGCCAAAGCAAAATGTACTCTCGGGTCTTTGAAGGTCATTAAGAGGTGCTTGATCTCTAATTCGTTTAGAGTTACAAGTTCACCTCCAACATTAAATTCATATTTATCAAAAAAGCCATCAAAGCTTTGTGTAGACTCAATATTGTTTAGGTTTCTCGCAATCTGATAAATCACTAAAATATTGTAGGCGTTCATACAAAAAGCCTTTTTCTGATCTTGATTTAAACTTTTTATGTCCATGACTTTTATCATGGAGTATAAATTTTCAACCTCCGACATATTGGTGCTTACCTGTTTATATGCCACGTTACCATCGTGTACATATTTTTTTAAGAAGGCATCCGCCTTGCTATTAAAAACCTCGAATTGAGCGTAAGAACTAAATGAGTAATTAAGAAAAAGAGCAAAGAATATAAATGAAATTTTCATAGACATATATTTTATGAGATTAAAACTATATAAATATTACTTCAATAAATAGTACTATTCGATGAGCGCTTTAATATGTCAGATGAACTAGCTGTTTTTATAATTCCATGTTAAATGGAATTAATTTAGCCTGTGGCTTCATAATGTGATAATTTAGTCTTTTAGAATCAATCAAACAATTTTGTACCTGTCCTTTCTTGGAAACCTTGTATGCCTTGCAAACCACCACTATGAATGGCAACAATTTTGGAGTTTGGAGAGATGATGCCTCTTTCAATCAAATCTAAAATTCCATAGAACATCTTTGAGGTATAAATTGGGTCTAGCTTAATTCGGGTGAGCTTGTAAAATTGATTGATGAAGTCGGTCAATTCAGTAGTCCATTTTGCATAACCTCCAAAATGATATTCAGTCACGACCCTCCAATTGCTATTTTTACTTAAGGGGATTAATTTTTTTATCTCATAATTTAGAAAGCTTCCACTCTTTAATGCTGAAAAACCTAAAACTTTTTGATTTGGCTTGGCAACCTTGATCAATCCAGCCATTGTTCCCCCAGTACCCACTGCACAGCAGATATAGTCAAAATCTGTTTCGATCTCATCGAGAATTTCTGAAGAACCCTTTATAGCCAGCTTATTGGTTCCTCCTTCCGGTACGATGTAAGCGTCGGGGTACTTTTTAGATAATTCTTCTATATAAGCTTGATCATTTTTCTTTCTGTATTCTTCCCTGGAAATATATATAATTTCCATTCCTTGATCCTTACAGAACGAAAGTGTTGGATTTAAAGGCAAATATTCCTCTCCCCGGATCAACCCAATAGTTTTAAAGGCAAACATGCTTCCAGCTGCTGCTGTCGAATAAATATGATTGGAGAAGGCTCCTCCAAAGGTTAGCAACATATTCTTGCCAAGCTTCTTAGCTTTTTCAATATTATACCTCAATTTTCTCCACTTATTTCCTCCCAGGCTTGGATGTATCAGGTCATCGCGCTTTACAAAAAGATCAATATTTCTACTTTCAGTAACATCCAGGGTTATTTTCTGAAGAGGGCTTGGAAGCAAAAGTTCATTTTTATTCACTTCTTAATAATCTGTTCCTTAAATATTCAATATTTTCGATTATGAATGAAGAGACCGGACCAGAGGAAGAAGATGATGAACTCTTTGAGCATCATAGAATAGTCGTTGATCCAAAGCAAACTCACCTAAGGTTAGATAAATTTCTAATTGACCGACTTCCGAATGTGACACGTAATAAATTACAGGCTGCTATAAAAGATGGTTTTGTAAAGGTTAACGAATCTGTTATAAAACCAAACTATAAGGTTAAGCCCAATGACCTTATCCAAATTGCTTTGCCTGAACCTCCACGCGATACTGAAGTGGTTCCTGAGAAGATTGAGCTCAATATTGTTTATGAAGATCAGGACTTACTGGTGGTAAATAAAGAAGCCGGAATGGTCGTACACCCTGCTTATAATAACTGGGCGGGTACTTTAGTCAATGCTTTAGCATATCATTTTCAAAACTTACCGGAGATGGAAGGAAATGAAGGACGTCCCGGTTTAGTACATCGCATCGATAAGGATACTTCAGGTCTTTTAGTTATTGCCAAAAGTGAGCTGGCTATGACCCATCTGGCCAAGCAGTTTTTTGACCACAGCATTGAAAGAACTTATCATGCCTTGATTTGGGGTGTTCCTGAAGCGTCTAAAGGCACTATTAACGTCAATTTGGGAAGAAGCTTAAAAGACAGACGGGTCACTGCTCCATTCCCTGATGGAGACTTCGGCAGACATGCGATTACACATTACGAGTTGCTCGAAGACTTAAGATATGTTTCTCTGATAAAATGCAAGCTCGAAACTGGAAGAACACATCAAATCCGGGCACATATGAAATATCTTGGCCATCCGCTGTTTAACGATTCGACCTACGGAGGTGACCAAATCCTAAAAGGAACCGTATTTTCAAAATATAAGAGCTTTGTCCAGAATTGCTTCAAGCAAATTCCAAGGCAGGCTTTACACGCAAAGTCTCTCGGTTTTAAACATCCAAGGACTAAAGAATCTCTTTATTTCGAATCGGATCTACCTGAAGATCTCACTTCAGTGATAGAAAAGTGGAAGAATTATATTAACTACAATTAGAATTCAAGAAAACTCAATCCGGAACCATGAAAGCAGCTTTTTTAGTTAAAAACGGGAAACCCAGCGAAGCGTTTGAGATCAGGGAAACAGAAATGCCGGAAATTCAGCCTCATGAAGTTCTGATCAAGGTGCACTATTCCGGCCTTAACTTCGCCGACGTTTTAGCAAGGTTAGGTATGTATCCTGATGCGCCCAAGCCTCCGTCGGTTGTTGGGTACGATGTGTCTGGTGAGATTGTAAAAGTTGGAAAAGATGTGGAAGGATTACAGGAAGGTGATGTGGTCGCTGCGATGTCGCGATTTGGAGGATATGCTGAATATGTAGCGACCAATGCTCTTGCCGTAGTAAAAATAAATGATGCTATTGATCTTAACATAGCCCCGGCCTTAGCTACTCAAGCATGTACTGCTTTATACTCCGCAGAGGAAATGGTAAGATTACATCCCGGCGATCATGTGCTGGTTCATTCGGCAGCCGGAGGCGTAGGCTCTATTTTAGTTCAGATTGCAAAGCACCATGGCTGTGTGGTTTACGGAACCGTTGGCTCGGACGAAAAATTTGAGATGCTTAGTGAGATCGGAGTAGATCATCCAATCAATTATAAAAAGTCAGCGTTTGATCAGGAATTCCTAAAGATCAATCCTGGCGGAGCCGATGTGATTTTTGATGCTGTTGGTGGTACAACCTTAAAGAAAGGAATGAAGCTTTTGAATTCGGGAGGCAGGCTTGTGGCCTACGGAGGTGCTCAAATGACGGAGGCTAAAAACGTTTTTCAGAAAATTAAAATTGGGCTGTCTTTCGGGTTCTATCATCCTATTGTTTTTATAAAAGGATCAAAATCTATGCTTGGTGTTAATATGTTGAGAATCGCTGATGACAAACCTGATATTCTAAATCGAGTATTAAAAAGAGTTGTTGAATTGGTAAAAGATGGGATTATAAAGCCCAAACTTGGGGCAGAATTCAAAGCAGAAGAAATTGATAAAGCCCATGCATTGCTGGAATCAGGTAAGTCGCAAGGCAAAATAGTCGTAAGGTGGGATCACTAGATCGCATTTATAGTGCTCAAAGATTAACCATGGATTCTTCGTGGCACATTCGCTGGGGCAAGTCTTCTTTCATTATGGATCCTTGGCTGGTCGGATCTGAAATAGATGGATTTAGTTGGTTAAACGAACAATGGCATACCACTGAGCCAGTATCAATTTCCGATATACCTAAAAGCGAATTCATATTAATTACGCAATCATACCAGGATCATTGCCATCCAGAAACTATAGAACTTCTCGATGATCAATTACCCATACTAGCGACCGGAAAAGCATTTCAATTGCTTAAGAAAAGTTTTTCAGGCAGGTTCATTTCTGAGATTTCCAGTCTGGAAAGTAAAAAACCCACAAGTATTAACGGTCTGAATATATTTTCCATTAAACCGAATAGGAATATCGATCCCGTTTACTATTCTGTATTAGTAGTAGATGAAGACCATAATGCTTTATTTGTTTCGCCGCATGGCTTTGACTTAAGTGAAGCTGAAATCGAAATTCTATCCGATTTCAACATCAGGATATTAATGACCACTATGGTCGAATTTCAAATTCCGAAAATCATGGGAGGAAAAGTAAACCCAGGCTTAGAAAATGCTGAGACGCTAGCCCAACAACTAAGCCCGGATTATATTCTAAATACCCACGATGAAGATAAAAAGATGAAAGGATTGATTTCCAAACTAGCGAAAGTCAAAAGGCCCGATTTTTCCTCTCTAAAAAAAGAGGGATTCAATTTTCTTGAATCCCCCGATTATAAAATTTTAGAATTTCAATTTTAAAGCTTAAGGCATCGCTTTCGTCGGATCTTGTTTCTTGATCTTGATAATCTTCACTTTATCCAAAAGCCAAATAATTGGATAAGTCGGATCAAACTCGAACCATTTTGTCCCAAAATTAGCTCTACCACCAAATTTATGGTGATTATTATGCAAACCTTCGCCCATCATAAGGATATCTACCGGAAACATATTTTTTGATGTATCCTTAACTTTATAGTTCGTATATCCATATTTATGAGCAAACCAATTAATGATTGCACCATGAATAGGCCCCATTGCAAAATGCATGGGAAGTAATAAATACATCCACCACTCAGTAGCGAAAAACACATAAAATACAATATATCCTATACCCCAAGCCAGTCTTGTGGGCCAATTGTGAACCAATCGCTCGAACGAGAACCATTCCGGAAGATCTTTCTTAAACCGATCATCAATTTTTACCTTCTGAAGGAAGATATCCATATATCTCTTCTTGGTCTTCCACATCATTTGGAACAGATTTCCATCGTATTTTGGTGAGTGAACGTCTTTCTCCGTATCCGCAAAAGCATGATGTAAACGATGCATCAGGCCATAAGCATAAGGACTCAAATAACTTGATCCCTGTGATACCCAGGAGAATACATTGAAAAAGCGCTCCCAGAACTTTGACATATTGAACATCCTATGTGCCGCATATCTATGATGATAAAATGTTTGGCAAAAAAGTGATGTATACCAATGGGAAACGAAAAATATTGCTACCGCCATGATTATTTCTTTTTCTAGAAAAATAGAATGTAGAGTAAATCTACGAAACAAATAACGAACCAAAGACTCTAATTCGTTAATAAAAACTTTTTTTATCTAGCCAATCCCAGGCTGTCTCTTAAGTATAAATGTTCATTCCTATTTTGAGACCAGTAAGGTGATTTAATACGTTTTTTCTTAGTGGCTTTCGTAACCATTTGCTTCCCGTTGAAAGGATTTTTGTAGGCTTCTTCCCAACCTTCTATTTCATAAGGAAATTCCTTTTTGAACCTGATGGCTAAAACCCTTCCGCTTTCCCGGTACTCAATTTTGTATTCCTGAAGGTCAGTATTCAAATCACTTAATGAGGTTGTTACGGGTTTTGCTTGTATTTCTTTGTGTAAAAGCCTTGAAAACAAAGCCCCGGGTATCATTTTTACTTCCCCCAGGGGTAAGCTTTCCGGAGCAATCCTTATTCGGTTCCATATCTCATCTTCCAAAATTGCTGCTGGCAAAGAAGATTCTTTATCGCCCTCACTTTCGAAATAAGAAAATGATGATGTTTTATATTCGTTCCCTTCCAAATTCATTTGCGCAAAAACATGTCCACACCACTCCTGACCACTCATAGAGGTTTTGAGAGAGTTGGGGTACTCATTAATCTCAACCGGAGTGAAAATCGATTGCATCAGGGAATATGGATAAATCCCGGTATTGAATTTTTTGGTAAAATTCAGCTTCAACACGCTTACATTATCCTTTCCTGCTTTGTTAGGATAATCCAGTTTAACTTGCTTCTTTTTCGAAAAAGGTTCGGTAACAAAAACGAGAACAGAATGTCCATTGTGAATTTCTCCGTAACGAGCTTGTTCAAGCTTGTAACTTGTTAACTCTGCCTCTCCTGAATACCAGTAGTTGTTCCAGTCGGGATGCCTGCTAATATTCTGTACGTCATTTGAGTTATCGGTCTTACTGGTAGATTTATTACCACATTCAAGGAAAACCAGCGGCATGAATAGTAGAATCAGTATTACTCTATTTGATATTTTCATTTCATTAATTTTCTATTCGAACAAACTTTAAATCCTTTTTGATCATTAATAGTGTTTATTATGATCTAAATCCAGCTTTATTCAATCTATTAAAACTTACTCTTGAACTACAATATTGTTAAGACAATTCTTTTGTTTGCCAGCACACTTACGGTCATGTCCGGTGCTATTGTTGCTCCGGCACTACCCAGTATGGCCAGTTATTTCTCAGAGCAATCCGTAAGCGATCTGTTGGTTAGGTTAATTATAACGATGCCTGCTTTAATGATCGCTTTCTTCTCTCCTTCATTTGGAAAGTTAATCGATCAATACGGTAGAAAAACTCCTTTAATCGCAGGATTGATCTTGTATGCTATCGCTGGTACGAGTGGTTTTTATCTCGATAATATCTATTACTTACTCTTTTCCAGAATAGTGCTCGGAATTGCAGTCGCTGCCGTGATGAATTCGGTCACAACCTTGATCGGAGATTACTTTGAGGGCGAAGAGCGTAGTGCGTTCATGGGATATCAGGCTGCATTTATGGCCATGGGTGGGATGGTCTTTGTGAGTTTCGGAGGTGCGGTAGCCGACTTAGACTGGCGGTTAACCTTCCTTATGTACGGATTCTCAATATTACTTATACTACCCGCTGCTGTCTATCTAAAAGACATTAATAAAGAGAAAAAAGAAAGTAAAGCGTACAATAATCAAAATCCGGAAATTGAGGTGGATAAATTATCCGTTTATGCCATTTATATTATGGGCTTTTTAGGAATGGCGTTCTTTTATTTCATTCCTGTCCAAATTCCATTTTATCTGAAGTCAATAAATATCGAGGGAAGTGTTTATGGAGGTATTGCTATTGGGGTCACTACATTTTTTGCTGGACTGGCTTCCTTATCGTTCTCCCGCTTGAAAAGAAAGCTCAGCTTTCAGGCCATTATTGGAATAAGCTATCTGGTTATGGCTATGGGCTGTATCATTATATCTTCTTCAGCTTCTTTCACTATTTTATTAGTAGGCCTATGCACTTATGGGCTTGGTGCCGGCTTAATAATGCCCGGAGCTAACCTCTGGCTTATGAGTATTGTACCTGCTCAATCGAGGGGAAAGTTTGTGGGTGGTTTAACAGCAGCCTTTTTTACGGGGCAGTTCGTTTCGCCAATTATTGCCAGCCCAATAATTAATGCCTCCTCCATAGGAGGTTTATTTTTGGATTCATCGATTCTGATGGTCGCCATCTCACTATTTTGGTTTTCGGGCTTATACAAAAAGATCATTCCTTCGTGATAGCAGAGTGACATTTTATCAATAAACACGATTGATCTTTGGCGTCATACTGAGTTTATTTACTTCCTTTGAGGTTTATTAAATTTTTCAGTCTTCTTGAAAGTTATCGAACAAGCGCTGGTTGGATTCAGCAATTTCATTTGGGGAACTCCAATATTAATTCTGCTACTGGGAGGTGGTAGTTTCTTTTTAGTCTATTCACGCTTTATTCCATTCCGCTTTTTTGGTCATGCCATTAACGTACTTAGAGGAAAGTACGATGATAAAAACGACCCCGGTCAGATTAATCATTTTCAGGCCTTGTCCAGTGCATTGGCAGCGACCATTGGAGTTGGAAACATCGCAGGAGTAGCCCTGGCAATTACCATGGGCGGTCCCGGTACATTATTCTGGATGTGGTTAAGCGCCTTAGTTGGAATAGCAACTAAATTTTTTACCTGTTCTTTGGCTATTATGTTTAGGGGAAAGGATTCTTCAGGAGAGTTGCAAGGTGGCCCTATGTATGTAATCATAGAGGGGCTTGGAAAAAGATGGAAGCCTATGGCTTACTTCTTCTGCTTTGCCGGAATGTTTGGGGTACTTCCTATTTTTCAAGCTAACCAACTGACTCAAGTTGTAAAGGATATTGTTTTGATTCCAAATGGATGGGCATCGGCTGAATCCGTATCGTCTAACTGGGTTATAGGTATATCTTTAATGGTGCTCGTTGGTTTTGTAAGCCTTGGAGGAATCAAAAGAATTGGAGATGTGGCGTCAAAAATGGTTCCTGCCATGGTAGTGCTTTACGTTACATCCGTCTTATATATCATATTTAGCAATATTGAGCAAGTCCCTGGCTGTTTTGCCTTGATATTCAATGATGCTTTTACTGCAAAATCAGTGCTTGGAGGAGCTGTTGGGGCTATCATTATAGCAGGAGCCAGAAGAGCTGCGTTTTCCAATGAAGCTGGTGTTGGAACAGCACCTATGGCTCATGGTGCTGCAAAAACCAATGAACCGATACGGGAAGGTTTAGTCGCTATGCTAGGCCCAGCCATAGACACCATCATCGTTTGTACGATGACAGGTCTTGCCATATTGATCAGCGGAGTTTGGCAGACTACGGAAACGGATGGAGTAACCTTAACTGCCAAAGCCTTTGAAGCCACCATTCCAGGTATAGGGAGCTTCATTTTAGTTCTTTGTGTGGTCGTATTCGCCATCACTTCGATGTTCTCCTTTTCTTATTACGGAACGAAATGCGCAGGATTCGTTTTCGGAGCCAAGAACCAACAGTATTATAACTACTTTTATGTTCTGACCATCATAGTTGGAGCACTCGTTTCTCTAGGAACAGTAATCAGCTTGATTGATTCAGCTTTTGCACTAATGTCATTTCCAACAATGATTTCCGCTTTAATTCTTGCTCCGAAGGTTATGGAAGCTGCTAAAACCTATTTTATTAAAGTTGATCAGATCAAATAACTACCTGCATTAATGTGAAAAGTTTGGCCAGTGGCATGATCTGCCATTCCTCCGGCAAGAAAAACAACCATTGGGGCGATATCTTCAGGCAAAGTCAATTCCGATAATAGAAGATCAGAGGTAGCATGTTCTTCTCCGTATTTTTTAATAAAGTCATCAGCCATATCGGTTCTGGTGAAGCCCGGGGCAACGGTAAATGCTTTTATGCCTTTCTTTCCGTAGCCGCGTGCTATGGATTTTGTGAGTGCTACTACTCCTCCTTTAGAAGCCGCATATGCCATGTAATCGACTGTATCACCACGATAAGCAGCCCTTGATGAAACATTTATAATCCGACCTTCTTTCTCCTTTTTAGTAAAATGGTCGATAGCAAGCTTACTCAGTAAAGCCACAGAGCTGAGGTTAACTTGCATCGTTTTCCCCCAGTCATCCATCCAGCTTTTTATGTCTTTCTCAACATTTGATTCAATGGCTATCCCGGCGTTATTCACCAAAATGTCGATACCACCTAGATATTCCATTACTTTCCCAAAAAGCTGTTCCGCTCCTTTAGGGTCTGAAAGATCAGCCTTGAAAGCTTTTGTGCCCCTACCCAATCTTTCCACTAGTGATTCTGCGGCGTTGGTATTTGTTGCATAGTGAATAGCAACGGTTGCTCCTGATTCTACTAAAGCCATAGCAATAGCTTCTCCTATTCCCCTACTACCTCCAGTTACAAGAGCGGTTAAGCCTGATAAATTTATATACACCTGAAATTATTATTTTGGTAAATATGGTATTCCTTTTTGTGGCTATTCCAGTATCTGCATTTCAAAATGTTTAGCGACTTGCTTTAAAAGCAGGTTTTGAATCTCTTTCACCTCTATTTTTCTTCCCAACTCTTGTTCGATGGAGGTTACAGCTTTACCATCTATTCCGCAGGGAATAATCTGGTCGAAATAGCTCAGATCTGTATTCACATTTAAAGCTATTCCATGCATTGTTACCCATCTACTTGTTTTCACACCCATAGCGCAAATCTTTCTAGGATTTTCCTTTTTTATATGATCAATCCAAACTCCAGTTAAGCCTTCAATTCTGCCACTTTCAATACCGAAATGCTTTAGACTTTCGATCACAGCTTCCTCCAGCAGTCTCAGATATTTATGGATATCCGTAAAAAAGTTTTCCAGGTCAATAATTGGATACATAACCAATTGACCCGGACCATGATAAGTGATATCCCCGCCTCTATTGATACGGTAAAATTTTGCTTTTATTTGACGTAACTTAATTTCATCCGCTAAGAGATTTTCCTTATCCCCACTTTTACCTAGAGTAAAAACATGGGGATGCTCGCAAAAGATTATTTTATTTTTAGTTTCTTTTTGATATGATTTCGAAACTTTTCTATTCTCAATTTTCAGATCAACCGTTTCTTTGAAAAGCTTTTCCTGATAATCCCAGGCTTCCTTATAATCAATTAATCCCAACTCCAGAACCTCTACCTTCTTATTGATCTTTAAATTCATGGAATATAGGTTTCTAAGATCTTGAACGCTTGCACTGCTTTTATCTCCACTTCTTTGATTGAAGCTGGAATAAGTACTGATTCTCCTGCCGACAGATATAATTCTCCTGCTACGGTAATGATACTTACTTCCCCTTCCGTGATAACGAATATTACAAAAGAATCTAGTCCACTATAATCCCTACTTAGACTGCTGTTACCCGAAAGGATATTCGTACAAAAAAACTTACAGGATACTACCTCCGCAACTTCTTCGCTCCCATATTTCTTTTCCTCAATCAAAGCGCCAAATTCCATTACCTCCAGCGCTTTTTCCGTATGTAGGTCTCTTTTGTTTCCTTCCGGATCAACTCTATTATAATCGTATATCCTATACGTAGTATCTGAAGTTTGTTGGATTTCAGCCAAAAGGATGCCCTTCCCAATAGCATGAACTGTTTTGGCAGGTATAAAGTAAACTTCTCCGTCTTCTACTTTTTTGTATTTCAGTATATCTTCTAATGCTTCTGAATGTAGTTTTTTTAAATATGCTTCTCTCTCAACTCCTTCTTGAAAACCTGCGATCAAACTGGAGCCTCTTTCTCTCTGAATAATATACCACATCTCGGTTTTACCCGAAGCATTCTCTAATTTCTTTGCCAATTCATCATCCGGGTGTACCTGGATAGAAAGGTCATCGTCTGCGTCTAAAAATTTAATGAGTAAGGGAAATTCATTTCCGAAGCTCTTATGAACCTTTTCTCCCACTAATTCAGCTTTGTACAGCTCAATGACTTCAGTTAAGCTTTTTCCCCCGAGAAAGCCGTTGCTTATTATTGATACATCCCCCTGAACACCTGAAATTTCCCAACTTTCCCCAATTTTTCCCTTGGGAATATTTTTTGAAAATACACTTTCCAGTTTCCTCCCTCCCCATAGCTTTTCTTTATAAATGGGAGTGAATTTCAAGGGATACAATTGCTGCATACTTTTTATAATCTTTCTCTAAATTATAAAATCATATGTCAAAAACAGGGATGCCGGACCATTTGAAAAAAGGGAAAGCAGGAGAAGAACTTGCCGAAAACCTCTTGGTTTCAAAGGGATATGAAATAATTGAGCGAAATTATCGATTTGGACGAGGGGAAATTGATCTTATCGCGCTTCAGGATGACTCAATATTAGTATTTGTGGAGGTAAAAAGTCGCTCCAGATTTAATTATGGTGAGCCCGAAGAATTCGTGGACAATAGAAAGGCCGAGCTTGTAATCAAAACCGCAGAAAACTATATTTTTGATATCAACTGGCAAAAAGATATTCGATTTGATATCATTTCTATAAGCATAAAAGATCCTAATTCGATAAAGCACTTTGAAGATGCTTTTCACTGAATTTAATTCCTATCCGGCCTGATTAGATCTTTTTTCCTGAAAGGAAGTCGATAATATACATAATAGTTAAGTCCTAAATTGGCCATCCGATCGGTTCTTCCAAAACCCGGTAAATCAAAAGTTACGATCTGGTCTCTATTTCCCCGTCTTCTGAACTTATATCTTGCTGTAAACCCGATAAATATGTTTTCAAGTACTCTCGCTTTTATTCCAGTTGTAATTTCAAGCCAGTTAGCTGACCTATTCTCAACCTCAGAACGGATGATCTCACTTCCGAATATGGGATCTCCTAAAACGAAGGCAATCTCATCATCATAAGTAACAGCATTCGCATACCTCGCCCCTAAAAAAATAGCACTTGCCTGTTCGTTGAAGTACATGAAATTATAATCTATCCCTACCCTATAAAAAACACCTTCACTTCTATAAATAAGATCTTCTTCGGTATAAGTAGATCTGGCATAACCACCATCGATCTGAAATAAATATTTATGAATATCAAGGTCAAGATTAATACCATACCGGGTACGGTCATCATCAAAAAGGCTTACCCCAATATCCGAAATATCTACTCCAAGTCTTAACCCATATGGCCTTATATCAAACTTATTGATCTTTTTAGGTGCCCCCTGTGGAAGCTGATCTTGTTCGTTTTGCGCTAGAAGCTGAGCGGCTAAAAAAAGGCTAATTATAAATAAGTACGTTCGTCGCATTAAAATCCCTTAATCTTGGCTGCACAACCACCAATGAATCAAAGGTAGTTGAGATGGTATCTAAATCATCAAAAAACTGAGTCGGCCCACATTCAGGAGTAATAATTCCTTGTCGCGGGAAGTAACTGAAGACAACCGTATCTATCCTTATCTCCTCATTGCGATCAGGCCCTACAAAAACATAAGTAGCTTCCGTCTCAAAAGGATTTACAGGAAGTAAAATCAGAGTATCCAGAGAATCTGCCTGTGTTACAAATAAGGTATCGAAGCCTGGGGCAAAAACAGAATCAAAATTACTCTGACGCACTTCAAAAGTTCCGGAATCAATAAAACTCAGGCTGATAAAATTTATGGATGAAGTCGAGCAATCTGTATCGTCCCTACAGCCAAACGTAAAAATTAGAATACCAACCAATATGCCTTTAAGCAAAAAATCCTTCAAGCTCAATAATTTTTTGAAGTTGTAAAAGTAATCTTTTTATAAAGTCAAGCGACTTTATCGCAACAAATAGCCTCTTATTGAATCATATAATTGATGAATGGAACTATTTAAGTCAAACCAAACTATATAACGAAATGTATTTGGTTAATTTTGTAATCATCAAAGGTTAAGCCAATTTGAAAGTAAAAGGAAAGAAAAGGGATAAGGTTAACGTCGTTACACTCGGTTGTGCCAAAAATTTAGTTGACTCAGAAGTAATGATCACTCAGCTTCGTGGAAACGAGATCGAAGTAGAGCATGAGTCAAAAAAAGATGATTCAAACATAGTTGTAATTAATACCTGTGGTTTTATTGAAAATGCTAAACAGGAATCAATTGATACTATCCTTAACTACGTAGAAGCAAAAAAAGATGGACTTGTAGAAAAAGTTTATGTTACCGGCTGCCTCTCCCACCGCTACAAAGACGATTTAGAAAGAGAGATTCCAGATGTAGATGCCTATTTCGGCACTATGGAACTCCCTCTTCTACTCAAGAAATTCAATGCAGATTATAAGCATGAATTAATTGGAGAGTCACTGACTACCACGGCCAACCATTATGCTTATATGAAAATTTCGGAAGGTTGTGACCGACCTTGTTCTTTTTGTGCTATTCCACTGATGAGGGGAAAGCATAGAAGCAGACCGATCGAAGAGCTGGTGCGGGAAGCTGAAATGCGAGCTAAAAATGGAACAAAAGAACTTCTGATCATTGCACAGGATTCTACTTATTACGGACTGGATATTTATAAAAAAAGAAATCTATCTGAATTGTTAAACCGTTTAGCTGACGTTGAGGGAATTGACTGGATCAGATTACATTATGCCTTTCCTACGGGCTTTCCTACGGATATCCTGGACGTAATGGCGCAACGAGAAAATATTTGTAATTATTTAGACATCCCGTTACAACATGGTTCAACGGCCATGTTGAAAAAAATGAGGCGTGGCATCACCAGAGAAAAAACGGAAGATCTAATCTCTTTAATCAGAGATAAAGTTCCTGGAATTGCCATTAGAACCACATTAATCGCTGGCCACCCAGGAGAAACAGAAGATGACTTCCAACAGATGGTCGATTTTGTAGAGAAAACACGCTTCGACCGTTTAGGCATATTCACCTATTCTCATGAAGAACAAACCCATTCATTTTCATTTGAAGATGATGTTCCTGAAGAAGTTAAAGAGGAGCGTGCACAGGAGATCATGGATTTGCAAGCTGGAATATCACATGAGTTAAATCAGGAAAAGATTGGAAAGGAGTATAAAGTTTTGATTGATCGAGTCGAGTCGGGTAATTATATAGGTCGTACAGAATTCGATTCTCCTGAGGTTGATAACGAAGTGATCATTAATGCAAAAGATACGTATCTAAGAATTGGGGATTTCGTAAACGCTAGAATTGAAAGTGCCTCGGAATTTGACTTATACGCAAAGCCTGTCTAAGACCAACCTATTAAAATATGCGAAAAAAACTTGTTGAGCTGGAGAAAACCAATCAATTTTCTCCTATCCTTCTGGACTATTTGAATGGAAAATCTGCACTAAAAGAGTTTTACAACTTGCCTCCCCAAATTGACACCTTCCAGAAGGGAATTGATGCAAAAAGTTCTTTCCCGGAACATCATAGAAATGTATTAGTAGAGGCACTTAAGCAACAGTATAAATACTTAAAGGTTGACGAAGCCGTCGCCTCAAACGTCGAGCGATTAAATGGTAAAAACACCTTCACAGTCACCACTGGCCATCAATTAAACATCTTTACTGGTCCGTTGTATTTTATCTACAAGATCGTTTCAGTCATCAGAATCTGTCAGCAGTTAAAAGAACAGTACCCCGAGTACAACTTTGTTCCGGTCTACTGGATGGCCTCGGAAGATCATGACCTGGAGGAAATCAATCATTTTTCACTATTTGGAACTCAATATTCTTGGGATACCAATCAAACCGGTGCGGTAGGAAGAATGCGAACAGACGGGTTACAGGAACTTTGTAAAAAACTTCCTGAGAAGGTCGAGCTGTTTGAAAAAGCATATTCCGAATGTGATACACTCGCAGAAGCTACCCTGAAATATGTAAATGAGTTGTTCGGTAAGTACGGAGTAGTTGCTATTGAGCCTGATCGAAGGGAATTAAAGGCTTTATTTAGCACCATCGTAAAAGATGATATTCTGAATCATAGAGCTAATGATATGGTTGAAAGTCAATCGACCAAGCTCGCTAAACTCGATTACAGAACTCAAATTTATCCGCGTTCCATTAATTTCTTTCTGCTTTCGGAAGGAAAGCGGGAGCGGATCATTTCTGAAAACGGACATTTCACGACAAAAGAATCTGATGCTCAGTGGAGCTCTGAAGAAATTTTGAAATTAGTTCATGAAGAACCTGAACGATTTAGCCCAAATGTAGTCTTAAGGCCACTCTATCAGGAGGTGATCCTCCCAAATCTCGCTTATGTAGGTGGTCCTGCGGAAGTCGCTTATTGGTTTCAACTCAAACCTGTTTTTGATCATTATCAGGTTCCATTTCCAGTAGTCTTGCCTAGAAATTTCGCATTGATCTTAAATAAGGGAAATGCTAAAAAATTTATCAAAACCGATCTTTCCAATGAAGAACTTTTTCTAGATCAGAAGACCATTAAGGACAACTTTTTAAAAGAAAACGCTGAAAATGAGTTCAGTCTTAAAAAAGAAAAAGAAGCTCTTGAAAAGGTATTCGGAGAAATCAAGAAGAAAGCCCACGATATCGATCAAACACTAGAAGGTTTCATTGGTGCAGAAGAAAACAAATCCATAAAAAGCCTTGATAACATCGAAGGACGGCTGAAAAAAGCGGAAGAGCGAAAGCAGGAAACTGCATTGAAACAAATTGAAGTTCTAAAAGAAAAACTTTTCCCAAATGGTTCACCCCAGGAACGTACAGAAAATTTCTTGAATTTCTATCTGAATAATCCAGACTTCATTGATCAGTTAATTGAATCATTCGATCCTTTCGATTTTAGAATGAATGTTTTAATTGAGGAGTAGTTTTCATTAGCACTACTATTTTCTAATTCTTAACTTTTTTGCAAATTACACGTGTAATTATTTGCTAAAATACACGTATGAATACCAAGCTTACCCTTACCATTGAGCAAGAAATCATAAAGAAAGCTAAAAAATATGCTTCAACTAATGGAAGGAGCCTTTCTGAGATGGTCGAGAACTATTTTAAGTTACTTACAGAACCTGATTCAGTTGATAGGAAGGATAGACCTTCATCTAAAATTCAAAAGCTTCAAGGTTCGGTAAAAGTTTCAGATGATTTTGATTATGAAAAAATCCTGGAAGAAGAACGACTGAAAAAACATGGTTTATAAAGTTTTTCTAGATTCTGATGTTCTTATCGATTTTCTTTTAGACCGTAAACCACATTCTGAATATTCTTTGCAACTACTGGATTACTGTGAAAAAGGAATTTTAGAATCATACACTTCTGTTTTATGTATCAGTAATATCCATTATATCATCAGGCGAGTTGTAGGTGAAAGAAAAGCACGAAAAATTATAATTGAATTAACCGATTTAGTTGACATTATTGGCGTCTCCAGGCAGGATATTGAGAATGCGCTATTAAGTGATTTCAATGACTTCGAAGACGCTATTCAGCATTCTGTTGTTCTTCAAAATAAGGAGATCAAGTCTATTATTACAAGGAATGTTAAAGACTACAAAAACTCTAAGGTTTCAGTGATTTCACCTGACGCTTTAGTTAAAATAATTAATGATGATATAGCTTAAGAATCATCATACTGTCAAAAAGCGAAAGCAGGAAACTGCATTGAAACAAATTTAGGCTCTAAAAGAAAAAATTTCCCCAATTGGCTCACCCCAGGAGCGTGCGGAAAACTTCTTGAATTTATATCTGAATAATCCTGAGTTTATTGATCAGTTAATTGAATCATTCTACCCTTTCGATTTCAGGATGAATGTTTTGATTGAGGAGTAAGGAATCGAAATGATAAATTAATCACATCATCAGATGTGGTTCGAGGTTTCAGAAAAGTGATTTAATACCAATTAATCAATTTGAGTTTACACATTTTTAATTAACAGCTTGTAGTCTTTTGAGAAGAGGCGATCCTGACACAGATTACAAATCTGCAAGCAGTCATCAATAATTTTGTATTTTTCTAATACACTAAAAATCCAATGGAAAAGATTGTTGTGATTTCTGTTATCGGTAGTGCTGGCTTGGGCATCAGTTCCTTTTTTGGTGTTTTTCTTTTGAGAAAACCCAGCTTGACTAACAAATTGCTCGCCTTCTTGCTCATTGCCCTATCTATTCGAATCACCAAGTCCGTGTTTTACTCATCAGTAGAACTTCCATTATTTATCAGAAACATAGGTATAGCAGCAAATCTGGCTATTGGCCCATTACTTTTCTTCTATACGAGAAGTGTATGTGACTTGCGAAAGATTAAGCTTTGGGAGTTCTTACATTTCATACCTTCCATCATATACTTGGCCTTATGCAATATTCTTCTGAATGGGGGGAACAGTATGCTTTGGACGGTAAACTATTCCTTAATTATGGCTCAGTCATTTATATATGTAATCTTTTCTCTACTAATATTGACTAGATCGAAACATAAAATTCGAGATAGTCAGTTTAAATGGCTGGTAGGGCTTTCCTTAGGTTTGAGCTTTATGTGGCTAATATATGCATTGAACTTCCTCGGACTGATTCCGATTTATGCTCTGGGTCCAATAACATTTTCCATTCTAATGTTCTGTTTGTTAGCTGTAGCTCTGAAAAATAAAGAGGTTTTCTTCTTTAGATCAGCGCCTTTGTATTCGAGTTCGAGAATAACTGAAGAAGAAGCAAATGCATATCTTAATAAACTACATCAGCTAATGAAGCATAAAGAGCTATATAAAAATCCGGATTTGACGGTTGCTGAGTTATCAAGTACACTCGGGGTGTCAAAAAGGAATGTTTCACTAATTCTGAATAAACACGATAACTGTAATTTCTCGCGATTTGTAAATAATTATAGAGTTGAGGAAGCCAAAGAATTAATTAAAAACCAGCCAGAAAGTAAGATGATAGCAGTAGCTTACGAATCTGGTTTCAATAATCTTGCAACCTTCAATCAGGCTTTTAAATCATATACAGGCCAAACCCCCACTTCGTTTAAACAGAATCTGCTAACTGCTATCAAATAACATTTCAGGATTCATGAATTCATAAGCAAGGTTGAGGAAGATTATCCTTCTTCACACGAAAAAAGGATATGAGTTCAACGATCAAAAGGCGAGAATGGCTAAAGATGTCGGCACTTGCTTCGGCAGCTGGTTTCGGAATTTTTACTGGTATTAATGTATTCGGAAAAGCCTCTCCGGAAGAGCTTTCAGTCATGGCTACTGATAAAAATATCAGAAGGCTGTTATTCAATGAAAATCCAATTGGCCCGAGTAAGAAGGTCATGGAAATTATTAAAGATACTTTACCAAGAGCTAGTAAGTACGCTACCTTTTATAAATATGATTTTTTGGAATTAAAGAAATTGATCGCCGAGCAAGAAGGTCTTAAACCCGAAAATGTACTTCTCGGACATGGGTCCTTCGAACCTTTAATCATTATTTCGGCACACTTTGGGAGTAACGGAGGTGAGATTATAGTTCCAAGCCCGAGCTTCGATGTGGTTGGAAATTTTGGACGTAAAATAGGAGCAAGTGTAAGGCCTATTGAGGTAGGTGAAGATTTCAAAATGAATTTACCAGAAATGGAAGCTGCAGTAAGTTCTAAAACAAAACTTGTTACGATATGTAATCCTAACAACCCTACAGGAACGAGTTGTAATACGGATCAGCTAGCTTCTTTTTGTAGATTTATTTCAGATAATGCCTATGTTTTAATAGATGAAGCATACATCCATTATCTTGAATCATGGAGAAATCATACGATGGCTCCTTTGATAGGCCAAGGTAAGAATGTGCTGGTTGCCAGAACATTTTCTAAAATATATGGCATGGCTGGCCTTCGTATTGGTTATTTATTGGGTCCCTCAGACTTTATTCAGAAACTGGAATCAAAATACACATTGGGCTTCCCTGGTAATATGCCCAACTCCCTAAGTGTAGCTTCATCAATAGTTTCACTTAAAGACAATGATTTTATCAATAAATCAAGATTATTCAATGAGGAAAGAAAATCGGAATTCTATAAATCACTCGAGGAACTGAGCATACCTTACATTCAAAGTGATGCTAACTTTGTTTACTACAAAGTGGAAAAATTCAAGGAATACAAAAGTATGATGTGGGATAACAAAATTCTCTTAGCTGGTGGCTGGCCTTCGAAACCCGATTGGGCTAGAGTAACCATGGGTACAGCTCAGGATATGGCTTTTCTGGCTGAAAAAATGAAAGGCAAAAAATGGATGTAAACGTTCTTTTGAAAGCTTAATTCTACTTTCATTTATTCTTTAAAAATAGGAAAGCCACGCCTTAAAGCTTGGCTTTCCTATTAAAAAATTCAACAACACTATTCTTCAGCGTTCAATTGATTTTCCTGAACGATATCTCCTTTCTCATTCACTTTAACGATTTCATAACCTAATCGCTCAAGTCCTTGACGGTTAGAAGCCTCGTCACCAACTACTACGATATACATTTCGTCTGTTTTTAAATTATCTTTTGCCAAAGCATCGATCTCTTTCTTAGTGATCGTATTAATGATTTTCATTTGATCTTTCACAAAATCATCTTTCAGGTCGTAGTGAACGATCCTTCTTAAGAACCTGGCTTTTTGTCCAGGAGTCTCATAATTTAAAGCATCACGTTGACCGATAGAGCTTTTCATAAAAGCCAATTCATCAGGTGTAATTCCCTTTTCTCTGTACACTTTGATCTCGTTCATCATTTCAAAGACAGCACTATCCGTAGCCTCCGCCTTTACACCTGCTAATGCGGTATATGGACCTGGCTCATCAGAAGAATTAAAGAACGAGCGAGCACCATATGTCCAGCCTTTATCCTCACGTAGATTCAAATTAATTCTACTGTTGAAAGCCCCTCCGAGTGTATAATTCATTAAGAAACTTTTGAAGAATTCGCCTGTAGCGTCATAAGGCATATCGGTTAAGTATCCCATACGAATCTCAGATTGAGGAGCTTCTTGCTTATCCACTAAGAAGATTTTGGTTTCGTCTAAAGGATCAGCTGTGCTCAATTCAGGGATTTTTACAGAATTGCCTTCCCAGTTTTTAAGGAACTCCAGCTTTGGCATGATTTCATTCTTGGTGATATCACCAACTACAACTAACTCCCCTACACTTGGAGAAAAATAGCTATTATAAAATGCCTTAACATCATCCAGAGTAATACGCTCAACGGTTTCCTCTATACCACTTGCAGGAACAGAATAGATATGTTTATCACCGTAGATCAAGCGGTTATAAACCTGACTGGCGATGGCAGAAGGAACTTTTTCATTCGATTTTATTCCTTCGATCTGCTGCTTCTTCAACCTATTGAAATCATCTTCTTTAAAAGAAGGATTAAACATAGCTTCTTCAGCTAATTCCAAAGTTTTATCAAGGTTTTTCTTAAGGGTGCTTATAAAAACGTTAGTTGAATTCAAGTCGGCATTAAAACTGACAGAACTACCTATTTTTCTAAGTTCCTCCTGGAATTCTTCTGAAGTATAATTCTCGGTAGCTTCGTTCATTAAAGAGGCGGTTAGTGATGCTAGTCCTGATTTTTGAGGATCATAAGCATCCAGCTCGTGACCTCCATTTAAAGTAAGCTGAATCGTTACCGTTGGAATTTCGGTATTTTCCGTTCCAATAACTTTAATTCCATTATTGAAAGTGCTTTTCCAAACTTCTGGCACAGAAACTAAGGGACTCTGACCAGGAGTAGGTTTTTTACTTCTATCGAATTTATCGCCAGATGGCCGGGTATAAGTAAGTCCACTGTAATCTGTAATAGGGAATGGATTATCATCTTCAGCTAAAGGCTTGAAATTATCTGGTTTTGCCGGGGCAGTCTCTTCATTCGGAATAACACTCTGGAGCACCAAAGGCTGGCCTTTAATATATTTATTGAATACTCTAATTACATCTTCCTTTGTAACAGAAAGATATCTCTCAAGGTCTTTTTGAATATAATTGGGATTACCTGTAAAAGTCTCATAAGCAGCTAGTTGAGAAACTTTTCCTCTTACACTAGCTAATCCATTAATGGTGCCAGATTCATAATTAGCTTTGAATTTCTGAATATCCGCATCGGTCACTCCGTTCTTCGCAAACTCTTCAAGGATATTTCTCATTTCGGTCTCAAACCCCGATAAGGTCTGTCCCGGAAATGGCAATACAAACATGGTAAATTCACCGGCCAACTCACTAGTAGGGTGAAATGTACTGGCCTGAATGGCTTTTTGAGTCAGTACAAAGCTTTTATAAAAATAAGAACTTTTACCTGTCCCAAGGATTTCTGCAAGGCAATCCAAAGGAGCCTCGTCTTCATGGTAAGCTGGAACAGTAGGGTACGTCAAAAGTAATGCAGGGAAACGAATATTGTTATCGACATAGGAAACGTATCGATCCTGATCTAGCGTAGGTTGTTCTAATTTTAAAGGTTCCACTTCAGGGCCTTTAGGAATTACCCCAAAGTACTTTTCAACTTTCTTGATCACTTCTTTAGGCTTAACATCCCCTCCAATCGTTAAAGTGGCATTGTTAGGGCCATACCAGCGTAAAAAAAACTTCTTTAAATCATTAACATCCACACGATCCAGATCCTCTAATTTTCCGATAGTTAACCAGGAATATGGGTGCCCGTAAGGATAAAGCGTTTCTGCATTCACTTCTCTCCACCTTCCGTAGGGTGCATTGTCGTAATTTTGGCCTTTTTCATTTTTTACAGTGGCACGCTGAACCTCAAATTTTTCCTGAGTTACTGCATTTAGGAAAAATCCCATTCGATCGGCTTCCAACCACAACATGGTTTCCAATTGATTGCTAGGAACTGTTTCAAAATAATTGGTTCGATCTCTGTTCGTTGTTCCATTTAATGTTCCCCCTGATTCGGAGACAATTTTAAAATGCTCTTCATCAGCTACATTTTCAGAACCCTGGAACATCATGTGCTCGAAAAAATGGGCAAAGCCAGATTTCTTAAGCTCTTCTCTGGCGGAACCTACATGATAGGTCACATCTACGTGAACGACCGGGTCTGAATGATCTTCATGGATGATTAAAGTCAAACCGTTATCAAGCACATGTTTTTCGTAAGGAATTACGATCTCGTCCTCTTTCTGCTCTACTTTTTCAACAAGGCGCGTTTGGGCAAGTGTCAGTTGCGATAAAAATGCTAAAACAATAGCATAGATTAGTCTCATAGTATTAGTTAATGTTTCTGAAATATATTGAGTTTAATTAGTCTATGACTTTTCTTTTTTATTACAGGTTGAAAGACTTTATTAGAGGTTTTAGAATGATATGGCGCAGAGGGAACTTCAGGAGTTAGCAAAAAAAATCAAGGGAGAGCTTTATACAGATGAAACCATTAGAAAATTATATGCAACGGATGCTTCTGCTTATCGTGAGATGCCATTGGCGGTTGCGATTCCAAAAAATGAAAATGACCTTAAATTACTGGTAGATTTTGCTTCTAAAAATAAGCTTTCTCTGATCCCCAGAACAGCAGGGACTTCTCTTGCCGGACAGGTTGTAGGAGCAGGAATAGTCGTTGACGTTTCGAAGCATTTTACCAAAATACTGGAAGTCGACGAGAAAGAATCGTGGGTAAGAGTACAACCAGGAGTCGTTAGGGACGAACTCAACTTATTTCTGAAAGATCATAATTTGTTTTTTGGCCCTGAAACTTCAACTGCCAATAGGGCAATGATTGGAGGTATGGTAGGGAATAATTCCTGTGGTGCTAATTCAATTATTTACGGCAGCACTCGCGATCACCTAATTGAAATAAAAGGCTTTCTAAGTGACGGTTCCGAAATCACTTTCAAAGCTTTGAACGAGCAAGAGTTTGCAGAAAAGCTTAAACTTGATTCGCTTGAAGGGAAGATTTACAAGCAAATTCAGCAGAAGCTCTTTGATCAGGAAGTAGTTGAAGAAATAAAATCGCAATTCCCAAAAGAATCTATTCCAAGAAGAAATACCGGGTATGCAATTGATTTACTGGCAGACACTATTCCATTTAAAAAAGACGGAAAGTCTTTTAATTTCTGCAAGCTGGTTGCCGGATCGGAGGGAACACTCGTTTTTATTACGGAGATCAAGTTAAACGTCGAGCCACTTCCTCCCAAAAAAAAGCTTCTTATATGCGCCCATTTTAATTCAGTAAATGAAAGCCTGAGAGCCAATTTAGTTGCCTTAGAGTATAATCCTTCTGCTAGTGAGTTAATGGATCACTACATTCTGGAATGTACTAAAGCCAATATTGAACAACAGAAAAACAGGTTTTTTGTAAAAGGCGATCCATCAGCTATTCTGGTCGTCGAGCTTTCCGATAACGATCCGGGAAAACTTGAGCAAAAAGCGCATCAACTTATAGATGATCTCAAAAAGGAGGACTTAGGATACCACTTCCCCATAGTTGAGGGTACTGATATTCCTAAAGTCTGGACATTGAGAAAAGCCGGTTTAGGGCTTTTGTCCAACATTCCGGGAGATGCTAAAGCTGTTCCGGTAATCGAAGATACCGCCGTCGACGTTTCAGATCTTCCTGATTTTATTAAGGAATTTAACTTGATTCTGGAAAAGCATAAGTTGTATTGCGTTCATTATGCACATGCTGGATCAGGTGAACTACACTTGAGACCAATTATTAACTTGAAAACACATGAGGGAAATCAACTTTTCAAGGTCATTGCTAATGAAATCGCACATTTAGTTAAAAAATATAATGGCTCTTTGAGTGGAGAGCATGGTGATGGAAGGCTAAGAGGTGAGTTTATCGAATTTATGATCGGTAAAAAGAATTATGACCTTCTGAGAGAAATTAAGCAAACCTGGGACCCCAATAATGTCTTCAATCCCGGAAAGATTGTGGATACTCCTTCAATGAACTCATCCTTGCGTTACGAAGCAGGAAAGGAGACCCCTGAAATCAAGACCTATTTTGACTTCAGTGAGGTCAAAGGAGTGGTCAGAGCTGCTGAATTATGCAATGGTTCAGGTGATTGCAGAAAAACCCATCTCAGTGGTGGAACCATGTGCCCAAGTTATATGGCTACCAAAAATGAGAAAGAAACCACTCGGGCCAGGGCTAATATTCTGAGAGAAGTTTTAACGCATTCTGATAAACTTAACAGATTTGACTCAGAAGAAATAAAAGAAGTAATGGACCTCTGCCTTTCCTGTAAAGGTTGTAAGTCAGAATGTCCATCGAACGTAGATGTTGGTAAGCTTAAAGCAGAATTTCTTCAGCAGTATCATGACGCCAACGGGATTCCTCTGCGAAGTAGAATGATCGCCAATTTCACGAAGCTGAACAAACTTGCTTCCGTTGCACCTGCTGTTTTCAACGCTTCATTTGGTGAACATGCTTTTGGAAAAGCGATGAAAAGCTTAGTAGGCTTTGCGCCCGAACGTTCTATTCCTAAACTTCAGAAAACCACACTAAAAAAATGGTTTGAAAAAAGAGAAGAGAAATCTGAGGGGAACAAAGTTTATTTCTTCTGTGACGAATTCACCAATTACAATGATGTTGAAATTGGTAAGAAAGCCATACTTCTATTGGAGGCTTTAGGCTATCAGGTCGAAATACCTGATCTTTTGGAAAGCGGGCGGACTTATCTTTCTAAGGGGCTTCTTAGAGAAGCTAAGAAAATCGCATTGGAAAACGTTAACAGAGCTAAAAACAAGCTCGATCAGAATATCCCAATAGTAGGCTTAGAGCCTTCTGCCATCTTAACTTTTCGAGATGAATACATTGATTTGCTTTACGGAGAAAAAAAAGAAGAAGCCAAATTAATCGCCCAAAGAACTTTTACTATTGAGGAGTTTTTATCAAATGAATTAGGCAAGGGGAGAATATCAAAAGATCAATTCATAGAAGAAAAGAAAGAGATAAAATTACATGGGCATTGCCATCAGAAAGCTGTATCCTCTTTAGTTCCAACTAAGAAAATTCTTTCCCTTTCAAAAAATTATTCTGTTCAGTTAATTCCTTCAGGATGTTGTGGAATGGCTGGTTCCTTTGGGTATGAAAAGGAACATTTTGAGATCTCTCAACAGATCGGTGAGTTGGTATTATTTCCAGCTATAAGGAAGGCTTCAAAAGAAACTATTATTGCTGCACCAGGCACTAGCTGTAGACATCAGATTAAGGATGGTACAGGAAGGGAAGCCTTGCATCCGGTTGAAATTTTATATGATTGTCTAAGAAAATCGTAATTTTAATACTAAGAGAAAATAGTGATTATGGCCGTTGTAACAGACATTAATGAACTTAGCTTCTCAGGGCTCTATACTTACAAGGATTATTTAAGTTGGCGATTCAAAGAAAGGGTTGAGCTGATAAAAGGAAGGCTTTTTAAAATGACTCCTGCACCCTCCAGTTTTCATCAAAGTATCTCTATAGCTTTAAGTTCTCAATTGTGGTTCCACTTTAAAGAAACGGAGTGCAAAGTGTTCGAAGCTCCTTTTGATGTTCGTTTAGATCCAGCAAAAGAAGATAAAATATATACCGTTGTTCAGCCAGATTTATGTATTATCTGTGATAAAGATAAAATTGATGAGAGAGGTTGTAATGGCGCACCCGACCTTATTGTAGAAATCATATCACCAGGAAATTCCTCTAAAGAAATGAGGGAAAAATTTGAGATTTACGAAGAAAGTGGCGTAAGGGAATATTGGCTTATTAATCCTTTAGATAAGAATGTTATAGTATATTCATTAAACGATGAGAATGCTTTCATAGCTAAAAAACCATTTATTGAAAGTGATCAATTGAGGTCCGAAATCTTTGTTGATCTAACAATAGACCTCTCTACGTTATTCAAAGCATAGTTATTCTTTATCCGTCATGATCTAATTTTCCCAACTATAAACAATAGAATAACTGCGCCGACAGTAGCTGAAATGATATCTGCAATCAAACCATAGGAATGGAAGCCTAACAGACCGAAAACAAAGTTACCAACAGCCCCTCCTATAATTCCAATTACGATATTCCATAAAATACCGAAGCCAGCACCTTTCATAATTTGACCGGCTAACCAGCCAGCTATACTCCCAATGATAATTGCGTAAAGAAGTCCCATGCTATAAAGTTTTAAACTCAAATAATCTACTAATTTTACCGCTTCTTAAAAATATCTGCTCATGATAAAATGGTTTTTAGCCATTCTTTTTACGATATCTGCTTCAACAAGTCTTTTTGGTCAAGGAGGTGTTTCCGATTCTACTTCAGCCCAAAAAAAAGATAAAGGAAGCTGGGTTCCTTTACCCGTAATTCTGGCTTCACCAGAAAATGGAGTTGGTTTCGGCGCTTTGGGACTAAGACTTTTTAAGTTTGATTATGAGAATACATTGACCAGAACCTCCAACATTCAGGCTTTTGTGATCTATACAACTAGAAATCAATTGCTCTTATCTCCAAGTTATACGATTTTTACACCCGGAGAAAAGTATCTCCTTACCGGTGAGATCAACTATAATATCTTTCCCGACTTCTTCTATGGCATAGGTGATGATACGCCAGATGAGAATGAAGAAGAGGTGGAGTATAATATTTTAAGCTTTGAGCATCGATTTCTTAAACGCATCAAACCCAATTTCTTTTCGGGATTTGAGTTCAGATATTTTAACCGTTTTAATATAGAAAGAGAAGACCAAAGCCTCTTAGAGCAACAGCAAGTAACCGGGTTTGATGGCTCTATAGTTGCAGGTGGAGGACCAGTTTTAGTTTACGATACCAGAGATATTATTGTGAATCCTTCATCAGGTCACTATTTGGAATTCTCGGCTTTTTTTCACGGAGAATTTCTGGGAGGAGAATATAATTTTGAACGATATCGTATTGATGCCAGAAAATACTTCCAGTTAAAATCAAAGCGTAGACAGATACTTGCCTTTCAATTTGTAGGAAATTTTGTAAATGGAACGGCTCCCTTTAAGCAATTATCTGAACTAGGAGGTGATCAAATTATGAGAGGGTATTTCCAGGGACGCTTTCGTGATCAACATCTTATGGCTCTTCAGGGAGAATATCGTTTTGATATTTGGAGAAGATTCGGAGCAGTTGTCTTCGCGGGATTAGGTGATGTGGCTAATGAATTTAATGATTTCGATTTCCAAAATATCAAACCTTCTTATGGAGGAGGACTGAGGTTTGCAGTAAACAAAAAAGAAAGGGTGAACGTAAGAATTGATTTTGGGGTAGGAAGAGAAACTACAGGTTTCTATTTCAACATCACCGAAGCATTTTAAAAGCTATTTTGATACGTTAAGCTTGATACTTTTCCGTTCGAGATTGATCAGGTCCAAAAGTAGATCGACGATTGAATCTGTACCCCCCTTCAATTCTTTAATGTTGTGATTTAAAACTTTACCGCTTTCTAGCTGGAAAGCTATTTTCCGCTTCAATAATTCATGAGGGAATTCGTAGATCATAATTTCAAGTATGGTTTTACCAAGTCCGTTAACATAGTTACAATTAATTTTCCAGGTGAGGTACCTGTAATCATTACTCATTTTATTGAGCAGGTCAATTATGGTGTAGTAGCGATTCATCATACCATACTTTTTAAATCATTCGAAAAAACAAAAGAATGGTTGTGGTAAAGTCGTTATTTAATTGACTTATTCAAAATTAGGCCCAAAATAAGAGTACGCATTTTGATCGAATTTATTAGCACTAATAATCTCTCTTTCATCTATAACGATCACAAAATCCATCTCATTTAAATTGGCTAGCTGGTCGTCTAATTCTAATTTTTGGTATACATCAAGGTATTGAGTATTTAGCTCTACCTGTTTAGTTTTTTCATCTCTATATCCGCTAAAAGCTGGTAATACTGATATATACTCCATTTTAGTGGGTTTAGGGAGATTTACAATCCAGCCTACATAAATTTTTGAACTTTTTAAAGAAATGGAAATCATGTGATCGTTTTCCCAAGATGACATCAATATTTTTTCCAGATTATTTCCCCTCCGATCAATCGCTCGAATAATCGCTTTTTTCTCATCCGTTATCATGTTCAAAAAATGAGCTAAAATGACCGACAGTAACAGCGAAAGAAATGTAACTCCGGAATAATCAAGCGGCAATGGGTTTAAAGAAGATAATTTTTCAGTTGCTTCTGCGAAGAATGCATTAAATACTGCAAGAATAAAGAATGAAGTGACCAGAAGTAGACAACCCATTAAAGCTGAGTTAAAAATCAACTTCTGTCTATCTAGACGTTGATTAAGGAATTTGGTATAATGAAATGTGATTAGAAAATAATATCCTCCGAGAAGCGGAAAGAGGAGCAGATTAAAGGGCATTATCCATCATTCTCTGAAGGCTTCTGCTTCTTATTATCTTCTTCTTTAGCTTTAATCTCTTTGTAAATAGATGAATTCATTAAGGATTTTAACCTTTGTTTTCCGTGATCTCCTTCAAAAATCTCCGAAGGCTTAATGTAAAGATCTCCTGAAAAAGTACTATACACCTTTAATTTATCCATATAAGAAATATAGCAAAAATTATGCAATTATACGCTTTCAGCCTCCACAGACTGGACTTCCGGAACCATTCTCTTTAATAAATTTTCGATACCTGCCTTAAGGGTAACCGTGGAGGACGGGCAGCCACTGCACGATCCCTGTAATTGCACTTTTACTACACCTTCGTTAAACGATTGATATGTTATAGCCCCACCATCCTGCTCAACAGCTGGCTTAACATATTCGTCCAGCACAAACTTTATTTTTTGATCTAATTCCGATTCGTCTGATGCCAGCCCTTCCTTTTTCTCAACATCTTCTTTAATAAAATCATCAGACAAAAGTGGTTTTTGATCTTCCAGATGGTATTTGATGAATTCTTTCAGTTCATTTTGAACTTCCGGCCACTCTTTTTCTTCCGTTTTTGTGATCGTCACAAAGTTGGACATATAAAAAACCCTGTCTACATAATCGAAGTTTGAGAAAAGCTCTTTAGCAAGTGGTGCTTTTTCCGCGCTTGCTAAATCCGGGAAATCGTAGCTCTCCCCACTTTCTACCAGCATTTCGTTGGCTACAAACTTTAGGGAATTAGGATTAGGATTAGATTCGAAATATATATTTATGAATTTTTTTTCTGACGTTTCCATATCAAATTATTCTAAGTTTATTTATAACCAGTAGAAGATTGATTCTGTTCCATATTTATGCATTAATCTCCTCCGCTATAGGTTGAACCACTGCTTCTTTTTCATATTCTAGTTCACCTTCAGAGGATGCAATCAATGTGCTTACGGTTGCATCGCCAGTCACGTTAACCACTGTTCTGCACATATCCAGAATCCGGTCAACCGGGAATATAATGGCGATCCAAGCCGGATTTAACCCAACAGATTCCAGAACCAAAATCATTAATACCAGGCCTGCACTTGGAATTGCTGCCGCTCCAATAGATGCAAGTGAAGCAGTCAAAATAATAACCAACTGCTGAGAGATTTCAAGATCAATCATATGTAATTGAGCCAATGAAATTACGGCTACGGCCTGATATAAACTCGTACCATCCATATTTACCGTAGCACCTATGGGCAATACGAAACTGGTGATCTTTTCAGGGACTTTAATATTGTCGTGCATACACTTCATAGTAACCGGCAAAGTTGCCACAGATGATGAAGTTGAAAATGCTGTGATCTGAGCATCTCTTATACCTTTCAGAAATCCGGAATAGCTGATCTTTTTAGTGATTAAGGAAATGATGGTTGGATATAAACCAAATACCAGAATAGCCAATCCAATCACCAAGACAAAGGAATACTGCCCAAGGAAAGCGAGCAACTCAAAGAATTTATCAGGATCGGTACCAGCTGCTTTAACAATTTGACCCGCCATTAATGCAAAAACAAATACTGGCATAGCCTCCATCACGATCATAACCATTTTGACAAAAATTTCATTCAACCCGTCCACTACATTGAAAACAGGTTTAGCTTTTTCGGGAGGAATGGAAACCAATACAATGCCGAAGAAAATTGCAAAAAATATAATTTGAAGCATCGAAGTATCGGCGAGGGCTTTGAACAAGTTTTCAGGTACTACGTCAACTAGGGGCTGCAAAGGGCCTTTTTGTTTGGTATTCTTTGCCTTCATTAGCTTATCTTCTACCCACTCATTCTTTTCCGCTCTTCCTTCTTTTTCACGAACCTTTGCAACCAAATCGGAATTCTCGGGATCGCATGAAAGGCACATCTCATCTAGTTTTGGTACTCCTGGAGAGTTCTTTTGCCACAGCTCATAACTTATTCTAAATTCTTTTCTGATATCATCAGAGACCCGTGCACCTGGAGTATATAAATTCACTAAAATCATTCCCAGCGTGACTGCAGTTACCGTAGTGGTGATATAAAGTAGAAGCGTTTTCAAACCCATTCTACCCAATTTCTTAATGTCTTTTAAAGAAGCGACACCCGTGATTATGGAGAATAGAACCAGAGGTACAGCAATAAGCTTCAAAATATTAATGAAGATATCTCCAAAAGGCTTGATATAGTTTAGGGTAAACTCATTCCAGCCAAGTTTAACTGATAAAAAAGCATAGCCAGCACCAAGAATAAGGCCTATGATTACTTTAATGTGTAATGGAAGTTTCTTCATATTTAAGCTTTTGTGGACTTTTGAATAAGATAGGAGTCCGCTATTACAAGCGCTGACATAGCTTCTACTATAGGCACTGCGCGAGGCACAACGCAAGGATCATGCCTTCCCTTTCCCTGAATAACCGTGGATTCGCCCTTCTCATTTATACTTTCCTGGTCATCCATAATGGTGGCCACAGGCTTGAAAGCAACATTGAAATAAATATCTTCTCCATTGCTGATACCACCCTGGATACCTCCTGAATGGTTTGTCTTCGTTTTAACCTGGCCTTCTTCGGAATAGAACTGATCGTTATGCTGAGAGCCGAACATAGATGCTCCGGCAAAACCACTTCCGTATTCGAATCCTTTAACCGCATTGATGGAAAGCATTGCTTTTCCTAACTCCGCATGTAACTTATCGAACACGGGTTGTCCTAAACCAACAGGCAATCCGGTTATTAAACCCGTAACAACTCCTCCGACGGTGTCCCTACTTCTTCTAACCTCATCGATATAGTCGTACATTTTTTTAGCCAAGTCAGGGTCGGGGCACCTGACGTCATTATCTTCTGTTTTTGATAAATCAAGTTCCAGATAACTTTTTTCCAGCTTGATGTTACCAACCTGGGAAACATACGATCTGAAATCTATTCCGAAGCCTTTCAGAAAGATTTTTGCCACAGCCCCTGCAGCAACTCGGGCAGCAGTTTCCCGTGCCGAGCTTCTTCCTCCTCCTCGATAATCTCTGATTCCATATTTTTCCTGATAGGTATAATCGGCGTGGGAAGGACGAAATTTATCAGCTATGTGGGAGTAGTCCTTACTTTTAGCGTTTTGGTTCGGAATGAATATCGTTAAGGGTGTTCCGGTTGCCTTTCCTTCGAAAATCCCTGAAAGGATCTGAAAATCTTCATTTTCCTTCCTTTGTGTCGTGATCTTTGACTGACCCGGCTTTCTACGTTGAAGTTCGGAATGAATGAACTGCTCATCGATCTCCAAGCCAGCCGGACAACCATCGATGGTTACACCGATTCCAGCACCATGAGACTCTCCGAAAGTCGTTATTTTGAACAGATGGCCGTAAGAATTACTCATTTAACGTTTAAAGAAGACTCCAAAAATAGTCTTTTGAGTGATACTCCAAGCCACTAAAAATATTTTAAAGGAAAGAAAAGCACTTTACTTTTTAAAAATTACCCAAGCAGTAGCTACGAGGAGAATCAAAATTATGATGTTTGATATAATCTGAAACTGGGTTTGGCCTCTAAACGATTTAAGCTCATTGTTTTTGAATTCCAAGCCATCGTAAAACGAACCCATGTCATTTGAACTGATGTATTCATTCCTCCGACTTTCTCCTGTTACGTTTAGCACAACTTCAGACTTTAGTGTATCATACTGTTCTTCATAGGGATCAAAGTAGATCCATTCAAAATATTTACCTAGGTCAAACTCTCCAGGTTCGTTGGGTATCCCGAAATAACTAAATGATTTAGAGCCCATAACCCTGTTATTGCTTCTTCTAATGTTCTGTCGAATGTTAGGGTCATAAAAATCAAAATACTCATCGCTATCTACATCTGGCTTATCAACAGCAGAAATATTTCCTTCTCCTTTTATTTCAAAGACATAATTAAAACTATCGCCCGTTTTTAAATTCCCGGAATTGATTTTTTCATCCAACCAAAAATTTCCTACTGCTACCTGATCTTTTAGTGGGTGCGCAGGCAATTCATTTACCTTCACCGTCCTTGGCCTGGTGTAGAATGTCTTAAAATCCTGCTGGCGATTCCTTCCAAAAAAACTAGGGTTCTTAGCCACTTTATATTTGATCATCTCCAGAGAAACTGATGGAAACTCAATGTCTTCAAGTGTTAATGGGTAGAATGTGGCTTGGTAGATTTTGTAACGGTTATAAGCTTTGTCCTTAAGCTGTACCATTTCCCCGTTTATGTTATCAATATTGAAATTTTCCTCCCAACAATTTGAAGGCTTAATTTTCTTCAAAATTTCTGTAAGCTGCTTTCCTGTTTCGTAGAATTGCAGAGGAGCCCTGCTGTTTTGAGGCACATAGAAAGATAAGGTTGTATTGAAGCCTTCTCCAAGATAAACCTCTTCTTTATCAACAGTTAAAGCGAAGAATGCATCATCTTCTACCTCGACATATTCTTTAGGCTTATTACGTCCGAAAAAATCTTCGAAAGGGTCTCCGAAAGGATCATTTCCTCTTCTTCTCCTACTCTGGCGTTGTAGTGGAGGTCCTACTTTAATGGTCTTACCCTGTGCACTCACCTGCTTTCCATTAATCTCCATTGTAAAAGAAGGAACCTGAAATTCTCCTTCCTGGGTGGGAGCATAATTCATGGTAATACTCTGGGATGACGATATCTGGCCATTAATGATATTAGTGGATGATGATGACGATGTTCCTCTCTGTTGAAACTCATTAATCTCAGGGAATTTATCATAAGACCTTAACCTTCCATTACTAACCGTAACGGTTATCGTCCAGGCTTGATTAGACGCAACCTCACTCGGCCCCAATTCAATTTTTATTTCCTGAGCTAAGGATCTGTTAAAGAAACTTAACAAAATCATAAAACAAAGTCCTAAAATATACTTCAAGGCCTTAGCAACATTCATATTGGTCTTTTCTTAAAAAATTTTCAACTGCAAAAATAAACTAAGTAAGTTTAGATTAAAACCTTCAACTTATGCAAACGTATGCATTAGTGTTAGTTAACCAACTTACTACAGCTATGCTTCAATATTTCAAGACGATTTTGAGGAAAGTGAGTTTCAGTAGGGAGCTTTTCGAAAAAGAATTGAGAAAAGCCATCAAATCTCTGATCACACAGGAGTTAGAAGAATTAAAGAAATGGTGCTTTAAGGAATTTGGAAGCAAATTTCAACCCATACTGATTCGTAACTTTAGTTAAAAACCGAAATTATTGATCACTTTGGAGGAACTTGATGTTCCTCCTTAAACCACCTAATTTAGTTCTCTTCACAGGAGATTTTTTGAATACCTTTTGAAATAGCTCTTCTGTCATTTCACGCCAATCGCTTTTAGTCATTCCTTCTAGTTCGGGGTGAAGCTTAAATGCAGATTCGTTATGTGGTTTTGAGAAACGATTCCAGGGACAGACATCCTGACAGATATCGCATCCAAACATCCAGTTGCCCATCTTACCTGTAAATTCTGATGGAATCTCATCTTTCAATTCAATGGTTAGGTAAGAAATACATTTTGAGGCATCCAACTCATAAGGTTTCGGAAAAGCATCCGTCGGACATGCATCCATGCACCTAGTGCAGGTCCCACAGTAATCTTTTAAAGGTCCATCCGGTTCCAGGTCCAGATCAGAGATAATTTCAGCTAAAAAAAAGAAACTGCCCTGTTCTTTGTTAATAAGTAAGGAATGTTTTCCGATCCACCCCAAGCCAGATTTTTTGGCCCATGCTCTTTCCATAACAGGTGCTGAATCCACAAAAACCCTCCCCTCAACTTCTCCAATCTCATTCCTGATCCTTTCAAGGAATAGCTTCAACTTCTCTTTTATGACGAAGTGATAATCCTTTCCGTAGGCGTATTTCGAAATTTTATACGTATCCGACTGATTTAATTCTTCTTTGGGAAAGTAGTTATACAATAATGAAATCACCGATTTCGCTCCCGGAACCAAGTTGGTAGGATCAAGCCTTTTATCGAAATGCTTTTCCATGTAGGACATCTTTCCTTGGTATCCCTTTCTTAGCCAATCTTCCAACTTTGGAGCTTCCTCTTCTAGAAACTCAGCCTTCGAGATACCACAAAAAGAGAAGCCTAATTCAGAGGATATTTCTTTTATATTATTACTTCTTGATGCTCTGGAGTTTGTTTTAGTTGAAATTTTGTTTCTCAGCATCATCGTTGCTTAGTTAACAATCAAAACTCTGGGTATGCATCTAAATCTATTTCTTGAATGGAGTTTTTTAATGTTGGAATATATTCTTGTTTGATATTCCAAAGAATTTCATAATCAACACCGAAGTATTCATGAATAATTACGTTTCTAAAACCTTTGATTCGAATCCAATTAATATTTGGGTAGTCTTTTTTCACTTCTTCAGGAATTCTACTCGAAGCCTCTCCAATTATTTCAAAATTTCTGACAACTGCGTCTATAGTTTTATCGTCTTTCAAAAAGTTTTTAAAACTCAAACCCTCTGTATATTTTTCAATTTTCTTAATACAGTCTAATATATCTTCTACTAACAATTCTAAGCTTCTAGACATATACTATATCTCGATTTAAGTAAGAAAAATACTTCGGTTTAATACCCTTTTTCGAAACAAGGTCTACCTGCATTCTCAATTTTTCCTGTAGCTCAATTGATAGATCAATAAAATTGACTCCCATAGGTTTTTTATATTCCACCAATATATCTATGTCGCTATCTTCTCGCTGTTCTCCACGAGCATAGGAACCAAAAATACCAATCGACTTTAATGGGTATTTTTTAAATAATTCCGCTTTATGATCCTTTAGAATACTTTTTATTTCCTCTAGCGTCCTCATCATTTTTCATTCAAATAAACTACCCAGTTTCCCAGGAGGGTTCTTTTTTAAATGTTTATACGCAAGTTCTGTGGCTTCCCTACCCCTTGAAGTCCTTTTAATATACCCCTCTTGAATCAAAAAGGGTTCATAAACCTCTTCTATGGTTTCGGCTTCTTCTCCGCAAGCTGTGGCAATAGTTCCCAAACCAACTGGGCCTCCATTAAATTTCTCAATGATGGTTGAGAGGATACGATTATCCATATCATCGAAACCATGCTCATCTACGTCAAGTGCTTTTAAAGCGAACTCTGCAATTTCTTTGGTCACTGTACCATCGCCTTTTATTTCTGCAAAATCCCTTGTCCTCCTCAAAAGCATGTTTGCAATCCTAGGTGTACCTCTGCTTCGCCTGGCTATTTCGAAAGCTGCGGTTTCCTTGATTGGGCATTTTAGTATTTCAGCGGATCGAATAACTATAGTAGTCAGGAGTTTTGAATCATAATACTCGAGACGTGCATTGATGCCGAAACGAGCCCTGAGCGGGGAAGTCAATAAGCCCGCTCTGGTTGTTGCTCCAACTAAGGTGAATGGGTTTAATGATATCTGGACTGTTCTGGCATTGGGGCCAGAATCCAGCATAATATCGATTTTATAGTCTTCCATTGCGGAATAGAGATACTCCTCAACTATTGGATTTAATCTGTGTATCTCATCTATAAAGAGAACATCGTTACCTTCCAGGTTGGTTAAGAGGCCAGCCAGGTCGCCCGGCTTATCCAGAACCGGCCCAGAGGTGACTTTCAAGCCAGAACCTAATTCATTGGCAATGATATGGGAGAGTGTGGTTTTACCCAGGCCTGGCGGTCCATGCAACAAAACATGGTCGAGCGGCTCTTCTCTTTTTTTAGCAGCTAAAACAAAAACCTGAATATTATCAACAATTTTTCCTTGTCCGGAAAAATCATCGAAGCTTAAAGGTCTAAGTGCTTTTTCATACTCCTGGTCTTCGGAAGGTATTTCGTCTCCATCAGCACTTAGGTAATCTTCTCTCATTCAATTCTATCTTTACTAAATTAAGTATTCAGTTTTTGAATTAGTAAAGTTAAGGAGAAAGATAGGAAGCTCCTCTTTCAATCGAAAAACTTAAGCTTTGCGCTTTGATGCCCTTAAATTAACTTGCGCAAAATGTAAAGTATGTCTTACCCCTGGAGAAAACGGCAGGTTGTTGTTCTGATTATCATTATAGCTCTAATTGTTTGGTACAACGACAATCCAAGTCCTTCAAAACCGTTAGTCTCCATTTCAGGGAATACAATGGGCACGACTTACTCCATTAAATATTTGAACGAATCTGATAAAAACTATAAAAAAGAGATCGATTCGGTATTGGTTGTTTTTAATAATGCATTATCAACCTATATACCTAATTCTGAAATTTCAAGATTGAACGAGGATTCTCTATTTGAATTCGAGTCGAATTTCACTCCTTCTGTTATGAAAAAAAGCGAAGAGATCTTTAAAAGGTCTGAAGGTGCGTTTGATCCAACAGTTGGACCTTTGGTAAATGCATGGGGTTTTGGTTTTTCTGAACGCGATGATGTTCCAGATTCGGTACAGGTAGATTCTTTACTGAGACTGGTAGGTTTCGAAAAAATAAAGTTTGATGAAAACATGGTTCAAAAGCCCCTACAGTCCATACTTGATTTTAGCGCTATCGCTAAAGGTTATGGGGTAGATGTTATTGCAGAATTCCTGGAGTCTGAAAGAGTGTTTAGTTATTTCATTGAAATTGGCGGTGAGATTCGATGCAATGGGAATAGCGATAAAAAAAGGCCCTGGCGGGTTGGTATAACCATTCCTCATGAAGCTAACATCTCAAATGAGATTCAGGCGGTTATCTCTTTAGAAAATAAGTCTCTGGCAACTTCTGGTAATTATAGAAACTACTACGAAAAAGATGGTAAGCGCTACGCGCACACTATTGATCCGATAACTGGTTTTCCTGTAGAACATTCTTTATTAAGTGTTTCAGTAGTCGCGAAAGATTGCATGACTGCTGATGCCTGGGCCACTGCCTTTATGGTGATGGGGCTTGATAAAGCTAAAAATATCCTTGAAAATGAGGATGTTGAAGCTTATTTCATTTTTGCAGATTCATCCGGTAAGACGACTTCTTTTTCGACCAAAGGGATTCAAAAATCTATTATTTCTGAAGGATGAAAGGACATTCTGAAGAAAAAACAGATGCAAAAGAATGGTTCGGAGAATGGTTTGACTCTCCCTATTATCATATTCTTTATAAAAAAAGAGACTATTCCGAAGCTCAGTACTTTATTGATAAAGTAAAAGAGCATCTCAATTTCAAACCCTCTAACAAGATTTTAGACCTGGCGTGTGGCAAAGGGAGACATTCTATTTACCTCAATTCGAAGGGTTTGAATGTCGTTGGTTTGGATCTATCTGAGCAAAACATAGCATTTGCCAAAAGTTTTGAGAATGAAAAGTTGAAATTTTTTGTTCACGATATGCGAGAGCCTTTTCGTGAAGGGGCTTTCTGTTTTGTTCTGAATATGTTTACAAGTTTCGGATACTTTGATTTCAAGGAAGAAGATCAACAAGTGATAAACTCCATTTCAACAAATCTGAAACCCGGTGGCGAACTCTTGTTAGACTTTCTTAATCCTTATAGGGTGGTTCATAAACTGGTAGCGTCAGAAAAGAAAATAGTTGAAAACATCGAATTCAACATCTCCAGAAAGTTCGAAGAAGGGTTCATCAAAAAAGATATCTCTTTTGAGGACCACAATAAAACTTACCAATTTCAAGAAAAAGTAAGGGCGATAAGAAAATCTACTTTTGAAGAATACTTCCAGAATGCGGGTTTGAGCGTTCAGGGAATTTTCGGCGATTATAATTTGAACTCCTACGATAAGGAGTCTTCCGAAAGAATGATCTTTATCTGTAAAAAATAAGAAGTTGAACCAAGCCATCGCTTTATTTTTAATTGCCTTGTTATCAGGCTCTGTCGTCTTCTTTATTAAAAGTTCTCAAAAGATCGTTTTTAGACCTGCTCTTGTATTCTCAGGAGCTTTTTTCCTAAGTATCACCATTCTTCATATTCTTCCGGAGATCTACCTAAGCAATAACTCAGGGCATGTCGGTATATTTGTTGTCGCAGGTTATTTTCTTCAACAAGTCATTGAAATGTTCACTTCTGGCGTGGAGCATGGTCATTTACATCCACGAGAGCATATTATACATAATCATAAGCCTGCTTTCGGCTTGGTATTTGGCCTCTTTGTTCATGCTTTACTCGAAGGTTCAATACTTTTACATGGATATCATCAACATTCAGATCATGCAGGAAACTCCGTTTTTTATGGTTTGGCTTTACATAAAGCAACTGCGGCTTTTGCCCTTATGACGGTGCTTGTTTGTCAATTTAAAAACCTGAAAACGGTCTGGGTCTTGCTCATCTTGTTCTCTGTAGCAAGTCCTTTAGGCTATTTCCTGAGTGATTTTCTTTTGAAATCTGATGTTATATCTTCCTATGCTCTGAACGTTATTTATGCGCTTGTAGCGGGAAACTTTCTTCATATTTCAACAACTATTTTTTTTGAAAGCTCTCCCGGGCATGAACACAGTAAAAGAAATTTCATCGCAGCTTTACTTGGAGCCTTATTAGCTATTGCGGGTGAATGGCTGAATTCTTAGAGTAGTGCCAGAAATTTTGCTCCCAGATTTTTTGATACGATCTCACGATAGCGACCACCTTTTTTGTATTCAGGAGTCAGAAACTCATTCCATATTGAGGTCCAATCAGAACCTTTAGGCATAATAAATCCTAATTCCTCACGATTATCACTCACGCTCACAGGTTGTCTTTTTACTTCGAGCTTATTTGTAGTCGCATAATGATATTCAGTAAGGTCCACTACTGTAAACATCTTGGGGTTTTTCGATACTTTCGTCATTACTTCAGCAGGGCTATCTCCATATTCTATGGGTAGATCTTTGTAATGTATAGCCTTCATGGCCTTCATATAATTTACATGAGTAGTCCCACCAACAACGATTCCTGAATAGCCTTTATACGTTTCATCAAGGTCTTTCATATTATCGATCATAGGTGCCGATTTGTGTGTCAGCATAATCATAGGATTAGAGATAAATGGTGGTGTGAAATCCATAACCTTCTTCCTTTTAGAAGTAATCGTAACATTCGAGAGCCCCAACACGCCTCCTTCAGAATTCTGGACTGTATTAAGAAATTTACCCCAGTCACTCTCTTTTTTTTCGTAATCTATAATCAAATCAACTCCATGATTCTTTTCGACATAAGATGAGAAGTCATTCAAAATATCAACACAAAGGCCTTTCATTTTACCATTCTCTTTATACACCATACCTGTCCCTTCATAGTAAACGACAGATACTTTTCCACTCCCTTTCTCTTTAGCTGACTGCCAACTTTGACCTACAAAAGAGCCCTGGGAAAGAGCATAAGTTGAGAATAAAAAGAAAAGGGAAAAGAGCTTTAAGTGATTCATAGCTTTTGGTTTATCTACTTGAAACTTAATGAATTCAAACTTCATTTTCCAACTAGAGTGGATAAATTATAAGCTCAATTATTTCAATTGAACAAAATGAATAGTTGCGCCAAGCCCGCTAAAAATCCCAGAAATGCTCCAACAAGAATAAGCTTCGTTTCATCTTCCTGAAAAACCGGCCTAAGAAACCCCTGAAAGTCTTCGGGAGGTAAATTGGACATCCTAACCTTCATGGTTTCTTCCAGGTTCAAAGCTTCTTCGGTATAGCCATAAATTTGCTTGGCTGTAATCCTCATATCTTCTATTACGCCGGAAGAAGCAATGTTTTTAGCGTTATCGTAAGTATTTCTTCCTGATAATAATTTGATCAGATCTTTCGAGCCCCCTACCGTAAGGTCTATCGATTTACTGACATACTTCCTGATGATCTGAATTAATTCTGGTGAAGCCTTACCATGCATTATGGTCTCGAAAATATTTCTTGAATTGATAATATTAGTGGCTACCAGTTCTGAGTAGGCCTGAGCTACTTCTTTTTGACGTTTTATAAACAACCCCTGTATTTTAAATATTCCTAAGTTAATTGGATGCAAGGGCTTGAAGATGAGTTTTAAAGCTACCCAGTTCGTGGCGAACCCAACAAATAAGCCGGCTACCGGAAGAAACCACCAGGGTTTATAGAAATACCATGTGACCATTTGAATTAATCCGAATAGAAATCCAAAATAAAACCCTGACCGTTCAATGAAACGAAATTCTTGCTCCCCGCATCGAATAAATATTTCATTTAATAGCCTTCTGTTCTTAACTAAAGTTCGAATGACCATACCTTTCAAATCGAAAAGGCTGGAAATTTTCTCTTTGATCTCAGCCATCATTTCCCGGAGGATCATCGGAAGATTTTCTTTCGACTTTTGATAAATACTGGTTTTCACTGGACCGGGAAGCCCTATCCAGACTAAAGGAGCCTGAGCTTCCATAACTTCATTGACAATTCTTTTTGATAGGCGCTCCACCTCTGGCTGCATTTGTTCTGCTGCCACGTTAGGGTCTATCTGCTCAAAGCGTTCTTCGACAGTGATTAGTTTTTTAGTTAGTATATCAACAGACTTTGAAGCCATTTTTGCGGCCTTAGAAGGAATTATGCCCTGCCATCCCAGATATGGAGGTATGCCAATAAATTCTAATGGATAGAACGTCATTTTTAAGGCGAGGACGTTAGTACCCCACCCGACTACGGCACTGATTACAGGAATCAAGGCATAAAGCCACCAATCTGGATTTTCATTAAAAAATTCAACCATTCAGGTGCATATCAACTTCGAATTTCTGCAAATATCACGAAAATAAGATCACTAATTATCATTCCCCGAAATCCCGGGGCTGAAAAAGGCTTTTCAAAAGTGGTATCTGGAAGATCAATATAGCTTCTATGCTTCCTATTAATGCTCCTATAGTAACATCAACAGGTCTATGAACACCTAAAGTGACTCTGGAAACTGCAATCAAAGAAGCCCAGATTAAAGGAAGAAAATACAGTGATTTTGTGAGTTGAAATCTACTGCCTAGCAAAACGAATGATAAAATGGATCCTAACAAAAATGCATTCTGGGCGTGGCCTGAAGGGAAACTATGACCAGTAGAGTGAATCCAGTGCTCCAGAACGTTCTGGTTGAAATAGGCAGTTTCTTCTTTTTTAACTGACGCCATAGAACGCACATAATTAGATCTTTCTTCAAGCTGCTGTCTGCTATAAACAGAATCTGCTTTAACAATACCCATATTTTCAAGGTAAACAATGGACGGTCTTGCGTGGCCTATCGATCTTTTCAGAACCACCTCATTAAAATCAGAGGCTAATTTAATTGTTAGAAGCGTTGAAATGGTAAAAACAAAGAATACAAATAACCCTTTTTTGAGTGTAATGTGAGAAATCGCCAGAATTAATCCTCCGAAAACAGTTAATAAAATAGACCCCTTAGCTACTCCTGTATTTGTGATAGTTAACCAAAAATCAGCTAGTACGTGATTTGCTCTATAGGCTGAAAAAGAAACCGGAAACAGGAAAACAACCACGCCTACAAGCATGACCATAAAAAGTGCCAGATAGATTACTTTCTTCTTGGCATTCTTATTCATAGATTATTTAGAATAGTCGTAAAATCCTTTGCCTGATTTTTTTCCGTGATGCCCGGCATCAGCTTTTTGTTGTTGAATACGACTCGGTCTGAATTTAGAATCGAAATGAAAGGACTCAAACATGGATTGCGTCACTGAAAAATTCGTATCTACTCCAATGAGATCCATCAGTTTAAAAGGCCCCATTTTAAAACCGGACGATTCTAACATAGCATCAATGGTTTCCACATCTGCCACTCCTTCTTCCAGCATTTTAAGGCTTTCCACATAATAATGCCTTGCGACACGGTTGACAATAAATCCGGGGGAATCCTTAGCGTGAACTGGAACTTTACCCAGTTTTTTTGAAAGCTCGTAAACAATTTCAGCTACTTGTGGATCGGTTGAAGCTCCTGAGATCACTTCTACCAGTTTCATAATATGAGCCGGATTGAAAAAATGCATTCCAATGAAACGCTCGGGGTTTTTCAGGTCGACTGCTATTCTCGTTATCGGGATAGAAGAAGTGTTGGAGGCCAATATGCTATCCTGATCATTTATTTCTTCCAACTGTGCGAAAAAGCTCTTCTTGATATCAAGCTTTTCTACAATTGCTTCTACAATCAAGTCAGTGACAAGATCATTTTGATCATCTGAAATCTTTAACCTAGAAAGGGCATCTGATTTTTTTTCTTCACTAACTTTTCCTTTTTCTATTCCCTTATTTAGGTTTTTCTCTATCTGATGGTAAGCTATTTCCAGCTGCTTTTTTGAAAGGTCGTAAAGAATGGTTTCAAACCCTGCCATCGCTGAAATCTGGGCAATACCCAAACCCATGGTTCCCGCACCTGCAACACCTATTTTTTTTATTTGGTTGAGTTTTTTCATAATCCGGTTTGATCGGTCGAACCACTTTAATTAGTCTGACTGATGGAAGATCAAGTTTTTCAGAGTGTAATTCTTGAAAACTGTTTCAGAAAGCGTACATCGTTCTCTGTATACAATCTAAGATCATTAACCTGAAATTTCAACTGTGCTATTCGCTCTATGCCCATTCCGAAAGCAAAACCAGTATACTTTTCGGAATCAATATCACAGTTTTCAAGAACATTAGGATCTACCATTCCTGAACCTAGAATTTCCACCCAACCGGTATATTTACAAATATTACACCCCTCGCCATGACAGATCAGGCAGGAAATATCCATTTCAGCACTTGGTTCTGTAAACGGGAAGAATGATGGCCTGAAACGTATTTTTATATCCTTATGAAATAGTTCTTTGGCGAAGTGATACAGGGTCTGCTTCAGGTCTTTGAAGCTTACATTTTCATTGATATAAATTCCCTCTACCTGATGAAACATACAATGCGCCCGGGCAGAAATTGCTTCATTTCGATAAACACGACCCGGCATAATTGCTCGGATAGGTGGTTTCTGGTTCTCCATCAAACGGATCTGAACGTTTGAAGTGTGTGTTCTCAGAACGATATCTTCTTCTCCATCTTTCGATCCTTTCTTGATAAAAAAAGTATCCTGCATTTCCCTTGCCGGGTGATTTGGGGGAAAGTTTAACGCAGTGAAATTGTGAAAATCATCTTCAATCTCTGGCCCATCGGCCACACTGAAGCCTATTCGCTCAAAGATCTGAATGATCCTTGCCCTGATCTGCGTCAGCGGATGAACTGCACCAACTTCGTCATCTTGAGGCGGCAAAGTAAGATCGACCGGGGCTGCCTTTTTAACTTGCTTTGCTCCTTTAAAGAGTTCTACTGATGCTTTAAACTTATCTTCAGCTAAATTTTTAAGTTCATTCAGGGAAACGCCAAAGCTCTTACGATTTTCAGGAGCTACATTCCTCATTTCTCCAAATAACTCGCCAAGCACGTTTTTACGCCCGATAAATCTCAAACGGTATTTTTCCAGTTCCTCTTCATTAGAAATGGAGAAAGCTTCTATTTCCTTTTTATAAGATTCAATTTTTTCTTCAGCTGACATCTCAGTAGTAAGTTCTTTTATGAAAATTCTGAAGATCTTGCTTTAGCGCGCTCTTCAACTAAAACGTAAATTAGTGCATTTGTAAAAATTACTAGCATTGCCCACCAAAAACCATATCGAGAGGAAATCCACGTACTGGCTCCGTAAGAATGAGCTATAACAACAAACAGAATAAAAATTCTCGAGACTAGTCTTGGCAAATAATAGCCTGCTACTATGATTATGGCTATCCAAATTCCTGATATCAAAAATAAGCCATAAACACTGTTTGCCATCAAAACCGCCCCTAGGGGATTTCCTTCGTTGGCTTTAGATAAATTACCCTGCCAGTATTCAGGATCTTGATGAACAATAGTAACAGTGATATCTAAAATACTAGCGAATAAGGCAGGTATAAGGCATATGAGCTTTGCTGCTTTATTCTTTCTCATTCTAGACTAGATGATCATTCCGGCACCAACTGTTTCATTGGTGAACTCATCAATCAAAATTAAACTTCCGGTTGATCTATTCTTTTTGTAGCTATCAAAAAACACAGGTTGTGCTGTTCTGATCATCACTCGTCCAATATCATTCAGCTTGATGGTTTTATCATCTTCAATCCTATGTAGTGTATTGATATCCACTTTGTAGCGAACGTCTTTTACAATCGCTTTCATCTCCTTAGTGGTGTGGCGTAAAATATATTTACCCCCCTGATTTAATGGTTTTTCGTTTAGCCAGCTAATCATCACCTCCAATTCCTGACCAACGTGTGGCTGGTTGTTTGGACGAACGATCATATCGCCTCTGCTTATATCGATCTCGTCTTCGAGGGTTAGTACCACAGACATCGGAGGAAAAGCTTCGTCAATCTTACCATCAATGGTTTCTATTGACTTTATTTTAGAAGTAAATCCTGAAGGCAAAGCAACAACTTCATCGCCCTGCTTATAGACACCTCCTTCTACTCTTCCTGCGTAACCTCTAAAATCCCTGTTATCATCAGATTGAGGCCTAATTACATACTGAACAGGAAACCTGCAATCCACAAAATTTGCATCACTGCTTATGTGGACATTTTCAAGAGTGTGAAGGAGGGTTGCTCCATTGTACCAATCCATGCTCTCGGATTTGTCTACGACGTTATCACCTTTTAATGCACTGATCGGAATAATTCGAATATCAGGAATATCCAGCTTGGAGCTAAACTCCTCAAAATCTGTTTTGATCTTTTCGAAAACTTCCTGTTTGTAATCAACGAGGTCCATTTTGTTTATACATAAAACCAAATGCTTGATCTGCAACAAAGAAGCTATAAAAGAATGCCTGCACGTCTGCTCTACAACCCCTTTTCTTGCATCGACAAGAGCTATGGCGAGGTTAGCCGTACTGGCTCCGGTAACCATGTTTCTTGTGTACTGAATATGACCCGGCGTATCAGCAATAATGAACTTTCGCTTGGGAGTAGCAAAATATCTATATGCCACATCTATTGTGATCCCTTGCTCTCTTTCTGCCCTAAGGCCGTCAGTCAACAGGGCCAGATTTACATAATCGTCCCCTTTTTGCTCGCTAGCTTGCTCTATCGACTCCATCTGATCCTCGAAAATTGCTTTCGAGTCGTAAAGAAGTCTCCCAATTAAAGTGCTCTTCCCGTCATCAACACTTCCTGCCGTTGTGAAACGAAGCAGGTCCATGTTTAAATATTTTTCTGAATCTAGTTTTAAGTCTTCTTCAGTAGTCATGTCAAATTTTTTCTAATTGAAAGGTTTTTAACCTGCTTTATTAGTATGCTGACCAATCTCAAACTTTGACCCTTTATTCAGGATACAAATTTGATGATCGTCCATTCTTAATTGATAATTAATTAAAAGTAACCCTGCTTTTTACGGTCTTCCATGGCTGCTTCCGAACGTCTGTCGTCAGCTCTTCCTCCACGTTCTGTTAACCTAGCTGAAGCAACCTCCTGAATAATTTCCTCGAGCGATGCGGCATCCGATTCTACCGCTCCGGTACAAGACATATCGCCGACGGTCCTAAACCTGATCTGGCGCTCCTCATATTCTTCTCCCTCCAATAAAGTGATAAATTCAGATTGTGCGAGTAGCATACCCTTTCGATCAACAACAGATCGATCGTGAGCGAAATAGATAGAAGGTATTTCAAGGTTTTCATGTGCAATATATTGCCATACATCCATCTCAGTCCAATTACTGAGTGGGAATATTCTAAAGTGTTCCCCAACCTGTTTTCTAGCATTGAATAAATTCCAAAGCTCAGGCCGTTGGTTTTTTGGATCCCACTGACCAAAATCATCTCTGTGAGACATGAAGCGCTCTTTAGCACGTGCCTTTTCCTCATCTCTCCGAGCACCTCCAAAGGCCGCATCGAATTGAAATTCTTCAATACCATCAAGCAGTGTAGTAGTTTGAAGGCCATTCCGCATCGCATTTGCCCCTTTTTCTTCCTGTACCCTTCCCTTGTCTATGGAATCCTGAACAGTTCTTACAATGAGTTTTACCCCAAGTTCATCAACTAGCTTATCTCTGAAGTCAATCGTTTCTTTAAAGTTATGCCCGGTATCAATATGCATTAACGGGAATGGTATTTTTGCTGGCCAAAAGGCTTTTTGGGCCAATCTTACCATAGTTATGGAATCTTTTCCTCCCGAGAAAAGCAAAACCGGTTTCTCAAATTGCGCTGCAACCTCCCTTATTATGAAAATTGCTTCGCTTTCAAGTTGCTTTAAATGAGTTAGGCTATAATGCATTTTATGTGCTGCTAATTTTTATTCTCTTAAATAATTCTTCTAATAATACCGATTGTGACTCTTCTAAAGTTTGCTGATCGGTTTTGAGTTCCAAATTCGGATTTTCCGGGCTTTCGAAAGGAGAACTAATCCCCGTAAAATCTTTTATTTCACCTTTTCTGGCTTTTGCGTAAAGTCCTTTCACATCTCTTTGCTCGCAAACTTCCAATGGGCAGTTCACAAAAACTTCGAAGTAATCCTCACCAATAATATCCCTGGCCATCTCTCTAATTTGAGTTGTTGGACTAATTAAAGAGCATATCGTTACAACCCCTGCCTCTGCAAATAATTTTGATACCTCAGCAGCCCTTCTGATGTTTTCAGTTCTATCTTCTTCTGAAAAACCAAGATTATTGTTTATTCCTGTTCGGAGGTTATCGCCGTCCAAAAGCTTCGTGAGTATACCTTTATTATGGAGATTGCTTTCAATTGATCTAGCAATAGTACTTTTCCCTGAACCTGAAAGGCCCACCATCCACACGACCATGCCTCTTTGGTTTATTAAGGCCTCTTTATCTTTTTTGGATAAAATTGTATCGAAAATGGGGTAAATATTAGTGCTCAATTCTTAAAATTTGGGCAAAAATAGTACTTCTAATTGGAATATCTGGCCTGACTCCATATTTCTCTGTTTTGTTAGGAAATTAAATATTTCTGGATGAATAAAACTTATTGAAGATTAAAGTGCACTATTTGTACTCATTTGAATAGTTTTGCCTCTTTAAAAGATAATTATGCTGGAAAAGATAGATGTAAGTGTACTTAGGGAAATAGCTGTTGAAGCCGGGAATGAAATTTTGAAGGTCTACAACGATGCTGATTTCTCGAAGGTCGTAGATTTTAAAGATGATCATTCTCCGCTCACCTTAGCTGATAAGGAATCTCATAAAGTCATTTTTAAAGAACTAACTGAGAAGTTTCCTGAAATACCATTGATTTCGGAGGAAGGCCAGCAATACGAGTACAATGAAAGAAAAGACTGGGATTGGTTTTGGCTTGTCGACCCTTTGGATGGCACAAAAGAATTCATCAAAAGAAATGGGGAGTTCACCGTTAATATTGCGCTTATCCATAAAGGCGTGCCTCAGTTGGGAATTATTTACGTTCCAGTAAAAGATATTATGTACTGGACTGAGACACCATCTACTGCCTTCAAAATGGAAGGCGATGAAAAGTCTGAATTGAACGTAAATAATCGAACAAAATCTATGATTGCGGTGAGAAGTGCTTCCCATGCTTCTCCTGAGGAAGATGAAGTTTTTGGAAAATACGATATCGTTGAAAGCATTTCGAGAGGAAGTTCTCTAAAATTCTGTATGGTTGCAGAAGGAAAAGCAGACGTTTATTACCGCCATGGGCCTACCATGGAATGGGATACTGCAGCCGGGCAAGCCATAGTGCAGGCCGCAGGAGGAAAGATGTATGATGCTTCTTTGACCAAACCATTTCAATACAATAAGGAATCTTTGCTAAATGGAAGTTTCCTTTGTTTAGGGCAATCCTGAATAATCTGTCAAAGACTTACGAAGTTTTAAAAACTTCGTAAGTCTGATGGGATTTTAGTTTAATGCAATTTGCATTAGCAAAAACATCGGTTGTCTATTTTATCAATTCAACTTAAAGTTTATTGGGATTACCATTAAAGTTCTAACCGGATTTCCTCTTTGCTTGCCTGGTTTCCATTTGGGAGCTTTAGTAAGGGCTCTCAGTGCCTCTTCGTCTAATGTTTTACTTACACCCTTTATAACTTCCAGTTGAGTAATTGTACCATCCAACTCAATTACAAACCGAACGAATACTCTTCCCTCGATACCCATTCTTGTGTCTAACTTTGGATATTTTATCTCTCTTGATAGAGATTTATAGAACTCCGCAAACCCTACGATTGGTTCTGGTTGAACTTCTAACTTACCAGTTGGAATCGGAGCATTATCAACAGGTTCCTCCGGAATTTCTGGCATGCTCGGAACAAGATCATCAAAGTCAGGTACTTCTACCTCCAGTGGCTTTTCAAATACTTTTTCAGTCTCGATAGATTCCACAATCTTTGATGCCAGAGTTGGTTTTGGGACCTCTATTTTGGGTTTTGGAGGGTCAGGAATTTTCGTGATTGGGATGTTTTCAAGCATTACCAATTGCTCTTCCTTCTCAGGTAATATTATAGGATCTTCATCAACTATGAATTCCCATTCAAAGGCTGTATTTACTATGGTTAAACTAATTAAAAGACCCAGTGTAAAATAGAGTCTGGCATTTTTGTTCAAGTCCGTTTTCATAACTGTTAGATTTAAAATGATACATAATTGTCATGTCTACTTTTCAGTAGTGTTTTGAAAACGGGCCCTGTTTTCTATAGTCTTTATTGAATTCAGGTTAAACTCTTGAAGCCTTACTTCTTATAGATTAATCAAAAAGAAAATGGCTAAAGCCACTATTAAAACTCCAAAAACAACGATTAACCATCTATTCCTTTTTCTATAAACTTCTCTTTTACGGTGTTGCTCCAAAAGTGAAGCATAGTTCTTGTGTCTGGAAATAGCATTCTCCTTTATTGCCCCCCTTCTCAGCCTAATTCTATTAAAGTCTTTTTTAGTCATTTCAATAACTTTCTTAACTTTTCCAAAGACCTGTAAACCTTCATTTTCACAGCACTGAGTTTCATCTGTTTGATATAGCTTATTTCTTCAAAGGTTAAACCTTCAAAAAATTTCAATTCAATGATCTCAAGATCCGAAATCGAGATTTTATTTAGTACAACTATCAATTTCTCCTTTTCAAATTCTGATTCCTGACCTTCAGGCTCCTCATACTTAATACGATATATATCCTCCTCTTCGAGATAAATTGACTTTTCTTGCTTTGTTTTCCTGTAATATTGTTTAACCTCATTTGAGGCAATCTTATATAGCCAATTTAAAATAGAAATTCCCCTTACCTGATACTTCGGCAGATCTGCCATCGCTTTCAGAAAAGTTTGTGCCGTCAAGTCTGCCGCCATATCAACAGAGTCGACACGGCGAAAAGTAAACCTCAATATCTTATCATAAAACTTTTCATAGATAGGCTCAAAATAAGATATATCTCTTTTCGCATCGGTGATGATCTTAAGTTCCCAATCGAGAGTATTATGTTCTTTCGAGTCTGTCAACAGATCTTTTTTACTTATTAATGAATAATAAATTCAATAGTCACACATATTAGTAAATCATTATGCTTGCCTGAAGTAGAAAGGTGACACTCATCTCAGAACTATTTTAAGTAAATTGAGGTATTAGGAATATAGAAAGTGAGTAAACATGGCGGAGAGCAAGAAACATACATTCCCTTTTAGTTCTAAAATATCCCTTAAAACACTTATAGGCTATTATGAAGCTAAGTCTACTGAAGAAAACTCTGCCGAAGGCATTTTTGCCCGGGAGATCATTAAAAGGATAGATAAGGTTCCCGCATTACGAGAACCGATAGAGGATATGGGTATTCTTGAGGAGCATAGAGAAGTGGTTGACCTTATTCTTTCGGTGGTTTTCCCGGCTAGTCTTAAGGAAGATGAAATGCTGGCAGTTACCTCTCCTTATGGTTTTAAAAGCTTTGCTTCTACGAAAAAATTAGACAATACCATTCCTTTCGATGGTAACTATGATAATCTGAATACAGGAATGAGCGTTGAAGAAATTGAAATCAACAAAACCGTTCACGCCTATTCGAATATTTTGCTACAATGCTATGGCATTGATATTCCTGTCGAATTCCCAGTAATAGCTTGCTCAAAAAGTGATCAAACAGGACTAGATCGCTATTATAAAATATTTGTCAATCCAAAATTCCTTGAGTTAGAAGTAAAAGGTGAGCTTCCAAAAATAGACCATGACAAAATTGAAGAGCTCAAACAGAATATTTTCGACTTAGATCTTTGGCAGGAGCTGTTACCACCAGAACGTTTTGAGTTCCATGGATTCAGTATTTTTCACTTATTCGATGTTACTGATCAAGAGGTGCTTTCTAAAGTGAAGTATAATTTATTGGAAAAAGACACTATCGTCTCGACTGAAAAATTCAAGATCTTAGAGAATAACTTAAGAATTCTATTCAAACTTCCTGATCTCCGGGTTGGTATAGCCAGTATTCATAAAAATCAGAATGATTTCTTCAATTTGAATAGAAATATCTGTCATAGTTTTATAGTGGAAAAAACAGAAGAGAAATCTTCTACCCGTTGTGAGATGATGGGGGTTTACGACATTTTCAAGGACACGCGTCAGCCTATTCAATTTCCAGACCTTCAGAAAAAAAACGAACTCGGAATACTTGGAGATAAAATACTGGAAGAAGGTATTCGAAATTTAGTTCTAATTCCTCTTTATGATGGTGACGAGTTCCTGGGATTGATCGAATTAGGATGTCCGAATGCCTGTGAGATCAACCCTTCGCATAAAATCAAAATTCAATCTCTTCAGCCTTTGTTTGAAATAGCATTAAGAAGAAGTGCTGAAGAAACGGCAAATCAAATCCAGGCCATTATTAAAGAACAATACACTGCGATTCATCCAAGTGTTGAGTGGAGATTTGAAGATGCCGCTATTCATATGCTAGAGCAGAAACAGTTGGGTATATCAAGACCTGAACCCGAAGATATTGTTTTCAAAAATGTACACCCTCTATTCGGGGCATCCGACATTCGATCATCTTCTGTTTTGAGAAACGAGGCAATCCGCAAAGACCTGGAAAAACAGCTCACAATTGCTTCTGAAGTCTTGTCTTCTATTAATAACATACTGAACCTTCCCATACTTGATGAAACGAAATTCAGGATCGGAAAAATACAATCTGATCTTACGAAAGGTGACGTTTCTGATGATGGAGAGGGTATTATCAACTTCTTGAAAAATGATATTGAACCCATCTTCAATAGCTTCCTTAAAGAGAGAAAAGCCATAAGTGAGCCCATCGAAAATTATTTTAAGAAGCTAGATAAATCACTGGGTATTATCTACGAAGAAAGAAGGGCATTTGAAAATAGTGTAATGATCGTGAACGAGCGGATATCTACATTTTTAGATGCAGAAGAAGAGATCACTCAAAAAATGTTTCCGCATTATTACGAAAAGTACAATACCGATGGTGTGGAGTACAATATCTACATAGGCAAGTCCCTTGTCCAAAATCTTGAGTTTGATGAAATGTACTTGGAAAATTTGAGGTTGTGGCAACTTATTGCTACTTGTAAGATCGCCAGGCTCATGGCAGGCACGAGGCCAAATTTGGATGTGCCTTTGGAGTTGGCCCATTTAATATTAGTCCAAAGCAGCTCTCTTTCGATAAAATTCCGAATGGATGAAAAACAATTCGATGTTGACGGCGCCTATAATGTGAGGTATGAGATCGTTAAAAAGAGAATAGATAAAGCTGAAATTAAAGGTGCCAACGAACGTTTGACCCAACCGGACATGATTGCTATTGTATACTCTCAGGATAAGGATAAAAATGAGTATATGAGGTATTTGAATTATATGATCGACAAGGGGTACTTAGAAGACAAAATAGAAGACCATGAACTTAACCAGCTTCAAGGCGTCTATGGACTAAGGGCCTTAAGGGTTTCTATTCGAATTGATAATTTGGACTTACCTGATGTTGAAAGCCATAAATTACTGGACGAGTTGTTGGTAAAGGCTTAAGGCTAGGGTTCGGGGCTTTTTCCCATCATTTTGACTAGCATTTTTGCTTCCGGGATCTGGTTCAATATTACTTTTATGAGAACCAAAAGGGGGACAGAAAGCAAAAGGCCTGTGGCTCCCCATAAGTAACCCCAAAAAACAAGTCCTAAAATTACAGTTACTGTGTTTAGCGATAGACGCTTACCGTTAAGTATGGGTTCTATAACATTACCCAGAAAGAACTGAATTAAAATTAGGATAGCTACAAAAATGGCCGTTGTACCTAAAAAATTGAATTCAATCAGACTCAGAAGAGTCGGAGGAATCGTTGCAGCAATAGACCCAATTGTAGGAATATAATTCAATAAAAAAGCTAGAAAGCCCCAAAACAACGGGAAACTAACCCCAAAAAAGAGGCATGCTAAATAAAAGCATAACCCTGTGAGTAAACTGATCAAAGTGTGCACCTTCATATAGGCCACGATAGAGGTCTTAACTTCTTCAAAAGACTTAAGAAATTTTCCTTCTCCTGAATAATCATTTTCTATGTATTCTATATATTCCTCGTAGCGTAAAATACCACCAAGCATAGCAATCAGATATAATAATGTCATTATGAGGCTACCTGAAAAGGTTCCTATTGCCCCTGCAAAACTACTTGATGACCTAACTATAAAATCTTTGGATAAGCTATCTGAGATCAAAGTGGTAAAGTCACTCGACTCTGAAAGTCCAATCTTCAAAGGAAGACGATCCAGTGACTGAATTAAACCTTCTATTTTTAAGTTAAGTGCCGTTAACAACTCATCTTTTTGTTCTACGATAGACTGGGTTGTTTCATAAACAATAGCCCCTACCAGATAGAAAAAAGAGGTGATACCAACTAGAATAATAAAAAGGCTTAATATAAAAGGGAATTTTTTCCTTTGAAGGTAAGCTAGTATTGGTTGTAACAAGATGGCTAGAAATAAGGCCAGAACCAATGGTATGATTAAGGTAGACATAATCGAAAGGAGGTAACATACCAGCACCCCAACGATAATGGATAAAAGGCTTTTAATACTCCTTAAATCTCTTTCCATGAAATGAAGATAATGAAAGAAGGGTATTATTTAACCTGCATCATGTATTAGAGATCGTGATGAGGTTTTAAACCACAATAAATCAGGCATTTAGTTAGATAAGGCATACACCGCTCTGGTGAATAGAATTAGATGAGCGTAACGAAGTGATTTTAGGATGATTAGGTCTGCGAATACGTATTTCAGGTTTAAGCTTTGCCGGTCTTAGCTCTTGGGATCTCAACTCCATTATTGGCAGAAACAGAAGCTATATTATTCACAAATGGAAAAACCTCATTATATATTTCCCATGAAAAGTCCGGATAGCTCCAAATGTTGATTTTAACTTCTTGTTCAGAATCAATGAGGATACTTGTAGGAAATTCCAGTTTAACCACGCTAATAATATCACTGACTTCCCTCTGGACTTTAGCATAAAATTCTTCGAGATCAAAAGAAGATGATGCTCTGAAAACCAGAGTGGATTTTTCTAAAGATTGTTCAGAAAGGTTTTGGAAGTACATGCCTGGTAAATCCAAAGGTTGGAAAGAAGTAACGCCTGAGCTTGTTTGAAGAATGAGTTCGTGATTACTTAAGGCTTTTACGACACCTACATATTCTCCTATCCTCAGATAATCCATTGTACTTATCCGCTTTTTCGATAGCCAAAAGTACCAAACAAAAAAGTTAGCGATTTCAGACCTGAAAGAGATTATAAGAGAAGAAAAAAGAGAAGCTAAAGATATAACAGAAGTGCCCAAGTTTGGATAAATAAGCCATAAAGATGAAAATACTATTGCAATAGAAAGCAAAAAATTAAATGCCTTGAAGAGATTATTCCTCCTAAAATTGGTATTTAATCCAAAGGTTTTGTCAACAAACTTGAATAGAAAATTAAGGAGCAGGAAGCCGGTAGCTAATAGAGCTATAAGAAGTAAAGAATCTTTTAAATATGCGTTAAAAAAATCAAGCAACGCTTGAGGATATCGCCCCATTAATTATCTCAACATTTGGTTTGCTTAATATGCTTACTAAATCATTCATTCCAAAGTTTTAAAGTTGTTTTTCTATATATTCTTAGCACGAAACAATGGTTTTAAGAAATAGGCATCCAAAATCAGGATTAGTAAAAAGGAAATTAGTAGAAGCCAACCTCTCTGAAAAACTTCATGAAATTTCTGAACTGAACCAGTAAATGAAGTGAAATTCAAACTATCAAGTACTGGATTCAGCATTTCAAGATAAGGGGCTGAATACTCTTTTGAGCCTGACACCATGCTCCAGGCCAGCATTCCAATTACAAAAACCGATGTCACCAAAGTAAAAATCAGGTGGGGGCTTTTCCAGCTTGGGCGCTTCATTAGAGAAGGAGTAGCATAAAATTCCCTTAAAACGCTATCGCTAAAGCTCTTGGGCAACTGCTCCAATGTTCCGGGCTTCATGTTTTTATGGATATTTAGATGTAAAGAATACCTATTTCTGGTTTCTTCATCAAGATTGTCTAAAGAGATTTCTTCACCAGTATCAATCCAATTTAATAATGTCTTATCATCAATTTTTTTCATCTGTAGATATTTGCAAGCTTTTAAACTTAGGTTATCTGGTTTATGATTTCAGCATGACTTTTTACTATTTCGGTAGCTAACTTTTTCCTTATCCTAAACAATTTTACTTTAACATTCGCCTCGCTAAGACTTAGTACTTCCGATACTTCTTTTAGATCAAGATTTTCAAAATAGAATAACTCAATTAGAGCTCTGTCCGCTGCTTTAAGGGTTTCAAGTACTTTAGCTAAAACAGTTTTAATATCGTATTCTGAAATGGGTTCTTCTACATAAAACGATTCTTTCTCAAAGAACATTTCACTATCCACGACGGTATCGTTCATTTTATTCTTCCTCAACCTTGATATGGAAGTGTTATGTACAATTCTAAAAAGCCAGGTTTTAAATGAGGAATTCCTATTGAATCTATTCAATGATCTTAAAGCTTTTAGAATTGAATCGTGCACGACTTCTTCAGCATCCTCCCTGTTTTTTAATATTCTCAACGATAAAGTAAATGCGAAGTCTTTGTAACGATTCATCAAAATAGAAGTAGCACTTTCATCACCAGAAAGTATTGCATCAATCAATGAGCCGTCATTCATCTTTTTATTCACAACAACTTAGACATATATAATTATAGGAGGTTACATTAAAATTTAAAATGGCCCTTTGTGCTAATTAGTGCGTTCACTTCTAAGAACAAAATCGATCTAACCACTAGTTTTGATTGATCAAAAAACTATCACACTAAAGAATCTCAATCGGGGTCCAGTCATATATCCTGATTCTAATAATAAAAAGAACTGCTCGCTCAAAATTAATTAGCACAGTAGGTTCGAAACAATTAAAGTGTAACCCACTTAAAACTTCGGCGTCAAAGGAGCAAAAAATAAAAAATTATGGAACTACTTATCCCCATCCTGGTACCAATTGCATTTTTTACAATGATTGTTCTTCTAAGGAAATATCAAAACGATGAGCGAATAGCTATGATTGAGAAAGGAATTTCTCCCGGAGAAGTCAGCTGGTCGCAATTCAATGGAAAGAGCCAGGCCCTATCTTCCCTAAAGTTCGGACTCTTATTAATAGGAGCAGGTCTTGGGTTTCTTGTTGGCTACTACCTGGACCGTACCTTCTATATGGATGAAGTAGGCTACTTTTCCATGATCTTTATTTTCGGAGGTATCGGGTTGATAATTTCTTACTATTTCCAAAAGAGAAATTTGGAAGAAAAATAGATAAACGACATATTCTCATAATTTTAAATGAAAGGCTTCGGAATTCGGAGCCTTTTTTGTTTGTAGCTTTCTAAACTTAGTTTATGCCAAATGGAAACTTTATCCTTCTGGTTTCAGTAATAATAGCTACTTCTATTAAGTACATGAGAGTATATATTTCTATCGCCCTGATTTTATTAGCAGAGTTATCTTTTGCACAGAGCAAACTTTTTAAGGAACTAACGCAAAAATATCCAGATCAAAATGCTGTCTTCAATCTGATCAGCAGAAATATTGAAATTGAGCCTGAAGGTGATTCTTTAAAGATTTTATTAACGCAGGAAGAGGAAATTGTACTACTGAAAGACCAGGCCAAGGCCTTGGCAAAAGATAAAATTCACCTTTCCCACTTTATTGAGCTAGTTGATCTCGAAGCTAAAACATACGTTCCAGTCAAAAGTAAATACGAAGAAGCCTCTGTGACAGATTTCAAAGAAAAATCTGAGCAGTCGAGCGGTATTTTCTTCGACGATTCCAAATCGATAGGTTTTATCTATCCGGCAGTGGAACAAGGCGCTAAATTGTATAAAAAGTATACTCAAAGAATTACAGACCCCCATTTTCTTACTTCATTTTACTTAGGTTCTTTTCTTCCAGCTGAAAGAATTAATCTCAGTATTAAAGTACACAAGGATATTACACTCGGCTTCAAAGAATTCAAGCTCGAAAGCTCAGATACCAAAGTAGAAGTTACCAATAAAGGCGATTATAAAATCTATACCTGGAGTCGTTCTGACGTAGAAGCCTTTGAATTTGAGGAAGATGCTCCTTCCCTAAATTATACTGCACCGCATGTGATTTATCATATCAAAAGTGCTGTTATCGGTAACCAAAGACGAAATGTGCTCTCTAATCCAGGCGATCTTTACAGGCTCTACAGCAGTTTTTTAGAAAGAATGGATAAAGCAGAAAGTAATGAGCTCAAAAAATTAGTCTCTGAATTGACTTCGAATGCAAAATCGGATAAAGAAAAGGCTGAGAACATCTTTTATTGGGTACAAGACAACATCAACTACATCGCTTTTGAAGATGGAATGCGAGGTTTTATTCCGCACAATGCTGAATATACTTTAGATAAAAAATATGGGGATTGTAAAGACATGGCCTGCATCACGAAAACCATGTTAGACCTGGCGGGAATAGAAAGCTATTTTACCTGGATTGGTAGCAGAGATTTACCCTACAATTATTCTGAAGTTCCAACACCCATAGTAGATAATCATATGATTGCGGCTTATAAATCTGGAGATGAATACGTGTTTTTAGATGCCACGGGAAAGCATACTGCTTTAGGACTTCCATCCGCCTTTATTCAAGGTAAAGAGGCACTGATTTCTTTAGATGATGAATCGTTCGAAATTATAAAGGTCCCTATTGTAGATAAAGAAGTGAATTTCAAATTTGATAGTGTCCACTTTTCCATTCTTAATGAAAAGATTGAAGGCCAAGGAAAATTAGAATTGGGAGGTTATGAAAAAATCTATGCCACTTACAGACTCACCGGAAGAAATGAAGAAGCTTCGAAAAAGATCGTCACGAGCTTAACCGAAAAGGGTAACAATAAATATTTCGTAGAAGAATTCGGAATTGAAAATCTAGACTCTAAAAAGCTAGAGCTTTCCGTAGATTATAGTTTTACTATTGAAGATTACTTTAACATCGTAGGTGACGAAATATACTTCAATATGAACCTTAATAAGGAGTGGTTCAACGAGCAAATTGACTTAAGCAAAAGGCACTTACCGATAGAAAATGATTATAAATACTTTAAAAAATACGTTTCCGTAATTGATATCCCAGATGGCTATGACCTCACCTATTTACCTGAAAGCACTTCTGAACAAAATGAAGATATTGGCTTTACCATGGAATACGAACGAGTGGATAATAAAGTGATCATGCGGAAAACGCTTTATGCTGATTTTTTAATCCTGAATCCCGATGACTTTTCCAACTGGAATAAGGTCGTAGAAAAATTAAATGAGGCTTACAGGGATGTCATAATCCTGGAAAAAAGCGTTTAGCTTCAAACATTAAAAATGCATTACACCATGAAAGGCTCCATTTTATTCTTTTTTCTAATAATACCATTTGTAGCTTCTGCACAGGAGGATAGCTATTTTGCAAAGGCTGCCTATAATTGGGAAGAGCAAAGAGATAGGGTAGAATTACCAACAGAGTTTCAAGATGAAGCTGCAGTAATAGTTAAGAATTTTACCTCAAATGAATATGCATACAGTCCGGAAACCTTCGATCTGGAGTTATTTACATTAACCCATAAGATCATCAGAATTAATACGGAGAGTGGAATAAATCGATACAATAAAATCTATTTACCATTTTCAGATGGAGACGAACTTGCCGGTTTGAAAGCACGGTCCATAAGCCCAGATGGTACAATCAAAATCATCGATAATGACGATATTAAAGAACTTAATGATGAACAGGAGGAACAAGGCTTCAGGATATTCGCAGTCGATGGTGTTGAAGTTGGAACCGAAGTAGAATACTTCTACACCGAAAAAGTAGGTGTTCGATATTTTGGAAGAGAATATTTTCAGTCTAAAGTACCTACGCTTAAAGCTGAATTTGAGCTGATCTGCCCCGATAATCTGGAGTTCTCTTTTAAAAGCTATAATGGATTTCCTGAGGTGGAAGAAGAATATGACTCTACTCAAAGAATATATTCTGTTACCGCCCTTAATGTTCCCAAGCTTCAAAATGAAGCCTACTCCTTTTACAATTCCAACAGGCAACGGCTCGATTTTAAATTGTCTTATAATAAATCGACAGGAAATAGTCGTCTGCTTACCTGGGCCGATGCCTCAAAGAGGATTCATGAAAGTATTTATTCTCTGGATATCGATGAATTAAATGCTGTTCAAAATTTTTATGATGGGCAAAAGCTTAAAAACAAACTGAGTGATACAGAAAAAATTAGAGAGATCGAAAATCTTATTAAAACAGAATTTGGTGTTCGAGATCTACCTGTTTCTGATTACTCAAACATTAAATTTATCCTCGAAAACAAGTTTGGAAACGAAAGGGGAATGGCTAAACTTTTTGCAGCGCTATTTAAATTAGCCCGTTTAGAACATCAACTCGTTCTGACTTCAGACCGAACTAGCGTACGCTTTGACCCTAGCTTTGATTCGTGGAATTATCTGGCTAAATATTTCATTTACTTCCCCAAACTGGATCAATATCTCGCTCCAAACAATTCTGAGTATCGTCTTGGAATGATCCCATTTCAATATACTAATAACGAAGGCCTATTTATCTCTGAGGTAGCAATTGGTGAAGAGCTCACAGGAGTAGGGGAGCTCAAGTTTATCGAACCACTCGGATACGATGAGAGCGTAGATAACATGAATGTGTCTGTACAGTTTTCTGACTCATTCGATAAAACGATGCTTGATATTGAACGCGTAATGACTGGCTATAATGCCATTTTTATTCAGCCTTACTACTCTTTTCTGACGAAAGACAAACAGCAAGAAGTCATAGAAAATTACATGAGGCTATCGGCTGGAGATGCTAAAATTGACCAGATTGAAGTTGAAAACGGGGATTGGAACCTTTCACCATTGAAAAGCCCATTTAAGATCAGATCAAAAATGGAAACTTCAACTTTAATTGAGCGCGCAGGACCGAAGTACTTATTAAAAGTGGGCGAAGTTATTGGGCCACAAACAGAGCTTTATCAGGATGAAGAAAGAAACCTTCCAGTAGAAAATGATTACAACCGAAAGTATGACCGAAAGATTTCTATTGAAATTCCTACAGGCTATACCGTTAAGAATTTAGATAAACTGAAATTTGATGTGAGTCATGAAATTGACGGGGATGAAGTTTTTAATTTTACCTCTACGTATGAGCTCAAAGGAAACGAACTATTGATCAATATTGATGAAAACTACAAAAGAATAGCTTGTTCCAAGGAATGCTTCGAACCATTCAGAAAAGTTATCAATGCTGCCGCTGACTTTAATAAAGTTATTTTGGTAATGGAAAAAGAGAAATAGGCAGGCCCTTTAGACCGCCTTTTCAGGCTTGAAAATATTTGCCAACTTTTCAACAACATAATTGATTTCCTCCTCCGTATTGTATTTACTAAAAGAGAATCGGACCGCTCCCCTGTTCGGATCGGAACCGATAGCTTGCAAAACGTGAGACCCTAAGCTGCTTCCGCTAGAACAGGCACTCCCTGCAGAAGCAGAAATTTGGTTGATATCAAGATTGAAAAGCAGCATATCGTTGTCTGTAGTCTTTGGTAGGCATACGTTCAAAACCGTATAAAGGCTATTTTGCACATCTTCAGAATCCCCATTGAAGGCAATATCTTCCAGCTCAGATTTGAGTCCGTAAATCATCTTTTGCTTCAATCCCAATACGTATTTACGATGGTCTTGCATATCAGAATAAGCAATCTCAAGTGCTTTCGCCAATCCTACGATACCATAAACATTCTCCGTTCCGCCACGCATATTCCTTTCCTGAGCCCCACCGTGGATATAAGGAGAAATCTTGGTGTTAGCATTGATGTATAAAAAGCCAACACCTTTCGGGCCATGAAATTTATGGGCGGAGCCAACTATAAAATCAGTTTTTAAAACCTCTAAATCATGTTTATAATGGCCAACCGTCTGAACGGTATCCGAATGAAGTATTGCTCCATATTCTGAGCATAGATCGCCTGTTTTAGAGAGGTCCAGAATATTACCGATCTCGTTATTGCCGTGCATTAGACTCACTAGACTTTTGGAATTTCCTTTCAGCAAATTTTCAAAGTGGCTAAAATCGATGTTCCCTTTTCTATCCACCTTTACATAACTGACCTTAACGTTTTTGACTTTTTCTAGATACTCAACAGTATGTAAAACTGCATGATGCTCTAACTTAGAGGTTATGACATGCTGAATTCCATGAGATTCTATCGTAGAGCAAAGTGCCATATTATCCGCCTCAGTCCCTCCAGAGGTAAAAAATATTTCTGAAGGTGAGGTATTCAGCAACTCGGCCACTTTTTTTCTTGATTGCTCTATAGCTGACCTTACTTCCCTTCCATGAGAATGAATAGAAGATGGATTTCCATAACTATCCCGCATGTATGGAAGCATACTTTCTAGTACATTTTCATCTATAGGCGTGGTTGCAGCATTATCAAGATAAACCTTCATATTAACTTTGAGCTTCGTGCATAATCTCTTTAATGTCACTAATTAATTTTTTCGCTAAGCTTTCTGCTTTGGACTCTGAGTCTGCTTCTGAATAAATTCGAATTATGGGTTCCGTATTTGACTTTCTCAAATGCACCCATTCATTTTCAAACTCAATTTTAACACCATCTACTGTATTTACCGGGTGGTTGTGGTATTGATGTTTTATGGATTTCAAAACTGAATCGACATCTATTCCATCATTCAGTTCAATCTTGTTTTTCGAAATATGATACTCCGGATAACTGGCTCTAAGCTTTGATGCTGTAATGTCTGACTTAGCCAGGTGAGACAAGAAAAGTGCAATACCAACTAGTGCATCTCGTCCGTAGTGAAGTTCAGGATAAATGATGCCTCCGTTACCTTCTCCTCCGATAATAGCTTTTGAAGCTTTCATTTCCTCAACAACATTAACTTCGCCGACTGCAGCCGAAGAATAGGCTCCCCCGTGTTTTTCTGTAACGTCTCTTAAAGCTCGGGTAGAAGATAAATTAGATACGGTATTACCCTTAGTGTTTTTCAAAATGTAATCCGCTACAGCTACTAAGGTATATTCCTCCCCAAATGGGCTTCCGTCCTCACTTACTAAGGCCAGCCGATCAACATCAGGATCAACGATAATTCCTAAATCGTACCGACCATGTTTTACCTCATTACATATTTCAGTGATATTTTCAGGAAGTGGTTCCGGATTATGAGGAAATATTCCTGTAGGCTCACAGTAGAGTTTTTTAACTTCTACGCTTAGTTTTTCTAATAGTTTAGGGATAGCAATTCCTCCTGATGAGTTAACTGCATCCAGAACGACTTTAAAACCTTTTGCTCTGATCGACTCCACATCAACCATAGGAAGTTCAAGAATAGCATTGATATGATACTCTAAGGCAGAATCGTCTATTGTAATTTCACCCAGTTCTTTTACTTCGGAAAATAAAAAATCATCATTTTCAGCAATCTGAAGTACCTCCTGGCCATTTGCGCCTGAAATGAACTCTCCTTTTTCATTTAATAATTTCAGTGCATTCCACTGTGCGGGGTTATGACTGGCTGTTAATATGATTCCGCCAGCAGCCTCATTTTTAGGAACAAACATTTCAACGGTTGGAGTCGTAGAAAGCCCAAGGTCAATCACATCTAATCCTAAGGCCTGAAGGGTTGAAGAGACCAGTTTTGAAACCATCTCACCAGAAACGCGGGCATCTCTTCCGATAATTATCGTTGATTTTCCAGATTTCTCTTTAGCCCAAGTTCCAAAGGCTGCAGAAAATTTAACAATATCGACAGGGGTAAGTCCTTCGTTTGGCTTACCTCCAATCGTTCCTCGAATTCCCGAAATCGATTTAATTAACGTCACAAGGCATATTTAAAGTTTGCCCCGCAAAGGTAACAAGGAATTTACATCAGACGAAACAGGATTCTAGAAAGGATAGGGTAGAACTTGTTCTAATTGAATTTAGCCAATACTTTATTTACCTCGGAATCAGGGTTTCCACATGACTCTCCGGGTTCTACTGTTTTTCCACAGTAGCCGCAAGAGGCTCCGTCTTTATTTAGAAAGGGGTTCTGGGAGGCACAGGTTCCTTTAAACTCTCCGTCTTTTTTAAGTAAAATCCTTACCGACATTAAGACGAAAAACAATGCAATAAATCCAACTCCTAAAAAAACCGTTGCCATATCTTTCTAATTTTATTCAAATTTATACAATTCATCTAGTTTAACAGAATCATACCCTCTACAGTTTCACATATGGCTATAAAAGAAGGCTCTTTAGCATCGCCCGATCCTAAAAGATCAGAAAAATTGAACGCATTTGACAGGCTACTGACCATTATGGATGAGCTTCGTGAAAACTGTCCGTGGGATAAAAAGCAGACCTGGGAATCCCTTCGGCATTTGACTATTGAAGAAACATTTGAACTTTCCGACGCCATTCTGGAAGATGATAGACTAGAGGTGAAAAAAGAATTGGGCGATCTTATGCTTCATCTGGTATTCTATTCACGTATTGCATCTGAAAGAGATGATTTCGAGATTACAGAAGTTCTCAACCAGGTATGTGATAAACTGGTCAACAGACACCCTCATATTTACGGTGATGTTGATGTGAATTCCGATGAGCAGGTCAAACAGAATTGGGAGAAAATAAAACTGAAAGAAAAGGGAAATACCTCCGTATTGGGAGGAGTACCGAAATCCCTCCCCGCTTTAATAAAAGCCATGCGGATTCAGGAAAAAGCAAGGGGTGTTGGTTTTGATTGGGACGATAAAAGTGAGGTTTGGAAAAAAGTTCAGGAAGAATTAGCTGAGTTCGGAGATGAATTCGATGGAAAAGAACCAAAGGATATTGATAAAGAAACAGCACAGAGTGAGTTTGGAGACCTCTTATTTTCCCTAATCAATTTTGCCCGTTTCATAGACATTAATCCCGAAGAAGCTCTTGAACGGACCAATAAAAAATTTATTAATAGATTTCAATTCTTAGAAACAGAGTCCAAGAAGGATGGAAAATCACTTCCGGAGATGAGCCTGGAAGAAATGGATGAATATTGGGAGAAGGCAAAAAGTTCAGGAAAGAACAGCTAAAATCAATTTAGTTATAGCGAACTAAGATAGTCCGTTATGGTACTATCAAAGTAAAAAGGAAATCTAACCATCAACAAGAAAAGGATTGCAAGATTGGAAAACGCAGTTTTTAATTAGAAATCCATAAATAATTCTATCAAATACAAAGAAAGAATAGTCAATCCTACCAAAAGAAGGATAGGTAAAAACAACCCAAAAACATGTAAGACAGTGTTGTTTACATCTACAAGAAAGTAAAAGGACGGTATATAAATTCCTATTCCTATAAAGAGGTATCCCATTACTTTCGCTACTAATTTCCTATGGCCTCGGCTAGATTGCTTAAAGGCAATGACATAGCCTAGATATATACCTAACAAACCAACTAAAGTAAAAATTACTTGAAGCACGATTGTATGCACTTTACCAAGTTGTCGCTTTAAACTTATTAACTGCCTTTAAAATGTCTTTCCTACTTACTTGACCCACTAAATGTCCTGCTTCATCAACCACTGGAAACCTGCGAAAATTGGTCATTAAAAAAAGGTTCGCCACTTCAACCACGTCTTTATTTGCATCAACAGTTACAACTTCCTTTGTCATATAATCTTTAACGCGGCCAATACGCTCTGGCTCATTGTGATATACAATTTCTACTAAAACTTTCAGACAATCTTTTTCAGAAATAAGCCCTACCAAATCTCCATCGTCATTAACAACCGGGCCTCCTGAAATTTTCTGTTTGGTTATTTTATCGATCACTTCAAAAACTGATTGGTCTGGTTTGAATTTTACCAATTCAGAAGTCATATAATTATCTACAGAATCGTGCTTATTGTTAATATCGAATCGATCTGTTAATGCATGATCTTTTTTGGTTTTAGTGAATTGAGGCTTAAAGTTGGCGACGAATTGCATGGCTATTTATTAAAGTTTTTCACAGAAGATACACAGAATGCTTCTTAAAAGCAATTCTGAAGAACTGGTTTAACAGTTCACTACCGTTTTATCTCAATTCAGGCTTGAAAATGCCCCGGCTAATCCAGCTTTCTAAAAATCCTTGAGTTGCAACCTGTTCTTAAGCAAATCAAAATTAAACTCATGAAAACACTCAAACGTAACCTCTTAGTTCTTGGAATCATGATGGTTCCATTTCTTTTTATGTCGTGCGACGACGATGATTCGAATGATCCACAAACCATTGTGGATATTGCAATAGAAAATGGTAATTTTTCTATCCTTGTTGCCGCTTTACAAGAGGCTGATTTGGTAGACGCTCTTTCTGCGGAAGGACCTTTCACGGTTTTCGCTCCTAACGATGCAGCGTTTACTGCGGCAGGAATTTCAGCAGACAATGTAGATGATATTCCTGATGCCGACTTGCTTGCTATTCTGCAATATCATGTAGTGTCAGGAAGCATCAGTTCAAGTCAATTAACAGATGGACCTGTAAATACCTTACAGGGAGCAGCGATAACCATCGATGCTACTGCACTAACGCTTACTGACTTAGATGGAAATGTAGTAAACATTGTCCAACCTTTTGATGTAGAAGGTTCCAATGGAGTTATACATACAATTAACGCTGTTTTAAGCCCAGTAGAAATTGAGGAAGAGCCTGAAGATATCGTTACTATTGCTCAAGCTACTTCTTCTCTAAGCACTCTGGTTGATGCACTTACCCTATTCCCTGATCTAGTGAACACCTTAAGCGATGATGACGGAACATTTACGGTTTTTGCTCCAAACGATGATGCTTTTGCTGATCTGTTAGCTGCTGTGGGACAAACTGATTTAGAAGATGTACCTGAAAGTGTTATTCGAAACATATTAGAATATCACGTTATATCAGGAACTGCTGCCCTTTCAACAGATTTAACTGACGGACAGGAGATTCCCGCTCTTAATATGGAAAATGTAACCGTCGGTGTAGGAGATAATGTAACCATTAATGGAAATGTGGTAAGTACCCCTAATGTCGCAGCATCAAACGGAGTTGTTCATATCATCGACGGAGTTTTAATTCCTGAATTAGAAGCAAGCATTGTAAATACTATTGTGGAGCCTGCTTATTTCAATGTGAATTTCAGCACACTAACTGCTGCTGTTGTGCAAGCAGAGCTTTTAGAAACTTTGATTGATCCAGATATTAACTGGACGCTTTTTGCTCCTGATAATGCTGCTTTTGAGGCCGCTGGAATCATGGAGTTACCTGATAACACGGAAGATGGTAATGCAACTTTAGCTGGAATACTTCAATACCATGTAATCGGCATGGCAGGCGGAGGAGAACTGTTTGCAAGTAATTTACCTTCAACCGAAGGAGCATTTGCAGCAGCAGTAACTACTCTAAATGGTGATTTCTTTTTAACAAACAACTCTAATGGTGTATTCATCAATGGTAATAGCGAAGTAACCTTAGCGACCGAAGCGGAAGGAGCTCTTGATTACGATAACGGTGTAGTACATTTAATAAATAGAACTCTACAGCCAGAAGATCAAGATATAGTTGCTATAGCTACAGATGCGGGCTTTACTGAATTAGCTGCTGCTTTAACAGAAGCTGGATTAGTTACTACGCTCCAAGGGAATGGTCCTTTCACCGTATTTGCGCCAGACGATGCAGCATTCCAAGCCCTCTATGATGCACTAGGAGAAACTGTAACCGGTCCGGGGGATGTTGATGACCTACTAGGAGAGGGAACTTTATCTACAGTATTGTTATACCATGTGTTCCAGGGCGGAAGGGTATTTTCTTCTGACCTTAGTGATGGTTTGGTAGTAGCTGATACTGACGAAGCTTCATTCACAGTTAACGTAGCGATGGATGGTTCGGTAACACTAACAGATCAGGAACCTGATAATGCAGATGCCTCTGTAACTGCAACCGATATATTAACCTCTAATGGTGTTATTCATGTAATCAACAGTGTGATTTTACCCGTTGATTTAGATTAAGAAGTTTTTTTAGAAGCGGAGGTTTTAAGCCTCCGCTTTTTTAAACATTATATCACCCATTCAGTTTCCGCAGTTATGTTTAACTACAAATACCGATACTTCTTCATTATTCTTTTATCGATCTATTCTGTATTGAACATTTTATTCACAGGGGGAGACCGGTTAGTTGATATGGAACTACCTATTCCACACCTCCTAATACTTATTTTTATTGTAGTAACCGGGATTTGGGAAGGGAACAGTTTACTTATGAAGCTCATTGGTAAGAATGGTTATTTCTTGCCTAATATTCATCCCCTTATCAAACTCTTCCTAGGGTCTGTACTAATCGTATTTCTAATCTCATCCATCCTCACCTATGGAATTTTCAAATTCTATTCACTAGAAAGTTTTTCGACAGAATTCAAACTTTCATTAGGGTTTTCATTTAGGGTCAATCTCTTTTTGAACTGTGTTAATGCCATCGTTTTTTACATCAATCAGCATAAAAATGCCCAACTCGAAACACAAGAGTTGAAGAAAAAAAATATTGAGGCTCAGTTTGAAATTTTAAAAAACCAAATTAATCCCCATTTTCTGTTTAATAGTTTTAATGTATTGAGCTCTCTTGTCTATGAGAACCCGGAATTGGCCGGTGATTTTATTGAAAGATTATCAAAAGTTTATCGGTATATCCTTACCCACAAGGAACATAAACTAGTTGATTTAAGAGAAGAGATTAACTTTTTAAAATCGTACTTATTTCTTCTTGAAGTCCGATATGATAAGAATCTAAAGACTGAAATAGATCTTCCTGAAAAATATTTTGATAACTACCAGATTCCTCCGGCAACACTTCAGATTTTGATAGAAAATGTAATCAAACACAATATTGTATCTGAAAAAAAGAAGCTGAACATAAAGATTTCAAACAATTTTGGAACCTATTTAACGGTAACTAACAACCTTCAATTAAAGACCAGTAAAGAAGAATCTACCTCAGTAGGGCTTGCCAATATTCAGGAACGTTTTGAGTTCTTGACCAAAGACCCTGTGATTATTGAAAGCAATGAAGGTGAATTCAAAGTTCGATTACCTCTGATTGGAAAATGAAAGCCATAATCGTAGAAGATGAAAAGTATGCAGCCAACCGACTAGAGCGACTGGTCAAATCACATCCTTCTAATATTGAGGTTATAGAACGGTTCGACTCCATAGAAGACACCGTTGATTATCTTAGTAATGGTGACGAATCCGATTTTCTTTTCTTGGATATTCACCTTGCTGATGGTCTAAGCTTTGAGATATTCCAGAAGGTCAGATATGAAAAGCCCGTGATCTTCACGACCGCTTACGATGATTACTCCTTGAAAGCCTTCAAACTCAACAGCATAGACTATCTACTCAAGCCGATAAATATGGAAGAGTTAAATCAGGCAGTTGATAAAATGATTAGGCTGAGGCATCAAAATACAGCCATCGACTTGGCGCCGATCACTGAATACTTCAAAAAATCAAATTATAAAAAAAGGTTTTTATCGAAAACCGGAAATAAATATACTCAGCTGAACGTTGAAGACTGCATTCTTTTCTATGCGGACGGAAAGATCGTTTATTGCCTAAGTTCAAATGATCATAAAAAGCATATTATTGATCACACTATCGAGGAACTCAATAATCTCCTGAATCCGTCTGATTGTTTTAAGATCAATAGAAAAGTAATTATTAATGCAAGGCACATCCAGGAAATTCAAAATTATGAAGGAAATAGACTAATGATAAATTGCAGTGTCGAAGCCCCTTTTGAACTTCTTGTGAGTCGTGAGCGAGTGAGTCTTTTCAAAAAGTGGTTGGATCAATAGCCAATTTTTAATTTTTTAAGGCGCCAAAAACCTGTTTATGCGATCATTTCTTTTTACAGCCTTACTCTGTTCTTTCTTTTTTAGCTTAAAAGCACAACAAGCAACCCCCGATCAAATTGATTCCTTAAAAAATCAAATTTTAAAACTCTCACTGGAAGTTGATGATATAAACCTCCGCTTGGATAAAACTCAAAGAAGGTTTAAAATGGGTATGGTCATTTCCACTGTTGGCTATTCAACCGTTATCGCCGGTGGGCAAATGCTAGGAAGAGATAATGATGGTCTTGGACAAGCTTTACTCTACGTTGGGGGGACTATTGGTGTCATAGGAACTTACTATTTAGTAGATTCCTTCAGGCATTTGAGAGCTAAAAGAAAAAAACGAAGTCCTTAGTCCTAAGCTGTTAAGCACTACTCTCCCGGTTTTTTATTAGCTTCGAGGCTTTTATTTAGGGCAATCAGCGTAGCATGCAAGAATTAAACGATATTCTAAACCTTATTAATGGTTATATTAGTGGAGATTGGTTTGTATTCTTTCTCTTAGGAACCGGTCTTTTCTTTACTATATACCTCAAGTTTCCACAAATACGGTATTTCAAGCATGCCCTCAGGGTAGTCAGAGGAAAATACGATAAAGATGATGATGAGGGTGATGCTTCTCACTTTCAGGCTTTGGCCACAGCACTTTCCGGTACGGTTGGAACGGGTAATATTGGAGGTGTTGCTTTAGCAGTTCACTTAGGAGGCCCAGCCGCATTATTCTGGATGTTAGTAACCGCGATGCTGGGTATGACCTCTAAGTTTGTAGAAGTTACCTTATCTCACAAATACAGGGAAAAAGCTCAGGATGGATCTATTGCCGGTGGTCCGATGTACTATATGAAACAAAGGCTCAACCTCAAATTAAGTAACGGAAGAGTATTAAATACGGGAAAATGGCTAGGAGCCCTTTTCGCAGTAGCGACCATACTTTCTTCTTTTGGCACGGGTAGCCTTCCTCAAATTAATAACATTGCTACCTCTCTTTATGCCACTTTTGGTATTGACCAAATGATTACGGGCGGAGTTTTGGCTGTATTTCTCGCTTTGGTCATTCTTGGCGGAATCAAGCGAATTGTCAAAGTTACTGAGAAGCTGGTTCCCTTTATGGCTGTCGTCTACTTCATTGGAGCCTTAGCAGTCATTTTTTATAATATTGAAAATGTAATCCCCTCTTTCGTTTCCATATTTTCAGATATTTTCTCGGGAACAGCAGCTGCAGGAGGTTTTCTTGGAGCCACACTTTCTTTCGCTTTTAATATGGGTGTAAACAGAGGGCTTTTCTCTAACGAAGCCGGACAGGGTTCTGCTCCTATTGCCCACTCTGCCGCGAGAGCCCATGAACCGGTATCGGAAGGGATGGTAGCTATACTTGAGCCTTTTATCGATACTATTATCATTTGTACGATCACGGGCTTGGTATTGCTTTCATCAGGTGCATGGAACGATAAATATCAAAATGATTTTCAATATGCTGATATTGATATTCTGAACGGATCTTATGACGAAAGCGCCTCAGAAGATATTGAAAGCTTATCGTCTTACCTTCTAACGGGAAGTACCGAAAATGCAAAACCTTTCTCTGGGCAAATTGAAGTACAGGATGGTGAAATTCTTTCTGATGTAACCTTAATACATGCTCGCTCAGTAGCTGAAGAAGTCAAAATAACCGAAAAAGGGAAAGCCTTTACCGGAACTATTGAAATTTCAGAAGGCGATGTAGTGGACCAGAAATTATTAGTATTCAGTGGAAAATCATTGATCCACAGTGCTCCCCTAACTACAGAGGCTTTTAAAAGAAGTTATTTTGGGGATTACGGACAGTACATCGTTGCCATAGGCCTTTTACTATTTGCATTCTCAACAGCAATCTCCTGGTCATACTATGGTGGTAGAGCAACTACTTATTTGTTCGGGTCAAGCAAGGTTATCTATTATAGAATTGTGTATGTGATCGGTTTTTTCCTGGCTGCCTTCACAGATACAACCATCATCTGGACATTGTCCGGGATAACCATTGCGCTTATGACAATTCCCAACCTATTCGGAATTTTATTACTTCACAGGGAAATGAAAGATACTGTTGATGAATACTGGAAAGGTTTTAATGAAGAGTATCCTGACAAAAATTCCCCAGATTAAAAGATGACCCTGGAATACATCATTCTTGGTCTTTATTTCCTCATACTTTTTGGTATCGGGTACTTCGCCTCCAAAAAGATCCATAGTATTGAAGATTACTATGTAGGAGGAAAAAAACTCAACTTCTGGATTGTGGCCTTTTCTTCACGGGCTACTGGAGAATCGGCCTGGTTATTATTAGGGCTTACGGGGATGGGAGCTGTAGCCGGAATTAGTGCTTACTGGGTAGTACTCGGTGAGGTTATCGGGGTTTCAGTAGCCTGGTTTTTCATGGCAAAACCCTTTAAGCATTTGACGGATCAATACAATTCCATTACAATTCCCGATTATTTAGTAAGTCGCTTCAATAGCAAGACTAATTTTCTGAGGGCGACCGCCGCTACTACCCTAGCTCTTTTTGTGGTTATTTATGTAAGCGCTCAAATTGATGCTACCGGAAAAGCATTTGAGACTTTTCTAGATATCGACTACTACACAGGGGCTATCGTTGGTTTCGTGATAGTTGTCGCATACATTTTTACCGGGGGGTTTGTAGCCGTTGCCTGGTCTGATGTTTTCCAGGGGGCTTTGATGTTTGCCGGATTGGTAATCTTACCCATTGTAGGGCTTTTTGCCTTCGAAGGCGGACTTTTCTCAAGTCTCAGTAAAGTCGATCCCGATCTACTGGATATCTGGGGTTCCGGTGGCCTAACATTTTTCAATGTTGCCACCATTATGGGCTTTCTTTTCATTGGCCTGGGTTTTATGGGTTCACCCCAGATCTTCGTAAGGTTCATGTCCATAAAAAGTGAGGCGGAGATTAAAAAAGGTAGATGGGTTGCCATTTTATTTACTTTACTGGCTGATATCGGGGCTGTGACCATAGGTCTTATAGGAAGAATACTGTTTACCGAATCCGGGGCTGATCCCGAATTGGCACTAGGCATATCAGGAGAGAATGTACTTCCTATGCTGGTTGAAAATCTTATGCCTGCGATAGTAGTGGGGATTTATATCGCTATTATTTTGTCCGCCATAATGAGCACTATTGATTCCTTATTGGTAGTTGCTTCTAGTGCCATCACAAGGGATTTTTATCAGCAAATATTCCGCCCTGATCTTAAGAACGATAATTTATCAACGCTCTCCAGAAAAGTCACTTTACTTTTAGCTTTTTCAGCCTTAGGCATAGCGATGCTAGTTGCTATCTTATCACCCACCAGAACAATCTTCTGGTTCGTCATATTTGGCTGGTCAGGAATTGCAGCAACTTTTTGTCCGGTGATTATTTTATCGCTGTTTTGGAAGTCTTATAATGAAAATGGGGCACTTGCGTCTATGATATCTGGCTTTCTCTCTGTACCAATATTCAAATTCTTAGTACCTCTACTCCCGGGAGTAGGAAAGTACTTTGTTCAAATGGACGTAATGTTCCCTTCTTTTGTGATAGCCTTCGTATTTGGATTCATATTCACAAAAATGAATGGAGCTTCTGCAAACTAATTGAGATTTTTTGACGTTCTATCTGTATATTTACTACCAATGAAGAAGGTCTGCTTTCTTATTTTTTCATATACCTTATTAATAATGGGGTGTTCTGATGGAGGTTCTGGAGAATTCACTGGTCAAGAACTAACGTTTCCTATGGTTGCAGGTCCTGATCAAAACATTAGCGGTCAGGTTACTTTAAGAGAAACCAGCAATGGTTTTACTAACATAGAAGTTTCCCTTACGGGCACAATTGCGGGATTTACACATCCAGTACATCTTCATGACGGAAATATTGAAAAAGTTGACGCTGCTGTATTAGCTCTGCTTGAGTCTTTAAATGGATCAAGTGGAGAAAGTAATTCGACTTTGCAATTCCTTGCCGATGAAACTGAAATTAAGTTTGAGGATTTAGCAAATGGAGATTTTCATATTAAGGTCCATCAAGCCGCCGTCGGTGCGGAGAAAGATATAATTCTAGCTGCAGGTAACATTGGCAGTGCTTTTGAGGGTCAGTTGAGTACAGAGAATTCAACGATCACCGTTTGTCAAAGCAAATAATTTTTTTTTCGAAACTAAGTTTAATATTCATTTACAGCTTTCTTTTAGTGGCTGTAACATTCAATTCTTTTGCACAAACACTTTTAACACCACTCAACGACATAAGCATTGTTAAAAACGATAATGCGCTTGAATTAAGCTTCGCTGGTGGTATAAACTCATCTCAATTTAATACGCTCGATATTGATTTCGACAACGATGCCGATCTCATCGTTTTCGATCGTTCAAGCAATACATTTTCCGTATTCATTAACGAGTCCGGTTCATACGTTTTTGAGTACGACTACGCTGTCACTTTTCCAGAAGGAATTGAGAATTGGGTTGTCTTCAGGGACTTCGATCAAGATGGGCTAAAAGATCTATTCACTAGCGTTCCAGCTGGAATGAAAGTCTACAAGCAGATTCAAGAAGAAGGCTCAAATTTCCCTAGCTGGCAACTCTTCACAGACCCACTATTAGCTTTTGGACTAAGCAGCGTTTTAAACTTACAATTAAATGGTACCGATATTCCAGCCATAGAAGACCTTGATTCCGATGGCGATCTTGACATTGTGGTTTTCGATTTTGCCAGTGGAAACAATATGCGTATGTATCGTAATAATGCTGTTCAGGAAGATCGCCCGGATACATTGATCTTACGGCTTGAAACAAGCCAATGGGGAGGACTGACTGAATGTGATTGTTTAGATTTCCAATTTGGCGATGAAGCCTGCGGAACAAATCAACGTTTGGAACATGTGAGTGGAAAAGCAATGCTTCTTACTGACCTTGATGCCGATAACGATATGGATTTTCTTTTTGGTGATGAAGGCTGTAATAACCTTAGTGTTTTTTTCAATGAGGGAACACCTACAGATGATCTTTTCACCGAATTCGATATTAACTCATTTCCACCGATCAGCACTTTTGATTTTATAGATTTTCCGGCTGCTTTTTTAGAAGACGTTACATTCGATGGCTTTCCGGATCTTCTAATCTCTCCAAATTTCAGGTTTTCAACTGTTACAGGTGTTGATTTTGAAGAGAACGTCTGGATGTTTGAAGGAAGCTCCACTATAGGTTCTTTCGATAATACCCCAGTTAATTTTTTGCAAGAAGAAATGTTTGATGCAGGGCTTCAATCTTATCCGGCCTTACATGATATGGATAATGATAATGACCTGGATATTTTCGTAGGAAGCGATAAAGGTATGGTTACGATTCTGGAGAATACGGGTGAAAGTTTTGTTATTGTAGATGAAGACTTTCTGTTTCTTAGTACTCAAAATTTCACCTATGTTCGACCACAATTTGAAGATATAAATGGGGACGGTCTTGAAGACTTTATAGTCTCTACAGCGACCAGCCCGGCAACTTCAGCTGAGATATCATACTTCCTTAAAGAGGCAGGAGGAACATTCGATAATGAAGCCCGCTCACTTAATTTTAGCCACTTCCAATTGGAAAACCCTTTGGTAATACCGACCGATGAAGAGGAAACACCTAGAATTCTAATTGGTACCTTCATTGGCAATATAGAAGAATGGAGAAATGAAGGAACACTAGAAAACCCTGACTATGTACGTTTTACAGACCGTTTTTTGGATATTATTCCCAATGGGCTTTTTGGAAATTTAAATTTAGCCAGTGCTGATATTGATTTTGATGGACAGAATGATTTGATCACTACGGATTTTAGTGGAAGCACTAACGTATATCCGAATTTCTCTGCCCAAGGGAAAATCGCTGTCTCCATTCAGAATAATTTGATAGAAAATAATGAAGGCACAAGGTTTGGCTTCATTTCATTCCCGGTGATTGGTGATCTTTTCAATTCCGGAAAGAACCAATTGGTTTTAGGAAATAATCTGGGTGGTTTGCAACTCTTTGAATTTTCAGGAGAAGGAATACCAACGAGCCCTGGCGAGAACGCTGAAAATATCATTGTGTTTCCTAACCCTTTAAACGGCTCCAGGTTAAGGATTAACTCAAGTGCTTCTTTCGTTGGAAAGATAGTAGACCTGGCAGGCTCAATCGTTATTGATGACATAACTGTAAATGCCGGTATAACTGAATTGGAAATCGCTAATGTGCTAAACGATGGGCTTTATATACTGAGCTCACAAGACGGAAGATTTCAGACCAGACTGGTCGTTAACAGATAAATAAAAAATCCTGGAAACCAGTTATCTAAAAGTTAGAGTTCCAAGAAATTCTTTTGATTAAAGTCTCCCTTTAAAAAGTATTTTTCGAAACTAATTTATTGTCAATATCGTTATACGAACAAACTTGTCTGTCTATGACTAGAAATTCAATTCCTGTAAAAGAGAGAATACTATCTACAGCTTCTAAACTATTCTATGAAAAAGGGTACAATAGAACCGGCATTAACGAGATTTTAAAGGAGTCTAAAGTGGCAAAAGCAAGCATGTACGAGCACTTTGGTTCGAAAGACGCTATTTTTTTGCAATGCCTTCAGAGAATGGATGAGGGTCTTCAGAATCGAGTTAAACCATTCATTCAGAAAGCTAAACCGGGTATTGATAAAGTTCTTTCCGTGTTTGAATTCTTAGAATCTTTTTGTCCGGAAGAAAATTTTCGCGGATGCTGGTGCTTAAATACCATATCTGAGATACCTCAGGATAAAACAGAAATACTTTCGGAAATAAGGGTTCAAAAAGCTCGCTTCAGAGAGCTGATCAGAAAAACAGTAAAAGAAAATCTTCCGGAAGTCAACGAATGCAAAGTTGCAAATCAAATCTACTTATTGTACGAGGCAGCCATTATAGAGGCACAGATCGAAAATGATCTATGGCCGGTTTTCTCTGCAAAGGACACGGCTAAAAGCTTGTTGTCCTGATGCTTTAATCACGTAATTAAACACAAATAAATAAATTCACAATGACTAAACTTAGTGGAAAGGTAGCACTCATTATTGGAGGAAGTAGTGGCATCGGAAGAGCTACTACCGAGCATCTTGCAAAAGAAGGTATTAAGGTTCATTCTGTTGGAACTAATCCTGAAAAACTAAACGATCTGAAAAATTCAGACTCTTCTGGTAATGTAGAAACGCATCAAATAGATATTACCGATTCAGCTGATCTCGAAAAGCTTACTTCACTGATCGAAAACGAGAGCTCAATTGATTACCTGGTAAATGCATCAGGAATTTTTGGCCCAAAGCCATTTCTTGAGCATACAATAGAAGATTATAACTCATATCTTGATCTTAACAGGGGATTCTTTTTCATCACGCAGGCGGTAGCTAAAAAAATGAAATCCAATGAAAGCGGAAGCATCGTTTTCGTTGGGTCTATGTGGGCAAAGCAAGCTGTAAAAGCCACTCCTTCTTCGGCATACTCCATGCAAAAAGCTGGGCTACATTCTTTAACTCAACATTTAGCTATGGAATTGGCTGATCATAAAATCAGGGTAAATGCGGTATCACCAGCCGTAGTTGCAACTCCGGTATACGATAGTGTTTTTGGAAGCCGGGAAGCTGCAGAAAAAGCGCTTGAAGACTTCCATGGTTTCCATCCGATAGGAAAAAATGGAACAGCGGAAGAGGTTGCCAATACCATTGTTTTCCTTTTATCTGATGATGCTAGTTGGGTAACAGGTGCAAACTGGGATGTTGATGGTGGCGTTATGGCCGGCCGGAATTAAATGATCATTGCTGTTGAAGGATAATCTCCTTCAACAGCCTTTTATTGTTTAGCTCTTTGGCATCGCGGAAAAGGTTCCGTATTTTTTGGTTAGAAGACCTTAAAATATGAATAAGCTTGATAAGCTGGCGCAAGACATTGAGTATAAAAGAGAGGTACTGGATGAAGCAAGGGCAAAACTGGTAAGCAAACGAAATAAGATCATTGTTTTTGTTATGCTGGCTACCCTAGTTGCAGGATGCTCTACTATTGGACAGGCAGGGTTTATCCTTGCAGTAGTTATTCCTATCCCCACCTATTTCTTATACGAATCCCTTATTAAAAAACGTCTGAAAGCACTCGGGCTTAACGACTTTAGGCGAGATTTTAAAAATCTGGTTTTCGTTCCAGCCCTAGACCATTATTGCGAAAATCTGGTTTATGAGCCGTTTAATAGTATACCAAAAGAGGCTTTAGATGATTCAGCCTTATTTCAGAGGTTGGAAAAATTCAAGTACCAGGGCGACGATTACGCACACGGATACTATAGAGGTTATAACTTCAAATTCTCTGAAATTCACCTTTCTGAAATGCGAACGAGCACGAGTGGAAATACAACTCACAGAAAACGCGTCAGTATTTTTGATGGTGTTCTAATGCAACTTGATGTTCCTGATTATTCAGGCTTACGGCTTTTCTTTGTTCCTGCTAAAAAGGCATCCCAACCTTCTGTAGACCTTACTAAGATCAAGTTCAAAAGAGATTCGAATATGAGCTTGCAAGAACAAAGGGCATATAATCTTCAGCTTGTTTCGACCAGTTTTAACTCGTTTTTGTGGAAACCAGATAAGTCAGGATTTGAGTTGAAAGAGGTCGAAGCGCCTGCTTCAGCAACTCACTTTAAACTCTACACTAATCAAATTGATAAAACAGAAGAAATGAAACACTCAGGTGCTTTCGATTATCTGGAGAGCAACCTCATTACTGAAGAGCGAAAAGATGACAAGATGGTCCGTAAAGTAGACGCAAGCGAAATGAGTAATAACTCATTGAGGGGAGCATTTTTTAGTTTTAATGAAGGAAAACTGACTGTACTTTTCCCTCATCCCATGCCACAATTTGAACCTGATATTACTAAACCAATTGATCCGGGACTTCTTAAAGCCAATTTTCAGTACCTAGAAGGCATGTTCAAAATTGTAGACGGTCTTATTAAGGATATCAAATAAAAAGCCACTCGAAATATATCGAATGGCTTTAATGCTCCTCCTCTTGGGCTCGAACCAAGGACCCTCTGATTAACAGTCAGATGCTCTAACCAGCTGAGCTAAGGAGGACTGTCTTAAAAAGGAATGCAATATTAGGATGTTATCCAGAAACTAGCAACAAACTTCACAGAAAAATTATTACAGTGATACAATGGTATAGAAGTATACCATTGTAAAAACGGAAAGAAAAACCATACCTACGATAGCTAGTATCTTCATTTTTTTCCCAGGTTTAAACTCATCAGGAAAATTACCTGAAAAAACAATATGGTAATTTAAAAATGCAGCTAATGGCGCCACGATAAAAGACAAGATGGTTGCAAAATCAACCATCAGCTTTAAGTTATTGGTAAAAGCAGTTATAATAAGATAACCTCCTACCCCGCTTATTACTACAAAAAGCTTATAATTCCCCAAGCGTCCAAACCCTATTGACCATAAGGTTTTACTAAGCGCCCTTCCATAACCATCGATTACTGTAATTGTGGTACTGAACATTGTGGAAAAAGCGGCGATAGCAATAATCAAAAAGCTCCAGTCACCAATAACGGAGGTATAAACGGAAATCAGTTGTCCTGCAAATACTGCAGAACTTCCCGATAACTGCTCTCCTGATCCATAAAGTACAAAGGCTCCTAAACCTAAAAACAGTAAAGCCATCACCGCAGAAGTCCAGTAACCCAAATTGAAATCGAATAGAGTTTCTTTATGCCCTGGCCTATGTCCTGATGACTCAATTTTTGCCTCTGCCCATAAGCTTGTCCATGTAGAAATATCTACGGCAGTAGGCATCCAGCCCATCAAAGCAATCAGAAAAGGGATTCCTGCTGAGGTCCAAATTGAAGGGGTGACTATTCTTTGATAGTTTGCTAAGTCAAACTCTGCAGCAGCTCCTATAAACGTTATTACCGTGGAAAGCACCAGAATGATACCCATGAATTTCAGAATCCCATCCAGCCAGTTGTAATTACCTGCCAAAAGAATTGCCGCACAAATCGCTATAAGAATAGCAGACCATGAACTTATGGAATAGCCCACGTCAAAAATATTACTCAATAAGCCAGAAGCCACAAAAGTAACCGCTGCTGTAACAATAAACATGGATGGAATTGATATGATGAAGTAAGCCCATAGCACCCACTTACCTTCTTTTTGATAACCTTCGATAATACTTTTTCCCGTTGCGCTCGTATAGCGAGAGGCGAATTCAAAAAAGGGATACTTAAAGATGTTAGCTATGATAATAGCCCAAATGAGTCCAAATCCGTAATCGGCTCCAGCCCGTGTAGATTGCACCAAGTGGGATACACCTATGCAAGTGCTGGCAAATAAAATCCCTGGACCTAATGCTTTGAGAACAGAATTCATGAGATCCTAAAATAGAAAGCTTCGATGCTTGTAGATCAAAATATTTAATATAAATGTCATTATGTCTGTTAAATTTAATATTTGACTATGTTTGATGACATAATGTCGTTAATTTTTAATGAATCTCTTCCAAAAAAGGTTTGGTATAGTCTTTACAGTATACGGTTAAAAATTGAATGTTAAACTAAAAGTATAATTATCATGACACTAGTAAAGTATAATCCAGCAATTGAAAGTTTTGTACCATCAAGCTTTAGAGGTTTGGTTGACCGTTTTTTAGATAACTCTTTTGAAGGGGAATTCAAAAGCAGTTTTGTGCCAACCGTTGATATTGCTGAAACGGAAAAGAGCTTTGAAATTCAACTTTCTTTACCAGGAGTTAAAAAAGAAGATGTAAATATTGATGTTGAAGACAGAAAGCTGATCATCAGTGGAGAAAGAAAGTTTGAAAAGAAAGATGAATCAAAAAATTTCAGGTCAATTGAATCAAGCTATGGCCAATTCACAAGGTCTTTTTATGTTCCTGAAAATGTAAATGTAGATAAGATCACAGCTACCTATCAGGACGGTATTCTTAATATCGTAATACCTAAGGATGAAAAGAAAACCTTAAAGAATAAAATTCAAATCAAGTAAACATTGGTAACTATAATGTTTCAACTAAGCGGGGCAACCCGCTTTTTTTATGCCTTCTTGTAAATAGTTTGGAACGTTTCTTGAACCGTTCGTGAAATAATCCGTTTTTTTAATAGTTGTATAATTCACAAGCATTTAACTATGAGCAGAAAACAATTTTTTTTAGGGATCATATTGGCAGCAGTTTTGGGTGCGGGTATAGCCGTAAGTGGAGTCATATACTTTCAGCCAAAACAACAAACTCAACCTATACAACAAACATCATTTGAGGATAAACAAAATGTTTATCTATCTAATTTTTTAAAAGATTCAGCATTTGTAGTTCCTGCGGGATTAAATTTCGTTTATGCAGCCGAACAAGCTACTCCCGCGGTAGTTCACATCAGGTCTGAATATGAAAGTGGTGTTTCCGCATCATCCTCTCCTTTCGAGGATATGTTCAGGGATTTCTTCGGAGATCAGCAAAGAAATTATAGAAGACAGCAGCCTCAACCTGCACGTTCATCAGGTTCGGGAGTCATAATTTCAGCAGATGGCTATGTAGCAACGAATAATCATGTGGTAGAAAATGCAGATAAAATTTCGGTCACATTAAACGATAATAGAAAATATGACGCACAAGTAATTGGAACCGATCCTACCACTGACCTGGCACTTTTAAAAATCGATGGTAATAATTTCGATTATCTGGAGTTCGGTAATTCAGACAATGTAAAGATTGGAGAATGGGTATTAGCAGTAGGAAATCCTTTTGATCTGACATCAACCGTAACAGCCGGTATCGTAAGTGCAAAAGCAAGGAACATTAATATTTTACGAGATCGTAATGGTTTACAGATCGAATCTTTCATTCAAACGGATGCAGCTGTAAACCCAGGAAATAGTGGTGGTGCTTTGGTAAATCTTAAAGGAGAGCTTATTGGTATTAATACCGCTATCGCAACCCCAACAGGAACGTATGCGGGATATTCGTTTGCAGTACCTGTTTCCTTGGTACAAAAAGTAATGGATGATCTTTTGGAATTCGGTGTTGTACAACGAGCGTTGTTAGGTATAAGAATCGTTGATGTTAGTGCTGAACTTGCGGAAGATCGTGATTTTGAAGAGCTGACGGGAGTTTACATCAGTGAAGTTGGTTCTGGTAGCGCAGCTGATGATGCAGGTTTGAAAGCAGGTGATGTAATCATTGCTATCAATGATCATGAGGTGAAAAACGTTGCGGAACTACAGGAGGCTATAGCACTAAACAGGCCTGGAGATCAAGTTGAAGTAACTTATGTTCGGGAAGGTAATCGAAAAACGACTGATGCTACGCTCAAAGGAGCTTCAGGAACCACAGATATAGTTGTAAAAACAGCATCATATGAATTGGAAGGTGCTGTTTTCGAAGATGTTAATGAAGAGGAAGCTAATGAATTGAGAATTCAGGGTGGTGCTAAAATAGCCGAGCTGGATGAAGGTAAATGGAAAAGTGCGGGGATCAGGGAAAGCTTTATCATTACTTCTATCGATAAAAAGGACATTAACTCTGTAGGCGACCTTCAGGAGACCATGGCTCGCAAAAGAGGTGGTATACTTATCGAGGGTGTATATCCAAGCGGTGAAACGGCCTACTACGGAATGGGCTGGTAAAACTGCTTTTGCAATATATTTCAAAGCCCCTTTCTGAAATTTCGGAAAGGGGCTTTTTTATTTCTGTAGTATCTCCTTGTATTTTGATACTTTTGCTTTAAGCAATTAAACTCAAATGGGATACGAAGAACAGTTAAAGAAAGTACTAAAAGAGCTATCAATCAGTGAAGTGAATGAAGGTGTTTCCATGGGCTCCAATTGGATTGAGGCAAAAGGCCCCGTGATGGAATCCATTAGTCCTGTAGATGGAAATCTGATTGCAAAAGTGAAGTGCGCTGATGAAGCTTCTTATGAGACTATCATCAAAAAAGCCTCAGAAGCACAAAAAAGCTGGAGAAGTATCCCTGCTCCGAAAAGAGGAGAAATTGTTCGTCAGTTTGGGAATAAGCTTAGAGCATTTAAAGAACCTCTGGGCAAATTAGTCTCCTATGAAATGGGAAAATCATATCAGGAGGGACTCGGCGAAGTTCAGGAAATGATTGATATATGCGATTTTGCAACCGGATTGTCACGTCAACTCTACGGGTTGACTATGCATTCTGAAAGAGCCGATCATAGAATGTATGAACAATGGCACCCACTGGGAATCGTAGGAATTATTTCTGCATTCAATTTTCCAGTCGCTGTTTGGTCATGGAATACAGCCATTGCATGGGTATGTGGAAACGTATGTTTATGGAAACCATCTGAAAAAACGCCGATAACTGCTATAGCCTGTCAAAAACTTATATCGGAGGTATTAACGGAAAATGATCTTCCGGAGGGTATTTCTTCTTTGATCATTGGGGGTGCCAAAATAGGAGAATTGATGACCAAAGATGTTCGTGTACCTTTAGTCTCTGCTACTGGTTCAACCAGAATGGGCAAAAAAGTTGGTGCTGCTGTGGCCGAGAGACTTGGTAAATCCATTTTAGAGCTTGGCGGCAATAATGCCATTATCATTTCTAAAGAGTGTGATCTAGATATCAGCCTGAGAGCAGCTGTTTTTGGTGCCGTTGGTACAGCAGGTCAACGTTGTACCTCTACACGTCGATTAATTATTCATAATAGTGTATTTGATCTTTTTGTAGAAAAGCTTGAAAGTGCTTATCAGCAATTAAAAATAGGAAATCCATTAAATGAAGAGAATCACGTAGGTCCTTTGATCGACACGCAAGCCGTCCGACAATACCAGGAAGCGATATTGAAAATTAAGCAGAGTGGCGGAAAAGCTATCATTGAGGGAGAAGTTCTTGACGGTTCAGACTACGCTTCCGGTTGTTATGTGAAACCAGCAGTTTATGAAGTTTCTAAAGACCTTGAAATTGTAAAAAAAGAGACCTTCGCTCCAATCCTGTATTTAATTAAGTATTCTGATTTGGAAGAGGCGATAGCTATTCAAAATGACGTTCCACAAGGACTTTCATCAGCAATAATGACTAATAATTTACGTGAGGCAGAGCTTTTCCTTTCCAAAGACGGATCTGACTGTGGTATAGCGAATGTAAATATAGGTACTTCCGGAGCAGAGATTGGAGGTGCGTTTGGAGGTGAAAAAGAAACCGGAGGCGGAAGGGAATCAGGTTCTGATGCATGGAAAGCTTATATGCGAAGACAAACTAATACGATAAATTACAGTACCGAACTACCATTGGCACAAGGTATAAGATTTGACCTGTAATCATGCTAATTGTTCTTACTATGGTATGACTAATATTTCGATTTGTTATATTGAAGTTTAAATCCAAAAAACTATGTCTGAAGAGGCTCAAACCTATGCTGTAATGCTGATTGATGATAATGAGATTGATAATCTTATTAATCAAAAAATGTTGGAATCCTCAAACAAAGTACAAAACATCTATACGCACACCGGGGCAAGAAGTGCTATTGAGTTCCTGAAAAACGTAGAAAAACTTATTGACTACAGTGATAAAATACTACCAGAGCTTATTCTGCTTGATATAGATATGCCTTTAATGGATGGGTTTCAATTTCTCGATGAATTTGAAAAATTAAAAGATGCAACAAAGCAAAAATGTGAGGTAGTGATGCTTACTTCTAGTATTAACCCTCAAGACGTTAACAAATCCAAGAAATACCAATACGTAAAACAGTATATTAATAAGCCTCTATCTCAAGATAATATTAAAAAGTTGTTTAACGGCTAATTACTTATATTGAGTAAGTAGTTTAATGAATTTCTCATCTCTTTTTATGTAGGTGATTGGGGAAAAGTAACCTACATTATCCATTGTAATCTTATCGAAGGCAGCAGAAATTTTTTGTTCTTTCTGGCTTTTATTAACGCTACTCGAAATCTTCAGCGCTTTTAGAAATAGGACGATATGCTCACAATTTTCCTTTCCAAAAAGACGGATTTGACGCTGAATACTATTTCCGATTTGGTTGAAAAGTTCAAAATCATGCATTAGGCAGTATTGAAGCCCTAATAAAACTTTCACTTCCATATGTAGGTAGTGGTACTTTTTGAGGCTTACCTCATTTAGAAAATCATTAAGCCAATTAGCCGCCTCTTCAAATTTTTCAGAATAAAAACAAGCCAAGGCTCTGTAGACGGTATAAACAACATATCCGGGTATATCGTCTTTATCAGGTTCATAGTCTATCAAAAGGCCGGAACTTTGTCCATAGAGTTCTTTTTCTGACCCTTGTCGAATAGCCCTTTTCAATTTAGAAATTAAGAATTGCGAAGGGAAGGTATAAAGCCCATAGTTTGCTAATAGATTAGCCTTAGCATCATTAATACCTTCAAAATATTTTTCTGCCTTACTAAACACACGATAGTGGGAATAGTATTCATATCTTAAAAACTCAAAAACGAGTCTTAGATGATAATACATAGAATCCATCTGATAGTCATCAAATGTTCTCTCAACCTTTTCCAGTATGTCTTCAATGGGCTCTACATCCTCAGTTTCTTCTTCATTGTTCTCCACAAATAATCGGTGGAAAATAGCCATACTACTTTGGTAAACATATAACCTATGACTCTCATACAAGGCCCCTATGTTTTTAACTTCTTTAATCAGAAGTGAAAGTTCCAGCTTGCTGGTTTCTTCGCCGGTTAAAAAGAAGTTCCCGTATTTTTTAAAATACTCCGCTAACAAGTCTTCTGCTTTATCAACGGCTAGCATATAAGCTACATGCCTGTTGTATAGCTGAGAGTAAGTGAAATAGTCGGGAGAGTTTAAGTGTAGCTTCTTGAGTAGTTTATAGATTACTGTAAGTTCATTAGCCAAGTCATAATCCGAAAGTTCTTTTTCAAGTTTTTTAAGTGTCGCAATTACAATCGCAGGCTTCCTGGTGAAAGCGATTTCATTAATGTTAGCTACCTTTTTCAGAATATCTGTTCTAGGACTTTCCATCTGCTGAAGTAGGTATTCTTCAATCTTTTGATTTAGCCTGGAACGTAAGGTGTAATAAGCATTGGTATTGACTTCCAGCGTATCCATAATATCATTATCAGATAGCTGTTCTTCCCTCAGAGAACTTAGTAGGTACGCCGACTTATCAGCGTTACTGGTCATTAAGGAATCATAAATAGACTTATAATCATTTTCCGAAAGCTGCTGAACAATGTTCTTAAGTTTGGCCATAGATTATAAGATTCTTGAATGAAATAACCTTCTTAAAGATGTAAGGTTTTTATTAAAATTTCACAAAAACAATTATAAATCTTTACTCGTAGCTGGTGGAATTGCTTACGCCTCACATTATGAGGAAAAGAGTGGAGAAGATGGGACTCGAACCCACGACCTCTTGACTGCCAGTCAAGCGCTCTAGCCAGCTGAGCTACATCCCCAGAGATTCGAAGATAATGGATTTTGTTTTACTTTACGATCCTTCTCGCAAAACGAAATCTTTTTGTGTAATACTTGGAGGAAAGACTGCTCTCAACAACACCCGCTGAGCTGGAAGCGTGTATGAATTTCACATCTCCTGATCTTTTTACTTCAGTCACCAAGCCTACGTGCGTTACTTTTCTTTTTTTCTTGGAGGTCGCAAAAAAAACCAAATCGCCGAGCTTAATGCTTTCTAAATCTATCTTTTTACCCAGTTTACTTTGAGCAGCTGATGTCCTGGGCACCTCCACCTGAATCGTCCTGAAAGATTGTAAGAGCAATCCCGAGCAATCCATACCTGCTCTCGTCGTTCCTCCCCACTTATATGGAGTTCCTGTATAGGTTCGTGCCTTTGAAATTACCTGATCAATTTTACGAGCTCGCTCCCTGGCTTTTTTCCCCGCCGAACAGGATTGCCCGAGAAGAAGTATAACCAAAATCCAATAGAAGAACCTATCTTTTTTCATATCAAAAAACCAAAATATGTTCTATTTCTAAATCTTCTGATCCATTTCCCTAAAAACTTTCATACTCATTTCTTACTATTGAGCCTACAAAATAAAACTACCAATATCTCAGCTTAATGTGTGGCATCACAGGAATTTTTGCTTTCAATGAAATTGGAAGGTTGAATATGATCAACCTTTCAAATGCTACTCAAGCCTTAAGCCAAAGAGGGCCTGATTTTCAAAATACTTATAATGATGCGCATGTAGGCCTTGGCCACAGAAGGTTATCTGTTATCGACACAGGCTACGTATCTAATCAGCCAATGCAAGATGATACTGGCCGATATCATATCATCTACAACGGAGAGATCTATAATTACAAGCAACTCCGAAAGGTATTAAGGCAACTTGGTCATGGTTTTAATACCGAATCCGACACGGAGGTACTTTTGAAATCCTATATAGAGTTTGGAGAATCCTGTCTTCATAAACTAAATGGTTTTTTTGCTTTTTGTATTTATGATAAACTCGAAAATACCTTCTTTATAGCTAGGGATAGGTTCGGAATAAAACCATTGTGTTTTTACCTGGATGAAGATAAGTTCTTGTTTTCTTCAGAACTGAATTCGCTTTTTAAATACGGAATTGAAAAGCAAATAAATTATAACGCGTTATTTGAGTATTTCAAGCTCAATTATATTAGCGCTCCGCAAACCATCTATGAGAAGGTTTTTAAACTCAAGCCCGGAGAACAGATTAAATTAAAGAATAATGAGGTTCAGGTTTCCACTTATTATAATCTGGATAATCATAATCTAAAATCATATCATTCCTATGATCAGGCTAAGGACAAAGTCTTCGATCTGGTAGAACGTTCTATTCAGAAAAGATTGGTTGCCGATGTGCCTTTAGGAACCTTTCTAAGCGGAGGGATCGATTCATCGATCATTACTGGTTTAGCATCAAAATATCTCGATGAGGTAAATAGTTTTTCCATAGGTTACAAAGACGAGCCTTTTTTTGATGAGACAAAGTATGCACGGATCGTCTCAGATCATTTTGGTACAAAGCATCACGTTTTCAGCTTAACTAATGATGATCTATATAGTCATTTGAATGATACACTTGATTCTTTTGACCAACCTTTTGCTGATTCTTCTGCATTGCCAGTAAAGATCTTAAGTCAACTTACCAGAAAACAGGTAACCGTAGCACTGTCGGGTGACGGTGCCGATGAGGTATTCTCTGGATACAACAAACACTTCGGGTTTTATAAGTCCCTTAATCCTAAAATAGACTCTAAGCTTATACAAAGCTTACTTCCTTTGCTGAAAGTTTTTCCAAGCTCAAGAAGTGGAAAGTTATCGAACAAGATAAGACAGCTGGTCAGGTATGGCTCCGGATTAAAATTGAACCTTCAGGAAAGGTATTATTTATGGGCAAGTCTCGCTACTGAAGACGAAGTTAGAAGATTATTATCGCCTACTTCTATTGAAAAACTGGAGCTGGAGACCATAAAAGCATTTGAAAAGCAGAATCTGAATTTTCTTCAGGAGCATTCTGGAATGAACGAGATCTTAATGACCGATATTAAGCTCGTTTTACCTAATGATATGCTCACGAAAGTCGATCTGATGTCAATGTCGGAGAGCTTGGAGGTACGCGTTCCTTTTCTCGATCATGAACTTGTAGAATATGTACTCTCGCTTCCTTCAGAATATAAAATTGACGGAAGAATGAAAAAGAAGATACTTCAGGATGCCTTTCAGGATTTTTTACCGAAAGAGCTTTATAAAAGGCCTAAGCATGGCTTTGAAGTTCCTTTACTGAACTGGTTTAGAAGAGAGCTTAAGGGAAAGATCAATAATCATTACCTCGATCCAGACTTCGTGAAGGAGCAGGGTATTTTCAACCCAAAATCTATTGAAAATCTAAAATCGTTGGTTTTCTCGAAAAACCCGGGTGATGTTCATGCTCAAATTTGGGCACTGATTGTATTTCAGCATTGGTGGATGAAAAACTTTCAATAAAAAAGCCCACTATATCTTATACAGTGAGCTTTTAAATATTTAAATGGATTTAACTCTTATCTTAAATATGCTTTAAACATCCAGAGTGTCTTTTCGTGAATTCGAATGAAATCCGAAACAAGTGTAACCGTTCCTTCATCGTCGTCTTTTGCTGCAATCTCCAAAATTTCTCTTTCTAACTCCAAGAGCTTTGAATAGTCAGCTACCACTGACTTTACAGAACCTTCTGCATCGGTCACATTCTTTACGACTTCTACCGTAGAATGATCCAGGTAATCCTGAAAAGTATGAAGTGGAGTAGATTCTAGGGCTAAGATACGCTCGGCAATCTCATCAACATCCAACGCACTTTGCAGATACAACTCTTCAAATTTAGCATGTAATTCAAAAAAAGAAGGGCCTTTAATGTTCCAGTGTAATGCTCTTAAGTTCTGATAATGGATCTGATAATTGGCCAGAAGGTTATTTAATTTCTCGATGATCATATTCTGATGGATTTATATTAGAATTGGTTAAAATGACTGCTGAACATTTCTTCATATCGGGTTGCAGCTTCATCATTCCCTAACTTCTTCATGGCTGCCTGCAACTGCCTTAAAGTAACCAGATTGTTCCTGGTTTCATAGCTATCTTCAATATCATTTTCCTCCATATAGCTTAACATTTCATCTGCTCTAACCGCTAAGATCTCAGCCATTTCTTCAGCTTGCTCTTCAGCTCCAACCTGTGCTAAAAGACCTACAGTTTGACTAGAAAAGAAATCATAAGGAACAGCTTTATCAGGCATTAATTCAAGACTTTTTAACAGAACTTCTTTGGCTTTTTCTGTTTTGCCTTCTCTAATTAGGGCCTCACCAAGTGTATTGAATGTTGATCTATGATTCAATACAAAATTTCGATAATCCATATTGTAATTAACATTCGGGTTATCTAATTCTCTGTAATGAAAGTTCTCTATTAGATTGGTATACATCAAGTCTGTATTGACAAGCTCTGTGTTAGGCTGAGGATTTTTCACCGGCAATAACCGATAAGCATTTCCTTCCTGAACGAGGTACTCATCCAGTGTAAGATTTATTCCCCTCCTCGAAGTATTATTGAAGTATATCGGTCTCTCCCAGTTGTTTGAAGCAATTAAATCCAGCGTCATTAGATCCGCTTTTCCCAAATAGCTTCCTTTGAGGTTGAAATTCATTCTATCCACCACATATTCCTCCATAGATGTTGGAATGATGCCTTTGTTGATCACATCTTGTTTATTGACATTCAAGAAAAATTCTTTTGCCGGAACAATACTCAAAGTCGATCCAGAACTTGATTGTCTTTGAAGGTTGGGATTCTTTTCCTTGATTAATCTAATGAAGGTTTTGGAGTTGATTGCTCCCTTTAGATTAGTCTCGACATAAGGTAGATAATCATTAGTTCCCTGTCGGAAATTTTCATATCCTAAAGAAAAAGGTAACGGATCAGATTCATAAGCTTGCCTTGTCATTTGATTCACGTACCAGTCTGTATTGAAATAACTTTGAACAATTACCCTGACATCGGTACGGAAACCTTCAACTTCCTGTACATACCACAGAGGAAATGTATCGTTATCACCACCAGTAAAAAGGATGGCGTTAGGCGCGCAAGAAGCCAAAAAGTTTTTCGCTGAATCAACTGAAAAATATCGATTCGAACGATCGTGGTCATCCCAGCCTTCAGCAGCCATTATTAGAGGCACGGAAAGGCTTACAATAGAAGCCAAACCAACACTTATAGACTTTTTAGAGATAAACTTATCTAGGAGGTTACTCAGAGCCATTACCCCTATCCCAATCCAAATTGCAAAAGCGTAGTATGACCCAACGTATATGTAATCCCTTTCTCTCGGTTGGGAGGAAGGAATATTCAAATAAACTACAAGTGCCAACCCAGTCAGTATAAAGAGTAAAGTCACTACTGAAAAATCTTTAGGATTACGTCGGTAATGAAAAAACACTCCTAAAAATCCAAGCAGTAATGGAAGCATAAAAAAGTTATTGCGCCCCTTATTCTCCGCCAATAGTTCTGGTAAGTCTCTGAAGGTTTCCCAAGGCCAAAAAGCATAAGCACCCTGAACGTCACTATCTCTACCAACAAAATTCCACCAAAAATATCTTAGATAAGAATATGATATTTGATATCTCAAGAAGAACTCTAAATTATCCCCAAACGTAGGTTTTTCCCCTTTTTCAAGACCCATCCAGCTTCTGTAACCGTCAGCATACTTCGCGTCCCCGCTCCATGCCCTTGGAAAAAGTGTTTTATGGGCATCATCATAAACCGGGATGGTTTTGTAATCAACGATCTCATAGTCGTCTTCTCCTTTAGCGTATACGGGGGCACCTTTTTCGCTTCCCACTAGTTCGGCCGTAAATTGACGTCCGTAGATTAAAGATGGTAATTCTCCATACTGCTCTCTTTTCAAATAGGAGATGAACGTCATTACGTCTTCAGGATTATTCTCGTCAATTGGAGGGTTATAGTTGGAACGAATCAGAATAACAGAGTAAGAAGAGTAGCCAATTAAAATAAAGGTGAACGCCAGTAAAGCCGTATTCAAGTTTACGTTTCCCTTCTTATGTGAAGTACGCAAACCGTAAATGATCGCCGCAAAAATAATCAATACGAAAGCAGCAGCCCCTGAACCAAACGGGAGACCTAAATTATTAACAAAGAATATCTCGAATTTTCCAGCTAAAACCGGAAGGCCTACAATAACCCCACTGTTGATCAGTAATACGGAAGAAATCCCGATGATCAGTGTGATGATTATTCCTCTGATGTTCGGATTTTTGAACTTCTTGAAATAATACAAAAGTCCCAGAGCGGGTAAACAAACCAAATTCAATAAGTGAACACCTATAGATAAGCCTATGGTATAGGCGATCATGATGAGCCACTTATTCGCTTTTACCTCATCCTCTATCAACTCCCATTTGAGTACCGCCCAAAAAACAAATGCGGTAAAAAAGGACGATAGTGCATAGACTTCAGCTTCAACAGCAGAAAACCAGAACGAGTCTGAAAAGGTATAGGCTAAAGCTCCAATAGCTCCACTTGCCAGTAATAAGATGGTTTGCTCTTTCGTTTCCTGGCCTCTATCTATTTTAAATAGCTTCTGACCTAACATTGTGATTGTCCAGAAAAGAAATAGTATGGTGAAGCCACTGCTTAGCGCGCTGGAAAAATTGATCCAGTACGCCACTTCCGTCACATCGCCCATGGCAAGGAAGGAAAACATTCTTCCGATCAACATAAAGAGCGGTGCCCCGGGAGGGTGAGAAACCTCTAACTTATAGGCTACGGCTATAAATTCGCCACAATCCCAGTAACTTGCAGTAGGCTCAAGGGTAAGTATGTAAACTAAGGTCGAAATGGAAAAAATTACCCAACCCGTTATGTTATTTAGCTTTCTGTAATCCATTAAACTGAAAAAAATTTAATTCGCCGAAATTAGTAAATTTCTATAGACCCATTCACCTCTAAATGGATTTTAACCTTTATTAAATCTTTTAACACTTTGTAACTTGAGAAGGCGTTGCATGTATCAACCATTTTTTATGCATAGAGCGATAATTTTTAACTGTATAGTGTTTTTCGTCTTAACGAATAGTTATGCTCTTTATGGGCAGGAAGAGGAAGGAGAATACTATTTATTAACTGATATGAATGTGCAGATCGACGTTACCAGCGCGATCAATAATATGTACAATTTCAAATTTGAAGAGGCTGATAAGCAGTATCGCTGGTTAAAGCAGGAGTATCCCTGGCACCCCTTACCTTATTTTTTGTTGGGATTAAGCCAATGGTGGAGAATGATCCCTAATCTTTCCAATACGAAATACGATCAAAAGCTGGAAGCCTATATGGATACCGCCATTGTCTTATCAAAAAACCTTTACAAAAAGAAAGAAAGAAATATTGAGGCTGCCTTTTTTCTTGCAGGAGCATACGCATTTCAGGCAAGGTTGTATTCGGAGCGCAAAAAGTGGAGAAAAACTGCTTCTGTAGGTAAGAGTGCTTTAAAATATATGAATGAGGCAAGAGGTCATGAAGATTTTAGCCCTGAAATACTTTTTGGTGAAGCTCTTTACAATTATTACTCGGTTTGGGTATCTGAAAATTATCCTCTGCTCAAACCTATCCTCGTGTTTTTTAAAAAAGGTGATAAAGAATTGGGTATCGAACAGCTCAAGACCGTTGCATCCAATGCTTTTTACACCCGGACGGAAGCGCAGTATTTTCTAATGAGAATACTAAGCTCGGAAAACATTGATCGTGCTTATGCATTTCAGGTTTCGAAGTACCTTTACAATACTTTTCCTGATAACGCTTATTTCCATAGGTATTATGCTCGCCTGTTATATTCCAAAAGACAATTTCATACGCTGGAAAAAGTAGCCTCACAAATTGTAGAAAGAATTGACAGTGGAAAAGTAGGCTATGAAGAGATAAGTGGTCGTTACGCTTCTTTCTTTTTGGGACAGATCTATGAGTCCTTCGGGAAGCAAGAAAAAGCTATAAAATATTATTATCGATCTGTTGAGTTTTCAGAAAAAATTAATGCCCTGGAAACCGGGTATTACCATTATTCCATGCTCGCACTAGCAGAGATCGCAAAAGAGAAAGGAGAAAGAAAAGAAGCTAAAAAATGGGTGAAGAAAATTAAGAAAAATGCTAAAAGGAAGTCGCAAGTTCATAAACGTGCTCGTGAATTGCTGTAAACATTTGAACAAAAATTTAAATAATTTTATTCGATGGGAGCAATAGATCATCATTCTAAAAATTATACTTACGCCGACTATTTGACCTGGCCTGATGAAGAACGCTGGGAGATTATCCATGGCGTTCCGTATAGTTTGACTCCTGCACCGAATAGAAAGCACCAAGAAATTAGTGTTGAATTATCGAGACAATTAGCCAATCATTTAAAAGGAAAATCCTGCAAGGTTTATTCAGCTCCTTTTGATGTTCGTTTGTCGGAGGATTTTTCTGACGATGCATTGGTAGAAACAATTGTGCAACCCGATATCAGTGTTTTTTGTGATCAGAAAAAGCTGGATGAAAAAGTGGCCAAAGGAGCACCAGACTTGGTTATTGAGATTCTTTCTCCATCTACCACTAAAAAAGACCTCACTACCAAAATACTTCTTTACCAGCGTTTTTTAGTGAGAGAATATTGGATTATCGATCCCGAAAAAAATATTATTTCAATATGCATTTTAGATCAACATGGAAAGTACCCGGAAGCTATCTTAATCGATGACAAAATGGCTGAGATTAGTTCAGTTGCTATTAAAGATTTCACTACTTCATTAGCCGAAATACTTGATTTCAACTAAAAAGCTTAAGAAAATTATTCTTATTTGATTCAACACTATAACTAGACTCAACTTTTTCCCTGCCCTTTAACCCAATTGCCTTTCTAAGCTGAACATCTTCAATGAGTTGTATCAAAGCATTTTCCCATTCTTCTTTGCTTTCTGCTAAATAACCATCTGAAGTTGAATCAATAATTGTCGAATTAACGCCTACGGGTGAAGCAATTGTGGGAATACCTAAAGCCATATATTGCAAAGCCTTGAACCCACATTTACCCTCGCTCCATTGATCATCCGTTAGTGGCATAATACCAATATCTATTTTCAGAAGATCCTCTATTTCCGATTCTTTACTCCACTTTATGAATTCGAACTCTAATGAAAGATTAGGCTTTCTGTTCGCTATAATCAATAGCTTACACTCCTGGCGTTCAGTAATATTTTTTAAAGTTCGCTCTACTTGGTTGAGATAGTATAAGGTAGTGTGTGTACCTGTCCATCCAATGATAACTGGCTCCTTATCCATGTGCTCTTTAACTCCGTTATGCTGATTTTTAGTATCGATCGTTGTCGGGTTATAGACTACATTTTTATTGAATTGTAATGCATAGTTCATCAAGTACTCGTTCCCACAACTCACTTTATAACTCCATTTACAAATGGATGAAATCTTTGATTTCCACTTAAGCCATGATAGAATCCCTTTCTCATTTGGATCATTAAGCCAAATCGCGTCATCGAAATCATAAATAATTCTCTTTCTTAATATTTTGGCAATGACCCATTCAAAAATTGGCGGCCCAATTGGGGTGATTTCTCTGTGTATAAAGACATAATCACTCGATGTGATTTTTAGGAGGTGCAATACTCTTTTGAAGAAGCCATTTAGAATTGAAATTCCCTTTGAAAAGCCACTTCCTGTTTTATAGATGTTTTTCCAAGCGTTGTTATCTAAAAATGAATAAGTTTGAAAAGAAATGTCAGCTTCTTTTAAAAATTGGAAGTGTTGTTCAAAGCGAAATCGCTGAGAAGGCGCTTTGGATTCAGGATATGGTGTAAGGAAGGTTATTTTCATGAAAAAAAATGTAATAAATACTACTTTTCAGATTCCTGAAACAGGGTAATATTTATGGAATTTAAAGATCTTATAGTTACTCCTTTTTACCTAATACTGCTTTATGCAATTGCTTTTTTGATAAGGCCTTACTTCACCAAGGCTGAAACTAGAAAATATTTTATTCCTGCTCTGACGGTAAAGTTTATTGGTGCGATTGCAGTAGGGATCATCTATCAGTTTTATTATGGTGGAGGAGATACATTTACATACTTTCATTTAGGTAGTAAGTGGATATGGGAAGCTTTTCTGGAAAACCCAAAAATTGCATTTCAGCTAATTTTCGGAGGAATGGAATATACAACAGAAAATTACTCCTTTGCTAGCAAGATTTACAGTTATGGTGATGAAGCATCATATTTTGTAGTGCGTTTTGGAGGAATACTATCGATTTTAAGCGCAAATACCTATTCAACAGTAGCTGTAGGTTTTGCATTCTGGTCATTTCTTGGCGTTTGGCAAATTTATAGCGTATTCAGTAAGATTTTCCCCAACCTTCATAAACCTCTAGCTTATGGGATTCTTTTTCTCCCCTCTTTATTTTTTTGGGGTTCAGGATTGCTCAAAGATTCTATAACATTAGGTGCTCTTGGATTTCTTTTCCATGCTTGTTATCAGATTATTGAAGAAAAAAGGAATGTAGTTTTTTATACTCTCATAGCCCTATTCATGATTTGGATTATTCAGATAGTGAAAATTTATATACTACTAGCCTTTATGCCTGCAATAATTTATTGGATATATTTAAAATTTAAGAAGTTTTTAAAACCCTCCATATTAAAAACGTTAGCCTCACCATTACTACTTGTTCTCTTTTTATTTGTCCTTTTTATATCATCTAGAAATCTTTCCCAGGATAGTCGTAGGTATAATTTTGAAAAAGTTTTAGTTACAGCCGAAGAAACAGCAAAATGGAACTATTATGTAAGTGATGTGCAAGGTGGTTCAGGTTATTCATTAGGAGACTATGATTTTTCTCCTACTGGTCTTGCTAAAAAATTTGTTCCAGCCGTACTTACAACAATATTCCGACCTACCCTATTTGAAACTAGAAATGTGGTGATGCTTTTGACTGCAGTAGAAAACCTTATTCTTTTCATTTTATTCCTAAATATATTAAGGAAAGGCAATAGAAGATTTGTTCATAGTTACGATATTCTAACTTTTTGTATTCTGTTTGTTATTCTATTTTCTTTCGCTGTGGGTATCACAACTTACAATTTTGGTACTTTGGCCAGATACCGCATTCCAATGCTTCCATTTCTAATGGTTTGGCTTATTGCAAAGCAAAAAAGATATTCCGTAAGCGGATGACTCCTCTGGTTTCTATAATAACTCCTACCTACAACTACGCTATTTTTCTTCCTGAAATTATTCAGTCTGTTTTAGATCAAACCTATGAAAACTGGGAGCTTATTATTGTAGATGATGGGTCCACAGATAATACTTCAGAAGTAGTTCAGCCCTATCTAAAAGATCATCGAATTTGCTACATATATCAGGATAATACCGGAGTTTCTACCGCTCGGAATAAGGGTATAGAAAAAGCCAATGGAGATTACATTCAGTTTTTGGATGCGGATGATCTAATTTCTAAAGATAAGTTAAAGAGGCATATTGTTTATATGATTGCAAACCCACAAATTGACGTTGCATATAGCGCTGATGCTCATTTTGAGCATCCTGGTGAATATAGGTTTGTTTCTTATCCGAAAATTCCCGGTACCCACGAAAAAAGACTAGAACAGGTCCTCAGGGTTAACCCAATTAGTACAGGTAATCCACTAATAAAAGCTGAAATAGTTAGGAAAACCAGAGGGTTTATTGATGGCATTACAAGAGGACAGGATTGGCTCTTTTGGTTTGAAGTAATTTTTAATAGAGCAATTTTTGGGAAATGTGACGGTGTCCTTTACTTTATTCGTACACACAATACGCCTAGGAAGCGTAGCTATATTAGATCACATATTTTGTTAAGAAAGGAAATCTCAAACTTTAACATCTCTAGAAAACATAAATACTTATCAAGAAATTATAAATATTGGTTTATTGTTGAGGAAGCAAAAAGAGCAAAAGACATCCATTGGGTAATTTTCTATTCTATTATATATATTTTGTTAATTCATCCAAAGACTTTAAGTCACTATAAGATTTTTATAGGGGACATTTTAAAAATTAAATAGTTAGAGATAATCGAACTTAGAAATGATATCAAAGATAAAGCATTTGATTAATGAATTTAATGCAGAAAAAGAGTACAAAAAATATATTCCTGAAATACATAAGACTACGGAAAACATAGACTCCAATGAGCTTGTAGATTTTATGTTTCATCCTGATTGGAAACGATTTTTTTGGATGATGCAGATTCCTTCTGAAATCAAATTCTTGCTAGGCAAAGTATATCAACTGAAACCAAAAGTAGTCTTAGAAATAGGGACCAAATCAGGAGGCACTTTGTTTTTATTTACAAAAGTAGCGAGCGACGATGCTAAGATTGTTTCGATTGATTTCCCGGATGGTCAGTGTGGGGGATACTCAAAAAGCAGAGCTAGTTTTTATAAAATGTTTCCAACAAAGAACCAAAGTCTCGATCTAATAAGGGGCGATTCTCATGCGGAGGAAACGAAAGAAATGCTTATTGATAAGCTTGGAGATCGAAAAATTGATTTTGCTTTTATTGATGGAGATCATTCTTATGAAGGTGTTAAGCAAGATTTCGAAATGTATTCAACACTTGTCAGGCCGGGTGGTCTTGTAGCTTTTCACGATAATAAACCTTCCAAAGAAAATAGTTGGAGTGGTGTGATTAAGTTTTGGGAAGAAGTAAAACATACTCATAAAACAGAAGAGTTTTTTGGAAAAGAAGATTCTACTTGGGGAGGAATTGGAATTATATACTTATAGGACTTGAGTCAAAAACTTAATCTTGCCTTCTCTTTTGATCGAGGTTATGCAAGACATTTTTATGGGCTATTTCAATCAATTTTGGACTATCATAGCCCTCAAGAAATCTACCTTCATATTATACCTTTCGAATTATCTGAGAACGAGCTTCATGATCTAAAAAAATATATAAGCTCTGTAGGCTGCGACGTCACATTCTATTCTATAGATCACAATGAAATACGGAGGTTCGAGGCTACTATAACCGGTACTTGGTCTATTGCAGTTTATTTAAAAATTTTTTTTCCAGTACTCGTTTCAAAAGATGTAAGCCAACTGCTTTATATTGATGTTGATACCGTGGTTACTGGGAGTCTCAAGCCGTTGTTTAAAATTGACCTGGGGGATTGTCCGCTAGGAGCAGTTTATGACTGTTACGTCGGAAAAAGACCAGATTTAGGAATTGACAGTGAAGGTGATTATTTCAATTCAGGGGTAATGATTTTTAATGTGGCCAAATGGAAGGAGCTGAATATTACAGGAAAAGCTATTGAATTTGCCTCAAAACATCCTGAAAAAATAAAGTTTGTTGACCAGGATGCACTAAACGCCGCTTTAGTTAATATGTGGCTAAAGCTTGATAAACGATATAATCTATTGTTTAGCTATATCAACCCAGATTCTAATTCAAAAGAATATGAAAGAATTAAGGGTGAAACAGTTATTATCCATTTTACGCTAGAAAAGCCCTGGCATCTTTTATGTCAAAATAGATTCAGAAAGCTTTACAAAAAATATGGGAAAAAAGCCTCTTTCAGTAATAAATCATTAGTTGTTGATTTCTCAATTAATAAAATACCTGCATTCTTAAGGCTTAGGATAAGGGAGTGGTACCTTGATAGCATTATTGTAAAAAAGATTTGGAAAGCAATTAGGGCTTCTTTTGAATAAGTCTCTTGCTGATTCCAACCGTGAGCTCTCCTGAAAAAGAGACTTCAAACTCATACTTCAGTAAAATGTTAATAATAGGCATTAAGTATTCATCTATATCATGGACTTCAATTGCAATAACATCCACTAAATAAAGCCAATCCAGATTATTTTTTTTCTTAAAGATTTCTTCTTCACCACCTTCAACATCAATTTTCAAAACTGAAATGGAGTCTAGTTGAAAATCTTCAATTAAATCAGGTATGGAAATAACCTGAAAACTTCCGCCCTCCTCCTGTTTTGGGCTGTCTGTCAACGAGAACCCCCAATCCATACTATCTTCGTTTTTTGCATAGAGTTGAGCTTTCTCGCTCCATAAACCTTTGTTTACAGGATGGATGTTCTTTAGATTGTTATTAACAAGATTTGTTTGAAGTCTATTGAATGTTTCACGATTTGGCTCAAGTGCAATGATTTTCAAGTCTGAATAGAAGGCCTTAAAATACAAACTAGTCAGCCCAATGTTGGAGCCTGCATCGACCATTACTTTGGGGGTAATATTATAAGAGTCCATTAACTGAATTAGTGGAAGGTACTCTTCATGAAGAACGATCTGATTAAATACCAAAGGATCAGACGAATTTTTTAACAAATTGAATTTGAACTCTTCCTTATTCAATTTGTGATTAAAAAGAATAGCAGATTCTCTTTTATCGATTTTAATATTTTTCTCCACCAAGTGAGAAATAAGCAAATGTGTTCCTCTTAGTCCGAAAGGAATTCTAGAACTTAGTTTATCTACAATTGACATAAGAAGTACTATTATTACTTCCGAAAGCTTGTAAAAGCTAAGTTTTTTTAAATATTTCATCGTCAGCAATATAGATTAGGTAATGCTTCCAATCAATTATGTACTATTTTCCTTTGGCAACCGAACGCATCATAACAGGGCTGTTTTAGCAATTTATAGTGTACTACTTAATTATAGTTTCCGTGAAAATGAATGCGTAATTGTTTACACTGATTCTCCTGAATATTTTCAAATTTTTTTTAATCAAAGCATTGTAGTATTTGAGCATCTGGATCAGAATAAAGTTAATGAAATGCTTGGCCCTATTGATCTCATTCATAGAGTCAAAATTGGTGTTATTGAAGATGCTCTAAAAAAATTCCCTGGCAATACTATATTGTATTTCGACTCCGATACTTTTTTTACAAAAAATCTAAATCATGCAAAAGGGCTGATCACTGAAAAGGATGCAATCATGCATCTTGTGGAGTTCAATATGGGAAGTGTACCAGAAGATTTCCCTCCTGCTCCAACTACTTACGATTTTGCTCAGATGATAGGCATGGATGAATTCGAGCTTGGTAATGAGGTCGTTAGAATTGATGCTAAAAGCTTTAACTCCTGGAATGCGGGACTCATTGGTTTACACCCATCTCATCTTGAATTAATCCCTTTAGTATATCAATTAACGGATCAGTGGTATCCGAAAGTGCCGTCTCACGCAAGTGAACAATACGCTTTTTCGTATGTCCTTCAAAATAATCTCGTGCTTCATCCGGGTGAGTCGTTTTGTTATCACTACTGGTATCATGCCAAAAAAAAAGTGGTGGATTCCATTCTGGAAAATTTACTCGGTGATAATTTCCTTGAAACAGAACTGGATGAGCGTTCAAAAAAAATGAAATCGCTGATTTCGCGACTTCCTAATTTACTGAACACACATTTTTATATTCATCATGATAAAGCCATTCAAGACTTCTTAAAAAGGAGATATTTTAAGGGGTATTTAAATGCATTAAAAACGATATTAAGTCATCCTGAAAAAACCTGGACTATGCTTAAGGATGCCGGATATTATACCAGGATTCGATTCGATAATGAACTTTGAAAAATGAGTACCATTAAAGTTGGAATACTCGCGTCTTACGATTGGAAACTGCTAAAGCATTGCTTGCCTCGCATCTATAATAGTTCTGATAAAATAGTAATAGCTCTTGATATCCATAGAAAAACCTGGAGTGGTAATCATTTTGCTTTCGATGAAAATGAATTTAAAAAATTAATCGAGAGTCTGGATGAACAAAACAAAATACAATTATACGAGGATAGCTTTTACTTAAGCGAGCTCTCTCCTATGGAATGTGAAGTCAGGGAACGAAATCTTCTGGCAAGAGAGCTAGGAAAAGGTGGCTGGCATATTCAAGTGGATTGTGATGAATACTTTATCGATTTTGAAGGATTTACCAGGTATTTAAAAAAATTAAAATCAAATCCTTCGAGTAAAGAAAAGGCATTAAACGTTTGCGCATACTGGATTCCACTTGTGAAGAAATTAGGTGATGGATATCTATTCGTAAAACAAACAAAGCAACCTCAGAGCTTTACAGTCGCTACCACGAATCCCAAATATATTTACGGAAGAGTCTCAGAGCACTTTAATCATTTTAGTCCTTTTTTCGTGCTTCATGATACATGGGCCCGTTCTGACGACGCTGTTCTTCAAAAATTGGAAAACTGGGGACATGCTAATGACTTTAATGTTGAAAGCTATTATCGCCTCTGGAAAGCCCTAGATGAAGACAATTATCACTATCTGAGAGATTGCTACTTTATAAAGCCATACAATGCCTGGCCAGAACTTGATTATTTAAGAGCTGAATCCATTGATGAACTTTTAATTCAAATGGGAAACAATACATCTTCTTTTAATCAAACACTACACGACAAGTTGATGAATTACCGAATATTTGCCAGGCTTGTTGAATTGAAGAAAAATATCTTTAATAACTCCAATTGAATAAACAACCAGTACTTCCAATATATTTTGTCGAGTAAATACTTTGAAAAAGATAACGTATATCATATCTGATTTAGATTATTCAAAACACTTTCTGTGGATAGCTAAATACTTTCAAAATACCAGCTATACTTTATCATTTGTATTTTTAAATGCTTCCAAACCAAGACTTTTTGATGAATTATGTCATTTATCCGAAGAAATTTACTGGATCAGGCATCATGGGAAAAAGTCGCTTATTCCAAACCTGTTCAGATTATACTTGTATCTGAAAAAAGCGCCGCCGGACATTATACATACACATCTTTGGGATGCCAGTTGGTTAGGTCTTATCTGCGGGAAACTACTAAATGTAAAGAAAAGAGTCTATACAAGACATCATGGAGCTATCCACCACATGTATTTCAAAAGAGCTGTATTTTATGACAAATTGCTAAACAGGCTTGCAACTGATATTATTGTTTTATCGACCACTCATCTTGAATTGTTGAGAGATAAAGAAAATGTACATGAAAAAAAATTACAATTGATACCACACGGTTTCGATTTAAAAGAATTTAGCGGTGTATCGACAGAACGAGTCGGTCAAATCAGAAAGAAATATTCAATACCATCACAGAAATTAATAATTGGAACCATATCAAGATATACTCACTGGAAAGGCGTACAGTATATAATTCCAGCCGTAAGAAGTTTACTAAAAGAATTTGAGTTGCATTGGGTTCTTGCAAACGCAAAAGGCGATTACAAAAAAGAAATTCAGGAAGCATTAAGCTCTTTACCTGATAAAGCATACACTGAAATAGAGTTTGAAGAAGATATAGCTGCGTTATACAAATCATTCGATATTTTAGTCCATGTTCCAATATCCGAAGCGGCCGAGTCATTCGGTCAAGTGTATATCGAAGGTTTGTTGAATAAATTACCTTCTGTATTTACTGAATCTGGAATCTTAAGGGATATTCAGGACAAATCGGGGTTGAAGATTGTTCCATATTGTGACAGTCAAGCGATTCAAATAGAATTAAAATCTTTATTGATTAATCAAGAGAGGCCTCAAAAGGTAGATTTAGAAGAATTCACTGTTGAAAAAATGGGTTTTAGGCTCAAAAAACTATACGATAATTAATTACAGTTATCTGAAACATGGATAATTCATCTACTAATCTTAGATTTTCGGTAATCATTCCCACCTACAATGGCGCCTCGAAAATATCTAATTGTATTAATAGTCTGTCTCAACAATCCTTTTTACCATTCGAAATAATTATTGTAATTGATGGAAGCACCGATAATACAAAACAAGTTGTTTCGGGAAATGAAAAAAAAGTGCCCATCAAAATCATAGATCAGCAAAATAAGGGAAGAGCAGGGGCCAGAAACACGGGAGCTAAAATTGCCAAAGGAGATTATCTGGTCTTTTTTGATGATGATGTTGTGCTCCAAAAAGCTACTCTCTCTGCGTTTAAAGTAAAAATTCAGTATTCAGATGTGATCGTAGGGAGTCTAAAGGAAAAAGCAACTGATGAAACTTCTTCTAACTTTGCTGAGTACTGTAGTTACCTTCATCAAAAATGGGATACGTTTGAAGAAGGTTTTCTGAACAAACCTTACATCACAGCTAATAACTTTCTCATCAAAAAGTCCATTTTTATGGCGCATGGGATGTTCAATGAAAAGCTCAGTGACGCTGAGGACTTTGAACTTGCAGTGCGCCTTTTTGAAGATAATATTCAAATCTACTACTCACCATCAATCGTTGTAGAACATGAGCTTTTTAAAAGTTTTGAACAATACATTGAGAGACAAATAGAGTATAGAAAGGCTTCAAAATCTTTATTAGAAGTTAATCCTTTGGTAGAAAAATATTATAACCCTGGCAAGGTATCATCAACAAAGAAGTTGGTATATGCTGTATTGCGATCAATTTCTACCAATAGCATTTTTGAAAACCGCATTTGGGACTGGTTCCCTAATCAAGTGAAGTTTTATTTTTTCAGTAAATTAATATTCTCCCGTATCGTTAAAAATGATTAGCTATCCGATATCAACTTAGGGTATGCCAAAGGTGTATTTCTCTTATAATACAAGAATGGCAGCTTGAAAACCATGAAATTTAGTAGAGCAATTGAAACGGAAAGGTCTTTTTTTGCCTCAATCAAATAGTTTCTGCTGAATAACGCTAGTACTAATTTTGTGGTAATATTGATGAACTCAATTACCAGATAACCAATATAATTCAACACGCCTTTTTTTCGCCAGTAAAGCAGACTCGACAGTTTTTTTTGTATGTGGAGATTAGAATTATTGGAAGTACCCCCCCCGTAATGGATTACCTGAGTTTGAGGGACAAAATAAATATTGTAATACTTTGAGATTCTCAGATGGCACCATTCGCTTTCTTCATAATAAATGAAGAATTCGGGATCAAATCCACCAACCTTCTGATAGACCTCTTTTTTCATGAACATAAAAGCCCCGCTTATATCCAGTACTCTTGTGACTTTATTTTTTTCCTTATAGTATTTCTCAGCACTGAATAAACGATAAATTAAGGGGTTGGATGTCAATAATAATCTTACAAGATTATGCTTCAGGAAAGGATAAAATGAAGGCTGAAATGAACCATCTTCATTCAAAAGTTTTACTCCAATAACCCCAGCCTTCAAATCTTTAGTTGAGTCAAAAAACTTAATGCACTCCAGGATTGAGTTTTCGATGAACAAAGTATCAGCATTTAGGACTAGAAAGTACCGCCCAGTCGCTTTTTTAAAGCCAAGGTTATTGGCTGCACCAAAGCCTAAATTTAATTCTGATTTAACGTATCTGATTCTGTTAGAAAAACTGGTAAAGATCTTTTCAGCACCTTTTTTATACGAGTTATCAACTATAATAATTTCAAATTCGAATCCACTGGAGTGTTTTTCAATAGAACTGACGCACTCTTTAATAAGTGCCTCTGAATTAAAATTTACAATGATTATAGAGATATCCATGTTAGCGCCCCATGATCAGGAACTGTGGATACTTTAGTTCATCATAATAGCCAAAAGACAGAGTGCTTAAAAGCCAGGCTCCACGAGAGACTACTGGGTTAATTCCTACAATTTTTATTACCTCAAGGCCCGATTCTTCAAACATTCTTACCATACTTCTTTTTGTAAAAAACCTGAGATGAGTCTTGTCCATAATTCCTTCTCTGGCATACTGCCAGTCCTTTTGAAGTAGAATATCCTTTATGGCATAGAAGTGTAGAATATTGGGAATTGAAGAAACTATGATTCCGTTTTCGCTTAGTAAAGTTTTGGTCTTAGCCAGAATTGACCAGGGATCAATCGTATGCTCTAAAACATCATTAAAAGTGATTACATCAAAATTGTTTTCAATTTTGTCGTAAGCATCTTCAAATGTTCCAAGAAAGGCTTTATCCAGTTGCTTATTAGCTTCATTATATGCTTTTTCTTCTGGCTCAATTCCCCAGACCAAACACTTTTTAGCTTCTTTAACTTCTCTACCAAAATTTCCGTACCCACACCCAACGTCAAGTAATGAATTAAAGCTTTCCGGAAGAAAATTTTGCACCTCCGGCCTTGATAATTTATAATATTCACTACTCTTGTCCATCAATTTTTAAGTCTTTGTGACGCTTAAGTTTATAAAATTTTAAACTTACGTATTTTAATGATGCTTCAAAAAGATGTAGATTTTTCAATTATTATACCCTCTTACAACAGAGCGAGAAGTATTCAGCAAACGATTTATTCGGTTCTTGAACAATCCTATAAAAATTTTGAGTTAATCATTGTAGATGATGGAAGCACAGATAACACTAAAGAAGTTGTAAGTAAAATTAATGACCCACGAATCACATACATCTTTCAGGAAAATAAGGAAAGAGGGGCAGCAAGGAATACAGGTATTAAAAATTCGAGAGCCCAATATGTTACTTTTCTAGACTCGGATGATCGATTATATCCTAATCACCTAGAAGAGGCAATACTTGCAATTAAAGCTTTTGCTAAGCCGGAATGGTTTCACTTACCTTATGATATCCGAAACGCTGTCGGAAAACTAATTCAAAGGCCATCTATCCAATTGCTAAAACTAAAACAACCGGAAATACACCTTTTAAAAGGAAATCCTTTAAGCTGTATGGGGGTATTTGTAAAAAGAGATATTCTGCTAAATAATTTATTCCACGAAGATCGTACACTTTCAGGTTCCGAGGACTGGGAGTTATGGGTGCGTCTAGGATGTCATTATCCACTTCTAATTCATGAAAAAGTGACATCATGTTTAATTCAGCATGAGAATAGAAGCGTAATTAATCAAAATGAATTTAAGATTATTTCAAGAATAGAAAAGGCTAAAGAGTTAACCCTTTCGAATGAGTGTTTTAAAAAGAGATGGTGGGCTTATAATGGCCTCGTTTCTTCCCATCTTTATGCTTATGCATCTTTGCATCTGGCAATGGCTGGTAATAAACGACTTTCTTTAAAGTACATTTTTAAAGCCATCAACAATAATTTTACTTTTATTTTTACTCGGAAATTTTTAGGCATTATTAAAGCTATTTTTATTAGTTGATTAAATTAAATGACCCCGTGGATCAAAAACCTCTGAAATTGGAAGAAAGGGGTCTAAGTTTTGATGGAAAGGTTTTATATCCTTTTATCAATGGAGCATATAGGCTGGTTCCAGAAAAAAATTACACGGATAGCTTTGGTTTTCAATGGAATAAATTTCCAAAAACTCAGATAGACAGATTCAGTAAACAGCTTGAGCAAAGTTCCGAGCGGTTTTGGAAAGAAACAGGTTGGGCAAAGAAGGATCTGGAAGGCAAAAATGTTCTTGAGGTTGGGAGTGGAGCAGGCCGCTTTACACAAATACTACTCGAGGAAAGTGGAGCTAACATTTACAGCGTTGATTACTCATCGGCTGTAGAAGCCAATTATAAAAATAATGGACCAAACAATAGATTAAAGCTATTTCAAGCCAGTGTTTATGAATTACCATTTGAAGAAAAGCAATTTGACTATGTTCTTTGTCTGGGTGTGCTTCAGCATACCCCTGATTTTGAAAAATCCGTTGAATGCTTGGCAAAAATGGTAAAGCCAGGAGGAGAAATAGCAATTGATTTTTACGAACAAAGAGGGTGGTACACAAAAATACATTCGAAGTATATTTTTAGACCTATTACCAAAAGATTAGACCACAAATCACTTCTTCGTATGATTGAAAAAAATGCAAACTGGCTAATCAGATTATACAAATTCTTATACAGTTTCCATATTGGGTTTATGACAAGATTTATCCCCATTTGTGATATCCGGAATACACTTCCATCAGATATTGAAGGCGAAACACTTAAAGAGTGGGTCATTTTAGATACTTTCGATATGTTATCACCCGCTCATGATCACCCTCAATCGATAAGCAGGGTGAAAGGCTGGCTCTCAAAATTAATGAGGGTAAATTTTGCAGGGCATGTCTTTTTAAATTCTGGTCAAGCGGCTGTTATCCGAGCCACTGGAATGTAATGTGTGGAATATTTGGCTATTTATCTAAAAAGTATGCGATAACGCATAATGACCTGAAAGAAGCGACTAACTCACTATCTCATAGGGGGCCTGATGGTTTTGGTACTTACCTAAATGAAAATCATTCTGTTGCTTTGGGACATAGGAGGTTGAGTGTGCTAGATCCTTCTGAATATGCCGCCCAACCTATGTGGTCAAATGATAAAAGATATGTGATAGTCTTTAATGGAGAGATTTACAATTTCGTTGATTTAAGGAATAGTCTGGTAAAAGAATTCAATATAAAATTTAGATCAACAGGTGATACGGAGGTTATACTAAATGCTTTTATTTATTATGGCCAAAATTTTACTGAATTGCTTAACGGTATGTTTAGCATTGCAATCTACGATACTAAACTTGATGAAGTTTGGCTGTTTAGAGACCGCATAGGAATTAAACCATTATATCTATATCAGGACGATTACATCATTGCTTTTAGCTCGGAATTAAAAGCATTTAAAAAACTAAAGCTTCTAAAATTTAAACTGGACAAGCAAGCGCTCTTCAGTTATTTTAATTTAGGTTATATCCCAGCTCCTTTGTCCATTTGGCAAAACATAAGCAAAGTACGCCCCGGAGAGCAGGTGTTAATAGATTCCGACAGGAAAGTATTCAAAAATAAATACTGGAGGCAAGAGGATCAAATAGCCGAAGATTCGATTAAGAATGAAAAAAGAGCTAAAGAGCTACTTCACGATAAGTTGAGGAAATCTGTAAAAAGGAGATTAATAAGTGATGTGCCTTTAGGTACGTTTTTGAGCGGAGGTATTGATAGCAGTCTGGTTTCAGCAATTGCTGCTGAACAATCTTCTTCTCGAATCAAAACCTTTAATATTGGTTTCGAATCATCAAAACATGATGAGAGTGACTATGCCAGGGCAGTAGCCAGTCAACTAGGTACAGATCACCACACTTTTAGATTAAGCAATGATGAGATGTACCATACATTTCAAAACTACCTGGACTGGTTTGATGAACCATTTGCCGATTCTTCTGCTTTTCCGACATACGCAGTTTCAAAATTAGCCCGTTCGCAGGTTACTGTTGCACTTACCGGGGACGGGGGTGATGAGTTAGGGCTTGGTTATGGTAGTTACACATGGGCTGATCGGCTATCTCATCCTTTCATTTTTCGCTCCAGGTTTGCTATTTCTAATCTGATGAATTTGATTCCTTCTTCCAGATGGAAGCGTGCCTCCAAAGTATTTCGTATTCCTAAAGCGGATGATTTCTATACTCACATTTTTAGTCAGGAGCAGTATTTGTTTAGCTCAGCTGAGGTTTACTCACTAATCAATGAAAAAACATTTACAGCAATAGAGAATACAAATATTAATAAACTGAAACGGCTTCTGACTCCTAAAGAGCAGTTTTCATTAATGGATTTAAAGTACTATCTCCCTGACGATCTTCTTGTTAAGGTTGACAGAACTTCCATGGCTTCAGGCCTAGAATGTCGGGTCCCTTTGTTGGATCATGAAGTTGTATCACTCATGCTAAATATTGATGAAGGATTAAAGATGGGCTCATTGGGGAGTAAGCATATTTTTAAATCAATACTTTTCGACTACATCCCGGCCACATATTTTAACAGGCCAAAACAAGGATTTTCAATCCCATTAAAGGAATGGCTTAAAAATGAGCTGAAAGGCACTTTGTTGGATTCCGTTAGTACATTATCAGACCAAGAATGGATTAATAGTGATTACCTGAATAAAATATTTTCAGAGTGGGATACAGGAAATGATCTGGCTTATAATAGAATATGGCAATTACTAGTTTTAGGAAATTGGCTTAAAAAATTTCAATAATTCCAGTTTTCTGAATTCTCATACCCCATTGCAATCAACAAATCATCAAAAAGACTGTGGAAATGATCAATATGTTCTTTTTTAAATGAGTTTTTCCACTCCCCCGGCTTCCCGCTTCGATAATGTGAAGTCTTGTTTTCTTGTCCCCTATCTCTACCTTTTGACAAAGACTTAAATGATAATTTTTTATTGACCTGTTCCGCATAATCACCTGAAACTTTCTTTTTCTTAAATCTTACTTTGTTATATAGACCTACTCTGTTAAATACTCTATTACCAAATGAAACTACATTTACGCTTCCTGCGAATTTCTCTTTGTGATCAATAAGATCGAAATATGCTAAAGTTTGGTTTAAGTGCTTAATAGGGTTTTCAATAAAGGTTTCAAACTTAAACTCCAAAATTCTCGGATCATTGTAATTCCAGGTTTTCATATGAAGAATTTCGGATTGCATAAAATCCATTACGAGAATTAAACCATTATCGAAAGTTGTCTTCTCTAATTCTATCCTAAGCTGAGATAGTTCAGGCCAACCCTCTATATTGTGAGAATATAATGAAGAATAATACGAGCTTATTAAAAGGTCTCTGGGGTCCCTTATCACATGTAAAGCTTTTAAATTATCTAATGACTCAATTGCTTCGTAGGAGCTGTTTTGGCTAATTACTATATCGGGATTAGTATTGGCTATTACCTCCGGTTTGTTTCTATAAAAGGTAGTTTGGTCATAGAAAATCTTCAGACCTAAATCATATGCAAGCCCCAGAAAGAAGCCAGATAACCATGTAGATCCCGACTTTGGGTGTCCGAAATAAGCAATCATTAGACAGAAGGAGTTACTTTGGGGAAATATAGTTTACGTGTGAAGATATTATATATTTCTTATGATGGAATTACAGACCCTCTCGGGCAATCACAAATACTTCCATATATTCTGGAGCTAAAGAAAAAAGGCCACGATTTTCATATCATCAGTGCTGAAAAACCCGAATCACTCCAACAGGAAAAAATAAAATTTTTGAAATTTTTCGATGAGAGGGGAATAAAATGGCATCCCCTGTCTTATCATAAAAAACCGCCCATCGTTTCTACAGTATACGACATGCTAAGCATCTACTTTTCAGCAAAGGACATTGTTTGTAAAGAAAGAATCCAGCTAGTCCATTGTCGCAGCTATCTCCCTGGACTAGTAGGTTTACGACTCAAGAAAAAAATGGGAGTCAAATTTCTATTTGATATGCGAGGTTTTTGGGCTGATGAAAGGATTGACGGGGGTATATGGAACCCTGGAAACCCTATTTATAAGTTCATTTATTCTTATTTTAAAAGGGCAGAAATTAAATTACTAGAGAATGCGGATCACGTTGTAAGCCTAACTAACTCTGGAAAAAAAGAGATTTTATCAGGAAATCTCACAAATACGAAACTGAATATTGATTCTTCGATGATTTCAATTATTCCATGTGCCGTAGATCTTGATCTTTTTGATAAAAGCAAGGTTAGTTTAGAGGAAAAAGAGAAACTTATTAACAGAATAGGTCTGCCAAGACAAGTAACAGACATTCTTGTCTATCTGGGCTCGATAGGCACCTGGTATCTTCTAGACGAAATGCTGATGTATTTCAAGAAGTTCAGGAAAGAAAAGCCCAGAAGTATTTTCTTATTTATCACCAAAGACGATCCTGATAGAATAAATGAGAGGGTAAAAGAAATGGATGTCTCTCAAAAAGATATTAAAATTGTATCCTCAAACAGAGAAATGGTTCCTACATATCTTTCCCTTGGCACACAAGGAGTTTTTTTTATAAAACCAGCTTATTCAAAAAAGGCTTCTTCAGCTACCAAAATGGCTGAAATGCTAGCAATGGGTTTACCCATAATCACTAACATTGAAACGGGTGATATCAACATGATGAAATCGGAGTCTGTTGATGAAGTTGCTTTTGACACTATTAATGTTGTCAGGATAGCTCCAGACTCTAATAATGAATCTCTGGAAGATTATAAATTATCAAATGCAGTCCTGAAATATAATGAAGTATATCGCAAGTGTATCTCAGCAAAATGAAGAAAAGAGACAGGGTAAAAGTTGATTCGGAGCGCTCTAGCATAAGTCTGGGATTAAAGGAGCTTGTTGACTACAAAGATCTGTTTTTGATCTTAGCATACAGAGATTTCAGGGTCAGGTATGCTCAGACTTATTTGGGGTTTGTATGGGCTTTCATGCAACCCGCTATCACGCTGCTTATTTTCATTGTTGTATTTGGTGTAGCTGCTAAAGTAGATACCAAAGACGTACCATATCCAGTCTTTGCGATTGTAGGAATGTCAGCATGGTCATACTTTTCTTTTGTCATGATGCAGTCCGGGAATAGTGTTATTAATGCGCAGAGTATGATCAAAAAAATCTACTTTCCACGATTAGTCATTCCATTAGCAAAATCATTAGTCGGGTTAGTAGATTTTTTCATTGTTTTCTTAATGATGATTATTGTTTTGATTTACTATCAACAGCCCATTTCAGGCAACATATATTATTTTCCTTTCTTCGTATTTATGAATATTGTTTCGGCACTGGCCGTAGGAATTTGGTTAAGTGCTTTGACCGTTAGATACCGTGATTTCCAGCACATAATTCCGTTTGCCACACAATTTGGACTTTATGCTACACCGATCGCATATCCTTCAGATGCAATTGTAGGTTCGCTTGATCCTTTTGTATTAATCATTTACTATCTAAATCCAATGGCTGGTATCGTTGAGGGCTACAGATTGTCGATTCTTGGGTTAGGGGAAATCAATTTTTACAGCTATATATCTTATGGGGTTGTGATTATGTTATTTATTTCCGGAATGATCTATTTCAAGAAGGTGGAACGAACAATGGCAGATATAGTATAAGATGACTGGTACCGCAATCAAAGTAGAAGGCTTAAGTAAGAAATACTATCTGGGCTATAATGCAGTAACCATTTCAGAAAGGATTAAGTCACTTTTTCCCTCTGAGAAGAAAAACAAAAGAGATGAGTTCTGGGCTTTAAAGGACGTTTCGTTTGAAATTAAAGAAGGAGAAGCCGTTGGAATTATTGGAAGGAATGGGGCTGGGAAAAGCACTTTACTGAAGCTACTTTCCCGAATCACACTACCGACTACAGGGCGATTTGAACTTAATGGGAGAGTTTCATCCTTGCTGGAAGTAGGGACAGGTTTTCACCCAGAATTAAGTGGGCAAGAAAACATATACCTGAACGGTACCATACTCGGGATGACCAGGAAAGAAGTCAAATCTAAATTTGACGAAATTGTGGAGTTTGCAGGTGTGGAAAAATTCCTGAGCACACCAGTAAAACATTACAGTTCGGGTATGACCGTACGTTTAGCTTTTTCAGTTGCGGCTCATCTAGAGCCTGAAATATTAATTGTAGATGAAGTTTTAGCCGTTGGGGATGCCGAATTTCAAAAGAAATGCCTAGGTAAGATGGACGATGTCAGTAAAAGTGACGGGAAAACAGTCATTTTCGTAAGTCATGATATGACAGCTATTGAGAACCTGTGCAATAGGGCGATACTCTTAAATAAAGGCTCAGTAATAGTACATGGTGATGTGCACACAACAATAAGAAGCTATTTAAGTCAGGTGTCGAGAAAATCAAAAGTTATATCCTTAAACGATGATCAATCTGATAATAAAGACTTCTTATTTAAATCAATTTGTTTTCGAGAAATTGGCCATAATGACTTATTAGAATTCCTTTCCTCAGGTCTAGATATCGAAATCAAAATAAATTATTTATCCAAAATTAGAGATTCACCTGAACTCATTGTTTCGATAGGTTTTTTTACTCAGAATGGTACGTTCCTTTTTGCTTGCAGGACAGACACTATAAATCGGAAATTATCTATTAAGGAAAACGGGGAATTAATCTGTATGATACCTAACTTTCCTTTACGGAATGGCGTGTATTATTTTAATATAATAGCATACTCGAAAGGAGAGGTTCTTGACCATATTCAAACAGCAGGTGAAATAACAGTTGAAGGTGGTGATTTCTATGGTACGGGTAAAACACCAGCAGGAAACAGACCTGGAATATTAGTTCAATATGATTGGGCAGCTCATTAAAAAAATTGTTAAGAAGATCCTTGATCTTTTAAGAATGGATAGGCTGATCGCAACGGCTGTCAGCTATTCTATGGCTTCATTACTGAAGAAAAATGTGTATTTGTTCAGGCAACTTGAAGATGCTTTTGTCATTCAAAATACTAAAGATACGCTCGAAAAAATAGGCCATTCCGGCAATGGAATTATGCTAAATGGCAGAGTCTATATTTCTCATCCAAATATGGTCACCCTTGGGAAGAATATCCATATCGGGAATAATGCATACTTTTTCACATTAGGTGGGCTTACTATTGGCGATAATGCACATATTAGTAGAAATGTAACAATTTATACAGCAAATCATAAGTACGAAGGAAATGCTTTGCCCTATGATGAATCACACATTCAGAAACCAGTAGTAATTGAGCAAAATGTTTGGATAGGAATGAACGTCTCAATTATCCCTGGAATCAAAATTGGTGAAGGGTCTATAATCGGAATGGGATCAGTTATAACTAAAGATGTTTCTCCATATTCAATCATAGGGTCAACCAATCAAAAGCTCATCAAAGAAAGAAACAAAGAGGATTATAATGTATTACTAAAATCTAAGTCTTTTGGTGGGGTAAATGGAGTTAGAATTAAGGAGGAAACCCATGATGAATTAGGGTTTAACGGATACGAGTTGGGTACAAATCTTGTATTTGCAATAGGCACTGGAAGATGCGGCAGCATGGCACTTGCCAATCTTCTAAGTTCACACCCTGAAATTAATTTTAAACACGAGCCTAATGGTCAGCTGATCAAGTTATCTACTGATTATGAGCATAATCAAGTGACAAGAGATCAAGTTCTGGAGCGAATAAAAGCCGCATACGTGCATAGCTCAATAGCTAATACCAGGATTTATGGTGAATCGGATCAAAAATTATCTAACCTAATTGAAGTTTTATATCAACTTTTTCCAAAAGCAAAGTTTATTTGGATGCTCAGAAATGCAAAATCTACTATTGAAAGCACCTATTCCAGAGGCTGGTTTGATGATTCCGAGTTTGGCATTGAGAGGAGAGTTGATCTATGTGTGAAAAAAGTGTATTCTTCTCACATTTATTCAGAAAACAGACTGAACGGTTTTAAAGCAGGTGCTTTTTCATTTAAAGAATGGATGGAAATGTCGCCATTTGAAAGAAACTGCTGGTACTGGCGATATTGGAATGAGAAAATTCTTAATCAACTAAAAAATATACCTAAAAGGCAGTGGAGATTACAGAAATTGGAGTCTTTACATAGTGAAGGTATCGAATTGTTCGAATTTTTAGGGCTCAATAATAATCGTGAAATACAGATGAATGAAAAAATTAATCCTACCTTTTACCCAATGGTAACATTAGATAAGTGGGATTCCAGAAAAATTACTGAATACAAAAAATGGTGCAAGGATTTTAATGATCTATACTACTAGTCAAAAAAAATCATCTTAATTGAACATTTTTAGCAATTTTTTGTATTATATCCATATAAGTGAGATAGTGAGGTCAAAAGCTAATTTATCATTTCAATTATTAACCATTTTAGGTTTTTGCGCATTTAAGAATGTTCTGGCTCAGTGCCCTGTGATCGATTTCGATATTAACACAGAAGTATGCCTGAATGAACAATTAGCTATAATTAATACTAGCTCCTCATCTGAAGCATTTGAGTGGGATTTTTGTGGCCAGGATGTCGATGGTACACCTGAAGTTGCTAATTTATTTGGTTTAGGTGCTAATACAATTTTGGGTTTAGATTACGTCACCGCTAGCGCGAATCTTAATTATGCTTTCGTCACGAGCGCAGGCTCAAACGGTGGAGTATTCAGAGTAGATTTTGAAGGTGAAATATCAGATGAAGGACAAGTGATACCATTAGAAATATCGGTCCCTACTCCGTCAGGTATTGTAATATTTGAAGAAGAAGGCGAATGGTACGGTGTTCTTGCCAGTACATCAGGTTCTATATATAGGATTTTATTTGAGGATGGATTGGAAGATGAATCCCCTGTGATAGAAGAAATAACAGGTATAGCGAATATATCCGGTACAAGAGGTCTGGAGATATTAAGAGATGAAGGGGTTATTCATATTCTGGCAGCTGCAAACCGGGATCTTCAGATTCTAAAGTTCACGGAAGGAATCAATTCGACTCCTGAAGAAGAAATTACTCGAATATCAGGAGCCAGCCTCTTAGATGAAATCTCAGTTTTTAATGATTGTGGAAATTGGTTTGCCCTGCTGACGGCATTTAGCGGTGGAACTTATCACCTTTCATTTCCATCTGGTTTTTTAGGTACGCCAACAGTAAATCAGATTTTCGGCGGTTCAAGCGGCGGCTCCTCATTGATTTTTTTTGAAGGTGATTATTACGGTTTTGTAACTGATACAGGCTCACCGGGATTAATAAGGCTGGATTTTGGCCCTGATCTTAGTAATATAAGTCCTGGTGTGAATAATTTGGGAAATCTTGGTGTGATTACGCGAACCATTGGAATGGAAGTGTTTCGAAACAATGGAGATTTTGGTGGCATAGGTGTGAGTACGTCGGGTACATTATTTGAGATTGATTTTTCATCAATTTGCTTAATGTTTAGCACTGAGCCTGAACCAAAAGGTATAAGCTATACGATTCCTGGTGAATACACTGTCACGCTATATGGAAAAGGCTTGAATAGTACAGAAAGGAGTGTATCTAGATCAATCACCGTACGGAACCAACCTGTTCCCGATGTAGAAATAGTTATAAGTAACTCAAGGTGTATAAGCAGCTTAAATAGTTTTAGTGTAATAAATGAAAGTAATAATATCGATTCATATTCTTGGGATTTTAACTCAGATAATATAGAAGATAGCGACTTAGAAAACCCGGAATTTCAATTTTCAAATACCGGCGAATTTAGTATCCGCCTTGATGTAGAAGCCTCTAATGGCTGTCCAAATTTCATAACCGATACCATACAAATATTCGAAGAACCCATCGCAAATTTTTCAATTTCTGGAGCAACAAACTGCACAAACTCCCCAATAACTTTCAATAACGAGTCAGACATTTTCGGAGCAGATGAAATTGTAGAGTACGAATGGGATTTTAATGGAGAAGGGTCAAGTACAGAGGAGAATACAAGTTTCATTTTTACGACTCCCGGAATGAAAACTGTAAATCTTACTTCCTCAATTCCAGGCTGTGAATCTTTTTTCTCTCAATCTATAGAGATTCTTTCTGGGCCAGAGGTTTCATTTCTTGCTAACACAATTTGTCTCGGAGAAACCACCATCTTAACCAATAATACAAGCGGTGGAGGAATAACCGGATTTGAATGGGATTTTGGAAATGGAACTCAATCTACACTTGAAAACCCTACAATTACCTATCAATCTCCAGGTACCTTTAATGTAAAGCTTTCAGCAACCAATACCGATGGCTGCATCACGACCGACTCTTTGCTCGTAATCGTTAATGATGTGCCATCTGTCGATTTTTCTTTTGACTTAGCTTGTGAAAATGCGGATGTTCAGTTTTTTGACGAAACGGAAGTGATCAATTCAAACATAGCTGATAGGCTTTGGACTTTTTCAGAAAATTCGGGCATCGCAAATACACAAACTTCTACTTTGGAAAATCCGATTGTCAGATTCAATCAGACTGGTGTGTTTCCTGTGAAACTAGTAACCACATCCTCCTTTGGTTGTATTGACTCTACTTCAATAAGTGTAAACGTATTCAACTCCCCGGATATCAATTTTGAGATTGAGAGTTTATGTTTAAATGACTCAACTACATTTATTGATCTGAGTACAATTGAGTCACCCGAGGTAGTTACATCAAGGCTTTGGCAGGTTAACGGCTTATCCACTTCTGATTCTACTTTAAGAACACAAATTCAGGGTATCGGAGATTTTGAAGCCTCTTTAACGGTGAGTTCAAGTAATTTTTGTGTGGTCGACACCACTTTTCAGTTTTCAGTAGCTCCTCTTCCTATTCAGAATTTTATAGTTGATGACAACTGTAATAATGAAGCCACAGAATTTATGGACCTCACAACAAGTGCATCTGATCCAGTAATTTCTAGAACCTGGGTTTTAGATGAATTCGGAATATCCAACGATTCAATCGTTGGATTACAGTTTCCATCTTCAGGGGATTTCTCCATATCTCTACTTAGCGAAACCGAAAATGGTTGCGTAGAGGACAGCACATTTTCCATCACTGTTTTTGATGCACCAGAAGCAGAATTTTCAGCACGAACCTTTACAGGTGGGCAACCTTTTATGATTGACTTTATCAATAATACCAGCAACGCAAACACTTATTTCTGGGATTTTGATTTTGAAGGCCAAACAAGTGATGAGTTCGAGCCTAGCTTTACGTTTGAAGATCTTGGAAACTATGTGGTCCAGCTTGTCGCTTTAAACAATGAAAATTGCTCGGATACCACATTCAATATTGTTTCCGTGGTTATTCCGATTCTGGAAATGGAATTGGCACTTGCAAACCCTGTTCCCGGAAGTAATGATGAACGCTTCATCCTAACTTTACGGAATAACGGATCTATATTATTAGATGAAATAGAGGTAACTGTTGAATTAAATAATGGCTTTACTTTTCGTGAGGTAGTAGAAACAGAATTATTTCCTGATGGAAGCCTGACGAATATTCCACTTGGTGTAGAGATCCCTAATTCATCGGAGCAAGGAGTAGAATTCATTTGCTTTGAAGTAAATGCCCGAAATACGGGTCTTGAAGAAGAAAACACTTTTAATAATAGTCAGTGCATTCCACTGAGCGGATCAACATCCATATTCACTACATTTCCAAATCCTGCCATAGACCAACTCTCCATTCCGGTTTTGGTAGAAGAAGGAACACAAATCGTTATCACGATCATTAGCGCTTCTGGAGAAATTACACAGGAAGTGTTTTTCAATGAATTAGAACGAGGTTTACAAAATCTATCCGTTGATATATCCACTTTAAACAATGGAACATATCTAATGCAGGTATCGGATGGTGTTTCCGTAAGTACTCAAAGGTTCCAGAAGAATTAATTCCGTAAAGTATTATTTAAAAGTATAAGAACTTTAATCGTTCTTTGTATTTTTGCACCGAATAATATTTGGCGAAACCTAAAAGATGGCATCATATAAACTAGACAAAATAGACCGTAAAATTCTTGAAATACTTCAAGCAAACGCAAAAATAACTAATGCAAAGCTCTCTGAGCAGATAGGACTTTCTCCGGCACCAACACTGGAAAGAGTAAAAAAATTAGAAAACTCCGGGATCATTAAAAGTTACCATGCGAAAATCAATACCAAAGAAGTTGGTTTGGGAGTGAGCACTTTTGTTCAAGCTTCTTTAAAAGGGCACAATAAAAAAATCATAGAAGGTTTTATTGAGAGTATTAACAAAATTGAAGAAGTCGTTGAGTGTCATCACGTGACCGGCTCCGGAGATTTCGTGCTCAAAATAGTTACAGAGGATATTGATACATATCAGAAATTAATGCTTGAACAGGTTAGTGAAATCCCCGAGGTAGATGGACTTCAATCCATGATCATTCTATCTACCTTCAAGGATACGAAAGTAATGCCCATTCCTTAATCTACAAGATGAAAGGTAGCCTGGTTTTAGACGAAGAGACGATCCGAAAAAAAATAAAGCGGATTGCATACGAAATCTTCGAACGTCATTTTGATCAGGAAGAACTGATACTTATTGGTATATGCGATAAGGGTTACCCGCTAGCAAGAATAATTAAAGAAGAATTGGAGGCTTTATCTCCGATTAAGATAAGACTGGTACAACTTAATATCGATAAGCTTGACCCTACAAATAGTAAAGTTGAACTCTCGGAAGACGTTAAAAACTTTTCTGATAAGCCCGTAATCCTGGTAGATGATGTTATGAATACTGCTTCTACTCTAATGTATAGCCTGAAACCTTTTCTTCACATACCAGTCAGCAAAATAGAAGTCGCAGTTTTAGTAAATAGAAGCCATACAAAGTATCCAATACTTCCAAGTTATACCGGATACGAGCTTTCTACTACCCTGGAAGAACATATCGACTTTGTTATAAATGATTCCGAACTTAAAGTTTACTTACGATAATAATGTCTGTCCACAGCTCTAAAAATATAAAAATTGTTACCACCCACCAGCTTCAGGAAATGAAGAATAGAGGTGAAAAAATATCCATGTTGACCGCCTATGATTATTCTATGGCAGGAATTCTTGATGATGCTGGAATAGACGTCATTTTAGTCGGCGACAGTGCCTCAAACGTAATGGCCGGACATGAAACTACCTTACCGATAACTTTGGATCAAATGATCTACCATGCTACTTCGGTGGTAAAAGCTGTGAAAAGAGCGTTTGTGGTTGTCGATATCCCGTTTGGATCTTATCAGGGAAATTCATCTGAAGCTCTTCGCTCTGCTATAAGGATCATGAAAGAGAGTGGGGCGCATGGCGTAAAAGTAGAAGGCGGAAAAGAAATTAAGGAGTCTGTACAGCGGATTTTAAGTGCCGGAGTTCCGGTAATGGGACATCTTGGACTTACTCCTCAGTCCATTTATAAATTCGGAACGTACTCTGTGCGTGCAAAGGAAGATGCTGAAGCCAAACAGCTTATTGAAGACGCGCAGTTGCTTCAGGAATGTGGCTGTTTTGGGATCGTACTGGAAAAAATTCCATCGACTCTGGCCAAAAAAGTAGCAGAGACTGTCGATATTCCTATCATTGGCATTGGTGCAGGGCCGGACGTTGACGGACAGGTTTTAGTAGTTCACGATATGCTAGGAATTACTAAAGAGTTCAAGCCGAGATTTCTACGGCAATACGCTGACCTCCAAACGACCATATCGGATGCTGTAAAGAATTACATCAGCGACATAAAAGCGAGAGATTTTCCGAATGAAAAAGAGGCTTATTAAAGCTATTGATCTTTCTCTTCCTCTTGCTTCTTCCTGATAAACTCCGTTCCAAAAGAAAGCTTCTGAGCAAGATTAGACTGAGGGTCGATCGCTCTCCAAAACGGAGCTATTGCTTCCTCACCTTCTCCCTGAGTTAATCGTTCGTAATTGGATTCCGCAACAACCCTCAAATAAATTCCTGTGGTAACCGGACAGGTGTATTCAGCATTATGATCCAAGGCTAAGTCATTTCTTATGGTTTTAAGGTCAACAACATGTCCACTTGGAATATTTCTAATGTATTCTTCAAATACTTTAGGGCTTGCGATCAGCATTTGGCTATGCGCAGGAATATCAGCTAAGTCCTTCTCCACAGTTTTAACCTGAGGGTTTTTAGAACTCTCAAACTTTTCTAACCAGGTTTTCTTCTTTGAAGCCATAATCATCAATAAAAATAGTTGCCAGACCTAATTAGCCCAGCAACTGAATTTAACAAATATCTCTACTCAACTGAATATCGAAGGATAGTCTTCAGTTGGTCTACTAGAGTAACGTTCGGATCATCAAGGTAGATTTCATGGTGGGATCCCTCGATTGATAAGTCATTATCCTTAACAAAGTCCATTAACTTCTCTATAGTAGGCGCTTCTGCCTCATAAGAACCTACATGCATAATTTGAACGGCTTCTCCGGCTGGTAAAGTTTCTATCTTTAATTGATCTATTCTGAACGAATCGGAAAGAGGAGACTTCGCGTTTACCATATTTTTTTCGCTTACCGAGTCAGGAATCGGCAATAAAAGTTTCCAAAACCACTCCTCTCTGGGAACCTCTTCAAATGGCAATTCAGATTCTACCCACCAAAATGCCTCCAAAGGACGTAATACAAATTGATCTTCTTCTTCAGTATTTTGAGATTTTATATGGTGAAATACCTCATAAAGTGTTTGAATACTTTTTAAAAACAATTCAGACTCTGGTGAAGATTGGCCTTCAATACTCAATATATTCATCTTCGGAGTCTCCAAAATAGTAGGAGTTTCATGAGCCACATAGTAGCTTTCATCTATTTCAGAAATAACTGCCTCTGGTGAAACAAAATGATCCATAAACCGAATTTCTTCTGTGGTATTCATAAAAGGAATAAATCTGACGTCGTTCTCTACCTTAGTGGCGGCATTTGTTGCATAGTCTAAAGATTTCCATTCTACGAGGTCTAAAACCAAGCGATCTTCTTTTACAGACGAAAGCGATTTCCAGCTCACAAAACCAGGGTATTCGCTGATAAGCTTTCGGACAGAAGTCTTTATGTTTTCGAAGTTTTCAACAGATTCTGTTTTGATCTTGTAAAGAACAACCTCTAAAACCGTTTGGGATGTTTTGTCCAAATTTTTCCCCTGAGCTGATAAAGTTTGTGTTTCCATAAGAATTAAAATAAGTGTGATTAATTGTTTCATCTTTTTATGACAAAAGAAAAATCACCTTATGACAACCCTATGTCAGTAGTGTTTACGAATCCGTTAAATAGTGTTTAGCCAGCTCTTTTGATAAGGAAATTGTTTTGTCTCTTAATTCTTCTGGCAAAACAATTTTAACATCCGCCCCAAACATTAAAAGCCACCTTGCAAAATATTCAAGGTTGGGAACTGAAAACCTCATTTCCACATAATCCTCACCTTCCAATTCATCAATAAAACCACTGTAATATTTATGATCTCCTACATGTCTGTAAGCTTCTTTCGTGAACCTTACTATAGCCGGCTTGACGTCATTTCCCATCATCCATTCGTCGAGATAAGTCTTATATGATGGATGAACTTCAGGATCAAAATACTCAGAATGTGTTTTGAGTTTAGCGATCCGATCTGTTCTAAAATCTCTTATTCCTTCTCTTAGTCGACAGTACGCAATCAAGTGCCAGTTCCTGCTGTAATAGACAAGTCCTAATGGCTCCGCCGACCTTGAAGTATGATTACCGCTATAGTTAGAAAAGTATTCAAACTCTATCACTTTTCGCTCCGCTAAGGCTTCCTGGATATCTTTTAAAAAATGGTTTTGAAAATTACCTCTAACTTCAGAAGGGAGCGAAAGAACTTTAATTTGATCCTCTAAAGATTCTAAGTAATCTTTTTCTGAATCTTTAAGTACCGCTTTTAATTTTAACAAGGCACTCTGAAAATTTTCAAGAATAGAATGGTCTGTTTTCTTTTCGACCAGTTTTGAAGCTAGCATAATTGCCCCTGCTTCCTCTCTGGTGAACATAATTGGAGGTAAGTAGTACTCCTTCGGTAAAAAGTAGCCAATTCCCGCTTCGGCCCCAATCGGAACACCAGCCTCTTCCAGAGATCGAATATCTCTATAAACTGTTCTTAGTGAAATCTCATAACGATCTGCAATCTCCTGGGCTTTAACCACTCGTTTAGATTGCAGTATTAAGAGGATTGAAGTAAGCCGATCAAGGCGGTTCAAAGCTTAAGGATTTTCTATAATAAACTTTTCAATTCTTTCGGATATCTCCTCGCCCGCATCTTCTTGTAAAAAATGTCCCGCTTTTCGGATCATTTCCTTAGGCTGATTTTTTGTAGTTGGAATTAGCTCCTTGAAAAACTTAGCTGCAGGTCTCATGATCGGATCTTTATCGGAAAATAGTACTAAAGCTGGCTTAGTCCAGGTAGAAAGTGTTTTACGAGCTTGCTTGAGGCGTTCCACTCCGTCATCTGTGGGTTTAAGGGGCACAAGTTTTGGAAAAGCACGAGTTCCGGCCTTATATTTTGAAGAAGGAAAAGGAGCATTATAAGCCCTTAAAACTTCATCGGTAAAAGAATCTTTTCTGTAAGATCCCATTTTGACGACTTTCCCAATCGGAAAGGTAGGATGATAACGGGCATATAATTTCCAAAGCTTAAAAACAAAGGGCATTTTCTCTTCCCCTACCGGTAAAGCCGTGTTCATGATCACTACACGTTTAAACCAGTCTGGATATTCTCCCAATGCTCCCAGGCCTAAAAATCCTCCCCAATCCTGAACAACTAAAGTTATATCCTTCAGTTTAAGTTGTTCTATAAACTTGATCAACACTCCAAAATGAAGTTCATAGGTATAATCCTTTACTTTTGAAGGTTTATCCGATCGTCCGAAACCTGGGAAATCCAGGCAAATAAATCTGTAGTTTTTAGATAGCGTTGGAATGAACTTTCTATACAGATAGCTCCACGTTGGCTCTCCATGTAGCGCCAAAATTACCTCACCTTCCCCCTCATCTACGTAATGAATTCTCATATCGTCTATCACAACGTATTTCGGTTCGTATGGAAAGTCTAAAAGATTTTCAAACCGTTCTTCAGGTGTCCTAAGTATCTTCATTATGCCAGTCTTTTTTTATTAACGTCCAGTTGAAAAACGTCCGCTCTTTGATAATGTCCCGTCGTATCTAAAGTCATTCTCTCTTTAAATACATCATCTGTATCTTCAATTTCATAAGTGATGATACCCATTTTTTCAAATTGAGGTTCAAGAAGGTATTTTCCATTAGGTGCAATGATGCAGCTGCCGCCCTTTAGTATCATTTCTTCAGGTTTGTTTTTCAGGCTTTCAACCAACTCCAGTTCTTGAGGTAAATCTTTAACCTGAAGAATTAGTCCTACGGCGATAACATAACATCTTCCTTCAAATGCATAATGCCTGCTGCATACCTGGTGCATTTCATGAACCGTTGGCCAAACAGCGACGTGAATATGTTCCCCGGAGTTGTGCATGGTCTGACGTGCCAGAGGCATCCAATGTTCCCAACAAATCAATCCTGAAAGCTTGCCAAAGGAAGTCTCAACAGATTTGAGGCCCGCACCATCGCCTGTGCCATAAAGTAGCTTTTCAGTATACGTAGGCATTAATTTTCTATGGTGGTTTAGTATTTCACCATCTGGCCCAAAAGTCAATAATGAATTAAAAACCGTTCCGTTTGCAGGTCCCTCATCTACCCTTTCGTTAACTCCGATAACTAACGTTAATCCATGCTCTTTAGCTTTTTTAGCTATCGCATTGGTTTCCTTTCCGGGAACAGTAATGGAGCTTTTATGAAATTTTGAAAAAACTTCTTTGGAAGGCTCGTGATCCCATCTGGCATAATCGACACAGTAGTCGAGCCAGGCTGGATAGCCAGAAAACCAAGACTCCCCAAAGACGGCAAGCTCAGCTTTTTGTTTACCACATTCATCAAGTAAATGGAGGACTTTCTCCAGTGTTTTGGGGGCATTCAGAAAAACGGCTTTTTCCTGAACAATCGCTACTCTTACACTCATTGTACTGGTTTCTCAATGAGTGTAAGATAGCATTTTTTAAATCTGTTTTAGAACAAAGGTTATGGGAAGGATCATTTGCGTTCGAACCGCTTTTCCCCTCTGCTTGCCAGGGCTCCAGGCTAAAGGCGCATCTTCAACAGCTCTTACAGCTTCTTGATCACAAAGGGTATCAATTCCTTTCACAACTTTAACATCACTTAGCTTACCATTTTTTTCAATCACGAACTGAACAAAGACTTTTCCCTGAATTCCTGCTCTTCTTGCCACAGGAGGATACACTATATTTTCATATATATGCTTATAAAAAGCCTCGAAACCTCCTGCTGGTACAGGTTGCTCTTCTACAACTAAGAAAATTTCATCTACTTTTTCTTCTTCCTCTTCAAAAACAGGGTATTCAATATCAACTACTTCTGAGGTCTCCGTAACCTCCAGGTCAAAATCAGTTTTAAAATCCTCTTGGATCTCTTCTTCATCCGGAACTTCCACAATTTGGGCGAATTTTATCACTTTTTGTGGAGGAGGTGGCGGAGGCTGCTCTGTATTCGGAATATCAATGATCTGCTCCATCTCTACAGAACCATCACTCAACTGAACAAGAGATTGATCGTTCACAAAATTCCATTCAAACGCCATTAATAAAAAGGCGAAGGTTAGAAATAAACCGATGCTAAAATAGAGAGACCCTCTATCCTGATTCCTGTGATCTCTGATCTTTTTCTCTTTGATCAGATAATCCACAAGATCGTGCTGACCTTCTTTCATGCCATTGGCATAATAGGTCTTATTGTCGTGAAGTTTGTCGTAAAGATTTCGATTGTTCTTCTTAAGACTTTTATCGAGTAAGATCTTTACAGTCGGGTTGTCGAAATAATTGGGTACCATGACTTTTTCATTTTCTGGAGGAGAAAGATAGGTTTAGACTCTATGCAAACGAATGAGGTCAATCAGTTTCAATTGTGATTATTATCAAGCAGACGACATATTCGATTTCAAAAGCAGAATCCCCAACAATGGCTTAAGAATTGAGTAGTATTAAATAGTAACTCAAAACAGATGAAAAACGAACTCAATAAATTAACTCCTGAAGAAGAACGTATAATCCTTCACAAAGGGACTGAGTATCCGAATACAGGAAAATACAATAATCATTACGAGCCGAACGGGACTTATGTATGTAGGCAATGCGATGCTCCATTATATTACTCAGAGCATAAGTTTCAGTCCAGTTGCGGATGGCCAAGCTTTGATGATGAAATACCTGGTGCTATCAAAAGAGAAACTGATGCGGATGGAAGAAGAACAGAAATTCTTTGTTCCAACTGTGGTGGACACCTAGGGCACGTATTCAGAGGAGAATATTTAACTCCTAAGAATATGCGTCATTGCGTTAATTCGATTTCCATGAAGTTTATATCAGAAAAACTAGAAGCTAAGAAGTAATACCTAAATGTATCGCGATTCATTTAAGCGAATCGCAATAAAGGCCATAGAAGTTAAGTTAACTGCTTTATACCCTTATTACTCGGTCTGCAACTTTGCAGGCCATTTATCAAATTTTTCGAAAGTCTTATAACGCCTTAGACTGTTTCGGCAATCCTAACTTTTTCTAAAGCTGCTTTCAGATCCCCAATAATATCTTCAGGATTTTCAATTCCTACCGAAAGCCTCAGTTGAAACTCATTAATACCAGAAGCATAGCAATCTTCTTTAGGCATTTTAATATGTGATGTTTGCATTGGAGAACAAATGGTTGTCTCCACGCCTCCAAGGCTTACCGCTGCCTCAATCATTTCCAGGCTATCTAAAAATTTATCCACGTCACTTTCATCATCAGCATTTAATTCAAAGGCTAACATTCCTCCAAAGCCCGACATTTGTTCTTTGGCTAATTCATGTTGTGGGTGACTAGACAAGCCTGGATAAAACACTCTTCTCACTGCAGGATGAGACTCCAAAGACTCAGCAACTTCCATAGCATTAGAAGATTGCTTATTAACTCTAATGGCTAATGTTTTAAGGCTTCTTTCTGCCAGGTAAAGATCTTGTGCATTTAAACTACCTCCATAATTTATAGCTGATTTATAGATGGTATCTGCCAAGCTCTGGTTACAGGCAACAGCTCCAAAACAAAGATCACTATGCCCTCCCATATACTTAGTACCACTATGCAAAACGATATCAAAGCCTAGGTTTACCGGATTTTGATTTATTGGTGTGGCAAACGTATTATCAATAAAGGTTAATAGGTTATGCTTTTCAGCAAGATTTGAAATTCCTTTTAGGTCAATAAGTCGCAAAAGAGGATTACTCGGCGATTCGACGTAGATAAGCTTTGAGTTATCTTTTATTGCATTGGAAAATTGATCAATGCTCTCACCTTCTACAAATGTGTATTCAATTCCAGCCTTAGGAAATTCTTTTACAATAAAGTTGTAAGTCCCACCGTACAGATCTTTTGAAAAAATAGCATGATCTCCATTTTTCAAAAAGGAGAGTAGAGAAGTAGATATGGCAGCCATTCCTGAGCTAAATACAAGTGCAGCCTCTGCATTTTCCAACTTCGCTATTTTCTGCGATATAACCTTATTATTTAGTGTATTAAAATAACGGGGATACTGGGTTTCCTTAGCCCCACGGTATTTGTAGGCGGAATCTGCATAAATTGGCGTATTTACTCCCAAATATTCATTATCGATATCTTTGGCATGAATACACGCCGTTTCCTTATGTAGCTTTTTCATGTGTAATGTGTAATCTTTCTTTGACTAAAAATCAGTGAAGTCCAACTCTACGACCTCCCAACTGGCTGGGTAAACTTCCAAGATATGACCAGGCCCGCAACCATCAGGCCATTTCTCGGGGTTAGAGCAGGTTGTTAACTCTATTTTTATCGTGTTATCTGTTTTGGCTATAATTTTCCCACTTAAAACTATAATCTTTTCTTTAGAGAATACCCCTTTTTTTTCCTGATAAATGTATCCTTCAACAGTTTTTCCGACTTCATAGTTCTGAGATACCTCCTCCCATTCATTTTCATCAATTAAAGGTAGTTTTTCCTCAAATGTGAGTTCCCTTGAATTGGCTCTTATTCGATCTGGGTTTTCCCTGTAGTCCTTATAAAAAGCTATCAACTTATCTTCTTCCAAAGGGATTCCATTAAGTTTTCTATGGTATAAAGCCAAAAGAATAGATGACATATCGGCAGCATATTTAATTCCTTCAGCTCTAAAAAATTTAGATAGTTTTCCTTTTTTCTCATAGAGGTTCCAGTTGTTCCTCATCCACAAGCCAAAACCATAATGCATCTGCGATACCGCAATACCTTCTGGTTTTCTTTTGAAATTTGCTTGGGTGGAGTCATCGAGAATAACATCTATATGTTTTAGGGCTTGATCAATATTCTCAGGTTGAAACTTTAGGTGCTCCCTCGTTAGCTCCTGAGCCTGACCCAAGAAACCTGTAAGCAGCATTAAACTAAAGAAAGCCCAAACAATGATTCTCATAGATCTGAAATATATTCAATAATTGAACAAAATTTAGTAGCCTTCCCGTTCGTTAACTCTAAAATTAATATCAGTCCATCGAAATGATGTTTACAGGGCTCCTCCGGTACAAACATCCAATGGAATCAGGGTATTCTACCTTTCTAAAGTAGTCAAAATTACTATCTTCGTACCGCTCTGTGAAAAAAGCCTCAGCAGCTCAAACATGGTACAGAGAATCAGTTAAACTCAAAGTTATGTCAAAGATTAAAGTAGAACATCCAATTGTTGAGTTGGATGGCGATGAAATGACTCGAATTATATGGTCATTTATTAAAGAAAAATTGATTTTTCCTTATCTGGATATAGATGTAAAATACTTCGACCTTGGTATGGAAAAGCGGGATGAAACCAATGATCAGATCACTATTGATGCGGCAGAAGCCATAAAAAAATACAATGTCGGTATAAAATGTGCTACCATTACTCCTGATGAAGCTCGTGTAGAAGAATTCAAGCTGAAAAAGATGTACCGCTCTCCTAATGGTACGATCAGAAATATTTTAGGGGGAACTGTTTTCAGGGAGCCTATTTTAATGAGTAACATCCCGAGATTAGTTCCCGGATGGAAAAAGCCCATTGTAATTGGAAGGCATGCTTTCGGTGATCAATATAAAGCCACGGATGCTATAATTAAAGGTAAAGGTAAACTCACCATGACTTTCACTCCTGAAGGCGGAGGAAAGGCAACTACATGGAATGTTTATGATTTTGAAGGCGATGGTGTCGCCATGAGCATGTATAATACAGATGAATCAATCTATGGATTCGCACGCTCTTGCTTTAACATGGCTTTGAGTAAAGGTTATCCTTTGTATATGTCTACAAAAAACACCATTCTAAAAAAATACGACGGCCGGTTCAAAGATATTTTTGAAGAAGTTTATCAAAATGAATTTAAAAGCGAAATGGACGAAAAAGGATTAACCTATGAACATAGGCTGATCGATGATATGGTTGCCTCTGCTATGAAATGGGAAGGTGGATATGTTTGGGCTTGTAAGAATTACGATGGTGACGTCCAGTCCGATACTGCCGCACAAGGTTTTGGTTCTCTCGGACTCATGACCTCGGTGCTTATCACTCCTGATGGGAAAACCATGGAAGCAGAAGCAGCACATGGAACAGTTACACGGCACTTCCGTCAGCACCAGCAAGGAAAGCCAACTTCTACCAATCCGATAGCCTCTATTTTTGCATGGACCAGAGGCCTTGCATTTAGAGGAAAGCTAGACGATAATCAAGAATTGATAAATTTCGCACAGTCATTAGAAGATGTTTGTATTGAGACCGTGGAGTCGGGAAAAATGACCAAAGATCTTGCGTTGTGTATTCATGGAAAAGATCTAAATGAAAATCATTATCTTAATACACAAGATTTTCTAAGTGCAATCGACGAAGGGTTAAAGGCCAAATTGGCTTAACTATTATAAAACCAATCTTGAAAAGAGCTGTTCTATTATAAAGAGCAGCTTTTTTTGTTTAAAGAAGATTATGGAGAAATACATCCCCATGTTTCCGCTTCAAATAGTGGTCTTTCCTGGCGAAACAGTTCGTCTTCACCTTTTTGAGGAAAGGTACAAGCAGTTGCTTGAAGATTGTCTGAGAAACCAGATCACCTTTGGAATTCCTACTTATTACGGAGGTCCTTTGAAGGAAGGAACAGAGGTAGAGCTTGAAAAAGTTTTTAAAACCTATCCTGATGGAGCAGCAGACATTAGCGTTAAAGGATTACAATCATTTGAATTGATATCCTTCGATAACCCTATGGAAAATAAGCTCTACGCTGGCGGGGAAATCACTTCATTCAAAAATATTGATGATGATAATTTAGTGCTTAAAGAGCAACTAGTAGAATTAGCGGAAGAAATGCTTAAGATGATCGGTATGAAAGATCAGGTGATCATCAGTGAAAACCTAAAGAGCTTTGAAATAGGCCATAAGATAGGCCTGAAGTTGGAAGAAGAAGTAGCTTTGTTAAGACTTCGCCGTGAAAGTGAGCGGAAGAAATACATCATGGATCACCTCAAAAAAACCATTCCTGTTCTTAGGCAAATGGAGGATGCCCGAACCAAAATACAAGCCAATGGGCATTTTCGTAATTTCGACCCCCTCGACTTCTAGTTTTACTTCCTATATTCACATATCAATCGAGCAGATCGATACAAACTGATTAACGAGATCGAGTAAGGTAATATGCTAGAGTCAAATTTTTCTGAATACTCAAGTGTCTTTTTATATTTCATAGTTGGTCTGGTTTTCGTTTCCGGAGGCCTGTTTACGAGTTGGATTATTCGACCAAATCGACCTAATGAAGAGAAGCTGACAACTTACGAATGCGGTGAAGACCCCATTGGTTCTCCCTGGGGAAGATTTAATGTGCGTTTTTACATTGTAGCCATACTATTTTTACTATTCGAGGTTGAATTGGTGTTTCTATTTCCGTGGGCTATCGTTTTCGGAAATGAAGAACTTATCCGGCAATCAGATGGGCTATGGGCTTACCTTACTCTATCTGAAATGTTTATTTTTATTGGAGTTCTAGCATTGGGTTTAGCTTTCGCCTGGGTAAAAGGATATCTCGATTGGGAAAAACCGATCCCGGAAACGCCTTCCGTTCAAACTAATGTACCGGATAACCTATACCAGAGGGTAAATGAAAAGTGGAGTTAAGCCCATGCGATGGGATCGAAACCAATGGACACATTGGTGGTGCTTGAAAGCTTCTCAATATCAGAAAGTTATACTTTTCAATGTATGTGAGTTATGGGACTGCTAGATCAGAAATTCGGACAAGGTGGAATAATAGTTACAAAAGTTGATGATGTAATCAATTGGGCGAGGTTATCGTCTATGTGGCCGATGGGTTTCGGTTTAGCTTGCTGCGCAATTGAAATGATGTCAACCTATGCTTCGGGCTATGATCTCGATCGCTTTGGTGTGATCCCAAGAGCATCCCCCAGGCAATCCGATGTGATGATCGTAGCTGGTACAGTTACCTTCAAAATGGCTGATCGGGTAAGGAGACTCTATGAGCAAATGCCAGAACCCAGATATGTTATTTCCATGGGCTCATGCTCAAATTGTGGGGGCCCGTATTGGGAACACGGTTATCATGTCGTAAAAGGCGTTGATAGAATTATCCCTGTGGATGTTTATGTTCCGGGATGCCCTCCAAGACCGGAAGCGCTGATTGGAGGCTTTCTTAAGCTTCAACAGAAAATAAGGGAAGAGACTTTAATGGCTCCAACAGCTATAGAAAAATTATTGTCGAAAGAAAACGAAGAGGTTGCGTGACCACAGAAGAGATCGTAGAAATTCTTGAAGCGGAATCAAAAACCGGCTCCATCCTGGGAATAGATGAGGAATCCACACCAACTGCAATTCTCGTCGAGCCAGAATCAATCTTGAACGTTTGTAAAATTCTTTTTGAAAAAGAAGAACTTTTTTTTGATCTGCTCGAATGCATCACGGGTTTAGATAATGGAGTTGAAGAAAATACGCTGGAAGTCATCTACCATTTGTATTCTGTGCCTTTTGACCATAAAATTGCCCTCAAAGTAAAGCTTGAAAGAGGGGATAAGTCAAATACTGCTAGAATAGAAAGCGTAACCAGTCTCTGGAAGGCTGCTGACTGGATGGAAAGAGAAACTTATGATTTGCTGGGTATTCATTTCGAAAATCACCCGGATCTAAGACGTATACTATTACCTGCCGATTGGAAAGGGCACCCATTAAGAAAAGACTATTCCGATGAGGAGTATTATCATGGAATAAAAATCCTCTATTGAATATGGGCGATACGATTCAATACATTTATAAAGAGGATAATCTAAAGGTATCTGAGCCTGGCGTATACAAGGAGGAAGATCTGGAACCAGGGGAAATGGTACTTAACATTGGCCCACAACACCCCTCTACTCATGGTGTTTTAAGGCTTGAAGTCATAACTGACGGCGAAGTCGTTAAAAAAGTAATTCCACATTTGGGATACCTCCACCGGTGTTTTGAAAAACATGCTGAATCTGTCCCTTTCAATCAGGTTATCCCTTTTGTGGATAGAATGGATTACGTAGCTGCTATGAACTCTGAGCATGCTTACGCTATTGGAGTCGAGCGAATGCTCGGAATAGAAGATAAAATTCCCAAAAGAGTAGAATACATTCGGGTTTTAGTTGCTGAGTTGAATAGACTCGCTTCTCATTTTGTGGCTATTGGAACCTATGGTCTTGATATTGGCGCATTCACTCCGTTTCTATGGATGATGCGTGACCGAGAACACATTCTCAGGTTGCTGGAATGGATCAGTGGAGCAAGGATGCTTTACAATTATATCTGGATAGGTGGTTTGTATTATGATTTACCTGTTGGCTTTGAGGAGCGCTGCAAAGAATTTGCAGATTACCTTAAACCTAAATTAGCGGAGCTGGAAAGCATCATAATCAACAATAAAATTTTTGTAGAGAGAACAGCCAATGTTGGTGTCCTTCCCATGAAAGTAGCCATCAATTATGGAGTGACCGGCCCTATGCTAAGGGGTTCCGGACTTAGGCTTGATCTTAGAAAAACAGATGGGTATTCCATATATCCTGAGTTAGATTTCAACATCCCGATTGGAGAAGGAAAAATGGGAACTCTCGGAGATTGCTGGGATAGGACTCATGTCCGGGTGCAAGAAATTCATGAGTCGGTGAAGATAATCGAGCAATGTCTGGAACAGTTAACCTCCGATCATAAAAGAACCAAGTCATTTGATCCTCGCGAGCTAGTTCCAAAAAAAATCAGGCCTAAAAAGCAAGACCTTTATGTAAGGGCAGAAAACCCTAAGGGAGAACTCGGATTTTTCTTTCGTACAGATGGCAGAAACGATACGGCTGTGCGGTGCAAAGCCAGATCTTGCTGTTTTTCAAACCTCTCTGTTATCCCGGAAATATCTAAAGGAGCAATGATTGCTGACCTTGTTGCTATTATGGGCTCAATTGACATCGTACTCGGAGAAGTAGACCGTTAATCGTACCTTCATAAGGTTTTTCAGTTAAAAAGGGTTCTATTAAGAATATGCTTTCCTAATGAAAATTCTATCCGCTGAACAAATAAGAGAGGCCGACAAATATACCATTGAGCATGAGCCTATCTCATCCGTCGATTTGATGGAAAGAGCGTCTTTAACTTTTGCAGAAAAATTTAAGAAGTGTTACTCTGTTGAAAAACCAGTCGTGGTAATTGCAGGAAAGGGTAATAACGGTGGTGATGGACTCGCGATTGCCAGAATACTTTCGGAGTCGGGTTATAAAGTTAGCATCTATACTTTTGGATCGGATAGCGAAGGCAGTGATGACTTTAAGGAAAATTTCAGAAGACTTGATAACTCTATTCCTGTTGTACGAATTCAGGAAGATCTATCATTTTCTGATTTAGAGCCTAATACCATATTATTAGATGCAATATTTGGAACCGGATTATCCCTAAGTGTAGAGGGAGCCTATTCAAAGGTTATTGAATCGATGAATAATTCCTCACTAGAAATAGTCTCTGTAGATATTCCTTCAGGTCTGTTTTGCGATGAGCTTAATAAGGCTTCGGATATAATAGTGAGGGCTTCCAGAACTTTTACTTTCCAGCTTCCTAAATTGACTTTTTTTTTGCCTGAAACGGAAAACCATCTTGGAGTTTGGGAAGTATTGGATATCGACCTGGATAATGACTTTATCCAAAACTCAAAAACCCGTTATCATTTAAATGATCAAAAAGGGCTAAAACCATTATACAAGAAAAGATCGAAATACAGCCACAAAGGTAACTTCGGTAAATGCCTTTTGATTGGAGGAAGTTATGGCAAAATGGGAGCGATGGTACTCATGTCCAGAGCTTGCTTAAAATCAGGAGCAGGTTTAATCACCTCACATATACCCAAATGTGGCTATGAGATATTGCAATCTACGGTACCGGAGGTGATGTGCTCCACTTCTTCCAGCCCCAATATGTTGGATGATATCCCTAAAAACCTGAATAATTACGATGTTATCGGTATTGGCCCTGGATTAGGAAAATCTGATGAAACAATAAGTGTTGTCAAACAGCTTTTGCGTAATTATTCAGAGCCTATCATTTTTGACGCTGACGCCCTGAACATCATTGCCCATGGAAACATGCTCAATTTTATATCACCGGGAAGTATACTCACTCCGCATGTGAAGGAATTCGATCGTCTATTCGGAAAAAATGTGCATTCATTTGAAAGGATTAAAAAGGCTCATGAATATAGTCAGGAGCGAAAGGTGATCTGCGTTTTAAAAGGAGCACACACGGCTATTATTACGCCGGAGAAAGTTTACTTTAATGATTCGGGTAATCCGGGTATGGCCACGGGAGGTAGCGGGGATGTTTTAACCGGAATCATCACCGGACTTCTTGGACAGGGATATAGTCCTTCTGATAGTGCAAGAATTGGAGTCTTTTTACATGGTGCCTCAGGAGACATCGCTAAACAGAATGAAGGAGAAGAATTTATTTCAGCATCTTCGATAATTGATAATCTAGGAAAAGCTATTTTGCAAACGTTTTCGGAAGATTGATTTTGTTAATTTATCATTAAATTTCTCCTATTCGTCGGTTTTGTTGAACCTTAGCTCAACTAATTCACTGTTTTTTCGTACTTTATTATACTAAATCCAATTGGTAAATCGTTGCGACAAGTTTTATTCAGTATTACTCTTATGTCTTTATTGTTTTGCACTTCCGTAAGTGCTCAACAAGCTGGTAGTAATACTCCTTTTTCAGAGCCTATTGAAAATGAAATTGAAATTTATCCCAACCCTTCTACAGTAAATCTTTTCGTGAAAATTCAGCAGTCGACTTTAGAGAATGTTGAGTTTGAAATTCACAGTATTATAGGAAATGAAATCAAAGTTCCTTTCGAAGAAATAAAGGAAGGAGTCTACAGAATTGCAATCAACGAGCTTAATAACGGTTATTACTTCGTTGTTGTAAAAGACGAAAGCCAACGATTTAAACAGTCGTATAAATTTTGGAAACGCTAATTAAAAGTTAGCATTCCCAGGCGTTCGTGGAAAAGGTATTGCATCCCTGATATTTTTCATTCCGGTAACAAATTGAATAATTCTTTCGAACCCCAGTCCATAACCACTGTGAGGAACAGTTCCAAATCTCCGCGTATCCAGATACCAGTCCATTTCATCCTCCTCAATACTCATTTCTAACATTCTCTCCGTTAGCTTATTGAGACGTTCTTCCCTTTGAGAGCCTCCAACGATTTCACCTATTCCGGGAAATAAAATGTCCATAGCAGCTACGGTCTTTCCATCCTCATTTTGACGCATGTAAAACGCTTTGATATCCTTAGGATAATCAAAAAGTATGACTGGTTTCTTGAAATGCTTCTCTACTAAAAATCGCTCGTGCTCCGATTGTAAATCCGCACCCCATTCGTCGATCAAAAATTGAAATTTCTTCTTCTTATTTGGTTTCGAATTCCTCAAAATCTGAATAGCATCCGTATAAGAAAGTCGCTCAAAATTGTTTTCAGTAATAAATTTTAGGCGTTCTATTAAAGTCATTTCCGATCGCTCATTCTGAGGTTTGCTTTTCTCTTCATCGAGTTCGCGCTTATTCAAAAATTCAAGATCGTCGGTACAATTGTCAAGAACATATCCAATGATATACTTGAGCATTTCCTCAGCCAGATCCATGTTGTCTGTTATGTCGTAGAAAGCCATTTCAGGCTCAATCATCCAAAACTCTGCTAAATGCCTCGTTGTGTTTGAGTTTTCTGCCCGGAAAGTAGGACCAAACGTATATACTTCTGAAAGTGCCAAGGCTCCTAACTCAGCTTCCAACTGTCCGGAAACCGTAAGATTGGTTTCTTTTTCAAAAAAGTCCTGTTTGAAGTCAACATTACCAGTCTCATCTAATGGTGGCTTTTTTAGATCCAGGGTAGTGACCTTGAACATCTCCCCAGCACCTTCCGCATCAGAGCCGGTAATGACGGGTGTGTTTAAATAAAAGAAGCCTTTTGCATTAAAAAAGCTATGAACGGCGAAAGCTAATGCATGCCTTACTCTCAATATGGCTCCAAACGTATTCGTTCTGGGCCTTAAGTGAGCTATTTCCCTTAAAAACTCCAGAGAGTGTTTTTTAGGCTGAAGTGGATACTTGTCCGGATCGGCCTCACCCAAAATTTCAAGCTTTGAGGCTACAAGCTCCACACTTTGACCAGAGCCTTTAGATTCTTCCAAAGTTCCTTCAACACATAAAGAAGCCCCAGTCTGGATTTTTTTCAATTCTTCTGAAAAAGCCTCCGGATCCAGTACGATTTGAAGTGCGTTAATAGAAGAACCGTCGTTCAAAGCAATAAATGCTACTTGTTTGCTCTCCCTTTTCGTTCTTACCCATCCTTTCACTAGCGCATCGCCTCCAGCAGCGCCTGAACTTAAAATGCTTTTAATTTTCGTTCTTTCCATCTTTATAACAGCTTCAAAATACTTGCGTATAGAATAGTGCGCAAAGCAACTATATTTTACCGTTTTTATCAAAAGGTCTGAGCAATTATGGTATTTTTAAGATTCGTTAATTTAGAAGGCAAAGGTCATTCATGCAGAAGTTAGGTTTAAGTCAAACTTTAGGACAAAAACTGTCTCCACAGCAAATTCAGTTTATCAAGTTATTGCAGGTCCCCACTGCAGAACTGGAAAATCGTGTTGAAGAAGAATTAGAGGTTAACCCTGCCTTAGAGGAGGGAAAAGAGGAGCCGGAAGAGAATTTTGATAATCAGAATGAGGAGGTAGCAGAAACGAAAGATGATGAGCTGAATGTAGAAGACTACCTTCAGGATGATGATTTCTCAGGCTATAAGATGCAAGGCGATGGCCCTAACCCCAATGAAGAGGATAAGGAAATGCCTATCGCCGTGGCTAAGTCCTTAAACGAGCAGCTTATTTCTCAATTGGGTTATCTAGGTCTTGATGAAAGACAGAGTACCATCGGCAAACAGCTTATAGGTAGTATTGAAAGTGATGGCTACATCAGAAGAGAGCTGGAAGCCATCATTAACGATTTAGCTTTCGGCCAGAATATTGAAACCGATCTCGACGAATTAGAAGAAATTTTAAGGAAGATACAAGAGTTTGATCCTCCGGGAATAGCTGCAAGAAACCTTCAGGAGTGCTTGATCATTCAGTTAGAAAGGAAAATAAATGAAAATCTTGACGATGAAGGTCATCATTTAAGTTTGGCATTGAAAATTGTTGAAGATGCTTTTAATGAATTTACTAAAAAGCATTATGATAAGATCACCAAGAAGTTTTCAATTGATGACGAAGAAGATCTGAAAGAAGCTATTCGCCAGATTACCAAATTAAACCCTAAGCCTGGGGGCGGAACTACAGGGCTTTTAAGGACTCAGTATCTAATGCCTGATTTTATCATGACCAATAATGACGGAAAATTGGAGTTGTCTTTAAACAGCCGAAACGCACCCGATCTAAAAGTTAGCCGCTCCTATTCCGATATGCTTCAGCATTACGACAAGAGTGATAAGAAAGACAAGAAAATGAAAGAAACGGTTTCTTTCGTGAAGCAAAAGCTAGATGCTGCCAAGTGGTTTATTGATGCTATAAAGCAAAGGCAACAGACCTTACTTAATACTATGGGTGCCATTCTGAATTATCAATATGATTACTTTTTGGAGGGTGACGAAAGTAAACTAAAACCCATGATCCTTAAAGACATTGCCGAGCGGATCAATATGGATATTTCTACAGTTTCAAGGGTTGCAAACAGTAAAGCCATTCAAACAGAGTTCGGGATTTTTCCACTTAAATATTTCTTTTCCGAAGGCATTGCTACGGATTCTGGAGAAGATGTGAGTAGCCGCGAGGTTAAAAACGTATTGAGGCGGATTATCGAAGATGAAGATAAGAGTAAGCCTTACTCGGATGATAAGCTTGAAAAACTCATGAAGTCAAAAGGTTTTAACATTGCAAGAAGGACTGTAGCTAAGTATAGGGAGCAGTTAAACATTCCAGTAGCCCGTTTGAGAAAAGAACTCTAGGCGATGATGCGCCTTGTTTCTTACGTACTGAATCCTTTGATTTTACCCACAGCTATATTTGCTGTCTTGTTTTACCGGGCCCCACTTATCATCTTGCCGTTACCTGAAGAAAGCTATCCATATCTTCTAGCGGTGATATTACTGACCACTTGCCTCATACCTCTTCTAAGTATACTCTCTTTAAAGTATACCAAATCCATCGATAATATATTTATGGAGAACCGTAAGCAGAGAGTCAAACCATTCCTTTTTGTTTCAGCCTTTTATGGGTTCAATACCTATATGTTTTATTCTATTGACCAGCTGAATGATACCTTTCTTTTTATTTTAGGTTCCATTAGTCTTTCCGTTATAATACTTTCTTTTATTACACTCTTCTGGAAAATTAGTATCCACTGCGCTGCTATAGCAGGTGCAATTGGGATATTTCTTTCCGTTTCGCAAAAATTCCCTTTAAGTGATTTATTAATTCCGACAGCAATAAGTGTTTTGCTTACCGGTTTGGTTATGACTTCACGGCTTTCATTGAAGGCCCATTCATACAGCGAGGTCTATATTGGAACATTGTTCGGCTTTGCCCTGAATTATGTCTTTGTTTATTTAACCTTGTAGAACAGCATTAAAAATATCATAATCCTATCCCTTTATTCTTTTCTTGAGGAGAAGGGAAATTGGTCTTATCTTAATATCATAAAACCCTGAAATAATATGTACGAATTCTTAAAGTATTCCTCGGAAAATGGCATAGCACGCATGACGCTTAGTCGTGCTGACGCTTATAACTCTTTAAATGATGGTATCACTTTCGAAATTCAGGATGTGATTAAAAAGGTGGCTAAGGATCAAGATGTCAGGGTATTGATCATTTCAGGAGAAGGCAAGGCTTTTTGTGCAGGCCAGGATTTAAAAGAATCTTCAAAACAGGAAAAGAAGTCATTTTCCGAATCGCTACATAAGCGCTATAACCCGATTATTAAGGGAATTCGAAATATGCCGAAGCCTGTCATTTGCCAGCTTAACGGAGTAGCAGCAGGCGCTGGATGTTCATTAGCCTTGGTTTGCGATATCATTGTGGCCTCTGATAAGTCGTATTTGATGGAAGTATTTGTAAATATTGGGTTGGTTCTAGATTCAGGCTCCTCTTATTTTCTTCCCAGATTAGTGGGGTACACCAAAGCCTTTGAGTGGAGCACTATGTCAACTAAAGTATCCGCCGAAGAAGCAGAAAAATGGGGTATTGTAACTAAAGTCGTTCCTGCCGAAGAACTTGAATCCTCCGTAAATGAATATGCAGAACATTATGCCAAAGCGCCTACTAAAGCGATCGGGCTGATGAAAAAAATGCTCAATAAGTCTTACGGTTCTTCATTGGATGATATGCTTGAATACGAAGCCTGGTGCCAGGAAATTGCGGGTGGCTCCGACGATTATAAAGAAGGTGTGCAAGCCTTTTTAGACAAGCGCAAGCCTGAGTTCAAGGGTAAATAATTTTCTATGTCCCCACAAGAAAATCTTGAAAGGCTTGGCCTTAAACTTCCAGAAGTCTCAACTCCCGGAGGAAGTTATGTTTCCGTAAACGTCCGAAAAGATATCGCATTTATAGCTATTCAATTTCCAATAATCAATGGAGAATATCTGTTTCGGGGAAGATTGGGAAATGAAATTTCAACGGAAGATGGCTACGAGGCCATGAAGCTCTCTGCTCTGAATGTACTTGCCCAAGTTGATTCTAAAATTGGATTTGATAAAATAGAAGGGCTGAATCATATAGACGCTTACTATCAATCCAGCGACGTATGGGATGATGGCCCTAAAGTAGTAAATGGAGCTTCAGATCTGTTTTTAGAAGTTTTGGAAGAAAAGGGGAATCACAGCAGGGCCATCTTTGGTGTTCATAAGCTCCCTAGAAATTTTAGTATGGGGATTACTTCTTCTTTTTCATTGAGATAGAACACATCCGATATTTCCAAAATATCGGATGTGTAAATCAAAAGCCCCATTTCGGTATACCGAAATGGGGCTTTTTGAACAAAGCAATTTCCTGATTAGGAGCCCTTTTTACTCAAATCAAGTACTGTTGGAGTCGCAATGAAAATCGATGAGTAAGTACCTACCAAAATACCAATCAACAATGCGAAAGAAAATCCTCTAAGTACTTCTCCACCGAAAATAAAGAGTACCAGGACAACCACTAAAGTAGTTACTGAAGTGATCAAAGTTCTATTTAATGTATTGTTAATGGAAACATTGAACGTATCAAAGATCGAGTCTTTAGCGAACAATCGTGTAGTCTCCCTGATTCTGTCAAACACAATCACCGTATCGTTAATAGAGTAACCTATAATGGTTAAGACAGCCGCAATGAAGACCTGATCGATCTCAAAACTTTTAATTCCCAACAAGCCGGAAATTGCAAATGCTGAAAGCACGAATAAAGTATCATGAACAAGGGCAATTACAGCTCCTAGACCAAACTGCCATTTTCTAAAGCGGAGTACGATGTAAACGAAGATCACCAGGATTCCGAAGATTGCAGACTGATAAGATGAGTTCTTGATATCATCTGCAATTGTTGCTCCTACTTTCGAAGAACTGGAAATCGTAAATGATGTGGCATCAACCTGAGAATCGTCTCTATTAAAAGTTAATCCAGTCGATTCTGAAATCCCATTTATTAAAGCTTGCTCCACTTTTTCATCTGCATCGGTAGATTCATCGTCTACAAGATAAGCCGTTGTGATCTTCACCACATTGGAAGCACCGTATGTTTTCACCTCTGTACCCTGATTGTCGAAAGAAGAACTTAAAGACGTTTCCAGTTTAGAAGGCACCACTGTTTCGTCGAAAGTCACCACGAAAGATCTTCCTCCTTTAAAATCAACACCTAGGTTCAATCCATTAATCGACATAGCAACAATACCGACTACAATGAATATTCCGGAAAAGATGTAAGCAAATTTTCTTTTTGACATGAAGTTAAACTCCAACTTCGAAAGCAATCCTTTCGACAGAGGTGTTGCAAACGAAATTTTAGCATCGTCGCCTTTTTTAGACATCCACTCCACAATAACTCTGGTGATGAAGACTGCTGAAAAGAAAGAGCAGAAGATACCAATGATCAAAGTAATCGCGAAACCTTTCACCGGCCCTTGTCCTAAAACGTATAAAATAGCTGCCGTCAAGAGCGTAGTAGCATTCGCATCAACTATAGAGCTGAATGCTTTTTGATAACCTGCATTAATGGCTGCCTTCAATCCAGCACTATTTCTTAATTCTTCTCTAATCCTTTCAAAGATCAGAACATTCGCATCTATAGACATACCGATGGTTAACACAATACCAGCAATTCCGGGAAGGGTAAGCGCCGCATTGAGCTGCGCTAGAATTCCAAGGATAAAGAATACATTGAACGCCAACGCAAGATTAGCTACCAAACCTCCTTTGGAGTAATAGGCAATCATAAATACGACAACTATTCCAAGACCAGCAAGTATGGATACGATTCCTTGCTGTTGCGCCACTTTTCCAAGTGATGGTCCTATTACTGCTTCTTCGACGATTCTTGTTGGTGCAGGAAGGGCTCCAGCCTTTAAGATATTTGCTAAATCTTTTGCCTCTTCAATGGTAAAGCTTCCTGAAATAATAGAGCTCCCATCAGGAATCTCCACAGAAACATTTGGCGCAGAAAAAACAAACCCATCGAGAACGATTGCTATTCTTCGATCAATATTCTCTGAAGTCATTTTTCTCCATTTCTTAGCTCCTTGCGAATTCATATTCATGTAAACCGCAGGCTGACCTCTTTCGTCAAAATCTTGTCTGGCGTTTGTAATAACATCTCCTTCAATCGGGGCTTTACCAGTTCTCAGCTTTCTCAATGGAACCAGCTCCATTAATTCGGTTCCATCATCTAATTTGTTGGCTTTGGCCGTCCAGCTGAGTTGAACATTGGAAGGCATTAACGCCTTTACGTCATCGCGGCTGAATATGTCATTTATTGCAGCTGTATCTTCAACAGGATAGTAAAACGGACCATACTGTGATATAATAGGTGAAATCTGAGGAACTTGAGCTTCCAAAGAATCCAAAGATCCTGCTGAGGTATCCTCTGCTAAATCTGCTAAAGCATCGCTTGAGTCCGATTCCAAACCATCGAGGTCAGATAGTCCGTCTTCGGAAGTGAGGTCTGAAAGATCATCTTCTTCTGTAAGAGAAGAAAGGTCTGAGTCACCAGATAATGCATCGTCAAGGCCAGTCACACCGCCTTTTGCCTGCTCTTCTGCGACCAGCATATCGTTTACGCTCTGCAAAGAACCTCCTATTTCCTGAAGAGACCATACTTCCCAGAATTCAAGTTTTGCAACACCTTGCAAAAGCTTTCGAACTCTTTCTTTGTTTTCAACACCAGGTAATTCGATTTGAATTCTACCAGTGCCTTGAAGTCTTTGAATATTTGGCTGAGATGTTCCAAAGCGGTCAATCCTGGTTCTTAAGATTTGAAATGAACGATCTATAGCGTCCTCAACTTCCTTATTGATTACATCAAGAATTTCATTATCGGGTGTATTGAAGCTGATTCGACCTCTATTGGCTGCATTGGCGAAGATTTCTCCCAATCCACTATTTGGTTTTCTTTCTTTAAATGCGTCATAAAACAAACTTGTAAAAGAAGCCTGGCTATTTCTCTGAGCCTTTTTAGCATCTTCTAGAGCTGCAAGAAAATCAGGATCTTTGCTATTACCACTTAAACCCTTAATGATATCTACAGGTGATACCTCAAGGGTTACGTGCATACCTCCTTGCAAGTCAAGCCCAAGAGAAAGTTCTGTTTCTTTAATTTCCCTGTAGGTGAATTCTGCCCCGAATAGGTCATAAACAGGCTTATTCCAAATGGAGTCTAAGTATTCCTGTCTTTTATTGAAGTTTACACTTCCAGTTTCATCCCTTGCATATTCTGTCGCCTCTTGTTGTATACCCTTGGTAACTAGGGTAAATGATAAATAATAGACACATAATAGAGTGACTATAATAGTGAGGCTAATAACCAAGCCTTTATTTCTCATAGTAGTATTGATTTGAAAATTTGATGATTAATTGATTTGAAAATTAGCTATGACCTACCCTAATAATTTCTTTTAAGAGTCTATCAATAGTTATAAAAAGTGATTAGAGTCGACTGACTAGGGTGCCTTAGGAAAAATTGAAGTCCTAAAAAGCTTTTGAAAAGATGTTTGAGTATATGAAGGAAGATTAACAGAAGAATGGGTAATCTTCTTGATAAAAAAAGTTAAAGCAATAACGAGAATTAAGATAGGCTCGATTGAAGCCTTTATCGGTGGAACCACTGCGTCACCCGCAGGTTTTAATTGAAAATCGCCCGCAATTCCGTCTCCCTCGGAATCACTATGATCATTCTTGACAACTTCCTTCGTGGTCTCAGTTTCAAATTCAAGAGAAGCTAACCAATTCAATGATTGGCTTGAAATCATAGCCAACACTGAAAAACAGATAAATAATTTAGAAAAAAACTGAAAACCCCTCGAATTCATAACAGGCGACAAAAGTAACCAAATATTCTATTTTGGCAATGTTGCTCTGACCAAGGTTTTCAAATATTTAACAATCACCTCCAAACCGGTTTGGAAATTATCGTTATTGGGAACGATGATATCGGCCGTATCGCGATACGGTAAGATAAAGCGCTCATACGTTGGGATGACATGTTTTTCAAAACGATAAAGTACGTCATCAAGATCATATCCCCGTTCGCTATTGTCCCTAATAATCCTTCTTTTAAGTTTTATATGTTCTTTAGCTTCTATAAAAAGCTTTAAATCAAGCAGCTTGTGTATTTCCTGAATGTAGAATACGAAAAGTCCCTCAATCACTATAATGGGCGCGGGCTCAAAAGTTAGCATTTTTGGAGTCTTGTCCGGATTATTATAAACGTACTCTTCTTTCTGAACAGCCTCACCTGACTTTAATTTCTTAATATCAGATGTGAAATGATCCATATTAATGCATTCCGGAAGGTCGAAATTTTGAACCCCATTCTCGTCTATAGGCTGTTCTTTTCTGGGTTTATAATAGTGATCTTGAGAAATCAGGCAGATATCTCTTTCATCAAACTGAGTAAGGAGTTGATCAATAAATCGAGTTTTACCCGAAGCGCTTCCGCCCGTAATTCCGACTAAAAAAGGATTATTCATTGAGGCTGTATTCTGAAAGAAAAGATACGAACTTTTTAAAAGCCCTGGCTCTACTGCTCATGTGGTTCTTTTCTTCAAGATTCATTTCTGCATTAGTTCTGGTTTCTCCTTCAGGAATAAAAATAGGATCATACCCAAAGCCTCCCGAGCCATTTGGTTCTTCTGCGATCTTTCCTGTTGATATTCCTTCAAAGGCGTGGTGCCCATTCTTATCGATGTAAGTAATCACACTTTTAAACCGTGCCGAACGATTTTCTTTTCCTTTCAATTCTTTCAAAAGCCGATCGACATTGTCTTTATGGCTTCTTTGAGGGCCAGCGTACATGGCCGAATAGACTCCGGGTGCCCCATCTAGTGCCTCAACCTCGAGACCGGAATCATCTGCAAAGCAGGGAACATTATAGTTCTTAAATACGTACTCAGCCTTTTCCAGAGAGTTTTCTTCTATGGTTTCGTGCGTTTCCAGAATCTCCTCAGTACAGCCAATACTCTTCAAATCTATGATTTCAAATTCTGAAGAAAGGAGGCTTTTAATTTCTTTTAGCTTGTTGGGATTATTGGTGGCGAAGCAGATTTTCATTTTTAGTAGTAAGTAATTAGATAAAAGTAGTAAGATATTTCGCTTCGGAAGAAAGATAATGGCACTAATACGACAAAATAACAACTAATGTGTTAAATTTGTCGTAAAATAGAAATGATATGGGAGCAGAGTTATTACGAATAAAGAAACAAGCTATTTTTGAACTGATTAATGGTTTTCTTTATAAAGAGGAATATATTCCTGTCGTATTTCTTAAAAATTTTATTGATGCCATTGGCTCTAGCCAAAATACATCCTCCAAATTATTGGGAATATCAACCAGGACGCTACAGCGTGAATTAAATAATAAATATCTAAGCGCTGATCTTTCTGATCGTTTTCTTCAAATCATAGAATTATATAAAGAAGGGGAGGAAGCTTTCTTCAATTTAGATACTTTCAAAAATTGGCTCAATACTGAAAAATCTGTTTTCCAGGGAAAAAGGCCATTTGATCTTATACGGTCTACTACGGGAATCCAGTTAGTAAAGGAAGAGATCATGAGAACCAAGTTTGGAGTACTATCATAAATGATCGTCTATCGGCTTGCGCATCCCAAATATGCTCAAGACATATCTGGTTACGGATCATTACTTGTTCCGGGACGTTGGAATTTCAAAGGCAATAGAGTGCTTTATACTGCTGAAAATTCCAGTCTGGCTTTTTTGGAATATCTGGCTCATACAGAGGGTCTAGACCGAAGACTTCCATACCTTCTGGTTATTGTTGATCTACCAGACGCTCCTATTGAAACAGTATCACTTTCAGATCTTAAACCAACTTGGAAGGATGATTTATTCTATACACGTGATTTAGGCAGCAAATGGCTTAGCACGAATCAATCCTTGATATTGAAAGTGCCTTCTGTTATTAATGAAGATGATTGTAACTTATTGATCAACCCCCAACATCGCGAGTTTATTAAAGTCAAACTCATTACATCAAAAGAGATTACTTTTGATCGTCGTCTTCACTAAACAGCTTTCTTTATGTTCTCAGCAAACTCCTTAGCAAAATAGGTGAGAATGATATCTGCTCCTGCTCTTTTGATGCTCAATAAGGATTCCTGCATGGCCTTTTCTCCGTCTAACCAACCGTTTTGAGCAGCTGCTTTAATCATAGCATACTCCCCACTTACATTATAAGCTGCAATCGGGAGGTTAAAATTATCTCTTATGTGTCTAATGATATCTAAATAGGGTAGCGCCGGTTTTATCATAAGCATATCAGCGCTCTCTAGTTCATCAAGTTCTGCTTCTATAAGTGCTTCCCTCCAGTTGGCAGGATCCATCTGATAGGTTTTCTTATCTCCTGACTTGGGAGCCGAGTCTAAAGCATCTCGAAAGGGTCCGTAAAATGCGCTCGCATACTTAGCGGTATAAGCCATAATCGAAACATCCGTAAATCTATTTTCTTCGAGGACTTCCCTGATGTAACCGACCCTGCCATCCATCATATCGGAGGGGCCAACAATATCAATTCCAGCTTCAGCTTGTGCTAAAGCCATCTTCCCAAGAATCTCAAGCGTCTCATCGTTGAGAATTTTTCCGTCTTCAACTAACCCATCATGTCCATCTGAACTGTATGGATCCATGGCTACGTCCGACATCAAAGCTACTTCAGGGAACTCCTTTTTAATACTTCGAATCGCCTTTAGATAAGCTCCTTTTTCATTATAGCTTTCAGTAGCGTATTTGTCCTTTCTGGAATTGTCTAGAGCGGGAAATAAGGCAAATGACCTTATGCCCAAATCGAAGCATGACTCCATCTCACGCAAAAGAAGGTCTTCTGAGTATCTGAAAATTCCAGGCATGGAAGTCACTTCCGTTTTCTTATCTCTTCCTTCAATTAGGAAAAGCGGAAAAATCAGATTGGAAACAGAAACGCTATTTTCCTGAACCATAGATCGGATCACACTGCTTTTTCGGTTTCTTCTCGGCCTTCTAATCATTTATAGCTCACTCTTATTTTCATTATTGATCCGTTTGGGCCAGTTGCCCAGCCTGTATTGTACCCATCGAAAGATACTGCCCAATATGATGCTGTATCAAGATTTGTCCAGTTTTTTAAAAGACTTGTAGAATAATCAATTCCATTTGGCCCACAGGCAAAAGTAAGTGTATCATACTCCGTTTTAAACGAATAACTCCCATAAAAACTACCTTTTGTGATTGGCTGATTGCCTTTTTCCCAAGTTTTTCCACCATCTGTAGTAAAAGCCGTGTTCTCCAGATACTCATCATTTTTGGCCAAATCTCCCCCCACAGCTGTTCCAAGTTTTTGGCTTATAAAAGAAACTGAAGTGATTCCAGCAGCCTCTCCTTCTACAATTGGAACCTTGGCATACGACCATGTTTTTCCATAATCTTCTGAAATCAAAATCCTTGGAAACTCACCTGCTCCAGTTCCTATCCAGGCCAATCCTCCTTTTTGAACCTCAACACAAGTTCCACTGGCAGCAAATCCTCCTTCATCGTCTAGTGCTTCGGGTAAATGCTCCTTCGAAACCCTGACCCATGATTGTCCTCCGTCGGTAGTAGTCAGGATAAAAGGATAACCGTCAAAAGAATCACCGTAGGCTAAACCTCTTTGTTCATCCCAAAAATTCAAACAATCCAGAAATCCTTCCGGATGATCCATTTGATACACCCTTTCCCAATTCTCTCCTCTATCAAAACTCTTGAATATTGAAGACAGGGCTCCTTCTCCTGCGCTCATTAATATGATCTCCTCCAAGTTTAAGGCGTGAATATCCCTGAATTGAAGGGTATCAAAATCATTTACCTGATCGCAATTCCATTGTGCCCCACCATTTTCGGTTTTACAGAATGTTCCTTCATGGCCACTAATCCATACGTTATTCGAATCTAGGACTGAAATGGCCTGAAGTAAAACCGTTGTGTTTGCTTTCTGATTTTCTTTGGTTAAAAAAACCTCCGGAACCTTCTCTTTTTTATTACAGGCTAACATCATAATGCAAAGCGATAATAATAAAAAAAAGACTCCCTTGTACCTATAAGGCTCACGACGGAAAATGACTGTATTAGTAGACTTCTTTGCTAATTTCAAGCTCTTTTCTCAAACTCTGTAATTGTTCTTTCGATAATATCGCAGCATTCGTGAAGCTGGTCTTCAGTCATTACTAAAGGAGGAGCAAACCGAATGATATTTCCATGAGTTGGTTTCGCGAGCAGTCCATTTTCTTTGAAAGCCATGCAGAGATCCCATGCTGTGGTACTGTCTTCGCTATCATTAATAACGATCGCATTCAAAAGACCCTTTCCCCTCACCAATTTCACAAGAGCCGATCTTTCAACGAAAGCACTCATTCTCTCTCGAAACAGGTTTCCAAGCTTTCTAGCGTTCTGAATTAGTCCTTCGTTTTTAATGACCTCAAGGGCTGCCGTAGCAACGGCGCTTCCTAACGGATTCCCTCCAAAAGTAGAGCCATGCTGCCCCGGTTTGATGACATTCATAATCACATCATCAGCTAAAACGGCAGAAACAGGGTATAAGCCTCCGGAAATCGCTTTTCCCAAGATCAAGATATCCGGTCTTGTATATGTTTCCTGCCGCTCACAACTACTTTGACAGTTACAATCTCCACAGATTCTCAGTAATGACCCGGTTCTGGCAATTCCAGTTTGTATTTCGTCGGCCATGAAAAGTACATTCCTTGATTTACAAATGTTCGCGGCTTCCTTTACATAATGATCATCAGGGACATTTACACCAGCTTCACCCTGGATCGGCTCTACCAGAAAACCAACTACGTTATCATCTTCTAAAGCTTTTTTAAGGGCCTCTATATCATTATATGGAATACTGACAAAGCCAGGAGTATATGGTCCGAAATCCTTTCTTGACCCCTCATCATTGGAAAATGATATGATGGTAGTAGTCCTTCCGTGGAAATTTCCATCTGCAACGATTATTTTAGCTTTATCAGCTTCTATTCCTTTTTTCTCATATCCCCACTTTCTACAGATCTTAATGGCTGTTTCAACTCCCTCTGCTCCGGTGTTCATTAAAAGCACCTTGTCAAAAGCAAAAAGTTCTGTTATGTATTTTTCAAAAGGCCCTAACACATCATTGTAAAATGCTCTTGATGTAAGGGTTAAGGTTTCTGCCTGCTTTTTCAGTGCTTCGACGATATCGGGATGGCAATGACCTTGATTTACAGCACTGTAGGAAGACAAAAAATCAAAATATTGCTTACCCTCCACATCCCAAACATAAACACCTTCGCCTTTTGAAAGCACTACTGGTAGAGGGTGATAATTATGCGCACCATATTTATTTTCCAACTCAATAGCCTCTTCACTCTTACTAATTGATGCAATCATTACTTTTGAATTTAAAATTGAACTGTTTTTCCAGATACGAAGTTAGAAAAACCGCAACGCTTAAGAAACCAAAATGGCCAAGAGCAGAAATAAGATACCCGCTGTAGAACCCGGAGATTATTATATGAATGAATTTGGTTTAATGGTTTTTACTGCGAAATACCATTTAAAGAGGGGTTATTGCTGCGGAAGTGGATGCAAACACTGTCCTTATGATAAAAAAGAGGACAAGGGTTTTGAGATAAAATAAAAAAAAACGACATTTGCAGTCCTTTTAAAAACACGAGTCATGTCTAGAGTTTGTGATATTACAGGTAAGAAGCCAGTTTCGGGAAATAATGTTTCTCACTCGAACAATAAAACGAAAAGAAAATTCTATCCTAATTTACATAAAAAGCGATTTTATATTCCTAATGAAGACAAGTGGGTTACTTTAAAAGTATCTTCCACTGCTTTAAGAACTATTAATAAGAATGGAATTGAATCTGTGCTTAAGAAAGCCAGAGCTCAAGGAAATGTTCTTGTTTAGTAGATCATAACGAAATTTGAAAACCCTCGGTCTTACAGATTGAGGGTTTTTTTATGTCTTTATCAAAGTAAAGCCATATCTAGCAGGTCTTTACTCCAGAATTTGTAGTCGGTTCAGCTTAATTAGAACTCCTGATATCTATCTGATAAAGCTTATTACCTCCAAAACCACCCAAACACTTCTGATAGACCAACATATTGTCCTGATCCAATTCGTACTTACCAGTTTTTGAGCGTAATTCAACTCATACTTTTCGGTTAAATTTTGATGTAAAGGCACTTGCAGGAGAGCTGTTGACAGCCATATAATTCCAAGCAGAATTGCGTTGCCCCAGAGAAAAGCCGTAGAAAACAGATAATTATCAATAAGCAGAAAGTATGCTGAAGAAAGTAACTCCATAAGCATCAATGGTCCTACCACATAGGTTGTTAATGACATATGGCGATTCTGGTATTTCGTATATCCCTTTTCTCCAACCCACTGAAAAAGTGGGTAATGTACAACCTGAACAAACCAGATGAGACCTGTCATAGTTATAGTGGATATAAGTAAAGCCCCTAAAGCAATTTTTTCCATCATCTAAGCAATGCACAAGAAACTGAATCTACCATCGAAAGTTTGCCCGGTCTGCAACAGGCCTTTCGCGTGGAGAAAAAAATGGAAGAATGATTGGGAACATGTGAAGTTTTGTAGTGAAAGATGCAGAAGGAACTCAAAGAAAATACTCAATGACTGATTTCATAGGTATTGATTATGGAAGTAAGATGGCTGGTACCACTGCCGTTTGTTTCTCTAAAAAGAATAAACTTCATCTGGTTCAATCTTCCAAAAACAAAGATGCGGACTTATTCATCAAAGATTTAATCGAAGGGCTTAAGCCTCTAAAAGTTTTCATAGATGCCCCTTTAAGCCTGCCTAAGGGATATTTTTATCAGTCTTCGCAAGAATATTTTTATCGGAAATGCGATCGAGAAGTTTCGGCTATGTCTCCCATGTTTTTGGGTGGGTTGACGGCAAGGGCTGTTGCTTTGAAAGATGAATTGGAAAAGAAAGGAATCAAATGCTTCGAGGTTTATCCCGGTTATCTCGCTAGAAGTATTCTAAAACTTGACACCTATCAAAAGAAACAGGCTAATAGCCTTTCTTCATTGGAGTGTCAGCTTCTTGATTTTCTGCCCATTCCTCTGGAAAAAGGTCTTCAAAATTATCATCAGGCTGATTCGGTTTTAGCATGGCTAAGTGGTTGGAGGGTTTTAAATGAAAAAGCTGAAGTTTTTGGAGACGAAAACGAAGGTAGGATTTGGGTTTGATATTCTAAACTCAAATCAAACAATTTGGTATGAGATCCTCCAACCAAGCCGGAGGATGACGGAATCTGCTAGTTCCGTGCGTCATTTCACGACTCGACCGGGAAATCTTATATACTTATAATTCTATCAGTTAATTTTAGATATCTGAGCAATAGTCTTTGGTATTACGGATCAAGGCTTAAGTCGATCCAATCTTCCTTTCCTCTTATAAATACTCTTATAGTCCCATTGAATGATTCCGGACTTTTCCAGCCACCTCTTTAAATCATTTAAATCAATTTGATCTACTGAAGTGTAGCGAATGGAGGCATCTTTAAACTTACCTGTTCCAGGTCTTAAGTTTTCCTCCTCAAAGCTAGCCCCACTCCAAAACATCAGTCGGATACAATCTTTGAGCTTATTGTATCCAACGATAGGATTTTCATCCAGAAACCAAACTGGGTGCCTATGCCAAATCTTACTTTCAGCTTCCGGAAGGCGCTTATTTATTTCAGACATCAGCAATTCACAGATCTTTTGATCTTCCGTTGATTGCCTTTTATTGTAGTCTAAAATATCCATAAGCAGAATGAAATTATAAAATTTACATAGTTTGATATCACTCATTCCATCCGAATATTTATCTTATGTGGAAATTTTTTCCCGTGTTAGAAATTTATTGGTATATCGCCATTTTTTCGAGTGTACTTATGCTCATTATCATTCTGCTGAGCATCATAGGAATTGATTCTGATGGGCTTGAAATTGAGTTTTTAGGAGAATATGGCTCGGTAAATTCCATCATTGCTTTTCTTTTTGTTGGAAGTTGGACAGGTTTTCTTTCCTACAAATACACTGCATTTGGTGATGGCCTTACGTTAATTGTATCCATCGGAGCTGGAACAGCCTCTTATTTTGGAACAATACTTCTTTTACAAAAGCTTAAAGGCCTGGAATCATCCGGGAACATTAATATTCAAAATGCCATAGGTAAAAAAGGAAAGGTTTATTTGGGCATACCGGGTAAAAAAGAAGGAAGCGGACAAGTCCAGATTCTACTTGAAGGACGTTTAAAGACTTTAAATGCCTTAAGCCTTGGAGAGACTATTCCAACCGGAACAGAAATCATTGTATTCGATATAGAAAATAATCATCTAGTTGTTGAACCCTATTCAGAAGATATTTAAATGGAATTTATAAGTGGCATAATCGGACTGGTCGTCGTTATATTTATTTTTATCGCCCTGGTATTCGTCGCACGATACAAACGCTGCCCCTCAAACAAAATATTAGTTGTTTACGGTAAAGTAGGACCATCTAAAAGCGCTAAATGTGTTCATGGTGGGGGCTCTTTCATTATGCCCGTCATTCAGAATTATTCCTATCTCAATTTGAGCCCCATTCCGATTGAAATAGACTTAAGGGGTGCACTTTCAAAGCAAAATATTCGGATCAATACACCAAGTACTTTTACCGTTGGGGTTTCTACTCAAGAAGGTATTATGTTGAATGCTGCCGAAAGATTACTTGAGTTGAACGAAGATGAAATCAAAGCACAGGCACTCGACATTATTATAGGGCAGCTTCGTTTGGTTATCGCCACGCTCTCCATTGAGGAGATCAATAAAGACCGTGAGCAATTCCTTCAGTTAATAAACAAACATGTGGCTTCCGAGCTTAACAAAATTGGTTTAGAACTGATCAATGTGAACATCAAAGATATCACAGACGAGTCCGGTTATATTGAAGCGATCGGTAAAAAAGCTGCTGCTGAAGCAGTTAATAAAGCTAAGGTTGAAGTAGCAGAACAAGAGGCAAGCGGAGCGATGGGTGAAGCACAAGCTGCCAGGGAAAAAGATGTAAAAGTAGCTAGTGAAGTTGCCCAATCCGAACAAGGAGTTAAAGAAGCAGAGGCTACGAAAAGAGTTTCGATTGCAAACTCTGAAACCCAGGCTAAAGTCGGTGAAGCAAAAGCTTCTAGAGAGCAACAGGTTCAATTAGCTACGGAAAGTGCTAAATCAGAAGAAGGGCGGAAGCAGGCAGAAGCTAAAAAGCGGGTTTCAATTGCCGACCTGGAAGCTGAAGCTGTAGCCGGAGAAAATACTTCCAGGGCCAGAGAAGCCGATTCGAATGCAGAACTTTCTGAAAAAAGGGCTGAGGCCAAGAAAAGGAGTGAGGTAGCACAAGCAGAAGCTGAAAAAGCCATTTTAGCAGCTCAAAAGGCAGCTGAAATGGTTCGGTTAGAAAAAGAACAAATCGTACAAAACGAAATCGATAAACAGAAGCAAATTATCGATGCAGAAGCAAAAGCAGCAGAAATCAGAAGTATAGCACAAGGTGAAGCTGATTCAACTTTATTCAGGTTTCAAGCTGAAGCAAAGGGTATGCAAGAGCTTTTAAACTCTAAGGCTGAAGGTTATAGGAAAATTATGGAAGCCTGTGGTGGTGATAGCAAAGCCGCAGCCACTTTGCTTCTCTTAGAACAATTGGATACACTCGTATCTCGACAAACGGAAGCCCTGGCCAATCTCAAAATTGATAAAATTACCGTTTGGGATTCAGGAGCTGGAAACGACGGACAAAACAGCACTTCATCATTCATCCGGAATTTTATTGGGGCCCTTCCTCCAATTCATGAGCTAGCCAAACAAGCTGGAATTAATCTTCCGGAGTATTTGGGTAGTGTAGTCGGTGTTGATAATTTACCTAACCAACCGATAGAAACCCCAGAGGAAAGCGACACTCCTGAATTGGGAGATGAATCCGAAGAAGATTAAATTTTTGATAGCTAAGCTACAGAAGGTTTTGAGCAGTTAGTGTAAAACGTTCAACGAAGCAGATCGGGGGTTAATCTAATTTTGGCTATTTTAGTTATATTTCACTTTACAATCAGCACGTGAATTCCAATTAAATTGGTTATTTTATACTATAGTCGCTTTCAATTCATGTTTAAGTGACTAGGAGGTTTATTGAAAACCCTTTAGTATGAATATCGAAACAAGCTTTGAAAATCCCTCTTTAACGGAGACTTACATCAATACCTGCCCGTCAGGTCTTGCCATATCGGAAGATGGAAAAATTATTAAGGTCAACCAATTACTGTGTGACCTGCTTCAAGTCAGCCCAAATGAAATCCTTGGTAAATCCATTGAGAAATATGTGAGTCAAGAGGATCGTAAAAAGCTTGAACCGCTTGAGGCGCTGTCAAACAAAGAGAACGAATCTATTGCTGCTAGTTTTGTCGATAGTAAAAAGAACAAGGTAGACTGTGACGTTAAAGGTCAAACCCTTCAAATTGAAGATAAAACATATTGCTTTTACTACTTAGACAGACGGAAATCCAATCAGATCACTTCTGAAACACTGAATGCACTGCTCACAAGAATGGCTGATGTGAAAGCTGAGACTATTTTTGAAAGCACAGTTTCAATTCTGTCTGACGTACTTGATTTCCATTATGTATTTATCGGAATCTACGACAAAGAATCTAATGAAATAACCATTCGTGCAATGGGCATTGATGGAGAGATGCAATCTCCGTTTTCATACAATGTTTCCAATACACCATGTGGAGAAGTTATTAACAATGGATGTTGCCTCTCGGGCACTTCAACTCAGGAAAAATACCCTGAAGACTTTTATCTGGTTGACTGGAGAGTAGAATCTTATGTAGGCGTTTCATTAAAAAATAGTGAGAGGGAGACCATCGGGCACCTAGCAGTGATGGATACCAAGCCAATTGAAAATACAGAATTGGTTTCTTCAATGCTTTCCATCTTTGCCCACCGATTAGGCTTGGAAATGGAGCTTGAGCAGCGAGAAAAGGATGCTCAATCCAGTCAAGATCGATATAGGAATGTGTTCAATAATTCTTTTGAGGCCAAGATTATTTATGACAAGAGCCAAGAGAAAATAATTGATGTTAACGAAGCTGCTGTTGAGCTATTTCAATATAAGCGCAATCAATTCAAAAAAGTAGAGCTTTCTGACCTGAAGCCTTCGTATTTGGAAGATGCTATGCTCAATAATGCCAGATCTTTAGAAGAAGGGAAAAAGGTGATTGTCCAATCAGTGGGTAAGAAAGCAGATGGTAGCTACTTCGAAACAGATGTCGCCTACACTGTTTTTGATGAAGAAGAGAATTTAATCATAATCTCTTATAGAGACGTTTCTGAAACGAAAAAAGCAATTGATAAGCTAAAAGTAAGCGAATCGCGGTTCAGAAGCCTTTTTGACTTTTCTTTCGATGCCATTTTCTTATACAATATTGAAAAAAATATATATGAAAACTGTAATGAGAGGGCAGCAGAGCTTTTTGGATTTACGAAAAAGGAGTTGATTGGAAAAACACCTGAGGATCTCGTATCAGAAATTCAGAAAAACTTTATCAAAAGAGATGATGCTCTAAAGACGCAGAAAAAAGTACTGAAGCAGAATAAAAAGCTTCATTTTGAATTCAATTTTAAAAAAGCGGATGGGACCATTTTTGAGGCAGAAGTTTCCCTTCTCCCAACCAAGGAAAAATCAAGAAATTACTGCATTGTTGTAATTAATGATATCTCTCAAAACAAGCGATACGAAAGAGTCCTTAAGGATCGTCAAAAATTTCTAAAAACAATTATTGACCTTAATCCAAATCTTGTTTATGCTAAGGATCGAGATTTAAGATTTACACTTGCTAATCAAGCTACCGGGGATTTTTTGGGTGTCCCTCCTGAGCAACTTATAGGTAAAAGGTGGGAAGATTTCTGCAAGGTAGCTTCTGAAAGAAATCGAATTCAAAAAACGGATCTACAAATAATTGACTCAAAAGAACCGCTTCAGGTAAGTGCAGAAACCCTTACCTGTGCAAAAAAAGAAAAGCACTATATGCAAACTTCAAAGCTACCTATTCTAAATAGCGCTGGTGAAGTAGAAGTGATTTTAAGTGTTTCGACAGATATTACCCCGCATATTACGACTGAAAACAAACTTAAAGAGAGCAATAATTCATTGAAAAAGGTCAATAATGAACTAGACCATTTTGTCTATCGTGCCTCTCATGATTTAAGGGCTCCTTTGGCTTCCATCTTAGGATTAACGAACCTCGTAAGATTTGAAAAATCCGTCAAAGGCATGTTGAAATACAATGACTTTGTTGAAGCGCAGGTCAAAAAACTGGATGGTTTTATCAAAGAGATCATTGATTATTCTAAAGTAAGCAGGACCGAAGTTCAGGTTGAAAATATAGATTTTGAAAAACTATTAAATGAGATTTTTGAAAGTCTGAAGTATTTAGAACAGTGTAAGCAGATCAAAAGGGAATTCAGTCTTAAGAAAGATGCAGATTTCTACTCTGATAATCGAACGCTCAACATCATATTCAAGAATTTAATATCTAACAGTATTAAATACAGCGACTCGAAAAAACCCAATTCATTTATCAACTTTTCAGTTGAGATCAATGAAGAAAGTGCATCCATCATTCTTGAGGATAATGGAATTGGTATTGAAGAAGAACAGGTTCCTAAAATCTTTAATATGTTTCACAGAGCAACTGAATCCAGCGATGGATCTGGACTAGGATTATTCATTGTAAAACAGTCGCTGGAAAAATTGGGTGGAGATATTTTGGTAGAGTCTGAACATAAAAAGCAAACAAAGTTTGTGGTTACCATTCCGAATTCTATTAAATAGCTTTTTATCTCCGGCGATACAGGGCTCCCTTTCGATTGTAAATGTTTTTGTAGTCCCACTGAATTATTCTTGGGCTTACTGTAACGCGTAATTGGATTCACTTCCAAAAAACAGACTGAATGCTTATGCCATGTTTTGCTTTCTGTATCAGTCTACTATCAATCATCCTGACCGAACACTGTCAACTTTCGGGATTTATACGGGTGCCCAGCTCTCTCAATTTTCCGATTTGCTGTAACTGTTCAGGCATTTTATCCAAGTTTTCTACAAAGGTCCAGACATAGTTTATGAGCATGAACAGGTGACCAGCCGTCACACCACTTTTCGTTCCCATATGAATGAATAGAGCACCAAACAGCATTGCTGCGATCAAACCAATGCCCAAATAAGCTTTTGCCTCCAGGTCCGATAGCTGGATCCTTCTACCACCCACAACATGAAAGTGTCTTGCAATCATGAGTGGAGTTCCTTTTGTAACGATCAAGGGCTCATTTTCCTTTTGGTCATGAAGCCACTCAGCAAATCTTTGAGATTTCCTCATGAATCGGAAGCCACTTAAAACAGAAAATAGTAAGGCTCCTGCTGCCAGGACTCCTATTAAAGGTTCGAGAATGACAAGCATGATAACAGCCCCAGCTACAGAGATGATGGCTGTTACAAAAGCAGGTACCTGTATTTCGAAGAAATCGACAAACTGTCTGGCTAATCCTGCATGTACTATGGTAGAGTTGGGGGATAGGCCTTGCCTGCGTTCTGATAGGATCACTTTCCCTGCTAACTCTTTATAAATATGCGTGTAAACCCTAGTATCTACCGCTCTTCTCAGAGCTCCAACCAACCAGAAAGTAAAGATTATTCCCATCATAATGAAAGCGGTAGACAAGTTACCTTCCAGGACGGCATCCAAAGCCACGCCGGCAATAACCGGATACAGGAGTTCCAATCCATTTTCAGCTAATACCAGTCCTCCGGTAATTGATAATTTACCTGGGTATTGCTTCAGGATGCCTGCAAGCACCTTGCTGGCGCTTTGCCTCCCCACTCCAGTCTCCTGAGTGACTGCTTCCATAATAGAGGTTCAGTTATCAGTCCTTATCCAGTACAGAAGGCCAATTGGCTTCTGCTTTTTTAATTCTATCGGCTTCATCAGCTTCCCATATTTTTTTGACATCGAGATCATAGTTCAGGTACAGCTTACCGTCTACTATCTTCCACGCTTCGGGTTCAATTTTAGCAGTATATCCTTCAGATACCGCATAGGCACAATATCCTCCATATTGCGGGGCATAAGCTTCAGGATCCGTTTTGAATGCATCGAGATTCTTTTTGCTCGCAAAATACCAGTTGGCGTCTTTCCATTTATAAGTTATGTTCTTTTTCCCTTTAACCGGCTTTGATTCCGTGAAATAAGATACGGGATCATAACCTTTGATTGCTCCTGTAGCGTCACTATAGATATAAGCTTCTTGAGCAAGTGCACAAAATGACCAAAAAGACGATAGTACGAAAAGTAAGAATAGAGTTTTCATAAAATTTTAAATTTTGATTTAAGATTAAATTGATAAGTTCTTCTATAATGTGCTTGCTGTGATTAATCTCAGTGGATTTCACAAACTTTGTAAAGCCCGATATATCTGGAATGAATAGCGTTGCCTCGGCCATATCAAGAATTCAAAAGCTTTGGCAATTACTCCTGGTAAAGTACAATCTCTCGCGATTTTATTAAGCCTAAAGCCATAAGGATGCAAAATGCAAATGGCATTATGAAGAGTGGTGTTCCCGTCTTTGCGTAGAATACATATGCGCTGTAAGTGTCCAGGAAACCGAGCCATATCAGAGATACCAGCATATACCACCAGGCCCATTTGTTCTGGTACTTCAGTGCATAACGTGAAATCATTATAATAGAAAAAGCACCTGTAATGATATTGACTGCACTAACCGACAGGATTAAGTCGAGAAAATCACCAGAATTTTCTGAAACCACTACAATATCATGGTAACTAAAATCCAGTTTATTAAGTATCAAATTCCAGCTCGAACTTCCATTACTTTTTGAGATCGCAGAGGTTATTAGGGTTACAAACCCAGCAGTGAGTGGGACAAACCCTGCTGCAAAGTTCCATTTCCAGGTATTACTTTTTACTCTATGTTGCATAGTCACTCCGTTTTACCACTACTTTCATTACTTGCCAGAGATAGAAATCACCTTTAGACCAGTTATCAAGTATTGAATTATCATATACAATTTTGCCAAAGCTATTCTGGCAATACTTTATGAAAATGGACAGGAAGTCCACAGGTATGGACTATTGGGTCAGTAAATTCAGCTATCGAAAATTACTTGGAGAAATGCCTGATTTTTTCTTAAATACTCGCGTAAAATATAAAGGGTCGTTGAATCCTACCTCATAGGCGATCTCACTGATGGACATCGATGTAACCTTTAGGAGCTCTTTTGCTTTTTCGAGTCTTTTCGTAGTAATATAGTTTTTAGGGCTGTCGTTGAATTCTTTCTTAAACTCCCTTTTGAATGAGGACAAGCTTAAACCACAAAGTTTAGCCATTTCTTCCAGGCTTAGATTGGAAGAAAAATGTAATTCGACAACTTCTTTTAGGCGAACTCTTCTTTTGGAATAAAGATCGGAAATGAGCTCCAGAACGGAATCTACATATTTGGTTTTTAACAGTATCATAACCAGTTCTTTGACCTTCAATTCAAGAAGTTCACTATTAATCAGCGCAGGATTTTGAAGATAAGAGTCTAACGCGTCAATAAATTTTGAAATGATCTCATTTGAAGCAATGACCTGACTTTGTTTTTGGAGCTCCCTCTTCTGTATGATTTGAGGTAAATCTTGGATAAATATCTTTCTGAGTACTTCAGGGTACAGATGTATGACGAATATCTCCACCTGTTGCTCACCAGTTTGATTAAGTAAATCCAAATAATGATGACCGCACATAAACAGTACCGACTCCTGATCTCTCACTTTTCCCCTGTTTTCCGCAGAAAAAAGATTAAGCTCAACTCCTTTAAAATAGATGAAGCATCCTCTATTATCAAAGTGAAGTTCATGTCTCAAAGGTGGTTCAACAGTGTACTTCTCGAAAAGTACTTTTTCCTGGTAATCAATAGTCAGTCTTTCAATAAGCATTGTATATCAAAATCAATTGGCAAGATAAAAATGAACAATTCAAGAAACCATGGATTCTGATAAGTGACAGGAAGAATATGGCTTAAAATGCAGTTAAAGGGGCCTCATTTGATATAATTTACGTGGTTATGGTCATTTACATCAATTACAACTGGATAAAAGAGAACTTAACGGTTTAAAAATCAACCACAATTCCAATCGTCGGTAGAATTTGACCGTTGTCTACTCCTTCTACTTCAATAATTTGACGCGGAGATAGCTCAGCTCCTTGTTCGTTTCTTGCCAATCCAAAGAGTGGTGGATTAGGAATGTCTGAATCGGTCAGGTTTTCTATCTCAAGGAAAACATTGAGTGACCATTTATTGAAGTTCCACTTTTTATCGAAACGTACATCTAACTGAAAAAATCTACTTAATCGTTGAGCACCTAAAGTTAGATAATCAAACTCCAAAATCGGATATGAATTTAATGTCGCTTCCTCATCCAATAATGGGAATGGAGTTTGTCCTAAGAACCTGACCCTTGAACTAATTTCCCAGTTTTTCTTGAGTTTGTAGCCTCCGGTGAAAGTGAACAAATGGCGACTATCCCATGCTGAAGGCAAAAAATTATCTGGATCAAAGCCGGTATATTCGCTTCTGAACAATGTATAAGCAACTATAGCATAGATATTATCGGTGAATTTTTTATTGAGCAACAGCTCCAGGCCATAAGTCCTACCTTTTCCGATACTTTCAATATTTTCATTACCCAATACCTCAAATCCACCCCCTAAATTTGCTAACGAAACACTATCGGTCGTAGAAACCGGATAGTCGCGATATCTTTTATAGAAGCCTTCCGCAGAAATTTTCAGGCTAGGACTAATCAAACGTTCAAGCCCCAAAACCACATGGTCATTTTGAATATAGTCTGCAGATCGATTGGTTAATTCACCTGAATTGTCTCTAAAGCCAAGCATTGTAAGCGTTGGAATTTTATAATACCTACCAACAGAAGCATTAACTTTCCAACGCTGCTTTTCATCCAGTGCATAAGAGGCCGAAAGCCGTGGACTAAACGTACGCCATATCTCATTTCCATTATCCGTGAATGTATTGCCATCAAAACGAATCCCTAAAGAAGCACTAAGTCTCCCATTCATAAAGTCTTCTGAAACTTGTCCAAAAAGGCCGTATCTCCAAAAATCTATATTTGAGCTAAAATCCAGGTTATCCGGTATATCTCTTGTGCTTGTTTCATAATTGATTTGCTGAATAGTGGCTCCGCCAGAAAATGTTCTATCGCCCTTAAATTTTGTGATTTCATAACGAAGCTTGTTTTGCCACTCTCTTGAATCATTCAGAAATAAAGGTGTTTCCTGATTTTGGTTATCTTCAAATTGAGTGAATTCATTATTGAAAATATTAGTACTTAAAGCTGTTCTCATAAAACCTGAGCCATCTTTAAACCTCCTTCTCCACGATAAGCCAGTTGTATTCGTCCACTGCTGGATGATGGGGACTTGATCGAGATTAGCTTGATCCTCAGCGTCAATTTCATCAGGAACATTTATAGAGAAATCATCAATAGATCCAACTCCTATGAAGTTGATCTCATTATAATCATCGATTTTATGATTGAGCTTGTACTGAAAGTCCCAGTAGTCAGGTAAGAAGGGGAGATCCAAGGCTTCAAATAGCAACTGTAGATACGATCTACGAACTGAGGCTATTACAGTAGTCTTGCTGGATTCTTTATCCTTTTTTCCAAGAGGCCCTTCCAGGGTAAGGGCCGTTTCACTGGAACTTACTCTAACGTTTCCCTGAAAATTTCTATTATTCCCATTTCTCTGGTCAAACTGAAGCACCCCTGAAAGTACATCATCATACTTTGCAGCAAAAGCACTCGTAGATAGTGTTACTCCTTCAAAAAAAGACACGTTTAGAAGGCCAACTGGACCTCCTGCTGCACCTTGAGTAGAAAAGTGATTAATTGTAGGAATTTCTATTCCATCTAAATAGTATACATTTTCGTTGGGTGCTCCTCCACGAATGATGATATCGTTTCTGAAGCCCCCTACGGAAGCTCCTACACCCGGAAGCGACTGTGCAACTTTGGCTATATCATTATTTCCACCCGGATAATTAGCAATTTCTTCCCTTGAAAGACGATTAATAGAAAGAGGTGTTTCTTCTGTCCTTGCAAATGGGCTTGCCGTAACCACCACATCTTCTAATTGTGTTGCTGCTTCATTCAAATCAAAGTTTAAATCAGGGTTTCCAGCAGATCTAAGAATAACATTATAGAAGGTCCTTAATTCATATCCAATATAGGTTGCTGTAATATTGTAAGCCTGAGGTGGTATATTATCTATTGTATAAAAACCATTGATATCTGTTGCAGCTCCAAGGTCAGTTCCTTCAATTTTAACCGTTACCCCAATTAGGGCTTCTTGAGTTTTTGAGTCTTTAACATAACCTGATAGTTTTGCTACCTGTGCTATGACAGATGCGTTTAGAAAGAATACTAAACAAAAGGTGATCTTAAATTGTATTAAATTTCTCATGATTTTGTAATAACTGAATGCAAGAACTCAAATTGATACAATTTTGTTTCATAATCATTACAATTTCATATTAAATTAATATGAAGGAAGCTGAACATTTACATGAATTACTTAATCATTGGATTAAATATTCTAGATCTTACCCTACAACTTCGACTCATGATTTTGCAAAGTGGTTACTTAATCAAACTGAAAGCAGGATAGAAGAATCTGGCCAAGCCCAAACATTAATGGGTAAACAAATGCAACTGGGAATACTTTTAGGCAGATTATCGAATTTTGCTGATCTATGGGGAAAATTAGCTTTCAAAGACATCCCAATCAGAAGTTTTGAGGAGTACGGCATTTTAAAAGAAGTAGAGTACAAGCAAAGTCCATCAAAAAATGAGCTTGCCAATGTTCTGGTCAATGAAAAAAGTACAGCCTTCGAAATCATTAAAAGACTGATTAGAGATGGTTTATTCTCTGAGTCGATAGACAAAAATGATAAACGTATAAGGCGAGTTACACTTACTCAAAAAGGGAAAAAAGTCATTGAAAAAGCTGATCATCAAGCGCAAAAAGTTGCTCAACTACTGGTTGGTAACTCAACGGAACAGGATATTGATGACCTCATAAAGAAGTTTTCTTATCTCAATGATTTTCACACCGGTAAATATGAATCTGAGGGTTGGAAAAGTATTGATGACCTCCTTAATTAACTCTTCTCATTCCGAAAGCCAAAAGTCATCCGACCGCTTGGAACGGTCAGACGACTTATAAAACTTGTGAGTCACAAAATTGCGGAGGAGGGGAAACCCTCTTATGAGTTTCTAATTCTTTTATCAATCCTGAAAAGGGTCTGACCATTTTTCGTTTGTGTAGACGTCCGAGCCACTGAGGGTTTTTACAAAAGCTACGATGGCTTCAACCTCTTCATCATCAAGATTTAAATTCTGTCCATTTCCTCCTCTACCTCCTCTCAAACGGTTGTCTAAATTGTCATTTCGGGGATCGACTGAAATATCATTGTAGTGTGCAAGTACCGCTTCAAATGAGGTAAAGCTTCCATCATGCATTAGAGGACCATTTAATTGTCCTTCCGAATTGAACAGGTCTCTCAGCGTCGGCGATCTGGTCACGTCAAGATCAATCGCATTGGGGTCGCCAGCCACCCCGATTACACCATTATTATCCGAATCATCATCAATATCAAACTCCGGAGCACCATGACAGGTCTGGCAACCTGCCCCACCATCATTAGGCGCTGTCATATATAAGGTCTTACCCTGATTCTCGACAGCTGTAAAGTTTGGAAAATCCTGATTGATGTTATTGACCTGAGCCAGCCCCTCATCAAATCTGGAATCAAAAGACTGAATGCTCCTGACAAACTGGGCCATGGCATTTTGCATCCTCTCTTCCGTGATTTCTGAATCTCCAAAAGCCATGGTAAATAATCCCTGATAGTAGTCCAACGTATCTAGTTTGGTAATCAGGTCATTGATATCCGGATCTCCATTTTCACCACTGAATCCCATTTCTACATGATCCTGAATGGGCAGCGTAGTTTGTTCTTCCAGTGTATTAGCTCGCTCATCCCAGAAAAATCGTTCTTCATCTGAAAACCGGGCGTTAACCAGCCTCATGGAATGGCGGCCTGTCACTCCGTTAACCCCTTCACTCAATTGAGCATCATCTCCAAATGCAAACTCCTGCTTGTGACAGCTGGCACACGATACTGTATTATCGATTGATAGATTCTTGTCGTAAAACAATACTCGACCTAAAGTCGCACCTTCATCCGTTATCAGATTTCCTTCAGTATTATCCTCCTGAATGTAATTTGGTACAGGCTGATTCTCATAGTTCTGCAGATTATCCGGATCTATGACTCCAGCGAAAAACTGGATAATGGCCTCCAATACGTTAGTTGGCTCTTCATCATTTTGCTGACTGGAATCATCCTCATCATTAGCATTTGAAACAAAACCCTCCGGCTGATCACATGATGAAATGGAGGAGTTTGGGTCGCCAAGTCCGTCGCTGTCAGCATCCAGATACCAGATCACTTCGCTGCATATTTCTTCCTCAATCGCTTCATTACAGCTACTCATAAAGAGCATAAAAAGGAAAAGGCTTATGATCAGAAAGAAACCTGAAGTTGTTGCTCTCTTTAAAAAATTATATTTCATCATGATTATTTCTTATTTGGGAGGGAACGGACCGGATAAAAAATACCCTACCCTCAACTAAAAAATTTTATATTCAGGTCAAGAACCCCTTTTAATGAGTACCTCAAAAAATGTCTGCGATGAAACTGTTTTTCGAGAAGTGTATCGACTTCATGGAAAATCCCTGAGCAACGTTCTGTACTATCAGTTTGGGGATTTGGAAAAATCGAAAGACTTCATTCAGGAAGCATTAATCAAGCTATGGGAAAACTGTAAAAAAGTAAGTTTTGAAAAAACCAGAAGCTATTTATACTCCGTTGCCAAAAGGCTTTTTCTGGATGATTATGATCACGAACAGGTCAAACTAAGGTTCAGAGAAAAAACGCTTTCCATTTCAAGGGATAAAACTGAAATGAACCCTGAATTCAACATGCTGGAAAGCGAGTTCAAGGAAAAACTCGAGCAAAGCATTGAGGCACTTCCTGAAAAACAGCGAATGGTGTTTTTAATGAACCGAATTGATCAAATGCCTTATAAAGAAATCGCAGAAACCCTAGATCTCAATATTAAGACGGTTGAGAAACACATCAGCGCCGCATTAAAAAACCTGAAAGGAAATATTGAAGAATTAAAAAATATTAAGATCTGAAGGTAGGGTGTAACGCAAGCTTCCCGTTTTTCTTATACACGACGCCAAAAAAATGAGTGAAAGAGATCAGGACGATTTAAGTAAATGGATTGAAGGAAAGCTCGATGACGAGTCTCTGGCTTCTTCTTATTCCAAAGAAGACATCAATAAATTCAAAGCCATCCTCAACAAGGTAGATTCTTTTGAACCTGCTCAGGACTTACAAATTGATATTGACTCTATTGTTTCAGGAGGTAAAAAATCAGGGAGCGTATTTATGGGAGGAAATTTGAGACTTGCCATCGCTGCCTCTATAACCGTACTCCTTATCTCAGCTGCATACTTATTCTTTTATCATACTACTAAAGTCAGTACCTCTTTTGGAGAAACAATGGTTTTCACATTGCCTGATGGAACGACTGAAGTAACACTAGGTCCAAATTCTTCCCTGAGCTATAATAATCGAAGATTCCCAAGAAAAAGGAGAGTTAGATTGGATGGACAGGCTTTTTTCGATGTCAACGAAAAAGGGGACTTCAAGGTAGAATTCGAGGACGGAGAAGTTAATGTTCTGGGAACTGAATTCGAAGTTCTGGAATATGAAAGCGGTTTAAAAGTAGCTTGCTATGAAGGCAAGGTTTCCATGAGTTATGAATCACAAACTCAGGAAATCGAAGCAGGTGAACTTATCAGGTTTATCGATGGTGTAACCGATTCCAGATTAATAGACACCCAAAGCCCTGCATGGATTAAAGGAACGAGTTCTTTTGAGGATGCTCCACTAAAAGAAGTAATTAATGTACTCAAAAGCGTATTTGAAGTGGAGGTAATTACCAACGATATTGATCTTGAAAGACGTTTCACTGGAAAATTCAATCATGAAAATCTGGAACTGGCCTGCAAAGTTGTGTTCTCATCTTTATCTGTCGATTATACATTAGAGGGTAAAACCATAACTTTATCCTCCAAATAAGAAAACTATATTTTGAAGATAGGAACGCCACCTTTATGGGTACTTTTTGCGCTTTTTTTTCAAACCGCACATGCTCAGAAGAAGATACGATTAGTTGACGTTCTCAAGAGTATTGAAGAAAGTGACTCGGTAAGCTTTTCATACGATTTTAAGCTTATCAATGAAGTTTATTTTCCTGAAGCTTATGACCTTCAGGCTCTTTCGAAATACCTTAAAAACAATAAAGGTGTTGAGCTTCAGTTTCTGGATGAAGGTTTTTATTCCGTTACACCTGCTTCCAAAAGCTATTCATTTCAGTTTAACACTGAAAATGGTGAAGCTGATTTGGCTAACGAAATTGCAACGGTTTCGAACAAAGGAAAACCCATTTTTCAGGAAGTTCTTGAAAATGGCACTCTTTCATTTGAGCATAAGCCCTCTCTGGAAGACTCCATTCAAATCTCAGTAGTCGGTTATGAAACCGTGAACCTATCCTCTAGGGAATTACTCAATCAAATCACATTTGATAAGGAGCTGAAAATCAAAACTACCTTACTAAAGGATGTGATAATCCAGAACTACATCACAAGGGGCATTAATTTCTCCGCAATAGATCATAAGACAACAATTAACATTGATGATTTGGCACTTTTACCCGGTGAAACTGACGGAGATGTTTTTTCAGCTCTGGCAACACTTCCCGGGGTAAGCTCGCCGGATGGAAGGGCAGGGAACCTTTTTTTGAGAGGAAGTCCTCCTGATCAAAGTTTTATTCTTTTCAATGAAATCCCCATCTATCACAGGGGTCATTATTTCGGAACCATTTCCCCGTACAACCCAAAATCGATACAGCAAATTGAGGTCAGTAAAAATGGGTATTCAGCCAAGAACGGTGGGCGTGTAGGAGGGCTTATTTCAATTCGTTCCAAACCTGAAAAGTCAAAAAAGCCAACTATCGGTGTTGGAGCCAATACCCTATACGCTCAGGCTTTTGGAAACACTACATTTAATAAGAATCGAACACAAATCTCGGCTGGCTATCGGCAGTCATTTCCCAGTGACTGGCAATCTCCAAAACTGGAAGTCATAACGGATCGTATTCTTCTAGGATCTCCTATCGACCCAAACAATATGCGTACGGTAGTAGAAAATTATCGGGTCAACTTTCGAGATTTCAATATTGATCTAATACACCAAATCAATTCAAAAAATGAGCTTAGTATTCAGTTCCTAAATATCTTCAATAGAACAAGCTATGATTTTTCTGAAGATGATCTGCTTGCCAATGAAGAAAGTGAGTTCTTTAATAATGGTCTGAACATTAACCTTCAGACAGAAATTACAGATCGAATCAAAGGAACCGGATCTTTTCTCTATAGCCGATATACATCAGGCTTTATTTCTGAACAATTTCGAGGTGGTTCTCCACAAGCTCAAACAGGCACACGCGACAATATTGTTGAAGACTATTCTTTTAAATATGATCTGGAGATTTCCGTGGGATATAATTATCTGAATGCAGGTTTGGAATTGAATTATCAGGAATCAGAATTTGAACTAACCAATCCCGGTAATCCAATGATGATGCGTCCTCCACTAGTTTTAAATCAGGAGGTTAGTTCCATAATTCCAGCGCTTTATAGCGATTTCCAATTCAATCAGTGGGACGATTTCTTTTTTCAGGCCGGTTTAAGGGCTGTTTATTATGAAGAGCTGGAACAATTTGAATTGGAGCCAAGGCTATTTTTAAACTATCAGGTTTCCAATGACATCTTGTTCAAATCTTCCTATGGTCGATACAACCAGTTCATCGGTCAGGTCAGAAATCTGGATTTTGGGCAGGCCGGCTTTGAAAACGGACTCTGGTTAAATGCCAATGAGGAAAACATAAGTCCAATACAAAGCAATCAGTTTATGCTGGGATCAACTCTATCTTTTGGAAAGCTAACTTTTGATGTAGAAGGGTTTCTTAAGTATACCGGTGATGTCACCTTTTCAAGTACTGTTAATTTGAGACCCAACTCAACATTCTCCAATGCAGATTATGAAGCAAAAGGAGTGGACATTCTGTTAAAATACAGTCCAACCCAAAACCTGGATCTGTGGTCCAGCTACTCATTTGTCGACAATCAGTTTGTGTTTGATGACTCCGATGGCTTTGAACAAACTCCGGATTTTGATCAACCACACAATTACAGTTTTACAGGAAGCTACCAGAAAAATCGTTTCAAATTCACATTGGGATGGAGATGGGCGTCCGGTCTGGTGGGACGTTCTTTCGAATTACAACAGGAATTAATGGCTGCTACTCAACGACCAGCGATGCCGGGACAAGGGGGTATGATGCCTCCTCCCAATCAACCTATGCAGGAAATTCCTGAACGTTATGAGCCTACTCATGCCCTTGATATCTCATCAAGCTATACGCTACCAAAAACAGAAAAGCAATCTTTTATCACAACCTTCGGTGTCTCGCTTTTGAATGTCTATGACAGGGAAAATGTGCTCGATCAAATTGTAGGTCCAACCGGAGGCTTAATTGTTCGAAACAGTTTCGGATTCGCCCCCAACTTTATGTTAACCGTTCAGTGGTAAAAGTTTTTATCAGGTAGGGTAATTTCTTTTGAATCAGTTCTCTCATTGTTAAACAGGAAAACAATGGGAATTTTTATTATTTGCTTCGGAACGATTGGCTTAATACCCATCTCAAAATTCATTCTTGATGCTGTATCTGAACTCGGAATCAAGACCGTAAAAACTGTTAATCGAAGGAAATAAACTGTTCAGGCCATTGCAGCTACTGTATTGAGCACACTCATCTTTTTTTGTATATCAATTGAGTCCGACACTAATATGAGGAGAAACCAGTCGACCAGACTTCATCAACAGTCAAGGGCAAACTAAATCATTGTTCCCTGACTTAATAATCTCAGAACCCTCTCCCTCTTTTCAGGTTCCTAGGGTATGAAAACCCTAAGACTAATTCTTGGAGACCAACTGAACTACCAGCATTCGTGGTTTGACCAAAAAAATAACGATATCGTCTATTTCATAGCGGAAATGCGTCAGGAAACAGACTATGTTAAGCATCATATCCAGAAAGTAGTCGGCTTTTTCGCAGCGATGAGATCATTCACTGAATGGCTTAAGAAAGAAGGGCATGAAGTTATCTACTACAAAATCAATGATGGTGAGAATACTCAAAAGCTCCCTGAAAATATACTTCAACTCATTGATTCTGAGAAAATTGAAAAGTTTGAATATCAATTACCCGATGAATATCGGCTTGATGTTCAACTAAAAGAATTTTGCGAGAAGCTGGAAATTCAGTACGAAGTCTATGATACAGAACATTTTCTGTCCGACCGTTTGGAAGTAGAAGAAACTTTTCGGGGTAAGAAGCAATACCTGATGGAAACCTTCTACCGGAAAATGAGGAAAAAGTACGAACTCTTGATGGATAACGGGCAGCCAGAAGGAGGAGACTGGAACTACGATGAAGAAAACCGAAAGCCCTGGAAAGAAGGTACTTCAATCCCTGATCGAAATTTTGAATTTAATGATGTCTCTGAAATCCTTTCCGAAGTAGAGAAATCTGGAGCTCAAACCTTCGGAGAGATCGATCCGGAAAGGTTTATCTGGCCAGTCGAAAGATCACAGGCAGAAAAAGCACTTAAGCGTTTTGTGAATGATTTCCTTCCCAACTTTGGCAAGTTTCAGGATGCATTAGCACAAGACAAAGATTTTCTTTTTCATTCACTTCTATCATTCGCACTTAACTCAAAAATTCTTTCCCCTAAAGAAGTCATTGAAAAAGCCATTGACGCCTATCGTACAAGGGACGATATTTCTCTAGCAGCTATTGAAGGTTTTGTCCGTCAGATTATTGGCTGGCGTGAATTCATGAGGGGAATCTACTGGGCCAAGATGCCAGATTACGAGCATAAAAATTTCTTTGATCATGATAGAGAGCTTCCAGAATGGTATTGGACCGGAGAGACGAAAATGAACTGCCTTAAACAAAGCATTAAAGGTTCTTTGAAAAATGCCTATGCTCACCATATCCAGCGGCTTATGGTCACCGGAAATTTTGCATTACTGGCCGGAATCGATCCTGACGATCTGGATAAATGGTATCTGGGAATTTACATTGATGCCATTCAGTGGGTAGAGATCACCAACACCCGAGGAATGAGCCAGTTTGCAGATGGGGGGATTGTGGGGACAAAGCCTTACGTTTCCTCATCGAACTACATCAACAAAATGGGTAACTATTGCAAAAACTGTAGTTATTCTCAATCAAAAAAAACTGGTGAAAACGCCTGTCCGTTTAATAGTTTATATTGGAATTTCTATGACCGACATTGGGATAAGCTGGAAAAGAACCCTAGAATAGCTATGATGTACCGAACTTGGGACCGAATGGGAAATGAAAAGCAGGAAGAATATTTAAGTCAGGCACAGCATTATTTAAAGAATATAAATAATTTGTAGTTAAACTTGATCTATGACGAAAATAGCTAACGTCTCAGCAGATAAAGCGCTCGAACTACTAATTGAAGGTAATAAGCGCTTTATCGAAAACCACAGTCAGCATCCTCACGAAGATCAGGAATGGCGTATTAAACTCAAGGAAGGTCAACATCCCTTTGCAGTAATACTCACTTGTGCGGATAGCCGTGTTGCCCCTGAAATTGTGTTCGATCAGGGACTTGGTGATCTATTTGTTGTTCGAGTGGCAGGTAACGTTGCTAAAGAAAAAGTGCTCGGCAGTATCGAATATGCAGTAGCTAACCTGGGAGTGAACCTGGTTATGGTCCTAGGCCATGAGAAGTGTGGGGCAGTTCATGCAGCTATTGGTTCTGATGTACATCCTGGACACATCGGAATTATCCTTGAAAACATTAAACCTGCGGTATATATGGCACAAGGGCAAGAGGGTGATCTGCTTACTAATGCTGTGAAAAACAATGCTAAAATTGTTGCTGGTTTCGTTCGTGAGTCACAACCCGTGATGGCACCTCTAGTAGAAGAAGGCGGAGTAAAAGTAGTACCTGCTTATTACAGTATTGCCCAAAATCAGGTCGAATTACTCTAACCCTTTAAATCATTTAGATAAAAGCTGACCCATTCTTTATGGTCAGCATGCCAGTCGTTAATGTCTTCAAACCTTTTCCAGACAACTTCTTCACTTTCGTGGGACTTTTGAAGTGTTCCTCCAATAATTTTACATTCGAACAGGCTATGATAGGAAGTAAATGGAAATGAGGCATTCGGTGTTCGGCTCATTAAGCCTACTAATCTCATGACTTCTATTTCGAAACCCGTTTCTTCGTGCAGCTCTCTTTGAATATTTTCTTCAGCAGAATATCCGACTTCAGCCCAGCCTCCCGGAAGTCCCCAACATCCATCGTCAATTCTTTTCTCTAGCAAAAACTCTCCTTCTTGATTTCTCAAAATTCCATTGACCCCTATTTTGGGAGTAATGTATCCTGTTTGATCTATCGGGTCTAAGCTTTTAGCATCCAGATCAAAAATATCTTTGCTGAGCTGTTCTGCGATTTCGCTCAATTCTTCGTACCTGTTTTGATCATACGGGCTTTTCGCGTATCGACCCCCTGTAGTTGCAATTTTCCGGATTTGCTCTATTTGCTTTAAGACTGATATCTCTTCCACTCTACTGATTTTTGTTAGTGCATTAACCACTCAGCATCGCTGACCATACAAACGCCTCCTGATCTTTTAAGGAACTTCCTCAGTGGTTCTTTTATCTGCTCAAATTCTTCATTTGAAATCCCGAGGATGATCATTACGTTTTGAAATCCATCATGGAGTCCATCAGCATCTTGTATGCCTCTTGAACCCAACCCCTGTACATTCCTGATCATCGTATAACCCCTCAACTCCTGCTCTTCGATGACTTCCATCAATTTTTTGGATTCTATGGCTCCGCAAATAATTTCTACTCTTTTCAATGCCTTCATATCAGCAGGGGTCTTCTAGTTTAAAACAGATTGAATCCAGGTCAGCACACTAAAATATAGTGGCAGACCTAAGATAATATTAAAGGGAAAAATAAGTGCCAATGATAAGGAGACGTAAAGTCCTGGATTCGCTTCCGGAACCGTAATTCTCATAGCGGCCGGCACTGCGATATAGGATGCGCTGGCAAAAAGCACCGTCAAGAGGAAAGCATTACCAATGGATAGATCAAAAATTGCGAAACAAGCTATACCAACAGCAGCATTAAACAGCGGTATCAGTATGCTCATCCATAAAAGACCTGAACCGCTCTGTCTTAATGACTTGATACGTTTCCCGGCAAGTATTCCCATATCCAATAAAAAGAAGGTGAGCATTCCTTTGAAGATACTTCCGGTGAAAGGTTCAAGAGAGGCAAGGTCTTTTTCGTTGGCAACCAGTCCAATAAGCAGACTGCCTAATATCAAAACCACGGAACCATTAGTAAGTGCTTCTTTGATTATGGAACCATAGCCATTAGAGTTCTCCTCATTATCTTTCAAATGGTAGCGTATTAAGAATACACCTACTATGATTGCGGGTGACTCCATTAGAGCCATTGAGGCAACCATATGTCCGCCATAACTTACGCCCTGACCATCCAGAAAAGCGCAGGCCGTCACAAAAGTGACTGCGCTTATAGAACCAAAAGTCGCTGCGATGGCTCCTGCATCATGTATTCCTACTTTTCTCTTCAGGGCATAAAATGAGTAAACCGGAACCAGAAAAGCCATAAGAATGGCGAGTCCCAAAGTAAGTACTACCTCATTGTTCAAACCGCTATGAGATAGCTCGACGCCTCCTTTAATTCCAATGGAAAAGAGTAAATACAAGGAAAAGAGTTTTGGTAGTGGCTGAGGAATATCCAGATCCGATTTGATGTATGTGCTTAACATTCCGAGAAAGAAAAACAATACAGGAACGTTCAGAACATTGGAAAGAATAGATTCTATTGCCATAAATAGGTCTTAGTAAGGATAATACTACGGAATTAAATGGATTTTATCCTATTGATCGGCTTTCGCTACCCTTCTCAGCTTTAGCCCTTAACCTTTCTTCTTTTGCTTGAAGCTTGGCCAATTTTTCTTCTTCTTCCTTGACTTTCCATTTCTGGACCATCACTTTCTTTTTGATGATCTCAATGGTTTCATTGGAAATATCTACCAGAATTTTGGTGAGCTCGTCGTCTTTATCCTCAAACTCAGCTGTTGAAATCAGGGAATTGGTGAGCTCGCGGACAGCATATCGATTCTTATTACTGGCCAAATCGTTAATGGTATTCTGGATCACATTATAAACGACATTCCCAATGGTTTCATCAATAGCTTTTGCCGCAGGTTTTCCAATTAACGGAACAAGTTCTAAGGTTTTAACGGTACTGTTTTCATGAAGACCCCTGGAAACTACACCATCTACATATTGCTCAATATCATCCTTCTTGCTTATGAGCGTATTGGATATGGCAAACTCAACCCTTCTGGAAATCCACTCCACGATCAGCTCCTCTTTTGGTTTAATAACTCCGTGAATAATTTCTTCTACAACAGGTCCTCCTTCTGCAATTTCTTCCTGAACTCCGGTCAATACCCTTGCTACAACACGGTCAGTAACTTCCTCAACCAAAATATTGTAATACTTTAAAAAGACTTTGTAGGCCTGGGTTTTTACAAGGTTTACAATTCCCAGTTTGTGCAGCCTTAACAGAATTGAGATCACCCTTATAAATCTTACAAACCTGAAAGAGCCTATGGGAATACAACCAATCAGATCGTACCAGTGATAAATCGGGTAGAAAAACCATTTATCATAAACCCTAAAATAAGAGCTCAGTGCCCAACTTAAAACGAACTCACCTAAGTAAAGAGCAATAAACCCAAGGTCGATCAATTCGAAATTAGCATGGATGTTTACGCTATAGAAGCTGTGGAAATCTGGTAAGTAATTCAGGAAAAAAGAGTTAACCAGTTCAATTCCGAAAAGCAGATCGAAAATGATCAGGTTGAAGTTGATCACTAAAGCGATAATGATGAAGATATCAATAGCAACCAGAAAGGTTTTCTGATCTCTTAGAACCTTTTTCGAACCCATCAATAGTATTTTATTTTTGAGTGTTTTACGTCTTACGACCTCTCAAATAACAGAAATAAAATTAAGTTTCGAATTAAACTATGTGGAAGGAATATGATGCTTTTTAATAATCTCATCAACAGAAGCAGGGCGAATTCTTAAAATCGTCCCTTTAAAGTGGAGATCCTTTCCAACCATGGCGTGATTAAAATCAACCTTCACCGTATTTCGGTCGTATTCAAGGATTCTACCAACGTGCCGATCACCATGATCATCAGTAACGTTTACATGATTATCTTTTTCAATTAATCCTTCTGGTATTGATCCATCTACTCTAAACGCATCTATGGAAAGGTCAATGATCTCTTCTTTTCTCGGATAACCATAAGCATCTTCAGCATCTATACGAAAACCAAAGTCATCCCCTTCACCCAAATCTCTAATTTTATCTTCAAAAGATTTAAGTAAAGCGCCATTTCCGTATAAGAATTCAAAAGGGTATTTATCATTCATAATTTCAAGTAACTCCCCTTGTTCATCTCCCTGACGCAACTCGTAGGTCATCGTGACCACCGTATTATCTTCAATTTTCATAGATATTTATAACATATGGTGTTTTGGTTTGTTTCAGCTTAATGGTAACAACGAACGTCATAGAATACATAAGTTCTTGTTGGAGGGGTGAGGGGTTCGAATATTTGAGGCCTCATAACCAATTTAGAAGGTCTATTAAAGATGGGTTTCAAAGTATTATCGTCTCAGTATCATCCTATGATGATGAAGTTTTAATAGATATTCATTTAGGCATCCGCCATAACAAAATTGAGAATATGATCTACCCTGTTACTAAGGGGCTTAAAGAGTTTGAAAGTGAAAGTCATACTTTTTTGACTTCAACAGGTCGGATTCAGGAAAAGTTATACCACAGATACACCATTAAGGACGAAAAAGATCTTGAATTTGTCAGGGCTGATCTTTTTGATTTTATGCAAACGCATGGTTTAGAGTTTTTGCATAAAATGAAAGATCTAAACTATGCCAATACGGTCTTCAACACATTTTCAGATTATAACAATCAGCTTTTTTATAATCCTTACACCAGGGCGATAAGAGGTCTTACTGTTTGTAAATTAGTTGAAGGTGAGAATTTCACTGCTCTCAAAGAAACTTATACGGAGCAGTTGATACAGTCAGGATATCCAGATTCTTATTTTCAAAGTTTCAATACACTGGCTCTCTTCCTAGAAAACTATTCCATGAATTAGTCCTCCTCCGGATGTTCATGTCCTTTACTTCTGGGCCATAGATTTAAGAGTATTCCTGCGGTATAAGAATTTTCACTTAGCGAACTGAATAGTCTATCAAATTCTACATAGGCTATGAATCGATGTGAAATCTCGTAATGTAAACCCGAACCTAAGTTCAACCCAGCTGCCTTTTCCATTTCACGATCTCCGTTGTCTTTATTTTCTTCTTCCTCAACACTAAAGTTAAATCCAATTACAGGGTAATAGGCCAGTCGCTCCGTAAAACGGAAGATGTAATGTGCATTAAGGTTAATCTCATATAGATCTATTGTGATTTTATCTTCCCCTTCAAAAAATCCATTTTTCCTGAAAAAGGTATATTCAGGGCCAAAGCATATCTTACCATTACTCAGATTATATAGTGCTCTAAAGTTCCACCCGATTTCTTCGATTTCATCTCCATAAATAATTCCACCACCAATACTAAGTCTGCTCGGCTGAGATAAGCTAATGGTTGAAACAAGAGTTAAAAGAAGAATAAGCTTAAATGGTTTGAATGGTAGCATAGCTGGTTTTGGTATTACTCAAGATCGAAAATTTATACCAAAACAGCACTTCGCTAGAATAAATACCTGCTTAACCCTTTACCTAAATGCCGAAACTCAATACATAAACCCAAACCTGAAATATATGCCTCTATCATTAGAGTCGATGGCCGAAACGGTATAATCAAAAGAAATGGTTAATGCCTGAAAAGGCGAAACCCAAAAGCCCCCACCGTAGGCTTGGTGCCAACGCTGTTGTTCTTGCCGATCGGGTAAGTCATTAGGCGCCCAAACCCTTCCAAAATCAGCAATTCCACTTATCCCAAGAGGCCCTGTAAACAACCTGGTTTTAAGATCGAAAAGCTTTAATCTAAGCTCATTGTTTTGATAAACAGCCTGCTGTCCGGCGAAGCGAGCCCTTCGATAACCTCTTAAGGTATTTAAGCCTCCGAGCCTGGCTGCTTGAAAAAATTCAAATTCGCCAGAGTTTATAACACCTCCAATCCGCGAGGCAATGGTAATTCTTCTAGCTCTATCTAAGGTTAAATAAATGGAAAGGTCTGAATTAAACTGCCAATATTGAAGAGAGTCTTCATCTCCAACCTGGTCGGAATAGCGCGCTCCAATATTGAAATTCATTCCTCGGGTAGGCCTGGCAGGATTATCTCGTGTATCGACTCCGAATTTTAAATAGCCTCCAACAAAATTTCGAGCTTCATCAAATAAAGTAAACCCCTGGCTTGACCTCAGATCGCTATATCCTGAAATAAACCTTGGAGGCTCACTAGAGTCTTCGTTATCGTCTTCTTCAACCTCTAAATTTCTCCAATAAGCTCCTATTTCAAGGTTTACTCGATCCCTGAACCAACGCCTTCTCAGTGATGATTGAAGAATATACTGAGAGTACCGAACTCTATAAAATTGATTGTCCTCGTCTTGGCTATCTTCATCGAACACAGTCCCATTCCCAAAACCATAGAAGAAATCTCCAAAACTAGGTTGGAAAATATTTACTTCTGACAATAGGTCCCACTTTCCTATAAGAGATAGTAATTCGTTTTTATATCGAATATTGTAGCTCGCAGACCTGGGAGCAATATTGGCCTGGATGGTATGCCTTACTTTAAAAGGATCTTTCCGAAAGCCATGTTGCGTAAATGTAACCCCGCCTCCAATGAAAACCCCATCGTCTGGATTAAAACCACTGTAAAAATTAGGCGCCAGCACATCATACTTAAAAGCATACCTATCGTATTCGTTAACCTGTTCATCTTTATCTGAGATTTTGATCTTTGCTTCACCTGAGTTAGTAATGGTTGTCCCCGTCTTATTATCATAGATCACTGTTGCTTTAGAAAGACCGGAAACCGAAGATCCATCTTCAATAATATCTTCTCCGCTACCCCCGATTACCCTAACTTTAATTCCCTTTGAAACATCGCCTTTAATTTTGAAAACATCATTATCGCCAAGTCCATAAAGTCTTACTTCTTTAGTTTCATCCGTATTAAAGGTTCTTTCGAATACCTTTCTTTTAATGTCGTTTTCATTTTTTCCCATTCGATAAACTTCTACTTTCGTTTCACCATCGTTCACACGTTCAACGAGAAAAAGATCATCTTTTTTAGTTCCCACCACATCAACCTTTTCTGATAAAAAGAGGTAAAACTGACGGGCATATGTTAAGAGGTCACTGCGCCTGGTTTTTAGTTTTGCCAAGATTTCAGGTCCACTTATTTCGTAAATCTCTGACGGCATTCCTTTTAAAGAGTTTTCAATCACTTCATCGGTAAGCTTTTCCTGAAGTTCTTTTGTTGCTTTTTCCCAAACAGACCAGTCTGCTTCTGTGGTAAAAGTCCTATCAAAATACCGGGCATTAAACTGAAGGCCTTCTACATCCCTTAGTTTATGCCAAAAACCCTGAAACTTGGGCTGGCCCCATTTGTGAGAGATCAAACCTATCAGCGCGCCATCGCCTTTGAAAAAAGCCTCGTCACGGTCGCGCGGTATTGGCTTATAAAGATTATGCCCTTTATCGTAGTCTGTATCCGTTTCAAATTTAGCCCACCTCCACTGATCGTCATGCCTGTCCCAATCGCCAATTAGTATATCAAATATCCTGGACTTCACTAATTGGTATTGGTCTACGGAGTGCTTACCATTTTTCTGAAGTTTCTCTATAAGATCAAGAGTACTAATAATTTCTTTCGAGTTGCCAAAATTGTCAAAGTCTTTACGGTTATCGTCGGGTCGATCTTCAAACAAATAAAGTTTGTTCTTAAAGTCGTCCCTGTATTGTCCTAATCTGGGATCATCTGGTAAATAAAAGAGCTTGGCATTCGTATGGTAAACACCAGCAGCCTCTGACATCTCTTTCAATCCCAGCACACCATAAGGATGATTAGCGGAAATCTGATCTACAATCACATCGGCAGCCACGGTCTCCCTTAAAGCTACAGGTATGGCATACTGAGGAAACTTTTCAACCGACCTTAAAGAATAATCGTATTCGTTCTCTGTTTCCTCTAACCTCAGTGATATTGTTTGCTGTCCGCCACCCTTTTTTTCAATGACAAGTCCACCTTTTTCTTTTCCTAAATCCAATACCGGAACATCGGAAATAACCGTTTCCCATTCTTTCCTATAATTATTTCCTGGTAAGCCTGGTTTTTTCTTATCCCTTTGATGTTTTTTAGTGGCAAAGGCATCAGCGGTTTGACCTGAATAATCCAAATCTTGGATAATGCGCTCCTTTTCAGCATCTTCCAGAAGCTTCTTATTGTAAAGTCTTGTTTTGTAGATTGGTTCTTCTTTGCTTGTTTCCCACAGTTCCAACCAAACATCGCCATTTTTATAGTAGTTGACTTTAGAGAATCCTATTATACCATAAGCGGCTGTGGCACCATTCCCACTTGCTGTAGGACTAGCAGACTCCAAAGAACCGGATATTACATAATGATCATCTTCATTTTCAAAATATTGAAATGACTTTTCCCTACTTGAAACATAAACTACATTTTCATGTACTTTGAAAACATTGGTTAATGCATCACTGAATATTTTAAACGATGGATTTGAAACATCGCTTATGCCACCAATCCATTTATTGTACAATACATAGAGAGAGCCTAGAACCGGAGGCAAAAAATGTGTTTTTAAAGGGTAATATCCATTTGAAGGGCCATTGCTAAAAAGCGGATGGTAACCAGCTACAATGATTTTCTTATCGAAATTTTTTTTGATAACATCGTTTAAAGCGATTAAAAAGTCATTTCCTGAAGATATATCGCACGATTGCTCCTCTCTACTGATTCTTTGCTGATTAAACCATCTTTGGGTATCGATGATGATCATAACGATATCATCATTAATTGGAAGTTCAACAGGGCCAGGGCACCCTCCGTTGGGCAGGAATACATTAAGCTTTTCATTCCCATCGCCTAAAAAATTCTCTATGAATTCCTCATAATGTTCAAGCCTTTTTTTTCCGATAAGACTTCCTCCATCCCATTCATTGCTTCCAGGTAAGACTACCGTATTTCCATTAAATTCTTTTATGAATCCATAGGAGTCTTTTAGTTGCTTTTCAAGTTCTACACGTTTTTTGATCTTAGCAGAATCAACCAGGCCGCCCTTAGGCGTATTGTCTCCTAATAAAACAAAAGTTGTTTTATCCTCTGATTGTGAAAGTTGCCTTTTTAGTACAGAGATATTATCCTTCGGGTTGTGAAGCCCGGAAACAAAAATGAAGCTATGCTCCAAGTTCCCGTCAGACCCTTCCGATGTTTGCTGATTTGTGAAATGAGGCTTATAGTTAGCACAAGAACATAAGATCAATAGTAGAAACAGCGAACCAAGTTTATCCATTATTTTAATTTCCTTACTTAAAAAAATAAGTTAGGAAATATCTTCGAATTCCTGTTGTATACCAAGCACGTCTAGGATATTCTTGCCCTGATTTGAGAATTAATTATAAGAAGCGTAAAGGCTACACTTTAACTGATCGCTCTGTGTATAAGCAAGTCTTTAAATCAAATACTCTTTTTCTTCTTTGATAGTCATCTTGCCTTCTGAGTTCAGTCTTTCGCTTAGATATTTTGTTTTCGGAATCTCATAAGCAAAAAAGAATTCCATCGTTTTAATTTTACTTGTGAGAAAAGCTTTTTCTTCATCATTTGAGGCTGATGGTAATTTTTCAGAAGCGATTCTGGCCATTTTTATCCACTGCCACCCCACGGTGATCAAGCTGAACATTTCCAGGTATAGATTGGCATCTGCAAGATATTCTTCTATACGCCCATCCATGGCTATTTTACCTAGTGACCTAGTAATTTTTATGAGGTTATCCAGTTCCGTCTGAAGACGCTCTGCTGAGGGTTTAACTGAATCCACAGAAAGTCCTTTTTCAATCTCTTCTTTAACTTCCTTATAGAAAAGCTCTACTGCTTTCCCATTCTCCAGCATCACTTTTCTTCCCAATAAGTCCTGCGACTGTATTCCGGTTGTTCCTTCGTAAATAGCCGTTATCCTGATATCACGTGCTAGCTGCTCAAGAGGAAAGTCTGAACAGTATCCCGCTCCTCCAAGAACCTGCATTCCCTGGTTCACCGATTGAATTCCTGCCTCAGTAGGATAGACTTTTACGATTGGGGTAAGCAGATCAAGAATTAGATTATAGTTATGCTTCTCATCACCTTCCGTTACCTTTTCCAAATCTGCATATTTGCAACATTCTAAAACCAGGCTTAATGACCCTTCAACAACCGCTTTTTGGAAGAAAAGCATTCTTCGGACATCCGCATGGTTGATGATCAATGTTTGTGGATCATTGATATTCCTTGATCCTGCCGGTCTTCCCTGAGGCCTTTCCTTCGCATATTCCAGAGATGCATAATAAGCAGCCGAAGCGATCGCTGCTCCACTAATTCCAACCCCAATCCGGGCTTCGTTCATCATTTGAAACATATAGGGAAGCCCTTTATTAGCTTCGCCAACAAGAAAACCAACACAATCATCCTTTTCACCCATGATCAAATGCGTAGTCGCATACCCATGCTGTCCCATTTTATGAAACAAGCCAGCGGTCGTTACGTCATTGAAAACATGTTCTTCATTTTCCTCCCTAAATTTTGGTACAATAAAGAGTGAAATACCTTTTGTTCCTTTAGGAGCCCCATCAATTCGAGCCAGCATCAGATGGATAAAATTATCTGCCGCATCGTGATCACCTGCTGAAATGTAAATCTTTTGACCTTTAATCTTATATGAGCCGTCACTCTGAGGGGTCGCAGAAGTAGTGATATCAGAAAGTGAGCTTCCGGCTTGGGGTTCTGTTAGTGCCATTGTTCCCTGCCATTCCCCTGAAGTCATTTTAGTAACATACTGGTCTTTTTGTTCCTGTGAGCCAAAATTGGCGATCAACCTGGAAGCACCTCCAGTTAATAAATAATAGCCTGCTGCCGAATTATTTGCAGCTTCATAAATAAACTCGGCCACACTTTGTACCATCTGAGGTAATTGCATACCACCATCTTCGTAAGAATACATCGCTCCAATCCAGCCACCAGCACCCAGTTCCTTTATGTAATCCTTTATTTTAGGATGGACATAAACCTTTCCGTCTTCATACTTGGTACCAAACCGATCCATATCGACCAAAGAAGGAAATAGATGTGTATCTGCTATTTGCTTGGCAGACTGGATCATCAGGTCTATAGACTCCTTATTGTATTCAGAATAGTAATCGTATTCTTTGAGGGAATCCGCCTGATGAACATCGAAAAGCGTAAAATATAAGTTCCTAAGGTTGATATACTCTTTTGCCATTTTTTCGTCTTTTGAAGATTTGACTAATATATTCAAACCGTTTGTTGTTTGCCACAGAGACTCCGAATAAATCAGATATTCGCTACCTTTGCGCCCAATTTTTAAGATTCTTATGGAGTTGGTTAAAGAAATAGAGCGAAGAAAAACATTTGGCATTATCAGTCACCCCGATGCAGGAAAGACTACATTGACTGAAAAGCTTTTACTTTTTGGTGGTGCAATCCAAAAAGCAGGAGCCGTTAAGTCCAATAAAATCAAGAACCATGCGCATTCCGATTTTATGGAGATTGAGAAGCAGCGTGGTATATCCGTTGCCACTTCCGTGATGGGGTTTGATTATGATGGTGTAAAAATCAACTTATTAGATACTCCCGGTCACCAGGATTTCGCTGAAGATACCTACCGAACACTTACTGCGGTAGATAGTGTGGTGATGGTTATTGATTGTGTGAAAGGAGTGGAAGCTCAGACTGAAAAATTGATGGAAGTATGCCGAATGAGAAGCACTCCGGTCATCTCGTTTATAAACAAACTTGACCGTGAGGGTAGAGACCCTTTCGATCTTCTGGATGAAATTGAAAACAAACTAAGCATTCAGGTTCGGCCATTAAGCTGGCCCATCAGCATGGGTAAAAGCTTTAAAGGTGTTTATAGCTTATTCAATAAAGAATTGGTGCTTTTTCAGCCCAGTAGAACGGAATTATCTGATGAGGTCGTTAAGATCAAAGATATTAATGACCCTAAGCTCAATGAACTGGTGGGAGAAGCTAATGCAGAGAAATTAAGGGAAGATGTAGAATTGGTGGAAGGTGTTTACCCTCCTTTTGAGGTGGAAGAATACCTATCGGGTAAACTGGCTCCTGTTTTCTTTGGAAGTGCGGTAAACAACTTTGGTGTAAAAGAGCTATTGGATAGCTTCTTGAAAATTGCTCCAATGCCTAGGCCAAGGGAAACGGAAGAGCGCATGATAAAGCCCGATGAGGATAAATTCAGTGGATTTATTTTTAAGATCCATGCTAATATGGATCCTAAACACCGTAACAGAATAGCCTTTTTGAGGGTTTGCTCTGGAAAATTTCAAAGGACAAGTAATTATTATCACGTTCGTGCCGACAAGAAATTCCGTTTCTCAAATGCAACAGCCTTCATGGCACAAGAAAAAGAAACGATCGATGAGGCTTTTCCAGGCGATATTGTGGGCCTTTATGATACCGGAAACCTTAAAATAGGAGATACTCTTTCTGAAGGAGAAAAAGGTTTATACAAGGGTATTCCAAGCTTTTCCCCTGAAATCTTCAAAGAGGTTATCAATAAAGACGCCATGAAAACCAAGCAGCTGGAGAAAGGGCTAAATCAGCTTATGGAAGAGGGTGTTGCCCAGCTTTTTACCTATGAGATGGGAGCCAGAAAAGTTGTTGGCGTTGTCGGTAACCTTCAGTTCGAAGTGATTCAGCATAGGCTGAAAAATGAATATGGTGCCAGTTGTGGCTTTGTCGGCGTAAATCTTCATAAGGCCTGCTGGATAAGCAGTAACGACCGAAAGAAACTGAATGAGTTCATCGATTCAAAATATAGGCATATCGCTAAGGATAAAGATGGAAATCTTGTTTTTATGGCTGAAACCAAAGCTTGGCTCCAGATGGTTCAGGATAATTATCCTGATATAGAATTTCACTTTACCTCAGAATTTTAATTGATAACATTAAAAAAACCTTAATTAGCCTCTTTATTCGTTAGTAATTCATCTACTTCGTCAAAATCTGATGTAAGATCAAATCAAATACGTTTAAAATCTAATTGCCACGGTATCGGTAATAATTTTTATTCTTGTATTTGTGCTGTTATATGATCGGAAGCTGAAGAAATATTTAGAATATGGGTTTGAGGCTATTCTTATTTGCCATACTGCTCTCCGGGCTTCCACTTTTAATGTGGTCTCAGAGTTCTACAAATTACACTGGCGATTTTTCATTTGATCAATATTCAGGCATAGCAGATTTCCAGTTTCTATTAGATGAAGGAGATACTATACTGAACGGCCCTTTTAGTTTTGAACAAATGGACTTGAAAAGGCTCATCAATGAAAGTGACGCTTTTTTGTCCTTTTCGGGCAGTTTTCAAGATGGTATTCCTAATGGTGACTGGAAATTTAAACTAGGTGATTTTCAATTGGCCGATAGCACTGCATTCTCACAGAATTTCTATTTATCAGCTATTGATGGTGTACTAAATGAATCCCGTGGATTTATCAAAACCGGAAAACTCGACGGTCAATGGATCCTCAAAACACATCGCTTAGAATCTTCTAAAAAAAGAGATCTCCTTTTTGAGAGTGAATTCCTTTTTAACGAAGGAGTTCCTATGCAGGATTTTCGAATTGCAAATAGCAATTCATCATTACTGGGAAGGTTTCTAAGGGATGGTTTAGCGCATGATGTATGGTCGCTCTATTCAAATAATACTATTGGTGTTGCAGAGAGCTGGTATTTTAATGCGGGTTTACTCGAAAAGATCATAATCAAACGAAGTGACTCCTTAGATACTTTAAGACTTTATTCAGAAGTTAATGAAGAAGAAAAAATAATCGGTTTTGACCAACAGTATTTCGATATTCTTCAATTGCATCATGAGCTTTACGCTACTGAAGACTCTTCATCACAAACCGTTGCATTTCCGAAGGGCGCCATAGCCCTTTTTAATCAGAACATTGAGCATTATCAACAAGTCGTAGGGCTGATTTTAGCTTTGAATAACACAAATATAATGCCTGAATTCAAGGTTAAGGTTCCTTATATGCCTTTATCAGAAGAGGAAATAATTCTAATGGATTCGATAAAGGTGCTTCTAAGAAGATCTGTCGTTTTAAGTGAGGAGCTTTCAAAAAACCCACAGCTAAACATTCTAAAATTAGCTGAACCAGAAGTATCCTTTTTAATTCAGAGCATAAAAGACATCTCGAAATACTGGCTTGATGGGATTAACAATATTGTGAAATATTCCGAGCAAGGCCTTCTTGCTTATGTTTCCAGAGAGGATTTGGTAAATAAAATACGTGAAAGCAAAAGTATGTCTACTTCCTTTTCTGTAAACTATCTGGCTACAGATACTACGGAAAGTAAAGTGTTCGAAGGTCCCGATAGCGGTATGGTGATTCCTAAAGCACAGGGGTTATCTTTTTTAAAGATTTTTTCGGAGTATACCCTTAAAAGCTTACAGTTCATTGATCAGCAGCTTAGGCAGAAAGTGACAGATCGTGAACGAGAAGAAGAGCTAGACGAATTGGAAAATGGACTCTATCTGCAAATTGAGCATTTGAACCAATCGATAGACTCTTTAAAAGAATTATCTGATATCACACAAAGTCAGACGCTTCAAGGTATTAAAAGTACCATCGCCGGTTTATCCAGGGCATACTCATTGTCTGAAAATGATGTATCTAAACCTGAAAGAGCAAGACAATTATCCGATTGCTTTAATAAAACAGATATTCTTATACAGCTGGTTTCTGAAATTCCTGAAAGCACGGAGCGTATAGAGCAGGTTTATACAGAAGAGGTTTGGAATCCTTTCACTTCTACGATTATGAAGGAGGATCTCAAGAGAAACATTCTAAAATCGTATAAGACTAAGCTTATGCCTTATTTAAGCAAATCAATAGGATCGGGCCTGACTTGTGAAAATATTGAATACTGGACTTATCTCCTGAAGAATACAGAACCCAGAATGCTTGCATTGGTTGAGGAGAGCACCAAAAAGATAGAGAAAAAGCTTAAAAAAGAGGATAATCCAGAGGAGATTTTATCTCTGTTAAGTATTGCACCATCTAAAGATGCTTCTGAAGAATGAGGCCAGCTAGAAAATATGTTTTATTACTAACCGGCCTTCTTCTAGTCGTACTACACGCTAGAAGTCAGGAAGAGGAGCAACTACCCAGAAGGTCAGAATTTAAAGATCCTGTTACTCTGTTCTGGTTTAATACCTATGGTAATATTAGAATTTCCAAACATCTATTCTGGGTGGCTCAAACTCATTTCAGAAGACAAGAAAGTAGAAACACGGAATTCATCGGGCAATGGAACCAGATCTACAACAGACATGCTATAGGTTATATATTTTCTAAAAATTTAACTGCGAGTCTTGGTGGTGTTTTACGGGTGAACTTTAACACGGATGAAGATGAAGGAGAGCGAAGAACCGTTCCCGAATGGCGAATCTGGCACCAATATCAATTTGCAATTCCATTTCCGAGGTTGGTGGTGTACCATAGATTAAGGGTAGAGCATCGTTGGACTCAAGGGTTCGCTGACGATAGTGACTACATTTTTCGAAATAGATGGAGGTATATGTTCAGGATGAAAATCCCGATCAACAGGCCTAAACTTTCGTCTAATACTTTTTACATCGGCCCGGAGGCCGAACTTATTATGCAGAGTGGAAGGGCCGTAGTAGATAGTCCAATGGAAGATCTTCGCTTACATACTTCATTTGGGTATATCATCAACCCCAGAGTTACCATAGCTTCAGGTTTTATGTACTCTTTCGGTCAGGACCTCAATGACGGTGGTTCTTTTAAACAAAATTATACTTTGCGATTTCATGTTTATTTTTCTCCAGATATTAGAAAAGTAAAGGACAAATTACCATCTATCCACTTAAATGAGTGAACCTAAAAACTCCTTATTATGGTAAAGAAGAGTAAAGTTAAAATCGCAGCATATGCAAGTCTCGTCATTTTTGCCCTACTTTTCATTTTTACTTTCAACCAGATAAATACACTTAATGAAGCCTTGCGGACAAACAAAGAGAAAATAAATCTTTTAGGTAAAGAAGCTTCCTTATTCCAGCAGCTCACTGAAGTAGACTCCATAATGCTGGAAGGTAATCATAAGGCAGCGGTAGAAGCTTACAAGGAGTTAATCGCTTCAAACGCAAACAATAGAGTGATAGAAATTCGCCTTGGTCTAGCAGAGCGGTATCTTCTCTTGGAAGACAGTCTGCTTAATAAAGACTATCAAGCTATTGATACCGTTGAAAGAAGCGTTACTGACAAGAATATTGCGAGCGAGCGAGTTCCCTTAAGATCATACGATTCTATGAATTTTGCTTTAAGAAAAGCGCAGGAGCAAATTTCAATGCTTATGAATCAGCTTGAGAATAAGTCTTTTGGAGAATTTCTTGAATTCAGTAGTAAAGAAGGAAATCTCATTACTTATGTTGGGCAGGTAAAAGGCGGAAAAGCGAATGGAAAAGGCGTTGCTATTTATAGTACGGGGAGTCGCTATGATGGGCAATGGAAGCAGAATCAACGACACGGAAAAGGAACGTTTTACTGGCCTGATGGTCAACATTACGTAGGCGATTACAAAAACGACCAAAGGAGTGGAGAAGGCACTTATTACTGGCCTGACGGAAAGAAGTTTGTAGGTGGTTGGAAGAATGATTTAAGAAGCGGAAATGGTGTATTCTACGATCCGGATAATGAGATAATTGCTAGAGGCGTTTGGGAAAAAGACGAATTAGTTAAGAAAATGAAAAAATAATTCAAGCTCTACCAAAGTCCATTTTCAAAATAGTTTCTCGAAATAGAACTTTATTTCAGGAAAGTTCGGGGACTCTACTTTTCCATCGGAAGAAAGATAAAGATGAGGTACGTCACGGTTCTCCTGTTTGCTTAAATAGCTTTCAAAAGTTTTATTATTGTAATCAATCATCCAGTATTCTTTCACTCCAAAATCCAGATATGCTTTTTTCTTACTATACCGGTCAATGAAATGATTTGAAGGAGATAATATTTCAACAATCAAATCAGGTGCTCCTTCAATACCTCGATCTGTAATAATTTCAGAGTTCTCATTGGAAACATAAAGCAAATCTGGTTGAAAGATATTTTTCCTATCCAGGTAAAGATCTATTGGTGAATAATAAATGCTACCTTTCTTTCTAAGAATACCCTCTAGTAAAATGGTGAGTTTTAAAGATAAAGCTTGATGTCTGGGATTTGGTGCTGGCGTCATAATAAGCTCTCCATTGATTAACTGCGCAGGCAAGCCCTCCTCAAATTGAAGATAATCTTCAACTGTCCACGTTTTTGATCGATCTATTGTTGCAGTTTGCATTTCAAAAAAGTTTTTCAAACTCAAAATCAATCTCTTTGAAATTAGGCGATTTTACTTTCCCATTCGAAGAAAGATAAAGATGAGGTACATCACGATTCCCCTGCGTATTTAAATAGCTTTCAAAAGTTTTATTGTTGTAATCAATCATCCAGTATTCTTTCACTCCGAAATCCAGGTATGCTTTTTTCTTGCTATACCGATCTACAAAATGATTTGAAGGTGATAGTATTTCTACGATCAAATCTGGTGGGCCTTCAACTCCCCGATCTGTTATGATTCCAGAGTTTTCATTGGAAACATAAAGTAAATCCGGTTGAAAGATATTCTTCTTATCAAGGTAAAGATCAATAGGTGAATAGAAGACCTTTCCTTTTTGCTTAAAAACTCCCCTTAAAATCTCATTCAGATTGCCAGACAATAGTTGATGGTCTGGATGCGGTGCTGGCGTCATAATCAATTCTCCATTAATCAACTGCGCAAGTAAGCCCTCCTCTAATTGAAGGTAGTCTTCAACCGTCCATTCTTTAGATCGATCTATTGTTGCAGTCTGCATTTAGCTCATTTTTTTGATAGCCTCACTAAATATACTCAAATTTGATGCTTCAAGTTATTACCTATGGGATACGATTACAGCAAATTCTTTGAAGTGGCTTATGAAGATAACCATTTACTTATCGTTAATAAAGAGCCCGGACTTTTAAGTCAGGGCGATAAAACGAGGGATAAGTCGTTAATCGATTATTGTAAGGCTTACATCAAAGAAAAGTACGATAAGCCCGGAGATGTATTTATGGGCCTGGTTAATCGTCTGGACCGGCCGGTAAGCGGATTGGTTATTTTAGCCCGAACATCAAAAGGCCTTGAACGTATGAATGAAATTTTCAGGAAACGTAAGGTCATAAAAGTCTATTGGGCGGTTGTTAAGAAAAAACCAAGGCTAAAAGAAGGTAAATTGGTTCACTGGCTTTTGAAGGATGAAAAAGTCAATAAAACAACAGCTTTTGATGAAGAGGTCGAAGGTGCGCAGCGTGCTGAGCTGAATTATATAGTAAAAGGAAAGCTCAACGATCATTATTTATTAGAAGTGAGGCCTGTTACTGGTCGACCTCATCAAATCAGAGTTCAACTGGCAGCTATGGGGTGCCCTATCAGAGGAGACCTTAAATATGGATTCCCTAAAGCGAATGAAGATGGAAACATTAACCTACACTCTCGCGAGATCAAATTTGTTCACCCCGTCAAAAAAGAAGATGTCTTTTTAGTTGCCGGACTTCCAAAAAATCAATTCTGGGAACAATTCCTGGTTCTGGAAGAACCTAAGGTACGATTAAAGCATCTTGGTGAGGGGTAAGGACATATTTACCTCTCTCCAAAAATTTTTGTAATAAAAAGCCGATACTAAATACTAATCTCAAAAAAGGAATTTGGAAAAAGGCTTCCTCAGGATTATTCAGGATAACGAAGGACTTCTCTACAAAATCATAAATGCGTATTGTGATGATATAGATGATCGTGAGGACTTATACCAGGAGATCATTTTTCAGCTATGGAAGTCTTTCCCACGCTTTAAAGGGCAATCGAAAATAAGTACCTGGATGTATCGTGTGGCTCTGAATACGGCTATCAGTAATTTCAAAAAAGGATCGAAACGCAAAAACTTGGTATCAATCCACGATTTTGAACTTCATATAGGCGAGGAGCATAACCATGAAGAAGAAGAACGCCTGAAGATTTTTTATCAGGCCCTTAAGCAACTTACAAAAATTGAACGTGCTGTGATAATGCTTTTTATGGATGGAAAGTCTTATGAAGAAATGGCCGAGATTTTGGGGTTAACTACTTCCAATATTGGAGTTAAGCTGAATAGAACAAAAAACAAACTCAAAGAGATGTTAAAAGACTACTGATGGAACTCGAAGACATCAAAGAAATATGGAACAAACAGGTCACTGATGACCACAGATCAGAAGAAGAGATGGATGAAATTTTGAAAGCTAAGTCCAAAAATCCGTTGAAACGCATCTACAGAAGTATGGCTTTAGAATTATCAGCCGTAATTTTAATCTTTTTCAGCTTTGGATTAATGGACTATTATTCGGGAAAGGTTGTTCATTACGTATCGTATTCTGTTCTATCAATCCTCTCAATCGTAATCTATTGGGTTTACTACAGAATAATACGAATAGATAAAGCAAAGGACTCTTTCAAACAGACCATCATTAAGCTAAATCGAATTTTTAAAATCTATAAAGCTTACTTAAACCTTTGCGTATACGGAATGCCAATAGGACTTTTAATTGGAATGGGCATTGGAATGATGGAAGATGGAAAGTTGAATACAGATCCGGTTTTTTGGGTTGTAGCCCTGGTTTTAGCAGCATTTACGCTTTTACTCACGAAACCCATAAAATGGTTGGCCCATTATTTTTATGGACGTCACATCAGCGACCTTAAAGACTTGGTAGCCGAAATTAAAGAACTAGAAGATAAAAAAGGTCAGTAGGAAAGCACTTTAAGCTCAACCCAATAATTTACGGTATCACTAGGAAGTCCTTCTGGCCCACTATTTCCAATAACCGTAAATTTTTCTTCTGGGAAACCCTCTAAAAGTAATTTCTCAGATAATTTCAAAGCTTGTTTCTCTGTTCTGTCGTTGTAGAAAGTGGTATCTATTTCTGAAAGGTACTGCGTGCTGTCTTCATTAAAAACGAAGGCTTCTATATGGAATATACTGTCTAATTCTATACTATCCAAAACAGCCAAGTCAATTGGATTGTAAACGGTATCAATAATTAGTTCTGTGAGCTCCGGGCTTGAAACAATTGTATCTGAAAAGATTTTTTCAGCATTAACTTCTAATTCCACTTCCATAGAAGGATTCTTTTGAAGTAACCTTTTCAATCTGTTTATTTCGATCTCCGATTGGTTCGAAACGTCTGAAGAATAGATGTTAAACCTCAGGTTCTCGAGCTCAAATTGAGTGCCGTTGGAAAGTGGTTCCAGGCTTATCTCGAAATTCTCTTTTTTTGAAGTCTCTGGCGTAGTGAAGTCGTAGGTGAAAGACTTAAAGGAATGATCGTTGTTCAACGGAAAGAAAGACAGATCGTATAAATGTCCTTCCGGAAGGAACGTTTTGAATGTTCCGTCTTCTTCATTAAGCCCAACGTAAATTTCCTGTCCCAAATCGATATCGTAAGCAGAGACAATAGCCTGAATGGGTTGTCCGTTGGAATCTGTTATGATACCTTCCGACATAATTACTTTTTTAGGCTGAAGTTCAGGTGGGAGCTTTGCTATCAATAATTGTTCTTTCCCTTTGTACTGCCCTGAAAAGAAAAACACATCCCCTCTCGCAGGAATGGAGCCCGCTAAATTATCGGAATCTGTATTGGCAATTTCTACATTAATAGGCTTGGACCATGTTCCATTTTCTTTTTTAGAAATATAGAAATCCCAGCCTCCTTTTCCACCTGGCCGATCGGAGGAAAATAAGAGTGTTTGATTGTCGGAAAGTATTTTAGGGTAGGCTGCGTTATACTCATTTATAGCTCCTGATATTTCCTGTCCTTCGCCCCATCTCGAACCTTTCTTCTCAGAAATAAGAATTTTGCACCCATCTACTTTTTTAGGGGCCATGGTTTCACATCGCATGAAATACATTTCTTTTTCATCGGGTGATAAGGAAGCCCCACCTTCATTTCCAAGCGTATTTAATGGCTTTCCAAAGTTTATTGGAACACCCCAATATTTTCCGTTTTTCTCCACTTCCCAAATATCATAGCCTCCAATACCTTTTGCACGACGTGAGGAAATGAGCATTTTACTTCCATCGTTTGTTAGGAAGTATCCATTAATTAGCTCTAGATTGGTTTTAAAAACTTTCTCCACTAGCTCAGGCTTTTCCCAACGCTCAAACCCATTTCCTTCTGACATAAAAGGTTGGTAGTCCCTCGTAGGAGAATAATCAGATAAGTAAATAATAAAAGACCCATCTGCCGATAGCACCGGGTCTTTTTGGTTGTTTGTACTGATGTTAATGTTTCGGGAGCCTAATGGTTTTTTTTGCGCATGAACTAAGGATAATTGACTCATAAATAATAACGCAAGTAAAAAACCACATCGTCTCATATCATTAAAATACTAATTTCTGAAAAGATTATTGTTCTAAACCACTCCTTGTGCAAGCATGGCATCTGCCACTTTCACGAAGCCGGCAATATTGGCTCCTTTTACATAATCGACATGGTCACTATCAGGATCTTTACCATATTTCACACACTTATCATGAATATTTTTCATAATGTTCTGAAGCTTACTATCTACTTCTTCCCTCTCCCAGTAAAGTCTTTGAGCATTTTGTGACATTTCCAGTCCTGAGGTTGCTACACCACCGGCATTTGCAGCTTTTCCCGGTGAATAGATAATCTTATTTTCTCTAAAAACTTCTGTTCCTGCAGCTGTAGTAGGCATATTGGCTCCTTCATAAATACCAATAACCCCATTACCTACCAGTGCTTTGGCATCATCCTCATTTATTTCGTTTTGTGTCGCAGAAGGAAAAGCTAAATCACATTTAACATTCCAAGGCTTTTTGCCTTCATGATATTCTGCATCAAATTTTTCAGCATACTCTTTAATTCTTCCTCTTTTATTGTTTTTAAGATCTTTTACAAAATCAAGTTTTTCTTCATCGATACCGTTCTTATCGTAAATGAATCCTGAACTATCCGAAAGTGTCACCACTTTAGCTCCTAGTTGGATGAGTTTTTCAGTAGCATACTGTGCCACATTCCCTGAACCTGAGACTACGCAGACTTTATCTTTTAGACCATCGTCTTTAACTTTCAAGGTTGCCTCTGCAAAATACACCGTTCCATAACCGGTTGCTTCTGGCCTGATCAGGCTTCCTCCGAAAAGTGTATCTTTTCCAGTTAAAACTCCGGTAAACTCACTGGTTATTCTTTTGTATTGCCCGTACATATAACCTATCTCTCGAGACCCTACTCCAATATCACCTGCGGGTACGTCTCTATATTGTCCAATGTATTTTGCAAGTTCCGTCATAAAACTCTGGCAAAAGTTCATGATCTCATTATCCGATTTTCCTTTTGGATCAAAATCTGCCCCACCTTTTCCTGCACCAAGAGGAAGTGTAGTAAGGCTGTTTTTGAAAGTCTGTTCAAAAGCCAAAAATTTAAGGATACTTAGGTTAACAGATGGGTGAAATCTTAGCCCCCCTTTGTATGGACCGATAGCACTATTCATCTGTACTCTATAGCCCCTGTTTACTTGCACCCTCTCTTTATCATCCACCCAACATACACGAAACATAATTACCCTTTCCGGTTCGGTTATTCTGGATAATATTTTTCTGTTGTTATATCTCGAGTGTTCTTTTATAAATGGAAATACAGTCTCTGCAACTTCATGAACGGCCTGAATAAATTCCGGTTGACCAGGATTACGTTGCTCAATAGAATGCATGAATTTGGTGAATTTTTCGAAGTGCTTATTGTCTTTTTTCATTGTTGGGGGTTAAGTATCGGTTCAATCATTTCTTTCAGGAAGATAAGAAATGTGCCGAAAAAAAATATTGAAAAAAGAACTTACGCTAAAGAGTCTAGATCAACCTATCCCTGGCAGCTTTCTCCAAAGCTTCGTTTTTACTCGTCACGTGGAGTTTAGAGTATATATTCTTGATGTGTGATTTTACGGTTTCCAATGAAACGAACAATTGGTCACTGATGTACTGATATGTCTTTCCCTGGGCAAGAAGCGAAAGCACTTCTGTTTCTCTTGGCGTTAGCGGGGTTTTAGGGTTTCTTTGAAAGGAACTGACTACCATATTGGCAATTTTGGCACTCATAGGTGCCCCTCCATCTAAAACTTCGTCGATTGCCCTGAGTAAGTTCATACGGTCGGAGCCTTTAGTGATGTATCCGTTCGCTCCTGCTTTTAGGGCATCAAAAACATATTCACTCTCCTCGTAGATCGTGTTCACAATGATTTCAACCCTGGGTAAGATCTTTTTTATTTTAGAAATACCTTTTATGCCATTCATTCCCGGAAGGTTGATATCAATGAGGATAATATCCGGAATATCCCGATGAAGGTTTTTAAGTGCTTCTTCGCAAGTACTGTATGTGCTGACTACGTTAAACTTATCGATGGTATCAATAATCATTTCAAGCCCATCTCTCAGTTTATCATTATCTTCAATAAGAGAAATTCGTATGTTTGATCGATCCATGTCGCTAAAGTTTATTATAACTTATACGGCATGTAAATAAAAAGGCTATCCCTACGAATAAGGGATATTAGTCTTTAATTACACTTTAAGCTGCTTGAAAAGTGTGTTTTGTGGGTACTACGAGCTCAAGATCGACCAAAGTTCCTGTCCCATTCACATTTCTGATCCAGAGCTTAGAATTGATCTTATCTGAACGTCGTCTCATATTTTCTAAACCATTACTATCGAACGACTTCCGATTATTTAAAACGCCACAACCGTCGTCTTGAAGTTTGATGTGCACCTTACCTTCTTTCTGAACTACGTCGAAGTACACATTACAGGCATTTGAATGCTTTAGACAATTGGTCATAGCTTCTTTGAAGATAAAGACAATTTGACGAGACCAGCCTGGTGGCAATTTAAAGTCTACCTCCGGGCTAAGAATGTGATTATTGATTATAAATTTTTGATCGCTACCAGAGAAAAGTTGTTCTCCAAAATCTTTCAAATAGGTCAACACCTCAAATAAATTATCATTCTTGGGATCTATTGACCAGATGAATTCTCGTGTTCCTTTTAATAGATGACTTGCCGAACTCGAGAGGTTATCTAAAGCCCTTCTAATTTTCTCATCGGTTCCATTCAGTCTGAATTTCAGCAGATTTGAGTAGGTTAGGATGTTAGCTAATTCATTTCCAAGTTCATCGTGGAAATCCATAGCCAGGCTTTTACGCGTCCGTTCAATTTCTTCTTTCTTGAGCTCTTCCACTCTTCTGTTTTGAATTACGGCTCTTCTGATCAGCCATCTGTTCGTCCCAAAGACCGTAAGCCCTATGATCATCACCATTCCGCCAATAAACCAAGCCGTTTGCCAAAAAGGAGGTAATATTTCAAAGCTGTACTCAGTAGCTTCAATATTCCATACATCACTACTATTACTTGCCTTTACTTTGAATGTGTATTTACCCGCCGGGAGATTGGAATAGATCGCTTCATTCTTGTGTTTGCCTGATATCCAGTCATCGTCGAAACCCTCAAGCTTGAATTTATATTTTATACGCTCGGGGTGCGTCATACTACTTCCCAGAAAACTGAAAGTGATGTGATTTTTTGAATACGGTAGTCTCAGGTTTTGTGGAATGTTGTACCATGGATCAATGCTTTTGGCCTCGCTTGAAATCTTGTATCTACCATAATTAATTTTAATGCCTCTTAAGCTGGTGATGGGTTCAATGTCATTCATTTTATCCGAAGAAGGGTTGTACTTGAATGCTCCTCCTATGGTACCAAACCATAAGCTTCCATTCACATCTTCATAAACCGCATGATGGTTGGACTCTATTCCAAAATAGCCTTCTTCTTTATTATAATGCGTAATTGTAGCAATAGAATCTAAATTTGGAAAGCTTATTTTATCTAAACCATTTCCCGTACCAACCCATAAGTTTTCCTTACCCTGGGCGTGCATAAAGTAAACCAGGTCGGAAGATAGACCAGCCTGCTCATCGATCTTTATAATGTTATCCTTTTTATGATCGTAGCCAAGTATTCCATTCTCTGAAAGGCCAAACCATAAGTATTCATTGAATTCAGCAATTGATAATGCTGAACTATTAGCAATCTCTTCAACTGGAAAAGGGATAATCTTATCTTCTATCAATAGATCAATTCCCGTCTCCGTACATATAGCTATCGAGTCATCACTGAACTTATATAAGAAGTTGATGAAGTTATTGGAAAGACCGTCCTCGGTGGTCTTTCTGAAAATCATTTTTCCTGAATCGGTGATTTTGTACAACCCATTCGATGAAGCGATAATTAAATTATCGTTAGAATCCGTAATCATAAATCTGGCTGTGAAATGGTAGCCCTGACGTGCAATTTTAATTGACTGAACGATATCACCATTTTGCATTTTGTGGATTAAGTCGTTGTCTGCTACCCAGACAAATCCCTTAGAGGATTTCGTGATTGCCCTGGCCTTGTAAATCTCAGGGTAATACGACTTCACATACGAATCTTTTTGACTAACATAATTCAAACCCGTAGACGTACCGAAGTATATATTACCTTGGTCGTCTCCATTTATGGTCATAACAACATCTCCTTCCAGGCCTAAAGAACTGTCTATATATTGAAATACATCTCCTGTATATTTATAAACCCCGTGTCCGTTTGATCCCATCCATAGGTTTTCTTCGCGGTCGACGTATATATCATATAATCTATCATTGGTAAAGCCTTTGCGTTCATCAATGAGTAGGATCTCGTCATCTACGACCCTTAAAATTCCGGATCGTGCAGAAGCCCAGAGTTGATTATCAACTACAGCCAATGACCAGGTCCATTCGTCACTTAGCAACTTGATACTCCCCGAGTTCAAATTATGTTTAAACAACCCTTCCTTAGTAGAATAAAATCTGGTGCTTGATATTTGTTCGATATCAAAAACTTCAGAGCCTCTGATTTTTTCAGGGTACTCTTCTAGTGACAGCCCTTTTGTTGTCAGGTGGTAAATTCCCGCCTTGGCAGTAACGAAAGCCAATGAGTCTTTTCGATTCTTTATGGCATATACATCCTCGTTGAAATAACCTTCCTTTTCTTTAACCAAGTATGGTTCATAATTTTGAAATTTAATCAGCCCGCCTTCGGGGGAAGAGGCGTAAATGGTCGAGTCATTAAACTGTGCTATTTCGTTTACCCTGAAAAAGTTGGGTCTGCCCAGTCCGATATTCAGATAGTTTATAATGCTATCTCCATCAAAACGCCCAAAGCCATCCGGATAAATAAGCCAAACGTTATTATTGCTATCCGCATAAATATTATACACAAACCTGCTCTCCAACCCTTCTGTAATGGAACAGAAGTTCTTCCCATCATAATGACTTATCCCTCCACCCAGTGTTGAAAACCACATATTTCCATATTGGTCTTGGGTAATCCCTGTGACCTGAGATTGTGGAAGCCCTTCAACTCGGTTGTAGTTTTTGAATATATAAGCCTGCCCTGAAGCCAACAAAGAGTAGAAGCAAAAAAGGCAGGTGAATAACCTTTTCATAAAATTATTTTAAACCTTCAAAGGTCGGAGGTTATGGGCTCCATTATATCCCTTGTTATGAGGGATTTACCTTCTCAAGTTAATCGTCAATTCGACCCTTCGGGTTTTAAGAAAGCTTGTTAACCATAAAAAAGAGCTGAATCTGCCTTGAAATGAGGGATTCCACAGAAGGTCAATAAGCCTATCTTAATTTCCATGAAAAAGCTCTGTTTTATACTGATAAGTTTCAGCACTTATGCACAAAATGAAAACAACATAAACATCATCGATTTTGATGTGAATCCTGCGGGCATAATTCAGGAAACCTCTGAAAAACGTGTTGATAGCGGTCCGAAGGAATTCTTTATGAACGAGTGGTCTATTGGAACAATCACTCTAAAGAATGGAAAAAAGATCAGAGATGTTCCTATTCGTTTTGAACTCATAAAGTCTAATGTTGAGATAAAGTTCCAGGATAAGATAAGAGTATGTCCTTCCAGGCATTTTACTGAATTTACCTTTCTAAATGCAAAGAATGGCAACACCAGCAAGTTTGTTAACTCAACTCTATATGATGATGAGAATCCCCTGCCTTCTTCGTCGATTATGGAGATTATATATGAGGACTCTATTAGTCTTGGGGCTCTCCATTACATAGAAATTAAAAGAGCTACATACATACCTGCTTTTGATGTAGGTAAAGAATCAGATGAAATCATTCAGAAGAAAACCTATTACATGTTTTCAAAAACTGAAGTGATTCCTCTTGATAAAAAGCTTAAAAAAAATCTAATCCATTTTTCTCCTTATCAGGAAGAGATTCAGGATTATGCAGAATCAAAAAAACTAAAAGTTTTGAATTCTGAGGCTGAGATTATGAATTTAATCTCTTTTTATAATCGATTGATTGTCAAATAAGGACATAAAAAAAGCCCTTTCGGGCCTTTTCATTAAACCTTAATTCCAATCCCTACATAGGAGTAAGCGTAGTCGTACTTTCTGTTCCAACAATACTCCAGTTGATCGTAATAATACCGGTTTCAGGATCATAAGAACCCAAGCCCAAACCTGCTGCCTGGCTCACAGCGACAAGTCCTGGAGGACTGAAAGTCGGAACGGAGATTTGATTACAAATGTCATTGAAGGTTCCTCCTCCCTCGAAAGTAGGGTCTGAAATCAAGATACCAAGCAAGCCTGCTGAAATATCGGAGACGCTATAATTTCCATTTCCATTATCGGTAACCGTTACCACAGCTGAGCTTGGACCAAATGGACCAGTCGTATTTCCGTTATAATCCCCTTCAGGAATATTAGATGGACAAACTAGAAAAACAGGTTGAACACATGTTCCCCTCGCATTATTAACCCCACAAATTTCAGGGTTGGTATTTTCAGGGCCAAAAACTCTTCCGTCCAGCATAGTTACGCGAAAAGTAAACAGAAAAGCATCACCGCCGTCCAAAGAATCCAGATCAAGCGGACTGAACAAACTAACGATCTCATTTTCCAAATCAAACACTCTCCGTCCTCTCGGGTCTTGGTCCCTCAATAGAAAAACTTCATCAGACACAAAGCCCGTAGAAGCTTGCTGAAACTGAACTGATATTTCAACGAAATCAATCAATGCTCCTTCATTCCCGAGTGAATCGGTGGGGGTAAGGTTCATTCCAATTTCAGCTACTGATAAGTCACCGAATAAATTAAGCTGAGTGGAGTCAAAATCTGCTCTGACTAGGCCTCCCTTAGGAAAAGTATCTAAAGGGTTTTGAAACTCTTCATCACTGCATCCTATGAACAGGAGTAATGCGAAAGTTGTTGCTATTAATGATCTATATAAATTTTTCATTCTTATTTTCATTTAGTTGACATCCCAAAAAACCCTGTCCTGAGTTACGATGCGTTGATCCGGAGCTACCGGATTTGCATCAAGCTCCACCAACACATAAGGAAAGCTTATGGGAAAATCCCTCGAAGTTTGGGTATTCACATCATCGTCCAGATTAGGATCAAATATCTCAGGAAAGCCAGTTCTTCTGATGTCGTTATAACTATCGAAACCCCACCCAAAATTGGCAATGGCTTTCTGCTGCATAATCAAATCAAGCTTTCCGGCATCGTCAGCAGCGTCAAATTCAGCTCTTCTTGTGTTGACATAGGCTTCAACAGTTGCGGCATCAATAGTGGGAGCTCCTCCGCCTACAATACCTACCACCTCGTTCACCTTATTAAATGCTGATTCAACGCCTTCTTCAAATAGCATTGCCGGGTCACCAACATTCAAATTCTCTTCTAAGGCCAATTCAGCTAATATGAAATTCAAATTATAATAGGTTAACAGGCGTAATGGCGCATTTCCCTGGGCACTAGCTGCTGTTCCTGTTCCTCCATTTCCATCATTGAAAGCACCTCCAGCCGGGTATAAACCCAGGAGACTTTGAGAGTTCTGCTGTGCAAAGCTCGCGTTTGGTCCTACCGCCCCAAATCTTGTAGAAACAAAGAGGCCATCCGGTGTATCATCCTGAAAATCGGTTGGGTTTTGCGCTGTCCCTCCCGATACAATTTGATTGAACCAGTAATAATTGATCCTCGGGTCATTGAGCGCCTGCATCCTCTCATAAAAGAAAGGGCTTATCGTCGATTCCCGGCTGGTAGCCGCCCAATTGGTTTGAAAAGCTACATTTCTGTTTTCTGGGGCGTTTCCTGTTCCAAATTGAAATTGAAAATCATCTGTTGCGTCACGAAAAATATCACCGGAGGCAACTAATCCTTCAACAGTCGTTCCACTGAAGAGATCTGTAAGCCGAACGTTATTGTGAAGTTTAATGATCAACACATTCGCCAGTCGTTCCCATTGATCAAGGTTGCCCCCATAGAAAACATCATCCCCACTAGGAGATAGTGTAGAGGCGCCATTTAAGTTTTGTTTGGCTTCGTTTAGGACATTGAGTATGTCTTCATAAATAGCCCTTCCGTTATCGTAAGACGGAGCAAAATTTTCGGTCAGAGCTTCAAAATATGGAACATCTCCCCACAAATCGACCATAATGGAAAAAGCAAAAGACTGAAGTATTTGAGCAACTCCTACATAGTGAAGAGCTCCATCTTCCGTTCCATTATCAATGATAACCTGTAGATCTTTCAATCCTCTGGAATACAATTGTATCCAGTCGTTTGCGAAATCTGTTCCATCAACCCCGTATTGATCTACTCTAAAGTTTACAATCTGATGTGCAAAAGTTAAGGTAGCGTTGTTGATCCCTCCGGTTACTTGCGAAAAAGCAAATGCGAAAGATGCTTCTCCGGAAGTTAATAGTAGCGGAAGCGGAGATTCTGTAGGATTGTTAGGGTCATCGTTGATATCCAACTCACAACTTACAGGCAGAATCATAAACAAGCCTGCCAGTACAAAAAATGGTAGTTTATATATTATTCTTTTCATGACTTTCTAATTAAAGAGTGAACTTTAGATTAACCCCGTATCTCCGAACCGATGGCAGATAAGTCCTGAATTCCAGGCCCTGAGCGTTTGTAGCACCGAAGGTGTTTGTCTCAGGGTCGAAATTTGATGCATCAGGAAAATTAGGAGCGTTATACCATAGGTTTCTACCAGTAAGTGAAATGCTAACACTTCCAAACGGCGTTGATTCCAATAGGCTTTTCGGAAGAGAATATGATAAAGCCACTTCCCTCAATCGATAAACGGTAGCATCATAAACATCTTTCTCACTCGAAGGCCCGAAACCAAAATTGTTGAAAAACAATCTATTCGCATTCGTCTGGATGGTGTTCGGAATTTTATTTCCCTCAGCATCCAAAATTGGCTCTCCGGTATTGGCATCGCCTAAAAAACCAGGGATAACAATGGAAGCTTCCCTATCTTCAGTATCAGCAGTAACTCCTCTAGCAAAGAAGGTCTGGTTTGTTGCCGAATACAGATCTCCTCCTTGTTTCCAATCGAACACAACTCTGAATGATATTCCTTTGTAGTTTACGGTATTGGTTATCCCTAATAGAAAATCCGGATTAGGATTTCCAATAACACGGGTATCCAGAGATTCAATTAAACGTCCATTCGTTGGGTTGACAAGAAAATTATCATCTTCATCGGTGACAAAATAAGTCCCTGTCAGAACGCCGTATTCCTCTCCCGGAATCAATTGAATATTCGGGTTTCCGAAGGTTGGGGTAATATTTAAGGATTCTACATCTCCAATATCAACTACTTCATTCCTATTCAGGGTGAAACTTCCATACACATTCCAGTTAAGTCCATTATTCAATGAAACGGGTGTAACATCAATTCCTAATTCTACTCCTTCATTGGTAACTTCTCCAATGTTGGTAACCTGGGAAGTAAAGCCTGACTCGGAGGGAAGCCTTACGGCAATAATCTGGTCTGTTGTTTTTCTGAAATAGTAAGTAGCATCTATACCAATTCTGTTATTGAAAAACTTAACATCCAATCCTGCTTCTAATTCCCTGGTAAATTCTGGCGTTAAAGCCGGGTTACCAATTACATTTCCCTGAGTTGCTCCCGACACGTTCTGAGCGGTCGGCGTATTCAAGGGCAATCCTATTGAATTGGCATTATTTCCGAAAGTCGGATTATTTTGAAAAATAGGACTCAGAAGATAAGGTGGTGCGTCATTACCAACACGAGACCACCCACCTCTTACTTTACCGAAGCTTAAAACATTTGAATCTAAATTAAATGCCTCGGTGAAAATGAAAGAGCCGCTAACACTTGGGTAGAAAAAGCTCCTGTTATTGACTGGAAGGGTTGACGACCAGTCGTTTCTTCCAGTTGTATTAATAAAAGCGAAATCCCTATACCCGAAAGAAACGTCGTAGTACGCTCCAATCAATCTTCTAGTCTCGACTCCCAGATCCGGCGGGTTAGGGTTACTTAAGTTTGCAACGTTATCGAGGTTGATGATATCACGAGATATGATGCCCGTTCCAACAATAGTTTGATTGTCATTTCTTCTTTGGTTCCAGCTATGGCCAACAGTAGCAGTCACATCAAAATCCTTATTTATATCCTTAGAAAAAGTGATCAGGATGTTAGATTCAATTTCCTGCCAGAAGTAGCGATCGTTAATGATCTCACCAATACCATTTCTTCCGTTTGATCCAGGATTTACGCTTTGAAAGCGTTCATCCGTATATTGATTAACTCCGATTTTATAGGAAGCCGATAGCCAATCGTTTAAGTCGTAAGAAAAGCTCACATTCCCAACAAATCGATTTACCTGACTATTGAATCGGTTATTCTCCACCGCGTAATAAGGGTTATCCGCAGTTACAGGAAATACATTACCCCCTGTAATGGGGTTTTCGAATGGAAACTGTTCAAAATCCTGCAAAGGCCAGGTCCTGTTCAACCATAAAAGCCTTGAAGTTATAGAAGTGGCTCCCAGGGCATTTCCTGCCGTGATTGGGGCATCTTGTTCGGAGTACGTATAAGCAAAATTTCCCCCTACACTCAGTCCGTTATCCAAAATAGCCTTACCACCAATGGACATCTGATATCGTTGAAACTCCGACTCCGGAATGATCCCTTCATTCTCCGTCCTGGAAAGGACAGCCGTCATGACTGCATTATCATTTCCTCCTGAAATCGACACGGAATTTTCCAGCACAAAACCTCTTTGAAAAAAGTCTTCGACATTATCAGGTTGTGCAACGAAAGGAATATTTATGGCTCCTGTAGGATTTCCATCAGCATCGAAAACGGAAAATTGAGGAAACTCAGCAGCTCCTACTCCTGACCCTTGTCCTTCACCAAACCAGTGGGGAATACTGTCCAACTCAGCAAAAGCTGGTCCCCAGGAACCATTCACATTGCCGTAATCAAAATCTGACCCGGCACCGTATGTGTTTTGATAATCCGGAAGTTTAGCTACTTCTTCTACAGAGTAAGAGTTGGAAAAGGTTATCTCCAGCCCTTTTTTTGAAGCCCGGCCGGAACCCGTTTTGGTTGTAATCAGTATTACACCATTCGCAGCTCTTACACCATATAAAGCAGCGGCAGCAGCACCTTTCAATACCGTTATCGACTCAATATTATTAGGGTCAATATCCGATATTCTGCTGGAGTAAGGCGCACCATTAGACAGTTGGCTCGCTGTACTATTTTGCTGGGTATTAAACGGAATACCATCAACTACGAAAAGAGGTTCATTACTATTAAGTAAAGATGAATTTCCTCGAATCGTAATTCTGGTAGAAGCCCCAGGCGCACTACTTGACCCCTGGATATTGACGCCAGGAACTTTACCTTGCAAGGCTCTTACTGCATCGGGTTCAGAGATTTGCTGTACCTGATCACTGCTAATATTTTCAACAGAATAGCCCAAAGATCTTTTTTCCCTTTGAATACCCTGAGCAGTAACCACAACCTCACTAAGTTCAGTAACATCTGACGCTAACTGTACATCAATAATGCTGCGATTCCCAATTTCCAGCTCTTGGGGAGCATATCCGATAAAAGTAAAACTTAGTATACTTGAACCCGATGGAACATTTAATCGGTAACTGCCATCAATGTCAGTCACTGTTCCCGTAGTCGTTCCTTTCACTACCACATTAACCCCCGGAAGAGAGGCTCCATTTTCATCCGTAACGGTACCTGATACCGCACGATCTTGGGCATAGGTCTGTCCCAGAAAAAGGACAAAGGCTATACTCATTAAACTTCGTAGAAATACATTCATACATTCGGTTTTTTGTTAAACATTAAATGAATTATCGGCTATATCCATCCACCGAAATCGGTTCTATGGAATGTCCGAATACCGAATGTCCTTATAATGGGAGCCAATTAAACCCCTAGCTTTTCACCATTTTGATGTTGAAGGAAAAGTGCCTTGAATGGAATGAGAAGGTATTATAAACGAAAAAACCCCCAGTTTTGGGGGTTATTTTAAAAGTTGTTCGTCCCTTTTAAAATAGGGTACTAAAAAGAATTTATTCAATGGTAACAGAAAGCGCAACACCTTTTCTGGTAGTTCCCAGCCTACCATATATCACAACCATATAATTTCCTGGTTCAACGGTTTCATCTGCTGATACCGTGACCTTATTTTTATTTTCAGTTGTAGTTTGCGATTCGAAATTAATTCCAAGGCCTTCAATATTTGTACTGGTTAAAAAATCGATTTCTTTGGAAACATATTTCTTTCCTTTATTGATAAGAATAGACAGGTCTTCCGATCCTCCTTGAGAAAGATTGATTTTATTCTTTGGTAGTTCGATTGCAAATTTATCATTGTATAAAATGCTGGTTTGCCCGAAAGAAGGCTTTGCCAGAAAGAATACAGAAGCCAGAACTATTAGTAAGGTTAATTTTTTCATGACTCTAATTTTTCAGGGTGCAAAAGTCCATTTTTGATATCACATTTACTCATTATTTTGAGTTATTATCTACCTGATGTAACCTTAAACCCGATTATTAATAATTCTTCTTTTACAAAATTCGTTCCTGATATTGCTTCCGATCACCAAATATTAATTTGTTAACCTTCGATTAACATCAATGATATTCCTTCTTAAAAAGATAAATCTGATGACATTTTTATTTTCTGGAGATGTGTTTTGAGATCGGCTATGGCTAAGTTTTTTGGGGGTTTATATCTTTTTAAGTGTTTATAATATTCTATGTTTTGGCTTAAGGCTTGTTGTTTTGTTTAAAAAAACATAATCTTGGCAAACAAATTTTTTCATATTCGGGAAAATGCCCGATAATATTTTTTAACACTAACCGATATAATATGACATAAAGCTCTACGTTATCAAACAGGTGATTTTTATGACTACTAACATTTCTTCCGACAGCCAACTCATTTCATCTTACATGAAAGGAAATGAAGAAGCTTTCGCAATACTTCTGGAAAGACATAAATCCAGAGTTTTTACCACAATACAACTTATTGTAAAAGATCGATATACCTCTGAGGACCTATTCCAAGAGGTTATGATAAAAGCCGTCAATACCATAAAGGGCGGGAAGTACAAGGAGGAAGGAAAATTTCTTCCCTGGATCTTAAGGATAGCCCACAACCTGGCTATCGACCATTTTAGAAAAGAAAAGCGTTATCCTACTATCGTCATGGAAGATGGTAGCAACATCTTCAATTGCATGGATTTTTCTGAAGAATGCGCAGAGACTTTACAGGTTACAAAAGAAACCAATAAGCTCGTGCGCCAACTCATACAGCAACTTCCTGATAATCAGAAAGAAGTTTTAGTAATGAGACACTTCATGCAAATGAGCTTCAAAGAAATTGCAGAAGCCACAGGAGTAAGTATAAATACAGCATTAGGTAGGATGAGGTACGCTTTGATAAACCTTAGGAAAAAAATCAAATACCATATAGCCTATGATCAAAACATTTACCCAAAATGATCTAATCAGTTTTATTTATAATGAAACAAGTAGAGAGAAAAAAGAGGAAATAGAAAAAGCCCTCTTGTGCGATATTCAGTTGCAGGAAGAAATCAATAAACTTAAAGAGGCTGTAAAATCTCTTGATGAAGTTGTATTGAACCCTTCCAATAAAGTCATAAACAATATTTTAAAATACTCCGAAAGCATATCTTTGCATCCTTCTAAACCTTAGGGTAGGATGCAAAGAAAAAAGCGCTACGAAGAGTTCATATCGTACTTCCTGGAAAATCAGCCAGACCCAGAGACGGAATTGGAGTATAAAGATCCGTTCCAACTTTTGGTGGCAGTAATATTAAGTGCCCAATGCACGGATAAAAGGGTCAATATGGTAACGCCAAAATTATTCGAGGTTTTTCCTACACCCGAATTAATGGCCACTGCCACTTTTGATAGTTTGTTCCCTTTCATCAGAAGTATCTCTTACCCAAACAATAAAACCAAGCATCTTATGGGAATGTCTAAGATGCTTATATCTGATTTCTCATCTAAGGTTCCAGAAACGGTCGATGAATTACAAAAGCTACCCGGTGTTGGTAGAAAAACAGCTAACGTAATAGCTTCCGTAGTTTATAATAAACCGACAATGGCTGTAGACACCCACGTATTTAGGGTTTCCAAGAGGATCGGGCTTGTCAATCAGAATTGTAAAACCCCATTGGAGGTTGAAAAGCAAATTGTCAGGCATATACCAGAAGAATATATTGCTCAAGCACATCATTGGCTTATCCTTCATGGGAGATATGTATGCCTCGCCCGAAAACCTAAATGTGAAGAATGCTCACTCACCTCGTTTTGCCGATTCTACGAAAAATATAGGGCTCCTGCACCTAAAGAAGACTGAGCCATGTGTGGCATCCATCTTATAATTGATAAGAAGTCAAAGCTGCAAGACTCCTCTTCCATTGAAAAAATGCTGGCTCAAAGTCACTATAGAGGCCCTGATCAACAAGCCTTCATAAAAAAAACCGTTAATGGATCTCAACTTTTTTTTGGAACCAACAGATTAAGTATCACCGATGTTAGCCCAATTGCTAACCAACCTTACACTCCAGAAAACGAAGATTTGCTTTGCTTCAATGGTGAGTTATATAACAATAATGAAGTACGGAATGCATTATCCGAAAGTGTAAAAATCAAATCTAGGTCCGATACGGAGTTGGTTTTTAGCGCCTTTAGAGAAAAGAGTATGGATGCACTTAGTACATTCAACGGAATGTTCGCTCTCATTTATTTTAATAATACAGGCAAAAAAATATTCCTGACGAGAGATACTGCCGGAATGAAGCCCTTATTCTTTTATAGTGATGAAAACTATTTCATTGCTTCTTCAGAGATTAAGTCAATTATCACTTCACGATTGATAAAACCCGAATTGAATGCTTCGGTCATTCCACATTACCTCGCATTTCGATATGCTCCTGCTCCAAATACTTTTTACAAGCGTGTTTTCGAAGTCATGCCTGGGGAAATCAAAGAGATTGATCTAAAAAGTAATGCAAGCTCTGAATCACGAACATTTCATTTTAGAAGTAAAAAGTCGGAAGAAAAGAATTTAAAAAGCATACTGTTGAATGCTACCGAAAGGCATTTATCTGGTTTGTTTCAGCCTATCCTGTTTTTGAGCGGCGGTGTAGATAGCTCTCTTATTCTAGCACTTACACATGAGTTAGGGCACGAAAATTTTCCAGCTATTTCCGTAGAATTTGATGAACCCTCCAGAAGATATTCAACCTCAGATTACAAATACGCGCAGTTGGCAGCTAAGAAGTACCAAGCAGATTTTCATTCTTTAAAGTTACATATCAATTCCCTTGACGACGTTCCGGGATTTCTAACGGAGACGAACCAACCCATCGCAGATAACGCATCCTTCTTGACCCATCTATTAAGTAAGCAAGCTTCTGAGCTAAATTATAAGGTGGCTTTGAGCGGAGCTGGTGCCGATGAACTTTTTGCTGGCTATAACAGGCATTGGGTATATTATAAGTATTTGCAAAACCCTTTTCTTTTCAAACTGCTCACAAATTCTTTCAAGCCCCTAGAACACATTTCAAAAGTCATCAGCAAGTCCCTTTTTGAAAAAGTTAGGCAATATCAAAAGGTTAAAGAAGCACTCTCCTTACATAAAGAAAATCCTTATTTGGGGTTCTGTATGCTGACCGAATTTATGAGTCAATATAAAGCTGAAGCAAACGACCCTGTCATAGTAAAAACGTTGAGCGAAGCCCTTCAATTCGATGAAAAAAACTATCTGGTTAACGATGTTTTATTGATGACTGATGAACAATCCATGTCTAGTAGCCTGGAGGTTCGAATGCCTTTTTTGGATCAGGCAGTGATACAATTTGCCCATTCTATGCCGGAAGATAAAAAGCTGCGGCACGGTAAAAAATGGATGTTAAAAGAGCTTCTTGAAAGGTTAGGCTTACCGGAAATTGCGAAAAGACCCAAAGAAGGTTTTGGAATGCCTTTGAATCACTGGTTCAGACAAAGAAAAGGGCTGGAACTCATAAACATTCTTCAGGAAAAAAGTAATCCGCTTCATGAGTTTGTGTCGTATTCCTATATTCAAAGTTTAGTAAAGAATCACGAAAATGGAAAACAGGATCACAGCGCCGCGCTTTGGTCTTTGCTTACACTTCACTTCTGGCTCAGACAAAATTTTTAATATTTGAAAATACTTTACCTGCATCAATACTTTCGTACGCCTGAACAAGGAGGTGCGATCAGATCATATTATCTGTCCGATGCTATGGTAAAGGCTGGTTATGAAGTTGTGATGATCACCGGCCATAATGCTCCTAAATACGAAATCAAGGAAGTGAATGGAATTATGGTTCATTATCTCCCTGTATTTTATGAGAATAAGATGACCTATCCAAGTAGGATTTGGGCTTTTTCGAAGTTTATGGTTTGGGCTTTTTTTTTAAGTCTGAAAATTAAAAACATCAGCCTCTGCTATGCTTCTTCTACTCCAATGACTATTGGGGTTTTAGCTCTTTTTATAAAAAAGGCAAAACGAATCCCATATTTCTTCGAAGTAAGGGACTTATGGCCCGAAGCCCCTCAACAATTGGGTATATTGACTTTCAAACCCATCATCGTACTAGCCAAATTCTTTGAGAAAAAAATCTATTTGAATGCACGACTGATCGTAGCGCTTTCTCCCTCGATGAAATTAAACATATCAGCAAAAAAAATTGATAAGGAGATAGTGGTCATTCCAAATATGGCTGATTGCTCATTCTTCAGTAGAATTGAAGAGTCAGAAAAAAAGGAGATCAAACTGGAAAAAGGTTTGGCACAGAAGCTCGTTATCGCCTACTTTGGTGCACTAGGAAAAGCGAATGATCTGTCCCGCCTTCTAGACCTGGCAGAGAAGCTCAGAAAACACCCCATTCACTTTTTGATTCTCGGTTCCGGGTCTGAAGAACAAAAATTAGAGGCTCAGGTGAGATCATCAGAAAATGTTGAATTCCTCGGGTATAAAAATAAGTTTGAGCTGAAAGGCATTCTTGATTATGTAGATGCTGCTTATATCTCCTTTGCTAAATTTCCAATATTAGAAACGAATAGCCCTAATAAATTTTTTGATGGACTAGCTGCAGGGAAAGTCATTTTAACCAATACCAAAGGTTGGTTAAAGGAAATTATAGAATCAGAAGCCTGTGGATTCTACGTTAACGAGAACGACGAATCGGATTTGCAAAAAGTTATTAAGCTTTCATCAAACCCCGATCAGGTTGAGAAATTATCAGAAGCTTCCAGAAGATTAGCAGAAGAACAATTTTCCAGGCAAAAATTGACTTCAAAGCTTATAAAAATTATCTCTCAGGCAGGGACAAAACCACATGCTTTGGAAGTCGGCTAAAGATTATTCGGTTTATACCTGGAAGACCTGAAAATCGGTTCAGCATCAGCGGTTTTCATAAGCTCCTGAAGTGTTATGTCTTCTTTCGACATATACTGTTCAACAATCTCCCAGCCCACCCACACGCCTACACGACCGGGACAATTCTCACCGATTTCAGGAATGTTAGGACGTTCTTCTAGATATTTTCTTTTTATAAAATGACTGGTCTCATAAAGCAACTCATTGGTTAGAAATGACGCCCAAATGATATGATCGTTTTCACTGGCATCACTTAACTCCTTATCGGTAAATTGAATGATCAAAGTATCAGGGGTACAAGGCAATACCCTTTTGGTAAAATAAAAGGACTTACCATAAAAGATCATATCGGCTAAAAAACTGTTATCGTCAACATCCAGCTCATTCCAGTTTTTGGAAAGGTGCAAAACTATGTTGGGTACTATGTATTCTTCCTCCAGTCTTTTTACAAGGTATTCCGGTATTTCCTGAGGGCGATAGGACCCGTACCTTCCAAGAAAGAAGTCCAGACCAATGACAACAATCGAGTCAGAAATGTAGAGATCGGTTCCAAAACCACTTATTCCGGTTTGTACTTTTGGGGCTTTAAAATTCGGATAATAATATTTTATTCTGGCAAAAGCTGTAGAAAGATCAGATTTAAGCTTTCCCATGTCTTTAAAATGGGCGGATACCTCATTGTATAAAGTATCAACGTAGGGATCGTTGATTAATCCGTACAAGCTATTTATAAATGTAGAATCGTCCGGAAACTGGGTAGAATTTAGAAATTCTCTAGTGTACTCAGGGTTGTCTTTCATGAAATCTACAAGTTCAATTTTTGAGGAAAGATTAAATAACTCTTTCTCCTTCCTTTCTATTTTAACCTCCTCAACCAAGTCTTCCATTGAAGGAGCCTGTTCACAAATCGTTTCCCTGTTATCACACGAAACCAAAAAAAAGACTGTTATGTAAATTGATACAAGTTGTTTTAGGTGTATAAATCTCATAGATGATTAATATTATCTATTTTCGACACTAAGTTAGTTAATGGATAAATAGTAATGAGGAGTATTCTCTTAACGCTAATAAGTTTCTTTTTATTTAGCTCTTTCTGTCATTCCCAGATAAGACTGGGGCTTAAGTTTTCTCCCTCTCTGGCATTCAACCGGGTAGAAAACTCGGGAGATAATATTTTTTCAAGTGGAGGAACCGGTGGCAGGTTTAGTTTTGGTTTAGTCTCTGATTTTCAATTGTCTGAAAATTACGCTTTCAGCTCTGGTCTTATATATACCCCAAAGAGAGTCGGCATAGAACAAAACGATGATGTTGAGGAGTTTTATCGGGTGCAGTACTTACAATTTCCACTTACACTTAAATTATTTACTAATGAGGTGGCCATTGATAAAAAGATATATTTCCAGCTAGGCGGAATTGCAGAAGTTTTAGTCAATGATGAGGCACGAGATGCAACCAACGTCATTATATCCGATTTCCGCCCCTTTGATTTTTCAGTTTTGCTCGGAGCAGGAATCGAATATCAAATAGGAACTTCTAATATCCTGTTTGGGGGTTTCACATACAGTCGCGGGCTCATCAATGTTGTCTCCCAGACTTCATTTGATGCCACTGACGATATCGAAGTAAGAAATGACCTTTTTAGTCTGGATATAGGAATAAAATTCTAAACGGAATTACTCATAAAGGGAGCAATCGTTTTGCAACGAGAAATTGATCTTCAGGAAGTAAAGTTTCTATATAATTACTTTCTGAATTGTTTAAACTAAACCTCTATATAATCTTCTTCCTCTCCGTTGGTGAATTTATACTCCGATATCGGTAAAGACGAGTCCTTAAATAGCTTAACCCATTTTTTATACTTAAAGAACCATTTCATTTGTTGAGATGGAAATCCAACTCGAAAGTGTGAGTATATAAATGGGTGAATATAAAGATGGACGCTCTTCTCATTTTGCCTTGTTAGCAAATGATCCAGATCTTGCTCTATCTGATCGGAAATGAGTATTGTCGGAGCTATTTTTCCAGTACCATCACAAGTAGGGCATTTTTCACGGGTAATGATATTCAGTTCAGGCCTGACCCGCTGTCTGGTTATTTGCATGAGGCCAAACTTGGATAAAGGCAAAACGGTAAATTTTGACCGATCACTACCCATTTCCTGCTTCATGTGCTGGTAAACCTGCTTTCTGTGATCCGCAGATCTCATATCGATAAAATCAACTACAATAATTCCGCCCATATCCCTAAGCCTAAGCTGACGGGCTATTTCCTTGGCTGCTTGGAGGTTGATCTTTAGTGCAGTAGCCTCCTGACTATCTTCTGTATTCGATTTATTACCGCTATTGACATCAATCACGTGGAGTGCTTCCGTATGTTCAATAATGAGGTAGCCTCCCCCGGGAATACTTACTGATTTCCCAAATAGGGATTTGAGTTGCTTCTCAATGCCGAAAGCTTCGAAAATTTTATTTCTACCGTTATAATGTTTTAATAGTTTTTCGCTCTTTGGAGATATCTGCTGAACGTAGGTTTTAGTTTCCTCGAAAAGCTCTTCATCATCGATCACTATGCTATCGAAGGATTCGTTAAGCATATCTCTAATGATGGAAGATGCCCTGCCCATCTCACCAACAACTTTTTCTCTGGGTTTTGCGGTTTTTAAATTTGTAACTCCCTTTTTCCAGGTATCTTCTAAATTCTCAAGGTCTTTATGAAGTTCCGCAATATCTTTTCCTTCGGCTACAGTTCTAATGATAACCCCGAAGTTCTCTGGTTTAATGGAGGAGATCAGTCTTAATAGCCTTTTTCGCTCTTCACTGCTCGTGATTTTCTTGGAAATATTAACAGTGTTTGAAAATGGCACCAATACCAGGTAACGACCTGGAATCGATAACTCACATGAAAGTCTGGGGCCCTTAGAAGATATTGGCTCTTTAGCGATCTGAACCAACACCCTGTCTCCCTTGGTGAAGACGTCGGTTATTTTGCCAAGCTTATCAATTTCCGGTTCAAACTTAATCTTGCCAAGTTTGTGTGTTGTGTTTTTACGAGTCTGTGCAAACTTCGTAAATTTCTTCAACGACCTAATATTAGGCCCTAAATCGAGGTAGTGCAGAAACGCATCTTTTTCGTATCCAACATCAACGAAAGCTGCGTTTAATCCTTGTACTACCTTTTTTATAGTTCCATAATAAAGATCTCCTACCGCATATTGGGCATTATCATCTTCATAATGGAACTCAGCAAGTTGTTTGTTTTTTAAAAGGGCTATTCGACATCCATCCTGAGTTGAATTAATGATTAATTCGTTACTCAAAATTTATGATTAAAATGTCTTTAAAAAATTATAATAACAGACTACTTCTTCTTATGTCTGTTTTTTCTAAGCCTCTTTTTTCGCTTGTGAGTAGCGATCTTATGTCTTTTTCTTTTCTTACCACACGGCATAATTTCCAATTTTAGTTCTACTAATTTATTTCTTTCAGATAACTCTCGGCAATCGCAATTACTTCGGGGTCATCTGTCTGATCTTTTATTTTTGTGAATTGTTCTTTTGCCAGATTCTTCTTTCCGGTTTCCAGGTAACTCACTCCTAAGAAAATCTGTGCCTGAAGGTTAGAAGGATTAAGCTCAATAAGGTTTTCAAATCGATCTATTGCTTTGTCGTATTGACCAGACTGGATCGAGAGTACTCCTAAATTGAATATAGCTTCTTCATTATTCGGACTTTCTTCCAAAATTTCCCTTAGCATTACTATGCCTCTCATGGGATTTTCAGAAGCTATATAAGTCATTGCTAACTTATTTTTTGATGATACGTCATCCTTCTCATCAAGCACTTTTTCAAAGAACAATCTTGCTTTAGAAGCTAATTGTTGAGCTTTTTCCGGATCGACTTCCGTTGAAAATGCATCAAAATAAGCCTGTCCGGCATTTTTATTGCTTTCGATACCCGGAGATTTTTCAGCTACGAGCTCAAAATATTTAGCACTACTATCAAAAACAGCTTGATTTTGATAGGCTCTGGCTAAAGAGTCCGCAAAGATAAGAAAATTTTCTGTAGATGCGCTACTCTCTACTTTATCCGTCAATCGATCAATATTTTCCCTCTCTTCAGGTAATATCTCAAAGCTATGAGGATTTTCTATTGCTTCCTGATCAGAAGATGTTTCTAGAGGGTCCGTTTTGGAATCTACCTCTTCTACTGTAGTAAACTCATCTTCATTCTCAACAACCACGCGAGGTAGACTGTATAGAATTGCAATTACAACTGCACCAACGAGTACTGTAATAATCTGTGGTCGCTTCATAGCTTTCTTTAAAGCCTAAGGAAGGTTATTCCTTAATTTTATCGCTATTTTTTATTTTTTGAGTAAAAACTTTCGATGGCTTAAAGCTAGGCACGTAATGTTCGTCAATTACAATTGCTGTGTTTTTAGAAATATTTCTGGCAATCTTTCTTGCTCTCTTTTTATTTATAAAGCTCCCGAAGCCCCTTACGTAAATATTTTCACCATTGGCCATTGAGTTTTTTATTACGGAGAAAAAAGCTTCAACGGTAGTGGTTACATCTTCTTTAGGTATTCCAGTTTTATCGGAAATTTCATTTATAACATCGGCTTTGGTCACTATATACTAATTTGTGTTTCTACAACGAGTTAATTATCAAGCACTTCGGGCACAAATTTAATGGCAGTCTGTTGAAATCAAAACAAAACTTTACTTTTGCACCCTTCATAAATCAAAGCTTGAGTTGGTAAGTTCCGAGTTTTCGCAGAAAATAATTTGGTGGTATAATCTAAACAAAAGGAACCTGCCCTGGAGAAATACCAAAGATCCCTATGTTATTTGGCTTTCCGAAATAATACTTCAACAGACACGTGTAGAGCAAGGGCTTCCCTATTTTCAGAAATTTTTAGAAAAATATCCTAGTATTCATAAACTTGCAGCGGCTGAAGAGCAACAGATATTACGGCTTTGGCAAGGGCTTGGGTATTATTCCAGGGCAAGAAACCTTCATGAAACTGCAAAATTTATTTCTGAAAAGCTTGATGGCAGGTTTCCTGATTCTTTCAAAGAGTTAAAGAAGTTGAAAGGAGTAGGAGATTATACAGCAGCTGCCATTGCTTCGTTTTCTTTTTTAGAACCGGTTCCAGTTGTAGATGGGAACGTATATAGAGTTCTTTCCCGGTATTTCGGGTTTGATTGGGATTTATCTAAGTCAGATACCAAAGGAAAATTCTTTGAAGCTGCTCAAAGTTTAATCCCTGAGCGTACACCAGATACATTCAACCAGGCTATTATGGAATTCGGTGCGCTCCAGTGCAAACCAAAAAATCCAGGCTGTTTGATGTGCCCATTGGTTGATTCGTGTGAAGCATTCCGGTTAAACAAAATTCACGAACTACCTGTCAAGACCAAAAAACAAGCAAAAAAAGAGGTGTATTACTATTACATCATCTTTGAGAATAATCAGAAATATTTAATAAAAACGAGAACTGGAAAGGGAATCTGGAAAGGGCTGAATGAATTCCACCTTATAGATTTTGAAGAAGCGAAAAAGGAGGAATTTATTTTGAAAAAGATTGAAGGGTATCTTTCTAAAGCTTATTCTGTAAAATCGATATCTGAAGAGGTAATCCATATTTTATCTCACAGAAAAATACATGCATATTTTATGCATATAGAGGTCGAAATAGAAGATTTTGAACTTCTGAAATCCAAGTTGGGTTTGAATGACGCTTCCTTACAGGAAATAGAGAAAGTGCCTAAACCTATACTGATTGATAATTATTTGAACCATATTGTATTTTAGCTAATTTTAATATAAACAAGACAAAGTTATGGCAGGAGTTAATAAAGTTATTTTAGTAGGAAATTTAGGAAAAGATCCCGAAGTGAGGCACTTAGAAAGTGGCGCAACGGTCGCCAATTTCACATTAGCTACTTCAGAAACATACAAAGATAGAAATAGTGGTGAGCGGGTTACCCAAACCGAATGGCACAATATCGTTCTTTGGAGAGGCCTTGCCGATGTAGCCGAAAAATACCTTCGAAAGGGTAGCCAGGTTTACGTTGAAGGAAAGATCAAAACAAGATCATGGGAAGATAAAGATGGTAACACGCGGTACACCACAGAGGTAGTCGGGGATAATATGACGATGCTGGGCGGAAAATCTTCTGACGGAGGTGGTGGTTATTCGCCAGACCCTTTAAAAAGCAGTGCTCCTAGCCAAAATCAGCCTTCACAGGTAAGTGATGATATAGACGACCTGCCTTTTTAATCTAAAAAGATATCTTGGAATCATCGTTGGACGATCCTTTACCTGATTTATTCGTATTATCGAATATACTGGTATCTTCTGAGTTGCTATATTATCTCGTAAGCTTTCTTTTACTGATTGTACTAATCATTTTATCAGCTATGATTAGTGGGTCGGAAGTGGCCTTCTTTTCATTTAATCATTCTGATATTGAAAAGTGTAAACGAAGTAATCTTGACTCTGAACGAAAGATCGTCCAGCTTCTAAAAGCACCAAAGAGTTTACTTGCAACCATACTCATTTTAAACAATGCAGTAAATATTGCCTTCGTTTCTGCAGCAACATTTACCGTCTGGCACTATGTCGGTTCTCCTAAGCTAACTTTAGAAACCTCAGCTTATTTAACCATTACAGTAACCATATCGCTCCTACTCTTTGGAGAGGTGGTTCCAAAAATATATTCCAGCAAGAATAATCTCCGGTTTGCGAGATTTATGTCGGGGCCTCTGTGGGTATCAGGTATTATTTTGAAACCCCTGTCCATTTTCCTTATAAAAATGAGTTCTATCATAGAAAAAAGGGTAGAAAGGAAAGGACATGATATCACTGTAGAAGAACTTAACCATGCTCTAGACCTCACTTCTGATGACGATGGGAACGATGGGGAAAAAGATATTTTAAAAGGAGTGGTCAACTTCGGTTCCTTAACGGTCAAGCAGGTTATGAAATCACGCCTTGATATTATGGCTTTCGATTATGAAATGGATTTTCATGATCTAATGGACAAAGTGAATAAAACCGGTTTTTCAAGAGTTCCGGTTTTTAAGGAAACCATTGATAAAATTGAGGGTATTCTGTACGTAAAGGATTTGCTTCCTCATATTGATAAAGAAGAGGGGTTCGGATGGCAAACGCTCTTGAGGTCTGCTTTCTATGTACCGGAGAGCAAAAAAATTGACTCTCTATTAAAAGACTTTCAGGAAAAAAGAGTTCATATGGCCATCGTTGTAGATGAGTATGGGGGTACTTCAGGCCTAATCACCCTTGAGGACCTTATCGAAGAAATAGTAGGAGAGATTAACGATGAGTTTGACGATGAAGGTATAGAGTACAATAAGCTTGACCAGAACACCTACATTTTTGAAGCGAAAATATCGCTGAACGATTTTGCAAAAGCGCTGGAAATAGACGGCTCCATTTTCGAATCTGTTAAAGGAGAAAGTGAATCTTTGGCAGGTCTACTTCTTGAAATCCATTCTAAGTTCCCAAGGGTTGGTGAAAAAATCCTTTTTGAGAATTTTGTGTTCACTGTCGTTTCTGTTGATAGTAAAAAGATCCGGAAGGTTAGGGTCTTTATTAAACCGAAAGTTTTGGACGATGTATCTTAAATGGCTTCCAATTCTTTTTGTATTTCTTTTCATCAGCTGTAAAGAGGATTATCTCCCTAAAAGGAAAGGTTATAACAGAATTATCCTTCCTGAAAAAGAATATGTAGCTCTTCCCGATACCTTACCTTACGCGTTTGAATATTCAAAGCATTCCAAAATATTGAGGGATTCTTCCTGGATGGCAGAACGCTATTGGATCGATTTGTTCTATCCTTATTTCGATGCTAACGTACAGATCACCTACAAACCAATCAATAACGATGAGTCCTTATTAAAAGAGTATCTGAGTGATGCTTTTCAATTAACCTCTAAGCATCAAATTAAAGCGTATTCTATAGATGAAGTGTATGCAAAAACAAAAACTGGAAAAACAGCCACTTTAGTGGAATTAACAGGGGAAGTACCCTCTCAATTTCAGTTTTTAATTACCGACTCCACAGAACATTTTCTAAGAGGAGCCCTTTATTTCAGAACTGCTACAAAAAATGATTCTCTCCAGCCGGCTATTGAATATATTAAAAGTGATATCCTTCACATGTTAAACACCCTGGAGTGGAGACTTTAAGAGAAAAGTGTCTAGATTTCTTGATACAAGTATTGAATTCATAAAAGGCATAGGGCCTCAAAAAGCCCAGCTCTTTAAAGAGGAGCTTGGGGTTGAGTCTTTTGATGACCTCCTCAATTTCTTTCCTTTCCGATATGAAGACCGCTCGCAGATTTCCAAAATTTCCAGTTTAGAAGACGATAGCCCAAATGTTCTTTTGGTTGGTACCGTTTTAAATAAGTCCATCATTGGCATGAAAAGACAAAAACGGCTTGTTACTACTTTTGATGATGGGTCAGGAAAAATTGAATTGGTGTGGTTTAAAGGAGTTCCATGGATGGATAAAAAAGTGCTTCCGGGAACACGTTATCTGGTTTATGGAAAACCTACTTTATTCAATAGGAAGTTCAATATAGCACATCCGGAAATTGAGGTTTATTCCTCAGCAAGTATTAATAATGGAGGCTTTGTGCCCGTCTATCATACTACCGAAAAGCTTAGAAGGAAATTCCTTGATAGCAGGGGTCTAGCGAAAATCATCCAGCCTTTTAGTATAGAAAAAAGCAAGCTCCTGAATGAAAATCTATCGGAGGCCCTTCTGCAAAAGACCAAAGTAATTTCAAGGGCAGATGCTTATAGCCAAGTTCATGCGCCAAAAGACCATAAAGAAGCTAAAGAAGCCCGGTTCAGGCTAAAACTCGAAGAGCTATTTTTCATTCAACTAAAGCTGCTGCTTCAAAAAGAAGGGAGAAAAGAGGTTTTTAAAGGACCGGTTTTCAATAAAGCAAAACTACTGACCCGGTTTTATAAGGAAATCATTCCATTTGAGTTGACGAATGCCCAAAAAAATGTGGTCAAGGAGATTTATGCGGATATGAATTCGGGCACGCAAATGAACAGATTACTACAAGGTGATGTCGGTAGTGGAAAAACAATTGTCTCTTTCATTTGTATGCTTTTAGCCATCGATGGGGAAGCTCAATGTGCTTTAATGGCCCCTACTGAAATATTAGCGCAACAGCACTTTCAAAATATTTCCGGTTTTTGCGAAAAGCTTGATATCGAAGTACTCTTACTTACAGGATCTACTAAAAAAGCTGAACGGCAAACCATTGATGAGAAATTGAGGTCGGGAAGTCTTGGTATTTTGGTCGGAACGCATGCCCTTTTGGAAGATAAAGTGGTTTTTAGAAATCTGGGACTCGCAGTAATAGACGAACAGCATAGATTTGGAGTTGCCCAAAGGGCCAAACTATGGAATAAGAACAAAAGCTTATCTCCCCATATTTTAGTCATGACGGCTACACCGATCCCGAGAACTTTAGCAATGACGCTTTACGGTGATCTGGACGTTTCTGTGATCGATGAACTTCCAAAAGGGAGAAAACCTATTGAAACCAAACATTATTTCGATTCGGGCAGATTAAAGGTATTTGGTTTCCTAAAGAAGCAAATTGAATCGGGGAACCAGGTCTATATTGTTTATCCACTCATTGAAGAATCCGAAAAATTAGACTTAAAAGACCTCATGGATGGTTATGAGAGCGTCAGAAGGTCATTTCCTGAGCTACCAATAGGCGTTCTTCATGGAAAAATGAAGCCACAGGATAAGGACTGGGAAATGGAAAGGTTTAAAAAAGGCGAAACCAAAATCTTAGTTTCCACTACAGTCATTGAGGTTGGAGTAGATGTTCCAAATGCTTCCGTAATGGTCATAGAAAATGCTGAAAAATTTGGCCTTGCCCAGTTGCACCAGCTCAGAGGAAGGGTTGGACGTGGAGGCACACAATCTTACTGTATTCTAATGAGTGGTAATAAGCTCAGTAAAGATGCAAGGACGCGTATTCAGACTATGGTACGCACCAATAACGGTTTTGAAATAGCCGACGTTGACCTCAGCTTAAGGGGACCCGGTGAGATCTCCGGAACACGCCAAAGCGGAGGCCTGGAATTAAAGATCGCCAACTTAAGTGAAGATGGTAAATTACTGCAGGCAGCTCGAAATTTAGCTAAAGATGTGATTGAGGAAGACCCAAAATTAGAAATGCTTCAAAATAAAATGATGAAATTACACATCGATAGAATGAATGCCTCTTCAATAAACTGGAACAGAATAAGTTAACTATGCACTTCAAATTATTAAAACTAGCATCAATAGCCTTTTTGGTCTTGTGGATAGATATGGAAGGCTTTTCCCAGGATAGCAATCCTGCAGCAGATGGATTTAGAAGCGATATCTCCGATGAAAAAGCCATAAAAATTGCCGACGAGATAATGATAGCCATGGGAAGAAGGGAAAACTGGGATAAAACAAGATATTTGAGCTGGAGTTTTTTTGGTAGGCGTACTCATTTATGGGATAGATATACCGGGGATATTCGAATAGAAATCCCCGTGGACGATATGACCATCCTCATGAACATCAACTCCGAAAAAGGAAAAATTCGAAAAAATGGAGAAGTGCTACAGAATTCAGATTCCATCGAAAAATATCTTGATCTGGGAAAAAGGCTCTGGATCAACGATTCCTATTGGCTCGTGATGCCTTTCAAGTTAAAAGACTCCGGAGTGGCCTTAAGAAAAATCGATAATATGAGCGAAAACCCTGAAGGTGTTCCGAGTGACGTTCTACAACTAACCTTCGAATCGGTTGGAGTAACCCCTGAAAACAAATACCTGGTCTTCGTTGGAAAGGATAGTCGTTTGATCAATTACTGGTCATTTTTTAGAACAGCTGATCAGAAGGAAGCCGATTTCAGTACTCCATGGAGCGATTATAAAAAGTATAATGAAATACTATTGTCTGGAAACAGAGGGAAAAACAGCCTTGCCAATATTGATGTGCTGAATGAAAATGAAGTAGATCCTGAAAAATTTTCTAAATTTTAGCCCTCTTAGATTATTGGAACCTTATTTGATAAACCAAAACCAATTGAACTAAACGATCACAAAATGAAGCATTTAATTCTATTCTCATTTTTATTGACTACTAGTGCATTTGCACAGGAAGCTGTGTATATGCAGTGGAGTAATAAAAACTTAAAATCCGGAAAAACAGAAGTCGCTGATATTTATGCGAACAATAATAAAGTAGTCACTAAAGACGGTTCTAACTCTTTCATATTCGATGCACGGAATGAAACATTCATGACGGTCGATGATAAGAAGAAGGAGTACATTGTTATGACAAAAAGTGATTTGAATGTAGCCAAAGAACAATTCAAACAAATGGCTACTTTAATGCAAACGCAGCTACAAAATTTACCGGAAGCACAAAGAAAAGCAATGGAAAAGCAGTTTTCGGCCTTCTTGGGTGATGGCGAAATGCCTGAAGTTACTTACAAGAAGACAGGAAATTCCAAAGTGAAAAGCTGGTCTACAGATAAGTACGATGTTTTTGAAGATGGTAATAAGACTGCAGAGGTAGAGCTTTCCTCATTCGAGACCTTGGGAATTTCAAAAAGCGATTTTCAAGCTATGGAAAAGTTAGCTGATTTTATTACTGAAAATCTTTCCGAATTTACTTCTATGGTTAAAACGGGTGGCGGTTCTTCATTTCTTGGATTCGGAGATGAGAACTCTCCCATATTTCAGTCTGGTATTCCAGTAAAAGTGGTCAATTTTTCTAGCGGATCACCTGATACAGAGACTATAGTAACTACTGTGGATAAGAAAAACGTTGATTCTTCTGTGTTTGAGGTTCCTAAAGGATATAAGAAAACAAGTCTGCAGGAAATGATGCAGGGCTCTTTCTTCGGTAGATAAAACCCAACGCTGCTAGAACAAGAGCATACTTTTTGCTCTTATTTTTCTAAAACGGATTGTACTTTGCCCTTAACAGAAAAGTCCTTCGGGTCACCAAAAATGAGTTTTCTTGTTCCTTGAACATGATACTCTTTTAATAATTTATTGGAATTAAAGTCTAACATCATATTTCTTTCTATTTTGTAGAGAAAGCTGTTAGACTTTATTTTTCCCTTTATTGAAGATATCTCTCCATCTTTGAAGGCTAACTCAACAAATTTCAATTCTTCCTTTTTCTGTTCGTTGGTGTATGTGATTGTCATGCTACCAGCGTTTTGACTGGTATCAATATCCAGCGTACCCACAAACTGAGGCTTATTCAATTCCATACTGAAAAAATATTCCAACTCTTCTGCCCACTCTGCACTATCAAGAGAAGAACTTATAGTTTCCTTTTCCCCGTCATAAGAAACCTCTTTTGAGATCCCTGCTTCCTGAGAAGCTAGCTCGTTGATGTTCTCTTCCAGCAAACCCGATATGTCATAGTATTCCGATATCCTATTCAGTTGTTTGTTAGGGTTCTGAGGTTTGCATGAAAAAACACCATAAAGGATTAGCAGGAAGAATAAAAGCCGTCCACTCATTTTATAAGGATGTCTCCTTTCATTTCAGAAGGAATTCCGATTCCCATCAATTTTAAAATGGTCGGAGCAAGGTCTCCAAGTTTTCCATCTGATATCTCTCCATCAAATTCTTTATCTACTAGAATGCAAGGAACCAGATTAGTAGTATGGGCAGTATTAGGTGAGCCATCAGGGTTTTTCATGATGTCGGAATTACCATGATCGGCAATAACAATTGTTGAATAGCCATGTTCAAGCCCAGTTTCAATTACATCTTTGGCACAACCATCAACCGTTTCACAAGCTTTAACAGCGGCTTCAAAAACACCAGTATGGCCAACCATATCCGGATTTGCAAAATTCAAGCATATAAAATCCACCTCTTCTTTTTCTAACTCAACATTAATTTTATCACGAATTTCTCCAGCACTCATCTCAGGTTGAAGATCATAAGTAGCTACTTTAGGAGAAGGGCATAAAATACGGTGCTCTCCTTCAAAAGGCTCTTCTCTTCCTCCGGAAAAGAAAAATGTGACATGAGGATATTTTTCTGTCTCTGCGATTCTGATTTGTTGTTTTCCTTCTTTCTGAAGCACCTCCCCAAGGGTATTGTTGAGGTTATCTTTTTCAAACATCACTTTGACGCCCTTAAAGGTCTTATCGTAGTTCGTCATGGTGATGTATTCCAAATTTAAAGGCTCCATTTCCTGCTCTTCGAATGATTGTTGGGTAAGAGCTAGCGTAATTTCCCGACCACGATCTGTCCGAAAATTGAAACAGATCACCACATCGTCGTCCTGAATTTTAGCAATTGGAGTTTCGTTATCCTCTGAAATAATGATCGGTTTAATGAATTCATCAGTAACATCATTATCGTATGAAGCCTGAACACCTTCTTCAACGGAAGAATAATAAGTTCCAGACCCTTTGACCAAGGTATCGTAAGCAAGTTTTACCCGCTCCCATCGCTTATCTCTATCCATGGCATAATACCGACCAACTACGGAAGCTATTTTTCCAACAGAGTTATTCATGTGCTCCTCTACCTCTTTCAGAAAACCTAACCCTGATTTAGGATCAGTATCCCTTCCATCTGTAAAAGCATGTAAATACACATTGGAAAGGCCTTCTTTTTCTGCCTCTGAGCAAATCGCTTTGGCATGGTTTAAATGAGAGTGAACCCCTCCGTCAGAAATTAAACCGATCAGGTGAAGGTTTTTGTTATTTTCTTTAGCGTAAGACAAAGCGTCTCTTAAAACTTCATTGGAACCGAATTCTCCATCTTCAATGGATTTATTTATCCTGACCAAATCCTGGTAAACGACCCTGCCCGCGCCAATATTCATATGGCCAACCTCTGAATTTCCCATCTGCCCCTTTGGAAGTCCCACTGCAAGACCAGAAGCATCTAATTTGGAGTGCTTGTATTTTTCAAAAAGGGAATCTACAAATGGCGTGTTTGCTTGCTCAATAGCCGATACTTCAGGATTGGTACCGAGTCCCCATCCATCCAAAATCATCAAAATTACCTTTCTATCCATAATTATAGTTGTTATTGATGGCCTACGATTTATTTTCGAAGTTAAAGTTATATGAACAATACTAAACTTAGGCCCACAAGTATTTTTAATTGTTTAAATTCAATTTACAGTTAGAGGAATTTGGTGGTTCCTCTCTGGCATTAAATCTGCAAGTTGAGTTTTATGCGATTCTTAATATTTACCTTTTTCGTATTCTTTAGCCTCTCTGCTACAGCTCAGAAGGAGGTTATGGATAATTCAAGAGATGCTTTAAAAGCCGGTAGTTCAAAAGATCTTGTCCGCTTTTTTGCCAGTTCTGTTGATTTAAAGATTGATGGGGAAAGCACCAGTTATAGTAAAACTCAAGCTGAATTTATTCTAAAGGACTTTTTCAGAAAATATCCACCAAATTCGTTTGAGTTTGTACATCAGGGAGCATCCAGAGAGGGGCTTACCTATGCCATTGGTAAATACAATCACTCTGATGGTTCTTTCCGGGTTTATCTTTTACTGAAAGATATCAATGGCAGTTATCTAATCGATACCATGGATTTCAGCGACGATAATTAGCTCCGGTTAATTTCAGCTTGAAATTTTAAATAGTAGCTTTCTTTTCTGCCTTCCAATCACTTTTATATTTTTGCGGCGTGAAACCACCTTACGTTACATCTGAAGCATTAGATCAATTCATCAAGCAAGCTTTTCTGGAAGATGTTGGAGAGGGCGATCACTCTACCTTAGCATCGGTACCTGAAGACGCTACGGATAGCGCAAAAATAGTTTTAAAGGAAGATGGTGTAATAGCAGGTCTTGAACTTGCCGAGCTCATATTCAAAAAATTGGATCCCGACTCAAAAATTGATTTTAAAAAGAAGGATGGTGAGAAGGGGCGTTCTGGAGATATCATTTTAACTATTTCGGGAAATGCACGGTCAATATTAACTGCCGAGCGAATCGTATTGAACTGTTTGCAGAGAATGAGTGGGATTGCCGCGAAATCTGCAAGAGCTTCTGAAATACTGAAAAATACTCAGACTCGGATCCTGGATACCAGAAAAACTACACCCTGTTTCAGAATGTGTGAAAAATGGGCCGTTCATATCGGTGGAGGCAAAAATCACAGGTATGGACTTTTCGACATGATTATGTTGAAAGATAACCATATCGCTTTTTCTGGTGGGATTCAAAAAGCAATTGAAAATACCCTTGGATATCTAAAGGATATAGACCGAAAAATTAAAATTGAAATAGAAACCTCCTCTATCGAAGAGGTGAAAGAAGTAATAAATGTAGGCGGCGTTGATATCATCATGCTGGATAATATGGATGTTGAAACGATGACCAAATGTGTTGATTTAATAAATAACAAGTACGTGACTGAGGCCTCTGGAGGTATTTCAGAAGAAGATCTCCTAAAGGTAGCATCCTCCGGGGTGGATTACATTTCCATGGGAGCCCTTACCCATTCAGCCGGAATAATAGATATAAGCCTCAAAGCCCTTGTTTAAACAAAAAACAGAATGATTGTAAAGACAAAGAAATACAAATTAGATACTAACAAGTACATCAAACTGGGAATGAAAAACATTGTAAGACAGCAGTGGTGGGTGTTTTTGATAGCGCTAGCAATAGCCAGCGGAACCTTTTTTATACCTACAACCATCTGGTTCATTCTCGGAGCACTTATAGCATTGGTATTATACTTTTTGTTCTGGTTGATCCAGTTTGCAGGAGTTACGCAATTAGAGCAAGGTAAAATGCTCTTCGAGAAACTATCTTATGAGATCGATAGCAGGCAGGTAATGATTAAAGTTAGTAGTAAGCAAGGCATGCCCATTAAATGGGAACAGATCAAGAAGGCTTATATGATGAAAGATCATTTTTTGTTAACTGTTTCGAAAGCGCAGCTTATACACTTACCGTTTAAGATTTTCAACTCTAATCACGAAATCAAATTTTTGGAAACTGTTCTAAGAAGGAAAGGCTATATCAAATAAACTTTAAAGAGCATTAAAGAAGAGGAGCAAAAATACCAGGAGATACTGCAAAAAGTAGCCTCTTACTGCACATATCAGGAGAGATGCATTCAGGAAGTATCGAAAAAGCTTGATCGGTATGAAACCCCGGAAGAATGGAAAGAAGAAATAATATTGTGGCTACAAGAAAATGCTTTCCTAGATGAAGAACGCTTCGCAAGATCATATGCTTATGGCAAGTTCAGAAGTAATAAGTGGGGTAAAAATAAAATCAGGGTCTATTTGAAAAGACTTGGGCTGAACGAAAACACTGTAGAGGATGGGCTTAATGAAATCGATCAAGAGGACTATAAAAATCTAATCGATAAGCTTATTCAAAAGAAAGTTAGAGAGGTAGGTTCGATCAAATCCATGAACGAAAAACAGAAAGTAATCCGATTTTTACTGCAAAAAGGTTTTGAGCACGACCTTTTCATCAATAGAATACACTAAATTAATCTGCCCTTTTATTTTTTGCGTAAAGAAATTTAAACTAAATCATACGAGATGAGATTAAGCGCTCTGCTAATTCTTCCTTTACTTTTACTATTAAACACTAGCCTTTTAGGGCAAGATCTGAACTTGGCAAAAGGCGGAGTAGCCATTCAAGGCTATGACCCAGTTAGCTATTTTGAAAATGGTCCCGAAAGAGGCTCACCTACGATCAGTGCAAAGTTTAATGGAGCTATTTATTACTTTACTTCTGATCTCCATAAAAAAGAATTTGAGGCTAATCCTGAAAAATACGTCCCAAGCTACGGCGGATATTGTGCTTACGCGATAGCCATTGATGGCTCGAAAGTCAAAATAGATCCTGAAACATACAAAATACAGGATGGCGAATTATTGCTTTTCTACAATTTTCGAAGGAATAACACACTTAAGCCCTGGGAAGAAAAGCCAGAAGAACTAAAAACAGAAGCCGATAAAAACTGGCAAAAAAACGCAAAGTAACTCTTACACTATTAGCAATGTTTAATAGTATTTTAATATATGTAACTTTGCATCCAAGATTTTAAAATTCATGTACCTTATTAATTCCGTAGAAAATATTTTTATGCAGCTCCAGCAGCCGCTTGTTCAACTTAGTGAGGACGAATACACTAAGCCTTTGGAACTACTAAGTAATTCTTCCATTGGTCAACATGTAAGGCACACTTTGGAGTTTTTTGTTTGCCTTCAGGAAGGCGTTAAAAGCGGTGTAGTTAACTACGATAAAAGAAAGCACGATAAAACAATTGAAGGAAGTAAGTCGGTTGCCCTTGGTACCCTCGATAAAGTATTGGATGACTTAAAGCAGGTTAATTCTTCTATCAAACTAATTCTGGAAGGAAATTATTCTGGTAATGATGGTTCTTCCGAAGATTATAGGATTGATACTTGTTTTGAACGCGAACTGGCCTACAACATTGAACATGCCATTCATCACATGGCTATTATTAAAATCGGCGTAAGAGCGGTAAACGATAGCATTGAAATTCCAAGAGCATTTGGAGTAGCTAGTTCAACCCTACGTTACGAAAACAGCCAATCCAGTTAAAGAAATGCGGTCAATAAGCACAGTTTGGAAAGATCCTCTTATCGACAGCACTAGTGCCGACCCAGCAATTAATGCGTCTATACTATCCTCTGTAAAGCAAAAGATCTCAAGGATTCCATTTCTTATAAAACTTACAAACTGGGAGTTTTGGCCATTTAATGTTCTGTACCTACCCGCTTTTTTTTACTACGCTTATTTAATTATTCGAGCTCGTACTCCTTTTTATTTCTCGACTTCCAACCCCGGTCTAGAAAACGCAGGTATGCTTGGAGAGTCAAAATTCCGACTTTACAACCAGATCGATAAAAGCATTCAACCGAAAACACTGTTTTTCGAAGCTCAAAGCAGTCTTGAAAGCGTTTTATCAGAAGTTGATATCCTAAAACTGAGTTTTCCATTAATTGCAAAGCCGGATGTTGGGGAGAGGGGTTCAGGCGTTGAAAAGATCAAGGATAAGGAAGAGCTAAAGCGCTACATTTCCGGAAGCAAAATAAATTTTCTAATTCAGGAGTTTATAGACCTCCCGATTGAACTGGGCATTTTTTATTATAAATACCCTGGCCAGGAAAAAGGAACGGTTTCTTCGGTAACCCAAAAAGGCTTTCTGCAAATTATAGGAGATGGAGAGAGTACAATAGAACAGCTGATCAAAAAGAACAAAAGGGCTTTATTACAATGGGATAAGCTGGTAAAACGTTTTGGAGCGAGTTTTCAGGAAATCCCTTCAAACGGAGAAGTGTTGATGTTGGAGGAAATAGGAAACCATTGTAGAGGTACAGCTTTCCTGGATCGAAATCATGAAATTGATCAAAAACTAACAGACGCATTTGATCACCTGGCTTCAGGAATAGATGGTTTTTATTTTGGAAGGTTTGATTTAAGGTGCCTTTCTTTTGATGAATTGAGAGATCTGAAAAACTTTAAGATCATTGAACTGAACGGTGCTGGTGGAGAGCCAGGGCATATCTATCATCCGGGAGCATCTTTATGGAATGCCTATCGTGTGATATTCCACCATATGAAGGTGATGTTTGAGATTAGTCGCAAGAATAAGGAACTCGGAAATCCCTACATGACCCTAAAAGAAGGGGTTGGGCTTTGGAGGAGAGTGAGAAAATATAATAAATTGAGGTCGCTTTAAGATGATACAGCTATTGGGATTATTGTTTTTTGGATTTAGCGTGAGCTTTGTAGGGTCAATTCCTCCTGGTAGCTTAAACGTTACGTCTATTCAAATTGGCCTTAAAAGAGATTACTCTTCCCTTTTCAAGTTTGCTTTCGCTGCCGGCTTTGTAGAGTTTTTCTACGCTTTGTTTGCTGTAAAATTTCAGCATTACGTGCTGAGCAGCGTTACCATCACGCAGTCTTTTCATTTGATAACGGGTTTATCTCTGTTAATCATAGGCTTAGCTAATATTCTTCCAACAAAAACAAAGAACAACAAAAAGATTAAAGGAAACCCTTTTTTAAAAGGTGCACTCATTAGCGTATTTAACCCTATGGCTATCCCGTTTTGGGTGATGACCACAGCTTACTTTGAAACTAACAATTGGCTGGCTCTAACTTCTAATACCTTACTCGTCGTATACTGTATTGGTATTTCAGCTGGTACGATAGCGCTACTTTACGTGGCTGGCCGTCTCGCCGGTCAGTATCAACTTGACCCGAAAAAGCATTATTTAGTTGAAAAAATCCCAGGCTCAATTCTTATTCTCCTGGGTCTTTATAATTTCGTTTTTTAGTCTCAATTGCCAAGCTCCGGGCAATCTTCCGTTCTTCTGGTATCCGCTAGCTGAAAAATTTTCCATTTGCCTTTCTTTTCAACCAAATGAAAAGAGTTTACTCCGCAATGGTGATATTCTCCATTATAGTAAAAGGCGTAGTTTGTCCAAACGGATGCTAGCTGGCCATCAATATCAATGTTATTAAAGCTAATTCGCTCGTCCCAGGAACCTCTCTCGGCCTTACCTAGAGCTTCAAGAAATTTTTCCAATGAACCTTTTGAAATCTGTGTTGAGTCAGCCAATAATGATATTGAAAACATACTGGGTTCCTCCACAAATACCTCCCTCACCATTTCCACATTCGATGCTCTCATTCCATCAAACATCTGGTTTATACTAAGCTTAACGGCTTCTTCTTGTGCTTTAGCTGCGAAAGAAAAACATAAGGCTAGGTTAAAGATCAGAAATAGTCTCATCAGTTTTTTTGATGACAATATTCGAAGGAAACTAAATCCTATTCAATATTTAATTCGATTTCAGGAATTAATTGTATTTGAAAGGTCTATACTAGCTTCGTTTGAGGCCTCTTTTGGAAAGCCTGACATAAAAGAATGCGACCACAGCTACAAATAATATGGAGATTAATTGTGAATTACTGAGTACTTCTTCAATGACAAAACCTCGGGCTATATCTCCTCTGAAAATTTCAATAATAGATCGCCCAAAAGCATATAATCCCAAATAGATTAGAAAGAGTTGGCCATCAAATTTCTTTCTGGGCTTTAAATAGAAAAGAATGGCCATAATGGAAAGGAGCATAAATACACTATAAAGCTGGGTTGGGTGAAGCGGCTCTCCCAGAGGTTTAGCGGCACAATTAGGGTGGTCAAAAACGATAGATGGAAAACCTGAATGAACTTTTCCATAACAGCATCCAGCAGCAAAACACCCCATCCTTCCAAAGGTATGAACGGTTAATCCTGTAAAAGCCATAATATCGAGCATAGCCAGGGTTGGGATTTTTTTCCACTTGAAGAATAAAAGCATGGTTGGGATCGCAAAAATAAGGCTGCCGTAAAAAACGAAACCTTGCGATGAAAGCTTGAACATATTAGCCGGGTTGCCGAAATAATACCCCGGTTTTTCAAAGAAAACGAAAAAGCGCCCTCCTATCACCGCTGCAATAATGACATATATCATTAGGTCAATTACATGATCGGAGGAAATATTTAATTCTTTCTTGGCTGAATAAGAAGTATAAAAATAACCCATTATAGCGCCTAGAGCGATTAAAGCCCCATAGGAATAGATCGTTATGACCTCCGGAAATAGTCCCGTCAAAAAACCTGGAGTTTCAAAGCGAAATAAAACCGGATGCATATTTATTTATTATCAATCATAACCTAATTTCAAATATTAGCATTGACCTAATAGAATAGAAGTGAATGTCTTAAAATTTTTAGATAAGGATTATTTAAACGAAGAAATCGATAACAGTGCGTTAGTGCTTTTTCGAATCTCGTTCGGTTTTTTAATAGCGGCCGAAGGTTTTGGGGCTATACTGACCGGTTGGGTCCATGAGACCTTCGTTGAACCGGATTTCACCTTTTCATTCATCGGTCTGGAATGGCTGCAACCACTTCCAGGCTATGGAATGTACGCCTACTTTGCGGTTATGGGTAGTTTTGGACTCGCTGTGATGCTGGGTTGGAAATATAGGTTTTCAACGATAGCCTACCTCGTTTTATGGTGCGGGGTGTATTATATGCAGAAATCGCATTATAATAATCATTATTATCTATTGATTCATTTGCTCGCCCTAATGAGTATTGTTCCTGCGCATAAGTACCTCAGCCTAGATGTTAAAAGGAACCCTAAGCTAAAATCAATGACTTGTCCTCGCTGGGCCTATGTCATTTTTATCGTTTTGCTCTGGATTGTCTATACCTATGCTGGTTTCTCCAAGATCTATGATGATTGGCTTGAGGCCTTGCCCATTAAGCTCTGGTTTTCCGGAAAGCGGAATTTCCTACTCATAGGTGATCTTCTTCAACAAAATTGGCTGCATACCATGGTTGTTTACGGTGGAATACTTTTTGATATTCTATGTATTCCTATGCTCTTATGGAAAAGGACGCGAACCCTTGCTTTTGTGATGTCGCTTTTCTTCCACCTTTTTAATTCTGCCGTTTTTCACATTGGAATTTTTCCATACATGATGATCGGGGCAACGGCATTCTTCTTTAAACCGGAAACGGTAGGTAGAATTTTCTTTAAGAGAAACGCACAAAGCCTGCAGCGCCACGCTAAGCCTGGTGGTAAAATCAATCCTTTGGTTTACTATCTTTTCATTGCTTTTTTCATATCGCATATTCTTCTCCCTGTACGCTATCATATGTACCCCGGCAATGTACATTGGACGGAAGAAGGACATAGACTAGCCTGGAAAATGATGCTTAGAACCAAGAGCGGATACTTCCGACTTCAAATCGTTAATCCGCAGGATAAGTCTGAGACTGTAATAAACCCCAGAGACTATGTTTCCAGGAATCAGTACCGTAAAATGTCAACCCGGCCGGATATGATTTGGCAGTTCATTCAGAGAATTAAAGCGGAATGGAAAAGTAAAGGAATTAAAGATATTGAGATTTATGTAATATCCCGTTGCAGCCTGAATGGAAGTAAACCTCAAGCTCTAATTGATCCTAAATACGATATGGCCAAAGCGGAATGGAACCGTTTTAAGCATTCTGAATGGATCTTGCCTTTTCAGGACGAAAGTCCAAATGAAAAAATGTGATGCTCATCCCACGATATCCCATTATGTTTCAGCAGGGCTAAACTTGAAACCATAAATACTCTCTCATAATTCCTGTCTTGAAAATCTTTCCATAGCCTATAAAACTCCTGTTTTTTGAGGTCACGAAATGCTAGTGTAATATGTGGCCTGAAAGGACGCTCTATAAACCCTTCTCTGGGAAGAACGTTGTGCTTTATCTTCATCAGTTGATGTAATTCTTGATGAAGGTTTTTAAGTTCTTGATTTTCAACAACCTGAACGAAGAATACTTTTGGTTCAAATGAACCATAGCCATTTAGCGTTAAGTCAAAGGGTTTTGGTTCATTGCAAAAATCCGTTAGCGATTCGATGAGTTGTTTTTCGTATTTAGCCGGTTTTAGAAACGGCATATGGAGCGTAAGATGTGGTGGCGAGCGTAAAGAAGCCTTGGTCTGGTATTCATCAGATATCTTTATTTTTAGATCTTGCAATTCCTCTCTAACTTCTTTAGTGGGAATTAAGGCCAGGAAATAACGGTTTATGCTCAATTGATTTTGAGTAATAAGGATGCTATAAAATGAAGTACAATTTAGCCAGAAAGGTATTACATATTACTATGGCATCCGTTGCCCTTTTGGTCGGAAGAATTCCATTTTTTTATTTTCCTCTGATCTGCTTCGCTGCAATCCTGTTCAATTGGCTTGTTTTACCTCACATTTTCAAGGGTGCTTTTTTATACGCTTCCGAAAAGCACAGTAAAGTATCGAGAGGCCTGCTTACTTATCCCATTGTTCTTTTTCTCTTGAGCATTTTGTTCTTTAAACAGCCGGTTTTCTTCGTAATCGGATGGTCTGTAATGGCTTTCGGAGATGGGTTTTCATCCATTCTGGGAATGTCGATACAATCCAAAAAGCTACCCTGGAATCCTCATAAATCCTGGGTAGGATTAATCGCATTCTTTGTGTTCGGAGCTTCCGGATCACTTTTGATCATTGGCTTACTGCCAGAAGTCATTCTAATGAATTCCCCCGAAGGGTGGGTGATTTTAATAGCGGTAGTTGTAGCCGGAGTATTCGAAACCATAGACGGGTTCTATGATGATAATATTGTAGTGGCTTTGATATCAAGCGGTTTAGCCTGGTCGCTCGTTAGTCTCATGCCTTTTTCACACCCAAATACTTCTGTTTTTTTAGCCGCCGCCACAATAAGCATCGCCTTTTCTACAGTTGCTTATTTTTTTACTTCACTTAGTCTCTCTGGTTGTCTTGCAGGTTTTTTTGTTGCTTTTGGATCAATAATGGGCTTTTCCTTTCAGGGACTGATCGTTCTTGCGGTTTTTTTCGTGATATCTATGTTCATAACTAAACTGTCTTCACGCCATCAACCGAAAGATCTGCGTCAGAAAGCGCGAAACCACATCAATGTGCTTGCCAATGGTTCAGTAGCTAGTACTGTTGGCCTTATTTCCGCTTTCAGTCTCGGAAACAAAAGTCAGTTGTTTATTGCTTTTACTGCGGCCTTCGCTTCTGCTTTTTCAGATACCATCTCCTCGGAAATTGGAACTGCTTTCGGGAAACGATTTTTTAACATTTTAAGCTTTCAAAAAGCCGAGAAAGGAAAAGATGGAGCCATCAGTTTAGAAGGAACAATGGCAGGTCTACTTGCATCAGGTATTATGGCCCTGGTTTTTTATGTTTCCGAAAGTAGTATAGACGGTGCAATTATTGTGTTAATCTCCGGCTTTTCAGGTAATATCCTGGATTCCGTTCTAGGAGCTACTTTGCAACAAAAAGGGTATATGAATAATCATTCCGTGAACTTCACGAATACCCTTTTTGCAACTGTAATTGCGATTATTCTATCGAATAATTTTTCCTGAAGCGTCGTATTTGATTTCGCTTGGACGCATATTCATTACGGAGAATGCTTTTCTAAACGACTTCGTACTTTTCATGTCCCTGATCAGGTCAACCCATTCATGAAAGCAAAGGGTCACTGGATTGTAAGACTTGAACGGTTTCGTTATACCATAGTTTGCCGGTTCCTCTTCAGGCTGGAAAGTTCCAAACATTCTATCCCAAATGATAAAAGTTGAACCATAGTTTTTATCGAGATATTGCTCGTTGGTAGCATGATGAACCCTATGGTGAGACGGAGTCGTGAAAAAGAACTCGATAGGCTTAGGTAACTTTCTGATGTATTCTGTATGGATCCAGAACTGATATAATACTTCTATCTGGTGACAGATGAATAAGACAACGGGGTGGAAGCCGAATAGTGCAACCGGCAAAAAGAATATGATCTTAATGTGCTGAGTCCAGCCAAGTCTAAATGATACAGACCAATTGTATTTTGGCCCATTGTGATGTGTTACATGGGTAGCCCACCAGAAACGATTTTCATGTGCGATACGGTGCGCCCAGTATCTTGAGAAGTCAAGCGCAAATATACAAAGCACATATGACCACCATGTTGGAGGTATACTCCAGGGAACCATTTCCAAAACAAACAACATTGCTCCGAAAGTCATAACCTTCATCGCAGCTGAAATGGCAATGTTTACAAGCCCGATGGTTGTTGCAGCCACAACATCTTTTCCATCATAATAATCTCGCTTTTTGTAAAGCGTAAGCGCCCATTCCAAAAGAACAAGGGAGATCATTACCGGAGCCGCATATAAAATTACATTCGGAACATCCAGACGGGAGATATAATCCAGGGAGAAAACCTCGAAATTAAAATTCATAGCAAATTTTTAAAGAATGCGAATATACGCCACAAAAAAGATTTAGCGAAATGTGTTTCACCTTTTAGTGATAAAGGATTCTAAAGGTTAGAAAACTACTTCTCGAGATCGACCTCTTTTCGTAAGGTAGCTAAAAAGTTTCGGAGTGCATTTTCCCACGTATAATCCGAATCCCAACGCTCTCCAATGAAAATATCCTTGTTATTCGCGTGCTGAATGTAGTACTTGTGCACTAAAGCATTTGAAGGTATTGTTTTAAGCCCAAGCTCTCCCGAACCATCATCAATACTTGATATATAGCCCGTTTCCGCCGGATTCAAATCATATCCAAGTAGCAGCTTTATGGATTCACCGGAGGTATAAATCCGATTTAGAACATAAGTATAGCCCGTCTCCCAAGCATCTCTTGAAGTGAACGTTGCGGGTATAAAGCCGTATTCCCTTGGATAATTCTTAAAGGCCTCTTTTAATTCTTCATTTGATTCCCTTAATACTTGATTGAGCTTTTCCGCTCTCTTTATTTCTTCTTCGTCACCGTTAATCTTGCTAAGGTCCAAAGTATCGAAAAGTCTAATGGCGAGTTTGTCTACACGTAAATCACTCGGATATTCCTCAAATCGATTTCTTGGAATAAAGGACACTCCTGAAAAATACTCAGGTACATCAATCACCAAATGGTTAGAGCGCTTCAATTCAGCTCTATACACTTCATTAAAAAAATATCGCAAGGCATCTGAGTAATTTGAGTTAAGAATTTTAAAAGCATCTTGCCCGTAACCGATCAAATCTGGTTTTCCATTGAAAGTGGTGACTATGATCTCATAATAGTTTTCTCCGGAATCTCTTTTTCTTTCCAGGATCAGGATCAAATTTTTAATATTTCTTTTTTTCAATAAACTTGAAAAGCTTGCTGAGGCACTCTCGTTAGCAAAAAAATCGTCAAAATTATAATAAGCAACGGCATCTACTCCTAATCTGTAAAATACGTTATGTCCCTCTTCAGAAAGCACTTTCCAATCTTTCTTAACATTACTTCGTTCGTCTTCAAAGGATGTCGAAATAAGAACCGCTGACCTCGTTGATAATAAGTCTTCCGGAACCTGACTAGAGTATTTTAAAAACTTATAATCGGGATGATTTACATCTGAAACCTTAACCTGGGCGTAAAGGCGCGCATTAAATAACAATAAAACAAAAAGAACATTCCAACTAAATTCCTTAAACATACGTATTTTCCTGTCTGTCGGATTTTTCAAAACCAAACGCTAAATAAACTATAATCCAACGATGCAGAAAATCTTTTTATTACTTCACCAAAATGAATTGAACCATAAAGCATGAAACAGAAGGTAGCACTCGTGCTTTCATCCGGTGGTGCCCGAGGCGTTGCACACATCGGTGTGATCGAAGCGATAGCAGAATGTGGAATGGAAATCCACTCCATATCAGGTTCGTCTATTGGTGCATTGATCGGTGGAATATATGCTACAGGCCACTTAGAAGAATACAAGAAATGGATCTGTGAGCTTAAAAAGTATGACGTCTTTAGTCTCATGGACTTTTCTTTTTCCGGAAATGGCCTGATCAAAGGAGAACGTGTATTTAAGGAACTGGAAAAATTCTTCAGCGATGTTAATATCGAAGACCTTCCAATCGATTTCAAAGTATCTGCTACCGATTTGATAAGCAAAAGCCAAATCGTTTATGACCAAGGAAGTATTATTGACGCCATTAGGGCTTCTGTGGCTATTCCCACGGTTTTACAACCTGTATACACCAACAACCAACTTTTAGTAGACGGAGGAGTTATTAATCCACTGCCTATAAATGCTGTAAAACGAATTGACGGAGATATTTTAGTAGCGGTGAATGTAAACGCACACGTTCCCTACATTAAATCGGAGAAGAAAGAAGAATTGCAGAAAGAGCAAGAATACGAGGGTCACATTAATTTTTTTCGCCAGAAATTAATGGAAATGATATCCTGGCAAAAAGAAAGTGAAACCAAAAAGCTTGGTTTTTTTGATCTGTTGACAGAATCTATTGATCTGATGCAGGACAGGATCTGTTCCTCGATTTTAAACGAGCATCGACCGCATATTCTTGTAAACCTTTCAAAAGACTCGGCAGGTGTTTTCGAGTATTATAGATCCGAACGTATCATTAAAGAAGGTAAGGAAGCGTTTAAAGAGCAGTGCAGAAAATACAGAAAATCGGTCTATCAAAACGAGAAATGAAACTTCCGTTAAGCATTATTCTTATCTCATCTATTTGCCTTATCTTCTCCAATTGTAACCCGGACGAAAAAAGGGAAATTGATATTGAAAACATCTCTTTTAAAACCACAGACGCTTCTTCGCTCTTCTTTAAAAATATTAGACTGCCCTATTATACTGTTGAAGAAAATTCGGAGACTGGCTTGAAAATTTATCGTTTTAAAGACGAGCTTGAAACCCGTGATGATAATTATCTGGGTTACGCTATTGTCCATGCTTGGAAAATGGATAGGGCTTACCTAACCATTGAGCAGGGCGGAAACCTGGAAGGCCTGGAAACAATTAATTTGGAATATAATCTCAATGATGAAGTTCAAACAATCAGTTATGAGCAGAGCAACGCTGCTGAACAAGCCCGGTTTGCTGCGAAAGTCTATAATCTCCTATCAAAAGGAGGAAATTTTTCATTGATTCAAGAGAATGAAAAATCAAGCCTATGGGATAATTCGCAACGTAAGGAAGCCATACGCATCCTGATGTACGATTTTTTCAACCTAACGGGAAACTTCTAATCGACAAATCTTCATTGGCTGGTTTCAGGAAAGTTTTAACTTTAAAGTAAACCTCCACTAAATGAAATTTTTTCAAAGTATTAGAGGTAAGCTGCTATCCGCTGTTGTGGCAGTAACCTTTCTTCTTACGCTATTGGTTAGTATTCAACTTATAAAAATGAATACGACTAAAACGGGTTTTGAGGAAGAAATCTCGTTGATCAGAAACTCAAATAGCCTGCTTACCTACAGCAACAAACAAGTACACCTTTGGCTGTTTGAAAATGTAGTAGATGGAGTAGCCAAAAAATATACATCTGAGCAAAAAGAGGATGTACATCAGGAAATCGCATTTATTCTCGATTCCCTTCAACAAAACAGTAATATAATTGGCCCAGAAGTTTCCAGGCAGTGCGCTGTGTTCATCTCGGCCGTAGATAGTCTTTTCATAAGTAATGAATTATTCTTATCATCACTTAAATCCAACGATTCAGATTTTGAGGTTAGTGGGTATCCAGACTATAGTGATTCACTGGTTTTAAATGATCAGTTCGTGAATTGGCTGGAATTACAATTCGAACGAAAAGGTGATATTGGAGCTGAAGCGTACGGCTCCATTACACAGCTTGAAAAAAATATAGAAGAAACTGATAAGGCATACAGTGCTTTCTTCGAAGCCCTTTCCAAAAAGCAGAAGAGTAAGGAAATGGAATTGATTGGTCTGCTAAACTGGATCACTTATACAACCATCATATTCATTGCATTAACTATTTTATTCTTACTGGTTGGTGGACATTTTCTTTATCAGAATATCATTTCTTCTGTAGAAAAAGCGAATAAAGGAATCGATCGTTTATCGAAAGGAAATCTCATCTCTGATAATCATCAAAGTAAAGACGAAATCGGTGGCATACTCACCAAAATCCAGACTTTGAGCGAGAACCTTGCTCAGGTAAAAAGTTTTGCAGATGAAGTAGGAAGTGGAGATTTTGATTCAGACGTCCAGGTATTTGACAATAAAGGAGAAATCGGTGAATCTCTGGCAAACATGCGCGATTCACTCAAAGAGGTGTCTGAAGAGACCAAAAGAAGAAATTGGACAAACGAAGGAGTTGCAAAATTCAGCGATCTCATTCGAAAAAATCAAGAAGATTTACAAAAGCTATCCGATGAAGTTATCAGCAGTCTGGTAAAATATATTAATGCCAATCAGGGAGCCCTTTTCGTGCTGCAAGATGGAGAACAAAATCAGCAAATGGCTATGCAGAGCTGTTATGCCTACAAACGGAAAAAGTTTATTACGAAAGAAGTGGCTATTGGGCAAGGTCTGGTTGGGCAAGCCTGGTACGAAAAGGATTTTATTTACATCACTGAAATACCTGAAAATTATGTTGATATCGGCTCCGGGCTAGGAGATGCCAAACCCAAATGTATTTTAGTTATGCCTATGATTACTAACCATGAGGTTTTGGGCATTATAGAGCTGGCTTCTTTTCAAAAACTGAAAGAACATGAAATAGAATTTGTCAGAAATATATCTGAGAGCATAGCATCGGCCCTTTCTTCTGTAAAAGTGGCTGAAAACACCAAAAACCTACTCGAAGAATCTCGTCAGATGACAGAAGAAATGCAGGCGCAAGAGGAGGAGATGAGGCAGAATATGGAGGAATTGGAGGCTACTCAAGAGGAAGTCGCAAGGAAAAATGAGGAAACGGGACGCCTTTTAAATCAGTCTGAAAAGAAATCAGAAAGCTTAAATGTTCTACTGGATTTAAGTTCACAGATTGCTCAGGAAAGCAATTTGGAGTCGGCCTGTCAAAATGCGCTTTACAAAGTCTGTGAATTCACTGGATGGCCTATCGGACATGTGTATTTTTTGAATAAAGAAGGAGACATGCTCACGCCTTCCAATTTATGGAGCTTCACAGATGAAAGCCGGTTTTCAGCATTCTTGAAAGCCACGGAGGGCTACACTTTTGAAAAAGGAGCTGGGTTACCGGGAAGGGTATTTGAGCTTGAAAAGGCACAGTGGATTGAGGACGTCAGCATCGACCCTAATTTTCCCAGATCAGAAGTTGCTAAAAAGTCCGGCTTGAAAGGTGGTTTTGCTTTCCCTATTCTGAGTAGAAATTCCTTTTTAGGTGTGATGGAATTTTTTAGCGAGAAAGCTGAAACCCTGGATAAATCATTGCTCGATCTAATGGATCAGGTTGGTATTCTTTTGGGTAATGTATTTGAGACTTTAGAACGTTCCAAAAGCCTATCGGTGAAAGCAGAAGAGCTTCAGGAAGAAAAAATCAAGATTGATGCCGGAAGAAAGGAGGTGATTTCAATTCTTGATGGAATACAGGAGTTCATTTTTGTATTTGATGAAACTGGAATTATAAAAGATGTTAATTCGCAATCGCAAAGGATTCTAGGCTTAAAAAAAGAGGACATAGAAAGTTCATCAATTGAAAAGTTCTTTCCAGGGATCAATGATTTGTTAAAGCAAGCTATTCCTGTACGAGAAAACACTCACATGTTAATCTCAGAAAAACAAATTGAGGCTGAAGTGTTGATCAACTCTATTGAAAAAAGAGGTGAAAAATATTATTTACTTACTGCAAGAGAAATTGTAGGGTCGTCACAAGCCGTGGGTGTAAGAGAACGTGATCTCTCTTTAGAAAATCAGACTAAAAAGGCTTTGTTGAAAACTCAGAAAAAACTTAAAAATCTAAGCTGATTTCGATACTCGCATTGAGGCTTTTATTGAAGAAGATTTTCTGCTAAGAAATGAAATAAGTTCTGCAGCGGTTTCCTCAGGTATTTCTTCCATAGGTATATGGCCTACACCTTCGTAGATTACAAGTTCTGTTTTTGGTATTTCAATATCAAAACGGTAGGCATATTCAATAGGAATCCAGTTATCCTTTTCTCCCCAGATAATTAGAGTCTCGTGTTTGATCTTTTTGAGCTTAGGGGTATTATCCTTTGGTTTGGTATTACAAATAGCTAAAAACGCTTCAGGGTTACCTTCCCTGGAAAACAAATGAAAATAGCGGTCAACGAGCTCTTCAGTAACTTTAGACGGATCTCCATAAACCTCTTTTACGAATTGTTCTAATACGCTCCTTTTAACTACGTACTTTATCACTTTATTGATAAAAGGGGTTTTCGCCATCTTAAAAGGTAGAGGAATACTCCTGTCGTCAATAAAACCTGCGGCAGCAATAAGAATCAGATTATCGACATGATTTGGGTACTTTAAAGCAAATTCCCAGGCTAACCAGCCACCTAATGAATTACCAGCTATTGAAACCTTATCCAAACCCATAATATCCAGAAAGTGAAAAACAGTATTCACGTAAATTTCCATACTGTACTGGTGATCGCTCCTCGAACCTGTTAAACCAAAGCCCGGCAGATCAAATCTCAGTACCCTGAAACCATTATCTGTTAGGATTTCCGTCCAGTAATCGAAGGTATGAAGTGAAGAAAATGCACCGTGCAAAAGCAAGATTGGATGGCCTTTACCTTCGTCACGATAGTGAAGCAGACTATCGTCAACTACTGCAAAGCGCGAATGCTTATTTGTATATTTCTTTAAGTATACGCTCATTCAGATTTCGCAAACCAAATACTAAAAAGCATTAGTTCCTAGATTCATTAAGAAAACCAATTATTGTTTGGAAAAGTTGGTGCTTATAAAAATAAAATTACTTCACGTATTTTTGGAAATATAATAAAAAGCGAGAATTATACTTCTACGTGACCCCAATTTTCCCCTGATCGGATTCTATTCAGCTGCGTATGTGTGATGCCAAACCTCTTGGCGATCATACTTAATCTGGTCTTATTGTTTCTGAGTAACTTTTTTATGATGCGGACATCTGCTTCGGTAAGCTTATAACCTGTAACTCGCCTTTTAATGACGTTCGGATTGTTATTATTATGGTCGTGCAATTCCTGAAGGCTCACCCACTGAAGATTGTGTTTCGAATTGTTGAGCTTATCAAAATCGTTATGAATAACGTATTTTTTCTTCGAAGGATCTTCGTTTGGTACGAAATACTTAGCAACAAGCCTATGTATATAATTCCACTGGGTCTGCCCATCATCGAAACGGATCATTACGGAAAGATAGCCATTCACATTACCTCCTTTTAAAATAGCTCCAGACGCTTTATTTAATGCATAACTTTTGACCCTGCCCATATCGGAAATCTCATATTTGGGATGTTTTCCAGTAGAATTTAAATTTACTTCAACCCAGCGTTCACCTTTATATTTGAGATCAGAATTCATTTTAGTTTGTTTAAGGATTGGAACATAACAAAAAACAATATGGAAGACTTGTTTAATATATATACGGTTTCTATAGATTTTTGATCACATAAGTTAAACAAGATTAGCGTATTGAAAAAGATATCTGTTATAATACCTACGTATAACGAAGAAGAGTTTATAGAAAACACCCTGAATCAGATCAAATCTTCAGCAAAGACCAAGATTGAAGTTATTGTAGTAGATGGGTTCAGTGATGATGAAACTGTTAAAATCGTTAGACAAAAAGGTCTTCTTTGTATTCAAGCAGAAGAAAAAAGCAGGGCTGCTCAAATGAATGCCGGGGCCAGGCAAGCTAGCGGAGATATCCTGTATTTTCTTCATGCGGACACTATTCCCCCTAAAAATTTTGACTCATTAATCATACAATCTATTAAGCGTGGCAGTTCGTCCGGATGTTTCAGACTCAGCTTCGATAGCAAGCATTGGTTTCTTTCCTGCCTTTCTTATTTCACCCGCTTCGGTACTCTTTGGTTTAGGTATGGTGACCAAAGCTTATTTGTAAAAAAGGCCGTCTTTCAATCTTTGAGCGGCTTTCGAGAGGATATGAAGATCATGGAAGATCAGGATATTATTAAAAGAATTCAAAAAAGGCACAAATTCGAAGTCCTTAAAAAAGCGGTGATCACTTCGTCCCGTCGTTTCAAAGAAAATGGAGTATATAGGCTTTTTTCCATCTACCTTCAGTTATTTATACTTTCCAAATTTGGTGTAGACCAGAAAAAGCTGGCCAATATTTATAGAAATAGAATAAAATCAGGGAAAGTGTAAGCTTTTATGTGTTCGTTTTTTTATCTGTTTTTGTCCATTATCCAACATATCTGAACACTTATTTTGGCTAATTTGTTTTTAAATTCCTCATAATCAGATAGTTGTGTTTATGGCATCAATATTGACTTTCATAAATCAGGTTAACAACAATTTACTTCCTCATGCTTAAAGGCATGAACAAAAAACCCCGCTCATCGCGGGGTTTTAGTTTTTTATAATATTAACCGTTAGAAGCCTTATTTGAAAAGCTTCGAGATTCTTGTTTTACCCTTCTTGTAAGTTTTGTATAAATAAAGATTCGTCTTCTTATACTTCATCATATTCACAACTCCTCGCACCAATTGATCGGAAGTGATCCCTTCTTTCAACATAAAATCCTGAATGCGAGAGTTAACGATCTGTCTGTAATTTGATGTCTTCAGTATGGAAATAGGTGTTTCACTTACGGATTCATCTTTATCCATTTCCTGAGTAAAACGATTTATTTCCTCGTTATCAAGATCGTCGTCCAGAATGATACAATTTGGCTTTAGTGAAAAAGCTTTAAGCATACCATCTTTAATATTTGTAGCCATATCCGCAACTATACTCACACCTGTGTGTTTTCTAAGTTTATCTTTGATGGCATCTAAGGCAGGGGCATTTTTTCCAATAAGCAGTACGCTAATGGAGCTTGGATATAAGGGTTTATTTGATAGTGCAGATATTTTCATACGGCTTCCTGTTTATAACTATATTAAGTTACGATATTAATTTGAAAAGGTGATAGATCTATAAATTTTTTAATAATTCATTGACACAAATTTCAAAACGAGGCCCTAGTGTTACCATAATAGGAGGTGGACTTGCAGGTTTAATCAGCTCAATCATATTCGCAAAATCAGGTATTTCCGTTGAGCTCGTTGAGAAAAAGGAATACCCTTTTCATCGAGTGTGTGGAGAGTATGTTTCAAATGAAGTTATCCCTTTTTTAAAGCAAATAGATTGTTTTCCAGAGCATTTGGAACTTCCAAAAATTGACAAATTCTTACTTTCAAGTACTAATGGAAATGCTGCTGAGTATACACTTGATCTTGGTGGCTTTGGCATAAGTAGATATCGTTTTGATCAGTTTCTATATGAAAAAGCCTCATCGGAAGGTGTTCAATTCTACCTAAATACATCCGTAGAAAGTATTTCGAAAACCGATAACGGATTCGAGCTAAGTTTGAATAACGGTGAGCATCTAAAAACCACTATTCTCGTTGGGGCACATGGAAAACGGTCTAAAATAGACAGAACACTGGATAGGGCATTCTGGAAAAAACCGGCTCCTTATTTTGGAGTTAAATATCATCTTAAAGCAAAATTCTCAAAAGATCTCATTGCCCTTCATAATTTTGAAGGGGGATACTGTGGGGTAAGCCGTATAGAAGATGGTAAAGTGAACGCTTGCTACTTAGGTTCGACAAGTGTTCTAAAACGGTTCAAAAAAATTGAGGAGATGGAAGAACGGGTTGTGTTCAAAAACCCATTCTTAAAAGACTTATTTTCTAATTCGGAAAAGCTATTTGATCGCCCTCTAACCATTAACGAAGTATCATTTCATAAAAAAGAAGCCGTTGAAGATGGTGTTTTTATGTGTGGAGATGCAGCCGGATTAATCACGCCGCTTTGTGGAAACGGAATGGCTTTGGCCATACATTCAGCTAAGGTTTGTGCAGAAACTATTCTGGATAACATCGATGGCGGGGTTTTTAATCGAAAAAAGGCAGAAAGTGAGTATCGCTCTAAATGGAATGCTTTGTTTAAAAACCGTTTGCGGAGAGGAAGAGTTACCCAAAAACTCTTTGGCACTAAAGGAATGTCTTCTTTAGCTGTAAGAATATTAAAAAATTCAAAGCTTGCCAGTGAGTATATTATTAAAGGAACTCATGGAACTCCTTTCTAAACCTCAACGAAATTGAGGTAGATGAAAAACAGATTGAGACATAAGGCTGAAAGCGTATTTAACCTCATGGCATTTTTGTAATTAACGTAGCTCAAACTTTTTTGACTTTTAGCAAACCACCAAAGAAAAAAGACTAAAACAGGGGATAATATTAGTATAAAAATCATCGCTACCTCTGTAGAATAGTTTGAGCTGAAATAGATAGCATAAAGGGCTGTGGCGATACTGAATACTAGCGTTGTAAAAAAGAACGTACCCTTAACCCCTAAAATTAGACTAATCGTCCGGTCTCCTCGCTGCCCATCTTCACTGTGCTGATAAATTTGAGTCATAGGATAAGACCCTAATAAAAGCATTGTGGTAAGCAAGCCTGGTTTTGACAGCTCCCAGATCAAAAGCTCATTTATATTTAATGATTCCAGTCCTGAAACGATCATTAGAAAAGTAAACCACCCTTGGAAAAGACTGACTATGATAAGTCCCAGGTATGGTCTTTTTTTCAATCGAATTTTTGGATGGCTGTAAGCTTTTGAGATTAAGCCATATACCAAAACCATGAAAAAGAATGTACTATTAATGAGAGCCGAAAGTAGTAAGGCAATCACATCGAAAATTAGAGAAAGGTATAGAAGGCTTTCCTCAACCTTTGGGGGAGCTTTTAATCCTCCAATGCTTCCTTCATCACGATCGAAATAGCTGTTATAAGCATTACTTGCCGGGTAAAGAAATAAATGAATTGAAACAAATGTGATGAGTATATTAGTTATACTAGTTGTTTCTGCATTTGCGAGTGCAAAGAAGAACACAGGCATAAGAAAGAAAGAAAAAGGCACCCTCAAATGAAGAAGGTTAGAGCGGGAAAAGAGGGCGTTCACGGTTACAAACATATATTATTAGCGCAAAAAATGAGGAACGTTTTCCTTAATAGTTTAGGAACAGCCGTTCCGGATCATACCCTTGATAGAGAGAGTGCTTCTAACTTTATGAAGCGTTTTCTTAACAACGAAAAGAACATCGATGATCAAATTGATATCCTTTTCAGGGCTTCCGGAATTCAAAAGCGATACACGTTTATTCAAGACTATCTACCCGGTCAGAAGTTTACTTTTTTCCCTGAAAGTGATAATCTGGAACCTTTTCCTAGTACTGCTGAAAGAATGGCCTTCTTTAAGAATGAAGGAAGCCTTCTAGCTGAAAAAGCTGCTCAAAATGCTTTAGTCGATTCATCGTTTTTGAAAAAAGACATCACACATTTAATAACGGTTAGCTGCACAGGAATGTATGCACCTGGCCTAGATTTGGAGCTGCAGGACAAACTGGAACTTAATAAAGACCTAAAAAGAACGAATATCAATTTCATGGGCTGTTTTGCTGCAGTAACAGCTCTGCGAATGGCAAGCGAAATAAGCATGGGAAACCCAAATGCTGTGATTCTTGTCGTATGTCTGGAAGCCTGTACCATACATTTTCAAAAAGATTATACGGAAGATAACCTCTTAGCCAATGCCTTATTCGGCGACGGTTCGGCGGCAGCCATAGTCTCCTCTAAAAATTCTGATTTGGCCACTGAAATAATAGGCTTTCATTCTGAAATTAAGCAAAGCAGTTCTAATGAAATGGCCTGGGATATAGGTGACAAAGGTTTTCTAATGAAATTATCCAGCTATGTTCCCGAGGTAATCAATGAGAGCATAAAAGAATTTGTTGATCAAATCAAGGTCAAATTGAATGTGAATTCATTTAATGCATATGCTATTCATCCTGGGGGAAAAGCGATATTAAAACACATAAAGACACAACTTGGGTTGAGCGAAAAAGAAATGTCCTCTTCCAACCATGTACTAAAAAATTATGGGAATATGTCATCGGCCTCCATTCTGTTTGTGCTGGAACACCTCCTCAAAAGCGGAGGCTTGAATGAATCGAAAAACATTCTGGGAATGGCTTTTGGTCCCGGCTTAACTTTTGAGTCTGTGGTTTTAAATTCATCTTCATGATCTCATTCTCTCAAAGAAGCAATCATGAGGAGATTATGGACGACCTAAACTGTTCAGGAGAGGTCGTAGAACAAACCCTTAAAGAACTCGACATAATCAACAAGCTGTTAGGGGGAAATCCGATTACCATAAAAACTGTTGTCCACCTGGTCAAAGACCGGGATAGAAACACATCGCTTACTATTGTTGATATGGGATGTGGAAGTGGAGATATGCTAAGAAAGATTTATCAAGTGCTCAAAGGCAAAGGGTTTACAAATCTCAAACTAATTGGCATTGATGCTAACCCAAACATTATAGAGTATGCAAAACAGAACACTAAACAAGAAAATCCAATACAATATGTTTGTGAAGATGTTACTTTAAAAAAATCACTGAATGAACCCGTAGATCTCATCATATCCACCTTGTTTACGCATCATTTTTCACAGACAGAACTCATCTCTCTTTTGAAGCATTGGAAGAAAGAAGCCAGACTTGCTGTCGTAATCAACGATCTCCATAGAAACAGAATAGCATATTACTCTATCAAATGGCTTACCGCTATTTTCTCAAAGTCTTCCATGGTAAAAAATGATGGCCCATTATCCGTACTTCGAGGGTTTAGTAAATCAGAATTGAAGAATGTTTTAAAAAAGGCTGAGCTCGACACCTTCGAATTAGCCTGGAAGTGGGCTTTCAGGTGGAAACTCATCATATACTGATAAAACCAGACAAATTGTTTTTCTACGAAGCCATTTCTATATTTAATTAAATGACAAAAGTTATTTCCTTCATAAGTAGAAAAGGCGGCACTGGCAAAACTACTGCCGCAATAAACCTTGCTACGACACTTCACTCGCTCAAGAAAACAGTAGCCCTTCTGGAAACCGATACTAATTATACACTAAGCACTTTGAGAAATATTGAAGAGGAGCAGAATTCTACTAAACAGAAAAGCTTTCCAATATATGGTTCAGACGATGAATCCGTAATCAATAGTATTGAACAATTTAAAGCCGAAAATAAATTCGATGTTATTGTCGTAGATAGTGCTGGAAAAACCACAAATGAGGAAATCAAACTACTGGCGCTCACAAGCGACCTCATCATTATTCCTACGAGCTTGACAAAAAATGATTATTTGGTTACCTACCAAACAGTGGAGGATCTCAAACCCGCTCAAGAACATAAAAATGAACTGAAGTTGTTAATCCTGCCTAATCGGGTTCACAGTCTTACTAAGCAAGAAACTATTGCTTCCGCCTTAGAAGGTCTAGATGCTGAAATACTGAAAACAAGAGTCTCTCATAAAAACATATTTGCTAATTTTAGTACGATCAACGCTGAAGAAGAATTTAAAGAGATAGCAAAGGAAATAATTACCCACCTGTTCTAGTGTACTGATGACTAAAAAATCGAAACCTTCGCTAAAAGATGTAAGCTCTTTTCTTAAGAAGCAGCCACATACGCTCACGGAAGTCAAAAGGCCGGAGGAAGGCTTATCAGGAACAAAAAAAACATCTTCATTAAAAGATACAGAGGTATCCGATCAAGTTCTGAAGCTCGTTAATAGTTTAAACACTGATAAAGGGGATCTCTTAATTAAAGTGATTATCGAAGCACTGGAAAATGAACCCGACCCAACGGCAGAAGAAATTATGCTACTGAATACCGCATATTTTCTTAACTACTCCAGAAGCAAATAAATTATCACGAAAAAAGGGTGAGTTTAATTTCACTCCAAAGTACTATATTCCAGAATAATATTTCGGATATCTTATAAATGAACTCGAAAGCAGCGTGAGGCGTTGTGTGTTATAGAATATTATTGTGTGACTAGATTATTAAAATTATTTTATTACTGCTTATTACTTCTCTTCTCGGAAGAGGTTTCTGCTCAGGCGTTTGGCTTTCAAATTGATAACGACGCTAATAAGGCTACTATCCGCTTTGAGACCTACAACAATCTAATCGTTGTTCCCGTGGTTCTGAACAATGCCATTCCTCTGAGATTTATTGTCGATACAGGTGTTAATACTGCTATACTCACCGATAAGCTCTTTTCCGATATTCTTAGCATTGAATATGGCAAAAAAATAAGCCTTTTGGGCGCAGACGGTAAGAGAGAAGTAAACGCTTACGTAGCACGAAACGTAAGCCTCCGGCTTCCGGGAGTAACTGGAAAAAGTCAGTCCGTATTGGTTTTGGAAGAGGATTATCTAAATCTCGGCAGTACCATTGGAACCGAAATTCACGGGATTATTGGTTATGAGCTGTTTAGACGGTTTGTTGTGGAGTTGAATTACAATACTAAAACCATGGTATTGAAAGAACCACATGCTTTTAATCCTAAAAAGAAATACACCGAAGTGGATATCTCCCTGGAGGATACCAAGCCTTACATTACTAGTGATGTGACCTTACAAAACGGAGAGACTATAGCGGCTAAATTCATGTTCGATACCGGAGCTAGCCATGCTATTCTTTTAAACATGGGCGCCGACGAACGTATAGACCTCCCTGAAACACACCTCCCCAGGTTATTAGGAAAAGGACTTGGAGGCGATATCGATGGATGTTTGGGAAGAGTAGAAAAGGTAAAGCTAAAGCACTTTGAGATTGAAAACCCAATCATCTCGTTCGCCAATGAAGAAAGCTATCATAATCTTTTTAAATCAACGAGCAGGCAAGGTAGTATAGGGGGAGGCCTCATCAGTAGATTTAATGTAGTAATTGACTATTTCAGAGGGAAACTATATCTGAAGAAAAACAGGAAGTTCAATGACCCATTCGATTATAATATGAGTGGTATTGAGATTACCGCGGAGGGAAAAAAATACAATGAATACATTGTTCATTCGGTAGCTGATAACTCTCCCGGCTATGAAGCTGGCGTTAAAAAAGGTGATCGGATCATTTCTATAAACAGCTATCCTGCCACGAATTACAGCCTCGGGGCAATGAATACGCTTCTTATGAAAAAAGAAAACAAAAATATAAAGCTTGTAATAAAAAGGGAAGAAGAACAGATTAAAACCACCTTCAGACTGGAAAAAATCTTATAAGCTCATCATTTCCTTAAACTTGGCAGCCTGCCTCCTACTAACCTCCACTTTATCTCCTCCTTTTAATCTAACCAATAGCCCTCCGTTGAACCATGTTTCAATTTCTTCAACCCAGTCCAGGTTTATAATGTGCTTGCGAGAGGCCCGAAAAAAGGCTCTATCGTCTAGTTTCTCATTTAATGAATTCAGTGACTTATGGATCATTGGTTTGAATCCATCAAAATAAATTTTGATGTAGTTTCCATCTGATTCGAACATTCGAACTCTTGATAGCTTCACGAACCAACACTTCTCTCCATCTTTAACAAAAACCTGATCATCCAGCCCTAACTTTTTCTCTCGGCTTTGTAAGGGATCTTCCTGCTCGGTATGATCTTTTACAACTTTGTTAATCGCCTCTGCCAACCTATCTGAGTCTATTGGCTTTACTAAGTAATCCAGTGCATTGAACTCAAATGCTTTAAGCGCATATTCATCGTAGGCCGTAGTAAAGATTACTTTCGGGACAAAATCTAAGGATTCCAGCAATTCAAAGCCTGTTTTTCCTGGCATCTGAATATCCAGGAAGATAAGTTCCGGATTTAGTTTTTCAATTTTTTCTCTGGCTTCATCTGCGTTGACAGCTTCATCGATCACTTCGATCTCAGAATATCTGGCCAACAAGGAATTTAATTCACTTCTTGCCAGTCGTTCATCGTCTATAATTATTGCTTTCATTCGAGTTATGTTAATTGCGGGAGTCTTAGGCTAGTTAAAACCCCTTCTTCATTGTCGTTTTTAATGTCAAAAGAAGCATTATTTCCGTACAAAATTTTCAGCCTCTGTTTGGTATTGTCGATGCCGAAGCCCGACCTCTTTTTTACTTTTTTTCCGTTTACGTATTTTCCACTGTTTCTGATCTCAATTTTGAGCTGACCGTCTTCAACTGTTGCGTTTAGACTAAGCGTTCCTCCATTCTTCAAGGTAGATATTCCATGCTTTATTCCATTTTCTACTAACGTCTGGATCATCATCGGGGGAACTTCAAACTGAAAGGCAGAAGGATCGATATTGTATTTTACGTTCAAACGTTCTTCAAAACGAATGGATTCCAACTCCAGATAATCCTTGACCGTAGCGAGTTCATCTGAAAAACTGGTTAGCCTTTTTTTATCGACAGCGAGGGAATTTCTCAGAATATTGGATAGCTGGGTGATTGCTTTTTTTGATTTCTCCGGGTTTTCATGAACCAGCGCCCTAATACTATTCAGCGCATTGAAAATGAAATGTGGGTTCAGCTGTGATTTCAAATGGTTCAGCTCAATTTCATTGATCTTCGCCTCGTACTTCAGGTTTTTATTGTAGTTATCAACGTAGTGATAAAGAAAATAAATGATCGTCCATAAAAAATATAGTGCTACCGCTTCCAGTATGTTCGCGAGTATGAAGAAGGGCTGGAAGTCCCTTGAAAACTCAAGTAATCCGAAAATGAAAGAAAGCAGTATTTGAAACCCGAAATTGAATAAACTGAATACTAAAATTGTGAAGGTAAGCTTTCCAATGAAGTTTGAGACGTGGACATTAAGCCATTGCCTCTTTAAAACAATTAGCCTCAGAAAGTGAGTGGTAAATAAGAAATAAACCGATAGAAAAAAGAAGCTTAAAACCTGCTTGGTATCTAAAACATCCGCAAGGGTTAAAAAAAAGATGATTAGAATAAAATAGACTGACCAGCCTCCAATCTGTAAAGCCCAATAAAGCCCACTTCTTCTCATACCTTACTAATTACTGATAATCTTCAATCCCGTCTACAATACTTTTTTAATAGGTAAATATAAGTATTCGAGAGGTCATCTAATCGGAACAATTATTGCTATCTCTCCGTTAATAGTTATGATTAATATGAAAACGGGTTAGGTAGAGGAGTACAGTTCTTTCATAGTTAATTATGTTTTGGTTGAAAACTCTGTCCCGCCCCGAAGTCTCGGAGGTTCGGGATGGGGTTTTTGTTTTTTAACCCTCTACGTTTTTCAATTCCATTGCCAGAAACCTTCCTGTATGGCTTAGTTTGTTGCTAATAATTTCTTCAGGAGTTCCTTCGGTAACAATCTCTCCTCCTTTTTCTCCACCTTCTGGCCCGAGGTCAATAATATGATCCGCCACTTTGATCACATCTAAGTTGTGCTCAATAACCAATACGGAATTACCCTTCTCTACAAGTTTGTTTAATACCGTCAGCAAGTGGTTTATATCCTGAAAGTGGAGTCCCGTAGTAGGCTCATCAAGAATATATAGTGTTTTTCCAGTATCTTTTTTCGATAACTCGGTAGCTAACTTTACCCTTTGAGCTTCTCCACCGGAAAGTGTGGTAGCATGCTGGCCAAGAGAAATATATCCAAGGCCTACCTCATTTAAAGTTTGTATTTTCCGAAGGATTTTCGGCTGGTTTTCGAAAAACTCAACGGCTTGTTCAACGGTCATGTCAAGAACATCTGAAATAGACTTCCCTTTGAACCTTACTTCCAGCGTTTCCCTATTATAACGTTTACCCTTACAGGTTTCACAGGGGACGTGCACCGAAGGAAGAAAATCCATTTCTATAACTTTCATTCCTCCGCCCTGGCAGGTTTCACATCGGCCTCCCTTAACATTAAAAGAAAACCTTCCCGGTTTATAACCTCTAATTTTAGCTTCAGGAAGTTCTGTAAATAAAGCTCTGATGTCTGAAAAAACACCGGTATACGTAGCAGGATTTGACCTCGGTGTCCTTCCTATTGGCGACTGGCTCACTTCGATAACCTTATCTAAATCCTTTAAGCCATCTACTGATTTGTAAGCAAGTGGTTCAATTCTGGAACGATAAAAATGTCGATTGAGGATTGGAAAGAGCGTTTCGTGAATCAAAGATGATTTTCCACTTCCCGAAACACCCGTGACGCAGACGAATTTTCCCAAAGGCAGCTTAAAGTCTACCTTTTTAAGATTATGTCCTTCGGCTCCCAATAAGCTTAAAGTCTTTCCATTTCCCTTTCTTCTTTCAGCAGGGGTATCAATATTTCTTTCTCCTTTAAGGTACTGGGCCGTAATTCCTCCAAGCTTCAGAAACTCTTTCGGGTCGCCTTGACCCGTAACCTTGCCGCCATGGCGACCTGCACCGGGGCCGATATCCAGAACATAATCCGACTCCAGCATCATATCCTTGTCGTGTTCAACAACGATTACAGAATTACCAATATCTCTCAGCTGTTTGAGAGCTTCAATTAATTTATAGTTATCTCGCTGATGTAAGCCAATGCTAGGCTCATCAAGAATGTACAACACACCTACGAGTTGTGTTCCGATCTGTGTTGCTAATCTAATTCTTTGTGCCTCTCCTCCTGAAAGCGTACGGACAGGACGGTCAAGATCAAGGTAATCGAGGCCTACGTCCAGCAAAAAATAGATCCTCTTGCGAATCTCCTTTAGTATTTCGGCTGCGATCCTGTTTTGCTTATCATCGAGCCGCGTTTCTAAGCCATCAAACCAGTTTGATAATGCTGAAATGCTTTTAGAAGAAAGCTCAAATATGTTTTTATCATCAATTTTGAAGTGCAAAGACTCTTTCTTCAACCTGGCCCCTTCACAGGTCGGGCAGGTTTTAGTCTCTGTAAATTCTTTGATCCAGCTTTGGGTTTTTTCGGAGCCGTACTGCTTTTGTTTCTCCAGAAAATTAATGATCCCTTCAAACTTCACATTCCATTTGGTTCCCGGGTGCTTTTTAGAAGGAACAGCAACAGTAGCATCGGTACCATTTAAAAGAATATCAATTACTTCCGATGGTACTTTCTCTAAGGGTGTTGTCAAATCCAGGTCATACAGCTTAAGAATTGAGGTGATTTTCTTAAAGATCCAGATCTCACGGAACTCTCCCAAGGGAGCTATTCCTCCTCTTGAAATACTTAATTTGTAATCGGGAATAATGGAGTTTTTAGTGATCTCTTCAATTTGTCCAAGACCATTACAATGCTCACAAGCACCATAGGGCGAGTTGAAAGAAAAAATGTTCGGTGCAGGGTCATCATAAGCAATCCCGCTTTCAGGATCCATTAAACTTTTCGACATGAATTTTATGTCATTTTGCTCATCGAGTATGAGCATAAGACCTTTTCCATGTCTAAGGGCTATTTTTACAGAGTCTGAAATGCGTTTTTGAGCTTTTTCAGCGATTCCAATCCGATCAATTACAATCTCAATATCATGTATCTTATATCGATCGACTTGCATTTTAGGAACCAGATCTTGAAGTTCACCATCAATTCTTACTTTGGAGAAACCCACCTTCCTGATCTGCTGGAAGAGTTCCCTATAGTGACCTTTACGTCCACGTACGACAGGTGCCAGTAAGATTATTTTACTTCCATTGTAGTCTGACAGGATTCTTTCTGTAATCTCTTCTTCTGTCTGGCGAACCATTCTATTTCCAGTTTTATAAGAAAAAGCCTGGCCTGCCCTGGCGTATAACAGTCTCAAAAAGTCGTAGATCTCTGTTACCGTACCAACCGTTGACCTCGGATTTCGTGAGGTCGTTTTCTGCTCTATGGAAATAACCGGGCTTAATCCGTTGATCTTATCGACATCTGGCCTTTCCATATTACCCAAAAAAGAGCGGGCATAAGCCGAAAAGCTTTCCATATACCTTCTCTGCCCTTCGGCATAAATAGTATCGAAAGCCAGTGATGATTTCCCACTTCCGCTTATTCCAGTAATAACAGTTAGTTTATTTCTTGGAATCTTTACATCTATATCTTTCAAGTTGTGCTCTCGAGCACCGTAGACTTCAATGTATTCGTAACCTGTATCGTCCAAAGGTTTGGTTTCAGGCTCTTTCTCCAGAACGCTCTCTTTCTCTATCATGCTATTGTATAATACTCTAAATTAAGCATAGACTGGTAATGAAAAACCCGATATCTAATCAATAGTTCTCAAAAGTTCTTTACTGCCTTAAAACTTAGTTTATACTGCGATAATCTATTTAATAAATCAATAATGTAAGCATAAACTATCATTGTCATTCACGCCCTGTTATTTACTTAACTTATCAAGGATATAATTTTGTGATGAAGGATAAGGCGGTATTGGTCATAGATGATGATCCTAACTTTGTACAATTGGTTAAATACCATTTAATCAAAGATCAGATACCTGTTCAGGTTAGACCAAGTAAATACTACGACCCAAAAGAGATTGTGCTCGAAGATATTAGCTTGATCGTTTCCGACTTTTTTCTTCCCGGCACAAACGGGATAGAGCTGTTCAAGCACATTAAGTATAATTCAAGACTAGATAATCCGCTTTTCATCTTACTGGCTCAGGAGTTCGACGAGCTTAATTTTCAGCAAGCCGCTGAATTAGGTATCAAAGACTTCTTCATTAAGCCGATTAGAGTAAACGAGTTAATTAAAAGCATTAAAATATTACTTAAAATGGAAGGGCAGAATAGTGCTTGCAACGATCAGAAAGAAGCTGTACGACTGGTGGAAAACGTTCAGGTTGATAATAATTTCTACAAAGTAGTGATTGAAGGTTCATCCATCAATTTCAGTCAGATTGAATTTCAACTGTTCAAGTTGTTTATATACAACCCGGGCAAAGTATTTACCTTCGGGCAACTATACCTGGAAATGAATGCTTTTGGTTTCATTCTCGGGCTTCATTCCATCCGGTTTCAAATTGAATTACTGAAACGGAAACTTGACGGCTTCAGCATCGATTTTAAAGATGTTAATGAAATTGGTTATAAACTTGAGTTAGAAGGCCGATCAGCCTAGTACTTAAGTTTACCCGCCAAAGTATTAAGACTGATGGCGTTCATTGCTTGCTCCAGGTTTTTAGCTAGGTATTCGTATTCCAGACTTACCTTACTGTTTTTGTGGTCAGAAATAATTTTTTCCACTACTTTTTCAGTCTTGTCTGCGTAGTTAACTGCTATTGGAATACTCTTTTTGATGAATTTTTTCATGACACCCAGATATCTTTTATTTAAGGAATCAATAACCGGAATCCCCATTGCTTTCAGCGCGGCTGCATTACAGTGTTGCTCAAACTGATTGCTCATAGGAACCACCAATAACTTCTTTCTCAAAAACAATGCCTCAGATGGTGTCTCAAAGCCGGCACCACATAAAACCCCTTCACATTTCAGTAAACTTTCTTTGAAAAAAGTGGCATCTACGCACCTTATCTTAATATTTTCCTTAGAATAATTTTTTTTGGTGTGCTTCGAAAAAACTTCCCATTTAATTTTTGGGAAGTTCTCTAGAAATGAAATGATCTTCTTATCGCTATAGGCAGGAAGGTAAACGGTATAATGGCCTTCATTAGTTACTTCTGAATTTCGAAGGTCACTTCTAATGATAGGGGTATAGGTCGAGTCATCATAGGTTTCAAAATGAAAACCATAAGAACGCTGTACTGGAGCATAGTTTTTAAGGAAAAACCAACCTAAAGGATCATTCAATTCTGACTTTGGTGCATTTTTAGAGATCACTGCGCTTTGGTGGCTCAAAGAAACGCATGGTACACCCCTAAAAAAGCAGGCCCATGCCGAGACGGGTTCAAAGTCGTTTATAACCAGATCATAATCTTTAACTGGAATTTTTCGGATCTCCCTGAAATACCTAAACAGATTATTTTTCAGGAAAGACTTTTTAAGGTCAATACCTCCTTTTTTACCGAAAATAAACCCAAGGCCTCCATATTTAAATTTGACCTCATGGTTTAATTTAAGTTCTGCGTGCTTACCGCTGATGACCACATCTACTTCTGCATACTTTTTCAGGACTGGTAATACTTCTTCAGCCCTACTTAAGTGACCGTTTCCAGTCCCCTGGATGGCATAAAGAATTTTCACGCCGGAACTAAATTAAATTCGTCACGAAGGATCTGGAACAACTCTTTGTTCTTCTTCAACCCCTGATTTCGAATGAGGTTGACAGCCTGCGCAAGCGGATCATCTTCATAACTGTAAATGCTCCAATTTCCATCGTTGTACTCTAAAGCGGTTAGGTTCTCGATCCAGTCTCCGGAGTTGAGGTAGCAAACCGACTTTCCGTTTACCTCAATATCCCTGATTACAGGTTGATGGATATGACCGCAGATCACATAATCGTATTTGTTTCTTACAGCAATATCGGCTACTGTTTCCTCGAAGTTATTTATAAACTTTACCGCAGACTTCACGCTATTCTTAACCCGCTTAGACATGGAAATTGGTCCTTTTCCAACTTTGATTAATACGGCATTGATCAGTCTGTTTAGTATGATCAGTGAGTCGTATCCAACTGCGCCTAACATGGTAAGCCATTTTGAATATTGCATCGTGACGTCAAAAACGTCGCCGTGAAATATCCAGCCTCTTTTTCCATTGAGGTTTACAACGGTTTTATTCTCAATAGAAAATGAACCCATTTTGAACCCTACAAACTTCCTAAGCATTTCGTCGTGGTTGCCTGTGATGTACTGTACCTTAACTCCTTTTGCTATAAGCCCGGTAATATGCTTGATAACTTGCATGTGAGTTTTAGGCCAGTACCTTTTACTGAACTGCCAGATATCTATGATATCTCCGTTCAATACTACGCTCTTGGGATTGACACTTTTTAGATATTGGAGAAGCTCCTTAGCATGACAGCCATAAGTGCCTAAATGAATGTCGGATAACACTACGAGATCAACGTCTCTTTTTTCTGGTTTCATTATCCTTACTACATAATTTAGTTTGTGTAAGGTACACTTCTGATTGAATCCAGCGGTTACGCTATTTTTACGAAATGGTTATCTAAAACGCCGATAATTTCCAAACCTAAACATTAACTTAAAAATTGGTTTTTCTTCATCAGATTTTTGACCAGTTTTTTGGCTTCCGTTAGGTCATATTTATTGAATAGTATCGCTATGTACTGATTTTCATCAACCTTCATTTTTCTAATGATACTTCTCACCGCAATTCTTTTACCAGATGAGGCAATCACATTTACGGCTATTTCTTTACTGAATTCTCCATGACTAGATCCATTCATGGTGGTAAGTATATCCGTTATCTCTTTTTCGAAAACCTTGTTAAGCGATATTCTATTTAAGTCCGATTCTGAAAATTGTAGGAGATGCTCTGTATACTCGTTAATCCGGATGATGTTCCAATTACAATCTGCTAGAATAATTCCTTTAAACACGGACTGAACCAGGTCAGAATAAATGGTTAGTAAATTCGAAGTTTCTTCCAGTTTCTGAGTAGATTCCTGGTGACTTCTCGACACCTCTTCCTGAGTGGCCTGCATTTCCTCCATATTCTGCCTCAGTTCTTCTTCGTCAGCTTTGAGCTCTTCTGCCATTTGTTGTGCTTCTCCTAGAAGTCTACTAGTTCTTTCCTGCAATCTTACGGATTGAATGCCTGATGCCAGTCGCTCAGAAAGTGTCTCCACGAATTTTACTTCATGCTCCTCATAAACGTGGAAAGCGGCCAGTTCTATTATACCCATTACGGCTTCTTCTGTTTTCAAGGGTACGATGAGAACGCTGGTGGGCGTTGCTTCGCCAAGGCCTGATGTTATGGTTATATAATTTTTAGGTACATCGGAAAGAAAAATGGTGTCTCGTTCTTGCCATGAAGCCCCAACTAAACCTTCGCCATATAAGACTGGGTTTTTGATCTTCTTTTTACGGTTATATGCGTAGGCAGCCATAGGGATCATTTCAGGGTTTTTTTCATTCTCGCTAATGATGTACATGCTTCCTTGGTTGCTGCTGGTATATTTTACAAGCTGATTTACAACTTCATATGAAAGTTTTTCAAGGTCTTGGTTGTTGTTCTTAATTACATCGGCGAATCTGGCAAGGCCCTGCGTAGCCCAGGAATGTTTATGTTCTTCAACGGATTTTTCTTCGAGCTCTTCATTTTTAGAAGAAACCAGCCGAAGGTTTTCCTTGATCTTCGCCAGCATCGAGGAGAAGTTTCTATACAAACTTCCTATTTCATCTTTGGATGTATAGGCTTCCAGTTTGTCCTCCACGTCATCATTTCCGTTTAAAACTTCTTTGGTGACACCCTCTAGCTCTATAATTGGCTTTGAGATCTTGGAGGAAAAGAGTGCACTAAACAGAAACCCCACTATCAATAAAACAGCTATCGAACTTACAAAAACTACCCTCGCTATTTGTGATAAGCGATGTACGCTTTTTGTAATCTTGGATTCCATAAGCGCAATTTTAGGTTGAATAGCGCTTGTGCTTTCGGTCAGCTTTCCCAGAATGCCATCATTCTTGGAAAGGCCTATCTCCTTTTCTATCTCTACTATCTTGTTAAATTGAGCTACATATTCTTCTATTTCTCTAATCGTTCTTACTTTGTATTCTTCCGTATGGTGCTCCTCACCAGACGTGTTTACGTAATCGATAAATTCCGAACTCGTTGATGCTATTCGTTCAGGATACTTCAGGTCTTTTCTAAGCATAAAGTCTTTTTCATGCCTTCTTAGGCTGAAAGCAAATACCTTTTCTTTGGGATTTTGCCTGTCTTGCAACTGATGAACATAAGACCTCATTTCGCCTTCAAGACCGTAGTCTTTAAAACCTTTAATATGATACGCTTCTGCCAGATCTCTGAAGTAACTCTCATGTGCAAGAAGCTGAGACCGTAAGACCAAAAGCTCTGATTGTAACTTAAGCTCTCCTATTAATTTACTATCACGAATTTTATCCAGGGTTTTTCTAATGTGATCGAAGCCTCTTTGGTGCTCCTGAATAGAAGGGCTTACTTTGGTTTTTAGGAATTCTTCTTCCTTTCGCTCGTGAATAAGAAAAGTACTTTCATTTTCCAGAGCCTCGGAAAACAGATAGACTATTTCTCCGAATGCGTCTTTCGTCTCCTGGTAAGCTAAGATCTTATTCAGGTAAAAAATAGAAATTCCTCCTCCAAGGGCCGCGAGAACGATGAGCCCAAAAAAAGATGCCCTCAGTTTATTTTTAATACTATTCCTTAAAAAATCCATAGACTCTAATGAACAGCATAAAGCAAACGAACGTTAGGACTTCCAGATCAAGAAATTATTATGCTTGTGTTAAAATCGAAAAGTTTTAGACATATCTTACATCATGAGATATTGGGAGGGTCCTCCAATAAAAGACCTTTATATCAAGTGAATGTATCCGAAGAAATAGCTATCCTTACCATTCCGAATTGATCTTTTGCCTTTTTGGGATAAATGAACATCAAAACTTACATCCTTCGGTAAGTTCTAGAAGTTCGGTGAAAGCAGGTACTTGGAGTAGAAATCGTCTATAACCTGAACCGCTTCTTCAGGCGTATCGACAACATCGAATAAATCAAGATCTTGTTCATTGATGTTATTTTCAGCTTCCAGAAGGGTGCTTTTTATCCAATCGATTAGGCCTCCCCAAAACTTTCGTCCCACCAGGACAATAGGAAAACGACCAATTTTTTGAGTTTGTATAAGGGTAAGGGCTTCGAAAAGCTCATCAAGTGTTCCAAATCCTCCTGGCATTACTACGAACCCTTGTGCATATTTTACGAACATAACTTTCCTGACAAAGAAATAGTCGAAGGTTATGAGCTTGTCCGGATCTATGTAAATGTTGTTGAATTGTTCAAACGGAAGTATAATATTCAGACCAACAGACTTCCCGCCAGCCTTATGAGCACCTTTATTTCCAGCTTCCATGATTCCCGGGCCACCTCCGGTAATAACTCCATAACCATGGTCTACCAACCTTGAGGCGATCTCTTCTGCATTTTTATAGTTCGGATGATCATCTTTAGTCCTGGCTGAACCGAAAATACTTACACAAGGACCTATTTTCGCAAGTTTCTCAAAGCCTTCTACAAACTCCGACATCACCTTGAAAATGACCCATGAATCGGAGCTTTTTATTTCAGCCCAGTCCTTGTCGGTGAATGCCTTCTTTATCCTTTCTTCCTCGTTCGGTTTATTGTTATCGAGTTTAACCTCTTTCATTGAATTTGTAAGTTCCTGGTTTTACTTCAAGTTAAAAGAAAACGAATAGAAAAGCCTCTACTTCAGTAAATCCTCTAATGCTGTTTCTAGTTTCTTATGTTCGAAACGGAAACCTGTATTTTCTATTTTGTCACTGGACACTTTACTGCCTTTCAGTACCATTTCCGACATTTCTCCCAGCATAATTTTAAGTACGAAAGAAGGTACATTAGGTAGAATAAGGGGCTTATTCATCGCTTGTGCGGCCAGCTTTGTAAAGGCTTTGTTGGAAACCGGATTCGGGGCCACAGCATTAAAGGCTCCTTTTACTTTTTCGTCTTTTAGCACGTGCTCGAAAATTGAAACGAGGTCATCAACATGCACCCAGCTCATCATCTGTTTGCCTGAACCCAAAGGAGCTCCTACACAAAATTTTATGGGTTCAGTGATTTTAGGTAGCGCACCGCCTTCTTTGGAAAGGACAATTCCTATTCGAATTGCTGCCGTTCTAAACCCTTTTTTTTCAAATTGAAAGACTTCATTCTCCCAGGCCTTGGTTACTTCGGCCAAAAAATCGTCTCCCGGCTTGGAGTCCTCTTTAAAAGTCTCTTCTGAATCGCCGAAACCATAATATCCAATAGCGGATGCGGAAACAAAGGCTTGAAGGTGTTTGCTGTCTTTAAATTGATCGTATAAGAGTTTTGTGGATTCTGTTCTGCTTTCCAGAATTACTCTTTTTCTATGCTCGGTCCATCGTTCATCTGCCACTCCGGCTCCTGCCAAATGCACAATATGAGTCGCGTCTAATACGTCGAGGTCTATTTCACCTTTTTTTATATCCCATTTATATTCATTATCCGATTTAGGAGACCTCGTCAATATGCAGATCTCTATGTTTTCGTTAGCAGAATCGGATAACTTTGTGATCAGGTGCTGACCGATTGTACCGGTACCGCCTGTTATTAATATTTTCTTCATGAATTACGTTTTATAGAGAAACCCGATTATATGAAATGAGCATCAAAGTTTATACTAATTAAAGATGCATTGGTTTGCTGCGAATTCCATATGACCTTTGAAAGTAAACAACACATATGAAAACTAGTTTGAATCTCCTCTTAATCAAATTTTACCTTTTCTTCATTTTAAGTCCCTCAATGTCATTCGCACAGAATAACGATTTGAAAACTACGGAGTTTAACGTAAAAGAAGGTACCTCCAGCGGGTTTCAAACACAAGTCGAAAAGTCTTTGAAGCTTACTCAAAATGCTTTGTTCGAATATTTTAAGAGCCTTGGTAATTTTGACAATGAGGGTAGTTATTATTCTGTTTCGGAAATAGAAGGACAGGGGCCTGAATTTTCTATTTATGCTCAACTATCGGGAGGTGACTCTTTAACTAGTATTTCTTTTGGTTTCGACAAAGCTAAAACCAAAGAAGAGGATCATGCGGAACTGGAAAAGTATACAGAGCAGCTTTTATATCAATTTATCTTAAAGTTAGAAGTAGATGAGTTAGAGCGAATTTTAAGGGAAGCGGAGCAGGCTGCTGAATATAAAAGTGATAAACTGGAAAAGATCCGTTCCCAGAACCTTAAACTGGAAAAACGCATTGCTTCTACCCAGGCAAAGATTGTAAGACTTCAGGAATTGGAAGAACAACTAAAGCAAAAGATCCAATTGAATCGGGAGCTTTTAGTTGTGGATCAAGAAGAGTTGGAAAAAGTTAAGGTTAGGATAGAGCAGATTAAGAAGGATATTGGACTGGTAGAGTAGAGTCGTTACTTATTCTTCAAAAATTGTGGCGATTGCCTAGTGCTTACAATATCAACAACTTCAATTTTATCCTTCTTTTCCAGATAAAGCAGTTTGTAATCCCTTACCACTATTCTCCGGTATTTTGGATTGATTTCATCTTTCTGGTATTACTCGGCAAACACAATTTTCTTTGGGGCTTTCAATAAATCGGACCGGACATTCTTTGCACCCTGTTCTGATTGTCCTTGTAGTGATTATAAATCTCTCTGAGTGATTCTTTAGCCTGGATAGACCAGATTATTTTAGGTTTGGACATTACCAATCTTCAGCTTCTTTTTCCAGATCTTCCTGACTAATAAAGTCTCCTGACTTAATCTGTTTTTCGGCTTCTCTAAGACGGAGGTTATATTCCTTTTTGGTTAAGGGTTTGCCTTTTGCCGTATAACCTACAATCATTTCTTCTTCTAATAATTTATCTACTTTTTCGATCAATGATTCCGCAGATACGTTCATGATCTTTTGCATGACATTGAGTTTAGCTGATTGTAAATCCATATATTGTTTGTTTTGCACTTAAAGTTAGCGATTCTCTACATCAAATAATTTACCGTGATAAATTGAAAACTTCAAAAACTGAAAGAAGAGTTAAAACAGAAAGTCCAATTGAACAGAGAGCTCCTGGTGGTAGACCAGGAAGAACTAGAAAAAGTAAAGGCAAGAATCGAACAGGTCAAGGAAGATATAGGAGGGGTGAAGTAGTAACTATTCGATTAATCATAACTTGAACGCCATGATGGTTATAATTCCACGTTAATGTGTAGTTTCCCTCCCAGTCCGGTTTCAATGATTTTTCTTAAAGTTGATATTCTTATATCGCTAGAGGCCCTCTCAATCTTTGAAATGTAAGTGCGTTTTACATTCAACTTTTCTGCGAGTTGTTCTTGAGTCAGGTGAGCTTTTTTACGTGATTCTTTTACCAACTCCGCCACCATATAAGCATCAGCCCTCTGCTCAAAATCTTCTCGTTCAGAGCTCCCTTTTTTTCCATACTTGTGATCAAAAAGTTCATTTATTGTTTTAGGATTCTTTGTCTCCATAATAATCAGTTCTTAATTTCTTTGCTCGTTCTATTTCTTTCCTTGGTGTCTTTTGAGTCTTCTTTTGAAAACCATGTAGCAAAATCACTAGCTTATTATCATCGAAAAAAGTGAAGATTCGATAAATGTTACTATTTACTTCAACACGTATTTCATAAATCCCTTCTTCAAGGTGCTTGAAAAATTTCGTTGGAATTCTTTGAACCGAGATTACAATCTGAAAAACGTAATCTATTTTATCTTTTACCTTCTTCTGCTGAGGATTATAAAAATCCCAAAAGTAATTTTTATACGGTTCAAGTATTCTCATGTCTTATATCATGAAAGTAACTAATTAGTTTCTTTTTTACATTTAAAACTACTAACTTCTATTAGAAACTTACCGGATACGAGCAGGCAACTCTTCTATTGCTTCCCAATCTGGAAGCCAAACCGCACATTGAAGGGTCTTTGGTTGACGGATTCTCCAGTTTCATGAATCAGGTCATATACGAGTAATACCGTTCCTGATATTTTTCTACTGAATTTGAACCTTCTGCCTAATCCCAAATTGATGGCATCTACGCCTTCGTATCTTCTACTGCTTTGTTCTGTACTATTGTTTGAGCCACTTATTCGTTGGAATGACCTTTCATATTCTCCATAGCCAAAGAAGCCTTTCCAAATGGTATAACTGGTGAAAGTCCTGATGCCCCATAAATCCTCTGCTGCATTGGCTATGGAATCATTTCCAAATGTTCTTCTATAGTTGATCCCTAATCCCGCTTGCCACTTTCTATTGATCCTATAAGCTGCGGTTGGTGATGCATCTATGCTAAATGGATCTGTGCTGTTGATCTGGAAGCTTCCTCCAAAGACCAATCGATCTGTGAATTTTTCTTTTTCCATGCTGTTTCTTTTGACAGCTGTACTTAGATCGGAAGCATTAGGAACCGAGCTGTATTTCTTCTTCAGGGAACTCATTTGGTTTTTTACGCCTTCCAGGGTTTCGTTATTAGAAAGCAATTTTTCTGCTCTCTGTAAGAGTTCTTCCCTATTGGCCTGCTCCTCCAGCTTTGCCTTTTGTTCCAATGGGTTGATCGGCTCCCCAATTCCTGTCGGATCAAAGCTTTCTGCTTCTGTCGCGTATTGGCTAACCCGATCAAGTTCTTTGATTTGGTTGGCCTGGTTTTGCAATTCTTCTTCGGCTATTGTGGAGAATACTTCTCCGGTAGTTCTAGTGCTATCTCCTGCCCATTGTTCTTTATACTGTTGATATAAACTGCTTTGTTCTCCTATAATGGCCTTTCCATCTTTAAATTCTTCTATCTCTGAAAGTTGTGCTTCGGTCAGCTTAGCTAGTTCTGAACTATCAAGTTCTATTTTTTTAGGAAACTTGTTAAAATCAAATTCTTCGAGGTTTACTCCTTTAAGCTTAGCTTTCTCTTTGACTTTATTGATCTCTTCAGTGGAAGCTCCTTTGGCTTTGAGCTTTTCTATTTGGCTGTTGTATTTTCTTCTAAGCTTATCTTGTTTATAAACTTGGTTTAGTTCTTTTCCGGCTTCTTTATCCAGTCTTTTCCAAACTTTTAAGCTATCCTTCAGGGCTTTTCTTTCTTCTTTGCTTAGGGATTTCTTTCCTCTTTTTAAATGGTTCAGATATTTAGCGTGTTTTCCTGTTGCGTTTACTCCATAGTTTACCTGAGCTTGTATTGTATATGATACAAGAAATATAAATGCAAATATGGTAGCTTTTGATAATTGCATAAACTCGGAAATAAACAGCTTTTGACTATTGGTTTTATTATTTGGTGAAGGTAATCACATATCTATAATAGTTCGATCAACATTAAGTGAGTACAAGTGAAAAACACTTGTGCTTTTAGGATTATTAATCTTAATATTTCTACTTCTTGCCTCTAACATTATGCTTTTTATCGACCGCATTGTAAATGCTACCTCAAGCTTTCGGGCTCATGACAAGTGTAGCCCAGCAACTGCTATTTATCTCCATAATGACCCCTAGCACTAACTACGTAAACTACGACTAATTCTTCCTCAATAGAGTAAACTAAACGGTGTTTTCTGTTGATTCTTCTGGAATATAACCCTGCCAGATCATGCTTTAACTGCTCTGGTTGGCCTGTTCCTGTCTTAGGATGTTCCCGTAACTCATTAAGCAATCGCTGTAGTTTCTTTAAAATGGATTGGTCTCCGATCTTTTTGTGCTTTTCAATATCATCTAAAGCGATATCTGAGAACTCCAGAACATAACTCATAGACCAAGCAAATCGTCGATCTCCTCAGAACTGTTAACCTTTCTGGTTTTTCCTGACTCAACCTGACTTATGCTTTCTTTTATTCGCTTAACCATCTCTGCATTAAAGTATAGATCATCTTCTTTAACAGGAGTTAAGGCATAAGATTTATCTTTTCCTCTCTGAACAATGATTTGTTCTCCCTGATCTGCTTTTTCAAAGTACATCTTTTGGTTCTGCCTAAATTCTCTACTACTTATTACTAACATATTGATGTGGTACCATTATGGTACAAATATAAGATATTTTTGCCTACTCTGTTTCATCCTTTGGGATGAAACAGGTCTATCTCTTCCCGTAATGATAAGGCCTTTACACAACGTAAAAATAAATCAGAACGCTTGAAACCTGCCCGAATAATTCATTCAGGCGGACAGTTTCACTGGTTTGTACTAACTACTCCAATTACAAAAAAGCACTTTTTTCTAGCTTTATGCCTCGGTTTTGACCGTATGCTTTCCTCAGTCAAGTCAACTAATCTCAAAACCTAAAACAGAAAACTTGATCGATCTCGGCCTAGTCGGGTAAAACTTTTACTTTCTGAAACTCTCATTGCAAATGCTATTTTAAGCTTTCGGACTCATTACAAATGAGCCCGAGCTGATGGAGGAGCCGTTTCTCACTCGTTTTTTCTCCATTTGTAGTATTCTACTATCTATTAGCCCAAGTCTCGCCTCTCTCAAAACCCAACGCCTGAAGACTTGCGCTATGGGGTTTGGTTAGTAACGATTACTTTCATAAATCTAATCGTTCACTGAGTCTGGCTTCTGCTTCTTCTATGGTATAGACTTTTCCTTCTTTAATATCTTGTTCTGATGATTCTACCCTTCGGATCATCTCCGCCTTCATTTTTTCCTCTGGACCTGAAAGATATTCTCCCTGCTCTGCCTGTAGCATTCCCCGAACCAATCGTAACAAACGTTCATCTGCTTGATCTATGTAATCGTGTATCTCTTGTCTTACTTGGCTTACATTCATTTTCATCACAAGTTTCAAGTATTTAAAGTTAACGATCATTTTTCAATTTTGATTTAACTGAAGAGATGGGACTTATTAAGGGGATCTAATCTCAATTCAGTCTTTTCCAGACTTTTAAGATGTCCTGCTTTCTCACTTACACTTGGGCTTTCATCATCTGCCCCTTGCCCAAGTTACTCCGAAATACTACTCGGTCTCAGCGAGACGCTAAGACTAGCTGGGGGGCCCGAGCGGGATTTTTTCTGGATTACAAATCTGGAAAAGCTGTATCACACTACTATGGTTCTTTTACATAATATCCATGTCTTTGAGATATTTCTACATCTCCCCATACAGGATGGGGAAAAATGATACCTACAGACCATTCTCGAAAATTACTAGACCCATTCTTTGAACTATTAACCATTACTTCATAGACATACTTATTACTTTCAGACTCGTAAACTTTTCCATTTATTCTAAATAATGGAAGGACTAACTCTTCTCTATCATTTCTTTCCATAGTCAAAACAGATTCGTCTGACAAGGAAATGGTAGCTTTATATGTTTCCCCAATTAATAATGTGTCCTTATTTGATTCAATAATAATCATTGGAATACATATTGGCTCTTTCTTAGAAGTATCGCAACCAAAAAGAACCAAAAAGATAATAATTGCACTAAAACTGTAATTTCCCATTTTTTCCCCTTTTGAAAAAGTAATTTGATCCGGGGGGTTTATTTTTAATTGTATCCCCAGTTGACCTATCAATAATATATAATCCCGTACCAATTGTTTTCGGAAATGTATATTCCACGGTATCAAGCCCTTCCTTTTTAACATTACTCACTACTTCACTAGCATCAATGTTGTTTTGTAGGTTATCACTATTTTCTGAGGAAGTATTGCTTGGGGATGATTCAGTAAACTCATTAATGAGTTTACTGATTCTATTAAGCATTTCAGCCATGTTTTTGAAAAAACTTTGTCCAGAATTCAACTTGCCTCCTCCTCCTTTTCCTAAACCATCAATATTTATAGGACTGCTATCCGGGTTTCTGGCTGTTGTATTACCATCATCCACACCACCATTTGAGCTCTCTAGACGGACTCCACCCTCTTGATCAAAATTACCTGTTTTATCTGCTGTTACCGTTATCTCTCCAACACCCATTACTAAGGCTTTATCATCACCAGTTCCCACAACATCCCCGCTCTTTGCATCATCCAACTCTTCGCTAGTAGGGGGGTCTATCGATATGCCAGAATTATTTGAGCCGGCATTAAAACATATTGAACAATCTTGCCCAACTTTTGTCCATTTATGAAAAGTACCTAAATTTAAATTAGAATTTAATTTGTTAGCTAATTCCGGAACCATCCCATCAGGGTCAATAAACCTTATAGGATTATCAAAAGCATAATTGTAAGGGCTATGCCTTCTCATCAGATCGGCAGCAGGGTCAACGTTAATAAACCTACCTAGCACAGGATCATAATACCTCGCCTGGTAATCGTACAATCCAAAACCCAGCTCATCATCAAGTTCAAAGCCATTATATTGATATTTATTAAATGGGCTATTCTGTCTATTAAACTGTCCATGGTGTGCCAACCCGAATGGATAGTAATTCGTGGCCTGGACGATTGGTGATTTCTTTATGGTCATCTTGAAGTCATCGAAGTATATCAGGTTGGTGGTATTGCTTTCATTAGATAGGTAAGCGAAAATGTAACCTTCTTTTTCTACAACTACTTTCCCATCTAATTCTACTTTACTCACCGTTCCCGGGGTATTTTCGATTTGCTTATACCCTAAAGGGTGTGGTCCACCTGAATTGAAGTTGAAATCATTATCCAGAAAGATGTAATTCAGGTATGCCCCTGGCCAGGTATCCAATTCACTTCCGGTTACACCAGCAAATAATAATGCTGCTTCTAATCCATTGTATAATTGTGTTGCCGATTCAGCACTGGTGGCCACTGAACTGAAAGTATTATTCAAATCATTTAAAAAATTTGAAAATGGTATTGGGTTAGAATATCCACTTCCTCCATCTCCAAAGTAAGAATAGGCTTCCATAGTGAGCGTGTCACCTGGATACACTTTTATAAAGGTTGCTGGGCCTACTTTGTTTACATTATCGACCCATACTACTTCATCACCCGAATGGGCTGCACTCGGATTTGATATCCTGGTCGTAGAATTCAGGTTCAGAAACTGGCTTTCTTCTCTGGATGCCGTTTCGGTGTCACCTTCCATGGTAGCCAGAAGCTCTTCTTCTCCTGGATCAGCACTCACCACCATTCGTACGTTTCCTAAGTGATCGGTGAGGTTGTATTGGTATTCAATACCTCCCCCAGCCCCTCCTGAAGGAGGGGAGTTGAATACGACCCGACCTTCTTCGTGTTGCGCGAACTGAAGTGTTCCATTCTCAAACACCAGGTTTCCAATGTAATCGGTCGTTTTGGTTGGTTCGTTTGATAACCCGCCTTCAAACACTTCCTGCTTAAGCTTGGTTCCTGCTGCATCATAGGTATATTTAATGGCTTTGCCATCATTGAAAGTCACTATTTCTGGTAGGTTTAGATAATTGTATTCAATACTGGTGATGCCTTTATTCAAATCCTGAACCATGTTCCCATTGTCATCATATGCATAGTCATCACCAGAGGTGTTTCCATCTTTAAAACCTTCTACTGTTCCTGCATCGCTTACTGACATTAGTTGATTGCCTTGGTAGGTATACCCTAGCAAATCCATATTCTGGACAAGATCATCCATTTTACCTTTACGGTTCAATTGGAGGATGTTCCCATTGGCATCATAATCAATAAGTTCTACCCCATAGGCATTGTTGGTTGGAATATAAATTCCGGAACTACCTTGTAAGTAATCTGCTTGTGTTAACCTGCTTAGTGGGTCGTATTCAAAGGCATAGGCACTTCCGGTTTCGGCCAGAGCATTGTTCCAAGAGATTCCTGATATATTTCCGTTGAATTGAGGGGTACCTATTCCATCTGTATAGGACAGCTCCATGCCGAAAAGGTCATTATCGTCATCATTGTTGCTCGGGTTGATGGCCAAATCAGAATTGTTGATGGATGTTAACCACCCCCTGATGTTGTAGCGATAATCAACACTTTGTAATAGTTGTTTTTCATCGTTTTCATCCAATGAAACATGTAAGTCTTTATTGATCAATTCTCCCAATTCGTTATAAGTGTTTTCTAGAATTTTCGTGCTCTTAATTACTGCTACTTTAGGAGAATTGATTGTTGCCCCATGATCATATAAAGAAGCGTCTGCTATCAGTTTTCCTTCCCATGGAATGGTAGATGTGTAGAAAACGACTCCATTTTTTTTGTAATAGACTTTATTACCAATGCGTTCGACCCTAATGATATCTCCTGCTTGATAGGTTCCAAACTGTCCTTTGTATGCACCGTTTTCATAAACACGGAGTCTAGAGCTTGTCCATAGGTAAACAGCATATTTAATGCTCTTATAATGATGGTTTATGCTATTTTCCGAAAGACCAAACATCCTTCTTTTATTGTTTTCAGAGGCAATAACTTCAAGATAACCATCTTCTCCTGCTGGAATTTTCTGAAAAGAAGAAAAACCAGCATTCCACCCATTACCTTCGGATGCCCTGGTAACTATACCATTTTCATAACTTATGCCAGCTTGATCAGCAAGGGTCAAAGCTTCCACTTCAGGAATGGTTTGACTTACGGATAATAGGCGATCGGCATGGTCGTATTGATACGATTTCTTTATCGGTAAATCTTCAGAGGTATAGGTGGTTTGAGATTCTAATAGATTACCTATAAAGTCGTATTTATTAGTCCCTCGCATAAATGCTACCCCTCTTGGATCATCGCTAATGCTTTGGATCAATCGATAACGATCATCATAATAATTGATACTTTTTATCCATTCATTTGTGACTAAGTTCCTTGTTTTTGAAGCTGTTGGATATCCCTTCACTTCAGCCATCGGATTTGCATTTCCCAATTCTTCCGTGAAGTCAAACTCTATTTGATTTGAAAAAGAAAAAGAGTAATCATCATAGTAGATAGCCGTTAGGGGGTCTGTATTGCTTTGTGGATAGGTTAAATTTGAATAACCGGACTCTGTACTCGAATCTAAGGTCTCAAACCGAATATTAGAATTTTCCACAGCCGATCTAATGCTTGATAAACTTCCTGCATTTGTATGAGTACCTGCCTCCACGGGTCGGTTGAAATTATCATATTTTATGTAGTTATATTCGTTATTAGTTCGCTGGTTTCCATCCTGCGTTAACACGAGACGATCCCATTGATCATAAATCAAATATACAACTTCAGCTCCAGGTACTTTCTTTTCAGTCAAAAGCTGTCGATCATTGTATTTATACTCAAAAGCATAATGCTCCAGCAATAAAGAAGGTATTACTTGACCCACAGATATACTCAATTGCTTCAACAATTCTGGTTGAAAAACAAATCGTAATAGACCAAAATCATCATAAACGTAATATGTTTGCATAAACATAGTAGCTATGTGATTTTCCTGTACTTCTTTCAAGATCACCTGATTACGATTGTTTTTATATTCACGAATTCGCCGATTGTTTTCATCGAAAGTCGTTGTGAATGTTAAATCTCCAGCGCTATAAATATCTTTTTGATATGGTTGACCACTGGTATTTATCCGAAATTCAATTATGCCAGAGCCCGCTCCCAAAACTTCGTAATCGGTTTTTATTGGCTTATTATTCCATCTAAGCCCGGGGCCTTTTTGTCTTGTAACCCTGCTCAAAGGGGATTCATCATAAGTGGTTTCCGAAAAAGAGTAATTCCCATCATCAGAAAACAGACTTTCATAAAAGCTTGGCTGGTTAGCCTCCCAATTACTTTTATTGATATAGCCTCCAGAAGTTTGATTTTCAATGTAGGGAAGATAGAATTTTGATTCCCTACTCTGATTGTCGTACTCCGTTATTGAAACTTGATCATTTTTCCCAGGTGACGATTGTTTTACAATACTCTGAATCGGACGACCTAAACCATCATAAAAATCGGTTTGAACACTTACTTGCTCTACTTCTTCTTCTGAAGAAAGGTCTTGCAAGTTTTCTTTCTTAGCAGTAAACCTTTTCACATAGTTGTAAGTGTCGGCTAAATCACGGGTTGTAACTGATATGGTATTACCATAACTTCCCCAATCTTCATTTGAATTTTCAGCTCGAACTCTGTAGGTGTATTGAGTGTTGGGATCCAATCCTGAAATTACCAGAGAAGTTCCGAATACTGTAAATAGATCATCGAATCCAGAAACAGAAACTCTATACCTAACTGCCCTGGATGCAGGGTTCCAATTAGCTCTAAAGCCGGTAGGGTTAATATCTGTCGCTGCTGTAGCTTCAGGTGGATAAGCAAGAAAATCTGATACTGATCTTGTGTTTGAGTAATCGGATGAATTTGATTCGGTTGAATATTTTATTCGATAGTAATAAGTAGATCCATCTAGATTAGTAACTGTATGTGAAGTGCCTGAAACAGATTTCCCATTGTAGCCTGGTACATGACTGCTGAAAGAACTATTGGTAGATACATATAACAAGAAGGAAGTTGCTCCTTCTATAGGGTTCCAGTTAGCTGTAAATGAATTATGTGTGACATTGCTTGAATTCAAGAGTACTGGAGGAAGGAGTTTAGTTTTAAAGGAGACGCTATTTCCATAACTTCCCCAATCTCCATCTGAGTTTGCTGCCCGAACCTGATAGGTATATGATGTATTAGGTTCCAGACCAGAAAAGGAATAGGAAGTCAATGTTGTAGTTCCATTGCGACTATGAGGTCCTGTTTGAGGTCCTGATAGTGATACCCAATAATCTTCTGCTGCTTCAGAGGGTTGCCAGTTAGCTTTAAAACCAGATGAAGTAATTTCTGTCGCACCAGTAGCTATAGGTGGAACAGCAAATAGTCTAGTTCCTTCTACTAGGGTATAAGGAGAGTCCCCATAACTGTTTACGGCTCTTGCGCGATAATAATACTGAGCTCCTGGATTAAGGCCTGTTAAAGTATAAGGAGACACTGTAATAGATTTACCATTATAGCCAGCTATGTGATCGCTAAATGAGCTGTTGGTTGATACATATAGTTTATAGGATGTCGCCCCACTAACCGAAAACCCGTCCAATTCAAGAGCGTTCGAGGTCTTGTTTGTCACATAAATTCTTTTCGGGGCTAATGGCGGTCCTGATATCGATACATTAAGGTTACGAAAGCTAGCTCTATCATCATCATGGTTGTTTCTTATGATTACTGTTAAGGTGCCTGAACTCGGTATGTAAATTTTACCAGAGTTGACAAGTCCCCAATTGTTGTTAGCTGGAGTTCTCCCACTAAAGATTCTAGTCTCATTGAAATCTAACCAAATACGCCCTCTAGATTCGCCAGTATCGTTCTTCATTTCTATACTAACATTGATTGTATCACCAGCACTCACTGAAAAATCTCTAGAATATGATTCTTCCCTTAATGTAACTGTAGTAAGGCCTGGTAGCCCCGAATGAAAGCTGTTCCAACTATAACTCCAACCCTCAGAGGAGCCACCGTAAAAATAGTTTTCACCAAGATTTTCGCCCTCTGCCAATTCAATAGATCTAGCAGAAATAGTGTTGCCATAACTTCCCCAAAGACCTTCTGAATTTTGTGCTTTTACTTTATAGGTATGGTTAGAGTTCGGAGGCAAGTCCGAGATTAATGCTGAGGTAGAAGACGTAACTATTTCGTAGGGCAAACCAGACACCCAGACACTATAATTCGTGGCACCGGGTGATGCATTCCAATTGGCCAGGAAACCACCTGATGAATGCCAGGTAGCTGAAGTTGAGGTTGGGGGATTTGGTAATAAATTACTTACCGAATGCGTACCAGAATAGGAGGACTCTCCTGAGGAGTTAACAGCTTTTAATCGGTAGTAGTACGTGTTGTTTCTATTTAAACCTGTTAAGTTATGAGAGGTCCCTGAAATTGATTTGCCGTTGTAACCAGATATATGATTACTAAAAAAGCTATTAGTAGAAACGTATAATTTGTAAGAATCAGCATCATTCTCAGGATTCCATCTTAATGTAACCGAATTGTGCGTTTTATTTGTGTAGGAGATAACCGTGGGTGCGGATGGAGCGCTTTGAAAATTAACAATTATATTATCAAACCACGCGTGTTCCCCATCTCTATAGTTTCGAATTATGACCCTCAAAGTCCCGGAGCTAGTTATGTCAATGTTTCCTGTATTCACCGTCATCCAGGTGTTGTTAGCAGGCGTTCTTTCAGAGAAAATGGTGTTTCCATTAAGCTCTAATATCAAGTAACCACTAGAAGGATCACCTTTATCCCTGTTTCTAATATCAGCACTAACATTCACAACGGTTCCCGACGAAACTGTAAAGTCGTGATATTGTAATTCTTTTCTTAGTCTTTGGTAAGGCTCTATTGTGGTTGATGAGTGGAAGCGTGGGTTATCAAGTCCACCAAAATAAAAAGTATACGTTTGGGAAAATATATTACTAATTGACAGTAATGCTATAACTAAGGAAATTGAAAATCTGGTTAAAAAGGACATAGCCGGAGTATTTGAAATTTTATTGCTGGGTATTCTTTTCTTTGATATAATAGTAGTCGTACTCTTCTATGGTATTACCGTCTTGGTCGACAATCTTGTAAAGTCGGTTGTACTCATCATAGAAATAAGTTTTTGATAGGCCATTTGGATCAGTGATTGAGGTAACTCCAATTAAAGGTGCATGCTCAATAACCTGCTTTTGTTCGCTACTTGCTCCCGGCTCGGTAATAACTTCTGATAGATAGGCTCCATTATGCACCCACTTGAGGGACTTAGTTTCACCATCATAAGTTTCTACCAAAAGTGGATTCCCATAATCGTCATAATCATGAAATTTTGCTTTTAATTCGAATCTCCCATCATATCTAAGCTCTTCCTCCTCTATATCAATAAAAATATTACCAATGTTATTTACAGGCTCGTCCAATTCTAACTCACGTACTTCACTGATAAAATGTCCCTTGGTTGGTGTTGAAAAACGATGATATGGTAAAGGTAAAAGGAGTTGCCCGGAAACAGCCTTTGGCTGCTCATCGTTTTTGTGGTGGTAATTAGTAGTCTGAATAGGTAAAGCAATACGGTTTGCTTTCCTCCAAGACCAAAAAGGCTGTTCATTTATGTTAACCCCATGTGATGGCCTTTCTCCAGGGCCTGTTACATCGAATACATAACGATATTCTGTTTTTGAAGTCTCAACGGGTCCAATAATTTCTCTACTTCTTATCAGGTCGTGGTTTTCAACATAATTAAAATTGCGAATTGAAACGATGGGTGTTCCAGATCCATCAGGATTGAAGTCTTGTGTGATAACTTGTTTCACCAATACTCCTTTATTCGTTACTAACTTGTATTTGGAGACCACACTCCAACCTCGTTCAACTCTCCATAGAATATCAAAGGTTATTCCCGTAGTTATGTCATAATTTGTTCTAACTACTCCATAGATACTCTCCGGGTTAGATTCATGGTAGCCATATTGCAATTCTTCAATTCTTATTGGATTTGTTTGGCCCTCTGCATACGTTCTTTTTGTATTTAGTTTTCCAGATAATAAAGCCTCTTCGTCCTCGTGAGCCAGAGGAGGGTAAGGTGCTATTCCACTATTTTGCCTCCTTATGTGTTGATTACCAGCTGGATCAAGTGTCCATATATCTTCTTGGTTGTTATTAACTCTTTCATAAAAGCTATTAAAATAGAAGTCGCAATAACCACAACCATTCATGTTCGCATCTCGTCTATCAGGTAGGTTGGTTAAATGGGTTTGAGGATCATAATAGTCATACTCAATTCGGCCATTTGAGGGGTGTACCTCTGATACATTGGTATAATAAATAGACACACCATTAATATCTGTTAATGGATTGAAGGGAACTGAGTTACGTTTTGTGAAAAGATTCCATTGATCGCTTTCAGGCCCAGTCCATCCTGGTGAATTGTTAAATGAACCCATAGTAACATCTGGTGCCCATTCCCCTTTCGTTAGATAAAAATTTGTTTCTTCACCGAATATAGGTGGATAGACAGCAATCCCACTGGATTTTGAAGGGTCATCGTGTCTTTTATAACTATAAATTCTATTGACGTCATTTGATGGATCAATACCATCGCGGTGGACAAGAGACTTTAACCTCAGTCCCCCTCCCTGAACATTGATCAGGCCCTTTTCATCCCAGTAATCATTCGGTTCAAACTCGTAACTTCTTTCTCCTCCTGTTGGAAAAGTGATTTTCTGGAGTGTTCCAGCAAGTATCGAGCTTACATTAACCTCTCGATTTGCCCCGGGAAGAACATACTCATTATCATCAATTGAACTATGAATTGGGAATAATCTGTATCGATCAATTCCTGTCTGGTCCGGGTATACGTATAATCGGGGAATCTGGCTTCCATAATCTCTATCGTTAAAGTAACCCCAAGCATCCTGTGCCTTTGAGAATCGATGTGGTAGCTCTAATGAATTGTACTGGAAAGAATGTCCAATCGATTTTAAGCCGAAGTTTGAAATTTCATCAAGTGAGCTTAAGAATAAGCGTTTTTTCCAATGATCGGGAATATCAGAGCTTGAGTATTCATCTATTGTGTAAAAATAGGAAAACCTGAAGTCCTTGACCGTTTTACCATTAATCAGATCATGCACTATAATTTGATTCAGTTTTGGAGCTGTCAGCAGGTCTTCGCGATCAGAACTCGATAGCAATTCGATTCTTGTATTGTCCGTTTCAATTCTACTTAAATGTCGCAATCCTATTTTGTATCTGGGTCGCTGATCCATGTCCTCTTGTGTTATTTCCGTTCGTTGGGAACCAGTACTATGTCGCCTTGAGAAATAAAATTTAGTTGCGCTGGGGTCCAGAAAACGGTTAATAAAATCTGTCAAATGATCCCTAGGATCAAATTTAAACCGGTCTCTATCATCATTACCACAGTCCCCTCCAGATTCACACGCTCCAACTAGTAGCGGTCGAGGGTATACTTCCTCTATCTCACCTATAGCATAAGTAAATCTCATTTCATTACCATGAGGAGAGACTATTTTCGTTAAATACCATGATGAAGCATGAGGTGGTATTTCCTGTTCAGAAAGAATCATCTCATTATGAGATACAACTGAAGCAATGCTTCTTTCATAAGTTGTTGTATACTCAATTCCGGATTCATCAAAAAAGTATTTGAATCCCTTTGGGGAAGTAATTGTAAACGAACTTATTCTGATATCTCTCCAGTAAAGAGGATAAAAAGAGTTCTCTGCAGTGATTTCCAAAATATCTGCGTCAGCGAGGTTTCCATTATTTTTCTGTGTGAACTCAATTTTATAATCATTTAATTCTCCCAGAATTTTAGGTGTTCCCTGCTCATTAAATACAAACTTGAAAGACTTACCTTCGATATTTACACTAAAAATATCCGGTTCGAGATCGTATTGAAAATACGAATAGTACTCTAAAGCCCAACCCTGAGCTTTCTGCCAATCCTCATGTTCTGGAGGGTTATTCAAATATTCAGGAAAACGAATAGCAGGTGAAACGTTCGGAAAATTACTGATATAGGTTTCATTAACTGATTTGTTCGTTAGATCAAGCCAGTTAAATTTAGGTGTTTCAATTGAAGGTACTGCGTATCCGCTTATGTAAAGATCTGGAAGTCGAAAGTATGCCAGATCATCAGGCCTGCCCTTAACTTGCCTTGTAATCATTCCTCCAGCTTGTAATGCCCAGCCAGTACCCACCCAAGTAGCCCTGGAATCTACTTTTAAACGATTGGGATCATAATTTAAATTAATGTCCAGGCTTAAATCTTTTTCTTTAAGGCTGTAAACCGGAACATTAATGCTAACCATTCCTGTACTATTGATTTCTGGGTGCTCTACATAGTTGGTAAAGGCGGCAGCTGTGGGAGATAACTTAGAAATATCCGTGCTTTGCCTGTATTTTTCAAAATAATCCTGTTCTTCTTCTTGAGCTTGTAGAATAAAAACATTAATCATTAGTGTAAGTAAGCAGACGGCTATATTTCGCCCTACAGGTTGAATAAGTATTGATCTTTCCATAAAAGTCAAAAAAGCTTAAGGTCTTAGAAGTAACTTCTTAGTTAAAAAAATTAAACAGGATAGATCAATCGTTTTCTATTGACTTGTATTGTTCTTGGAAGAGTACTACATAAAAGCAGGTTTATGTTTGAAATTTCTTCGTTTAGTGCAATGCTTTACTTTTATTGAAAAAGTAAAAAAGACTTTCTCGAAAACAATTAATTATTTAATAATATTTGAGCTTTTTATTAATATAAAGTTGATGTTGTGCTGTTTAAAGGTTCAATCAACAAAACAAGAGCTAAAGCGTGTAGCTTCTTATTATAGAAGAGAAGGAGTTGGAAAAAGTTAAGGTTAGGATAGAGCAGATTAAGAAGGATATTGGAGGGGTGAAATAAAAAAAGAGCTGTAAAGCTCCTTTTCGATAATTAGTAAATTAAATTATATCAATCATCACAATTGATAAGTGCATCGACATCCGTATAGGTAGGATCCCAGATGGCATTCGCTTTGTTTCTTTGAGAGTCTTCACCACATGAAAGCTTTCTTGTTCTCTCTTGTGATGCAACGATTTCAAAAGTACACCCAATCGTCTCCGCTAAAGTACTAACAGAAGCTTCTACCGTAACCCATTTTCCCCTGGTGTTTACTCTGAGAGTAGATTGAACTGACTCATTAAACGTCCCAGTGGCAGTTCTAACCCTAATTGTATTATCAGGGTGTACTTGATTAGGTTGATCATTCCAGATGGTTATTTTCGACTCACAAAACACTTCACCAGAAATACGACATTGTTCAGCATTTGTTTCATAAGGCTCTTTTATTATTGGCACTAGCTTGAAAATTAAATGAAACCATGAAGTCCTGGTTCCCTATGTTAATTATCTCACCATCGTTGAACTTAAAATTTTGTAAGTCCCCATACTTATACGAATACGTTATTTGATTATCAGTCATTTCTTCAACCACAAAACCTAGTTTTTCGACTTCTGCAGAAGGCGCTACCTCTAATTCATTTTCCTGGTTGCAGGAGAAAAATAGAGTAATAAATAAGAAGGGCAATATCTTTTTCATAATTCACTTTTTTGGTTTTTAGAAAAATAGGTCTTTTACTTTAAATAGAATTATAAATATTATTAAGTTATTATTGCCCTTAAATATTCGAAATAAAGAAAATATAATTAAGCATAAATACTAAACTCAAACAAGTATAAGCTAGATGGATAGCCGTTAGAAAAAGTTAAGTTTAGGATAAAGCAAGATATTTGCGTGGTAAAACAAAAAAGGAGCCTTTAGGCTCCTTTCAAGATTTAATTAAAGCTATAACTATAGCTCAGGCTATACGTCTGACCTGGAGCTCTGCTAGATGAAATTCGATCTTGAGAACCAAACGACTCAAATCGGGTCTCAATCCTATCATTCAAAATATTACTAATTCTAAACCTTAAGCTTGACTGTAGTTCAGCGCCAAAACTCTTTTTAATGCTAAACCGCAAATCATTAAACGGAACGTTGAACAAATCGGGTGTGATACCAGTACCCACAACTGCAAGTGCTGGTCCTTGAACATTGTAAAATAGACCTGTGTCCCAGCCCTTATCGAAGTTTCCGTAAGTTAATCCAACATTGATAAGATAAGGAGATTGACCCTGTAGTTGTCGAGTATCATCAATAATCTCACCTTCTCTAGCTTGACCCTGACGACCAACCCTTTCTTGCTCGCTGATATCAAGCCTGGACTCTATATAAGAAGCATTTAAGTTGATAGCAAAATCCTCAAGAGCAGGAGAAACAAAGTCAAAATTCTTACGAACCTCTAGCTCCGCTCCAAATACAATTGCGTCCCCATTATTTCTAGCGGTGAAAGCGTCAGGCTCTTGTGCATTGAAAACTTCTATTTCCAATGGGTTTTGAAACGTTTTAAAAAAGCCACTAATAGCAACTGTCTGTCCTCTTTTAAAGAATGTCTCCCAGCGGAGGTCAATATTATTAATATCGGTTTCTACTAAATCAGTCCTCTCACCTGTATCAGGATCAAACTGTATTCCACCTATAAATGTAGTTCCTGAAATGGGGTCTACGATTTGCGCAATAGACTGCTCTTTAAAAGATGGTCTTGCAATCGTTCTTGAATAAGAAAATCTTAGGTTCGAATTTTCATTGTAGCCATAAATAAAACTTGCTGTCGGAAATGGCTTTACGGACTCAATAACTTTTTCATCGTCTAAAAAATTACCTTGCGCCCCGTTGCTATTGAAAAAATCTTGATCTCCTCCAGTATATCTTTGAACGTAGTATTCTACTCTGACACCTAAAATGGTTTTTAGCTTTTCCGATATGGGTAGTTCTCCAGATATATAAGCGGCAAAATTATTAATAGAACCTTCAAAAGTGTTGGATAAGTCTAATGCATCTGGTTGTACGGCTGTACCTCTTCTAACATCAACGAAACCATCATCATCTGTATCCAAACCAACAAAAATATTTTCATCGGACAGTAGGGCATTAGGATCCCCGTTTAAAGTCACATTGTCTTCATCAATTATAACGAAATCAAAATTAGTTATACTAAAATCTCTTTGTTTAAATGTTTCTGAAGCACCAAACTTTAGTTTACTATCTAAACCATTAAATTCAAACTCCTTGGTAAAGTCTATTCGACCAGTATAATTTTGTTCATCAAGAAACCTCCATAACCTTACTGGGCTACCCCCTTCACTTCTTTCTATATCTAACGCCCCTTCCTCGGATCTTGTAAATGGCACTAACCTTACGTCTAAATCATCAACTCTAGAAAATGTGGGGGAAAGTTTCCATTCTATTGTTAACTTATTTCGATCTAAATAATGCTCTCCGCTCAACAAAACATTCGTTAATGCGCGCTCCCCATAGGCTAAAACATCCCTCGTAGAGCGATTATCGTTTCTTATAATATTTATTTCATCATAAACATTAGCAACACTTTCCCCATTCTGAACATGAAGAGCTGTCAATTGATACTTAGACCGGTTTGTCTTAATAGCAATTCCACCTAAACCTCCGAGTAGAACATTATTGGTACCTTCTACACCCCTTCTGCTTCTATCCTGTTCTAACTCTGTAATGCTTGGGTCTGCACTATTTTTAAGCCAGATACTATAATTTTCCGCGCTGTCGTAAAAAGTAGTCTGATTTCTATAGGTAACAGCAGCGTTGTAACCGATGGTATATTTGTCCTTAGTAAATTGGTCTCCAGCGGAAAACGATAAATTAAAATTGGGGTTGCTAGTCCCTCTACTAGTACCAAAAGTAGGGTTGAACTGACGAGTAAGATCAGTTAAAACCTGGGATTCGTCCAAATTGGGTGCTGCACCCGCCTGTAAAAATTCTGTATCTCCCGAAAAAGGTAGCTGCCTTGTCCCATCATCGAACCCCAAAAAGTCTGTATTTCCACCCTCATAATCTGTATAATTATCTTGAAAATGAAAATCTGGATTAATCCCTACGCCTACTGAAATATTCATGGTCTTCTCATCAGGAAAGTCTTTCGTTTCCACATTAACAATTCCACCTGTAAAATCAGCAGGCAGATCAGCTGTAAAAGACTTCAATACAATAATATTATCTAAAACGTTTGTTGGGAAAATATCTAGCTGCAAAGTATTCCTATCAGGGTCCAGGCCTGGAATTTCAAGTCCATTTAATACCGTTTTAGTGTAACGATCCCCCAATCCTCTCACAAAAACATATTTACCACCTTGTACGGAGACGCCAGGTACTTTAGTTACTGCAGAAGCTGCATCGCTTGCACCTACCTGTTTAAAAGTAGCTGCAGAAATTCCATCTAGCACATTCACGGATTTCTTTTTTATTGTCAAAAGAGCTTGTTCCGTTGTTTTAACAGCCTCTGCCGTGATAACTACTTCTTCCAATTGTTGAACGTCTTCTTTAAGGCGAATCTGATCAATTACTGTAACATCTCCAGTATTTACAGTTACTCCACTTACAGTGATTGGAGAAAAAGAGACAAAAGAGGCTTGGATGTCATAGGTTCCTGGAGCTGTTTTGATTTCAAACTTACCATCAAAGTCAGTAACACCGCCATTTGTTGTACCCTTAACAACAACTGTAACTCCAAATAGAGGCTCTCCAGTTGCATCTTCTATAACTGTGCCACGTATGATGCCATTCTGAGCTATTGAACTAGAAATTATGAAGATGAAGAAAATAATTATCGTATAAAGCTTCTTCACAGTGAGGTATGTTTAATTAATGAAATATACTTAAAAAAAAACTCGCAGCTACGTAAATAGCTGCGAGCAATCTTTATCAAATTGATTACAAAATCAGTATTAGAATCCCGTCAGTGCATTAGAAGCAGCAGTGAATGACCAATTCGCAAAAGCCGAAGCATCGGCGCCTTGAGATTGAGAACCATTTGCAACGTTCATTACAGCATCTTGATCTGTCATATCGAAGTCTGCAAATACTTCAGCAATAGTCGCAGTTCCCACCATTGGGTCTTGAGTACCATCAGCTAAAGTGATCTGTAGATTAGAAAACGTTAATTCATCTGCGTCGTATGCAGTAAAAGTATTGTCGTCACTGAATCTAAAATCTCCTTCTCCTGTTCCTCCTTCTTCTTCTCCATTAGTATCGAAAGAAGGGGCAACGAAATTAAAGAAATATGCACCGTTCATCGAACCGGTAGCTCCATCTCTAAAATTAGCTATTTCATCGTCTGCACCGCGTGCTGAAGCTCTGGTAATGGTATAAGATCCAGCTAAAGTTCCCTCAGGTCCATCAATTTCAAATGCATGATCAGTTCCAGGAAACGCTACAACTATTACATTATCAATTGTTCCAGAATATGCTTGGTCAATATCAATCGCATCATCATCAGCTGCCCAAACAATTGCATTCGTAACATCAACGTTACCGCCAAACCATTCTATACCATCGTCAAGATTTCCTACTACTTCTATAAATTCAATAGTAGTTCCAGAACCTACTCCACCTAGAGAAATACCGTTAATTTCATCACCATCTCCCAGAATAGCTCCACCATGTCTTACAGAAACATATCTGATGATACCTGAGTTGTCATCCGAGTCATTTCCACCATATTCTGCAAATCCTTCATCTGGTGGGATACCTTCAATTTGGTCTGTTCCGTTATTAGTTTCTTCTGATATAGGCGCGTTACCTAGAACGATAAAACCTCCCCAGAGGCCACTATTGGTTGCATTTAAATTAGGACTTACGATTTCACCTGGCTGAATATCATCTGCTGTCGCAGTCATTATTATAGGCTGAGCCGCTGTACCTTCAGCAAATATTTGAGCTCCTCTTGCTATAATTAGTGCCGTTGCATTTGCTCCATCACCAAATTGACCCTTTACTATAACACCCGGCTGAATCGTTAGTGCAGCACCCGGTTCCACTATAACTCTAGTAGCTAACTCATAAATATTACCTGTAAACCAAGTAGTATTTTCGTCAATATTAGAAGAAACTATAATTGTGGGAGCTCCTGTTTCAGCTACAACAGATAAAATGTGCGTAAATGTATCTGTTTCACCGTTAGCGTCAGTTAATGTAAAAACGAGAGTAGCATTACCCAATGTACTCAAACCAAGATCGGTTGTTGTCGCAGAAACTGTTACTGTTTGAGGAGAATTCCCTGCTATGAGCGCTGATAAGTCAATTGCAGCACCTCCATCAACAGACAAAGTAAAAGCGTTTGCTGTAGCAAAACCGTCAGTAGCAGTTAAGACAACATTAGGAACAGAAAGAGTTCCTCCTAATTGCACCTCAGCAGTCGCTGGGATACCTGAAATAGAAACTACAGAAGATGGTGGTGGTGTATCATCATCATCACAGCTCGTAAGGTAGAAACCTAAGGTTCCTACCAAGAATAGAAATAAAATCTTTTTCATGTTGTTAAACATAATTTGGTTACAATTTTGAATTTTGTGCAAATCTAGTCGGAGGCAGCCGAGGCGAAAAAAGTAAGTAGTTATTAAACCTTTAATAGTTTAACATTGTAACCACGCTCAAATAATGTTAGCGTAACATTGTGTTAACATTTAACATTTCCAATAGTGTTGGAAATGTCTAAAAGCGAAAACAAGCCCTTTTTAGTTGATCGGTACTTTTTGAAGGATCTCTTCTACGATACTCTGGGTCGTTATACCATCGGCTTCAGCCTCAAAGTTCAATAGAATTCTATGATTCAATACGTCGGGTGCAATTTCTTTTACATCCTCCGGCAGTACGTATTCTCTCTGATTAAAATAAGCTACTGCTTTTGAGGCCAGATTCATATTTATACTGGCCCTCGGCGATACACCATATTGGATATATTGCTCTGCATTTTTGAGATTGTATTCCGCTGGCTTACGAGTCGCAAATACCAGCTCTATAATATATTTCTCCAGAGACTCCGATATTTTAACCTGGTTTATTTCACTTCGAATAGCGAATATATCTTCTTTGGTAAGGATGGGATTTACTTCAGAACTGAATTCCATATTGGCCATTCTTCTCATCACCTCCAATTCCGAATCCTTGCTTGGATAATCCACATATACCTTCATCATGAATCGATCCATCTGTGCTTCAGGAAGAGGATAAGTACCTTCTTGCTCTACGGGATTTTGAGTAGCCAAAACAAGGAATGGCCTATCCAGCGGAAAAGTGGTTTCTCCAATGGTTACCTGCTTTTCCTGCATGGACTCCAATAGTGCCGATTGTACCTTTGCCGGAGAGCGGTTTACTTCATCTGCTAGAATAATGTTCGCGAAAATAGGTCCTTTTTTAACCTCGAAAGCAGAAGCTTGTTGATTGTAGATCATCGTGCCGATCAAGTCGGCCGGGAGAAGATCGGGAGTAAACTGAATTCTACTGAAATCTAAGTGAAGAACCTTAGCCAGGGTATTTACAGTCAATGTCTTGGCCAAACCCGGAACACCTTCCAATAAAATATGGCCTTGAGTAAAAAGTCCTATCAAAAGCCTGTTCAGCATATATTCCTGTCCAACAACTATTTTGCCGACCTCCGATATAACTTGTTCAATTTTTTGCTGATGACCCTGTACGGTTTCTTTTTCTATTGATTCTTCCATCTTAGTTCTTATACTATTAACTTTCTTTGAATTAAAACCTTAAGATTTATAATTCAATGCCATTTAGTTAAGCGTCATTCCTGAATTGTTCAGGAATCTTTATCCAAATACAGAATCCCTAAATTGAGATTCCTGTATGTCACAGGAATGACGTCTGTAATTTGAGAGCTTAACTCACATACATTGAAAAGTATAACTTTCTAATGTAGAGAAGCTTTCAAGCACCTCTAATGTATCCATTTGTTTCGATCCCATCGCATGGGCTAAATGGCATTAATTTATAATCATTCAAATCGCAATTTAAAAAACGAATCAATCTATCCTTTCTCTTTTTTGGATGAGTACGTCTAAACGCAATTTTAATGGTAAGTGTTAGGTGAATTCGGTAAGTGAATGGTTTGAAACAAAAAAACCACGCCCATTTAGGGCATGGTTAAGTACCAAGGGCGGGACTTGAACCCGCACGGACATAATGTCCATCAGATTTTAAGTCTGACGTGTCTACCAATTCCACCACCTCGGCAAGTGATTTAAGAATTATGATTTAGCTTTTTCTGAACTGTTTTTCTTGAACTTATAAATATGGATAGTAATTCATTGGCTTCCATTTTCATTGAGTCGATGCCTTTGTAATCTCCTACATCATTTAAAAACTCTAACCAGAACATTACCTCATCACACTCTTCAATACAAATACTAAGTTTTGCTAAGAACTCGTTTGCCGAACGAGAGCGACATGCCGCCCTGTAGTTCGCACCTACTGAAGTTGCTGATTTCAGTAACTGATACCCAAGTACATTGCTATCATAGCCCCTCTCAAGTTTTCTGCAAAATTTATAAACCTCAACTCCCAAATTCTTAGTCCTTCGTTGAAGCTCCTCTTTCGTCAATCTTTAAATCTAAAATCTTCAATCTGAAATAGAGCGAAAGACGGGATTCGAACCCGCGACCCCGACCTTGGCAAGGTCGTGCTCTACCAGCTGAGCTACTTTCGCTTTTCATCAATAAGCTTTTCAATATATTTTCTACTTTTTTTCTTTTTGATTTCTAATTCTCTACGATTTGCTTCAAGTTTCGATATATATTTTTCAAAATACACGATTTTCCAAGGCCCCTTGTTTTTTGTAGATCGTACTCTTCCATCGTTATGATATTTGAGTCTTTCTTTTAAATTATGAGTATGGCCCACATAATATCTTTGATTGGATTCAGAGATTAGAATGTAAGTATAAAACATATCAATAAGTCAAAGAACTTAAGCAACCCTCCCGACAATAGTCGGGATGCTCTACCTCCCGAAATTTCGGGATGAGCTACTTTCGCTTTTCAAAATGGATCGCAAAGATAATGATGATGTACAAATTGTCAATAACAATTATGAACTAATATTAAATGCAGCATCAAAATTTAAAATCAGGGAAGCCGTGATACTCCTGAATTGCCAGTCATTTATTCCATGCTGATATCCTAACTTTAAATCATACTTACCTAATTTTTTTATTCCTTCAATTCGCCAGAGCACCGGATCGTCTCCATTATCTTTCCAACCTGCATAGCCTACCAGCGAGCTGGAGAACATGTATTTTTCAGAATCATAGTCAACACCTACTCCAAACATGGTTGCGTCATTTTGCGGAAGTACGACATCATATGTTTGCCAGGAGTAAAAGCCCAATTGGCCATAAGGCCTAATGGTTCTGTTCTCATCCAGCTTAATATCCTTTCCTAATGATGCATCAAAAAAGTAACCTGGTGAGTCTGTAAAACGTCCATTTTCTACATTCTCACCCGAGGCCGTTTTAACCGATCCTCTAACCATGAGATCAGGCCATCCTTTTTTCTCTTTCAAAATCTGAACTTCAAAACCATAGTAAACATCTCCTGTCTGAGTTCCTGAGCTTTCGAAAAACTCATCTTCGATGTTTCTTCTCGTTTGCTCATCTCTAGTAAGATTAAAAAACTCAACAGGAACAAACTGAACATGGATTGCAATTCGATCTGCCAATACCACGTAATTCAGATTCGTTATAAAGCTCTGAGTATCGTCACCTTCACTGAAACTGCCCGTCCAGCCAGCCTCCAACCTTGATCTGCTACTCACCTTCCCTTTTCCTATTTCCGGAACAGGCAAAGCATTGGGGCCCAGGAAATTAGGAGCTATTGGAATTTGCTGAATTTGCCTAATCCTTCTAAGCTCCTCTGCATCGGCAATGGGCACTGTCTGCGCGTTAAGGTCTGGTATGAGAAGCCAGAGTAGAGAAAGGCCCAGTAATTTCCATTTGTAATTTAAAGGCTTAGTCATAAAATCTATACTTTGTTTTTAATTCAATGTCATTTCAAAAAGTTAATATAGGCGGTTTACTAATCTCTTTTTCGTTCGACTGATATGAAAATAAGCTTCTTTCTATTTTTTGCATTCATTATAAGTCATATTACACGCGCTCAAGAAACGATCTTCGAAAAATCAAATGGCCTGGAAACGGCTACTTATACCGAAGGAATTCAGTTTTATAAGAAGCTCGCTGAGAAATATTCTAGCGTTAAGTTAAAACCCATAGGGCTAACCGACTCCGGCTCCCCTCTTCATTTAGTGACCTGGACTAAAAAAGGCGCCTCTTTTAATTCGAAAAACACGCCTGATCAAATTAAGATCTTGATCAATAATGCTATCCACCCTGGCGAACCCGATGGGGTTGAAGCATCTATGGCTCTAATACGAGATTTAGCAAATGGAAAGATTTCATTTGCGGGGTTAGAAAATATAGTGATTGGAGTCGTTCCATTTTACAATATTGGGGGTGTGCTCAATCGAAACGGAAACTCAAGAGTCAATCAAAATGGGCCTTTGGAGCACGGGTTTAGAGGAAATTCCAGAAACTACGATCTCAATAGGGATTTTATAAAGATGGATTCCAGAAATGCCGAATCGTTTTCGAAGATCTTTCATGGCTTTAATCCAGATATTTTTGTGGACACTCATGTGAGTAATGGTGCCGACTATCAATACACGCTGACTATCATAGAAACACAGAAAGATAAAATTGGAAAGCCTTTGGGCCATTTTATCCACCATGATATGACCCCTAAGCTGATTTCAAAGCTTGAGAAAGAGGGGGTTCTTAGTGTTCCTTTTGTGAATATTTACGGAAGGGCTCCTGATGAAGGATATCCTCAGTTTATGGATTATCCTCGATATTCCAGCGGATATGCAAGTTTGTTCAATGTCATCTCTTTTATGACGGAAGCGCATATGTTGAAGCCTTTCGAACAGAGGGTAAAAGCAACCTATGAATTCTTAAGGCAATTGATTTTTTACTCCTCTGATCATTTGAAAAAGATCAAAGCGGCAAGACAGGCGCAGATAGATGCAGGCTTGCAAGCAGACAGTTTACCAACAGATTGGTCATTAAATAGAAAAGATTTTGAAGAAATAAACTTTAAAGGCTACGAAGCAGAATACAGAAATAGCCCTGTGACGGATACCAAACAACTGTATTACAATCAAAACAACCCTTTTGAGAAAGATATTCCATATTATACGGATTATGAGCCTAAGAATTATCGCCACATACCTGAGTACTACATTGTGCCGGAAGCCTGGTTCAGTTCAATAAAGGCTCAGATGGATCATAATCAAATTATCTACAAATCGCTTTCTTCGGACTCTTTGTTCAAGGTAGTTGCTTATCGAATCGAATCTTACGAAACTTATAATTCGCCCTATGAGGGGCATTATCCTCATTATAACACAGAAGTCCGCGAGGAAATAGTAGAAAAAAGTTTCAAAAAGGGGTCTATACTGATATCAACTCGCCAAAATGGACTAAAATATATTTTTTATTGCCTGGAGCCTGAAACGACTGACTCTTACTTCAACTGGAATTTTTTCGATACGATCTTACAACGAAAGGAATATTTTTCCTCTTATGTATTCGACCTGTTGGCTTCAGAAATCCTTAGAGAAAACCCTAACCTAAAAATGCGCTTTGAGGAGAAAAAAGCCACTGATAGTAGCTTTAAGGCCAGTTCTAACCAACAACTTGACTTCATTTATAAGAACTCTGTTTACTATGAAGATTCACACCTTTTATATCCTGTATTTAAATCTGTTTCTGGGAAAGTGAATAAGTAAGGACAATTAATGGAAGCTGGTTGTCGTTGAAAATTAGAATATCATAAGCTATTGTTCATTCTCAGAATAGTTGTATTATTGAATTGTTTGAATAAATAGCTAGTATTCATTAGCTTTAACTTGTTAAACAGCGTAGTTATGAATTATAAGGTGTTAACTGCTAAGACTCTGGCGGCCGCAGTGGCTGTTGGTTTTCTTTTATCTTCCTGTGGTCAAACCCAACCGACGAGTGTTACGCCGGGTGCGGTCAGTACTGCAACAGGTCTGGAATACAATTCCGATGAGGGCTTCCAGGTCAATGAGTATCGTGGTCAGCCTGATGGGCCTAATTTGGTCTTCATAGAAGGTGGGCGTTCTACTCTAGGTTCTTTTGAAGAGGACATTTACAACTCCAGGGATAATCTTGAAAGAACGGTGACTGTAGCATCCTTTTACATGGATGAAACAGAAGTTGCCAATATTCACTGGTTGGAGTATTTACATTACATCAAATTAGATTCTTCCAGAGAGTTTTATCAGTCTGCTTTGCCTGATACCACAGTTTGGGCTAAAGAGTTGGCTTTTAATGATCCTTACGTAGATCATTATTTGAGATATCCTGGTTTCAGGTATTTCCCAATCGTAGGCGTAAGCTGGTTACAGGCTACGGATTACTGCTCATGGAGAACTTCAGTGGTAAATTTCAAATTGGCTGAAGAAGCTGGTGTGGATTACGAAGGTGCTGAGGGCCAGGGTGGAAGAATTCCACTAGAAACTGGTGTAGTCCTACCTTCCTACAGACTTCCTACGGAAGCAGAATGGGAATATGCAGCTACTGCCTTAATCGGAACCCAGTGGTTAGATGAAAACCAAACACACCAAAGACTTTATCCTTGGGATGGTCATTCATTAAGAAATCCTTACGGAAAACAAATGGGTACTTTCCTAACCAACTTCAAAAGGGGTAGAGGTGATTATGCTGGTATTGCGGGGAAACTGAATGATGGTGCCATGATTACATCTTATGTGTATGAGTATCCACCAAATGAATTTGGTTTATATAATATCGGTGGAAACGTAAGTGAGTGGGTACAGGATATTTACAGACCTTTGTCTTTCCAGGATTTTGAAGATCTTAACCCAATCAGAAGAAACGGATTCCTTGATGAGGCTGCTACTGCAGATGATCCAACGAGAGGTTATTATGAAAATGAATACAAAAACCCAACAAACTTTACTTCATTAATTACGAATAGCATTCGGGTGTATAAAGGAGCAAGTTGGAATGATATTGCGTATTGGGTATCTCCAGGAACAAGACGCTTTCTTGAACAAGACTCATCAACATCTACCATAGGTTTTAGATGTGCAATGATAAGAGCAGGAACTAACAAATAAGAAATTTTAATATATTGAAAAGCCTGCCCTGATTACTCAGGGCAGGCTTTTTTATGCTCTAGCTATACAGGCGATACTGACTGATTCAGCTTTATTCGTTTTTAGATAATCATAAGCCGATAATACGGTAGAGCCGGTCGTTACCACATCATCCACCAACAAAATCCTTTTACCTTTAATCACAGCTGATTTTTCTTTGATGGAGAATATGCCTCGAACATTTTCTATACGCGAGACTTTTGATTTTGCAGTCTGGGTTTCGGTTACAGAAATCCGATAAAGAATATTCATCCTGGTAGGTATTTTTAGTTTTTCAGATATTCCTTTTGCAATTTTTGCACTCTGATTATATCCTCTTTTCCTCTCTTTTGACTTATGTAGTGGTATCGGTATTATTAGATCGAATGGAGGTAAACTGTCCGATGCTTTTATTCTCTCAGCGAGCCAATTTCCCAACAGTTCCCCTATCTCGGGTTCATTTTTGTATTTCAGCTTATGAATGAGGGCTTGAGCCTTTCCTTTGTTTATAAAATTGAAAAGAGGGAAGAAGAATTCTCCTTCTTTCAAGTTGTTTTTCAGTTTTGAGGAGGGGTTGAAATCAGAAAATGATAAATCTGATTTGCAGATCGTACAAATTATATTTTCCGACCTTAATAGAGAACGATTACAGCTAGGACATATATTTGGAAAGAAAAGTCCAATAAAATCGTTTAATACATTCAATTGCCCTATAATTAAATTATGTATAGTAAAGACCTGGAATTACAAAGGCGATGGTCTTCTTTAACGAAAGATATCGAATCACTTATTAATAAGAGGCCTAAAGACCTGAATAGCGTTTTATTTCTTATAGGAGTAAATGAATTAGGCCGAGGAAAGAAGAATTTTTCCAAAGAAGAAAAACAAGACCTAATGCACATTGGTATTTGTAAAGCTCTAAGTTTTTCGGGCTTTTACGAATTAGAAGGGTTAGATGAAGAGGGTTGGCCTCACTGGAAACTCATAAAAAAATTACCGCATTTCGATCTAATGGAGCAAGAGAAGTTTTTAAAAATGCACATTATAGAGTATTTCGAAAATGAAATATTCAATTGATAAGCAGATCTTGAAATGAAAATCGTTAGCTATAATATAAATGGTATTAGGGCCGCAATAGGGAAGGGCTTTATAGAGTGGTTGGAGTCTGAGAAGCCTGATATTGTTTGCCTTCAGGAGGTAAAAGCACTTCAGGAGCAAGTTAATTTATTCGAAATTCAGGGAATGGGATACCATATCGAATGGTTTTCCGCAGAAAAGAAGGGTTATAGTGGAGTCGCCATACTTTCAAAACCTAAACCCAAACATGTGCATATTGGTGTTGATAATGAAATGTATGACAAAGAAGGAAGATGCATAAGGCTCGATTTTGAAGGTTTTTCCGTTATAAGCGTATATATGCCATCCGGTTCAAGCGGTGACCTACGGCAGGAATTCAAATTTAACTGGCTTCATTATTTTTTCAATTACATATCAAAACTGAAAAAAGATTATCCAAACCTCATTATCTGTGGAGATTATAATATTTGTCATCAGACCATCGACATACACGACCCTGTTCGAAATAAAAATTCGTCCGGTTTCTTACCGGAAGAACGTGAATGGATGGGGAAATTTATAGACAGCGGGTTCATTGATAGTTTCAGGCATATCAACAAAGAGCCTCACCATTATTCCTGGTGGTCGTATCGTGCAAATGCCAGAACAAACAACAAAGGTTGGCGAATTGACTATAATATGGTTTCTAAAAATCTGGAAGAGAAGATAGCAGATGCCCGAATTTTAAAAGATGCTTTTCATTCAGACCATTGTCCTGTTATGGTAAAAATGAATTTCTAATAGAATTATCTAATCCCCAATGACGTTAAATCGTTTATAAGTTAAATTGTAGTCTATGGAGGTATCCGGATTTGAGGGAATTAAGCTTCAACTGAGAAGTTACAAGAAGAAATACTACAAGAATCTAATTATTAGAGGTAGCCTGATATCATCAGCCTTATTGATAAGCCTCTTCCTGATTATCAATTTCCTTGAGTTTAATTTCTGGTTCAACTCAAGCACCCGAACAGTTTTACTGTTTTTATACCTCTTCATTCTGGGTTTTGTATTGTTTACGCTGGTCGTTAAGCCTTTGATCTTTCTTATTGATAATAAAAAGCAGTTAAGTGATGAAGAAGCTGCAGTTCAAATAGGAAAATACTTTCCAGAAGTAAAAGATAAACTACTGAATATCATTCAGTTAAGCAATACAAATAGTGATCAGAATACTTTAATTAAAGCGAGCATTGGACAAAAGTCTTCTGAAATTTCGGTTGTTCCTTTTTCAACAGCGATTGACCTATCTAAGAACAAAAAGTTCCTGAAATACTTAACCGCCCCGCTATTGGCAACGATTATCATCTTACTATTTGTGCCTCAGCTAATAACAGAAAGCAGTACGCGGATCATTTCTTTTAGAGAAGAGTTCGAGCCTGAAAAACCGTTCTCTTTCGATTTGAGGAGTGATAAACTTCAGGTATTTAGAAATGAGGATTTTTTGATAGAAATGGATTTAAAAGGTAAAGCCGTACCTGATAAAGTGAAACTGTTGCTTGACAATTCCGAGGTCAGGTTGTCAAATCCGGATGGTTATAGTTTTGAATATAAACTGAGCAATGTTCAGTTTCCAAGAGCGTTTCAGTTTGAAGCAGCTGGATATAGGTCTAAAATATATCAACTGGAAGTAATAGACCGGCCGAAAATCAGGAATTTCCAAATCCAGCTTGATTACCCAGATTATACAGGAAAAACATCGGAAGTTATTGAGAATAATACTGTTTTTTCGGTGCCGGAAGGAACGTCTGTTGACGTAGTACTTAAGACATTTAAAACGAATGAAATAGAAGTTTATAAAAACAAAGAGCTTTATAAAAAGGCCGAAGACACTGATAACGAGGCTTTTACGTTTTCGGATAAGATCCTTAAGCCTTCCGCGTACGATGTTGAATTACTCAACGAATACGGAAAGAACAATGAAAAAATAAAACTCAATTTTGAAGCCATTGAAGACCGGTACCCTAAAATAGAATTCAACAGGATAGAGGATACTATATTATACAATAACGTTCTTCTAGGCGGTAACATCAATGATGATTACGGAATAACAGACCTATCGTTATTCTACGCGAAGAATGGGCAGGATTATAAACGTTTATCTCTGAAATTCAGCACTAAAAACCTTACGCAAAATTTCTTTTACAACTGGGAGCTGAACGATCTTGGTTTTACGGAAGAAGATAAAATTACGTACTACATCCAGGTAACAGATAATGACGCTGTGAATGGAAAAAAAACAACCAAAACAGGTGTGTATACCTTTAAGGTCCCTAGCAAGAAGGAGGTAAGAGATGAGATAGAAAAAAACTCAGAACAAGCTGAAAATCAGATAGATAAGATTATTGAAGACGCTAAGGAACTTAACGAAAAGCTGAAAGAAGCCGAAGAAAGTTTAAGAGGAGAAAAACAGCTTGACTGGAAAGATGAAAAGCTTATCTCTGACCTGATCAAAAAAAAGGAGGAGATCACAAAGGAACTGGAAGAGCTTCAGAAACAAAACGAACTCAACAATCTAAAGAGAGAGCGTTTTAATGAACAGCAAGAGCGGATAAAAGAGAAAGCTGAGCAACTTCAGGAATTAATGGACGAACTACTCGACGAGGAAACCAAAAAGTTGTACGACGAGCTTAAAAAACTCCTAGAGCAACAAGACAAAGAAGATATTCAGGATGCCCTGCAAGAACTACAGAAAAAGGAAGGTGATCTGGAGAATGAACTGGAGAGGGCTTTAGAACTCTTTAAAAAAATGCAGTTCGAATATAAACTTGAAGAAACCATCCAGGACTTAAATGAACTGGCAGAAAAACAACAAGAACTTTCCGAAGAAACACAAAGCAAAGAATCTGATTTAGAGAAGGTTAAAGAGAAACAGGAAGAGATTGGAAAGGAATACGATGAGGTAAAAGAGGAGTTAGATCAGCTCAACGAGTTGAATAATGAGCTTAAAAGACCGGAACCGCTTCAGGATACGGAAGAAGAAAAATCAGCAATTGAAGAAAATCTTTCGGAAAGTAAAGAACAATTAGATAACAGTAAGCGGAAGAAGGCATCGCAATCACAGCAACAGTCATCCGAGTCCATGCAACAACTATCTAAGAAATTGCAGCAGATGCAAGCTAATATGGAAACGGTTATGCTACAGGAGAATATTCAAAACTTAAGAGATATTGTAGATAACCTTGTAAAGCTATCTTTCGAACAGGAACGAATATTATCGGAATTTAGTAACGTAAACCAAAGTGACCCCAGATTCGTACAATTGTCACAAGATCAGTTGAAGTTAAGAGAGGATTCCAGAATTGTGCAAGACAGCTTAATGTCTTTAGCAAGCCGTATTTTCCAAATACAAAGTTTTATAACAAGAGAGGTTACAGAAATGACCTCGAAAATTGAATCCAGCCTTCAGGCTATAAAAGAAAGAAAAAAGAGGGAAGCCGTTGTAAATCAGCAGTTTGCGATGACCTCAATAAATAATCTTGCTATTTTATTGGACGATGTACTCCAACAAATGCAGATGCAGATGGCTGAGTCTATGGGAATGCAATCTGGCCAACCTCAGAAAGGAAACCAGCCTACACCAAGCCTCTCTGAACTTCAGGAGCAGCTAAACCAACAAATCGAAAGCCTTAAGAAAGGAGGGAAATCAGGTCGTGAGTTATCGCAGGAATTAGCAAAATTGGCGTCAGAGCAGGAAAAACTAAGAAAAATGTTAGAACAACAGGGGAAGAAAAGTGGCAGTAAATCGCTGGAAGGGGAAGAAGGAGAGAGCGGGGCTGGAGGAAATCTTCAGGACATCATTGAAAAGATGGAAGAAACCGAGCTTGATTTAGTGAATAAGAACATTACGCAGGAAACCATTAATCGACAAAAAGAGATCCTTACACGGATGCTGGAGTCTGAAGAATCATTGAGAGAAAGGGAAAGAGAGCAAAAAAGAGAGGCAGAAACGGCTACTGAATATGAAAAACAGATTCCGAAAGCATTTGAAGATTATATTAGGGCTAGAGAAAGAGAACTGGAAATCTTAAAAACAGTTCCTATAGAGTTGAAGCCTTACTTCAAAAAAGAAGTAAATAAGTATTTTAGAAGATTAGAAAACAGCAATTAATGAATACGATCAAGATTCAAATTCCGTCTTTAGTAGAAAACATACGGATGATAGAAAGCTTCATTGACAACGCAAAGGACAAGTTCGAAATAGAAGATGATATATATGGTAATATTATGATTGCTGTTACTGAATCTGTAAACAATGCGATAAGGCATGGAAATTCTTGTGAAAAGAAAAAAAATGTAACGCTCAGCCTTCTTGTACAAGATGAACGGTTAAAAGTGTTGGTTGAAGACGAAGGCCCTGGATTTGACTACAATAACCTACCTGATCCTACTGCTCCTGAAAACATTGAAAAACCTGGAGGCCGGGGTATTTTTCTGATGAAGAATTTATCCGATGAGGTGAACTTCAAAGACTCCGGACGTTTGGTGGAGCTTGTATTCTACCTTAATTAGAGAAAGTGATCAATTTCTTTAATGAGGATATTGATTTCGAATTATCAGATCGTATAAAAACTACACAGTGGCTTAACTCTATTGTAGAAGAATCTTTCGGAAAAGGCTGCGAAGTAAATTTCATTTTCTGCTCTGATGAGTTTTTACTCAATATTAATCAAGACTATCTCGCTCATGATTATTATACTGACATCATAACCTTCAAAACCTCTGAACCTTCCGAACCACTTACCAGCGATATCTTTATAAGTATAGATCGCATAAGAGATAATGCTAAAGCATTGTCTAATTCTTTTGAAAAAGAACTTCATAGGGTTATGGCACATGGTTTGATTCACCTCATGGGATATGAAGATGAAACACCTGATCAGAAACAGGTGATGAGAAATAAAGAAGACTCTTATTTATCTTTGTTGTCCTAAACTACGTTCCACGTGAAACACTTCGAGAGGTATTGATCTGTTCCACGTGGAACATAATTTTTTATTAATGTTAGATCGTTATGATGTTATAGTTGTCGGTGCAGGGCATGCAGGCTGTGAAGCAGCAAATGCTGCTGCCAAACTAGGATCCTCAGTGCTTCTAGTAACAATGAACATGAATACCATTGCACACATGTCTTGTAATCCTGCAATGGGTGGAATTGCTAAAGGCCAAATCATTCGAGAAATCGATGCGCTCGGTGGAATGTCTGGAATAATCACGGATGAATCCATGATTCAATATAGAATGCTTAATAGGTCTAAGGGTCCTGCAATGTGGAGTCCAAGATCCCAGAATGATAGAATGCTCTTTGCAGAAAAATGGAGATTAGCACTTGAGCAAAATTCGAATGTGGATTTTTGGCAAGAAATGGTAACGGGTCTACTGACAGACGGTCAGCAAGTTATTGGAGTTAAAACAGCACTTGGAATAGAAATCAAATCTAAAACCGTCGTTTTAACGAATGGTACTTTCCTTAATGGTCTCATACATATCGGAAATAAGAACTTCGGTGGGGGTAGGACAGGAGAGCGTTCCTCAACTGGAATAACCGAAGAGCTAGAAAATATTGGTTTTGAATCCGGGAGAATGAAAACCGGAACTCCCCCGCGGGTAGATGGGAGATCACTTGATTATTCCCAAATGGAAAAACAAGAAGGAGATGAACACCCGGGTAAGTTTTCATTCTCCAATCAAACAACTCCACTTTCAAATCAACGTTCGTGCTATATCACCTACACTAACCCAACCGTACATGACATTCTAGCCAAGGATTTTGATAAATCACCTATGTTTAATGGAAGTATTCAAGGCGTAGGCCCAAGATATTGCCCTTCCATAGAAGATAAAATAAACCGCTTTTCTGAACGTGGACGCCATCAAATCTTCGTGGAGCCGGAAGGGTGGAACACCGTAGAAGTATATGTCAATGGCTTTTCCACTTCTCTGCCTGAAAGCACACAGCAGAAAGCAATACGACAGATTCCCGGATTCGAGAAAGCTAAACTCTTTAGACCCGGTTATGCTATTGAGTACGACTACTTTCCTCCAACACAGCTCAACAATACGCTGGAAACAAAACTAATTAGTGGGCTTTTCTTTGCAGGCCAGATCAATGGAACAACAGGTTATGAAGAGGCTGGTTGCCAAGGATTAATAGCTGGAATCAATGCCCATTTAAAGCATAAAAACGAAGAGCCTTTCACACTCTCAAGATCAGAAGCTTATATAGGTGTCCTTATAGATGACCTAATTAATAAAGGTACCGAAGAGCCTTATAGAATGTTTACCTCAAGAGCAGAGTTCCGAATTTTATTAAGACAAGATAATGCGGATCTCCGATTGACACCTAAAGGACATGCATTAGGACTTGCCAGTAATGAAAGACTACAGAAAGTAGAAGCAAAGCACAGTGAAGTAGATCAATTCAAAAAACATCTTGAAAAGACACGTCCTTCAGTAGACACCGCAAATGATCTTTTAACTGATCTCAAAGAGACTCCTATTAAAGAGAAAACTACGCTTTCGAAGTTACTTAAGAGACCTGGGATTAGTATTAAAGATTTGCAAAATTTATATACGGATTATCAGACTGAAATGCTTGATAATGAGATACTTAAGCAAGTTGAAATACAGATAAAGTACGAAACGTATATCACAAAAGAACAAGAACTAGCAGATAAAATTGGAACGTTGGAGGATCTTAAGATATACGATACGCTCGATTATGAAAAAATACCTGCACTAAGTGCTGAAGCAAGAGAAAAGCTTCAACTTGTTAAGCCACAGACTCTAGGACAGGCCAATAGAATTAGTGGCGTATCACCAGCAGATATCTCCATTCTTACCGTTTATCTTCGTCGCTAGGATGTATGAAAAAATAGAAAGCTGCCCTAACTGCAGTTCCAATAGTATCTCTAATCACATGATCTGTAAGGATCATACGGTTTCTATGGAAAGCTTCGCGATTACTAAATGTAACGATTGTCAGTTTCAGTTTACCAATCCGAGACCAACCAAGGAAAATATTGGAGCCTTTTATGAATCTAAAGACTATCTTTCTCACAACAGAGGGAAATCTAATCTGCTTTCCTTGCCCTACAAAATAGCCAGGCATTATTCCATTAGAAGGAAATACAATATCATTAACCAATATGTAAAAGAAGGACCAATATTAGATATTGGTTGCGGAACAGGTGAGTTCCTTAAATATTTCAAATCTAAATCATGGAAAGTTCAAGGAACAGAACCTACGGAAGTTGCACGCATCAGTGCCGAGAAGAATATAAACCAAAACGTATATTCGGAATTATCTGAGCTTGATTCCACCCAGAAATATAAGGTCATCACGCTTTGGCATGTTCTGGAGCACATTCATGAATTGAACGAAACCTTAGGTGTCCTAAAACGACTCAAGGGCAAAAAAGGAAGAATATTTATTGCAGTCCCAAATCCAATGTCATTCGATGCTGGTCACTACAAGGAAAATTGGGCTGCCTACGATGTACCAAGACATCTCTATCATTTTACACCGGTGTGCTTTAAAGACCTTCTTTCCCGACACAAACTTAAAATTCAGACGACTCATCCTATGCCGTTTGATTCGTTCTACGTCAGTTTACTAAGTGAAAAATATAAAACGGGACAGTACAATTATTTAGAAGCTATTCGAGTTGCAAATAAGTCCAACAAGCTCGCAAAACACACGAATAACTATTCCAGTCTACTTTATGTTATTAAGTAATCTCACTTGTAAATATCTCTTAATCAGTATATTATGGTTAATCATTATGCAGATTTTATTCTTGTCCTGCGCCAATCCGGTGCAGCCAACAGGAGGTCCGAAAGATACCATACCGCCCGTTTTACTTTCTACTTCACCTCCAGACCAATCTCTGAATTTCCAAAATGATCGAATAGAACTTGTTTTTGATGAGCCTATTCAAGCTGCAAATCTTCAATCTGAATTAATCATAACACCACGATTAGAACGCGAAGATTTCAACTTTAGAGTAAGAAAAAACAAGCTTATACTAAATCTCAAGAAACCTCTTGACAGACAAACTACTTATTCTTTCAACTTTACAGAAACCATAGAAGACATCACAGAAAAAAACAAAGCTCAAAATATAAAACTCTCTTTTAGTACAGGCGATTACATCGACAGTGTTACGATATCAGGGAACATAATCGATCACATTATACAATTACCCCAAGAAAAAATAACAGTTGGTTTATATTATGCAGATGATACACTCGATGCATTTAACGAAAAGCCAATATACTTCACACGGACAAGTTCAGATGGAAATTTTCAATTGAATAATTTGAAAGATACCACCTATCTTATCTTCGCGTTCAACGATCTCAACTCCGATTTACAGATTAATTCTAAATCAGAACCCTATGCATTTTATAGTAGACCACTTCAAAGGCCTGACGCAAAATTAGATTCCATATCGCTTTCTTTAATAATAAATGACATAAGCAAACCCATATTACAAAGGGCATCACAATCAGGATCATACTTTGTAGCGCGATACAATAAACCACTAAAAAAAATAGATCTTCAGCCTGACACAACTTTAGTGTATAATCTCATAGAAGAGAACACCAGCATCAGGTTCTTTCAGACATTTGAAAGAGACAGTGTACAAACTATTATCGAAGCCTATGATTCTATAGGTAATACAACAATTGATACAATCTATGTCAAGTTTAGAGAAACGAAAACTAAGCCTGAAAATTTTGAAGAAATCAACGTAAACTCCAATTCGTACACAACAAAAAACTTTGAGCAAAACTTCTTTATCAATAAACCTCTCAAAACACTGATCCGAGATTCAATACTATTCACTATTGACTCACTAATACAATTTAAGCCAGATTCAGTATCGATGGATAACAGTTACCTTGGACCAAATATTCAGATAATTCATAAATTCCAGCCAGAAGAAATACTTTCAGAAATTAATGATCGGATAGACTCACTCAATAACGTTGGAAACGATACAATCCCAGACATACCTTCCTTAACCAAAGCACCTGACATCAAATTAACGATTCCAACAGGATCATTAGTCTCTATTGAAGATGATACCTTAGCTTCTATAGGTAAAACATATAAATTCTATCAGCCTCAAGATGTGGGCACCATCTTCGGATCCATACAAACGGAAAAAGAGAACTTTACACTTCAACTTTTATCTGGGGCAGATGTGGTGAGTGAAATTAACAACGAAAAGAAATATCGATTCGAAAATCTAAAACCAGGGGAATACAGCATCAGAATATTAATTGATGAAAACGGAGATGGAATCTGGTCGAAAGGCAATTACAGAACCAATACTCAACCAGAACCCATCTACAATTATTCACTTTCAATTCCTGTAAAAAAGAACTGGGAAATAGAGAATAATGTCATAACATTTTAGGTATTACTCGTTGATAGATTGTGGATTGTAGTGTATACCTGGTCTACAACATCTACAGACTTATGATTTTCAGGTTAAAATTATGAGTGCACATAAAAGACCGTTTAAAACTTATATTTTATACACTCGTTCTACTCATGTCGCTTATAACTATGCAATCAACAGCTTATATTTTAACTTTTCCACAATCATTTGTAATATTCTATAATTCAATTAGTTACAAATATTTACAGTGTTAATTACTAAATCATTACTTGTAGACAACTCAATTAATCAGATATCAAAATTATGTTTCACGAACTTTTCCACCTATTCACACTATAGTATTAAATAATAATACTTTATATATAATATTTAATATATACTTGTCTACATGAGCATAAGCAAGAATGCCTTCCTTGTATTTATTTACCTTTTGATTCCAGGCTTCAATTTGTTTGCCCAGAATCTCGATAAAATAAAATTGGCGAATGAGTATTATGTCAATAATGAATCTGAAAAAGCTCTACAGCTTTTTGAAGATCTAAGTAGAAACAGCAAAAACATTCATCTTATACACAGCAACTACTTTGACTTGCTTTTGAAAACCAATGCTTTTTCGAAAGCATTTAAATATGTTAATCGTCTGCAAAAAACATTTCAAAATAATGTCTACTACAAAATTGATGAAGGACTCGTCTTTATGGCTCAAGGCGAAGAAGAAAAGGGAGATCAATACTTTTTAGAATTGATTGGAGATATCAGAAGCTCTAATTATAACGCAACCATTGCTGCTCAGTATTTTATGAGTAAAAATTTAGGGCTGTATTCCATTAAAATTTATCAGACACTTAGAAAGAAATCTGGAAATCCAGCATTATATGCATTGGAACTAGCAAATGCTCATCGATCTCTTAATGATAAAGACGGAATGGTTCAGGAATACCTGAATTACGTTCGTCTGAATCCGAGAAATATAAACTACGTAAAAAACATTCTGCAGAGTTTATTAACTGAACCGGAAGATTTACAAAGTCTTGAGGCAGTACTCTACGATAAAGCACAGCGATTTCCCGAAGAAACCCTTTACAATGAATTGTTAGTGTGGGTAAAACTTCAACAAAAAAGTTTTTACGGTGCGCTTGTTCAGGCGAAGGCTCTTGATCGGAAATTGAATACACCTGGAGATCGATCAATGCATATCGGAATAATAGCCCTGGAGAATGAGGATTATAAAAATGCAATTAAAGCTTTTGAGCATGTAATAAAATCTTACAATAGGGGGCCAAATTATAATAGAGCAAGAAGACTACTCATCACCGCAAACGAAGGAAAGGTTAAAAATACATTTCCTGTTCAAAAAGAAGATATTCAATTGTTGATCAGTCAATATGATCAGTTGATACAAGATATAGGCATCAACAGAGTGTCTTTAGAGGCCTTGAAAAATAAAGCACTTCTTCAGGCCTACTATTTGGATAATGAAGAAGAAGCCGTAAAAATTTTAAACCAGGTTATTGAAAATCCAGCATCAGGAGCAAATCTAATCGCGGAAGCCAAACTCGATCTGGGGGACATATTTATATTAACAGAACAACCCTGGGAATCTTCTTTACTGTACTCACAGGTTGAGAAAACGAACAAAGATACTCCTCTCGCTTATGAAGCTAAACTCAGGAATGCTAAACTAAATTATTATACCGGTGATTTCTCCTTGGCCAAAGGGCATTTAGATATACTAAAAGAGGCGACGACAAGAGAAATTGCAAATGATGCGATAGACCTAAGCCTTCTCATCACCAATAACACTATTCTAGATACGTCTGACTTCATTATGAAGCAGTACGCGAACATTGAGTTGCTTTTATTTAAAAATAAGACTGACACGGCCTTAACGCTGCTAGATCAGATGCTGACCGATAACCCCGGACATAGCATAAGCGACGAGGTCTATTGGTTGAAATCAAAGATTTTGCTACAGAAAGGTGCCTATGAAAAGGCTTTAAGTGAACTTGAAAAAATATCGGAAGAATACCCAAACGATATATTAGGCGATGATGCACTGTTTCAGCAAGCAGTAATCCATCAGAAATATTTAAAAAACAAAGATGTAGCCCAGGAAAAATTCCAGGAGATCTTATTAAAGTATCCTGGGAGTTTATTCGTAGCTGAAGCTCGAAAACAATTCAGAATACTCAGAGGCGACGTACTCTAAAACCCTACTTAAAGTTTGAACAACCAACGAAATCGTTAAAAAATATAAATTTAGTATGCATGCATAACAAAAATGTCTTACTTTCGTTTTAGTAAGAATTCCGATGAAGAGAGAAGAGTCCATAGATTATAATATCAAAAGTGCATGGCACGCAATTTCGCGCATGTATAATCACCAGGCGGCGAAATATGATATGACGATGTCTGTAGGCTTTGTGCTTTTGAACATCGATTACAAAAACGGAACGCCTGCAACCAAAATAGCCCCATTACTCGGACTTGAAACCAGAAGCTTAACCCGCATTTTAAAAACGCTTGAAGAACGTGGCTTGATCTATCGTGAACAAGATCCTGACGATGGAAGGTCCGTTCGGATCTTTTTAACGGACGAAGGGAAATACGGAAGAGGTATCGCCAGGCAAACCGTGAAAGCTTTCAATCAGAAAGTCAAGGAAAAGATAAGCGAAGATCAGCTTAAAAATTTCTTTCAGGTTATTAAAACCATTCATCAACTCATAGACCAAAATAATATTTACAACCATCTAAACTCTGAAATAAATAATGAAACGTACAATTAAAAAGGCTGCGGTTCTAGGCTCTGGAATAATGGGCTCGCGTATAGCTTTTCACCTGGCTAATATCGGAGTAGAAGTGATTCTACTGGATATCGTGCCTAGAGAATTAACAGATGACGAAAAAGCGAAAGGGCTTACACTTGAGGATAAAGTTGTAAGAAACAGAATCGTTCAGTCTTCTTATGATTCAACCCTGAAAGCAAAGCCAGCTTCGCTTTATGATAAGAAATTCGCCAAAAGAGTTTCACTTGGAAACTTTGATGACGACCTGGAAAAAATTAAAGATGTCGATTGGACCATAGAAGTCGTTGTTGAGAACCTGGATATCAAAAAGAAAGTATTTGATCAGGTTGAAAAATACAGAAAGCCAGGAACTCTAATTACTTCTAATACATCAGGTATTCCAATTAACCTCATGCTGGATGGAAGAAGTGATGATTTTAAAAAGCATTTTTGCGGAACGCACTTTTTTAACCCACCAAGATATCTAAGGTTACTAGAAATTATTCCGACTAAGGATACCGACCAGGAAGTGGTTGACTTCCTAATGCATTACGGAGATGTGTTCTTAGGTAAAGAAACTGTTTTATGTAAAGATACACCTGCTTTTATTGCCAATAGAATAGGAATTTATGCAATCATGTCGGCAATGCACGTCATTGAAGATATGGGACTTACGGTAGGAGAAGTTGATCGATTGACTGGGCCAATCATTGGTCGAGCAAAATCAGCTACGTTCCGAACACTTGATGTTGTTGGTCTTGATACGACTGTTAAAGTAGCGACCAACCTTTACGAAGGATTGCCCAAAGATGAATCCCGCGAAAAATTCAAACTAGCAGGAATTGTACAGAAAGCATACGACAATAAATGGTGGGGAGATAAAACCAAGCAGGGATTCTTCAAAAAAGTCGTAGAAAATGGAAAGAAGAATATTCTTGAACTCGACTTAAAAACTTTCGAGTACGGGGACAGGACGAAAGCTAAATTTCCTTCTTTAGATAAAACAAAAGAAGTTGAAGATCTAAAAGAGAGAATCAAAATTCTTGTTAATGCTGATGATAAAGCTGGAGAATTCCTCTCAAAAACATTTTATGACCTATTTAAGTACTGCACATTCAGAATTCCGGAAATAGCTGATGAGCTTTACAAAATAGACCAGGCTGTTTCAGCTGGTTTCGGCTGGGAACTCGGGCCTTTCAAAACATGGGATGCACTCGGCGTAAAAGAAACCGTCGAGAAAATGGAGGCAGCTGGAGAAAAGCCTGCACAGTGGGTTTATGATATGCTTGATTCAGGTGCTGAAAGCTTTTATAAAGCTGAAAAAGGAAATACGCTCTATTATGATATTCCTTCTAAGTCCTATAAGCAGATACCGGGAACGGAAGGCCTTATCATTCTGGATAATTTTAAGGAGAGCAATGTGGTGTGGTCTAATGCGGGCGCTACACTTTATGATATTGGAGATGGCGTTCTGAATCTGGAGTTCCATACCAAAATGAATTCCATCGGAGCGGAAGTAATCGAAGGAATTAATACAGGTATTTTAAAAGCCGAGGAAAATTTCAAAGGCCTTGTGATTGGAAACGAAGGGCAGAATTTTTCTGCAGGTGCGAACCTTGCCATGCTTTTCATGTACGCTGGTGAGCAGGAATTCGATGAGATTGATATGATGATCCGTCAGTTTCAAAATACGATGACCCGAGCTCGCTTTTCTTCAGTGCCAGTTGTCTCAGCGCCAGCAGGTATGGCTTTAGGTGGTGGATGCGAACTTTCTTTGCATTGCGATAAAATTCAGGCACATGCGGAGAGCTACATTGGATTAGTAGAAGTTGGAGTTGGTTTGATACCCGGTGGGGGAGGAACCAAAGAGATGACATTGCGTGCTTCTGATTCCTACCAGAAAGGCGACGCTGAATACAATATCCTTCAGGAGTATTTCATGAACATAGCCACTGCAAAAGTTGCTACATCTGCACACGAGGCTCGGGATATGAACATCCTCCAAGATAAGGATGGCATCACCTTGAACAGGGCACGTTTACTGGCCGATGCAAAACAGAAGGTTATAGACTTATACGATGCTGGTTACACCCAACCTTCGGAAAGAACAGATATTAAAGTACAAGGAAGGGGAGGTTTAGCCTTGTTTGAAGCGGGAGTAGCAGGAATGCAATTTGGCCACTATATCTCCGAACATGACGCTAAAATAGCTAAAAAATTAGCTTGGGTCATGTGTGGTGGAGATTTATCATATCCACAGTTCGTAAGCGAACAATACTTACTGGATATGGAAAGAGAAGCATTCTTAAGCTTAACCGGTGAAAAGAAAACACTAGAGAGAATTCAAAGCATTCTGTTCAAGGGAAAACCTTTAAGAAACTAGGCAATAGAGAAAAGATAAAAGACGTAAGAGTGCATAATTTTAGAGAATTGAATATTTGGAAAAAATCGATGGATATAACGAAGGAAGTTTATAGCGTTTCTGCTGACTTTCCTTCTGAAGAGAAGTATGCATTGACAAGCCAAATTCGAAGATCCGCTATTTCAATTCCATCAAACATCGCGGAAGGATGTGGAAGAAAAAGTGATAAAGAACTCTCACACTTCTTATCAATCTCTTTAGGTTCTTGTTTTGAATTAGAGACACAAATAGAATTAGCTTCAATGCTCAATTTTATTGATCAGTCTCATAAGCAAGCTCTAGTAAATGAATTAACTGAAATACAAAAGATGATCTCTGGTTTTACTAAGAAAACTAGAACAGAATCAGAAAATCTTTCATCTAAAATCTAAACATCTAAAATTCTAAAAGAAATGCAACAAGAAGCATATATAGTTAAAGGATATAGATCAGCAGTTGGAAAAGCAGGCCGTGGAGGGTTTCGTTTTACGAGACCTGACGACCTTGCAGCTGACGTTATAAAACATTTGGTTAAATCAATCGATGGGTTTGACCCTACAAGAGTCGATGACCTAGTCGTAGGAAATGCTGTTCCGGAAGCAGAACAGGGCATGCAGTTGGGAAGATGGATTTCTCTTCTCGCACTGCCAATGCAAATTCCTGGAATGATTGTAAACCGTTACTGTGGATCAGGCCTTGAGGCTATTGCAATAGCTACGGCAAAAATCAGAATGGGTATGGCAGACGCCATCATTGCCGGCGGAACAGAATCCATGTCTATGGTGCCTATCATGGGTTACAAAACGGCATTGAATTATAAGGTTGCCAGCGAACACCCCGAATATTTTTTAGGAATGGGATTAACGGCAGAAGAAGTTGCTGTCGATTTCGGAATTAGTCGTGAAGAGGCTGATGAGTTTGCTTACAACTCACATAGAAAAGCACTTGATGCTATTGAACAAGGTCGATTCAAGGACGAAATAGTTCCCGTTAAAGTTGAAGAAGTATATGTGGATAAAAACGGCAAAAGACAAAAGAGAGATTTTATAGTCGATACTGACGAAGGCCCAAGAAAGGGAACGTCTGTAGAAGCTCTTTCAAAATTGAGGCCTGTCTTCAGACAAGGCGGTCAGGTTACCGCTGGAAACTCTTCTCAAACATCAGATGGAGCAGCATTCGTGATGGTGATGTCCGAAAGAATGGTTAAAGAACTAGGTATTGAACCTGAAGCAAAATTGATCTCTTATGCTACTGCTGGAGTAAACCCAAGAATTATGGGTATAGGACCAGTTGAAGCAGTTCCAAAAGCATTGAAGCAAGTTGATTTAAAACTTGATGATATAGAGCAGATTGAATTGAACGAAGCTTTTGCAGCTCAATCACTTGCAGTTGTAAAAGAACTGGGTATCGATCAGAGTATTCTGAATCCGAACGGAGGAGCCATTGCATTAGGTCATGCGCTTGGGTCAACCGGAGGAAGATTAACGGTTCAGATCATAAATGAGATGAAGCGAAGAAATCAAAAATACGGATTGGTGACGGCATGCGTTGGTGGAGGCCAGGGCGTTGCCGGTGTAATTGAGAGAATGAAATAATAATAAAAACAGAAGAAAGATAAAATAAATGGAAACTTTAGAAGCAAAAAGAGAAGCTATCAAAGGAGGAGAGTTTCTCATTAAAGAAACAGACGCACAGGATGTATTTATTCCTGCCGAATGGACTGAAGAGCAAAGAATGATTGGAAAATCATGTCAGGACTTTCTTAAAGCAGAGGTAACACCAAGGTTGGATGATATGGACTCTATGCAACACCCGGAGTTAATGCCTCAGTTGTTGGATAAAGCAGGAGAACTAGGTTTATTAGGTACAGCTATTCCTGAGGCATACGGTGGTTTCGGAATGAATTTCAACACTTCTATGCTCGTGGCAGAAATTCTTGGTGCAGGACATTCCTTTGCAGTGGCATTTTCAGCACATACCGGTATTGGAACACTTCCAATCTTGTATTATGGAAATGAGGAGCAAAAATCCAAATACCTTCCGAAACTGGCAACAGGTGAACTGAAAGCAGCTTATTGCTTGACAGAGCCTGATTCTGGTTCAGATGCCAACTCCGGAAAAACGAAGGCTGCTCTTTCAGAAGATGGAAAGCATTATATCATCAACGGACAGAAAATGTGGATTACTAACGGTGGGTTTGCAGATATCTACATCGTTTTTGCCAAAATTGATGACGATAAAAACCTTACGGCATTCATCGTAGAAAAGGGATTCGGAGGAATTACCATGAACGATGAAGAAAAGAAAATGGGTATTAAAGGCTCATCAACTCGTCAGGTATTCTTCAACGATTGTAAAGTTCCTGTTGAAAACATGCTTTCCGACCGTGAGAACGGATTTAAGATCGCTGTTAACATTCTCAACATTGGAAGAATTAAGCTAGGCGCTGCGACATTAGGTGGAGCTATTGGAGCAATCAACCATGCAGTTAACTATTCAAAAGAAAGAAAACAGTTTGGAACGGCCATTGCCAATTTCGGAGCGATCAAACATAAAATTGGTGATGTAGCTACCAAAATATATGCATCAGGCGCTGCTAACTACAGAGCAGGTCAAAATATTGACGATGCGTACGATGCTCTTATTGAAGAAGGAGTAACAGAATCAGAAGCAAAACTGAAATCGGTAGAACAGTTTGCCATTGAGTGTGCGATCCTTAAAGTGCACAGTTCAGAAGTCTTGGATTATGCCGTTGATGAAGGTGTTCAGATCTACGGAGGTATGGGTTTTTCTGCTGATGCACCTATGGATAGAGCATATAGAGATGCTAGAATCAACAGGATCTTTGAAGGGACAAATGAAATCAACAGAATGTTGACCATTGATATGATCCTGAAAAGAGCTATGAAAGGAGAATTGGATTTGATGGGCCCTGCAATGGCTGTTCAAAAGGAATTAACTTCTGTTCCTGATTTTTCTGCACCGGACCCAACAGTACTTTTTGATGCTGAGAAGAAGGTGCTCAAGAATCTGAAGAAAGCAGGTTTAATGATTGCAGGCGCTGCAGCGCAAAAGTTAATGCAGAATCTTCAAAGTGAGCAGGAAGTTTTAATGAACCTTGCTGATATTCTCATTGAAATTTACGTTGCAGAATCAGCTTTACTTAGAACAGAAAAACTGATCGGAATTCTAGGCGAAGAGGCAAGTTCGGAGCGAATTGATATGGCGAGGATTTATTTACATCACGCTGTTGATGTAATCAACAAAGCAGGAAAAGAAGCTTTGTTTGCATTTGCTTCAGGCGATGAGCTAAAAGTCATGTTAATGGGACTTAAGCGTTACACTAAAATAGAGCCATTCAACCTTAAAGAAGCTCGAAGAAGAGTAGCTGATAAGGTTCTGGAAGAGAATAAATACCCGTTCTAATGAATAGAATAGTTTAAGTTAAAACCCGGCTGAAATTTCAGTCGGGTTTTTTTATGAGCTCATATCACTTACGCCCAATCTGTATGTTATCTCAATGTTAACGAATTATGAACAAACTTAACATTGAATAATGACGTACTAAATCATACTATGAATTAAAAAATGGGCTTAAATGAGCTTTTATTGATGAAAAGAGCCTGAAATAACTTTTAATTATAAGATTATTCTAAGCCTATGTATGAATAATTATATCTAAAGCGAAACTTTGTATTCTCGCTTTAAGTTAATATTATTACAATGTTAACTTAATGTTAAGAGATTATGAGGAGGTTGGTAATTTTAATTCTGATTGTAATAAATACTTATGATGTAGCAGGTGTCACGCTTGATTCAACGATCAAAAAAGAAAGAAGTCCTATGGAATACTTCGAGCTTTTTCTTTCTACGGATCCAGCGATAAATGATCAAAAGTTAAATTTTGCTACTGATAAATGGAACCGCTTCATTGCACAAATGAAAGACCATTCTTTCTCTGAAGCTCCAAATGATGTTTTTATCAAATCTCTCTTTAAAAATCTTCATAGGAATTTTCTACCTGAATACAATCGTCAGTCAAATTTCGGCAATTTGTTTACAGAAGAGCCCACTTACAATTGTGTAACGGCAACAGCGCTTTTATCCATTGCACTGGAAACATTTAATATACCTTATGCGATTCGTGAAACTAACTTTCATGTTTACGTCCTTTTGCCGGAGCATGATATGTTATTGGAGTCTACTAACCGATTTGGAATACTTAATGGGTCAAATGATATTGAAAGACGTATTTCCAAATATGTTAAGGAAAATAGATCGAGCAGTAAAAATGACCTTATACCCATGTTTATTGATAAAGAGATCAATCTTGACCAGTTCGCAGGTCTTTTATTTTTCAATTTAGCAGTGGATTATGTTCAGAAGGAAGACTGGTCCGGTGCAATGCCTTATCTAACGTATGCAGAGCAGCACTATTACTCTTTACGTGTTTTTTATCTTAAATTCTTAGTAAGCGCACGTTTACCTGAAAATCAGAATATTTACGTACGTTACAAACTTTGATCTAGGACCTAAAGCTTTTCGCAAACAATTATTATACGCTTATTGCCACTAAGCGTAGTTGCAAACAGGTATTGATCTCCACCATCCCTTAGTTTAAGTTTTGCTTTCAATTGCTCAGACGTTAAAGGAAAATTCCGTGTTGAAACATTAACCTTATCCGTTGAAAGTAATTTGCCCACGTCTTTTTTGCTTGCTTGGGAATATCCTTTGATTTTGAAAACCCTACCAGGGAAATCAGTATGCAATGCCTTACTCGTATAGAGGTGTGAGTTCAAACTGATTTTGGACAAATCAAATTTTGAGGCAATGGATTTAAAAGCACCTCCTTTTAGAATAGAAGAGTTCGGCTCATACAAGAATAACTCATTTTCTAGTGAAGTGTACGGAACGGTGTCTATCGACTCCTCGTGTTTAAAAGTAAACTCATAATGATTCTGGCTTGATTCGAGGTTTACACACCTTAAGCTTGCTTCCCCCATAAAGCTGTTTTCTAAAAAATACAGCACCTCCTTACATTCATTTCTTACAGAAACAATGTGTACCTCTTTTACAAAACCCAACTCTTTAATGCTCTTCTTTATATCAAGCAGGGGTGAGGTCTTGATCAAAAGATGATCACAAATACGAAAAATGCCGGGAATGAGTTCTCTGATATTCGGTGAGCAATCTTCGAAGGAGAAGACCTTTTTCTGCTCTTTTCGCCTTGAAGGGTCTATATAAATAAGATCTATCGGCAAATCAGAAAAATGATCTACAAAACCTTCAGCCTTACCATTAACAAATTTAACGTTCTTTAATCCAAGTGCCTGAATATTATGTTTTGAGAGTTCGAGTAAGTCTTCATCAGGTTCAATAAAATATGACCTTTTACTTTTTCTGCTCAAGAAGGAAAAATCAATGGCTGAACCTCCGGTTAGGTCAATGAGGGATAAAGGCTGCCAATTAGAAAACTTGTACGCAGCTGTAGGCTCTGAAGAAGATTGTTCCAGATTTAGAGGAGGAGGAAAAACGATATCAGGATTAGCAAACCAAGATGGGAGTTTTGTTTTGGCTTTTCTTTTAGAAATGATTTGGTCAGCTAGGTACGGGAATGGTATTTCCGAAAACGGATTTTTCGAAAGAAGAAGCTCCGGAATATCGACATTTAAATTGTCGTTGATGAACTTCTGAACTTTCGGTTTTAAAATGCTTTCTATCAACACCTTAGATATTAAAGGAATGATAAAAGACATTAGGAGGCTTCATTGATCTAATATCTAACTCCTAATAGACTAAACTATGCTGAGCCATATATTCTGCAATCTGAACAGCGTTGGTTGCAGCTCCTTTTCTTAAGTTATCTGCAACAATCCAGAGATTCAGCGTTTTTGGCTGAGTTTCATCCCTTCTTATTCTACCTACAAATACTTCATCACGATTGTGAGAGTCTTTAGGCATCGGGTACTTATTATTTTCAGGTTCGTCAATAACCAAAACACCTTCCGTTTCAGATAGAATTTGCTTTACCTCTTCGAGCTCAAATTCATTTTCAAATTCAACGTTCACAGCCTCCGAATGACCACCTACCGTTGGTATTCTCACACAAGTGGCCGAAACCTCAACGGACTCATCGCCAAGAATTTTTTTGGTTTCATTAACCATCTTCATTTCTTCCTTGGTATACCCATTTTCAAGAAATACGTCAATGTGTGGTAATGCATTCATATCGATAGCATGAGGATAAGCCATTTCTGCTTCCCGTCCTTCTCTCTCGGCCATCAGTTGATCCACGGCTTTTTTACCAGATCCAGTTACAGACTGATAAGTGGAAACAATGATTCTCCTAATTTTATATTTCTGATGTAGCGGATTTAAGGCAACAACCATTTGAATCGTTGAGCAATTAGGGTTAGCAATGATCCTATCGTCAATTCGAAGATTTTCCGCATTTATTTCCGGTACTACCAACTTCACTTTTTCATGCATTCTCCATGCAGAAGAATTATCAACTACGATCGTTCCAGCCTCGGCGAACTTAGGGGCATACTCCAAAGAGGTTGAGCCACCTGCTGAAAAAATGGCTATCTGAGGCTCTTGATTCAAAGCTTCTTCTATACTAACAACCGGAATGGATTTATTTTTAAATGTTATTGATTTTCCTTTAGATCGCTCTGAGGCGACGGGTATTAATTCTTCTAATGGAAAATTTCTATCCTCCAACAATCGTATAATTTCGGTACCTACTAAGCCAGTGGCTCCAACAACCGCTACTTTCATCTTTATTATTTTACTAATCGTTTAGAATGAACACACATTAACCCTAAAAAAGTTTAACTTATTTTTTAACAACCAGCTTTTTACAAAAATGACTAAAAAAATTCTGATTGCCGCGCTGGTAATGGGAATCTTCTCGTCTAAACTCTTAGCGCAAAACCCATTTAGAGCCGTCACTATTAATGAGGTTATGGCCGACCCTAATCCAGTTATTGGATTACCAGAAGTTGAATATGTAGAGATCTTTAATAGTACAGACGAAACCATTGAACTGGAAGGGTGGTTTTTAGTCGGCGCTACACCTAATGGACAATCCTTTGCATCTTTTTTACTAGTACCCGGCGGGTTTCTTATACTTACCGATGACGGAAACGTTGGTGCTTTTCCTGATGTTGACGTCATTCCATGGGGTACATCAGGGGCGTTGACGAATTCAGGGGAAACGCTAATCCTTCAAGATAACTTAGGGAATACCATAGATTCACTGATTTATTCAAGCTCTTCAGGAGGCCGTTCCTTTGAACAAATAGACCCCACTCTTGAAGTATTTACCCCAGCTAATTATATGTTGAGTGAAAGCCCTAACGGTGGAACTCCAGGTTTTCAAAATTCAGTTTTTGAAATAGATACTGATGCGCCGGACCTTGTTTCTGTACTTGTGAATTCTCAGTCCCAATTAGAGCTACTTTTTTCCGAACCTATAGACGAAAGCTCAGGAATAAACTCTGCTAATTATATAGTCAATAATGGTTTCGGAAACCCGGACGAAGTCTTAATTCAGGAGGAAAACACGGTGCTTTTAAACTTTGATAATGTCTTTCAGGATCAAATAGAGAACATTTTGACGGTTAATTCTATTCAAGACCTAAGCGGAAATGTACTTAACCAGCAAGAAATTGCTTTTACATATTTTGAACCATTCGCACCAAACTTCAGGGATATTGTCATTAATGAAATCATGGCAGATCCTTCCGGCGAGCGGAGCCTGCCAGCAATAGAATATATGGAGTTGTTTAATGCATCAAATCGATCTATAGATTTAGCGGGTTGGCGTATTGAAGGTGTAACTCCGTCGGACAGCGAGTTAGAATCATTTATTCTGAATCCCAGTAGCTACGTTGTTTTGGTTGAAAGCGGTTCCGAAAGCTTATTTGATCTGGATAATGTCATTTCATGGGGAGGTCTTGGAGCACTTACAAATTCAGGGGAAACGTTAACGCTTGTAAGCCCAAATGGAATTCGAGTGGATTCTGTTGTTTATACAAATGCCCAAGACGGCATCTCTTTTGAACAGGCCAACCCATTCCTTTTATGTTCTGATTTCGAATTCAATTTTTCTTTAAGTGAGAGTGAATTCGGAGGCACACCAGGTGCAGAAAACAGTTTGTTTAATACAATACCTGATGCAAACGAACCTGAGCTTGAGCAATTACTATTGGAAACACCATCTCAACTACTCCTTGAATTCAATGAACCAATGGATATCAATTCAATTTTAGATGAAGACAATTATGTTACGACTTTATCTGTAATCGATATTGAGCTCATAAATATCAGGACCATCAGAATTCGATTCGTTAGCGAGTTGAGTCGGGAGGAATTATCAACTATTACAATAGAGCGTGTTAGTGATTGCAGCGGAAATGAAATTACTTCTGAAGATTTTATTTTCGGGCTTCCCTCATCTCCTTCATTTTTAGATTTATTGATCACCGAAATTATGGCTGATCCGGGATTATCCGATTCGGACCTTCCGGATGCGGAATATTTAGAGATCGTTAATAAAAGCAGTTCTATTATTTCTTTAGAAAACGTCGCCTTGGCCGATGCTATATCAAGTGCAGAGCTTCCGAATATAAACCTATTACCTATGGAGCGGATTATACTCTCTTCAACTTCTAACATAGAGGCTTTTTCTCTTTTTGGAAACGTCATTGGTGTTTCGGGTTTTCCATCTCTAAATAATTCAGGAGATCAAATCAGTCTTGCTTTTGAAGATGAAATTATTCATTCTGTTAGCTACAATATCAATTGGTATGATGACCTTATCCGTTCTCAGGGAGGGTTTTCATTAGAAATGATTGATGAAAACAATCCATGTGGAGAGGACGCCAACTGGACTTCAAGTTTAAATGATAATGGCGGTACTCCAGGAATGGAAAACGCTGTTAATGAACCCAATCCAGATTCCATGTCACCAAAACTTTTGGGAGTGGTGCCTACAAGTTTTTCGTCCATAGAATTGCGATTTAACGAAATCATTGACCCTCAAATATCTGTTGACCTAATTGAACTAAGCGACAATTTGGTGATTGATTCAATAGTTCCCTCTAACACTTTGAGCAACAGACTGAATATTGGCATAAGCCCGGAGTTAGAGGAGTCAAGAACATACGAATTGACCATAAATGATGTTGAAGATTGTGTTGGAAACCTTTCGAATCGCACAGAAGCATTTGAATTTTTCATTCCGGAACAGTCGGATACTTCTGATGTGCTTTTGAGCGAAGTTTTATTCAACCCAAGGGACGGCGGTGTTGATTATGTTGAGATTTTCAATAACTCTAACAAAAGATTCAATATCAATAGCTGGATGTTAGCAGATACACTAGGTGAGGATGAGCAACTCATCACAGACCGTAATATTATCTTTGAGCCTTTTCAGTATTTACTTCTAACAGAAAGCATTAACTCAACTATAAACCAGTATCCAAGAGGCAATCGGGAACGCTTTATAGAAGTTAGCCAGTTGCCTTCATTACCCAATATGGAAGGTTCAGTTTCAATTATCGATAGCTCAGGAACAGAGATTGATTTCTTTAGGTATGATGAAGACTTTCATTCTGAAATCATTAATAATGTCGATGGTGTAGCTTTGGAAAGAATTTCTTTTGAGTCAGAAACCAATACTTCTTCCAACTGGACTTCTTCAGTGGAGAGTGAATTTTTTGGAACACCTGGAAAAAGAAATGCTCAATCTTTTGAGCCTACATCTTCTGGAAATACAATTGAATTGCTCATTAACGATGATCAGAGCAGAAAACAGAGTGTTTTCGACCCTTTCAACGGAGAAGAGATCAAGATAAATTACAATTTTTCAACCCCTGGGAATGTTGTGACCGTCTCTATATACGATTCCAATGGGCGAAGAATTAGGGATCTTGTTCAGAACCAAAGCGTAGGAACAAATGGCTTCTTTGAGCCTTGGGATGGGACAAACAATGAAGGCTCATTGGCTAGAATTGGCTATTATGTCATTTTAACAGAGATTTTTAATACGAACGGTGAAGTTACTTCCATTAAGAGCCCAGTAGTTGTTGCCACAAGATTTTAATGCTATTAAATCTTTATTCTGTTTATATAAATACTTGGAATAGTAATATAATCTCGAAAACAAGTGGTACTATTTATGCGTATCTTTAAGGTACAGTAGACACTAACAACCAAATAATGAATTGCGTAATTGACAACGTAATAAGTACGTACCTTCCGAAAGGAAAGAAGTTGGATGTAATAAAGAGGTATTTACAGATGAAATATCGAATTAACGTAGATATGGCATCTCTAAAGGAAAGGATTCGGGCGAAACGTATGAATTTTGAAATGAGTTAGTAAGACTCAAAGAAAATTTAGCTAATCCCATATAATCCTATTTCTCCTACATTCTTCAGTAGCATTTAGCTTAGCTATAATGCGAGGTAAATTATTGTGTTTGCAGAATAAAACGCTCTTTACAATTAATTAGAGCAATCTCATCTACTTCCCACCTTAAATTTTATCTTTACCCAGATTTTTTAAAAAAGTGTTCAACTAAATTTTTATTAATCATGGGTCAGGAAGAAAAAACAAGATATTCAGACGAAGAGCTTAAAGAGTTTGAAAGCATCATCGTGAGTAAATTAGAAAATGCCCAAAAGGAACTCTCTTACATAAAAGGCTCCTTAACAAAAAATGCTTCCGAAGATATCGATAATACCTACGGCAATGTCAAAACCCTTGAAGACGGCGCCGATACCGCTGAAAAGGAAAATCTAAATCAATTAGCCGCAAGACAACAGAAATTCATTAAAAACCTGGAAAATGCTTTGATCCGGATTAAAAATGGAACTTATGGTGTTTGTGTAGATACAGGTAAATTGATCAATAAAGAACGTTTGAAGGCAGTTCCACATACAATGCATTCCATAGAAGCCAAGCTCAAGCAAAACAGTTAATTTGGATTTCCTTCAGCACCATATAGAGGCGCTGGTTTTTTGTTCTGCTTCTCCAATTAAGTTAGAAGAGATCAAAAAATGCCTGGAAGAAATGTTCGAAACCGAGGTCTCCCTTGAAGACATTCAAGAAGCCATAAACTCATTAATTGAAAAATTCCGATCTGAGCACTTTTCTTTTGAAGTGGTGCATCTGGCTGGAGGCTATCAGTTTTTGACGAAACCTGCATATCAGTCCAGTATTTCGATCTTACTTAAACAACAATCCAAGCGAAGACTATCAACATCGGCTTTAGAGACACTTTCCATTATTGCTTACAAGCAGCCCATTACGAAATCACAAGTAGAACAGATTAGGGGAGTCAACTGCGATTATGCTGTTCAAAAACTACTGGAAAAAGAATTACTCGAAATCAAAGGCAAAGCTGATAGTGTTGGGAAGCCTATGCTTTATGGAACGAGTCAGCAATTCATGGAATACTTTGGCATAAACTCTCTGGCGGACTTACCTACACCAAAGGAATTTCTTGCTGAGACAGAAAACATTATAGGAGACGAAAAGGAATAAGTTAATTAGTGCTAATTTTGTACTTATAATTTTTTAGATCCCAATCGATTACCAGACCCTTACCAATTCCAATAGTCTTCTCTTTTCCGTACAATACCTCACAAAGGTAAAGTGCCACATCATAGGATTTAGCACCGCCTGCAGAGGTCAAGAGATTTTGATCATGAACAAAGCTTACATCTTCAATAATTTCTAACTCTGGAAACATCTTTTTATACTTTGGAACATCAGAGGGAAAGGTTGTTGAAATTTTTCCGTTTACAAGGCCGGCTTCTGCCAGCACAAATGCACCATCGCAAAGAGATATTGTGTACATAGCTTTTTTACCAACACTTTTCACAAAATTGATCAACTCAGCGTTATTCAGGTCGGAATCCATACTATGCTCAGCACTTGGAACGACAAGGATATCGATATCCGGGAGGCTCTCTGACAGAAAATGGTAATCGGGAAGTATACGAATACCTTCAAAGGAAGTTATAATAGTATCTTTTGGAGCAACGGTAAATACATTTATTCCTTTTTCAACATGATAAATAGTATGCTGAAAAATATCATAAGGAGCCATTAATTCAGAATTGTAAACACCATCCACAATTAAGAATGCAGCGTTTAACTCCTTTTGAGGTCTTAAAGGCTCAATGATAACATTATCGGATCTCACACCCGATACCTCTTGTTTTTTAGTGCACGAAATCAACAAAACATATGCTATTGTATGAAGTAGAATCCGGTTCATTCTTATGAATTAATTATGTAGTATTATTCTGAATCATTACAATCTACAAATGAATAGACAGAACATTTCCTCAGGAGCTAAATGGGAAGACATAGTTGGGTACTCAAGAGCTGTTAAAGTTGGAAACATTGTAGAGGTTACAGGAACGGTATCTTTAAAGGAGGGTAAACCTTTTGGGGTTGATGACCCTTTCGCCCAGACTGTCCGGGCAATCGAGATTATCGAGGAGACGCTTTCAAAAGCAGGATCGAAACTCTCGGATGTGATCAGGACCAGGATTTACGTTACTGATATTAGTCAATGGGAGGAGATCGGGAAAGCTCATAGTCAGTTCTTTGCTGAAATTAAACCAGCAACTTCTATGGTGGAGGTTAGTGCATTGATTAGCCCGGAGTTTTTGGTGGAAATTGAAGCTTCTGCCATAATTTCTTAAGGCTTTAAATGACGACCACTCCCGGTTTCATGGAGTGCGGAAATGATTTTCAAACTCAGAACATCATTTTTACATATGCAGGAATCTTAAAACTTTCCGTATAGTAGTACAAACTAAGATATAGCAATAGGTGCATTCAACAGCTTATCTGGTATTCCAAAGGAGTCAACCAATGCAACGGCATTCTTTTTCAAATCTTTGTTTAATTCATTGATCAGTTTTCGAATCGCTTTGGTTTTTACGCCTTCCATATAATTATGCTCTAAATACCAGCCTTTATACTTCTCAATAGTTGAAAGTGCGTAGACAGAGCATAGCTGAGATAAAATTCCCTTCAAATCGTGATCGGATGTTTGATTAATTTGCAGGATGAATTGTTCGAGAACAACTCGCTCTACATAAGCAAAGCCCACCTGAAGCATATGTAACTGACACTCGTTAAAGGCTTCAAATGAAGACATTCCTTCAGATAAATACTTTTTAAATCGTTTAGCCGCAGAAACCAGTATATCCCGTTCACGATAACTGAATATGTCCATGTGAAAATCATGATCCAGTAAATGTTCACGGTCAGCTCTTCGAGTTATAATGGGGTTCCTGGCCGAAAAAGCTGTAGTAGCTTGTTCTGAAACAAAACGAAGTATTCCAAAGAAATTGATGTTATGAAACTCCTGTTTGAACTCAGTAAGACGACCCTTAGCAACCAGTTGCATAAGCACGGTATTGTCTCCTTCGAACGTCATGAAGATCTCCGTGTCGTTTTTTAGTGCAGCAAAACGATTTTCAGCAAGATACCCTTGTCCCCCACAGGCTTCTCTACACTCCTGAATAGTATCGGATGCATTCCAGGTAGCGTATGCTTTGAGACCGGCAGCTAAAGCTTCAATTTCACGAGCATCTTCTTCATTTTTATGAATGTATCGCTTTGTCAAATACTGAAGGCCAAAGTGTACCGCATAAGCATTTGCGATCAGCGGGATCAACCGTTTTTGATGGCTTTTATAATTTAAAATAAACACTTCTTTCTCACCAGGAGGGCCAAACTGCCTTCGTTTTGCTGCATATTTCGTTGCAATTGCCAACGCAGATTTAGTGGCACTAAGAGCTGAGCGTGGAATCCCGATCCTACCACCAACTAATGTGCTGAGCATCGTGAAAAAGCGCTTATCATCTCCGGATATAGGGCTGGAGTATACCCCATCTTCCGAGACCTGTGCGAAGTTGTCTAATAAGTTTTCCAGAGGTACCCGAACCTGATTAAAAATCAGACGGCCATTATCAACACCATTTAGCCCCATTTTTTCACCGCAATCTTCGATTGTAATTGCAGGTAAAGTATTGCCTTGTTTATCACGGATTGGAACCAGGAGCGCACTCACGCCATATTCTACCTCTTCAACAATTAATTGTGCAAAAACGGTTGCCATTTGGCCATGCTTAGCGGCATTTCCGATGTAATCCTTTCTTGCTCCATAATGAGGGGTATGAATTATAAATTCCTTTGTGGATTTATCGTAGGTGGCAGTAGTCTCAATATCCCGGACGTTGGAGCCATGTCCTGTTTCGGTCATGGCAAAGCAGCCAGGCAATTCGAGTGTGCCAGCTTTAGGCAAGTATTTTTTATGATGCTTTTCTGTTCCCAGAAAGTAAATGCTCATACCAAACAAGCCAAACTGAACCCCAAATTTTATAACGAGGCTCAAATCGTGATAGCTTAAAGTTTCCATAATGGAGAAATACGCTTGCATGTCACCCTGCCCTCCATATTTTTTAGGATAGGCTGCTGCCCCAAAACCCTGTTGTGCCAGTAATTTTGACCACTCCAGAACCTTTTCTCTAAAATCTTCTTTGAGCATAGGCTCCGGATAATCAAATTTTGGATCGAGCAATACCTGTTTTACTATTTTAATGGTTTCAGCATCTTCACCATCTAAAAGGGATTGCATTTGGCTGCTTTCAAAGGTAGCTGAAGAGGCTTTTTCTTCTTTTTTCTCTTTTCCGGCGATCTGGTTAAAAGACTCTGAGGAAATGATATTAAGTTCTCTTTCGATCTCGTCAAGGGCCATACATGCTTCCGGTGAAGAACAACGCTCCAGGCTTTCACTCCCGAGTTGAGAAAGCTGAACTCCAACTTGCGACAACGAAGAGCGCATGTCCTCAGGAATTTTTTGTAGGCCTTCTCGGATGAGCGATAACCAGGTTTTCATCAACCTGGGAGATGGAGGATTTTGAGGATCAAGCCACTGTTTTAGTACAGCTTTTTCCTTATCTGTGACCCACTTTTGTTTGGCAATCTGTTTTTCGATGGCCTCAAGCTCTGAGGGCTGTAAAACGGCATCGGCCCAGGCAACAAATAATATGGGCAGAAAGTCCAGGACTCCGGGAAGGGATTTAAGTTCTTCTTTTGATAGCTCTTTTAATGTTGTTTCCATAGCGAAGAGGTTAGCTTTATAATTTACCTCTTATTCGGTGGATAAAAAACTCCGTCATTCCGGTTTTTTCTATCGAACTATATTGAACACAAAGAAAAATACCGGAATCCCTATTGACTTTACTAAAGGTTTTGAATATTTCATCAAGCCATGAATTGACCATTGAAGGATTACGAAAGAAAAATTAATTCTTTACTTTTGCAGTCTCGCAAAAAGGAATGATCTCTTAGTTCAAGGGATATCCCGATTGCAGATATGGCTCCGTAGTTCAATGGATAGAATAGAAGTTTCCTAAACTTTAGATGCAGGTTCGATTCCTGCCGGAGCTACTTATCGGGACTAAGCTCTAGATCCAGGGTCGAGTCCTGGAGAGGCCACTTCGAATCTTTTTATTACAATAGTTTTCCCGGAAACATTAAGAACCTAGATGTCATCCACGGGTTCTTTGATAAAATCGAACGTAAAAGAAAATTGCTTTCAAAAGATTTACCTCGATAGTTCTTAAATTAGCAAGGATGATAAATAGCTCGTTCTATTTTCTACTGGTCTTTATTTTTGCAAGTTGTTCTTCAGGAAAATTTACTGATGAAAAGAAAGTTATAGAGCTCCAACCTACCTATTTGGAAGAAAATAGCCAGATTAATACTCTTATAAAGGGGGTGTGGAAGTCTATAGGCAATGGGTATTATCTAGAAGCAAAGGAAGACAGCATCTTGTTGTACAGCTATACCAGCAGTTTTTGCTATAAGGAAAAAAACGATTATCTCGAAGGGCTACTGAATTCGCAAAGCAAATTCGCTTTAAGGGGTGATACATTAGAAATTTACCTGACCGATTTTGGTGAGGCTACTACTAGACTGCAGACTAAAAAGGATTTTGTTCGGGTTCCAAAACTCCCTAATAACTGTGTAAACTTTAAAGAAATGAGGAGTTTCAATCTGTCTAAGTTGTATGATTTGTATATCGAAACACTTGAAGAGAACTATGCATTTGCGGAACGAAGAAATCTCAATTGGGATTTAATCCAGGAACAATACCAAAGCAGAGTTGCTTCAAACTCTGGAATGGATTCATTATTTGCAGTACTGGGTGATATTGCAACGCTTACCAAGGATCAACATACTAAAGTAATATCACCACTCGGAAAGACGCTTCAGTATCGGGTAACACGATCTGCCGAAGTAGTTAAAAGAGCCTTTGAAAAACAATTGGAAACTGAAGATCTCAATAAGTATTTCAATTTGTTTTTTGAAGCCAATTACAAAAATATATCTGACAGTTTATTGAATGGAAATGGAAAGAAAGCATTAAACAAGAAAATAGAATGGGGTCAACTTAATGAACGTGTTGGTTATATAAATATTCACTCTTTTTCAGGCTTACTCGGGAAAGAGTTTACTAGAAAACAGCAAATTGATAGCCTCAATCACCGTATGCGAGAAATAATTGTTTCGTTTAAAGATAAGGACGCAATTATCGTAGATGTCAGTTTTAATTTTGGCGGTTATGATGCTGTTGCGCTAACCATTGCGGGTTACTTTACGGATATTCCGACTTTCTCTCATAAAAGCCAGGTATATAAAGAAGACGGGTTTTATGATGAAGATATCGTGATAGTACACCCGTCGGACTCCATATCTTTCACAAAGCCAGTTTACGTGCTTATGACGGATATTAGCAGAAGTGCTGCAGAAGGCTTTGCAATGATGATGGGAGCACTTCCAAATGTGAAACTTGTAGGTACTAATACATTGGGAACCCTATCCGGTATGTTGGGAAAATCAATCGGTGATTTTTATACCACGTATTCTCACCAACGCTTATTAAATGATAAAAACCAATACTATGAGGCACAGGGTGTAGAACCAGATATTAGGATGTCCGTATTTCCTGAAAACAATGTTTTTAATGGGCACAAAATAGCTGTCAAGAATATTGTTGATATGATTCAATAATCTTATGAGTAAAATTTATACTGTTTATATGGCGATAAACACTTTTAACGTAGGGTTACTTTGAAACCCTTTCGAATCTAGCCTAGATTGAGAGCAGTTAATACATGGATGTTCATAAATAAAGATTCTACTCATTCAAAATAATATCGATCACATTCAATTACCCTCCATTCTTCAAGCTCCTCCGAGAGCTTATTTAGGTAATTTTCTATAGAAGAAGCTCCTTTATAAGACTTGCTATTATGTATGAGCATGGTGTCTTTGGCCTCTTTGTTTTCTTCGAGCTTATATTTTACTACTAGGCTGTTGAGTCGATCAATAGTTTTTTCTACTGTCGAGTTTTTCTGTGGGTATGTTAAGGTGATCATGATTCTTCAAGAATTAGTTTTTTGAATTCAGGATTGGTTTTAATTAAATGGGTGATTTCATCTAAGCGGAACTTAGGTGTAATGTGTTGAGGGCAGTTCCAGTCGAATGCCTTTACATGGAAAATAACCAAACGTTCGATTTCAGCATCATAATCAGGGTGCTTTAGTTTTTCCAAAAGTTCGGGGTCTTCAAAGGCATCTTTTATTTCAGTTTCGACAAGTATTTTCATTCGTGTCCTGCTTGGATAATCTAGCAGAATGATGGCCGCTTTAGAGCTGGCATTCATATTGCCCGTACTGATGTATTGAAGATTTCCTTTAAAATCGGCATAAGCTAGCGTTTTCTCATCGATTACTTTGAGAAACCCTTTTGGACCTCCTCTAAACTGAACATAAGGCCAACCGTTTTCGCCAACGGTCGAGATATAAAAACTGTCCCTTTCGCCAATGAATTGTTCTTCCCTGATGTGCAACTCATTCTGGTCGGGTGCCTTTTCCTCAACCCGTGCGTAGATCTGCCGGGAGCCGAAGTGCTCTTGTGCTTTTTTGACTCCGGGATTAAAAGTATAGGTATAAAAGTTTTCTGACATGATTATTACAATTTTGCATCTACATCTGACTTCAGTATAGGAGAAATTAAGAAAGCTTGAGCTTCTGAAGTTCTCTGTTAAGCTTGTTAAAACGTCTTCCCAACTTGTTTTCAACTGAAGCAATGTATAATTTAACGAACGTTCGGTAATAAAAGTTGTCAAAAGTTTTATACATGAACTTTTTCCACCTTTTGATTATCTACGGTGTATAATTCTATAGCAGAGTTTATCCGTGTAGTAATTTCTTCCAGCTCGGTAACAGACTCCTTAAGCTTTGGCATAATGGTTTCTTTGAATTCTTCATCACTGAGCACTTCGGCCAAGTTCATTAAACCCGATACCCTTGCGACGGGAGCTCTTAAAATGTGAGAGTTTATAAATGCATACTCTGTTAATTGCTGATTTCTTTCTTCCAGTTCTGAGGTTCGTTCTTTTACCATTTGTTCAAGGCGTTGGTTTACGTTTCGAACCTGTCGGTTTTTATAGCTAAGTTCAATATTTTGGTGTATCCTTTTCTTTGCGCTATGAGCGTAAGAAACGAAGTCCCCCAATGCCTTCAATAAAATAGAATCCTCAGCTCTCCAGTCCTTTATTTGTCCCTGGTGTTCACAGCAGATCACACCAGCGAAACGGCCATCTTTAGTAAAAGACATATCCATCATTGATCGAATATTGAGCTTTTCCAGATATCCTTTTTTAAGCTCTTTTATTCGCTCATCTTTAAATGCATCTCTTGCAATTAGTAATTTGTTTTGGTCAAGAGCTTTAAAATAAATAGGATAGTCATCCATATTGAGTTTTTCTTCTCTATAGTCATATTGACCATTATCCAATAAGATCTTACAAGTTATGCTATGGTCTCTTTTATCGTACTCCCAAATACCGACCCTGCTTACTTTAAGACATCTTTCCGCAGTTGAGCAAATTTCTTCATAAGCTGTCTCAACGTTTCCAAGGTTAATGCTTTTTGAATTACCAATAGTCATGAGTTGATCCAGATAACTCTCTAATTTCGAGCTTTTAATGGCTTCCCGGCTTTCAGAAAACTCAAACTTAGACCTCAGAAACAACTGACTGGAGAAAAAGAAGATGTAAGTGATGACCGTAAAGAGATTGACTATGAACAGATAGTTATTTCCTTCCAATCCTACCTGATAATAACCTACACCAAACCAGTTGTGAATAGGATCATAAAGTAAGGTGCCAAAAAGAGACGGAAAAATACAAATTGCAAATAAGCTACGTTCCTTTAGGCTAATTGTGCTGGTTGGAATAACCATAGAGCAAAGCAATGCAACACGGATGTCGTAATAAAAAACGGCATTTATAAGGCCATCATCTAGAGCCATCATTTTATTATAGATGGAAAGAGGATACATCACTAAAGGCACGGTATAGGATAGAACGACCCTGCTTATATCAAATAAACCGAACCTGTTCAGCATAAATGGCACCAAATAAAAAAATGATGAAATGAAAATAGGGGATGTTATTTGAGTAGAATGACCATTAATTAAATAGACAATTCCAACTATATTGGATAATGCAAAAAGGATAAGGCTCAACCAGTTACTTACGTCTATATTTCTTTGATGAACAGATGGCGAAACCAGTTGACCCACTACTAAAACATTTAAAGGAGTCTAAGGAAGTTAATGATAAAACTGTAGAAAAATAAGTTTTTCTTAAACTTTTAGAAGATCAATGTGGGTTAATCGACTAATTGTTTAAGATAATACTACGGACATCTAATTATGTTAGATTAAATACAAGTAACTATATTTAAGATTACCTTAGTTTTTGAACGGTAAAGAGCTAAAAGCGTTCTGTAATACGCATTTTTTTAAATGGAAAAGTATACGCGAATTTTTATTGATAGCTACGAAGGGTATGCAAAATACCTTTGGGGAGAAGTTCTTCACCCTACCTGGCATAGTTACTTTTACTGGCTGATTGGTATATCCCTGCTGTTCTTTCTATTGGAGATTATAAAGCCTTGGAGGGCTGATCAAAGAATTCTTCGTAAAGATTTCTGGCTCGATCTATTTTATATGTTCTTCAACTTTTTTTTGTTTTCGTTAATCATATACAATGCCGCTTCAAATGTAGTTGTTGAGTTTTTCAATGATTTGCTTGCGCGTATCGGCATTACAAACCTTGTAGCTCTGGAAGTCATGAGTTGGCCAACCTGGTCTCATTTACTCCTTGGGTTTGTACTTCGCGACTTCATTCAATGGAATACACATAGATTATTGCATAGGGTTGAATGGCTTTGGGAATTTCACAAAGTACATCATTCCATACAGGAAATGGGGTTTGCAGCCCATTTAAGGTTTCACTGGATGGAAACGATCGTCTATCGTACCATTGAATACCTTCCTTTGGCACTAATTGGGATAGGCTTAAGAGATTTTTTCGTAATCCATATTTTCACTCTGGCTGTAGGCCACTTTAACCACTCGAACTTTCGATTGAATATTGGCTTTCTGAAATACATATTCAATAACCCGCAAATGCACATTTGGCACCATGCTTACAATCTACCTGAAGAAAGAAGATATGGCGTCAACTTTGGGTTGACACTTAGTATTTGGGATTATTTATTCAAAACGAGTTACATTCCACACGATGGCCGGGATATTCGTTTGGGTTTTCCGGGAATTGATAGATTCCCGAAAAAGTTTATTTCTCAAACGCTACACGGGTTGAGGATTAAGTAAAGAAACTGTAAAGTGAAATTTGCTACCCTTTCCCAACTCACTTTCTACCCGGATCCGACCACCATTAATTTCCACATATTCCTTGCATAGCATTAGACCCAGGCCGGTACCGACTTCTCCTTCCGTGCCAGGGTTACTTTTAACATAGCTATTGAAAAGCTGGTCTACAGTTTCCTGTTCCATACCCACACCCTCATCAGCAATCGTTATTTCCACCATTTCATCTTTTACGTTTGAAGAAATACTCACTTTTCCTCCTTTGTTTGAAAACTTGATGGCGTTTATGGTGATATTTCTTAAAATAAGATCCATATGATTAGGGTCTAGGTAGACCTGAATCTCTTTATCAATGTCGATAACTAGTCTTACATTCTTCTTTTCAGCGACAGGCTTAAGCTGATCAATAGTATAGTTTACTCCTTCTAGTAACAGAATTTCCTGTTGATTTATCTGAACCTGATCCATTTGTGTCTGAGCCCATTTCAGTAAGTTCTCGGCAAGAGTTAGGGTTTTCCTGACAGACCGATTCATATCGGTTGCAACCGTTTGAAGCTCTTCTTTGCTAAAAAAGTCTACATTCTTCATAAGCAGATCTGAAAAACCAAGCACTGTATTAATTGGACTTTTAAAGTCATGAGAAATAATTGAAAACAGCTTATTCTTGCTGTCGTTCATTTCTTGCAACTTTTGCTGTGCCTCTTTGATTTCCGTGATTTCTGCCGTAAAAAAGATAAGCTGCTTTACCTTTCCATTTTTATCAAACTGGGGAATATACTTTCCATGAAAATGCCTTCTTCTATTGCCATCATTTGATTTATAAGACTCTTCAAACTCTGAAGCTGTGCCTTTAAGGCCATTCAAGATTCTAGGCTCATGTTTTTTTAAAACAAACCCTGGCAATATTTCTTTGTAGCTTTTCCCTTCTATACGAATTCCTCCTAGGTTGAACTGTTTGTAATACTGTCTATTGGCAATTATAAAATTGCCCTTTTCATCCGTTAAGCCCATAAAAAGAGGTAAACCATTAATTAGTAATCTTACAAAACTTCGTTCTTCAGAAAGTTTTTCCTGTTGATGAATAAGCTGCTTGTTCTTGTATTCAACTTCCTGTTTTTTCTGCTTAAGCTCCTCAGAGCTTTTTTTCAGGGAGTTGTTCAGTTGCTTAAACTTTCTGTAGAATCGGTTATTTACAACTGCAAAAACAGTGATAAAAATCAGGATGAGACCAATAATTATCAATTGAAGACGCTGCGTCTTTATCGTTTGGAAATTTTCTCTTCCAGCCTCATTCAAATTGTTTATTTCAGAATCCTTTTTAATGAGATCTTCCACCCATCGGATCATGGACATCCTGTTAATTCTCTCGTTTTTAAGAAAGGTTTCGTTAGAATATTCGAAATATGAAAGCGCTGAGTCAATCTGACCATAGTTTCCAGTTCGTATAAGAATCCTGAGTTTCATCAGATATGCCCTTTTTAACTGAAGGAAATAACCCTGTTTTTCAGCAAGCTCTAAAGAGAGCTCTAAATAATATATCGCAGAGTCTTCTCTGTTTTCTTTCAGGTAAATTTCCGAAAGCATGCATGCACAGTCAGCCACCGCCTCAAGATTGGACTCACCTGGCTTCTTATTAAACATTTCAATTATGCTACCGCATAATTTTCCGCATAATTCGGAATCACCTCTTCCCAAAGCATTCTTTGCCTTGAGCCTGATGTTAGATACTAAGGCAGGACGATTTCCGATTCTCTGATTGATATCAGCGGCGAGATTTATGAAGTGCTCTGAGGAGTCTAGGTTTTCTAAAAGGTTATATTGGGAACCTATGTTGTTGTAGCATATGCCGAGGCGTTCTTCAGCTTTGATTTTTTTAAAGATTTCGACAGCTCTTTTCGTATTGACTATTGCGCTATCCAGAATACCCTGGTCTTCATAGATTATTCCCAGCGAAATAAAGCTGTTTCCCAAACCCATAGAATCATTCTGCTTTGTGAAAATATTTTTCGCCTGAACCAGAAAACGGACACCTTCCGCAAAATACCCCTGTATGGCCAGAAGTGTTCCAAGGTTTCTTAACACATGAGCCTTTACAATTGGATTTTCAGAGGAATCGGCCAGACTGAGCGCTTTCTTAAAATATTCACCAGATATAGAAGGGTCTATAAACATATACTCTCTTCCGAGTTCAGACATTGTCTCTGCCCTTGATTCGGTAGAAAGCTGAGAATCATTTAAGACTGTTTTCAGGCTATCAATTACGGAAATCTGGCCTGATACCGGGCAAGTGATAAACCAGTAGAAAAGGAGTGTTTTAATATTCCGGAATGACTTCTTATTCATTTGACAGACAGTCAAGATAAAAGATTTAACTAAAGAAACAGGACCATGCAAAATTTACTTCCTGTGATTCACGACTGAAAAAATTTTTTAGTTAATGAAATCCAGTTATCTCATAGACGTCGTAACTGAGTTCAAACCAAAAAAACTCATTTATGAAAAAGAAAATTATGCTGGCCGCTGGAGCTTTAGCCATTGCTGTTTCAGCCAGTTTTTATCTCACAGGTGCAGACCATATTGAAGCACCTCTCGTAGGATCTCTTTCAACAGGGAGTACGATTCTGGACATCACGGACTTCTATGCTTTTGAAAGCCCGGAAAACTCGGACAATTATGTGTTTGTTTGCAATGTCATGGGCCTTTTGGGTTCGGGCGCACAAACCCAGAATGCATCGTTTGATCCTGATGTGATGTATGAATTCAACATTGACACCAACGGCGATAATGTTGAAGATCTTGTAATTCAGTCCATTTTTAGAGATGATGTAGCTATTGTTTATGGGCCGGTAGCACCAACGGCAACTGGCAGAAACAGTGTTATTGAAACTTCCGGTAACAGGGTTGAAGTTGAACTATCGAGTACTACGGAAGTAAATGTAGCTGAAAGCGGAGGAGTACGTGTTTTCGCTGGGCCAAGAGATGATCCGTTTTTCATGGACTTTTTACAGTTTGTGGACATCGTGAATGGTGCAGGTGCATTTTTTGAACTGGATGTTCCAGACCCGGAAGACGATGATGATGCAGATGGAACTCCTGAGTACGACACCTCTTTCGACAGCCCCGGTTCCGATACTTTTGCAGGATCGAATGTGCTTTCGCTGGTAGTCGAACTACCGAAAGATATGATCGGCGGAGCTGCAGTTACCACCTTTTCCTCATGGGCTGAATCAAAATCAAGACAGTAATCATCAAGCTTAAATTTTGAACAATGAAAAAGATAAACTCAATACTATACTTCTCTCTGGTCGTTTTTGCACTACTAACAGCATGTAGTGATGATGACGCACCAGCTGTGGACGCACCGGTTGCAAGTGCTGGTACGGATCAAACGGTTGATTTGGAAACTTTGGTTACGTTGAATGGGTCTGCCTCTTCAGGAGAATCTCTGGAATTCTCCTGGGAGGTAACCGATCCTTCTGGCAACATGGTAGCCGTAGTAAATGGTACTACAGACATGCCTTCTTTTCGGGCAAGCCTTGCAGGAACCTACAATGCTACATTAACGGTAACCAATGCAGGAGGCTCGACAACTTCTACTTCTATGGTTACTACAGTAAACCCGACTTTTGAGCTGGAAGACCAGATGGGCAGACCTGCCATTAATACCGTTTTCAATTTCTTTAATTCTGCAAGTATTCAGTTTGGGCCTACTACAAGAGATGCCTTTAATCAGGTTTTACCATCTGAAGGAGTTCCTGCAGCAGATTTCGCTGCTACGTTGAATGCGCTGCAAACTTATATAGGGTTGGATCCGGCTCTGTTTGAGAATATACTGGGAATTGGGAACGATGCTCTGGCTGGCGTACTGGTTAACGATGTGCTAACATCAGATAAATCAGCTCCAACATCTTATGCGACACTTAATGGGAGAGGCCTTCCAGATGATGTAATTGATGTAACGCTATTATTAACGTTTAGTGACCAGTCCGATCAAGGTGATCCAAACGGATTAATCCCAGGCCTAATTTCTGATAACGTCCAGGAAAATGATGTAGAGTTCTCGGATACCTTCCCGTATCTGGCAAATCCTCAGTAATATTTGAACTAATGTTATACTGGCGGGGAAATTTCCCCGCCAGTATTTCTAAAAATGTATTAAAACCAGTCTTATGAAATATTCTATTTCAATCATCATATCACTTCTGATTCTTCTAGCTTCATGCAATAATGAATGTAATGAAAACAGAACCCCAGTCACTTCGTCTGAAGATTATACTAAATATCTGCTTCCCGTGGAGCATTTTCAACAGAAACTGAACCTTGCCGATGAAAGCATTCATTTCTGGAAAGACAAAATTGAAAAAGATGGAGAAGGCTTTGTTTACACTCAGAAACTGGCAAAACTTTACCGTGAACGCTTTGACCTCTCAGGTGATATTAATGATGTAAAGCATTCAGATTTCTATTTCAGGAAAACACTGGATAAAACTCCATATACTAAAGTTCCTTTAATTCAGAATCTGGCTAGCAATGCGATCACGCAACACAAATTTCAAACCGCACTAAGGTACAATAATGATATCCTTGAATCAGCAGAAGGGCGATATCTTACCGGTCTTGTGTACTTCGATGCTTTGATGGAAACGGGCCACTATTACAAAGCCAAAAGTGTTTTAGAGAGACTGGACCCTAAAAATACGTTCGGGTTTTTGGTCAGAAGCTCAAAACTCCATGACTTGGAGGGGGGTCTTGAGAAGGCCATTGCCGATATGGAAGCTGCTGCAGAGCTCGTTGGTCCATCAAACAAATCACTGTACTGCTGGGCATGGTCCAATCTTGGAGATTATTATGGTCATGTTGGTAAGTATTCTCAGTCCTATCGGTCCTACCTGAAGGTGCTTGAAGTCGATCCGGGTTATTTATATGCACTTAAAGGAATAGCATGGATTGCTTTTTCAAATGATCGAAATCCTGAAGAGGCAAAAAGACTTCTGGAATATGTTCTCGAAAGAAAACCTGAATCACTGGATCTTATGTTGACCCTTGCCGAAATAGAAGAATTTTCGGGAAATACCTCAGAAAAGGATCGATGGATCGCAAGGTTTCTGGAAGAAGCATCCAAAGAAGATTATGGATCAATGTATGTCAAATACCTTATTGATCTTCAACTGGAAGAATTCGGCAGTCCCGGCGAAGCCCTGACATTAGCCAAAAACGAAGTGAAGAAGAGAGGTACATTTGAAACCTACTCATGGCTTGCATACAGCTATCTGAAATCAGGAGATTCTGAAAAGGCTCTAAGAGTGGTTAAGTCAGAAGTTTTGCCTTATGATTATGAGCCCGAGGTGCAGTATCGACTGGCAAAAGTCTACAAGGCATCAGGAGACACTAAAAAAGCCAGACACTATTTGGTGCAGGCGGCGGAGGCTTCTTATGAGTTGGGTCCTGTAATGGCAGAAAAAATTGAAGGAGAGCTGAAAAGCCTCTAATCATAGTAGTTTTATCCTTTCAAGCCTGAATCTACAATAATGAAAAAACTGTTCTCCCTCCCTTTTTTTATGCTTTTTGGAGTGATAAATGCAAATGCTCAAAACCTGAAGCTGGAGGGTAAAGTGATTACTTCCAGTGGTGTTGGCGTTGAAGGCGCTTATGTCACAAGCTCTCAAAATGAGGGACATACACATACCGATGCACTTGGCAGGTTTTTCCTGAACAATGTCCAAAAAGGGGATACACTCACAGTGACTCACATCGCATATAATAGCGAGCAGCTTGTTATTAACGAAGGAGGAGTTTTGAAAATCAGACTCGAAGAAAAGATCACTGCTCTGGAAAACGTGGTGATAAGTACCGAGATCAAAACCTTAAACCAGCTTTCAAATGTAGATCTTGATTTGAATCCTGTTCAGTCTTCTCAATATGTGTTGAGAAAAGTTCCCGGCCTTATCATCGGGCAACATGCTGGTGGAGGTAAAGCAGAGCAAATTTTCCTGAGAGGATTTGACATTGATCACGGAACGGATATTAACATCACTGTGGATGGAATGCCAGTCAATATGGTTTCTCATGCTCACGGGCAGGGTTATTCCGACCTTCATTTTGTAATTCCAGAACTTATTGAAGCGGTTGACTTCGGTAAGGGTCCTTACTATGCGGATAAAGGGAATTTTACCACCGCAGGTTATGTGGACTTTAAAACCAGAGATCGTCTTGAGCAATCCTCACTATCACTGGAGTATGGTCGCTTCAATACCTTAAGAACAACAGGACTTTTTAAGTTGCTGGGGGATGTTGAGAACTCCGATGCATTTCTGGCCGTTGAGTACCAGACAACCGATGGCCCGTTTGAGTCTTCACAAAACTTTAACCGGATCAACCTTACTGGAAAGTATTCTACACTGATCAATGATTCCGAGAAACTTTCCGTATCGGTTTCGCATTTCAACAGCAAATGGGATGCCTCCGGTCAAATACCCCAGAGAGCTGTAGACGCGGGCTTGATTAGCCGGTTTGGAGCTATTGACGACACAGAAGGAGGTTCTACCGATAGAACAAACATTCAGTTCAATCATTTTAAAAGTCTTGATGAATATACCTTTCTGAAAAGCAGAGCATTCTTTTCGAATTACAACTTTGAGCTGTTTTCAAACTTCACCTTTTTTCTGAATGATCCTGTAAATGGTGATCAGATCCGGCAAAGAGAACAACGAAACCTTTACGGCTTTGAATCTTCATGGAATCATGAAACCAGTCTTCTACCATGGAATACGTTTGTTACGGCCGGTGTGGGCTTCAGGTATGATGACGTAAATGATGTAGAACTTTCCAGAACGAGAAACCGGAGGAATACCATCTCAAATGTTGCCTTGGGAGATGTTGATGAATCCAATTTCTATGGCTTTTTCAACGCTGAATTCGAAACGGGCAAATGGCTCATAAACCCTTCAGTCCGGCTGGATTACTTCAAATTCGACTACGTCAATGATCTTGATTCAGCATTCAGTACTCAGTCAAGGGATGAATTTATTGCAAGCCCAAAATTGAATGTTGTATTCAATCCGAATAGAAATATTCAGTTTTTTGCTAAAACAGGTTTCGGTTTTCATTCCAACGATACCCGTGTAGTCACTGGGGAAGAAGCGGAAGATATTCTTCCGAAAGCAATCGGGGCTGATTTGGGAACTGTTTACAAACTTTCACCCAAGCTCGTAGTCAATGCAGCTTTATGGTACCTGTTTCTGGAGCAGGAATTCGTTTATGTTGGCGATGAGGGCATCGTAGAACCTAGCGGCGAAACACGAAGGGTTGGTATAGACCTTGGCCTGCATTACCAGTTATCGGGAAAACTGTTTTTTGATGCAGATGTCAATCTCGCTAACCCTAGAAGTATTGAAGAACCTGAGGGTGCTGACCGTATTCCGCTTGCTCCGACTTTTACCACAACGGGAGGACTTTCCTATCAAAATTCAAAAGGATTCTCGGGAAGCCTGAAGTATCGTTACATACAGGATCGACCTGCCAATGAAGATAACTCTATTGTTGCGGAAGGTTACTTCATAACAGACCTTAACCTGAACTATGCTCTGGATAAAACGACCTTCAGTTTGATTATTGAAAACCTGTTCGATACAGAGTGGAACGAAACCCAGTTTGCCACGGAGTCAAGACTGTTTAATGAAACGGAAAGCGTGGAGGAAATACACTTCACCCCGGGAAGCCCCTTCTTTGTTAAAGGTAAAATCACATTTAACTTCTAAAAAACTACCCTTCACGCTTTTACTCCAGAGTATGCGGCGGAGAATTTTTTGAGGTGTATTAAAATAAATTAGATTTTTCCATTAGTTAGGAAACCTAACTTTATAATCTCCGTATAATCGATCAACTAAAATTATAAACATGGAAAAATCAGTTTTTTATCACGCAGGGTGCCCGGTATGTGTTAGCGCCGAGCATGACATTTTAAATCTTATTGATTCAGAAAAGGTCGACATTATCCATCTTGGAGAAGAACAGTCTAAAATTTCTGATGCGGAAAATCATGGAGTGAAGTCCGTTCCCGCACTGGTCACACCAAACGGAAATGTATTGCATATAAACTTTGGCGCCTCAATAGAGGATGTGAAAGCGTAAAAAAAATTAAATCAAATAGTTAGGATTCCTTTTTAAAATCAAAATAAATAAACTATGAGAACTTTGATTATTATTTCTTTTATGCTGATTTCTTCGCTAGGCTATGCCCAAAATACTGGTGCATACGACAATGAGGATTTTAAAATCAGTAAGGTAAGTGTTTCCCACAAAAGCGAAATGGCATCAACAGTATGGGAGATCCAAGTTAATGGAACAGCAGGCAAGACTACTCCAAAGCCCGCTGGTCAGTTAAATGGTGCTCCCGTTTTGGGTTATGTTTTCCCAACTACTTTGAAATCTACGGATGTAGGCTTTGGTTCAACTGAGGGCATCGTAGCACTGGCGTTAACCTCACATCCGGATTTTGATGATACCCCTTTATGGGATGAGAACAACGACAGTGCATACGATAATGACGGGATCATCTGGCACCCTCACTGGGTTGTACTCGTTGAAGATAAACGAGTAGAGGGCGGTTTGGCTGTAAAGCAGTTTGATCCGGAAGACAAGTCGGTAAAGTTACCGCCAACCAATCCGGGAATGCCTATGTATATGGATTCGCCCGGTTATCCTGTCATTACCAATGGAAATACGATTCGAGTTATAGTTCCTGATTATAGAATGAATAATCAGAGTTCGTTCAATTTCGATGGAGTAGCTGCTTATATGCAGGTTAATACCGAGAATGGTGACAAACCATTGCTTGGTGTTTATGGTGTGTACAGCGTAGCCAGTGGAGACCTTTCTCTTCCTTATTCGGTAGATAAATAAAATTATAGCAATGAAAGTATCAGTTTGGGACACTTATGTTCAACGACAGGATGGCCAGCTTATGCATTTTGATATCCTTGTGCCTTCCGAGCAAAAAGACAGTTCAAAGATCTTTGGTTTTGGAGCGCAATATCTAAATGAAAAACCTTTTGAAACGGGTCAGCTGACCGCAAGCGAATGCCAGTTCTGTCATATTGAGCGGGCCACGGATCATGTGGTTAACGAGATTCAGGGAAAAGGATTTTCAATTGTTGAAATGGAAAACTGTAACTAGAGATGCAAAAGCTGGATTTACATTATTCCAAAGAATTACAGGGGTCGTTCAGTTTGAAAAAACTGAACTTCCTTTTTGTTTTTCAGGTCAACTGTCCGGGTTGCTTCTTCTATGGTTTTCCAGTAGTTAATCAGTTGTTCCACAGATACAAAAACGAGATTTCTTTTCTGGGCCTTTCAACAGCCTTTGAAGATTTTACTTTGAATACAGAAGATCACACAAAACTCCTGCTGGAACAAAAAGAAGTTGTTGGAGAGACAAAAAAAGCTTTATTACAGCAGGGAATGAGTACTTATCCTCAGGAACTGGACTTTCCTATAGCGATGGATGAAAAGCTAAATGGTTCAGTGGATCTGTCCGAAACTTCAGAAAAGATATGTGCCATTAATCCGAATTTTTCGAACTGGTCCTCTTTTGATCAGAATGCATTAAAAGAAAAAGTGATCAATTATTTAAAATCACTTAATGAAATATCCATGACCTTTACGACGAATCAGTTGAGAGGAACCCCAAGTTTTATCATTTTTAATGATCAGTATGAGGTTTTATCCAAATGGTTTGGACATAAAGAGCCGAGGGAAATAGAGGAACTGATCGGGAATCATTTAAAGTAATAGAATTGTGGAAAGTGTTTTTAATCTCAATGAACAGCAGGAGAACCTAGGCAGCAAGATCATTATTGGACTGGAGAAAATATCAGAGGCGTTCAAAGCGATGTTATGGGAGCATGCCAAAGTAGTTGGACTTAGCCCCATCCAGATTCAGGTTCTTATTTTTCTGGCCTATCACAACGAAAAGCTATGCAACGTGAGTTATCTCTCTAAAGAGTTCAACGTCACGAAACCCACGATGAGCGATGCTGTCAAAGTGATACACGAGAAGAAATTGATTTCCAAAACACCTTCAAGTGTGGATAGCAGAAGTTATTCCATACAGTTAACCAGAAAAGGAAAGAAAATAGTGGATGAAACAGAGCACTTTACCAGCCCTCTAAAAAAACAGCTGGAAAACACTTCTTCTTCCGAGCAGAAGAATCTTTTTGAATCCATTACAAAACTTATTTACGGCCTGAACAAGACCGGAGTGATTTCCGTACAGCGAACATGCTTCGGCTGCAGTTTTTACTATAAAAACGGAGAAAAACACTACTGCACATTTTTACAAAAACCACTTTCAGATAGCGAGATCAGACTTGACTGTCCTGAATACGAGGTAGCATAAATGAAGAGCCATAATTACTTCAGGGTAAGTTTTATTCACCAATGTTTCTTGTGCAGCTTATTTTCCATGTCGGGAATATCACCGATTCATCAGGGCTAACCCATTCACCAATCCATTTATATCCGGATTCATCAATACCGTAAAACGTAAGCCTGTAAAAACCGTCCATTCCATTCGGAGCTTTTTGTTTTCGATACAGTACAATGTTACCATCTGAATTTCTGCTTCCTTCCCAACTGCTTAGTTGAGGACTCACATTAGCAGATGTGTAGTAATGTACATACCATTTTGAACTATCAGTATTATACTGCCTGATGCTTCCCGAATAGGTACCGTCCTCCTTTAAAGTCTCGTCCTGAACACCCCACCCGTTCATGATGTATTTAAACCTCCATGTCATGGGAACAGGCTCATTCCAGCTACCATCCGGTCCTTTTGTTTCGGATTTGCAATTGCATAACCCAATTAAGGCATCATAGCCTTTAATTTCCTCTGGTGCTTCAGGGTTAGGTTTTCCGAAGGGGTATTCTAATGAAGGTTCATAAGAATACTGGGCAATAGACAGCTGTGAGAACATCATGAAAATAATTACAGTTAAAAGTTTATGATCGGTCATAGTTTTTTCTTTTTCACTAATTGAAAAAGAAAAAGCATCAAGGCAGTTAAAGTTGCAGGGAAGTCTGCACTATTTGCAGTAAAACAATCAGCTAAAGCTTAATGAGCTTCTTACTAGTTTCAGCTTACTGCTTGCAACAGGTATTTGAGTGGAGTCTTTTAATGTAATTTGGAACGAACCTTTATTCCGAATTTCCTCTATCATAGTCAGATTCACTATGGCTTTTCTGTGTACTCGAATAAAACTCTTGCCAAGTTTACTTTCGAGAGCCTTAAGAGAAATGCGCATCACATAAGTGGCTTTTGACACAGTATGGACTCGAACACAGTAATCATATGCTTCAACCCATGAGATGTCTTTTATGGGTATGATTTTCTGACTGTTTCCAACCTTGACATTTAATACGGAAATTTCATCCTTTAAAGTGTTACTGAGCTTTCTGTAAAGCTCCTTATTCAACTTTTTGAGCTCTATGAATTCATGAACCTTAACCTGCAGGGTTTGATTGGCAAAATAAAAATGGAGCATAATAGCGAGGAAGAAATACCCTAAAGTATAAATGGGTAGCTTTTGGAAAGTCTGAAATGGAATAGACTCATTGATTAGAAGATTAAGGCTGAACGAGCTAGTCGAGATAGATAGCTGGATTACCGATATAATCAGAATGTTTAAAAGTACCAGCGAAAAGATTAAAAGGAGATAACCTGAAAGATCTGAGTTTTCAAATTTCGGTTGAGAGGCTACTTTTTTTGAGTAGATCACCAGGAAGTATGAAATAACGGCCCATACCAGCCATTTGTACAAGTGACTTTTCAGGAGGTCAAAAAAGCGTATGTTCTCTACCAGATTAAATCGGGTAACATAGTAATACTGCTGAGCTGTTTCAAAAAAGATAGTCGCTAACAGGATTATAGCAACTAATGCGATTAATCTTTTGTGGCTTTCTAATGGAAAAGCAACTCTCATAAAAGACTAATCTAAAGGAATCATTCCATACAACCTTCTAGGTCTCCTCGCTAACTTCACCATAAACCTGCATGGTTTCCAGAGAAGGGGAATCACTACCACCATTTGGTTCAATAGTAACGGCAAATGCTGAGGCTATTCCGGCAACTGATTTCATTTTTATGATTGGGCTGTTTTCATCTCCGTTAAAAATTCCGGCATCAACGGGCACTCCGTCAACTATAGCCCACAATTGATACTGCTGCTCTTTCGACAGCTGCTTCAGATTCTGGATGGAGAGATAAACTTCATCACTATTTTCATTCCAGTAAACACTGGCAATAGCATCTGGAGCACCTTCTGTACCAGGCATGACTACTTTTGAAAAGCTGGAGTTATTCACAATCTCAAAACCGGTTTCTAGTTCGTCAAGCCTCTGATTGACGCGATTATAATCCTGTGCAATACTTTGGTTCTGAGTGATCAGTGAGCTGAGACGCTCTTCGGTCTGTTTCCATTTTATTCTGTAATTGATGGCGAGGATTCCGGTGATCAGGAAAAGGGCGATACTAGCTGCAGCCAAATAAACACTCAGCGGAATAATTTTAGTCTCAGCTTTCTTCGGGATAACTTTTTCTTTCTCAGGGATTTGCTGAAATATTGAATTTTTTAATTTCTGGTCTGGCATAATGGCTGTTTTCATAGCCATCTTTTCTAAAGTAAGTTCTATTCGTTCTATCTCCTCACGAATTTCTTCGTTGGATTGAGCCAGAGCATAAATCTCCTGACTTTCCATTTCGGAAAGCTCGCCAAGCACATATGCTTCCAATCTACCAGATTCTATGATCTCTTTCTCGCTCACTCTACTTTCAATATTTTTCTCAATAAGATCAGCGACTGTCTCAGTCTTGTTTTAACCGTTCCCAAAGGAATATCATATTCTTTCGATACTTCTGAATGGCTATAGCCTTTAAAGTAAACCTGTTTAACAATAAATTGCTGCTCCTCATTAAGAGTGTAAAGCAGTTCTTTTACTCCTATTCCATCAGTATCTTGTTCGTCATTATTCTCAACATCATATACGATGCTTTCGATGTCATCGGTTTTTTTCTCATTTCGAAACTCTTTGGACCTGACTTTATCAATGGCCAGGTTTCGAAAGATGTTAAACATCCACGTAAACAGGCGACTGCGTTCATTATCATAGATATCAATTTTATTCCATACCTGAAGAAAACCATCCTGAAGGACTTCATCAGCAAACTCCTTCGTTTTTACGATGTTAATCACCCGGCCATATAGAGCTGCCGAGTAATTATCATATAAATATTCCAGAGCAGTTCGGTCTTTCGACTGAAGAGCTGAAACCAGTTGTTCCTCGGAATATTTTTTTAGCTGTGACAAATTGATGATCTGGCTGGTAAATTAAGTAATTGTTTGGCGAGAAACCATTTGATGCCTAAAAACGACAGCCATCGGGCTGTGGAGCCTGCAATTCCACTTCTGAAGCAAAACCTTCTTCCAGGATTATTTTCTCAAAGCCTCCTTTTGCAGAACCTTTCATAGCTAAACTGGAATAACCAGAATTATTCATGTGCATTCTCACAATAACTACATCGCTATCCTTAATTTTCACTGGCCCACCTGATCTGGTAAAAGGCTGCTCATCAACATGGCTGTGGGCTAGAATTCGGCGATAGATGAGTTCACCATTTTCAGAAAGGACTTCCCACCAGTTGGCGTACTGATCACATCCGGTATCTGGGCTTTTGACGGTCACGGAAAAGTGGTAATTGCTGACTTTTCCAGAAACGTTTACACCCTGTATTTCCGCCAGTGAGGCATCATTTTGCTCTTCACTACTACTTATGGAGCAGGCTGAAAGAATAGAGAAAACCAGTACAATTATGCTCATATCAATGTAGTTATGTTTTGTCATTAAATACCATCCCATACGGGGACATTTAAAAATTTCGATAGCGTATCAGCATCTTCCCTAATGGTGCTAAGTTTACCATGGTCAATTACATTGACCCTCTCTCCTTTACTTGAAACGAGATTGACTTCGTAGCTTCTATAGCTTCCATTATTACTTGAAACCCGTTCCGAAATCAATTGTATGGCATGTACATCATCGAGCTTCATGCGATGTTTAATTCGGTCAATATTAAAAACTTCAGAAGGTGACTTCCTGCCTTTCCAGAAGTATCCTTCACGTTTATCAAAAACTATCGGGGTTAAAGAAAAATAATAGATGATAAACCCTGTTAATGAAAAAATTAACCCCATTCCAGCTGGAATTAACATGGCATATACAAAAGAACCATCTTCAAAGCCAACGGTTCCAATAACTCCTGCGGCTATGAACATTCCAAAAAGAATGAATAAAAAACAGAAAGCTTTATACCCTCCTGTTATTACAAATTCAGCCCTTCCTGATGCTCCTGAGCTGATAACATTGAGCTTTTTAGTTTGAAAACTGGTACCGCCCCTTTTTAAGGGGGTCCAGGGAATTTGTTCGGCTACTGGATCATTAAAAACAGATGGATCAAGAGCAGCCTTTGGCTCTCCAAAGAGCTTGCGTAAAAAAGACATATTACAACCCGTTACGTTAGTTATGTCAAAAAACTTTCAAATTGTTGATAGGTCTCTGAAAGTGAAATTTATTAATGAATTGAATAAGTGTCATTGAAGTAATTATTAGATAGCGTTATGGTTTTGGATTCGCTTGTATAGCATACCTTCAATAAGGGATTATATATCACAGAGAAAGTCATGATTTCATTTTGGCGATATAATATTTAGCTAACTCTACCGCGAAGTTACCAAGCTTATTAATATTACTTTTTACGATAATATTCTTTTGACCCGTCCGGCTTTCGTTCCACATTACAACAGAATATTTATCAATATCATCAACATGATAATTCACATGTGACATTGAGTTTCTAAGGACTCTGAAAATCTGTTCCCTTTGTTGAATCTTTTCAATGCCAGAAATAATTTCAAAATAGTCTGCTAATTCAAAGTCGAATCCTATAAAAAAATCAAGATTCTCACGATTAAATAGTTCTTTTGGAACCACTAGTAAGGAATACAAAAAAGAGAAAATTGCACCGCTATTTATTGGAGAGTTAAATGTTTTCAGAGGGATATTGCTATTAATATGGCTGTTGGTATTCTCCAATAAATCGGAGATGGTCGTTGTATCACTTGTATTGGACTGTTGAGCCAAGTGAATCTGATATAGGAGCTGAAAATTAATATAGCCCCAGACGGGAATTTGTTCTTGGTGATTCATGGCTCAATTGTTTATAATTATCAAAAATGCAATTTATCAATCCAAGCAAGTTAAACCCATCACCTACTTAAATATCAAAACTGATTTCCCAGTTTTCAACTCATTAATCTGCTCCCTTAAAAGTCAACCAAAAAAAGAAAACTGTTAATAAACTATTACTTAAGATTTCACAATTATCAAAAAACGTAATAAGTTCTCTTTCATCTTTCTTAACCTGATAATAGAGGCTTGTCTGTTTACTGATAACGCATCTCCTTATCAGATGATGGGTACATTTCAGGCCGATCGGCAATTAACCCTAAGATTTTTTTGTGATTGTTCATCAACCTTTTTGATGGTCTTTTCTCTCCATTTCTGTTCAAGATAATCCAGTAGATTCAGGTAGTCTAGCTTAGAGCTCGGGGACCACCGAATGGGTTTGTTCATAAGTTATAATTCTCCCGAACTTCTTTCATTACCTGTTCATAGGATATTCCTTCCCCTCTATCCAGTTGTGCTATTCCTTCATTTATCGCTGACCGTTCTTCTTCGCTGATTTCATCCCACCAGTCAGCTTCTTTCTCTTTTTTTAATGTGATGAACTCTTTAATAGTATCAACATCATTGAGCCCTGCCAGCCATTGAATAAGATTCAGTTTTTCCGTTTGTATATCCATTGATTTCATTTCAATACATTAAAGTTAACGATTCTTGCATTTCATTAGTTTATGTGAGAAATTTCCTAAAAAAGCTTTCAAAGCTTATTTATTCTAATCTGCAAAGTGAATGTCTGGAATAAGTAATAGGCATAGAAGACCAGTCAGTTTTTCAAAACCTGACTGGTCTAAAGCTTATTTAAAGCCAACAAACAAAGTTTTACTTGAATTAGATTTTTAAAAAAAGAGCAGTTGATATAAGTATTCTAGAGAAGAGGTATAAATAATTATTTACATAAATTTGCACACATGAACATATTTTCATTTATTTGTATCTAATAAATATGAATTCAACAATTGACGTACGTAAGCTTGAAAAAGCAGCCTTTATTTTAAAGACCATCGCTCACCCGATGAGGATGGGCATCGTGGAGCTTTTAACCTATAATGAGAAGTTATCGGTCAATGAGATTTGCGAACAGCTGGGAATGGAGCAATCCTTAACTTCCCACCACCTGTCCAATATGAAGCTGAAAGGAATTTTGGGAAGCGAGCGTGATGGGAAAAACATCTACTACTATTTAAAACTTAAGGAAGTAACCAAAGTAATTGAGTGCATGGAAAACTGTGATATTAACGGGATATTCTGACTTATTTTTGGCCAACAAATGAATAAATTAACATATATTAATTATTAGAATGGAACCCATACACATTATAGGTTTTTTAGCGGCTTCATTGATAGGTGTTTCATTAGGCTTGATCGGGGGAGGAGGATCAATATTAACTGTTCCGGTAATGGTGTATTTTTTCGGGATCAGTCCGATGTTATCTACCGCTTATTCATTATTCGTAGTGGGTTCAACTTCCTTTTTTGGTGCTTTTAAGAAAACACTGTCGAAGCAAGTTTGCATAAAGACTTCCATAATTTTCTCTATCCCCTCACTTATAGCTGTCTATTTAACAAGGCGGTATTTTGTTCCTTTTCTTCCGGATATTATAAATTTTCCGTTTGGAATTTCATTGAGTAAAGATCTGGCAGTGATGTTGTTTTTTGCCTTGATCATGCTGGTTGCTTCTTTTTCAATGATTTGGGAAAAGAAGCAGGTTAAACCTGTCAAACACCCAAAAGCCCCCATTGTAAAATATTCACTTATAGGATTAGAGGGACTTCTTGTAGGGTCTTTGACAGGTATAGTTGGTGCTGGGGGAGGGTTTCTAATCATTCCAGCTCTGGTACTTTTAGGTAGATTACCCATGAAACTGGCTGTTGGAACTTCTTTAGTTATTATCAGTATAAAATCACTAGTTGGTTTTATGGGAGACTTAAAAATGCAACCTCATTTGGACTGGGCTTTTCTTTTACAATTTTCTGTCGTCGCCATTATTGGAGTTTACATAGGTTCATATTTAACTAAATATATATCGGGGGAGAAGCTAAAATCAGGCTTTGGCTGGTTTGTGTTGTCCATATCAATATTCATTTTTATTAACGAATTGACTCAATATTTAAAATTATAAGCTCATGAAAATAGAACAGATCTATACAGGATGCCTTGCCCAAGGTACTTATTATATCGAAAGTAATGGAGAGGCAGCCATCATTGATCCTTTGAGAGAGTCTGGCCCATATATCAAAAAAGCAGAAAAGGAAGGCTCTAAAATCAAATATGTTTTTGAAACACATTTCCATGCCGATTTTGTCTCAGGGCATTTAGACCTTGCAGATAAAACCGGAGCCACAATTGTCTTTGGCCCTAAAGCAGAAACGGATTATGACATACGTCAGGCTAAAGACGAAGAGATTTTTGACTTAGGGAATGTTAAAATTAAAGTTTTGCACACCCCGGGCCATACGCCTGAAAGTACATGCTATTTATTGATTGATGAGGAAGGAAAAGAAAAGGCCATATTCACTGGAGATACCCTTTTTATTGGTGATGTAGGACGACCGGATTTAGCAATAAGTTCTAATGTAACACAGGAAGACCTTGCGGGAATGCTATTCGATAGCCTTCGAAACAAAGTTATGCCTCTACCTGATGAGGTTATTGTATATCCTGCACATGGAGCTGGTTCGGCTTGTGGAAAAAACATGAGTAAAGAAACGTCCGATACCTTAGGTAATCAAAAAGAGACCAACTACGCGCTTGACCCTAAGCTCTCCAAAGACGATTTCATTAAGGTAGTCACGGACGGACTACTTCCACCGCCCGGCTATTTTGCAAAAAATGCCATGATGAACAAAACGGGTTATGAAAGCCTGGATAGTATTTTGGAAAAAGGAGCTATTCCGCTTACACCAGATGAGTTTGAAGACATAGTCAACAGAAATGGGGCTTTAGTGCTGGATACCAGAAAGCCAGCCGATTTTGAGAAAGCCTTTATTCCGAACTCCATTTTTATTGGTATCGATGGAGGCTTCGCACCATGGGTTGGCGCTTTGATACCAGACATCAATCAACCTATTGTTTTTATATGCGATGAAGGAAGGGAAGAAGAAGTAGTTACTCGATTATCAAGAGTAGGCTATGATAATACATTAGGCTTTTTAGAGGGTGGAATAAGTAAATGGCAAGCCTCAGATAAAGAGATCGATAAGGTTGTTTCCATTTCCGCGGAGAAGCTATTGGAAGAGATTTCTTCATCTGAGCCTGTAATACTGGACGTCAGAAAACCAACAGAGTTTCAAAGTGGGCATATTGAAATAGCTCAAAACGTACCACTGGATTTCATCAACGAGCATATTGATGAATTAGATGAAAATGAAGCATATCATGTGCATTGTGCAGGTGGGTATCGATCTATGATCGCAGCTTCTATTTTGAAGTCACGTGGATACTATAAGATCTATAATGTGTTGGGAGGATATGAGGCCATCAAGAAAACGGATATTTCTTTGGCTGAGGGTGTAGAGCAATAATGGTAAAATCGTTATCCCTGTTGGTTTTTCTTGTTTTGTGTACTCAGGCTTGCGCACAAAAAAGGGGAAATTTATTAACCTCTGATCAACTGGTAGAATTGATGATCAAAAAGGATGTCGTCCTCGTCGATATCAGAACACCGAAGGAATTTATGTGGGGATACATCGAAGGAGCCATTAATATTGATTACTACGACTTTTAAAATTTTGGAAAGGAATTCAATAAGCTTGATAAAACGAAAACCATTGTGGTTTACTGCGCCGCTGGTGTAAGAAGCCACCATTCAATAAAGACGATCAAAGGTCTGGGCTTCGAACAGATTTACGACCTCACAAGTGGCTTTAACCAGTGGTTGAAAGACGATAAAGACTATATTAAAAACTGAGTTCAATTAATAAAAGTGTACGTCATGCCGGAAAATAAAGGTTAAAAATATAAACCTTTATTTATCCGGTATCTCGTTATTGAGATTACGGGCAATTTTCTTCTTTCTAGAAAAGAAATGAATCCCGAAAATATCAGGACGTAATGACGTTTCATTTAGGGTTGTAATACCGATTATCAATCGAACTCAGATTTAATAATTAAACAGAAATAATTTTTTGCTATACCTATGATTGAAATAATAAAACAACCATGGCCCTGGTATGTGGCAGGCCCAGCAATTAGTTTGGTGATGTTCCTATTAATATACTTTGGAAAAAACTTCGGAGTATCTTCCACACTACGGACTATGTGTTCCATAGGAGGAGCAGGTAAAATCATTGACTTTTTTAAGTTCGATTGGAAAGATCAGCTCTGGAATTTGGTTTTTGTTGGAGGTGCTTTGCTAGGCGGGTGGATAACTTCTGCTTTTTTAATGGATAATGAGATGGTTGCTATCAGTAATTCAACCGTAGAAAGCCTGACGGAATACAATATCATTCCTCATGGTTATGTTCCTCAATCCATATTTTCCTGGGCGTCTGTGTTTTCCCTTCAAGGTTTCATTATGATTATTATTGGTGGCTTTTTAGTAGGCTTTGGAACCAGATGGGCAGGGGGCTGTACTTCCGGTCATGCGATTACAGGCTTAAGCAATTTGCAACTGCCATCTCTGGTCTCGGTAATCGGATTCTTTATCGGAGGTCTGATTACCACTCATTTTTTACTCCCATTGATATTTAACCTCTAATATCTAAGTACTAATTACTTAACACTAAAAGATGAAATACTTTAAATTTTTAACCGCTGGAATTCTCTTCGGGATTATTCTGACCAAATCCGAAGTCATTTCATGGTACAGGATTTACGAAATGTTCCGGTTTGAATCCTTCCACATGTATGGGGTAATCGGATCAGCAGTACTTACAGGGATCATTATAATCCAGTTGATTAAAAGGGTTGGTTTAAAGTCGATTGGCGGAGAGCCAGTTTCGTTTTCAGATAAAGCAAAGAACTACAAGGCAGCACTATTTGGAGGAACAATATTTGGGTTGGGTTGGGCAATGACTGGGGCATGTCCTGGACCGATTTATGTTTTAATTGGTAACGGATTTTTAGTTTTTATTCTGGTTTTGATAAGCGCAGCATTAGGCACTTTAGCTTACGGGTTTTTAAAACCGAGATTGCCTCATTAATATTAAACGATGGCGAAAAGTTCTTTAACCTCTTCCTGAGCAAGTGGTTTCTCAAGAAATTTGGAGATACCATAACTTTTACAGGATTCTTTTTCGCCCGGTAAATAATGAGAGCTAATGGCCACAATAGGAACGCCACTCCAGGATTCAGATTTATTAACTTCCTTTAGAAAATCGAGCCCGCCAAGGTCAGGCATGTTCATATCGAGAAGAACAAGTCTGGGTAAGTGTTCAGGGCCTTCATTCTCAACGAACTTTTTCGCTTCTTTCCCGCTATCAAAAATTTTAACTTCACAAGAATCACTTGTGAGCTGGATCATCTTTTTGGTGATCAGAGCATCTACTGGACTATCCTCCACGATCAGGATTAAATCTTGGGGCATAAATGAGCACTAGAAGAGGAAAAAGAACCAGAAGAATATGATAAGCCAGGAGATATCTAGAAATGTCCAGTACGTATTGAGCAACTTAAGCTTCATCCGCTCAAACTTATTGGTGAAAAACACAAGCTCTTTAACTCCGTCACCGGAAGCAGATAAGCACTTAAAATTGCAATAGACTAAATAGATCAACCCACCTACCACATGAAATAAGTGAAGACCTGATATCACATATAGGTAGGCAATGGATAAATCGTCCGAAATAGTAAGGTTTTGCTCATATAGTTTATACCATCCGAAAACCTGCGTAATGATGAATGACAAACTCATCAATAAGGAGATTTGAAGGCTTCTGGTAATCTCGGATAAATTCTCTTGTTCAAAGTTTTTTACGAGTTGCCCGATCCGAAAATTAGAAAGCAGAAGAATTATTGTACTAAATGTAAATGCCTTTGGAAGCGAATAGGGTACTTCTTGTGTGCCTGCCAGATTTCTGATGGAGAAGGCGATGATCATAAACATAAAAATTAGCGAACTAGCTAAAATGGCCAGGTAAAGCAGCATTTCATAAGGGTGAAGGCTCTCCAAACGCTCAATAGTACTTTTGGGAGATTCTTTTACGGCCTTATGTTTAGCTTCACCACTCATTCTACTTAAAATAAGAACATCTTTTTAAAGATAGGATACTTGTAACATGATCGCCCCATTTTTTGTTAAGGATTGTTTTAATTTTGCTCAAACAAAGACAAATCAAATGTGTATGAAATTAATGATGGTCTGCTTAAATGTTTAAAATCCCCTTAAAGACCGTCTCCGAATTATATACACCACTGCATACATGAAAGTTAAGGATTTTTTAAAGCTATATCGTAATGATTCTTTAGTTCGTTCAATCGCCGATGAGATTAAACCGAACGAGGGTCAATTAATAAGAATTAAAGGTTTATCGGGCAGTCTGGATGCTATCTATGGTGCATCTGTGCATTCGATCAATCATCAGAACCATCTTTTCGTACTCCATGAGAAGGAGGAAGCAGCCTACTTTCACAACGACCTTCAAAACCTTTTGCCGGATAAAGAAATCTTGTTCTTTCCCACTTCCTACAAGAGGCCATATCAATTTGAGGAAATTGAAAATGCAAATGTTTTGCAAAGGGCGGAAATCTTAAATCGTCTGAATAACAAAGCCTCTATCGGAGAGCTTATTGTAACCTATCCGGAGGCGCTAACTGAGAAAGTGATCAATAAAAAATCACTGGCTAAAAATACCTTTTCTTTAAAAATCGGCGAAGAACTCGACACTGAATTCATATTGGAGCTATTAATAACTTATGGTTTTGAAAAAGCTGATTTCGTATATGAAGCCGGGCAGTTTTCTATACGTGGAGGTATTGTAGATATTTATTCTTATGCTAATGATTTGCCATACCGGATAGAGCTTTTCGGGGATGAAGTGGAAAGTATAAGAAGATTTGACCCCTCCACTCAACTTTCAAAAGATGAAGTCAAGTCCATAAACATTATTCCCAACGTTCAAACGAAGCTCATAGAAGAGAAGCGGGAATCGTTTTTAGATTTCATTCCTAATAATTCCAAGATCTGGATTAAAGACTTTGAGCATACCATCAACATAATTGATAAGTATTTTGAAAAGGCTACCGATAACTTTTCCTCTGTTTTAGAAGAAAGTGGCAATACGCAGATCGTTCTAAAACCAGAGGAACTTTTTGAAACCAGTAAGTCCTTCGAAGCTTCCATTAAAAAATATACCCAGATTGAGTTTGGGAATAGGTTCTATTTGAGTGCCGAAAAAGAGTTCCAGTTGAATTCTAAAGTTCAACCTTCATTTAATAAAAATTTTGAGCTTCTAGGAGAAGATATCATCGCCAATAAAACGGGTGGAAAACTGACGCTCATTGCTTCTGAATCGGAACAACAGATCGAACGCCTAAATCAGATTTTTGAAGAAATAAATCCAGAGGTTGAGTTTCAGGCTTTACCAACAAGTTTACGCAGAGGGTTTGTAGATGAGGATCTTTTATTGGCATGCTATACCGACCATCAAATTTTTGACCGGTTCCATAGATATAAAGTAAAAGAAAAGCATTCGAAGTCGCGCGCATTGACTTTGAAAGAGCTTAAAACTTTACAACCCGGGGATTATGTCGTACACATCGATTACGGTATTGGACGTTTTGCGGGCTTGGACAAAGTAGATGTAAACGGAAAAGACCAGGAAACCCTAAGGATCATTTATCGTGACGATGATCTCCTGTACATCAGTGTTCATTCATTGCATAAAATCTCGCGATATACCGGAAAGGAAGGAATTCCTCCAACCATGAGCAAGCTGGGTTCACCCGAATGGGAGAACAAAAAGAAGCGGGTCAAAAAGCAGGTGAAAGATATTGCTATGGACTTGATCAAGCTTTATGCAGAACGGAAAACAGCTCCAGGCTTTTCCTTTTCCGAAGATGGGTTCCTACAGGCTGAACTGGAATCATCCTTCATGTACGATGATACGCCTGACCAGGCAACGGCAACGGAAGACGTGAAAAAAGATATGATGAAACCTCACCCCATGGATCGCCTGGTATGCGGAGATGTAGGTTTCGGAAAAACAGAGGTGGCTATGCGTGCCGCATTTAAAGCAGTCTCCGATGGAAAACAGGTTGCGGTTTTAGTTCCGACTACGATACTAGCAATGCAGCACTACCGAAGTTTTTCAAAACGGATGGAAAATTATCCTGTACGAGTAGAGTACATTAATAGGTTTAAGTCAACTAAAAATATTAAGGAGACCATTGCGGAGGTCAAAGAGGGGAACGTCAATATTTTAATTGGTACGCATAGAATCGTAAATAAGGATGTCGATTTCAAAGACCTCGGACTGCTGGTTATCGACGAAGAGCAAAAGTTTGGAGTCAGTGTCAAAGAAAAACTAAAACGATTCAAAGTAAACGTAGATACCTTAACCCTTACAGCAACGCCAATACCAAGGACTCTGCAATTCTCGTTGATGGGTGCCAGAGACCTTTCCATCATCCGAACTCCTCCTCCAAACCGGCAGCCCGTGACCACGCAAACACAGATGTTTAATGAAGAGATCATTCGGGATGCCATCAGTTTTGAACTCCGGCGAGGAGGACAGGTTTTCTTCGTTCATAATCGGGTAAAAGATATTGAAGAGGTAGCGAATATCGTCCTGAAGCTTGTTCCCGATTCAAGGATTGGAATAGCTCATGGGCAAATGGACGGAGCTCAACTGGAAAAAGTAATGTTGAGGTTTATTGAAGGGGAGTACGATGTGCTCGTTTCTACCAACATTATCGAATCAGGACTGGATATTCCGAATGCCAACACCATAATTATCAATCAGGCACATATGTTTGGCCTTTCCGATCTTCATCAAATGAGGGGCAGGGTTGGAAGATCAAATAAAAAAGCGTTTTGCTATCTACTTGCCCCGCCCACCATTGGACTAACAGCCGATGCACGAAAAAGACTAACTACGCTTGAGGAGTTTTCGGAGTTAGGAGATGGCTTTAAGGTTTCTATGAGAGATCTGGATATTCGTGGAGCAGGGAATTTATTAGGGGCTGAACAAAGTGGGTTCATTAATGATATCGGCTTTGACACCTATCATAAAATACTCGATGAAACCATTCAGGAATTAAAAGATACAGAATTCAAAGGCCTGTTTGAAACAGATCCTGTTAAAGAAGCACTCAAGGCAGTGGTGCAGGACTGTAACATCGAAACCGATTTGGAGATCCTAATCCCTGAGAACTACGTAAAAAACATTTCAGAACGCCTGAGCCTTTATTCTGATCTGGATGGAATAAAGAATGAAGAAGAGCTTGAGGCATTCGCTAAAGCCCTTGAAGACCGCTTCGGGCCTATGCCAGCTTCCGTTTTCGACTTAATTAAAACAGTACGATTAAGATGGCTGGCAGAGAAACTAGGGCTTGAAAAACTGAACCTTAAAAACGAGGCATTAAAAGGATACTTCGTCTCTTCAGAAAATGAAAAGTATTTCAATTCTGAAGTATTCGGACAGGTATTGACTTATGTGCAGCAACACCCAAAAAGGTGTAAGATGAGAGAAGTCAAGAGCCGATTAATCCTATCAATTTCTGAAGTTCTTACAGTTGATGAGGCATTGGAAATTTTGAGGGAGATGTTGCAACTGGAAGAGGTTGTGGCTTAAGTATAGCTCAAACATCCGAAGTTTTCAAAACTTTGGATGTTTTTCCAGGCAAACCTACAATCAAAGATTAGTCTGGTTTTTGAAAGAAGTAGGAATCAATTTTCAAAAGCTGTTCAAAGACCAATCATACTCCAGATATTCGATTTCTGCATCTGACCGAATTTCGACATTTGAAAACCCGTTGATAAAATCTATCAAACTCCCATCCTTATTGAAATCTTCTTTAAACCAAGAAAATATAGGAGAAACGACTATTCGATCTTCTGAAATACTTGTTTTCTTTGAATCATTAATAAAGTTAATACCATCCTCTTGAAGTTGATCCCTGACCCTCGCACCTTCATAAGCTTCCCTTCTTAGGCTCGGGCACGATTTGGAGGCACAAACAAGTGCAAAATGGATTCTGGGCTCCTTAAATACCTTCCTTAGAACTTTATGTTCTATGAAGTTCAGATCCACTTTTTGATTATTTAGGGGAATGAATTCGATATCCCAAGGCGTATTTATAAAAGGGATATATAAGGTTACATCTCTAATTCTCTTGATCGGATAATGATTGAGAACTAGTTTAATTACGAAAGCATTATAAGCATTAAGCCAATAGGCTAGCTGGTCTTCCTTACTCCACTTTTTTGATGGAGCGTTTTTAGAAATCTTATTCAAATACATATCCAGTAATGCTATGTCATTTTGAAAGCCTTCATAATCAACCGAGCCATTTTCCGAGACGTGCTTTTCAAGTAAAAAAGTCCAGGGCTTGTGAGAAGGAACATCAGAATCTTCTGCCCAAGGAATTTCTTCTTTACAGGAAACAAATAAGATTGCCACTAAAAGTAATCTCTTTGTTAAAGGTATCTTTTGAGCTTGAAATAAAAAGGATAATATAAATACCTCTTTCAGTTTTGGCATAAGCATTCTTAATAAAGCTTTTATCTTTGCGGCCATGCAGCAAAATGAAAATGTCGATTTAAAAACAATAGTTTCCCACGCCAAGGAATACGGCTTTGTTTTTCAATCTAGTGAAATATATGACGGCCTGAGCGCGGTTTACGATTATGGACAAAATGGTGTTGAACTAAAGAATAACATCAAGCAATATTGGTGGAAATCAATGGTCCAACTTCATGAAAATATTGTGGGGATAGACTCTGCTATTTTTATGCACCCCACCACCTGGAAAGCCTCGGGGCACGTTGACGCATTTAACGATCCTTTAGTTGATAACAAAGACTCTAAAAAAAGATACCGAGCCGACGTATTGATCGAAGATCATATTGCTAAAATTGAGGCTAAAATCGAGAAGGAGGTTACAAAAGCAGCAAAGCGGTTTGGAGATAGCTTCGATAAAGATCAATTCATTGCGACAAATGAGAGGGTAAAAAAATATAAAGGACAGGTTGAAGAGATAAATGATCGCCTGAAAAAGGCCATGGAAGGTGCTAATCTGGATGAGGTCAGGCAGATTATCATCGATCTGGAAATATCGGACCCCATATCAGGCTCGAAAAACTGGACTGATGTACGCCAATTCAATCTAATGTTTTCCACGGAATTGGGTTCCCTGGCTGAAGGGGCAAATACCGTTTACCTAAGGCCGGAGACGGCACAAGGAATTTTTGTCAACTATCCGAATGTATTGAAAACAGGTAGGGCTAAGGTACCTTTTGGAATTGCGCAGATCGGTAAGGCTTTTCGTAATGAAATTATTGCCCGGCAATTCATTTTTAGAATGAGGGAATTCGAGCAGATGGAGATGCAGTTTTTCGTAAAGCCAGGAGAAGAAATGAAGTGGTACGAATACTGGAAAGAGGTCAGAATGAATTGGCATAAAACCCTTGGTCTCGGTGAAGAGCATTACCGCTTTCACGATCATCTGAATTTGGCACACTATGCAAATGCTGCATGCGATGTGGAATTTAAATTTCCTATGGGTTTCAAAGAGCTGGAAGGCATCCATTCCAGGACTGATTTTGACCTTTCTGCACACGAAGAGCACTCCGGAAAAAAACTAAGATTTTTCGATGCACAGGATAATGAAAACTATGTTCCCTACGTCATCGAAACTTCAATTGGGCTGGATAGAATGTTTTTAGCTATTTTATCAGCAGCTTACACAAAAGAAAAACTAGAAGACGGCTCTGAACGAGTTGTATTAAAACTGCCTAAAAGTCTTGCTCCAAATCAGGTTGCTATTTTACCATTAATAAAAAAGGACGGGCTTCCTGAGAAAGCTTCTGCCATTTTTAAGGAATTAAAATTTGATTTCAACTGTCAATATGATGAGAAAGATGCAGTTGGAAGAAGATATAGAAGGCAAGATGCTGTTGGAACGCCGTTTTGTATCACAGTAGATCATCAGACCTTAGAAGATGATACTGTAACTATACGCGAAAGGGATTCTATGGAACAAAAGCGAATTAAAATACAGGAAATTAAAAGCGAATTGAACGAGGAGGTATCTATTCAAACCTTACTCCGAAAACTGTGACTTAACGAAAACTTAACAATAAGCCCAACAAATTAATTTAATGTTAAATAAAACATCATTTGAGAACTTTATGTTAAGTTCGTTTATTCCCGATTAGATGGAAAGTTACATAGACGATATAATTGTTGGTATTATCATTATCCTCTTTTTAGCAGGTTATTTTTCCATAAAGCTTAAAAAAGGGTATACCAATCGGTTTAGAATAATAAGAAATACGGATAAGACCGTTCATAAACAGATTTTATCGAAGTATTTTTCATATTATAATCTACTCTCAGAGCGGGATAAAAAGAAGTTTCTCAGAAGGGTCGGCTACTTCATTTCTATGAAAGAATTCCTCGCAGTCGATTTTGAGAAGGTATCAGATGAAATGAAAGTGTTAATATCTGCCTCAGCGATACAGCTTACATTTGGCCTGCCGGAAATTTACCTTTCTAATTTTGAGAACATCAGGATTTTTGCCGGAGACTTTAATGAGAAACATACTCCAGAGGAGAAAACCATATGTATTAATTGGGAAAAATTTTTCCAGGGTTACCTTCAGCCTTCGGCTTCATATAATTACGGGCTCCATGAGATGGCCAAAACACTGCAAGTAGAAAATAACATCATGAATGAAGAGTACGGCTTTTTAAACGAGCCAGACTTGGAAAGCTGGGTTAAATTGTCAGAACAGGTCCTTCAGAATATTAAAAAAGGAGACAATACTTTTTTTACAGAATTTAAATCTGGTGAACGAGAAGATCTATTCCCGGTAGTGGTAGAAAGCTTTTTTGAAAAGCCTGTCGAATTTCATAATGAGTACCCTTCTTTATACTCGACGATATCGGGACTTTTAAACCAGAGTCCTTTGAAGCTTTTTGACGTAAGTGAGTTGAAAACTCAAGCCTGATTTAATCCATGAAATGGCTTAATTTACTATCCTTTCAGCGCATTGGAAAGACAAAATCAATTGCAGGAAATTCAGATCAAATCCGAAGTGAGTTCGAAAGGGACTACGACCGTATAATTTTTTCACAACCTTTCAGATCCCTCCAGGATAAAACGCAGGTATTGCCACTTCCCGAGGACGATTTCGTCCATACCAGACTTACACATAGTCTTGAAACAGCAAGCGTAGGGCGTTCTTTAGGAAAAATGGTTGGAAAGGTCATCGTTGAAAGACACCACTTAAAAGAACATAATTTTTCTCCGCTCGACTTCGGGTCTATCGTTGCCGCTGCCTGTCTTGCTCATGATGTAGGAAACCCGCCTTTCGGTCATAGTGGAGAAGCTTCCATTTCAGATTTCTTTAAAAATGATCCATCGATAAAATCAATTAAAGAAAATTTAAATGACGCTGAATGGATGGATTTCACCAATTTTGAAGGTAATGCCCAGGGATTTAGAATACTGAACGATAATAAGCGATATGGCATAACACCCACCTTTGCTACACTTTGCGCTTTTACGAAGTATCCGCGGGAATCATTGTTTACATCCAATAACCCGCAAGAAAAAAGAGCTAGTCAAAAGAAATTTGGATTTTTTCAATCTGAAAAGCCCGATTTCGAAGCCATTGCAAACGAAATTGGCCTATTAAAAAGAGAAGGCTTGGGCCTGAGCTATAGTAGGCACCCATTGGCTTTTTTGGTGGAAGCGGCAGATAATATTTGTTACCACATTATCGACCTGGAAGATGGGTGCAGGCTGGGTTATATCCCCTATGCTACGGCAGAAGAGTTGATCGCCAACATTCTAAAAGATGATTTCAAGCCTGAAAAGCTAAAGTCATATACCACTGAAGAAGAAAAAATAGCTGTTTTGCGAGCTATTGTAATCAATAGGCTCATCGCGGAGATCAGTGAAGTGTTTTTAGATTTAGATGATGAGTTGTTGAGCGGAAGTTATGATAAAGACTTCTTCACAGAGTTGCCCTCGAAAAAAGCACTTGACGGAATCATAAGTGTTTCTATTGAAAGTTACTATCGATCCAGAAGAGTGCTTGAAATCGAAGCATCAGGATATGAAGTTTTAGGAGGGCTTTTAAGGGCTTTTGTTTTAGCCGCACATAATGTGTTTTTCAGTGAAAACTCTACAGGACGAAATAAGAGTGTTTTCAAACTACTTCCTAAGCACATTCAATTGCTTTCGAAAGATACTCCACCTTATACGCTGGTTCAGACATGTTTAGATTTTATAACGGGCCTTTCAGATCGGGCCAGTGTTTCACTTTATAAAAAAATTAATGGTCTGGAGCTGCCGGGTTTTAGCTGATTTTATTCAGAATCTTACAGCGACCTATTAGTGCATCCGAATTTCCTTACCTTTGCCGCTTATGTGGACTCGTCTAGCACATTTTGTTATCAAAAACAGATTGATCATGATATTGATCCTGGGTGCTATTACCGTTTATATGGGCAGTCGCATCAAAGATATCGAGTGGTCTTTTGACTTTGCTAAACTAGTTCCCCCAGAAGATCCGGATATGATCTACTTTGAAGAGTTCAAACAACTCTTCGGAGAAGATGGAAACATCATGGCGCTAGGGATAAAAGATAGTGCTCTTTATACCCCGGAAGCGCTCAAAAATTACAAATATCTTACCGATGAAATTGCTAGCTTAAAGGGAGTAACCAATGTACTTTCCTTAATAAACCTTCCGGTCCTGGAAAAGGACACTAAGAACAAGCGATTTAATATGTATCCTCTGTTTGATGAGGTTCCAGAGGATAAAGAGACGTTGGATAGCCTTCTCCAAAAGGCATTGGATCTGAAATTTTATAGTGGTCAAATTATAAATGAGAATAATGGGGCTACTGTAATGCTGGTCACCATTGATAAAGAAGTCTTGAACTCTAAAAAGAGAGAAGGCTTAGCTTTTGATATCGAGTTTGCAGGTAATGCCTTTTTTGAACAGACAGGAATTAAAATAAGATACGCCGGCTTGCCGTACGTCCGGTCAGTAGTTTCCGGAAGAGTTGCAAAAGAGTTGGAAATATTCCTCATTCTATCGGCGCTGATCACTGGCTTGGTGATGCTAATTCTTTTTCGTTCCTGGGATGCAGTTTTGTTTCCGATGATCATAATTGCTGTATTGGTTATATGGTCAATGGGGACGCTTGCAATTTTAGGATACAAGATCACAATTCTCACAGGCCTTCTTCCACCAATTATAGTTGTTATAGGAATACCAAATAGTGTTTATCTGCTGAACAAATACCATCAGGAATTCAATACGCACGGAAATAAAATGTGGGCTTTGAGCCGCATGATAAGAAAAATTGGATTTGTGGCTCTTATTACCAATACGACAACAGCGATAGGGTTCCTGGTTCTTGGATTCACGGATATAACGCTGCTAAAAGAATTCGGAGTAGTTGCGTCTATTAATATCTTAGCAACATTTATAGTAAGTATCGTCTTGATACCCGCTGTATTCTCTTATCTACCTGAACCGAATACGCGTCAGCTTAAGCACTTACATTTTAAGCCTTTAGAATTTGCGATTGAAAAGTTTGATATCGTTGTGCACCGATATCATTATTGGGTCTTCGGGGTTACGGCACTAATTGTTGCTGTTTCGTTTTTCGGTATTTCTAAATTGTATTCGGTTTCATTCATTGTCGATGATATTCCCAAAGACAGCCAGGTAAAGAAAGACCTGGAGTTTTTTGAGGAGAATTTTAGCGGGATTATGCCCCTTGAGTTGGTAGTCGATACCAAGAAAAGAAGAGGAGTCCTAAATCTTCGAAATATGAGGCAGATAGAAGAGCTGGAAAACTATCTCTCAGAGCACCAATATATTTCAAAGCCAGTATCAGTTGTCAGTTTTATGAAAGCATCAAGACAAGCTTTCTACAACAATAATCCTGATCTGTACGGTTTACCATCCAATTCGGAGAAGAATTTTATTCTACGGTATATGAGGAATAATGCCGATTCTTCCGGTATTCTAAACTCATTTGTAGATAGCACTGCTCAAACTATGAGGGTGTCATTTAAAGTCGCAGATGTAGGTTCTAAAAAATTGGATTCATTAGTCACTAAATTTGTACAGCCGAAAATAGATTCGCTATTTCAGGATTCCGATGTAGAAGTCGCAGTTACCGGAACAACGCTACTTTTTGTAAAAGGCAATAAGTTTTTGGTAGAGAATTTACAGATGAGCCTCGTCCTTGCGTTTATGATTATTTCTGTGATTATGGGTGCGCTGTTCAGGAATTTTAAAATGATCATCATTTCTCTGATTCCGAATTTTGTGCCGCTCATCATAACTGCTGGGCTAATGGGTTTTTTAGGGGTTCCGCTTAAGCCAAGTACAGCTCTGATCTTTAGTATAGCCTTTGGAATATCCGTTGACGACTCTATCCATTTTCTGGCAAAATATAGAATGGAGCTCTTTGCAAACCGATTTAATGTTCCGATTGCTCTTTCAAAGACACTAAGGGAGACAGGTGCTAGTATGATCTACACCTCAATCATCTTGTTTTTTGGTTTTGTAATTTTTGCAGCCTCTGATTTTTTGGCTACTGTCGCTTTAGGAGCTTTGACATCGGTGACTTTACTTATAGCCATGTTCACCAACCTAATTTTCCTACCATCTTTACTCATTCGATTTGATTCAGGTAAGCGAAATGTGAACGCACACCCTTGGATTGAGCAGATAGATGATTTTTACGATGAGGATGAAGATGAAACCTCTGACCCTCAAAAAATGACCCTCGAAAACTCAGGGTCATCATCTGCTGGTTAAAACAAACATTTCCGTAATTTTGCAGCTTATTTTTAAAGAGCGTCGTGAAGAATTACAGAGAATACCAAAATCAAGACTATCCAAACATAGCAAGAGAAGTTCTTGAGGAATGGAAAAAAAATAAGGTTTTTGAAAAATCGATAACCACAAGAAAAGACAGCCCCACCTTTACCTTCTACGAAGGCCCTCCTTCTGCTAACGGTACTCCTGGTATTCATCATGTTATGGCCCGAACGGTTAAGGACATATTCTGCCGTTTTAAAACCATGAAAGGATTTAAAGTTGAGCGAAAAGGAGGCTGGGACACCCATGGTTTGCCCGTAGAGCTTCAGGTGGAAAAAGAATTGGGTATTACCAAAGACGATATTGGAAAAAAGATTTCAGTAGAAGAATATAACGCCAAATGCCGGGAGGCAGTCATGAAGTTCAAAGGCGAATGGGACGACCTCACAGAAAAAATGGGCTATTGGCTGGATTTGGATGATCCTTACATCACCTTTGAAAAAGATTATATTGAATCCGTTTGGAGTCTTTTAAAGAAGCTTTTTGATAAGGGGCTTCTCTACAAAGGCTATACTATTCAACCATTTTCGCCTAAAGCGGGAACCGGGTTGAGCTCTCATGAACTCAATCAACCAGGTACTTACAGGGATGTTAAGGATACTTCAATCGTTGCACAGTTTAAAATAAACGGAACAGAGAACGATTACTTTCTTGCCTGGACAACCACACCCTGGACTTTACCTGCAAACAGCGCCCTTGCTGTAGGCAAGAACATTGATTATGTGAAGGTTTCAACCTTCAATCCTTATACGTTCGAACCCGTAAATGTAATTCTGGCTGAAGAATTAATACCGAAATATTTCATTAAGAAAGCTGAAGAGGTAAAGTTAGAAGACTATAAAAAAGGAGATAAGGTTATACCATTTAAGATCGTAAGCACTTTTAAAGGATCAGATCTTTTAGGAACAGAATATGAGCAGCTACTTCCTTATGTTCCCCTTGAAAAGCCAGCATTTACTGTTGTTGCTGGTGATTTTGTGACTACTGAGGATGGAACAGGTATTGTTCATATATCCAAAACCTTTGGAGCAGACGATTATAAAACTTCTGTTGAAAATGGTATTCCAGGAGTTTTAGTAAAAGACGAAAATGGGTTTGAGGTACCTGTTGTTGATCGACAAGGCAGGTTCGTTAAAGAGATCACGGATTTTGCAGGGAAATACGTTAAATCCGAGTACGAATCAGATGAGGTTTTAAAAGATCCCAATTATAAATCCACGGATGTTTTAATAGCGATAAAGCTAAAAGAAGAGAACAAAGCTTTTAAGGTTGAGAAATACGAACACTCTTATCCCCATTGCTGGAGAACAGATAAGCCTATTCTTTACTATCCGCTGGATTCGTGGTTCATCAAAACAACAGCCTTCAAAGACAAACTTGTTGAGTTAAATAAGACCATTAACTGGAAGCCTGCATCCACAGGTATCGGAAGATTTGGAAACTGGTTGGAAAACCTAGTGGACTGGAATTTGAGTCGATCCAGGTATTGGGGAACTCCTTTGCCAGTCTGGGCTACAGAAGACAGAGAGGAAACGAAATGCATTGGCTCGTTTGAAGAATTGAAATCGGAAGTACATAAGTCTATTGAAGCTGGATTTATGAAAAAGGAATTGGATGAAAGCTTTGACCTGCACAGGCCTTATGTGGATGATGTTGTACTCGTCAGCGATTCAGGCAAAAAAATGTACCGGGAGACCGACTTGATCGACGTTTGGTTTGATTCGGGTGCTATGCCATACGCTCAATGGCATTATCCATTTGAAAACAAAGAAAATTTCAAGAACAACTACCCGGCAGATTTTATTGCTGAAGGCGTAGACCAGACGAGAGGATGGTTTTTTACACTCCATGCCATTGCAGGGATGCTTTTTGATCAGGTCGCCTTTAAAAATGTAATTGCGAACGGCTTAGTCTTGGATAAGAAAGGTAATAAAATGTCCAAAAGACTTGGGAATGCCGTTAATCCGTTCGAAACCCTGGAAAAATATGGTGCAGATCCTACCCGTTGGTACATGATCTCAAACGCAAACCCCTGGGATAACCTAAAATTCGATCTGGATGGCATCACAGAGGTACAACGACGTTTCTTCGGAACGCTTTTCAATACCTATTCCTTCTTTGCCCTTTATGCTAATTTGGATGGTTTCGATCCCGCCGAAAATATAGATAATGCTACACTTACAGAGAGTGACCGCTGGATTATATCGAAGTTAAATACCCTTGTTAATGAAGTAGAATCGGCCTATTCAGACTATGAGCCTACAAAAGCTACCAGGGCTATCCAGAACTTTACTACGGAAGATCTTAGTAATTGGTATGTTCGTCTCAACAGAAAACGTTTTTGGAAAGGGGAATTCAATGAAGATAAAAAGGCAGCCTATTCAACATTACATACCTGCCTGATTACAATTGCTCAATTATCTGCTCCAATTGCACCGTTTTATATGGACAGATTATTTCAGGACCTCAATGCGCATAGAACGGAGTTGAATTCAGTGCACCTATCGGGCTTCCCTACTTCGGAAAGTGCTCTGATTGATAAGGCTTTGGAGCATAAAATGGACTTTGCTCAAAGGATATCTTCGATGGTTCATTCCCTAAGAAAAAAGCATTCACTTAGAGTAAGACAGCCCTTATCAAAAATATTACTTCCCATATCGGATCAAAGCGAGCGAAAAGAAATTAGCGAAGTAGAAAGACTTATTCGATCGGAAGTAAACATTAAGGAAATAGAGTTTATTGATGATGATTCGGGTGTTTTGACCAAAAAGATAAAACCGAACTTTAAAAAATTAGGGCGAGAGTTAGGGCCTAAAATGAAGGAAGCTTCTAAGGCTATATCGATACTAACACAACAAGATATCTCGAAAATTGAAAGTACAAACCAATTGGAAATCGCTCTTGGAGAAGAAAAGATCATGCTCAGCCTGGAAGATGTAGAAATTCAATCCGATGACATACCAGGATGGTCTGTGGTTTCAGAAAATGGATTAACGGTGGCTCTTGACATTACTTTAACGGAAGAACTTCATAAAGAAGGAATAGCAAGGGATTTCATCAATAGAATTCAAAATCTAAGAAAAGAAAAAGGCCTGGATGTTCAGGACAAAATTTCTATTGAATACCACTCAGAACAACAACTGGTAAATGATGCATTAAAAACATATGAGAAGCTCGTTTCGAATGAAACTCAAGCTATTTCTATGTTGAATGCAAAAGAAGCCTCAGGCGGTGAAAGCATAGAAGTAGATGAATTTAAAGTTTCTGTACTCATAAATAGTTGAGCGTTAGTGAATAAAAACCATGCTTTTAAAGTTATTTTTTGATAATACACAATGTATTCCAATTAAATAGGAAGAAATTAGGACAATTTTTAATATTTTCCAGATGTGATTATTGTATGTGCAATCTTACCACTAAGCAGCAGAGGATTAGAGTTGGTGAAAACTAGTGGTGTATGAGTTCTATAGTGTTTAATAACAAAGATAAGTTTAGGCTAAAATATTTCCTGATGCGAAGTTCACGGCATGCCGGTTATGGTAGGGTTAATGTACTGTTTTGGATAACTGTATTCTTGTTTTCCATCTTAACGAATATTGAGTCTTTTGCTCAAAGCAGTTCAGTCGGAATTGGAACGAATTCTCCGAGTCCCAGAGCAGTTTTACAATTGGTAGTTGAAGACCAAAATGGTAATCCTCAGGGTTTTTTGGCTCCCGTTGTTCAAACCATAAATCAAAGAGACAACATAGGTCCAACAGCTGCTGAAGCTGGGATGATTGTGTATGTTTCTGAAACGAATCTATTTTATTTCTGGAACGGTTCTCAGTGGATTGAGGGTCTGGGCGTTTTTGCAGGCTCGATAGCAGGTGGGGCTCTTACGGGAACATACCCAAACCCGGGCTTAGGAGTTGATGTAGTAACCAATGTCCAGTTAGCCCCAGCTTCCGTAACGAATACGAAAATTGCCAATGGTGCGGTAAATAGTTTGAGTATAGAGAATGGAAGTGTCACCTCACAGGATATTGGAGATAATTCCATAGCATCAATTGATATTTTAGACGGAACGATATCTAACAACGATCTGGGTCCCGGTTCTGTGCAAACAGCACAAATTGCAGATGCAAGTATCCAATCCCAGGATATTGGAGATAATCAGGTAACTTTGAATACTCTAGAGAACGGAGGTCCAGATCAGGTTTTGACAACTGATCCTAGCGGAGAGCCTAGATATGAAGATCGAAGCAATTTCCAAAGCTCGTCCCTTCCAACAGGAAATATTTTTATAGGAAACGGAGGCAATGTAGCTACTCCTCACCCAATTACGGGAGATGTTTCATTAAGCGTTACAGGAGATGTTCAATTAGGTACTGATGTAGTCACAACAAACGAATTAGCCCCTAATGCTGTGACTACGAATGAAATAGCAGCTGGTGCAGTAGAGACAACTGATATTGCACTTTCTGCTGTCAACTCAACAATCATTCAAGACCTTTCTATCCAATTAAATGACCTTGGAGACGACCAGGTAGGCTTAACAAAAATAGTAAACGCACCATCTGGAGTCAGAAATTTTCTGGTTACTAATGCCGCTACGGGAGAACCGGAATACAGGACTCAGGCTGAAGTTATTCAAGGTTTAGCAGGAGATGGACTGCTAGAGGACGGCTCAGGAGAGTTAGATGTTGAAGTAGATGGCTCTACAATCATAATTGACGGAATAACTAATGAACTGGGAGTTCCTGATGGAGGTATTGATAATGATCAACTAGCTCTTGATGCAGTAACAGGAGACCGGGTTTTAAATGAGTCTTTAACTGTTGCAGATTTACAAGGTAATAGCCCAGGAGTTTTTAGTGAACCAGCCCTTTTAGTTACAAGAAGGGTTGATATTAATGGAGACGGGTTTTTTACGGCAGATTGGGAAAATGTAGGTCCAGATAGAGTAATTGTTACTGACCCAGTAACTGGAGAGTTTACTTCTGAGCCTAGGGGCAATTTTGATCAACTTGTATTGGCACCAGGCGAAATTTTCATCGGTAGTGCAAGCTTGGCGCCCACACCAACAAGTGTAGGAGATGGTAATATTATGATTGGTGTTGGGTCGAACATAACTTTTCAATCGGTTGGAGGAGACGCTACACTTAGCAGTAGTGGACAATTAGATTTAAATGATAATCAAGTTGATGGAGACGAACTTGCCACAAATGTTGCCGGGAATGGCTTAATTTATAATAATACGGCGGGGATAAATAGAATAGAGTTGGGTGGTGCTCTAGATATATCTACTACTATTGTTCAGGGATCAGATAATATGACCTTCGATAATTCAGGAGGAGGAAATTTTATCGTTCAGAGTACTTCAAGTTCAGTTTCTATTGATGGAAACTCAAACCTTGACGTAGATGGCGATCTAGATGTAGGCGATGACGTAACCATTACCGGGACAGCAGTAATCAATGACAATACACCTTCTACTAATTCAGTTACCGGAGCGTTGACCGTAGCAGGAGGGGTAGGTGTTGGCCAGAATCTAAACATAGCAGGAATAACTCGAATTGAAAATAACACGAATTCTTCAAGCCCTGCCGGAGGTGCATTACAGGTTGTCGGAGGAGTTGGAATCGCTGCAGATGTGTTTATCGGGCAATCGTTGAATACGATTGGAAATGCTTTGTTAAATGGTCAGGTAAATCTCGGTAACGCCCCAGACGACAACATCACCTTTGGAGGGAATATTTCTAATAGATCTGGGGATGATGCTTTATTTTTCGAAGGGCAGACGGAAGATAATATTCAAACCATTTTTCGATTCGATGAGCCTACTGTTGCAGATAACATCATTGTATTTCCGGATGCTTCTGGAACGGTAGCACTTACTTCCGGTGTGGCTTTAGCTCCTGACTTGGCGCTAACAACGGATAATTCAGGTCAAATCGTAGTGGCAGATGATGCTCAGGATTTTAATGTGAACAGCGACATCATCAATATTGCAAATAGTACTACTGTTGGGACAACGACAATAAGCGGAGGAACAACAATCGTAAATTCAGAAAGAATTGATATTAATAGTACGAATATTAATATAGGGAACGGAGCTGGGGACAATTTAGATTTTATTGGTACAAGCACTTTCAGACAGAATAACTTTACCGTAGCTACTAGCTCTCCTATTACATCTTTAGAATCACCAGAAACAAACATCATTGGTGCTCAAATTAATATTGGAAATAATGCTTCTGATCAGGTTGATTTTACTGCAAATGTAGATTTCAATAACGGTTTGGATGTAGATGCTGGTTTAGTTCAACTAGCAGATGGTGTAAATGTATCAATCGGTAATGGAACCATAACAACCGGTACTGGTCAGGTAAGTTTCGGAGGTAATGTGGACGCAAATAGCGGCCTCGATGTAACAGGGGCTTTCCAGGCTTTTGGCGACGTGACTTTGGGTGTTGGTCCACCGAGTGCAACAAATGTGATTGTAAATGGAACGACCAATTTTAACAATGCTGTTGTAACCTTCAATGGTGGAGGTATTACCATATCCACAGGAGGTACTCTCCAACTACCTACAGGAACTTCGGTAAATAGAATTACGAGCTCTACTGACGGATTTACCCCATCAGATAATGAACTGGCAACCACACAGGCAATACAGAATATAGTAGATGGGATCAGTTTGGATGATGGAAGTGGTATTACAGTGGATAACGCAAATAATGAGATTGATTTAGGTGGAACTTTGGATCAACCTACGAATATTGCTACAGCTGGGTTTGATCTTCAGATAACAGGAACTGGACAATTAGATGTTTCTACTAATGCAGTTTTTTCCTCAGCTGATATTAATAGTGGAACCATAGACAATACAATAATAGGAGGGACGGCGGCGGCAGCGGCGACGGTAACAGACTTTACAGCGACAGGAGCAGTAGACTTAGGAACAGATGCAATTCAAGCAAATGAAATCACAGCAAATGCAGTAGGCGTATCGGAGATCAGTACAGCGATAGCGGGCTCAGGCTTGGCCGGTGGCGGCGGAGTAGCGCTTTCCGTAGATCAGACGAATTTAGATTTGGCCAGTATCGGAGGAAGTTTAAATGCAACACAAATATCGGTAGGATCAGTAGAAAACTCAGAGTTTGACAATCTGGATGGATTGGATCAGGCA
>JBCCDY010000002.1:0-391624 GCA_039030555.1 Bacteroidota bacterium
AACTTAATTTTAAGTAAAATTATGTATAACCTAAATCTTTAAATCATGAAAATTAAAAGACTAGAAAGTGCTGTTGGAAATTTTTTCGTAGCAGCAGGTTGTAATTGCTGTTGCTGTAACTGTTGTTGTGAAGAACTGGAGCCTGTTGAAGAATCTGACTCAACAGCTGTTGCCTAAAAAAACTTCTTAGCAGGGCTGATTATTCAGGCCTGCTTTTTTATTCTCCACTATCGAGTAAAGTTAAAATGAAGAATATTTTTTCAGTTAAATAAAAATATGAAGATACTAAAGTTAAGTTCTAGTAGGAACATCAATAGTCATTTTTTGGCATCTGGATGTAGTTGTAGTTGTTGTAGTAATGAGGCTCCATGGACTTATATCTGGCTAGATATTGATAGTGATGGAAATATTCAATATTAAGATTGAATCCTACTAAAGATTAATGGGAATCTATCTCCATTTGTTTTTTAGGTATTAATCCGAAAGACTTACCCAATAGACAGGCTTCTTAGCTGTTTCCAATATAATACACCAAACACAAGTAAATTAGAGATGCTAGAATTGTATGATGTATTTGAAGATGAAGAAAATGATTGCTTTCAAGTACGAACAAAAGGAGATATAATACTAATTGAATTCGAAGATGATAGAAAGAAGGAGATCTTTTCAAAGATTTCCAATAACTTCAGAAATGGATCCAGAAAAAAATTTAATGACCTTTACAATAGGCTGAAAAAAGAACATCAGGAAGGAGATGTACTAGAGGTATTAGTAAAGTTAAATGACTATCAACTTTTAAATACCGACTATGAAAAGGCACTCCAGAAACTGACAAATTCAGAAAAATCTAAGGAGGAGAATCCAATTGCCGGTCAAACAAGGAAAAACTTTTGGTTTAAGGGCTCGGCAACATTAGGTATAGTGAAATCTGGATTGATTGCTGATAAAATTAAGGACTTAGCATCAAAAGCTACATTCAGCAAGATTGATACTATGGATATTCATAATAATCTTGATGAAAAGAAAATCAAAAAGTTCGTTGAGCAACACGATTTGATTGTATTTGATAGCGATAGTTGGAATCCTGCTCTGCTTGATTTGGTAAATGAAGAAGCTTTACGGCATGATAAGCCATGGCTTCTGATTAGGGGATTTGCTGGTAATGAAGGCTCCATTGGCCCGATATTTTGGGGCAGACGAACAGGATGCTACAACTGCTTAATAAGTAGGTTAAAAAGTAATATGCAGCATCTATCGTATTTTAAATCTTATGAGAAATTTTTGCGAGAACAGCGCATTTCATCTAAAAGTGATTCACCTCCCGAGTACTTCTATGATGTCATAGCTTCGATGGCAATTTTTGAGCTTAATAAGTTCATTTATAATTGGGATATTCCTCAAGTCTATGGAGCCATGATTGATGTGGATTTTTCCTTGAATGTAACTAAGCACACACTTCTTAAATCTCCACTGTGTGATGTATGTAAGCCGACCACAGATTATAATTTATCCCCATGGTTAGAGTCAATAACGCTGAAATAACATGGTTAATACTAATGATTTAGCTAACGCTACAAAAATTATTTCAAATAAAATTGGTATTCTGAGTCATATTTCGAAACTGCCACTGTTGAATACAGATCCCAAACTTGTTGGCTATGGCATTTGGCCAGCAGATACTTTACAACTGGGTGCTGGTAAATATGGAGGACGAAGCAGTGGAACTGGATATGTCTGGCAAGATGGTCTCATATCAACGATTGGCGAGACCGTAGAGCGTTATTGTCCAGCATTTTATAAGAAGGAGGATAATATGTTGTCTTCATATCAAAATCTCGGGAAGCCTGCTATTCATCCTAATGAATATGCACTATACCACGAGAAGCAATACGAAATATTTAAAAAGAATAAAATTAGTATTGTTCCATTTCAAGAGGATACGGAGATTTATTGGACCGAATGCATTGATCTAACTCAAAACGGTGCGGAGTCCTGGGTACCGTCCATTTGTGTATACATGCCATGGGACTTAGATCCACACCATATTATTCTTAATACTTCCACAGGCTTAGCTGCTCATACGGATATTCATAAGGCTATATTGGCTGCTTTATTCGAGATCATTGAAAGAGACACCTTCGTTACTACTTGGGCTCATAAATTACCCATGAAAAAAATAGTTATTAACAATGAGATTAGAGACTTTTTGAAACAATCATTTCCAGATCATTATGAATTCCATTTTGTAGATATAACGCATGACCTTGGAGTTCCTACGGTTTTTGGAATTTGTTTTGCGGAGGCAGAGTTTGGAAAGTTCGTGGCAGTAGGCGCTTCTACCAGATCAACAATGGGGGAAGCTTTGCAAAAAACGATCCTTGAAATTGGGCAAGGCGTATCTTATCAAAGACATACGCTAGGTGAACACAAAAACTGGGAACCCGATGATAATTTTAACAAGCTTCGCAATTTTGAATTGCACTCTATTTTCTATAGTAAAAGACATGATTTGTGGCATGCGTTTGACCCTTGGAGAAACGCTGAACCCGTTAGGGAAATAGATCTCTTCGAAAAAGATGATAGAAGTGACGATGAAAAAATAAAGGATATATTGACTTCTTTCAAAGAGAAGTCGATTTCGGTTCTTTTCAAAGACTTGACCACCGTTGATGTTCAACAAGCTGGATTTTATGCGATAAAAGTTTATGCCCCTCAATTGATACAAATGGCTGGGGGGTTTCCTTTTTATTTTTTAGGGGGAAGAAGGCTTTATGAGAATCCAACACATTTTGGATATCCCAAGAAGGATTACGCTGAGCTAAATAAATTCCCACATCCTTTTCCATAAAAGAAGATTATAAATGAAGTTAAGGACGATAAAATCAGAAAGCGTAAGAGAAGAAATTGACCGGATGGATACCGCTCCATCGGGAATACATCGAATTAAGGATTCGGTAGCCCTCCTTTACCATGAGAATTCCAAATTTGATGAGCTGATAGCGAGAAGAGAAGGTATTAAAATTGGAGCTTTCAGCAATCCATATGTTAATGCAAGGGCTGTGCAACCATACAAAGCCTATCCAGGAAAAAAAACTATTTCGCTGAATCCATATAGAGAATTACCTTCACCACAAGCAGACTTTTTTACCACCTTAAGAAAGCGTAGTAGCACGAGGACTTTTGTAAAGTATTCCATTTCTCTAAACGAATTATTTAGAATACTAACTTATGCCTATGGTATAACACGATCTGGAAACGTTACAAATATTGAAGGACACCAATCATATCGAACCGTACCTTCACCCGGAGCCTTGTTCCCTCTAGAAATATATATTGTACTCTTCTCTTCCGATATAAATGAAGGATTATATCATTTTCGGCCAGATATCAATGCTTTGGAATGCCTAAAAGAAGGGTCCTTCAAAAAGTCTTTTACCAGGATTAGTGGAGCTGAGAATTTTATTGATATGGAGTTTCCATGCGGTTTTGTGATAGTTACAAGTGTTTACGAGCGAGTGTTCATTAAGTATGGTGAGCGAGGTTATCGATGGCTTTTGCAAGAAGTTGGCTTTGTAAATCAAAATCTGGCCTTAATTTTCGAGGCGCTGGGTCTTGGTTCATGTATGCTAGGTGGATTTCTAGATGATAAGGTCAATGAATTTATTGAAATAGATCACCCTGGCGAAAGCGTTCAAAGTGTAACTGTTTTTGGAAAGAAAGAATGAAAGATGATCTAAAGAATGAGGAGTTCGCAATAGAAGCTGAGAACGTCACTTACAGAGCCAAGGATAAGGTCTTGATTGACTCAGTTGATCTACAAGTTCGAAAGGGAGAGACTTTCGGGTTATTGGGTTTGAATGGTTCTGGAAAGAGCCTGCTCATTGATATTATAACTGACATAATTTATCCAGAGTCTGGTAAAGTATCCTTATTTGGAACAAGCTTTAAGAATGTTAAGGGAAAAGTTGGAGTACTTTATGACAATGTTTCCTTTATACCTTTTTTGAAAGTCGGAGAGTTTTTAAACTACGTCAGATTAACCTTAAAAGTAGAAAAGAAAAGACTTGAGAAAATAAGAGAAAATCTCAACCTGAGTAAAATAGAAGATAAGATGGTACGAGTCCTTTCTCAAGGTGAAAAGAAAAGGATGGGACTAGCGATGGCGCTTATGAATGATCCGGATTTACTGATAATGGATGAACCTACGACCGCTCTAGATCCATTCATGCGAGATTTGGTCTGGGATTTAAATAAAAATAAAAGCAAAACAGTTTTCTTGACTAGTCATTCGTGGGATGAAGCGGAGAAACACTGCGATTCTATTGCATTTATTCATAACGGGAAAATTTTGGGCCAAATTAAGTCACCTTCGGAATTGTTAGCAGATGAGCTATTACCTGGTAAACAGAAACTGAAAATCAATAAAGATGAATCTGTGCTGAAGTTTTTAAACGGAAGCTCATATTACTATGAAGAAAATGATGCTTATCATGTCTTTAGTCATAAAATTGAGGAAATAATTAGTGATTTAAATTCAATTACAAGTGGATACTCGGTATTACCTAAAAGTCTGAAAGATATTTATTTCTTTTTAAGTATTTCTGATACCTCTAAAAATTGAAAAAATGAACTATCTAATAGTAAGTGTATATTACCAAATTTTGTCTTACTCCCGAATTAAACAAGCTGTGTTTTATTCGTTGGCTTTTCCAGTGTTACTATACGTTCTTTTCGGTAGCATATGGAAGACCTCAGGAGAAGCTTACGCAGGTTTCCTGCTCACAGGCGTTATTGGTATGTCTATTGCAAGTCAGGGTCTTTTCGCAGTTGGCCCGACCTTAAGATCCTACTATCAAACAAATTTCATCAAGTTCCTAAGGAATATTCCGGTATCCCCTTTGACTCATTTTATGAGTTTACTGATAAGTCGGTATTCGATAATACTGTTAGGTAATATCATTTTGTTCCTAATAGCTACTTTTTTGTTTAAATATGTGCTGACTCTGGAGGAAATGATTATCATCATTGCAGGTTCCTTCATAGGATTACTGCTATTTTCTTTTCTCGGATTGATTATTGCGTTTATGAGTAAAAAAGCTGAGTCAACTCGAGGTTTTATCAACCTGATTTATTTCACAATGATTTTTACTTCTGATACTTACTATCCTGTTACAGATATAAATCCTGTTTTCTCAATATGGACCAGACTTTTGCCCCTGACACCCCTTCTTGATTTTCTTCGTGGAAATACAGAATTAAATGTTGTCTTGTATTTACTGGGATGGACAGTTCTTTTTGTGATTGTGTTCTATTTCCTGTTTACGAAGACCTCCCTTTCTAGATGACAATGGAAATTCTAAAAACAGCTTTTGTAATTCTTGCATTACTAAGTCTACATGAGTTAGGTCATGTAATTAGTGCTAAGCTAATCGGTGTACGTATTGTAAAAGTAGGATTCTCTTTTGCTCCTTTACCTCACCCCTATGTTGTAGTTGAAAATTTAGATTTTTTCTATCAGAGACTGATTTACTTATTAGCTGGAATAGCCATGACAGTTCTATTGCTTATTATTTTTAAGCTTTCCGGTTTAATATATTATTCGTTTATTTTTTATGCTTTTGCAATAGAAATTTTGCTTGAGACTAATCCATTTTATTCTGATTTAACATTATTAGCACTTCCAATTCATCAACATAGGCAACTGAGTGAGGGGATTTCTAGAGGAAAAATATCTGGAATGGGGTTAATATATGCCAATAGTTACATTTTCTCATCAATATGGTATTTACACCTTATACTCTGGAGTGTTCTTATTTATTTACTTTTTGCAGAAAAAATACTGATAATTTGAATAGTTATTTTAAATTTTTAAAAATACCTAGGTTATGAATAAATGGATGATCCTATTCTTAATATCGCTCATTTATATCCCTGAGCAAAGTTTTTCTAAATCAGATTTTATAATTGAGAAGGAGAGTGGTAAGGTATTGCAATCAGACACACTACTATTTGGTATTCAAGGAAAGATTACCAAGGCATTTCTTAATTCTTACCGCGTAAAATCAACAAAACCATTAGATGATATAGTTTCTCAATTAGAAGAATTAAGTAATAAATCGGAGAATTCTATTGTAAGATATTGGAATGCTTATACATATTATTATAAAAGTATAGTATATGTTGGTTTTAAACAGAATAATGAGAGTGAGAAATCGATAAATAAGGGTATTGAAATTTTAAAAAATATAAGAAGGAAGAATTCTGAAGATTATGCTCTGTTGGCTCTTTTGCAAGGTTTCTCGTTAAGATTCAAGAGTGGGATAGATGCCGGAACCGCTTCTCAAAAAGCTTCCCTGAATGCCGAAAAGGCGGTTAAGTTAGATAATGAGAACCTAAGAGCTTATTATGTTCTGGCTAATAATGATTACTACACACCAGTTCAATATGGAGGGGGTAAAAAAGTGGAGGAGTTATTGCTAAAAGCTATAAAGCTAAATGAACAAAAGGTCAAAAATCCTGTACTACCAAGCTGGGGTAAAGATAGATCTTACACTTTACTTGTGCAGCACTACATGAAGAGCGAAGATAAGGAATCTGCTAAAAAGTACTTGTCTGAAGGCCTTATTAAATATCCGGAGAACTATGATTTAAATCAACTATCAAAAAAACTAAATCCAAGTGAAGATCAATGACCGTATGGTTTAAGTCTTTTTTTACAATATCTTTCATATGGGCATCTGTTAACTTAAGTCTTGGTCAGCAGTTGAAATTGATAGGCAAAGTCTTAGACCAGAAAAGTAATCCACTTTTTGCTGTTAATATTTTTGTAAAGGGCAATACCACGATCGGTGTGATCACTGACTTTGAGGGTTATTTCGAAATGAATATCCCGATCGAAAATTTGAAAGATACGCTTCAACTATCTTACATAGGGTTTGAGAATCAATTTGTACCTATTGCCACCTTAGTGAATAATAAGAATGTCTCCCTTGTGTTGAAGGAAAGTCTTGACTTGTTAAAAGAGGTAATCATAACAGCAAATGATCCGATTACGGATGAGTTCTCGGTCGTGAAGCTAAGTAGATTAGATATTTATCGAAATCCAATTGCTGCTGCAGACCCTCTGAGGGCGATAGCAATCTTACCAGCTTCTACAAATACCGATGAATCTGCAAACGTTGAGTTAAGAGGTAGTAGTTCCGGTAGATCGGCAGTAATTGTAAACAATGTTCCAATTCGGAATCCAGTTAGAAATTCACAAATTAATGGGATCGGGAATTTCAGTATTTTTAACAATGAAATAGTTGATCAGCAAAGGGTTTATGCGAGTAACCCACCTTTAACATTTGGTAATTCAAGTGCAGGATTAGTTGAGATTACTACTCGCCAGAAAATTTCTACTAATAATCTTCAGCTAAGTGCAGGTTTAGGTAATGCAGGTTTTTTTCTAAATGCCCATAAAAAAGAAGTTGACTTTTTGCAGCTTTACGGAAACTATCAATTCTCAAGTTTGTTTACGGGGCTTAATGGAGACAATATTGAAAACCTTAATAGATTTGAGACCATAGATTTAGGAGTAAATATTCATAAATCTTTTAATGATAAAATTTCCCTTAATCTATATTCTTATGGAATAAATGAATCAGCGAATGTTGATCAGCATTCCCTGAACTTCGACGGTACGTTTTTTACGGAAAGAATACGAAATTTTAATATAATAAACAGTGTTTTTCGCTTCAATTCGTCCATACTACAATTAAATCATGGGAGTGACTTTATACGATCGGATTTTGATTTCGGTGTCATCCAATCAAATCAAAAAAGTGAAGAATTTTACTCATCAGTCGACTACAGGTATTTGATAGGTGATTCTTTTTCCCTTCAAGGTGGTTTAAGCCATAATATTTTTAGAATTGATTTTGACGATCAACAGCCTGAACTATTTTTTGCCCTTGCGCCTGAATCTCCAAGTACAACGCTTGATACTTTAATACGTAATGAAGTTTTGGAGAGCTATTTATATGGTAAATTGAATATTCCACTTTTCATTATAGCTGCAGGGTTACGTAAGAATATACCTCTCGCCGACCAAGAAAACTATTTAAGCTTCCAGGGAAGTGTTAGGTTTAATCCGTTTAAGGATCACTCTTTTTTGATCTCCGGCGGTCGGTATCATAATTTTGGTACGCCAAATGCTATTCTTCCTGTTCAAAGACTTTTATCCAGCGAGCAATTTGCTTTTGAGTATACTTTTTCAATATCAGACTTCAATATTCAACTTTCTAATTTTATTAAGAAAGAAGAAGGGAACTTACTTCTGAGAGAGGATGATGAAGTGGTTGAGCTCAATTCTGTAGAAATTTCTGGTGTGGAAATCGGTCTTACTAAAACTTGGTTTAAATTCATAAATACATCATTTGCGTACACCTATTTGGATAGTAATGAGATTATTGATGGTGAGTCAAATCGCAGATCAAATGATCTGAATTATATAATAAAATTTTCTATAGGATACAATAATCCTAAGATTATTACGGCCTCCTTAAATTATATTACAAGGGCTGGGACTTACTATACGCCCGTTGTAGATGCTATTTTCTCAGAAGATGTGCAAGCTTATGAACCTTTATTTGATCAGAATAGAAATTCTGCACAATTCCCGAATTATCAAGCCTTGAACTTATCTTTTAACAAGTCCTTTAAAGTATTGGGCTCTCGGGTCATTTCGTATCTGACAGTTACTAACCTTTTGAATCGAGATAACCCAATAGCTGCTATTTACAATAGTGATTTTTCTGTTGAAAACTTTGACAATCTGCAAAAAAGAACGATCTATTTTGGTGCTGTTATAGATCTTAGTTTATAATCCTGTTCAAAACTCTATTCTATAATTCAAATTAGGTCAAAAAAGTCGACAAGATACCTTTGTTATTGATTGTTAATCAAGGTTTTTGCAAATTTATGGTTGGAGCCTATCGTCGTTGCTTTAATATTAAAGATTCAGCTACAGTATTATCATAGCAATTTCCCATTGATTACTTGATTAGTGAATTATGTTTAATCATGTTCTTAAACTTATCACAAGCATATTAAACACCCCAATCTGAATGAAAAATAAGTGGCTGATAGATGGTTCTATTCATCAAGGCCATTTTCCAGGCCAGGAATGATTGCTTCATAGAGGGATTAGGAGAGGTTCTTTAACCACTAATCAACTAGGTCAATCGGCTTGGAGCATAAAAAGGTAACGAAGGATTGTAAAAACCTTCTTGATTCACTCAATGCTTGGTTTTCTGTGTTTGTCAAAGCCACTGATTTTCTCCTGGCTTTTACTCTTTGAGCTGGAAACTCATATTCATAAACCTCTTGATCATCTATTAAGCGAATTATAGTCACCTTAGCTTGATACTGTGCCGTATAAATTCCTCTTTGCTCATGGATGATCTTATTTTCCGTATCCACAACAATTTTGTAATCAGCCTCTAAATCAGGTTTTTCATCTAACCTAAGATCAGTAGTCACCGATTTTAAGAGTTCTGTTAAAGCTCCTTTATCATTTTCATTAGAGTGAAATGAAATGGAGTAGGGCAGAAAACGCATTGTAATGCGACTTGAGATTAAGCGCTTAAGAATATTTGGGTCTATGGAGTTCTTAACTCTGGTTGGAATAGGAATTTGAGGAACTAATTGAATTGCCGAAGTTTGATCAGTTGGATAAACACCATAGATGTGAAGATCACTTTGACCATTTCTAGTAAGAAATTCATGATTAAAGACGTCTCCATCCAGAACTTTCAGCTTTGTTTCCAGATTTCTGATTGGAGTTCCTGTGATAAGATCAACCAAAAAATTGGAAATAATCAGCGGTTTGGCTTCAACTGCTTCAAAATCATAACTCAAACGTGTTTGAAACTTTATTCTGCTAAGTTGCTCCTCCAATTCATAAAGAGCAGATAAACGTGATTTTTGAAGGCTTACCAGATATTCGGGTTCAACCAATTCCTTCATTTCATCGTCAAGGCGAATAATCCCGTCCGAGAGTTTTTTTATGCCTCTAATGATTTCACCTTTTGTGAAGAGTTCATCAGCCTCAGATCTGATAAAGTAGATGATTTCGCTAAGCTGCTGAAAATAATCATACCGGTTTTCCCGATAAGTCGATTCATTCAATCGGAATAAGACATAATATTTCTTGGCTTTTTTGTCTATCCACTCATCTACTTTTTGATGTCCGCTCAAAAAACCAGATGATTCTACTGCAATCTTTTCATTCAGGCGATATTGGACCTGTTTGTCATCGTAGTCTACATTAAGCTCCGACTTAGAATTTATGGAAAGCTGTATCTTTTCGATGATCTCCCTTAGCGCCATTTTCCTGGCTTGGGTACGGTATTCAGAATTTTCTTTGATCTCGGCTATCCCTAACCCAAAAAAAGCATTTTCTGTAATAGGCACCTGACTGACCCATTCAGGTGCTTTTTTCAGTTGGGCAAATACTGCTAGAGAAAAAAAACTAGCAAAGATCAGTAAGTACCATTTTGTGTTTCTATATGTTTTAGAACGAGCCACTTAGCGCTCGTTCTTGAAGTTTTCCAGCTCTTCATTATAGATTTTTCTAAATCGTTCCAATTCAAAGTCCTGCTTCAATTGCTCATCAGTCGAAATTCCTTCGACCATTTTATCAGCAACTTCTGAAGTTGCCATTTCCATAGCCACATAATGAACGTACTCTCCTTTCTTGTTTTGATAAGAATCCTGGTTGATGATTTTTAAGCTGGTCAGGGTATTATCAATTACTGTTCTGGTGACGTCTTCGTACTTAGTGGTCGTTTCTAATTTATTGGAAATCGATCTGTTTTGAAGGAACTGCTCTCCAACACTTCTAACCTTTACTTCTATTTGTGAGGCAATAGCCTGTCTGGCATTTGTTTCAGCAATCCTTTTGGCCACAGTTAAATCTTGTGCACGGCCTTCTCCGGTTGATCGGTAGTGCTTTTTATCAGAAAAATATTTTGCTGAAGTAAATGGCTGCTCGATTCTCTTGAGTTTTGTATCAGTCCTTTTGAGTTTTCGGTTACAGCCCATTAAACAGAGCATAGCGATGGAGAGAATGATGATATTTTTCATAATGATAAAATTTAGTTTCTGGGAATTATTCGAATTTCATAAGTAAGGTTTCTTTCATATTGAATTCAGTTTATTTTATTGAGCCTTGTTTTTCAAATGACAAAAAACTTGCCAGTTTATATTTAGAAAGGAGGAGGGATATCCAATTTGATGAATGGCTTTTAGGCTATTGCTGCTAATCGATCCATCTTATTCTATCGCCTACTTCAAGGAATTTGAAAGAGAAGAGATTGGGATTTTACCCAAACTATAATTCTTAATTTCTGTTATTTAGAGCTATGAAAGTGGCTGTAATAGGTTCAGGAATAGCTGGACTGGCATCATCAATACGATTGAGATCCATGGGACTCGAAGTTTCCGTCTTCGAGACTAATTCTTACCCTGGCGGTAAGTTAACAAACATTGAATTGGAGGAATTCCGATTCGACGCTGGCCCTTCGTTGTTTACAATGCCCCAATATGTCGAAGAGCTATTTGAGATAGCTGGAAAAGATACTAGTGATTATTTTGAGTACGAAAAAGTAAAAGTTAACTGCCATTATTTTTATCCTGATGGAACCTTTGTTAAGGCTTACAGTGATCAACGGAAATTATCTAAAGAGTTTTCAGATAAGTTTGATGTCTCTTCAAAAGTGATTGAGGATTATTTCAAAGAAAGTCAAATAACTTATGAAGAAGCAGGTCGGATCTTTCTGGAAAAATCTCTCCATAAATACGACACCTGGCTTTCTGGCGATGTCTTAAAGGCACTAATAAAAATTTCCAAATACGACATCAACAGAAGTTTAAATAATGTAAATAAGTCTAAGCTCAAGCACCCCAAACTGGTGCAGCTTTTTAATCGATATGCGACTTACAACGGTTCAAACCCTTACGTCACGCCGGGGATTATGAAGACCATTCCTCATTTAGAACATGGCATTGGTACTTTTTTGCCGAAAGGAGGTATGCACGCAATCGCCACTTCGCTTTATGAATTGGCTCAGGACATAGGAGTAGAGTTCAAATTCAATACTCCTGTGGAAGAGATTGTATTAGAAAATGGAAAGCTCTCTGGAATAAAATCTAAAAGTGAAATCCATGCTTTCGATCTGGTAGTTTCTAATATGGATGTCTATCATACCTACCAGAAGCTTTTACCTCAGCTAGAGACTCCGAAGCAGATCGTAAAACAGGAAAGATCCAGTTCGGCATTAATTTTTTATTGGGGAATCAATCGGGAGTTTCCAGAACTTGATCTGCATAATATCTTCTTTAGCGAAGATTATAAACAAGAATTCGATTTCATTTTTAATCAAAAGCAGATTTCAACTGATCCAACAGTTTATGTGAATATTACCTCAAAATATAATAAAACCGATGCCCCTAAAGGAAGTGAGAACTGGTTCGTAATGATCAATGCTCCTTATAATGAAAATCAGAATTGGTCTGAAATGACCTTAAAAGTCAGAAGTTCGGTAATTGAAAAACTTTCACAAGCTTTAAAAGTAAATTTAGAGGATCATATTGTTATTGAAGACACGCTTGACCCTATTAAAATTGAGGCTAGAACACAGTCTTATCGAGGCTCTTTGTATGGTACAAGTTCTAATGATAAGTTAGCTGCATTTCTGCGCCACCCTAATTTTAAATCTTCTACTGAAGGACTATATTTTTGTGGAGGAAGTGTACACCCCGGAGGAGGAATACCCTTATGCCTACTGTCAGCTAAAATCGTCGGGGATCTTGTATCGAAAAAATACAAAAAACAACTAGCTGCATGATAAGAAAAGTAGATTCTAAATGGCTGATTCTTATTCTAATTATTTTACACGTAGTTGGCGTATTTGGCTTAATTTCTCCTTTTCAAAGTCTGTTTTTAACACTAACGCCAATCAATCTTTTGATTAGTGCTTGGTTCCTGCTATCCAAACATCAACAGCTTCGCGCAAAGTTTTTATTAGCCTTTGTCCTAATAGCATTCACTATTGGTTTTATTTCTGAGGTATTAGGGGTGAATTATGGATTGATCTTTGGCTCTTACAATTACGGTCCGGTTCTCGGCCCAAAATTCTTAGAAGTTCCTTTTATGATTGGAGTTAATTGGGTAATTGTAATGTATTGCTCATTAGCTATAGCTGAAAAGATTAGTGGTAATCGAATTCTTCAAATAGTGTTAGCCGTTTTATTAGCGGTTTTGTTGGATTTTGTGATGGAGCCAATAGCTATCCATTTCAACTTTTGGACTTGGTCGGATCACGACATCCCATCAAGTAATTATTTGGGATGGTCTGCTATTGCCTTATTGATAGCTGGGATTTTTAAAGCACTCAAATTAAGGGCTGATAATCCTTTGGCAATCCCCTTATTTGTCATTCAATTTCTATTCTTTCTCATTTTAGGTTTCTTGGTTTAGCGTAATCATTTTGCAGCGTTGAGATCATATGCTCCGTCAACTTTGAAAACGAAGCCATATGAAAACTATTTATACGCTTGCATTATTGTTGATGACTTTGGTGTCTCAGGCTCAAAACCTGTCTTCCGAAGAATTATTCAAGATCGAAGGCCGGATCGATTTGGTAAATACGGTTGACTTTAATGGAGATGGTTCTCCGGAGCTATTTTACAGACAAACTTTTGAAGACTCATCCCACATTGTTCTGGTATCTGGAATTCTTGATTCCGTTCCCAATTTTATATCACTTGGAGAGCTGGACTCTGTTGAAATTATGAGCGTTCTTTTTAATGATTTCAATTATGATTCGTTTACTGATATTTTAATAATCTCAGAAAGTGATTCTGGTATCGTTTCTTTTCTTTATAAAAATGAAGGAGGTTTTTCTTTCAGTCTTATTGAGCAAACTGTTTTTGAATTCAAGGCGAAAAACTGGATTGATTTAAACAATGATACCAGACAAGACCTGATTGGATCAAATGATTCGTCAATAATTCTTATTGACCTACTCAATTCAGGAGAAACTGAATTGCTTTCTCGAGAAGGGCTGTCGGATTTTTGGGTTTTTGATTTGAATAATGATAGCAGACAGGATATTCTGGTGTATGATTCATTAGATCGCTCACTCTTACTTTATCTGAACCAGTCACAGTTTCCAGAGACTGATTTTGAATTCATTGACATACTCATGAGTAACATCGATATCACAAATCTTATTACAGTTGATTTGGACTCAAATAGTTATTCAGACTTGGTAATAACAGGCTTTCGTGATTCGGTTGTCAATCAGATTTTATTCAATGACAGTTTAGTTTTTGAAATGGATGAATCAAGTTTTTTTGATTCAAATATCTACCAGGTTTCTTCAGGAGATCTGGATAATGATGGTGCTAATGATCTGGTTTGGTTATCGGATTCACTACTTTACCTGTTAAACTCAGATAACGATCTCATTGAGTTTAGCGATTCATTTCAGTTATCCGGCTTCTCGCCAATTGATGTTAATACGGATTCGTTGTTAGAAGTGGTCTATTGGCAGATTACTGGAGATTCTTCATCTGTAGGTCTTTTTTTTGAGACAGATTCCATAATAAATGCCCCACCTGCTCCACCAGTAGTAGATTTAATATTACCAATAGCTGACTCTGTTCTTTTTAGCTGGACCCCGTCTGTTGATGATAAAACAGATTCTGCTTCAATTACCTACGACCTGTTTCTGGGAATTATAGAAGATTCCACTTCCATTTTTGCAGCTAACGCCAATTCGGAGACTGGAAGTCGCTTTCTTTTTGAATCTGGGAGGCTTCAATATAACAATAGCTATACGTTCCATGATCTTTTACCCGGAACGTATAGCTATTGTTTAACCGCTACCGATAATTCTAATATAAGTAGTGGCTGTAATGGAGGATGTCTTAGTCTATTCAAACTAAATGAAGATAGCACGATTCGGGTTTGTTCAGGAGAAAGTCTTCAGCTCATTGCAAACCCAGAACTGACCAGTGTTAGCTGGTTTTCTCAAAATAATGGTCCAATAGGATCTGGTTCGAGCATATTATACATCGTTAATGAATTTGATATTGTGTATTATCAGGGAAGTAGCGATTCGGTCTGTTCCTTTGTGGAAAGCTTTATTATTGATGTATTCGAGTTTGATTTAATAGATACCTTAAATGTATGTCAGGGAGAGTTTGTTGATATTGACTTTGGGTCTCTTGGAGTAGAATCGCTAACTTTTTTAAATCTTCCTTCCGATTCTTTAATCAACCCAATATTAAATCCGCAGGTATCTCAGTTTCTTTCTGTATCCGTAGTTGATTCCAATGGTTGTGCTTTTCAGGACTCCATTTTTCTTGAGGTATTTGAACCACCTCTGGTCAGGGTTATGGAGGACTTTCTGGTTTGTCCGGATGAAACCATACAAGTGGAAACCAATATTGTTGGAGTAGAAGAAAGATTAAGGTTTGAATGGTTTCCAGAGGAGAACCTAAGTAGCTCCACTATAGCAGACCCGTTCGTTTTAATAGATCAATCAGTTCAACTGATTTTGGTAGTAACTGATACGATTTCAGGATGTATGAATAGTGATACGTTAAACATTGGAATATTACCGGAAGAGCAATGCACCATTTTCAATCCGGATGTTTTTGTACCCTCACTTTTCAGCCCCAATGGAGATGGCAGTAATGATCAGTTTCTGCTTTATGGAAGTGATTTTGAAGAAGTCGAACTTTCCATTTTTAATCGATCCGGGGAATTAATATACCGATCTAATGATATAGTACAGCTAACAACATCGGGTTGGGATGGTAGGTTTAATGGATCAGATCAGCCCCAGGGAACTTATCTTTGGACGGTCTCGGGTACTTTTCAGGATGGATCACCTATCCTTTTTCAGGGCGAAAGAAGAGGAACCTTCCGGTTAATCCGATAAGAATGAGGTCAATAGTATTTCTCTTCTTTTTTCTGGTATCTGTAAACCTTTATGGTCAGGATTTACAGTTTAGCCAGTATGATAACCTACCATTATTGTTGAATCCAGCGTTCGCGGGTATTACGGATAGAGCAGAAGCCAGATATAATTTCAGAAATCAATGGCTGGGTTCAGATAGTAGAGTTGCTTCACAGGGTTTGAACCTTTCCAAACCCCTATTTCTTCGAAGAAACAACTGCCGACACTGGGCGGGAGTTGGCCTGTCTGTTTTTGATGACCGGACTAATGATCAGCTATTCATTCAAAACGGTTTGACTCTTTCTTTTTCCATACTTGTTCCGATTGGAAAATATAGCTTTCTGAGTTTTGGGCTAAATGGAGGTTATCAATGGAGAAGGCTAAATCTTGAGAACATCAGTACAGGGAATCAATTTGTCGAAGGACTTGGATTTGACCCCTCTCAGCCTATAGGCGAACAAATTGATAATACTTCAGTATCCATTCCTACTTTTGGAACGGGACTTATGTGGCATCAGCGCGATAAAAGTGGCGATGTAAAGTCATTTTTGAGTGTCGCTGCTTTTGACCTGAATCAGCCGAACGAAGCTTTTATTTCAGGTGATAGTGAGCTTCCAGTTGCCTTACGAATTTCAGGGAAGTATCAGATTTATGAAAGCAAACAATGGATACTTGGCCTTGATGCCAATATTACTTCTCGAGGCTCAGATGAAAATTTTCTATTAGGAGTTTATGGAGAATACGACCTTTACCGACTGATTAGAAATGTAAAAAATTACGACACGAAAATTGTTCTTTCAACCAGATACTCAGAAGACAGAGCACTCATAGTTGGTGGATGGATTGATCACCCGTCATACCGCATTGGAGTAAGCATAGATTTGGATGTAGAGCCAAATAGCGACCTAAATGCCTTTAGAAATGCAGTAGAGTTTAGCCTTGCATACAAGACGCCCTGGTATTGCAAACCTAAAACAAAAAAGAATCGAAGGAAACGATCAAAATCGAAAAAAAACAAAAATAAAAAGACCACTAGTTTAGCGGAATATCGAAGAAGAAACAGGGAACGACTGCAGCGTGAACACTCTGAGAAAGAAAGTCAAACTGAAGATAAAGATACGATTGAAGTAGTATCTCTTGAGCAGATTGAGGCTGAAAAAGAATTCGAGCTAAAACTTAAGAAAGTTCTTGAACCCGTCATTATTGAATTTGATTTTGACGAGACAGAGGTCATCTCCCGATTTGAATTCAGACTTCATAATCTGCTGGAATTTATGACCGAATATGAAGAATTTGATGTAATGATCATGGGCCATACCGATAATTCTGGAAGTCACGAATATAACCTCAGGCTGGGTCAGAAGAGAGCAAATACAGTCAAGAAATTCTTAATTGAAAATGGTATTTCCGAGGATAGGATTTACACGGAATCCAAAGGCGAAAGCGAACCGTTAAACGACAATTCTACAAATGAAATGAGGAGGAGGAATAGGAGGGTGGAAGTGAAGGTTATTGAATAAACAATGTCATTAATCTGCCTCTGAATAATGAAACCTTTGTGACTATAGTGACTTTAAAAGTCATTTTTTTACCTGAATGTAGGTATAGTTTAAAGGTTTCTAGTCTCCGAAAGGATACCATTCGCCACTTCTATCAATAATATTAGAAGATACCTCGTTGATAATTGTACCATCAATATCTAGATCACCTGATTTTCAACTCAGATCTTCATTGAGCCTAGCCTTAAATAATTCTGTTTCGGTATTAACAAATACGTTTTGTACTGATTTTTCACGAACAGAAATATCCAAGACCAATTCGATTAATTTACTAAAGGCTTTATTTTGATTTAAACCTGTTTTTGTTCAAGCTTCATTTTAATCAAGATCTCAAATTCCTAGTTATCGAATGGGTACTCAAAACCTCTCTCCAGATATTCCTTTCTGGAGGATATAAGATCAAAATTATTCGAATATCGGTATCTGTATAGATATTTGTTAACTCTTATAACAGTCCCATTTCTCAAGCCTCCCACGTTATACAAATCCTGATCAATCAGATGAACTGAGCCCCCGGTTATTTTAGCGAGCTTCCAATATTCTGGCTGAATGGCTTTTTCAGCTACTTCCGTGTTTCCACATAAGATTATTCGAACAGGCTTCTTGATGTAGTGTACAAGTTCTTTGTAATCTTTCATGGAGTTAGAGTTATCTGCAATAAGAATTAACTCTTTTGAGTCTGGGAAGTGCTCTTGAGCATGTAAAAGTGCTTCCATGTCATTCTCTTTCCAGTCCGTATTATTAAGGCTGTTTCGTAAAGCTTCTAGCATGATTGATTTTACCTCGGAAGATCGGTTACTTCTTGAAGTAAACATGGCACCTTCTAATCCACTTTCAGAAGTAGGAACTCCATACTTATCACAGTCAGTAAAAAATACAAATCCCTGAATCTCTTGTTGATTTTTGTGTTGTTCAAGCCATTTCAAAATATCACCAGCAAAAGGATAAATACTGGAAGTCCAATCCACTACAGCAACGGAATTATTCCACTCACTCTTGTTTCTGTCAAAAATTTTCGAAATGTATCGATGTGCGCTATCAGGTTTATTTTCGATTGAAACAATCAGCTCCACTTCTCTCTGAATCGGAATGGTTAAGGAAGAAGGTTTTGAAGACTCAAAACCTATATCGCTTTCTTTATTGTTTATAGTTAATGAACTAAATATTTGCCTGGAAACAGTTTCTCTTTCATTTTTCAAGTTGAACGGTATTGTTTTTTTTATAGGTAGATTTTCTAATTTCTTATGGGACTCAGTATTGCTCTTTTCATCCTTCCGAGCTTCTTTTGTATCAATATTATTGACTTCAGAATTAACGGACTTATTTTCAGCAGAAAGTCTCTGCGTTTTGTTTCCAATAGATTTACTAGAAGGGAGAAGTAGATACAAGCTTATTCCGATCAATAGTATAGTTCCAGTAATAAGGAACACTTTATTCCAGGTGATTGGATTTTTTATTTGATCTTGTTCAAGAAGAGCCTCCATCGCGTCCCAATCGCCACTTTCATTTTTGAGGTCAATATTCTCGATCTTTCCTCTAATAATATTTTGTAATTCGCTATCCGTCATGATTGCGGGATTTGAATTTTAACTAATCTTTCTCTCAACATACCATTCGCTCTAGTCAAATATGACCTTGACGTACTTTCTCCCAGACTGAGTTTTTCACTAATCTCTTTATGAGAATAACCTTCTATTACATATAGATTGAAAATCACTCTGTGCGGGTATGGAAGTTCCATAACCATTTCCAGAATTTCTTCGGAGCTCATTCGCTCTAACACCTCACTGTTTACAGAAAAGTTCTCTTCGTTTTCATTATCAAAGGATGAGGATTTGTGCTTTACATTTTTTCTATAATGATCTATGGAGCTATTGACCATTATACTTGAAATCCAACCTTTAACAGCAGAATTCTTTTTAAGCTTGTTCAGGCTTTTAAAAATTTTTAAAAAGCCATCATTCACAACCTCCAAAGCGTCTTCTTCCGATGAGCTATATCGAAGACATATTTTCATAGCATAAGGAAAAAAGTATTCGTAAAACTCTTTTTGAGCTTTACGCTGATTTTTCTTGCACCCTTTTATTAATTGATCTAAATCCATAAAAGAAAAGCCCAAAAATGGGCTTTGCGGTTTTCTATCTACGGAAGACGGATGATTTTTATATTTCGCTGCAAAGATTTAGAATAAGTTCAAGATTTTTTTTAATCCCTAACAATAGAACCGTTTCCGCCCTCGCTTAAGTCAGTTTTCGGATTTCCTCGATATTTAATTCTACTAAGACCACTTGCATCGGCATCAAAATATTGATCAGCAAACACATTTGCATTGGCACTTCCTAAAGTCGTGATATCCACTTCCTCAACATCATAATCGAATGAGTCTAAATCACTGGCACCACTCATTTTTATTTTTAAAACATCTCCATTTCCATGAAGCTCTAGCTTTGAGGCTGCCCTCATCCGTATGTCTAAACCTTCAGCTTCTAAGTGCGCTTTCATTTTTGAATTGCCTTCAAGGGTAATTTGTAGTTCATTTAGGTCTGAATAGTCAAGATCAATAATACTATTACCCTCCACATTGATCCTTTCCAGACTCGGAGAGCCAATTACGACTTCGACTGATTCTAGAAGCTTCCATTTCTTGAATCTGTTTCCACTTTCAGAATTTATTTTTAGAATTCCATTATCATTATAAATTACTACTTCTTCGAAGTAAGATTCATTACCCTTTAACTCGATCTCATAATTTTCTGACTCTCTCATTTTGATTATGAAATTTCCATCGATTTCTACACTTTCAAAATCACCTATACTTAAAGATTCAGAATCATCTCCTTGCACCGTACCATCAAAATAATCGGACTTATCGATATCTTTATCTCTGGATTCTTCACATGACAAGCATGTTAAGCCCTTCTTCGATGAAAACACCCAGGTTTGCTCTCCGAGCTGATCGAAATAGTAATATGAAGAAGAAAAGCGTCCTCTATTATCTAAAACTCCTTTAATACTTTCTGTAATGACAAAAGGCTGATCATAAGGAATATAAATAATGATATCAAGCTCTTGCATCCTAAACCTTTCACCAGAGGGTAAACTCAAACTAGGGTCAAAGAAGAACACAGAGTCTTTGTTCAGAATATTGTATTTAATGTTTTTAGCATTCTTTTCAGCGATATTTGTGGTACTACCCTGAGAATATGCATACTTAACCACTTTCAATTGATCTCCATCGTAACCACGAAGTTTTAAGTCAATCTCTTCATAATTACTATGGTCTTTGTTAGAAAGATTCAAAACGGGTGTGCCATTTATGTCGAAACCCAAAGATTCCTTTACTGTTGCTTTTTCTCTGAATTCAAGGAATATTGGAGGTATGGTGAAGGCAATAACCAGTATACTTGCTACCCAAACGGAGAACATTGCCCAATTTACAGCAGGGGTAGAAGATCTTCTTTTGGTAATAACCGTAATTCCGAGAAAAGTGAGCCCAAGAAACGGAATAGTTAATAATATGAAGAATGCTAATATAGATAAGGTTGAAAAACTTTGTTGAATGAGTTCCATCGGAAAACCATATTCAAAAAAGCTAAACTGGGCACCAGGAGCATCATAGAGGCCAAAGACAACTCCAAAAGAGATGATCAAAGCAACTATTGTTACTATTCCTACCAATACAATAATAAAGCCTGCAAAAATTCTTAAGGCCTCTGCCAGAAATTTCAAAGAAGGTCCTAATATCTTGCCAAGACCTTTAAACACTGCAGCTATTAACCTGAATGGAAACAGGATGATTTTTACTAAGACGTTTTCATCCTCATTTTCGTTAACGTTCAAATTCTTCTTGATACTGGTTTCGATATTAGTCAGTGTAACTGGATCACCTTTCATTTGAATTTTATCCGTTATGGAAACAGCTGAAGGAGTGATGATCCAAAGTATGATATAGATGATTATACCAGTTCCAACACCTAAAAGTGTAACTACTATGAACAATATTCTGATTAGGGTAGCATCCGCACCGAAGTAGGATGCAACGCCACTCGCTACACCACCGAAAACGCGATCTTCAGAATCTCTAAACAGCTTTTTAATCTTTTTATCTTCATCCAGATCTGGTGAACCTGGTACAATGACCCAAAGAATAATGTATGCCAGAAGAACGACCCCACTTAATTCTGGAATTATATAGTTAAGAAGAAGTAATAAGAATAATAATCTTACCCATAGTGCATCAATACCAAAGTAATGGGCTATACCAGAAGCAACACCTCCGAGAATTTTCCTTTTTTCGTCCCTGTATAATCTTTTAGGTAAGCCTGGTGCACGGTGCTCTTCCTTTTTCTCCTCTTTTTGCTTCTTTTCTGATTTCTCCTGTTTTTTAGGCTCATCATTAAGCCTTTCTTCGGGAAGTTCTTGCTCTTCAATAGCTTCAAAATCGGCGACGCTACCCATAGTAGCAATAAGATCATTAACATCGATGGCAGTAATGACCTGCTTGCCATCTTTGAGTTTGGCCAGGAATATTTCGGCGATTCGATTCTCAATATCATCTATAATCTCCTTGCTGTCCTCAAAAGTTGAGAAATAGCGATTAATAGATTCCAGATATTTCTTGAGTTCCTCGTAGCCGTCTTCCTCAATATGGAATATTATTCCGCTTATGTTTATGCTAATATTCTTTTTCATGACGGATCGGCTAAGTTATTGGTTTTTGAGCTTTTGTTTAGAATGTTGCTGGTCGATTCTATTAATTCGTTCCAGGTAACCTCTAGTTTTTTAAGAAAACTACCTCCGGAATCTGTTAAAGTGTAATATTTTCTGGGCGGTCCGGATTTAGATTCAACCCATTTATAATCTACTAAACCGGCCTTTCTTAAACGTGTAAGTAAGGGGTAAAGCGTACCTTCAACAACCATAATTTTTGCTGATGTTAATTCCTCAAGCATGTCAGAGGCGTATACTTCACCTCGGGAGATAATGTGAAGCACGCAATACTCTATTATGCCTTTTCTCATTTGAACCTGCGTGTTCTCTACTTTCATTTAATTCTCTTTATTTCAGATTAAGAAATGAGACAAAAAAGGAGACATATGTCAGGAAAAAATGCGTCATCTTAAGTCAAATAATCATAATCCATTACTTTATACGGATAAGTACCTTGTAAAGCCAAGTACTATCTAAAAAATATTACTGAAATATACTTTTTATTAAAAAAATCATATAGAAAATAATTTTTATCATATAATTGCATGTATGGAGGGCAGAAAATCTAGTGTCTTTATACTTTAGATAAGTACATTATTTTTGATATTTCATGAGTCTGTTATCGATTTTCCGTCTTCTAATTGACGAAGCAACTTATTATTTGCCGAAGGGCTTATGGAATATTCGAATTAGTAATATTTTAGTTTAGACGAATAAGCCTTTAGATTTTTTAACCGTATTTTTGATTATAATTTTTATACTCTGTCAGTACGAATAGCAATATTTTTAATAATCTCGGTTTTTTGGTTTGATCTTGTGTCAGCGCAATCATCAGCACCGAAATTTAGTAATGAATTCCTTTCAATAGGTGTAGGAAGCAGGGCATTGAGTATGTCCGGGGTACAGACATCTTTTGTCGATGATGTGACTTCGGGGTTCTGGAATCCAGCTGGTTTGGCTCATTTGAATAATAAGTACGAGGCTTCTTTTATGCATGCTGAATATTTTGCAGGCATTGCCAAATTCGATTATCTGTCATTTGCAACCAGAATTGATACATTAACTTCCGTCGGGTTTTCGGCTATACGATTTGGAGTGGACGACATTCCGGATACAAGATTTCTTTTCGATGCAAATGGTGCTATTGACTATAGTCAGGTACGTTTCTTCTCTTCTGCAGATTATGCCTTTTTATTTTCTGTAGGAAGAAAAATACCCACCGTTCCAGGTTTATCTGCGGGATTGAATTTTAAAGTGATCTACAGACAGGCAGGCTCTTTTGCCAACGCATGGGGTTTTGGGCTGGATGCGGGAGTCCAGTATCGAAGAGATCACTGGAACTTAGGATTGACCGTACGTGATGTAACCGGAACGTATAATGCGTGGAACCACGATATCGATGAAATTGCGCCGGTTTTCGCACAAACCGGGAATGAAATCCCTGAGAATTCCATTGAAATAACGCTTCCCAAGGCATTACTCGAAGTTTCAAGGTCTTTTGACCTACCAAAAGAATTGGGCCTCCTTGTTGCTATTGGTGCTGATCTGACCTTTGACGGAAAGCGAAACGTTTTAATTGAAGGCGATGCCGTTTCGGTAGATCCAAAACTTGGCCTTGAGCTTGATTATAAAAATATGTTTTTTATAAGAAGTGGCGTTGGTAATGTACAAAGGATCAAAGATTTCGACGGTTCAACAGATTTTGATTATCAACCTAATTTCGGAGTAGGAGTAGTGATCAAGAAAGTCAAGATTGATTACGCTTTAACCGATATTGGTAATCAGGCGGAATCTCTTTATTCTCATGTTTTTACGATATCAGCCGGATTTAATTAAATGAGATTTCAGTCGGTTTTCTTATGGGTTACGCTCTGTCTTATAGCATCGAAAAGTCTTGGACAGCCTTATGGGAATGAGTGGATAAACTTTAGCCAGGAGTACTTCAAGATTCCTACCGCACAAAATGGAGTTTACAGAATCCAGTTCGATCAACTCGTCGATGCAGGAGTACCTGTAGATCAAGTCATTTCCTCAAGATATCAAATGTTTCACAGAGGTCAACAAGTGGCTATAAGGACAAATCGGGCTCCAAATCAGACTTTAAGAGAGGGGGATGTAATAGAATTTTATGGAGTGAGGAATGATGGCACCTTAGATAGAGAACTTTATGTAGAGCCAGCAGCACAACCACATTCCTTTTTCAACATTTTCTCAGATACAACCGCTTTTTTTCTAACGTATAGCTTATCTGGTGAAACAGGCTTAAGAATAGAAGACGTTGATATTTTCAATGTTGATAATCTACCCGTAGAACCGTTTGTGTTTGAGGAACAGAGTATTCAAAACGTAGAAAATTATTCATTAGGGCAAACTTATCCTTTAGGTCTGGGAGCAGCAGAAACACATTTATCGGCCTTTGATTTTGGAGAAGGCTGGACAGGCACATCAATAAGCGAAGGCAACTCCGGAGATTTCACTTTTTTGAATTTGGGGGATCAAGCTGCTTCTGGGCCTAACCCCAGACTTGATATCGTTGTGGTCGGTCGGTCAAATTTTTTAAATCATAATGTTGATCTTTTAATAGGACCATCCGAATCTCAGTTAAGGCTTTTTAAAAACCTGCGATTTGATTTTGAAACTTCGGTATCTATTTCCGACGATATTCAGTTTTCTGATATTGGTGCTGATGGCTCTATGCTTTTAAGATTAGTAGTAAACTCCAATGATAATGCTTCTAATACTTCAAGGGTTTCTTTATCGCATCGTCTTTTGAGCTTTCCGGGAGATCAGGATTTAGAAGGCTTGCCATCTTTTTTCAAAACACCAGAAAATCCATTGGGTGAATCTTTTTTGAGTTTGAGTAATGCTCCAGAATTTTCCTCAATATGGGATGTTACAAATGTATCTAATGTTCGAACAGTCAGCTTCACTGAAGTATCTGGGAATTTGGAGTTTGTTTTAGACCAGACTGAACAAGAACGAACTCTATTTGTCACCAATAGTGTATTATCCAGTACCGTAGAACGTGTTGATTTTAGGTCTTTTAATCCATCTAATCTCGACTATTATATTATTACAAACGAACTCTTGCGACTTCCAGGGGCAATCTATAACGATCCCGTTCAGGAGTATGCAAATTATAGGTCCTCAGTAGCAGGAGGTTCTTTTTCTGTTGGTCTTTTTAATATTAATGAATTATACGATCAGTTCTCATTTGGAGAAAATACACCTCTTGCCCTTTATAGATTCTCTGAATTTGTGCTTGATAATGGGAATCCGGAATACCTTTTTCTAGTAGGAAAGGCGCTTACCATTAATCTTGGAAATGGGACGTTAAGAAATAATCCAGCATCCCTTCCACTCAATAATTTAGTTCCTACTGGTGGGGTTCCTGGCTCTGATGCTGTATTTTCTTCGGGCCTGGAAGGAACTACTTTTGAACCGGCTTTGCCTGTTGGGAGGTTAGTTGCTAGAACCCCAATCGATGTGGAGGCTTACTTAGAAAAGATAAGGGTAGCCGATGCTTTCAATTTTGACGATTTATGGAAAAAACGAATTCTTCATTTAAGCGGTGGACTGACACAAAATGAATTGGTTCAATTCAGATTATTTCTTGATGACTTTGAACAGACTGCGGTGGGAGATTTTTTAGGGGGTGATGTAACCACCATCGGAAAAACTACTACAGCTAATGTGGAGCTTATCAACGTCAATGAAATAGTCAATGAAGGTATTGGGCTTATCACATTTTACGGACACTCAGCTGCACAACTCACAGATATTGACATAGGAGAGGTTTCTGACCCTCAACTCGGTTATAATAATACTGATCTCTATACCGTGATTTTGGTTAATGGCTGTAATGCGGGTGGTATTTTTGATTTGACCAGGACTTTTGGAGAAGACTGGATTTTAACGCCTCAATTGGGTGCGGTAGGTTTTTTAGCGCACGCTACAACCGGTTTCGTGAGTCCGCTAAGGCTGCATTCCGATATATTTTATGAGGTTGGCTACGGAGATCAAAATTTCATAGGAACTAAGTTGGCTGATATCCATAAAGAAACTTCTACCCGGTTTTTAGCTCGTTTCGGAAGTTCTGAAAGAAACATAGCCCAGGTACAACAAGTGGTTTTACAAGGAGATCCCGCAGTGACGTTATTCGGAGAGAATAGACCTGATTATAGCATTGAAAGTGACGATTTGTTCCTGGAATCGTTCAATAATAATACAGTAACTGCACAAACCGATTCTTTTCAGCTTGCTATGGTGGTAACGAATTTTGGAGCTACTGATCCCGATTCCGTAAATGTGAAGGTAAGCAGACGTCTCGCATCGAATCAGGTTATAGAGCTGGCTTCAGTTTTTTTTGCTCCAATTTTGTTTGAAGATACCTTGCTTTTTACAGTAAGTAACGTAGGTATTGATGCATTTGGCTTGAATGAATTTACTGTTCAAATCGATGCCGTAGATTCAGTTGAAGAAATCAGCGAAACAAATAATACAGCGGTATTTTCTACTTTTATAAACCAAGGAGGAACCAAAAACCTGAGTCCGTATGAGTTTGAGGTTATTCAGGAGAATTCACCTGTTCTTATTTCACAATCAAATAATATCCTAGATAACGAAAGAGGGTTCATGTTCGAGCTTGATACCGTTAGCTCGTTCAATTCTCCCTTTAAAAGATCTACTGAGATGCAGGCAGAGGTATTGGCCGAATGGCAAATTCCTGTAAGCTTAGTAGAAAATCAGGAATATTATTGGCGAAGCCGTTTCTCAGAAGCTTCAAATGATGAAGATACAGCATGGTCAGAGTCTTCTTTTGTTTTCATAAATAATTCTGAAGAAGGCTGGTTACAATCAGATGTTTCACAATTGAACGAAAATAATCTGAACGGATTAGAATTCAATCAAGGAGGAACTTTGGAATTTGAAACAAACGAAACCAGTGTTTCAGTCTTAACAGGGGGCTCAAACAACCCAGGGACAACACAAAATATAGGTACCAGCCTTGTAATTAATGGAACGCAGTTTATTGTAGATTTTCCTGATGCAGAAAACACTAGACTTTGCAGGAACAATACACTACTGGCTATCGCATTTGATCAGGCCAGTACCATTCCTTTTGCCGTTCTTGAGAATGGTAATTTTGATGTTTTAGACCCTTTAAGGTGTGGCTTAACCCCACAGGTAATCAATAATTTCACTCAAGCAGATATTATAAACGGAAGACTAGATGAATACTTAGATCTCTTACCTAATGGCGATTTCGTTTTGTTCTTCAATTTAAATTTAGTTCAGTATAGTTCTTTTTCTCCTGGGTTGATTTCAAGACTTGAAAATGCAGGTGCTTCTGCAACGACAATTGCTAACCTTAGCGATGGTGATCCTTATATTTTATTAGGACAACAAGGAGTGGGCTCCGGAAATGGAACAGAGATTATTGCTAATGACGGGGTAATTCCGGATTCAGAAGAGCAGATTACATTAAATCAAACCGTTTTTGGACGTTTTACCCAAGGCTCCATAACATCCCCTTTAATTGGGCCTGTTAAAAGATGGATCAATTTTGAAAGTGAAACCCAGTCTTTAGAAAGTCCTTCTTCAGATTTCTTTGCTTTTGATGTGATTGGATTCGATAATAGCGGGAATGAAGTTTCACTACTAGAGAATCAAACTTCACCAAACGTAGATTTATCGGCAATTGATGCAAACCAGTTTCCGGTAATACAATTACGTTACGAAACAGGAGATGCGGTAAACCTTACTCCTGCACAACTAAGGAGGTGGGTGGTTTTTTACGAGGGTGTTCCTGAAATAGTCTTATTAAAACCGGAAAGGGAAGGCAATAATGCTCTCGAGCTCACTTTGGAAGAAGGGACCGTTTTTGAAACAGACTTCGTAATTCGAAATGTATCTGATAATGCATTCCAGGATTCGATTTCGATTACGTCTAGCTTGATCAACAGAACATCTGGTGGAATAGGCGAGCAGATATTTAACATAGCTCCACTACAAGCTGAACAGTCTATTAATTTCTCACTCGAAATCGAGACTTTGGGAAGGCCAGGTTCCAACGATCTTTTTTTAAATATTAATGAACCTGTAAATGAACTGGATAGAGTAATCAATAATAATATAGCCAGTATACCAAATTATCTAACTGTCAATGCAGATCAGACCAATCCGGTTCTTGATGTAACTTTCGACGGTAGATATATTTTAGATGGAGACATCGTTTCTCCGAGTCCGGTTATTCAAGTCACTTTACGAGATGATAATTCCCAACTTTTCCAATCGGACACTTCAGGTGTAAGCCTTTTTATTCGTGCTCCCGAAGAAGGTAGTCAGTTTGAGAGGGTTTCTTTTAATGATCCTAATGTGAACTTTGTCCCGGCATCAGAAGAACAAAATCTAAGTGTTACCTATAATCCTCAAGGCCTTGCTGACGGAACTTATACTTTTCGAGCACAGGCGGAAGATGCTTCCGGTAACCAATCAGGTTCAGAACCTTTCACCATAAGTTTTGAGGTCATTAACGAATCTACGATTACTAACTTCTACCCTTATCCAAACCCATTTTCCACCAGTTGCCGGTTTGTTTTTACATTAACCGGCTCGGATATACCCGACCAGGTTAAAATACAGATTATGACGGTTAGTGGTAAAGTAGTCCGTGAAATTCTCCAAGACGAACTGGGTCCGATTCGAATTGGGAATAACATTACAGAATTTGCCTGGGATGGCAGGGACGAGTATGGTGATCGATTAGCCAATGGTGTTTATCTTTACAGGGCAATTGTAAGAAGCAACGGACAAGGTATTGATAACCGTCCAACGGAAGGTGATAGAGGATTCAAAAGGGGTTTCGGGAAGCTTTATATTTTGAGGTAATTCCAACCTTTCAGCTCCGATTAGCACCATAAATAAAATTATCGCTTCTGGAATTTCAAATTCCATTATATTCTGGTTCGATTTCAATAAACCAGATAGCTCATGCGTAATTTTTCTATCCTTTTACTGTTCATCACCTCAATGCTTTTATCTACAAATTCAGAAGCACAGAGAAAGAGGAAGTCATCTCGGACTAATACTCTTTCATTTGATGAAAAACTCTATAATTCCATCGAATGGAGGAACGCTGGGCCATTTCGCGGAGGTCGGTCAGCTGCTGTTACAGGCGTTCCTAACAAGCCCAATCTCTTTTATTTCGGTTCAACAGGAGGAGGTATTTGGAGAACGACAGATGCAGGTAATACCTGGGAGAATATTTCAGATGGCTTTTTCGGAGGTTCTATTGGAGCCATTGCGGTCAATGAGTGGGACAATAATGTGATTTATGTTGGAGGAGGTGAAAAGACCGTTAGAGGAAATGTTTCATTTGGCTACGGAGTTTGGAAATCGGTAGATGCCGGAAAAACCTGGGAGCAGTCAGGTCTTGAAAAATCAAGACATATTTCCAGAATTCGAATTCACCCCAAAAACCCGGACATAGTTTACGCCGCCGTGATGGGGGATTTGTATAAGTCAACCAATGAACGGGGAGTCTATAAAAGTACAGATGGTGGCGAGACGTGGAGAAAAACGCTTTACGCCAATGCAGATGCGGGAGCTGTTGATTTAATTCTTGATCCCAACAATCCCAGAATTATGTATGCATCAACCTGGAGGATCAGAAGAACACCTTATAGTCTGGAAAGTGGAGGGGAAGGGTCTTCACTTTGGAAAAGTACGGATGAAGGAGAAACCTGGGCTAATATTTCTGAAAACGAGGGATTGCCTCAAGGCATCTGGGGCATTTCAGGAGTCACGGTTTCTCCCGTCAATTCTAATCGAGTATGGGCAATTATCGAAAACGAGAAAGGAGGTGTGTATCGATCTGATGATGCCGGTAAGACCTGGAAGAAAATAAACGATGAGCGAAAACTAAGACAGCGAGCCTGGTATTATACCCGCATATATGCAGATACAGAAGATGAAGACAAAGTATATGTATTGAACGTGAGGTATCACCGCTCAAAAGATGGGGGCAAGACGTATGAAACATTTAATGCTCCTCACGGCGATCATCATGATCTATGGATTGACCCTGAAAATTCACAACGCATGATCATTGGGGATGATGGCGGTGCGCAGGTTTCTTTTGATGGAGGGGAGAATTGGACAACTTATTTAAACCAACCTACTGCTCAGTTTTATAGGGTAACTACCGATGATCATTTTCCTTATCGAATCTATGGTGCACAGCAGGATAACTCTACAGTAAGAATTGATCACAGAACAACAGGAAGTGCCATCACAGAGCGTAATTGGGAACGAACAGCCGGAGGTGAAAGTGCACACATTGCCATTGATCCTGAAAACAACGACATTGTTTACGGTGGGAGCTATGATGGTTTCTTAACACGTGTGAACCACGAAACAGGGGAGATCAGGGCGATTAACGTTTGGCCTGATAACCCTATGGGACATGGCGCAGAAGATTTTAAATACCGTTTTCAGTGGAACTTCCCGATTTTTTTCTCTCCTCATTATCCTGATAAGTTGTATACAGCTTCCAATCATCTTCATGTAACTACTAATGAAGGGCAGTCATGGGAAGTGATGAGTCCTGATCTAACGACAAACGACTCCACCAAGCTGGGTTCTTCTGGGGGTCCAATTACACAAGACAACACCAGCGTAGAATACTACTGTACCATTTTCGCAGCTTGTGAATCACCCTATGAAAAAGATTTGCTTTGGACAGGTTCGGATGATGGACTCATTCATGTAAGCAAAGATGGAGGTAAGAACTGGGAGAATGTCACCCCGCCAAATATGCCGAAGTACGTGATGATCAATAGTGTGGAACCCGATCCTTTCACGAAAGGAGGACTTTACGTAGCAGGAACAAAGTATAAACTGGGTGATTATCAGCCTTACCTCTATAAGACCAAGGATTACGGAAAGACTTGGACTAAAATTACTTCAGGAATAGATCCGGAGCATTTTACACGGGTATTAAGAGCCGATCCTAAAAGAAAGGGATTACTTTATGGCGGTACTGAAAGTGGAATGTATGTATCTTTTGATGATGGTGCAAGCTGGAAACCTTTTCAGTTAAATCTGCCCGTCGTTCCAATTACTGATTTGGCCATCAAAAACGATAATTTGATTGCTGCGACGCAGGGTAGAAGTTTCTGGCTAATCGATGATCTGACGCCACTACATCAATTAAGTGACGAGTTTAAGTCTAAGGATTACTTCGTATTCAAACCATTATCAAGCTACCGAATCAATGGTACTCAGCAGGAGAAATCAAAAACAACGGGTAAGAACCACCCCGGAGGCGTGATGGTGCATTACTATGTAAAAGATACCGCCAAATCGGATACGCTAACACTTTCATTCTTTGAAAAGAATGGTACCTTAATTCGGAAATTCACTTCTCATCCGGATAAGAAAAAGAAAGAATCCGAGCTGAAAGTAAAACTCGGAGCCAATCTGTTCACATGGAATATGCGTTACGAAGAGGCTGAAAATTTTGAAGGAATGATCCTTTGGGCGGCTTCTCTGAATGGCCCTAAAGCTTTGCCAGGAAAATACGATGTAGAGTTAGCGTTGAATGGAGAAAGTAAATCCAGACAGGAGTTTGAGATATTGGCCGATCCAAGATCAACATCCTCTGAAGCAGAGTTAAAGGAACAGTTTGATTTTCTGATATCCGTTCGTGACAAGCTTTCAGAAACAAATGTGGCTATTAAAAACATAAGAGAGGCAAGGGGTCAGATTAAGCTGGTTCAGGACAAAATCAAGGATAAAGAGGGTATGGGCGATCTGGAAGAAATGGCAAAGAACATCCAGTCAGAAATGAAGACCATTGAAGAGACACTTTATCAAACGAAAAGTAAGAGCCGACAAGATCCTTTGAATTTTCCAATTCGATTGAACAATAAACTCGGACATTTGAATTCCTTAATGGCTTTTGGAGATTTTAAGCCAACGGATCAGGCCATCGCTTTCAAAAAGGAAGTATCTGCTGAAATTGATGTGGAATTAAACAAACTGGAAAAGGTCTTTAAAGAGGATATTCCCGCCTTTAATAAAACCGTAAAAGAACAGGAACTGGATGCAGTGGTCTTGGAAGAGTAGGGAATTAGCGTCATTGCGAGAAAAAATCGAAGTGAAACGAAGATTTTTTCGTGGCAATCCCTTTCAAATTGAAGGATTGCTTCTGAATTTCTCACTTACTAGCTCAAAATTCATCGCAATGACGAGTACTTAATGTGAAATTATCTCACTTCTTTGAATAAGAATTAAACTAAAAGTGTAAATTTACGTATAATTATTTGTAGATATACACTTAATGAAAAACTATAAAACACCTTCCACCGCACCCTCAACTTTAAACGAGCCATTAGCCCCTTATGGCTCAGCCAACTATTTTGAACTGGCCAATCAGGCCATGTCTAAAAATTACATTAAAGAAATACTAAGCATTACCAGGTTAAGTTTGGCCGAGCTTATGGAAATCATTCCCATTTCTATCGATACCTACAAAAGAAAAAAGGAATTTGGCCCGGCCGTAACCGAGAAAATCCTCGAACTGGAAGAAGTTTATCGTAAAGGCCTGGAAGTTTTTGAAGGGGGCTTCTATTCCTGGATGGATGCAAAAAACGCAGCTTTGGGTAACATTAAACCTAAAAAGCTTCTTGTAAACAGCTTTGGTGTTCGTCGTTTACTCGATGAGCTAGGCAGAATAGAGCACGGAGTACTGGCGTAATGCATGTTTACAGGATCTGCAAGAGAAAATATTCTAATGATCTTTCGGGTGTTGGAGCAGGCTTGTACGGAGGTAGATGGAACCCGAGAGGTATGAATCTACTGTACACTGCGGGTAGTATTTCATTAGCTTGCCTCGAATATCTCGTTCACAACATTCATTTAAGTGAGGCAACAGATATTTGCCTTTCCATAATCGAGATTCCTGATGATAGTAAAATTCACTCTGTCACAAAAGAGTCCCTTCCGGATGACTGGAATGAAACCTCTTATCTACCTCATTCTACGCAGTCAGTCGGAGAAGATTTTATCAATGCAGGGAAGAACTATATACTCATGGTACCTTCTGCTGTTGTGCCGAATGAATTCAATTACTTAATTAATCCTCAGCATTCGGATCATACTAAAACTAAAACCGTCAAAAAAACGGATCCTTTTGAGCTTGATTCAAGATTATTTCAAACCAAATGACCTCAAGTTGATTACTCTTTCAAACAATTAATATGGCAGAAGAGCGGAAAGAAAATATATACATCATTGGAGCAGGAGTAAGTGGTCTTATTGCTGCTCAGGTACTTGAAAAAGCTGGTTTTTTACCAATAATACTTGAACAAACGGATTCCGTAGGTGGGAGGGTTAAAACAGACATGGTTGATGGATACCAGCTGGATCATGGTTTTCAGGTATTATTGGACGCTTACCCTATGGCGAAAAAATACCTGAATTATGATGAGTTGGAACTTCAGCCTTTCTTGCCGGGAGCTTTAATTTTTCAGAACAGTAAATCTTTCAAGATCGGTGATCCATTAAGGAACTTCTCCTTTCTTTTTCCTACGCTTTTTGCTTCTGTTGGAAGTATCTCCGACAAGTTTAAAATTCTTGGATTAAACAATAAACTGAAGAAGAAAACGGTCGAAGAGATTTTTCAGGGCCCGGAAACAACTACTCTGGAGTACCTCAGGGGATTTGGGTTTTCTGATAAGATCATAAACTCATTTTTCAAGCCATTTTTTAGCGGAATCTTTCTGGAACCTGATCTTCAGACGTCCAGTCGAATGTTTGAGTTCGTTTATAAGATGTTTGGAGAAGGTATGGCTGTACTGCCCAAAAAAGGTATTGTAGCTATTCCTGAACAACTTAAAAGTCAACTTTCCAAAACGCATATTAGGTTCAACACCAGAGTTAAAGAAGTTAAAAATGATGAAATCGTTCTGGAATCCGGAGAAAGCCTAAGCTCGGATTTTACCATTATTGCTACTGATGCGGATACCCTGATCCCTCAAATGGTCTCCAATCTCGAGTGGAAAGGCTGCGACAATCTTTACTTTAAAGTTCCTAGGAGAAGTTTCGGAGAACCGATCATAGCTCTTAATGCAAATAAAGATGCGTTGGTCAATAATATTTTCTATTCTACCAGCGTCGGTACAGGCTCGAAAGGAGAGGATGAGTTGTTGTCCGTGACAGTAGTAAAAGATCATGATTTAAACCCGGAGCAGTTAGTAGAAGAAGTTCAGAAAGAACTTGAAAAAGACTTTGGTATAAGCGGTTCAACGTTTCTAAAGCATTATGCAATTCCCAAAGCACTTCCGAATATCGCAGACTTAGGTTACGAGCAGCCGGCTAGCGAAACCATAATATTAAGTAAGGTGGCCATTGCAGGTGACCAACAATTGAACGGATCTTTGAATGCTGCAATGAAAGCTGGTGAAACTGCTGTCCATGCTGCCATTGATGTACTTTCCGGCAATACGTATCTGAATAATTGAGTTAAAGACAAGCACGTTGGGTGATCATCATTGTAGTTCGAATTGTTTATATTCTGACTTCAATAATGGTTAGATGAAACAATTCTTTATTCTGCTCTTGGCAATTCTGTTTTCCCTTAATCTATCTTACGGGCAGGAAGACTATATCAGGCAAATCCTGAAATCGAAACTCGAGCACTTTCTCGATTCCGTTGATTATGCCTCTGTCCACGATGATTTCTGGGCTGAAGATCTCATTTATACCAGTTCCTCAGGTGAACGTTTTGGAAAGCAGAAAATAATGTCTGGTTTTGAAAATGGTGATGAAGTATCAAATGAAAGTAAGGTTTCTTATTCGGCGGAAAACATACAAATCAGAATTAATGATGATATGGCCATTGTTGCTTTTAAGCTCGTCAGCGAATCGTCACCGCCAGAAGGTAGAAATGAATACTTTAATACAGGAACCTTCCTGAATAGAAATAATGAATGGAAGGTTGTGGAATGGCAGGCCACTAAAATACCACAATGATAGTCAAACACTTGATCAACTCCTTTGATGAGTAAACGAATCAAGACCGATATATGTATCATTGGTACGGGCCCGGCAGGATCTACAGCTTCCTTGTTTTTATCGAAAAACGGTATTGATCACCTCATTTTAGATAAAGAAGAGTTTCCCAGAAATAAAATATGTGGGGATGCTTTGACTATTGAGGTTATGGCAACTTTGAAAAGGCTTAATCCTGACTTACTTCAATCAATGATCAACAATCCGGAGTTTCTTCCGGTATGGAAAGTCGAAGGGTCTAGTCCAAAAGGAAACAAATCTGAAATCAATTTTAATCATTTCAATCTTCCTTATGCCCCATTTTATACATCGAAAAGATCGGTGTTCGACACTTTTCTGATCGATTCTATTAAGAAATGCGATTTCCTCGGCAATACTTTAGTCAAGAAAATCAACAGGAAGACCGAAGGGGTAGAGATAAGGGCTCTTAAAGGTGACGAAGAAATTATAATCAATTCAAAACTGGTTTTGGGCTGTGATGGATCGAATTCGGTCGTTTCCAGACAACTGGCAAATTACCCAACCAAGGATCGAGCGCATACTTACGCCTCTGTCCGTACGTATTTTAAATTAAAATTTCCTGTTGAATCACTTGAATTCCATTTCCTGAAAGAGCTTTTACCGGGATATTTCTGGGTTTTCCCGATGCCAGACGGCTCGGCAAATGTTGGCTTGGGCGTTATGAGCAATCACATTAAAATCAAGGAAAGGAAACTTCTGGATTTGTTCAATAAATTAATAAATGAAGATAAGTCGCTGAAAGAGAAGTTTGCAGGATCCGAGCAGTTGGAAAAATTAAGAGGGTGGGATTTGCCTTTAAATTCCAAAAGAAAAACACTAGCAGGCAATAATTATTTGCTTTTAGGCGATGCCGGGTCAATGATTGAACCTTTTTCCGGTAAAGGGATAGGTATTGCCATGGTTTCCGGAATGCTTGCGCTAAATATCTGTCAGGCCGCGCTTGAAAAAAATCGGTTTGATGAAGCATTTTTGATGCAATACCACCATAAGGTTTATCAGTACTTTAATATCGAATGGAAATTTTTATACCTCTTGCAGAAATGGCATCATAATCCTTTCCGTGTTGATTTATTAAATGCAGTCCATGGATTTCCACCGATTAACAGATATTTAAACAGGAAATTGGAAAAATCAATATCCCAATGGATGTGATATCGACTGAAAAAGGTAATTAATGGTAAATTATGTTTCAATGCCATTAAGATAAGCAAAAGGCCAACTGGAAAATAACATCCTTAGCGGTGGGTTTAAACCCACCGCAAGAGAAAAAACAACATTTCCTGTCTTGTCTAGATGACATTAATGAATGAACTAATCTGAGTTCGGTCTAAAAATATGTCGTCATGCCGGAAAATTAAGCCCTACATTATATATGGGCTTAATTTATCCGGTATCTCACAACTCATTAATGAGATTCCTACGGCTTTCCCACCCCACACCTACCCTTTAAGCCTCTGAATGACGGTTTTTTGTTAAATTCTGCACTCATTTATGTCGAACTCGAGTTTTAAATAAATCATTATGAAATATTCCTTATTCATCTTTCTGATCTACTGCTTTGCGGCTTGTAAACCCGAATCCAGTGAAACAACCTTCAGTTTTTCATTTGATGCTTCGCTTTTAGAAGAACCAGTAGATGGACGACTGCTGCTCTTGCTATCTACGGACAATTCTGCTGAACCTCGATTTCAGATCAATGATGGACCAAATACGCAGCTTGTTTTTGGGCAAAATATTGAAGGCATGGAGGCTGACCAGTCTATTGTTTTTAATTCTGATCAATTCGGTTACCCCATAAAAAGCATTAGCCAGTTAGAGCCGGGCGAGTACTGGATTCAGGCAGTTTTGCATGTTTATGAAACCTTCAATCTTTCTACTGGCCATACCGTAAAATTACCGATGGATAATGGCGAAGGTCAGCAATGGAATCGATCTCCGGGTAATTTTTATAGCACTCCGAAAAAGATCACCATTGAACCAAATGCAACCACTGACTTTTCAATTAAGCTGGATCAGGTCATTCCACCGATCGAAGAACCGGAAGACACTGAATGGATCAAGCACATTAAGATGAAAAGCAAGCTTCTGAGTGACTTTTGGGGGCGAGACATGTATCTGGGAGCGCACGTTCTGCTTCCAAAAGGTTTTAATGAACATCCTGAAGCAAAGTACCCACTCATGATCTTTCATGGTCACTATCCTCATGATTTTGGAGGTTTTAGAACAACACCTCCTGATCCGGATTTAGAACCCGATTATTCCGCCAGATTTGATATGAAGGGATACAACATCATTCAGCAGCAGGAAGCTTACAACCAATACCTGCAATGGATCAGCAATGATTTCCCCAGATTTTTGATCATTGAAATACAGCATCCAACGCCTTACTATGATGATTCTTATGCAGTGAATTCTGCCAGTCAGGGACCTTATGGAGATGCAATTACCTATGAATTGATCCCTCACATTGAAGAGATGTTCCGTGGGCAGGGAGAGCCTTGGTCACGATTTTTATATGGCGGATCAACCGGAGGATGGGAAGCTTTGGCGGTTCAGGTGATGTATCCTGATGAATACAACGGCTGCTTTGCGGCTTGCCCAGATCCTATCGATTTCCGAGCCTATACGCTTGTTGATCTGTATGAATATGACAATGCATACTTCTATGAAAGCGAGCATAAGAAAGTGCCCATTCCTGCGCATCGCGATTATCTCGGAGCAGTGAATTCGGATATGGAGGATTCCAATCATAAAGAGCTGGCCCTTGGAGATAAATCCCGTTCCGGTCAACAGTTTGATATTTGGGAGGCGACTTATTCCCCACAGGGAGAGGATGGTTATCCGGTCAGGATCTGGGATAAAAAGACAGGAGCGATCAATAAAGAAGTGGCCGAATACTGGAAAGAAAATTATGACTTGAGGTATATCCTTGAAAGAGACTGGAATAAATTGGGGCCAAAACTTCAGGGGAAGATCAATATTTACTGTGGGGATATGGATAATTATTATCTGAACAACGCAGTGTACCTGATGGAGGAGTTTCTGGAAAACACTACCGACCCGTATTACGATGGGGAAGTTGATTACGGCGATCGGGCGGAGCACTGCTGGAACGGTGACCATGAAAACCCCAATCATATATCTCGCTTACGATACAATACGATGTATGTCGATAAAATCTTAAAACGAATTGAAGAAAGTGCACCTGAGGGAGCGGATTTAACGAGTTGGAGGTATAGGGAATAGGTTTTTCATAATCTCTCGAGTAAATTCTTATCGCTTGTGAACACCGATTAAATACGTATAGAGTTCATTTGGACTTTGTCGGTTGTCCCATATCAGAAGTAATCTAATGTGTTCGGGCTCGTTCAGGTAGAAAAGGGATACAGACTTGTGTATGACCAATTTTCTAACCTCGCTATCCTGAAAAGTTGGTGCAAGTTCCGGGTTCCTCTGAATTTGTTTGATACGAAAGTCGAGTTGGTTTATGAACTCAGATTTTACCTGTTCGTTCCAAAGTTCGGATATGAAGTCAGAGGTTCGTCTGAAGGATTTCCTTGCAGTTGGTGCCCAGATTACTTTCTTAATTTTCATTCATATCCAGAATGTCTTGGGCTGAAGTATGCTCTATGCAATCCTCAATTGGTTCGGAGGCAGCAATATTCAAGAGTTCGACGATTTCATTTGGGAGTTCGTTTATCGAAGTTTTTCGAAAACCTTCAATCTTATCAATCACAGTTTCATCATCCAAGTTGGTGATCCAGTTGATGAGGGCTATTTTTTTCTGTTCAATCGTCATAGTATAAAGATAACGAAATCTGATCATCAAGTAGATGGCAAAATTCTGTATTAACTGATTTTCGTAGCACATGAAGCTCCAAAGTAGGTTTGTGAATTTCATTCATGCTCATTCACTTTTTTAGGAAAAGCTAGGATAGTTAGTGGAGTGATTTTTTAGATAACGGTTTAGCTATGCGCAGTATCCCGAAGAATATTACGTGTAGATTTTGTTAGGCAAATTACGTATCTATTTCTTCTGATGCTGTATAGACAAAATGGCCTATTTCTTCGAATAAGTCCTCCATTGGTAATGTAGATATGTTATCCATTAAACTATTCAAGGTTGAGCGCCAGTAGATTCCTTGTCTTGGATTAAATATCTCAATACTTCGAATGTTAATTTTTTCTTCTGACAACCAATTTAACGCACAGTACAACAATAGCTGTTTAATATCTGAAGAATGAATGTTTCTTTCTCCTGCCTTGATCTCACAAAGAATATCATCGTAATAAAGATCTCCTTGGCAATTGGCAATTATACCACAACCTTTAAATTGAGGGTTAAAAGCTAATGTCTTTCCTGAATAAGTTTCATTCAGTCTTTTAGATTGTTCGAGAATGACCTTACTATGAATATCATTGAGTTCATATGAGTCTAACTCATTTCTTGGTAAGTGTTTTAAACTTTCAGCAGCTATTTCGATTACTTTTGAAATCTCCAATTCTTCTCCGAGAACCTTTTGTTTGAAATCTATGAATGCAGCAGAATTATTTATTGATCTGAATTTTGCTTCATCCAATGAATCCAAAGGTTTAAAAGTTCTGTCAATACTTCCTTTATTTAAGAAGCTAACATAATCAGTTAACCAAGGCGTGTTTTGAGTCCAGAATGAAGAATATCCTCTTGCAAATGTTTTTTCCGATATCATAATGGTAATTTCCAATTTGATGCAGCTGGGTTTTTATCGCCTACCCAACTTTTTAATAAAGCTTCAAACTCAGATAATTGTGGTGAAATTTTCTCACGCCAATGCTTTCCTTCATCATTTAAATAGTAACTAGCGGCAATAAAAGATCTTCTTTCCCAAGAGGTAAATGTTGAGAATTGCGGTTTTAAATCAGACAACCAAAAAGTGTTATTAAGATTGGTCATTGCATACATACAGCTCATTTTAACCAACGCAGATCTTGAACTACTAGCTATTTGATCAATTGCCTGAATGCTACTCTCAGTGTTTTTCAACGAAAGTACTCGGGCAGTGTAGGATGAATTATTGTCCGTTTGGACTATGTATGAATTTGAAAAAACTAATTCAGAAAGAGTGTCTAGAAAATATGTTATGGTTTCATCTTCGCAATCCATTAATTTCCTATATCCTAGCTGCATTACAGAAGGGTATAGAGGATAAAATGCTTCTAGGTTTGAGGCTATTATTTTGAAAGCTAAGTTCAATGGTTCCGCTTCTAAAATATTAACTGCATTAAGCAGTTGTTTCCCAAAGGCATGATGAATTCGACTTTTTCTAATTTCGGTCTTGATAAGTGGAACAATATCGAAGTCAGAAAGTTTTTTCTTCAACTCTTTGTAATCTTCTTCTGCTGTAGCCGAATACGGATCATATTTAATATTAATTCGCATAAAGGCTGCACGTTCTTTTCCATCTTCATCGTCTTCTCCTTCTAGAATTACTGTTGATTGGGATATGAATTCTGAACTAGTCAGTATTTGTGTCTTGTTTTTCTGTAGAGTAAGGCCTTCGTTGCGAAGTAAAAATTCAGCGCACCAGTTCAATTTTTTAAATGCATCTTCTTTCGAGTTCGCAAAAACGATGTAATCATCAACGTACCTGCAGAAATCAATTTTCTTGCTATTCATTACTTGGTCAAAAGAATTCAATAACGACTCAGCTAAAATTCGTGAGGCATTTCCGCCTACGGGCAGTCCATAGGAAGCATTTTTAGAAATGCTATTGAGAATTGTCATTATCCGTTTAACTGAAGTGGTATTACTTGTCGCTCTTAAAAGAGCATTTTCCAGTCGATGATGGTAAATACGTGTGTAGAAATCTGAGATGTCAAATTTAATTATGTAAGCAGCATCTTGAGCCTTACTTCTAGCAGTCTCGTAGAATTTCCTCCAAGTAAAGTCGTTGTCAAATAATTTGCCAGTGGATTGGTTTAATTTTATTCTATAAGAAAACACACAATTCCGTGCGGATGGGATGCGCTTTGATTCAATATCATTTGAAATTCTTAAGGCTTCATATAGCAAATAGGCATTCCAAATAGGATCAATAATCGCTGCCCATCTAAATCCTGTTATTCCTACGGGAATACAACTGTTTATTGATTCTACAGGAGTATTGGTACTCCAGTTGTCAAAATCAGCTGCTATTTTCTCTAGAATTACTTTTATCTCGTCAGGCTTATCGTAAAACAATGCATTCTCAATGGGGTAGGGAAAGATATCGGTATCTCCGAATTTTGAAATATTGTCAATTGCTAATTTATAATAGTCCATGTGTTTTTTTATCGGCCTAACAACCAAATAATAATACTTTTGGTGTCATTACCCATCTTGATATATATCGGAATACAAACAATAGTATTGTTATTATTTCGAAATAACAATATCTTTTCTATCGCACTCTATTTGGCTAAACTGTACTAAAAACCCCTTTTCTGAAAAGTATTAAGATCCAAACCTTAACTTTTGGTGAATACAATCACTGAAAGTCATAACTATTGGTGATTACGTTCACCGATAGTCATCTAATTCAAGCTTCATTCACTCCTCAAACTTTTTACAGGATTGGCCAAAGCCGCTTTCACGGCCTGAAAGCTCACGGTTATTCCAGTAACCACAATGATGGCAACCATGGACATTATGAAGATCTGCGGGTTTATTTCTATCCGGTAGGCAAAGTTTTCCAGCCATGTATTGCCGAGATACCATGAGAAAGGGATAGCCAGTAGAAATGCCAGTACCATAATCTGAAGGAAGTTCTTGAATAACAGGAAAATAAGGCTGTTGATACTGGCACCGAGTACTTTTCGAATCCCGATCTCCTTAACACGGATGCTGATGATGTAGGAGGAAAGGGCGAACAGTCCTATGCCTGCAATCACGATGGTCAGTATGGTGAACATGGATATAATGCTGGAAGTCCGTTGCTCATTTTTGTAAGCTGCCTCCAACGTATCGTCGAAAAATCGGTATCGGAACGGGCGATTTGGGATCATTTCTTTCCACAGGCTTTCAATACGCGCTATAGCTTCACGATCCGATTGGGCATCGATTCTGGCAAGAATGTACCGCATGTTTCCGTAAAACTGTTCATTACTCATGATCACTAATGGTTCAATGGGCTCATGCAGTGGAGCATAGTGAAAATCCTTCACCACCCCTTTAATCGTAAAAGCGGTTTGTTCATAGGTATCGTCTTCAACAAGATTGATTTTTTGACCAATGGGGTCTGACAATCCTAAAACCTTAACGGCGGATTCATTTAGAACTACGGAAAGGGAATCATCGAAATCTTTTGAAAATGTATTTCCACTAATCAGTTCCAGTCCGAGTGCTTCGGCAAAATGATCACCGATGACAGTCCTGTTCAAATTGATGCTTTCATTTAAACCGGAAGTGGTGTATAAGTCGTGCCAGATGCTACTGAAGCCCTGAACCCAGTTGCTTCCTCCTGCATTTTTGACCTCCGGGAACTCTCCAAGCCTGTTTAGAAAAGGTAAATAAACCTCAGGTTCCCGGTGCTTGAGTCCTTCGATGACCAAAAGCTGCTCTTTGTCAAAACCAAGATCCTTATTCTTCATATGCCCAACCTGATGATGCACGATCAGCGTGCAGACAATCAGAATGGTCGCAATCCAAAACTGAAAGGTGGTGAGTCCATTACGAAGCAGGCTTTTGGAACCTGAAAATGTATTCGACTTTAAAGCACTGACGGGTTCGGATGCCGAAAGCACAAAAGCTGGATAAATACCAGCCAATAAACCCGTCAGCAGGCTTATGATTAAGATGAAAGCAACGGTTTTTAGAGTTATAGCTGCCCGGAACGAAGATTCTGTCAGTTCGCTGAAATAGGGCAGTAAAAGCACCACAAGCAGGGCTGCCAGTACGATACTGATGAGGTTTATGAGAAACGACTCGGAGAGGAACTGAATGATTAGTTGTGCCTTTCGTGACCCCATCGTTTTACGTAAACCCACTTCCCTGCTTCTTTCTGTTGCTCTTGCCGTCGAGAGGTTTATGAAGTTGATGACGGCAATAACCAAGATGAAGGCGGCTATGGCCATCAATACCCTAAGCGTCGTGACATTACCTCCAGCCTGAAATCCTCCCAGATTATCAGGATCCAGATGAAGACCAGTCAGAGGTTTAAAGAGATACTGTACCGCATTTCCTGCTTCGAGATACTCTTCTTTTGAAACGTTTCTGCTTTTCAGGATTTCGTGGAGTACATACGTCTCCATCATCTGGGGAAGTTTGCTTTCCAATGCTTCCACACTGGCACCGTTTTTCAGTTTGAAATAACAGTGTGCCGATGACAGGTTGAATTTTTCCTGACTAAACCACCTCACCGAAGTAGATGATACAATATAGCTGAACTGCAGGTGTGAATTGTGTGGAGGGTCTTTGCAGACACCCGTCACAATGGAGGGTTTTCCGGAGGGTTCGATGAACCTGCCAAGCGGATCATCATTTCCAAACAGTCTGGAAGCTGTACTTTCCGTCAGCACTACGCTATTGGGTTTGCTGAGAGCCTTCTCCGGGTTTCCACGGATCATTTCAAAATTGAACACAGAAAAGAAGTTACTGTCTGCGATCAGAACGGAGTTTTCTATAAAAAAATCGGATTGACCATTTTCCTTGGGAATAGACACTACTTGACTTTCATAGGGACCGGAAATGGCAGTTGCCGCCTCAATTTCATCATAATCATCCACCATGATTTCCGTAAGGGAATAAGGTGCTCTCGGATAGGTATTTTCTTCTTCCGGTGAGGAGACTTTCTGAACAAGCTTGTAAATCCTTTCCGAGTCTTTGATGGATTTGTCGTAGGAATACTGATTCACGATGTACAGTGAGATCATTATGGCACTGGCCATCCCAAGTGCCAGGCCGCTAATGTTGATGGCCGTATAGCCTTTTCTTTTGATCAGATTTCGGATACCCAGCTTAAAGTTCAGTTGCATGATTCCGTAGTTCAGCATGTTTTTTATAAATGAAGGGTTCTTAATGATACCCGGCCTAAAAAGTTTGATGACGTCTTTCGCAAAATTCCATCTGGCATTTTTCAAGTCTTTCTCTTCCAGATTAGCGTGAAATCTTTCGACCAAATCACCTTCAAGGTCTTCAGCATAGTCTTTTTTACAGTACCATCTGAAGAAGTTTAAAAGGCGTTTTGGAGGGTTTGTCTTACTCACTTTTTAGTGTGTTTGAAGGATTGGTGTTTGAGATTTTCAATACTTGCGGGAAAATGGTGGCAGAGGCGATGAGCAATATTACCAAACAACCTGTCGCAATTATTTTCCAGCCAAAGTCAATGCGTACTATCAGGAATTCCAGCCAAAAGTTATTAACAAAGTAGCTTAAAGGTGCCGCAATCAAAATGGAGATACCAATAACGATCATGAATTCTTTGGATAGAACCACTAACAGATTCAAATCATTTGCACCGAGTATTCGCCTGATGCTGACTTCTTTCGTCCTTCTTTCCGTGCTGTAAATGGCCATTCCCAATAAACCCAGACAGGAAATGATAATGGCCAAAAATGTTGTGAACCCTATTACGGAGACAAGGTCAAATATCCCTTGATTATTAGCAGATAGCTTTTCGTCATAAAACTCATAGTCCAGCGGATGTACCTGATCGATGAGTTTCCATTTTTCTTCAAGATACCCGATGGTATTGTGTTTGTCATCTTCCTGAATTTTTAAAGTGAGGAATTTTATCCGATCCGGATTGCTCCTCATTACAATAGGACCTGTTTCCCTTCCATTAAAAAGTAACTGAAATGTAAAATCTTCAACCACTCCTGAAACTGACACGATGTTTTCTCCATCGATCAGGAAAAATTCATTCACAATATCACTAGCATTTTTATATCCCAATGCCTTGACGGCCCTTTCATTGATTAAAATAGTGGATTGACCAGTTTGGGAACTCTGAATATTCTCTCCGGCAATCAAGTCGATTCCCATCACATCAATAAAGTCTTCATCAATGCCGAGGTCAATCACATTTACTTTCTCATCCTGATCCGGAATTTCCAGAGAGGTGTTGTCATTTCTGCCGGTTGCCGGCAAATAAGCACAGCCGGCAATATTCTGAACTCCGGGAGTCTCTTTCAGGATCTGTTTTGTGGTGACGTAATCATTACTCTGAAGATTTAAATTCACTACATTTTCAGTATCAAAACCGTAATTGTAATCCATGAAATGCTGGAATTGGTTGTATATTACTATGGAGCTGATGATGAAGAAAAGGGAAATCACGAATTGACTGACAGTTAAAACTTTTCTCAAGCCAAAGTAACTTAAGCGAGGCCCATAATCTTTTTTTAAAGCCTGTATGGGCTGATAGGATGCCAGACTTAAGGCAGGGAAAAAACCCGCCAATAATCCAACAAGCAGTGCGAATAGAATAAAGCTACTGTAAACCATCAGGCTGATGTTCAGGTCAAAATTCAGGTGCTGGTTTACCCACAATCCTTTAAAAGCTGACCTGATAAAAAGCAGAAGTATTTGAGCCAAGAGTAGAGATAAGAAAGAAATTATAATGGACTCGCTTAGAAACTGCAAGATGAGTGTTGCCCTGTTTGCCCCATTAACTTTTCTAACACCAATTTCCTTGGAGCGTATAAAAGCCCTTGCAATTGACAGGTTTGTGTAGTTAAAACATGCGGAAAGAATAACCAGTAAGGCTAAAAGAGAAAGTGCGTAATAAGCTATTGTTGGCAGTCGAATGGTAGGCTCATTGCCTAAGGGGGTTCCGGGAGTTATTTCACTCAAAGGTTGAGCATAGAGTAACGATCCCTGAAAGCCTTCTTCGGTAAACTGGATGGAAGATGTCTGGATGAGTTCCCGATCCAGATCTTCCTGATTGGCTTCCTCAGTCAGCATCGCATAGCTGTAGGTTTGGAAATGGTCTTTCCAGCTGGAAGTCAGGTCACCGATTTTGTTTTCTTTATAGAGAAGTTCCAGAGACTCGGACGAGATCAACACATCAAATTCCAAATGTGATTTATAATCATTATTCGATATCACTCCTGTGACTTCATACTGGCCCCAGTCGACAGGCGCAGAAGCCTCATTATCAAAGAAATTCAACTTTCGGTCTATGAAATTGATACTCTGTCCGACAGGGTCTTCATTTCCAAACAATTCAAAGGCGATATCCTGTGAGATCACTATGGAATTAGGATTTTTGAGAGCCGTATTTTTGTTTCCTGAAGAAAGATCGAATCCGAGGACATGGAAGAAAGCCTCGTCTGCGAAATAACCTCTTGCCTGCGTGTACTGATCTTCAAAAGTTATATCACCACCCACACCTCGCCTGATTGCAGTGGCATCTTCAACAATAGGGTAATCAGTCTTTAAAGTTTGAGCTAAAGGGAAGGGCACAGTCGCGTAGGGATTTGAATGGCCTTCCCGCTTCATGATCATTCGATATACTCTATCTCCATTTTCGTGAAATTTATCGTAACTGTTTGCATCGGAGATCATTAAAATGATGAGCATTCCAAGCGACATCGACATCGCCAGACCTAACACATTGATCGTGGAAAAGGCCTTGTACTTAAGAATATTGCGGATGCCAACTTTGTAATAGTTTCTGAACATATCGTATGTATTTGAAGATTTATCTGGTAAAAATGACTTTATGATCCCCGGCCTGAAAAGCCTGATGACGTCTTTAGTGAAATTCCATCGGGCTGATTTTATTCCCTTTTCTTCTGAGTTTCTTTCAAACCTTTCAAGCAAATCGCCTTCTATATTTTCGAGATAATCCGGATGGCAGAACCATCGAAAGAGGCGGAGGGGATATTTTGGAGGAGAAGGCTTACTCATTTCTCAAAGAGTTTACCGGATTTGATTGTGCAGATCTTATAGTTAAAGAAGCTGTTGTAAAGAGTGCTACCAGAATAACCAATAAGCCTGAAATCAGGATTACGAAAAAATTGAAATCAATACGTGAAGCAAAGTTGTCTAACCATGAATTGATCAATGAATATACCAGAGGCCATGTGATTATGTTAGCAACTATAATCAACATCAAAAACTCCTGAGACAGAAGGTAAATTATGTTACTTATAGTGGCTCCCAGTATTTTTCTAATTCCTATTTCTTTGGTTCTGCTGAGCGTATTGTATGAGGCTAGGCCAAACAATCCCAAGCATGCAATAAAGATTGCCAAAGCTGAAAAAAAGCTAATCATATTGCCAAGTTTGTAATCGGTAATGTATTGGCGGTTGTAAAACTCATCAAGGAAAAAGAAATCGAATGGGTCGTTAGGATAGAAGTGTTGAAATATTTTTTGTGATTGAGTCAAGGCATGTTGTGCATCATTAGAATACTTTATTACATAATAAAAAGAGGCATTTTCATCTAAGTCATATGCCATGGGTGTTATCGCATACTTTGAGCTTAATTGATTTGTGTTTTCTGCAACCCCAATAACAGTTCTTTGAAAGCGGTCATTCAAGACAACTTTTTTTCCTATGATCAGGTCGGCCGAATCAAAACCAAGCAAGTGTACCGCTGCTTCATTAAGTACAATGGCCTGATGGTCGCTTTCTATTTCAGAGTTAAAGTCTCTACCGGCAAGTAGGTCTATTTCGAATGTCTTAAAATAGTTGAAATTGACATTTATAAAGTCGAAACTAAAAGTATTGTTATCTCCTTCATTCTGATTCCTGAAATCAACCGGAAAATTAATTACTTCCCCGGGTACAGCACTAGAAACAGTTACTTCAGAAATTTCAGAGTAATCAGATAACTCTTTAGCAAACAGTTTCTGCTTCGGATAATCTTCTTCGCCCTCAAGTTCATTAGGTCCCCGGATGATTAATAAGTCTTTAGCATTGAAACCTACATCCTTGTTCTGCATATGGTCAATTTGTAAATAAATGAAGGCTGTACAGGTGATCAGGGTAATGGAAATGGAAAACTGAAAAACCACCAGCACCTTTCGCAACCAAGTCGCTGATTGTTTTGGAATTATACTGCTTTTTAGCACTTTAACAGGCTTGTAAGAGGAAAGTACGAACGCAGGATACCCTCCGGCAACCAATGCTCCAGCCAGCATAAACAAAACGGCAATAGACCAAAAGTCAATATTGAGTAAATAGCCTATGCTAAATGGCGTTCCTGCCAAGCCAGTCAAAAGATTATGACATGATGCGACCAATAACACCCCAAAAATGGCGGCTACTAGATTCACGGTAAAAGACTCCAGAATAAATTGAAACACTAATTCCTTTTTTGGAGCGCCAAGGGTTTTTTTTACTCCTACTTCTTTTGCTCTTTTAACGGATCTGGCACTAGCTAAATTGATGTAATTGACCCATGCGATGAATAGAATGAAGTAGCCAATAGCAAGTAAAAAGTTTAATGTAAGCTTATCTGCTTGCCTGGAGGGAGTTAATATATTTTCAAGACCCGAATCGTAATGTACGTCTGCCAAAGGTTGTAAATAGAATCGTTGATCTATTCCTTTCTCTTTATTGATAGCACCCCTTTCTTTTTGTAAGGCAGAAGTCAATTTTTCTTCAAAAGCTGCTGGGTTAATTTCAGGATTCAGCAACAGGTAGGTATGGAAATTATGCCAATACCAGCTATCTTCTGCATCTCCTTCATACCACCAATCAAGGGTTTTGTAGCTGACCAAAATATCAAATTGCAGATGTGAATTAAGAGGTAAATCCTTTAAAACCCCGGTAACGGTGTACAAGTCTTCTGAACCATCTACCATAACAGTTTTTCCAAGAGGGTTTTTATCACCAAAGTATTTTTGAGAAGTAGATTCGGTGATCACTACAGTTCGTATATTATTCAAGCTTGTTTCAGTATCTCCATAGACTAGTGGGAAGGAAAAAACTTTCAAAAAATCCGGATCAGTAAATAGCACTCTCGTCTCTCGAAATGCTTTGTTATTAGCCATAATAGTAAGATCTCCACCTTCGTAAGAATGTACTCGTACTATTGACTTGACTTCAGGAAGCTGCTTTACGAAAGAGGCTATTCTTGGTGGAGAAGTGGCCAGGGAACGTTGAAGATCGTTATCATGAAAGTATTGATAATTGATTCTATATAAATCAGCATAATTTTCATGAAAGGAATCAAAGCTTCTTTCAAATCTTACATATTGATAAATGAATAAAAAGGCAGCAAAGCCTACCGCCAAGCCTGCTACATTAATGGCCGTATGAAGACGATCTCTATTCATAACCCTGAACGTAAGCGTAAGATTATGTATGAACAGGTCGTTATTTAGTGTGTGACTTCCGAAAAAGGACCGAATAATTCCCGGCCTGAAAAGTTTGATGATGTCTTTAGTGAAATTCCATCTGGCTTTTTTTACCCCCTTTTCTTCTGAGTTTCTTTCAAACCTTTCCACCAAATCGCCTTCTATATCTTCGAGATACTCCGGATGGCAGAACCAACGAAAGAAGCGGAGGGGATATTTTGGTGGAGAAGTCTTACTCATTTCTCAAAGTATCTACAGGGTTTATGTTGGCTGCTTTATATGAAAGTGCAGAAACCATTAACAAAACAATTGAAGGTGCGATGAGCACTGGCAGTAAAAAGGATACATTTAACTCAATTCTGAAAGCATAATTAGACAGCCAATTTTCAGCCGCCCAATAGGCTAATGGTAATGACAGCAAGCAGGACAAGCCTACAAGTATCATAGTGTTTTTATTAAGAATTAAGATTATGCCACCAACAGAAGCGCCTAATACTTTTCGGATACCAATTTCTTTGATACGGATATTTACGGTGTGTAACGCTAAGCCGACTAACCCTAGTGAGGCTATAAAAATTGTCAACATGGAGAAGATACTGAACAGCTTACTGAATCTCACATCGGCTTCGTATTGCGCATCGAAATAGTCATCGATAAAATAATAATCGAATGGATCATTAGGATAAGTTTGCCTGTAAGCATTCTCAACAGTGGTGAGTTTACTCTGTAAGTTATTGGCCGTTAACCTCAAGCTATAATAAGAATCCAATTTGTAGCTTGGATCATTTTCCTGAAACATTATGGGTTTAATCGGTTCATGTAAACTATAATGATGGTAGTCTTTTACTACACCATTAATCCTTAGCTTTTGACCATTGGCATCGGTAAATTCTTTGCCAATCGCATCGGCCAAATTTTCTATTCTTAGAATTTTAGCAGCTTTTTGATTAATCACTACCCCATTTTTGGTACTGAATTCACCAGCTAGAATGTCAATATAGTACACGCTGGCATAATCGTTATCTGCATCAACCACATGGAGTTTACTATTGTCATAATCGGGGCCTAACTCAATAGGCCAGCTATTACTTTTCTCACCAGGTATCGACCAGGAAAGCGAAACAGCTTTTATGCCTGAATATTGGTTTAAGGCATCTTTAAAATTATCACCATCATCTATTTCCTCTCGTTTTTGCTGGTCGTGTTCAATCCAGGTATTCTCCCTATTTACAGGACCATTTACTACTAGCACCCCTTCTTTTTGAAACCCAACCTCAGAATATCTCATATGATTAAGCTGCTTGTAAATAGTGACCGTAAAAATGATAAGTCCTATAGAAACCCAAAATTGAAATACAACCAGATAATTACGCATATAGATTCCACTTTTTGAAGAGGTGAGCTTTCCTTTAAGTGTCTTTAATGGATCGTACCCTGAAAGAACAAAAGCCGGATATATGCCAGAAATAAGACTAATAGCCGGAAATAGTAAGATCAGGAGTGGCCATAGTTTAATGGAGATATAATCAATAGACTTACCCGTTACCTGATCCATATAAGGGGCGAAGGCAAAAATAAATATTATGGATAAACTAAATGCAATGCCGTTAATGAGGGCCGATTCCATTAAAAACTGTTTGATTAATTGCAGTCTGAATGCACCCAAAACCTTTCTGAGCCCGACTTCATGTCCTCTTTGGACTGCTTTAGCTGTTGTTAGATTCACATAATTGATAACAGCAATGAGTAAAATAGCGACAGCGATGAAATACAGGAAAGACAAGTAAGTAGAGTTGGCGTTGATCTTGAGTTCATCTTGTCGGTTAGACGTAAGATAGATGCTGCTTAGTGATTGTAATTCAAAACTGGTTTTAGAAGCCAAGTTATTTCCACTGTTTTCGACATAGTAGATTTCGGCGTTTCTGGTCAGTACAGTCGTATTGGCCGATGGTGCTAATTCCAAGTAGGTATATACATCATTACCATCCCATGTTTCGGCATAGCCTTTAGCCCAACCTGTAGATAGGGTTGAGAAAGAGGCGAGAAAATCATATTGAAAATGGGAGTTTTCGGGTGCGTCGGCTATGATGCCAGTAATAGTTAATGAGAATCGGTCAAATTCGTTAACGTACTCTACTGTCTGGCCAATAATGTCGCTTTTACTTTTCCAGTTATTACCAAAGATTTTGCGTGCACTGCTTTCAGAGAGTATGATCTTATTTACACCTTTCAGTGCAGTAGAACGATCTCCTTTGATCATGGGAAAGGAAAACATGCTCAGAAAACCGGGGTCGGTATAAAAACCCCAATGAAAGCTGTGTTTTGTTTCTTTACCAACTTCATTTTCCCAGTTAAGCGTGCTGCTTGTACCCTGGCCACTCCAGGGTAAGATAAGCCTGGTAAAATCGATTACTTCTGGAAAATTTTTTTTTAGCCCGGGACCCATCGGTGGTTTTGTCATAGTAGTCTGTACTATCTCTCCCTGATCTATATCAGCGGCTAAACGATAGATGCCCTTGCTTTTGGTATGAAATCTATCATAACTCCTTTCAAAACCGACATATCTAAATATGAAGACGCTAGCGATAATTCCAATGGTAAGACCCAGAATATTCAAGGTGCTGAATGCTCTATCTTTACTCAGGTTACGATAAGCAACCTTCAAATAGTTTCTGAACATGTCAAAGTTATTTAATTGAGTCCCACTTATGAATGATCTGATAATACCAGGTCTGAAAAGACGTATTACATCCTTTACCAATCCCCATTTAGCAGCTAGCAATGATTTTTCTTGTGTTTTTTTCACATAACGTTCTCGAAGATCGCCTTCGAGGTCTTCTACAAATTCGGGATGGCAGAACCATCGAAAGAAGCGGAGGGGATATTTCGGGGGGTACTTTTTGATTGCTTTCAATAAAGTTGGAAGCTGTTTGGTATTTTTCAGTTTCAAGAATAGACCTCTATTTATTCACTTCTTAAATTTGCCACAGGATTGGCCATTGCAGCTTTTAAACCATGTATGCCTGTTGTGACCATTGCAATAGACACAACAACTAAACCTGTCAATACAATGACCCACCATGGTAAATTAATGCGATAAGTAAATTGGCTTAACCATTGTTGCATTAATAAGTAAGCAATAGGTGACGCTATAAGAATGGCCAATAAAACAAGCCTTACAAAATTACTGGACAAGTTGTTGAGTAGACTCCAGACTGAGGCACCCAATACTTTTCGGATACTAACTTCTTTCTTACGCTGCTGAATCATATATGAGGTTAAACCATACAGCCCCAAACAAGCAAGTATAATTGCAATGCCTGAAAATAAATTCATGGTTTTGCCCAACTGAAGCTCTGTATTATACAATCTATTATAATCCTCATTAATAAAATGATAGCTGAATGGTCTATCTGGCATAAACTGTTTCCACTGTGTTTCTATGTACTCAAGGGTCGAAGGCACATCATTTCCATTTATTTTCACAAGCAGTTTTTGCCCCCAGCTAGCGGTAAACAATACTAAAGGATTGATGCCATTTTTAAGTGATTGAAAATTAAAATCCTGAATAACGCCAACTATAATGCCTTCCTTATTAAGCACCATCTCCTGACCAATAGCCTCTTCAGGAGTCCAACCTAATTTTTTGGCAGCACTTTCGTTAATGATATAGTGAAAAATCATTTGGTCAAAATCATCTACATCAGTAGCAGTAACCTGTTGTCCGGTAAAATTTGTACCTGCTATTAATTGCAAGCCACTTACTTCAAGATAATTGTTGTCTACAGGATTAGCATTTACAGGTATTGCTTTGTTTTCAGGCATTGAGGGTAAGCGCATTGAGTAACCACTTTCAATGTTTACAGGACTGTTAGCTGTTCGGCTTGCATTTAAAACCTGCGCATTATTTATCAACTCTTTTTTGAATGTAGAGATTGATTGATGGGAATGGCTCCAATCTATAGGTAATTGTATTACATGATCTCTGTCGTACCCCAAATCCGTTTTTTGGATAAAATCAAGTTGACTTTGAATAACAAGTGTGCAGATAATGAGAAAGACCGAAATGCCGAATTGAAATATTGTGAGTGACTGCTGAAGCCAACGTGCAGAGGAGGTATTTTTAAAAACGCCTTTAAGCACTTTCGCTGGTTGAATGCGTGCCAATACCAGAGCTGGGTATCCTCCAGCAACTAAACTGATTATGATAGCAATGCTTGCAACGACTAAAAAGAAGTTGACGGTATACAAATCAGTTAGACGAAGACTGCGATCAATTAACTGATTAAAAGAGGGTAGTAATATAGCTGCCAGACCAATGCTTACCACAATGGCCAATTGACATAAGGTAAATGACTCAACAATAAACTGCCAAAATAATTGACCTCTCACAGCACCAGATACTTTTCGAACGCCTACTTCTTTTGCACGTTCAATGGATTTAGCAGTGGTTAAGTTAATGTAGGTGAAACAGACTATCATTAAAATAAGTAGTGCAACACCACTAAGAACGTAGAGATAGCCTATGCTGGTGTTTTGCACAAAATCGCTATAAGGAGAGTGCAGGTGTATTTTGTCAAAATGTTCGAGTGAAAAACTGATTTTGGTTCCACTTCCTTCCATTTCTTTCTCCATGAATGGATTGATTTTCTTCTCCAATGAAGCAAATGAATACTTGTCATTTAATAATAAATAGGTGGTGTAGTTTGCATTAAAATATGTTTCTTCCTGATTTCGACCTAAAGATGAAAACGAAGCTAAAAAATCAAATCGCATTTGCGAATTGTAAGGATAATCACGAATAACTCCAGTAACTTCATAGGGTATTTTTTCAGTCCCTACCTCAAGAGTTTTGCCTAAAGCATTTTGTTCAGGAAAATATTTGTTAGCCATGCTTTCGGTGAGCACTATCTTATTTGTGCCGTTGAGTGCAGTAGCTGGATTACCATGTAGCATTTCGTAATGAAAAGCATCGAAGAATGAAGAGTCAGCAAACATAAATCCGGATTCGGCTACAGGCTCATTATTAAGAAGTAAAATTTTTGTAGCATCTGTCATTCGGATTCCCTTTATAACTTCGGGAAAGATGCGTGAAAAAACAGGAGCAACTTTAGTGCTTGTAAAGGTTCCTTTTTCTGTATCACTGCTCCCATCAAAACTGTACTCCATTACCACCCTGGCTATTCGATTTGCCTTAGGTTGAAATTTATCATAGCTCAATTCATGCTGAATGAACAAAGCAATCAGCAGGCAAGAAGTAATTCCAATAGTTAGCCCAACCATATTGATGATGGTCGATGACTTGTTTTTCCAAAGTGCACGTAGCGCTACTTTTAAATGGTTCCTAAACATGTCGTAATCATTTGATTTATACATACCTGTAAATGATCTGATAATACCCGGCCTGAAAAGCCTGATAACGTCTTTCGCAAAATTCCATCTCGCATTTTTTCCGCCTTTCTTTTTGAGATTGGAGTGAAATCTTTCCACCAAATCGCCTTCTATATCTTCGAGATAATCTGGGTGGCAGAACCATCGAAAGAAGCGGAGGGGATATTTTGGAGGGGTGTTCATTTAATCATGGGAATCATAGTTATAGACTTAAGGGATAATTGAGGTATCGCATTCCAAAGTCCCAGACGTTGTTCCTTCACTTCAGTCAATACCCTTTTTCCATAAGCCGTAATACTGAAATACCGTTTTCTTTTCCCACCCCGAATTGCCGTAGCTTCTCCGAACCTTGACTCCAGATAACCTTTCTTTTCTAATCTCCTAAGTACGGTTTGAAGAGACCCAATACTCACTTTTCTATTGAGCCTTTCTTCCATTTCATCAATAATAGCAACACCGTAAGCTTCATTGTTAAGAATAGCTACTGTTAGCATTACAATTTCTTCGAACTCTCCGAGATGATACTTGCTCATACTTATATATTTATCTTAAATGTAGTTTTAATAATGAAAAGGTCAAATGAAAATGAAATATTTTATACTCACTTGTAGTTTTAATGAGTTTTAAAGACGGGCTTTACTTAAGAAAATGAGTCTAATAGAAATAAAAGTTAGGATAGTTTAAATTTCAATTTCTAATTGCTCATAGATGGACTTAGAGTTTACTTGGATCAATCTGCTCATACTTTTCGGGGCTTTTCAGGGATTAATTTTTGGAATAATCCTATTGGCAAATAAGCAACATTCGGGATCAAAATTTCTAGCATTCTTCATATTGATACTTTCTTATAACGGGATTGAGACTTTCGGCTGGAGCTCAGGTCTGGATGAGCATACTATGATTTTCAATGTACTCTCATTCGTATTGATATTCGGGTTGGGACCGAGTTTATATCTCTATAGTTATTCCTTAATGAAGCCAGCCTCGAGGTTAACGATGCAAAAACTGGTAGTTGCTTATTCCCCATTGCTATTTCAATTTCTAATGAAGGCTGTTCTTTTATCACTCTTTATCTACGAGTTAGAGGCACGATATAAAGTTGATTTTTTAATGGACCCGAGAACGACATATCATTTTTTCTATCGGTACAGTGAACCAGCGAGCGTTATAGTTTTTTGGATTTTTCTTGGGTTATCGATCCGAGTGTTCCAGAATTTCAAAAAGGAAAATACTGTTTCGTTTATACCTAAGCCTATCAAGCACATATTGATCAAATGGATGAATAGTCTTTTCATTAGCATGGTCATTCTTGCTCTTTTATGGCTAATAACTCTGATTGCACCTGTTTTATTTGATATTCAATATGATGTGCACTATTATCCTATTGAGCTACTACTGGTTCTCTTTATTTATTGGATAGCCTTTGTAGGCTATCATAAGATAAAGTTGATCTATCCGAAAATAGCTAATAGAATCACTAATGGTATGTCTTCGGTGGAGGTGAATAAACATTTGTCCATGTTACATCAAGCTATGGAAAGGGATAAATTATATCTAGACTCAGGATTGAATCGTGAGAGAATGGCCGAGCATGTAGGTATAAATGCTAAGAAATTATCTTCAGTATTGAATCAATATGCAAATCAGAGCTTCAATGACTTTGTGAATTCATACAGAGTTCAGGAAGTAAAAGATAGACTTAAAGCGAGAAAGGATAGTCACCTCACTATTTCAGCTATTGCGCTTGATGCAGGTTTTAACTCTCAAGCTACCTTCCAAAGAGTCTTCAAGTCAATCGAAGGGGTGTCTCCCAAAGAATTTCTAAATCGTACCATTAAAAAGATAAGAAATTAGTACTCAAATCCGGTTTTGAGTTAATTCTATCCTACCAATCAGTGAAATTTAAAGCAAATACTACGTCTGATACACTTTGAAAAAGTGAGTCTTGCAAATTTCAAAAATTAAAGGATGAATACTGAATTAGTTAGTAGATAGGTCAATTAGTAAATAACAACACAAAAACTCAAAACATGGCAAAGTACATTATGATCCTACTCGCTATAGTAGGGTCTCTAAGTAGGGGAGTTTTATTAGCTCAGGTTAAACTAGATAAGGTATTAGAAAGTAGAATCGATTCTATCTTTAATGATTTTGAAAGTCATCAAAAACCAGGTGGATCAATCGGGATTGTTTCTGATGGCAAGGTGATTTATGAAAAGCATTTTGGGATGCAAAATATCCGTAAGAAAATACCAGTTTCAAATTCAACATCTTTTAATCTCGCCTCTATTTCGAAGCAGTTTACTGGAATGTGTATTGCTCTTTTAGAAGAACAAGAGAAAATTCATTTGTCTGATGATATCAGCAAATACTTCCCACAATTTCAATTTCCCGATACTATTAAAATAAAAAATCTCTTGGATCATTCTAGTGGAATAAGAGATCCAGAGGTTATTGCCATGTTGGCTGGTCATGTAAACTTAAAGGGTGAACTACCTGGTAAATATCTTACCAAGGATTTCTTATTTAATGTCTTATCAAGAGAACAAGACCTTAATTTCCCAACTGGTAGTGAGATGGCATACACGAATATAAACTACGTTTTACTGGCTGATATTGTAGAACAAGTGAGTGGTATGACATTTAGGCAGTTTGCTGATAGTGCCATTTTCAAACCTCTTAAAATGAAAGATACATATGTAGAAGATTTTGACAAGGGATCAAATGTAGTGGGGTATCCAAAGAAGGGAAAGTCTTTTAAAAGAAGAGTACAAAAGAACGGATTAGATGGAGAAAGCAATGTAATAAGTACGCTGGATGATTTATATCTCTGGGATCAAAACTTTTATTCCAACATACTGGGAGATAAAAATCAAAATCTGATAGATAAAATAACTACTAGTACAGTGCTTAACAACGGGATGAAAAGTAATTATAATTATGGATTGGAGATTGATGAATATAAGGGTATGAAGGCGATTTCTCACGATGGAGAGGACTTTATTCATACTTCGTTCATTCTAAGAATACCAGAGCAACAACTTAGCATTATCTGTCTTATCAATTCTATAAATTACATTGATCCTATCCAAGAGTCTTATCAGGTATTAGATCTAATATTTGACAAATCATCCAAAACGGATACTGAAAGATCTGAAGACTCATACTCAACTATACCTTTTAAAGAAATTCAAAATAAAATAGGTGGCTATTATCGAATAGATCAAAAGGGTATGGCGAGCTATCGTAAGATTTTATTAAATGACGGAAAATTGGCTTTGTCCTATTTTCCAAAAGGTAAAGGTTATCCTTTTAATTCTTTGAGTAATAACCAATTCTTGCGCTACAATCGGGCTGGTAAACCATATAAGCTCACTTTTAAAACAATTGATGATGATTCTTACATGATTGAGGAATTTGAAAGGGAGCCTACTGGAAGTGAAGATTGGATATTTAAACGAATAAGTGAATTACCATTTGATGTAAATGAATATGTAGGGACATATATTGATAAACAACATGGTGCTAAGGTTAAAATTAAAAAGAGGAAAAATAAGATAATTGCGAAAAAATCAATTATCAAAATTCCTCTCGTTCAGTTCGAAAGGGATTGTTTTTATTCTTCTGAATATGAGGTATTATTTTATTTTTTAAGAGATGAATCCGGTAAGGTTGAGTCCATTAAAGTTAATGCGATTGATTTTAGAAATTTTGGCTTTACAAAAGAATCGCGTTGAATATTGTTGATGATTCAAATCACCTTTTTAACGAACACTTCAGTCCTATAAGTTTCCGTAAGTATTCTGGTTCTTACATTAAAGGTCATTAATTCAGTAATAATGAAAAGTATACCTCTCAAATCCGGTTTTGAGTAGTCGTATTTAGCTCAATTACACAATTTAGCATCAAAACAACGGTCAAAATTTCAGAATGTATAGGATACTAACACTCATTTTTATATCATGTCTTATCAGCCATCTATCAGTATCACAGATAGTGATTTCGGGTGAGGTGGTTGATAAATTTCATTCAGAACCCGTACCATTTGCCCATATTTTTATACCAGGTACTTCAACCGGTAGTATAACAGATTTGTATGGTAACTTCTCATTAGAAATTCCAGACAAGTATTTGAACCAGGAATTACAAGTTTCATGTCTTGGCTTTAAGTCAATATCCTTTGTCATTGAAAAATCTACACAACCAATTCTAATTCAGTTAGAGGGAGATATTATCAGGTTAGAAGAGGTGGTGGTAACACCAGAAACGGGAGAGGATTTAATGAAAAATGCATTTGCGAAAATTTATGATACTACAGACCTTATTTTAAGAGGGTATTACCGGATGGTCTCAAAGGTGGATACAGCCTTGGTAAGAAGTATAGAATCTATACTTGATGTTTATGACTCTACCAGGTATTTGCCTCAGAGAAATGAAGGGTATTGGAAAGTAGAGCGTTCTATGGAGGTGAAATATGATTCTTCTTTTTGGAATGAATTTGACCGTACCAAATCAATCGAATTTTAAGATGAAGTATTTTACCACACTTATCTTAGTTGTTTTAACAAGCCTTGGTGCATTCGCTCAAACCAATACGTTGAGCTATGAAGGTAGGGTGGTTGACCAGGATACCGGACAACCTATACCCAACTTGATTATCTATTTGAAAAATGGGAGTATCAATAATGTTACTAACAGAGGTGGTGAGTTTCGAATAAGAGTTTCCACATCGTCGAAGTCAGATACACTTGTATTTTCACATTTAGGTTATTCCATACTAGAAGTACCAATACCCATTTTTGATAACTGGGAAGGTAGTTTTAAAATGGCTCCAACTCATCTGAACTTAGAAGAAGTAGAAGTAACAGCCAAGCGAATTACAGCAGATGATATTATGGATAAAGTGGCTAATTCCAGAAAAAAGAATTTCACTTCTGATTTCTTTAAAATGGAAGGCTATTACAAACATCAGCTTAAGATGGATAACAAAGAAATTGGCTTCGTAGAAGTAGCATTGGACTTGGTAGACGATGACTTCCAAACGTATAAATACAAGAATGGAATTGCTCAGGAGACTGTGATTCTGAACGGTATAAAAAAAAATATTAATAAGTATAATGAGTACAAATCTACTTTGGGCACTTTGGAAAGTACGGATTACCTCAATAATATGCTCATTATCAATCGCCCTAGAAGGGGTTTTAAAGGCTTTCAATATCGTCTGGATACTACCCTTTTTTATAGGGGTGATCTCACTTACCTGGTGGAAGCTACGTTAGAGGGCGGAGAACCCGAGGATTCGTTCTGGAAGTTCAAAATTTTTGTAAATGCTGATGATTTTGCTATTGTAAGAATGGAAAGTGTAATGAGAACAGCTGAATACAACATTGAAGCTTTTGATAAGCGGGTAAATGATACGTTGGTTAACAGGCCTCAGGTACTCAGCAGAATTTTAGAATTCCGGAAAATGAGTGGTTTTTACTATCCGATATACTACCGGATGACTGGAAAAGAAAAACTCGATAATCTTAAAGACTCAACTTCCAGAAGTTATGAATTTGATAATGAACTCCTCTTATTTAATTTAAGTCAGGACGATTCTCGCTATGAAAAGAATAGGAGGATCAAGACCAATGTAATTGATGACAAGTTTGATAAACTTAAGTTCGACAGTGCATTTTGGACAAATTATAATTACAAACGGCTCTCGCCTACTGAAGAAATAAAAGAGTTTTTAGTAGATGGGAATGAAGAAGTACGATCTGAATATCATGTAAAAGATGGATATCGATTCACAAAACTGGACACCCTCCAAGGCACACTAACACCCCTCCGAACAAGCTATGATGTTGGCTTCTATCATTTAGATGTAGAAGTATTGCCTAAAGAAGAAATTTTAAAAGGCAGTAGCTTGATTCAATTCAGAGTAGTGAATCCTACCAATCGAATCCAAATCGATCTGTATTCAGGAATGAAAATAGAAAAGATTGAGTTGAACGGGCGACAACTTAATTTTGAACGGGAATACAATGCCGTTTATGTCAACTTTCCTCAAATGCTGGACAAGAGTAGTATCTATGAAATAAAAGTATTTTACTCGGGGCCACCTGTGGACTTTAATCTAAATATTCCCATGTATGCTTCCTTTCTGTGGTTAGAAGATGATTCAGGGAATCCATGGCTACAAGCTATATGTCAGGGCTATGGTGCAAGTGGCTGGTGGCCTAATAAAGATCATTTGTCTGATGAACCAGATAGTGCTCGTATCAGTGTGACTATTCCTCAAGAATTAGATGTTGTTTCAAATGGTAGACTTTTATCCACCAGCCTAGTGAGGGAGAATAAAAAGCGATTTGATTGGAGGGTGAGTTATCCCATCAATAACTATAATCTTACTTTCAATGTGGGTAATTATAAGGTTACCAAAGATATCTATGACAACGGCACAACAAAGCTGGATTTGGAATATCATATTCTAGAAGAAAATGATACTGATGTAAGTATAACCACGGCCATAGTGAAGCCGATGCTTCAAACTTTTGAAAAGTATTTCGGACCTTATCCCTTTCCTAAGGATGGATTCAAATTGGTAGAATCCCCACACCCTATGGAACATCAAAGTTGTGTCGCCATCGGTTCTGATTATTTCTATGATTCAGATGACAGTGGCATTTGGTCCGATATGCCGGAAGACGATATTAACTATTCCATTGTGTTACACGAGTCTGCCCATGAGTGGTGGGGAAACAGTGTAAGCTGTACGGATAATGCCGAACTATGGATTCACGAAGCTTTTGCCACCTATGCCGAAGCTCTATTTGTAGAAGATCATTATGGTTATGAGGCTAGTCAGCGATACATCAATGCCATGAAACATCAGGTATTGAACCGATTTCCTATTCAGGGGAAACCCGGTGTAAATCATATTCATTATGATATTACGGATATGTATACTAAAGGAGCCATTATGATCAATGAATTGCGTAAAGAAATTGATAATGATCAGATGTGGTTTTCCGTCCTTAAAGGAATTCAGCAAGACTTCAAGCACTCATCCATCACCACAGTAGAGGTGATTGATTATATCAACATTAAAACAGGCCGAAATTTTGATTGTTTTTTTCAGCGGTGGCTGTTAAGTACGGAGCCTATGTTTACAGAATGAAGCAAATCTATTCTTGTTGAGGTTATGGTGAAATATACCATTAATGATGTCCTAAAGCTTAGCCATAGCGAAAATCATTTCTTGCAAACTACATCTAATCAATCGATTAAAGCTATACTTTTAAATAACGGCTTCTTCCAAACCCAATTTATTAACTCCAGCAAGTTTTAAAAATCGATAAGAATTTCTTGAAAGACAAAACTGAAGTGGAAGTTTCCAGAAGGCAACCCTAGAATTTAAAGAGGTTATGAGGTTCTAATTTTTTATTGATCCGATCTTCAATGCTCAATTCATCCCAATGATTAAATTGGGATATGAACTCTCGCAGAAACTTTATTAAGAAAACAGCTTCAGCTTCCTTTTTGGCTTCCCTGGTCAGTACACAATCTATTTTTGCATCCAGGCTTGGAGTAGTTGAAAAACTCAGTGATGGAAATTATAGTGATCTTTTTATGCTGGGTTCAAAGATCACGTATTTCAACCATGCTTCCATCGGTACTATTCCTAAAATGATACATGAAGCACATGTAGAGTACTTGAAGCTTTGTGAAACTAACCCATGGCTCTATACCTGGAGTGACCCTTGGGTAAAAAAGAAGGAAGAAGTTAGAGAAAAGGTAGCTGATTTTTGCGGTTGTAAACCATCAGAAATAGCACTAACGCACAATACAACAAGCGGAATGAATTTACTTGCTTCTGGGCTTTCGCTGAAGAGTGGCCATGAGGTTTTATATAGTTCATTTAACCATAGCGGGGCGAGAGTTTGTTGGGAACATTACGCTAAAGTAAAAGGGTATGCTTTCAGAAAATTTCAATTTGAGGAGAGGCATTGGAAAACAGAAGATGATATCGTAGATGCTTATATTTCGCAATTAAAGCCTGAGACAAAAGTCGTTGTAATCCCTCATATTGATAACATCATAGGGGCCTTACATCCAGTCCGGAAGATTGCAAAAGCAGTAAAGGAGAAGGGAGTGAAATATGTTGCCGTTGATGGGGCACAATCCATAGGTTTGATTAATGTGAATTTGTCGGAATTGGGAGTCGATTTCTACGCGACTAGTCCTCATAAATGGATTCAGAGCCCTAAAGGAACCGGGTTTTTATATATGAATGAGGCTGTTCAGAAAGAGGTGAACCCAATGATCGTAACCTGGGGGCAGAAAAAGTGGGCGGGAGATATAAAAGTATTTGAAGACTTTGGAACAAGGGATTTACCGGAAGTGATGGCCATAGGAGATGCTATTGATTTTCAAAACAAAATCGGGTTTGAAAAATCTATTGAGATTAGAAGGGGACTGAGAGATTATTTCAAAAACAAAGTCAATGAAAGTGATCAAGTGAGCTGGAAATCCCCTGAAGGGTACGCAGAAGATGTTTCCATTTTTGCTATTGAAGTTAACGGACGAAAAGCGAATGAACTTTCCAAAGATTTGTATGAAAACCATGGTTTTGTATTCCGGCCATTTGAATCTGATAGTAGAAATACTATAAGGATTTCATTGAATATTGGAAATACAAAAGATGAGATTGATCTTTTTTTTGAGTTGATCTAAAATTTAATTGATAGCTACCTCTTTTTCATCTATTAAAGAATTATAAACCATCTCTTCAAACCGGTCGGACATACTTCCATCGGGGGCAAACAGTACCTGACTTAACATGATTCCAATAATTTCATTCTCTGGATCAATCCAAAACATTGTGCTAAAAGCACCACCCCAGCTATATGTTCCATCCGGCCTTGTAGAGTGACCATCAGCAATATCAAACCCATAACCAAATTTAAAAGGCCCCCATGGATAGGTTAATGTATCAATTTGACTCGCATGCATCATTTGTGCAGTTTCAGATTTTAGTATTTGAGCTTCTCCAAATTTCCCATCGTCCAAAACAGCCTGGCAAAACCGAAAATAATCACGGGCTGTTCCATTTAACCCACTTCCCCCAGAGTAATAACTTTTAGCTCCTTCAGCAGGATAATTGGGAATATAAAAAGGTTCTTGAGGTGGTAGATAATGAATCACGTTATCTTTTCCGGCAATATAGACGTCTACTAATCTAGGTGCTTGCTCTTCTTTAAGGAAAAAGTTCATATCTTTAATTCCAAGAGGTTGTGATATGTGTTCATCTACATACTCCGACAAATTTTGACCCGAGGCGATTTCAACTACTCTTCCCAAAACATCCGTATTCAACCCATACATCCAGCGTTCTCCCGGATCGTGGATTAGGGGTAAACCAGCCAAAACAGCCATTTTTTCTTCGAGTGTTACATCCAAATGAGTAGCTAAGTCAGGAATCCCAGCTTTTGTTAACATGGCTTCGAAAACAGGAGGGTTCATAAACCCATAAGGAACACCTGCTGTTTGGTTCAATAAATTAGCCACTGTAGGCTCTCTATCAGCTAGCCTACTTTCCCAGGTTGTATCTTCTTTATTGAAGGAAACCATAACTTTCGGATCAGCAAATTCAGGAATGTATTTTGAGATGGGTTCGTTTAAATTCAGTTTCCCTTTTTCCATTAATTGCAACGCAGCAACTGAGGTGAAAGGCTTGGTCATAGAGGCGAGCCTAAAAATATGATCTTTACGGTAGGGCTCGGTTTGCAGTGAATCGCTCCAACCTACTTCTGTCTCGTATATAATTTTTCCTTCTTTCGCTAGCAAGACCACTGCACCTGGAAATAGTTTTTGGTCAACATATTCCATGATCATTTCATCGATCTTCTTAAGACTGTCTGGATTGAAACCTGCTTCTTCCGGAGATGTGAATTCCAATTCATACTTTGCCAACTCCGCGCTTTCATGATCTGTCTTCAATTTATTTTGAGGCTGACAAGCCATCAACACAATCAAAGAGCTTATAAGGTATTTAGGGCATTTTATCATCTGAATAGATTTGCTAGAAAAGCCAAATTCGATAAATCTTAAGAAAGAAAAAATTGAACTGGTAATTTTGAACTATTAATTAATACATCATTACTCAGCTTACATCCTAACCGATTTCATATAAGTAATTGATTTTATAGACATAAGGTTAGTATTGAATTCATCAGCAATCGGGGCACAGGTGTATTTTTCCCACTTAAAAACTTTATATTAATATCAAATCCACAGTAATGCTTTTCGAATTAATGTACTGCAGTCACGCCAGTGATGTTTTTGGAGATCAAGATCTTAGTGATCTTGTCAAGACAAGTAGACACAATAATTTAATCCATAATATTACCGGTTGTTTATTTTTTGGGAATGGCAAGTTTGTTCAAATAATAGAGGGAGAGGAACAAAAAATAGCTCAACTATACAAGAACATTCAAAATGATTTAAGAAATGATAGTGTGAACCTTTTACATCATAATACTATTCTCGAAAGGTATTTTAAGAATTGGTCTCTAGCTTTATGTAGAAATAAGGAAGAGTTAGATCAAATTTTTCTTTCAGAGAAGTTTCGTGATAGAGGATCTTCTTCCTCTTATGCCTTCTATCTTTCTTCTTTACTTTCGAAGGAAGGTTTGGTACTCTAAGCTAAACAAAGAATAATTAAGTCTCTATATCTTGGTTGAGGAGTAAAAAGACTTAAGTTTTTCAACTATATTCAACGGAAACAATTACTATAACATGGCTCAAATCACACTAGGAGGATCACCGGTTTACACTTCAGGAGACCTTCCCGCAATAGGAACAGAATTAAAAAACTACAAACTCATAAAAACCGATTTGTCAGAAGTGTCTATTTCGGACTATCGAGGTAACAAAGTGATCTTGAATATTTTCCCGAGTATTGATACTTCAGTATGTGCTTCTTCCGTTCGAAAATTTAATGAGGAGGCTGCTTCAAAAAATGATGTAAAAGTTCTGTGTATTTCAAAAGATTTACCCTTTGCTCACAAACGTTTTTGCGAAGCTGAAGACATCGAAAACGTAGAGGTCCTCTCAGATTTCAGAAATGGCGATTTTGCAGAAGAGCTTGGGTTCCTTATGGCGAGTGGCCCATTTCAGGGTTTAGATGCTCGTGGAATAATTATTCTTGATGAAGAAGGAAAGGTTTCCTATACGGAACTGGTAAAAGAAATAGCTGATCCACCGAATTATGAGGCCGCTTTGGGTAGCCTTTAGCTAGAGATTCAAGAGCAAATCGGTCGAACCGCTCCAAGCGGTCTGACCGATACTATCACTCACCATAAAACTCCTCCCAAACCACCGTCTCACCAGTTTCAGCTGAGATTTTAGCAGCTTCCAATATCTGCATTACGATCGTATTGTTTTCAAGAGATGAGACGCTCATCGCTTCAACTTGATGTTCTTCTTTAATAACAGCATTGAGATAAGCAAAAGGATCATGAATACCGTTTTGTAGTGGCTTAGCTTCATGGGTCTTAACTATGCTATCTCCTTTTTGAAGGATTTCCACATCGCTTGAATTTTTGGCAAGGAGGTAGCCCTCATTCCCATAAACCTCCATATCCTTTCTATTATAAGACCAATTCCATGATGCCTGAATAATGACCTGAGTTTTCGGGTAAGTCAGTATTATCGTGGCTTCATCTTCCACTTTTGGATACAATTCAGGTTTTATTTGTTGAGTGACACAGCTAACCGTCATAGGAGTTTCTCCTTTCATGATCCAGGTGGCCAGATTAGCGCCATAACATCCAAAATCAGTCAAAGCACCGCCTCCATTTAATTCAGGATCGGTAAGCCATTCCAGAAATTCTTTATTACAGCCAATTTCAACAGGACCCTGATGACCAGTATGAAAAATGATTTTTCTTATGTCACCAATATCTCCTGATTCAATAATATCATAAGCCTTTGCATTGCTTCCATACCACGAAGTTTCATAATTGGTGAGCAAATGGATATCATGCTTTTCGGCCAGATCAATCATTTTTTTGGCATGCTCCCAATTGACTGCCAAAGGTTTCTCTACCATAACGTGAATCCCTCTAGGCGCGCAAAATTCAACTACTTCCAGGTGATCGTAAATCGTATTGAAAGCAGTAACGGCTTCCGGCTTGGTTTTTTGAAGCAGTTCTTCCATCGTATTAAATACAATATCCATGGAATAGCCATGTTGCTTATTGTATTGCTCAGCTAGATCACGGTTCGGTTCCACAATTCCCACAATCTCCACATCACCAATATCTTCTCTTCCCAAAAGCCAATGTACATGCGTGTGGACTAAACCAACCACTCCAACTTTTAAAGGCTCACCTTCATATCGATAGGATTCAACTTCCTGATTCCCCATTGGAGTGCCTACCTTTTGTTGGCTCCCACAGGCCATAAAGAGAACGAACTGGATAACTAAAAAATACCTGATCATCTCAATTACTTTACAATTATTTCCCCGGCGCCATGATAACTATGGTATTCTCCATTATACATGGCTTCTGCTCCGATTGGCCCTAAGATAAACTTACCCTTGCTTACGACTCGGAGCATATAATAGTAATTCTGCACCCTGCTGCCCACATTCACGAAAAGATTCACACGGTCATCCCGAATGTCGGAATGCTCTGGGAATGATTTGTCTTTGATCCACGTCATATTCGGTAAATCAGAAATTCGGGGGTTTTCCACTTCAAAACCGGCAGGCAAAATATCGGAGATCGCTACATTTTCCACATAAGTATTGGTCAGTGAATTGATCTGTATTTTAACGACTACCAGATCATTCTGTGAAAATGTTCCGTTCGTAATTCTTCTTCCATTGCGATCATAGAAAGAACGACGTACTTTGAGGTATTCATCCTCTTCGGGGTAAATCCCTGAAGCACTGATGCCTTCAGTCTCCCAGAAGTAGTAAAGTTCTCCATCGCCTGAGGTACTTATTGAAATAGCATTAGCTGTCAAATCATTCGTATTTAATGTGATGGTTTCATTATCATAATCAGCTATTTTTTTGCCGTTTGCCGTTACTTCAGCTTTAACATTGGAATCATTAGACCGCTTTGCTAATTTGCCCAATGCTAAAAGACTAAAAGCACGCTCCTGAGTATTGATGTATCTCCTGTTTTTTAGCTGCTCGGAAATGTGTCTGGTCATTACAGGGATCTGGAGATTCTGAGGATCCGTTTCGAGCAGCATATTCAAGGCCATAGCTTCGTCCCGCATATAAGAATAAAAGCTACCTGAAAATGATGAGTTCGCTTTTTCCCCATCAAATGCCTTGGGCAATATACTTTCAAACCTTGAGCGGTTCCCGCTGAGATAATATGATGCCGCCAGCATATAGCGTCCATCGAGCGATAGATCATAGACATTGGAACTGTGATAATTCATGGCCGAGGTGTTCGGTTTTCCAGCAAGTGCCAGTACATAAAGAGAGTATGGAACGGCTCTCGGGACAATTTTCTTTTTTAGATTCCCATTGTAGTAATAATCAATTTTAGATTTATCGTTCAGGCGGTTCTTCAGGTAATCCAAAAGCTTGTTCAGAAAACTCTGATTGACTTCATAACCAGCCTTTTGTGCTTCGACCAGAAAATGAGCAGCATAAACGGAGCCCCACCACGATTCACTTCCCTGCCCCGGCCAATAGGTCAACCCACCATTGTATAACTGCATCAGCATGAGTTTTCGAATGGCCGTATTGATATTATGATTGGGGTCTTTACTTTTCATATCCTGGTCCAGAATATTTTTCATAATATCTTTGATGTACAGCTGAGGAAATACCGCACTAACCGTCTGCTCTACACAACCGTAAGGATACCGAACCAGATAATTCAGATCATCACTAAACTGAACGAGTGGCGTCTTGGCAAGAACAAGTTTTTTATCTATCGACTCAGGAATGAAGTCCAGTACATCAATTGATATATTTTGCTGTTTTCCTGCCTGAATAATACCCGAACCGTTGTTCTGAATCAATGGTGAGGCCGGCCTTATGGTAATATCGGTTTCGTTAACAAACTGCTCTCCCAAAGCATCCGTTGTGATCATCACTTTGGCTTGCCCGATATTTGGACTCACATTAATGGAATATCCGACTTTAGATTCGCTATTTGCAGGTATTTGTGCCTTCTGACTTTTATCTCCTGAGACTTGAAGACCACCTTCAATTTCGATTTTTGTAGTAGATATTGCAGCTCCCGATGTTGTATTACTTAAAGTCACTGGAACGAACACAGAATCCCCCGGACTAAAGAATCTTGGAAGTCCGACGCTGGTCACCAAAGGATCAGCCACCTGAATATTCTGACTTTCAGAACCGAACTTTCCTTTCTTATGGGCTACAGCCATAACACGAAGGCTTCCTGAAAATTGCGGAATATCAATATCAAATTCTACTGATCCATCCGAAGTTTGCCAGTCACTCCAGTAAGAAACCAGTTTAACCCGTTTATTTGCCAGTGGATTAAGGCGTTTACTGGTAAGCGCTTCGTCTAGTTCACCGTCTCCTCCGGTTTTAGAAGCCGAAGAGTTTATTTCGGGGAATAAATAGGGATAGATATCGTAGCTCGTAACTTCCAGTGCTCTTGCTCCATAATAGGTATTGTAGGGATCGGGAGTAGCAAAGCCGGTTAACTGTAAAATGCCTTCATCGACTACGGCAATAGCTACTTCAGTACCCGATTCGGTTTTTACTCTGATCTTCTGCTTTTGATTTGATCTGGAACGTTCTTCAGCCTCAATGGAGAGTGCCAAACGGTTAGATGGCTGTTCGACTTTCAGTCTTTGAATTCCATGAGCCACCGTCAAAGGGAATTCTGTTTCCTGATGAGGCTTGAACAAAGTAGCACTAACGTAAATACTGGGTAGAAACTGTTCTTCAATATCCAGTTCAAACGAAGCAGACCGCTCATCCGTAGGCATATAAAAATGCTTGAGTACCTTGTCTGATTCTACAGTGATCAGCAAAGTTCCAGCAAAAGGAGTGGTAAGCAGCACCTTCGCTTTTTCACCAACTTCATATTTCTCCTTGTCCAGCTTGATGTCAATGTTTCCGTCCCGGTCCACCTGAAAAGAGCTTCTGCTGGTATTTCCGAAGCCGTAAGCATAGATACTTTTTCGAACGTAATAATCGGCTCCGGGCATGTAGAGCTGAAGTTCGTATTCCCCAGAAACATCGGGCGCAAAATCGAAAGAGGTATTTGTTCCGGATATGTCAATGTCTTTATCCTGAAGTACGATGGTTTCTTTTTCCGATCGATAGCGGTAATAACTTCCCGAGCGGGCCAGAACGGTTTTGTAATCATATCGAATTAATTTGATACGGGCATTTTGCTGTTCCGCAGCTTTTCCTTCCTTATCTACTGCAACTAATTTAATGCGATGCGTTCTGTTCGTAGGAATATAATATGAACCCCATTCGGCACCTAGATAGCGTTCTTGCGTGTGGATGTCAGCAGTTTCCTTTCTGCTCACCGGCCTTCCGGTTTCATCAAAAACAGTCGTATAGAGTTCGGCTTTAAGCAATCCGCGATTGGCGAAATCTTCCGGGACAGTATATCGCTGAGAAACTTTCCCTTCAGCATCGGTTTCATCTTCTAGTACATTGTTGAGCAGTGTGTACTGATTTGGCCATAAGCTGAAATCATAAGTATTATAATCCCTGGAATAAAAATTTTGATGCCTGATTTGCCAGTTGATTTCTGCATTGCGATTCGCTGCCGGCGGACCAAACAAATTCAGGGCCTGAACGTCTATGATGATATCTTCATCTGGAACGTAGCTTTCCTTATTTAAAGAGGTTTCTACTTTTATTCGGTCCGGTAAAAATTCTTCGACCTGAAAAGAATAATCTTTGAGATAGACATCATTTCCGGTATAAATATTAGCATCGTAATATCCGGTCAAAGCCGTTTCGGGCAGGCGGAACGAGCAGGAAATAGAACCTTTATCGTTTACTATTTTTCTGAAGGTGAAAAGTTCGTTACCTGTAGGGCTTACAATATTGATCTTGAGTGGCATCTGAGGAGGAATTTCCCATTTATTATTTCGAATGATCGCTGCCAGGTTCACTTCTTCACCCGGACGGTAAATGTTGCGTTCTGAAAATGGGAAAATATCAAGGTTTGAAGAATTTGTATATCGCCCCCCGGTTTCGAATTTTGAGGTGTTCACCTGAGTATCTCTGAAAGAAAGCATATTGAAATCATCGCCCAGACTGGCCGTAATCAGGTTAACTTTAAACCCTGACGCTGGGAGATCACTTGTTTTTAAGGAAGCATATCCCGATTGATCGGTGACTGCACTTCCAAGTTTTTGATTGTTGCTCCCTACAAAATCAATGGTGGCTCCTCCAATGGGTGCAGCGGTAGATACGGAATTGGCGAATACCGAAATTTCATCGACTCCTTCTTTAACAATCAGTCCAAGGTCAGAGACCACAATGGTTTTATGATCTCTGAGGTAATACTCATCTTCAGATTGTACCCGAACGATGTATACCCCGTCATACTCACCTAGTTTGTCTTCGAAATCGATCTTTAAAATCTTTTTTCCACCCTTGCCCGGAAGCTTGGCTGTTTTAACCAGTTCTGAAGTCAGAAGGTCACCGTATTGATCAATGTTTGAATAATTATAACTCCAGCTGTATTCGTCGTAATCGTAATTATATTCATAATAGCTACTTGAGAAAAAGGCCTGCATATTATTAGCGTAAAGCTTATAGATCTCTACATACACTTTATCTACGCTGACCAGCGCGATTTCAATATTCCGGGCACCTTTACGGGAGAGGTACCGGCTGTTTTTATCGACGAATGAGATCTCGGGTTGTAATTTTCCGAATATGAGCTGGTTCGAATAATCTCTTTTCAGCTTTCCGCCCAGCGAGCCTTTTAATCCCGCTTTGATCGTAAGCTGATAGTTGAGTGAAATATCAAATGCCTCACTGCTTACAAGAATCTCATTATTGGAACTTTGAACTTCAAACTTGATTTTAGGATCTATCTCCACACTTTTTCGAAAGTCCTCTACCGATATGGGTTGGGAAAAACTAATTCGTGCCTGTCCGGTAAGTCCGTCATGGCTAACCAGAAGTTCATCTACATTCACTTTGAAAGTGGAAGGAACCAGAATTTCCTGACTGGTCTCGTCTTCCTTTGGAATGTTACCATTCGTCGGAACGACTCCACTTTTCAAACTTGCATTCAGACGGATATCATCATCACCTGCGCTGATATCTGAAACCTGAAGAATGATGTTTTTAGCACTTCCTTCCGTAACCAGAACAATGCTTTTGTCTTCTCCATCAACCTGAACGGAAGCTTTTTCTTTGATTTCCGAGGCATCTACTTTATGATTGAACCGCAATTCTGTATACAGTCTGATGTCCCCACCGGATTCTGCTTTTTTCCAGTAGCCTGAAATACTTTCGACTTGAAGTCTGGTGGTATTGAATTCGAAAGACCGGGTTGAAAGACTTACTTTTTCGACTGAACCCTCGGTGATCTTATCACTCAGCTTCACTTTGTATTTTGTGGCTGGCGGTAAAGAACCTTCCGGAGAAAACCATAATTCATGCTGATTTCTCCACATGAAAGAACCTCTTATCTCAGGTTCAAAAGTGGCATAAGTGGTTGACTGCCACTGGTTCAGCTCTGATTCTTCAACCAGATTTCTATTGAATTTAAAGACGATATTCCCGGATTGTGATACGTCACTGTCGAATGCTGAAAGGTCAATGTCTACCTCTTTTTTGGAACCGCATTGAATGAGAAATAAAATGATTAGAAAAAAAGCGAGATTTGTGCGAATTGCTGCCACGGATATCAGGTTTGGTTACCTACAATTTATTTAATTCATAGAATCTATCAGGTTATTTTTTCATTAATCGCCAAAAAGTAAACTTCTATACCGTCCCGTGTATAAAAAATCTTTAAGGCCGAAGTCTGTGTCCTCACAGCCTATCATTGTTCGAACGGAATATTAAAATGTGCTGGAAAATCTGATGTTCCTGCGCTGTATAACTTCCGGTTAGCTCAAACAATTTTTTAATTCTTAGCTGATTTTCAATCTTAAAGAACTAAAATGAACTAATGCCCGATTTGTCACTCATTTGAGTATTGTGACTTAATAAAACTTTAATCATCAAAAAGCGAGCTCCCATATCGATCCGTCTGCTTAAAAGCCTCCTCTGGATTTGCGGTATTGCTTTGGTGGTACTGATTATTCTGAACTTCATTTTTCCACTGAAGATCGAGTCAGACTATTCCGTCATAGTTCTGGACCGTGATGGAGAAACTGTTCATGCCTTTCTAAACACTCAGGATAAGTGGAGAATGTATAGTGAATTGAGTGAGATTACTCCTTCGCTGAAAAAAGCATTTATAGAAAAGGAGGACCGCTACTTTTACTATCATCCGGGAATCAATCCGGTTTCCATAATAAGAGCGGCATTCAATAATGTCATTTCAGGTAAAGTCACGTCCGGGGCTTCAACCATTACCATGCAAGTGGCTCGATTACTGGAACCCAAAGAGCGATCATACATCAATAAATTCAAGGAGCTTTTCAGGGCATTGCAACTTGAAATCCGGTATTCGAAAGATGAAATACTTCAACTATATCTGAATCTGATTCCTTTTGGAGGAAATATTGAAGGAATTAAAGCGGCCAGTCTACTCTATCTCGGTAAAGAACCTTCCGTTTTAAGCCTGTCTGAATCTGTGGCTTTTTCCTTAATTCCCAATCGCCCGAATGAACTAATTCCAGGAAGACATAATGCTGAAATCATTGAAAGAAGGAATGAAGTACTGGATAGAATTGGGGATCGTAATCCTTTGATCTCAGAAGAGATTAAAGCAGCTAAAGACGAACCATTCAAGGCCTACAGAAGAGATGCTCCAAAACGGGTTCCTCATTTAGCATACCGGATGACCGATTCGTCTTCACCAATCGTCAGAACTACAATTGACCTCAAAGCACAGCTGGATACTGAAAAAATAGTCAGTCAGTACATCAATGGATTGTATCATAAAAACATTAAAAACGCTGCCTGTCTGGTAGTTGATAATGAAACAGGAGAAGTGCTGGTTTATGTGGGTTCAGCCGATTTTCGAAATACGGAAGATGGTGGTCAGGTTGATGGTGTTCAGGCCATAAGATCGCCGGGGAGTACCTTAAAACCACTCATTTATGGACTGGCCTTCGATCAGGGTATATTAACACCCAAATCGATCGTTAACGATGTGCGGGTGAATTACTCAGGATATGAGCCTGAGAATTATAACGACAACTTCAATGGACCGGTATCTGTTGAATTTGCGTTGGCCAATTCGCTAAATATACCTGCAGTTAAAACGCTATCGGCAGTAAAAATGAAACCGTTTATAGAAGCCGTTCGAAAAGCAGGGTTCCATCAGATGGTATCATCCTCAGACAAACTTGGGCTTTCAGTGGCACTTGGAGGTTATGGCGTCACACTGGAACAGATGGTTGGTCTCTATGCTTCATTCCCAAATCAGGGTATTTACAAAGATCTGGTCTTTCAAAAGAATTCCGGGCTAAGAGATTCTGCGGTCATTCTTTCGAAAGGATCGGCTTTTATGATTTCGGAGATTCTGACTAAACTCAATCGACCGGATTTGCCTCAGGAATGGGTCAACGCCGTAAATTTACCCAAGATTGCATGGAAAACAGGAACATCTTATGGTAGGAGAGATGCATGGTCCATAGGCTACAACACGAAGTATACGGTAGGTGTCTGGATCGGGAATTTCTCCGCTCAGGGGGTGCCTTATTTAAGTGGAGCGGAGATTGCCACTCCACTGCTATTTAGAATATTTAATGCTCTGCCCAATCAAAAAGTAAAAACGTGGTTTCAGGAACCGGAAGAATTGAGTAGCCGGTTCGTATGCAAGTATTCCGGGAAAGTTCCCTCGAAAAATTGTACGGAACAGCTTATGGATCATTACATTCCTGACGTGTCGAACTACAAAGTTTGTCAGCACATACAGGAATTCCAGATCTCGGCCGACTCTTCATTTTCGTATTGTACCACCTGTCAACCGAGGGAAGGTTACATCACCAGGCTTTATCCCGTACATGAGCCTTCTTTGATTGCTTATTATGAGGAATTTGACGTCGATTATCACAAAGCACCACCTCACAACCCAAATTGCGAACGCTTATTTTACGAAGGGCATATTGAGATTTTATCGCCTATTGCAAAATCAGAGTATTTGATCGACCGACGGGATAGTACCGATCTATCGCTTGTGGCTTCTGCAGCTGGTGATGTAAAAACGCTGTACTGGTATGTGAATGAGGAGTACTATGGCAGTTCCAAACCAAATGAGTCTCTTTTTTTTAATCCGTCAAGTGGAAAAAACCAGATAACCTGCATCGATGACCTCGGACGAAAAGCCAGCACCTCTATTCAGGTTAAGTATATCCGATATTAGGTTAAATTCTATTAAAACAACTATCTAATCAGCATTTAATCGATGATTGGAGGAATTCTATCTAACTCATCGGTTACTTACCACATTGGAATTATCGCTATCATTGATCACTGAAATTCTCATCGCTGAAATAGCTTCTTCAGAAAGTCCCAATGGATTATCGGATATATCAAAAACTAAAGTATCTGTTAAAAACGCTTCGCATAAATCTTCGTTTGCATCGTGTGTCAATACCACACCAAAATCAGGTGGAAAGATAAGAGTAATCACTCCGGGCCAAATCAGTTCAAAATCATGCACCTTACAACCCCCGCCATAGCTTACCTCAACCAGAAGGTTCTGATTTTCTACTTCAACACTATTAATACGAAATGGATCTGATCCTCTTGGTTCGAAAGTGCCATCAATGGGTATTTGACTTTGTGAAATAGAAACCCCCGGTTCATTTGGAGAGGGCTCCTCATCTTCGTTACAGGAAACAGCTATGATCAACACTAATAAAAGTAAGTATTTCATTGTCAATTTATTTTTTACTTTAACAATCATTCATCTATTAGACCCCCGAAAAAAGGGAATGGTTGGAATGGGCTGGTTAAGTTCTAGCCGTATTATCAGGAACTAAATTATTGATTACAAATATCGGGAGTAAGGTTTTTAAGTTTAGTTTTATTCCTTTCTATACTTTTTGAACAATAGAAATCAATATGAATGAGCCTTTGATCACGAACGACGCTGTAATTTTTGGTATCCTCATGCTCATTCTCGGGCTTGTTTTTTACACTTCCTCGCTCGATCACCCGCTCTGGAAAAAGTTTTACAGCTGGATTCCTGCTTTACTGCTTTGTTATTTTTTACCCTCGGTTATTAAAGCAGTGGGGCTTATTGATCCATCACAATCCAGACTTTATTTTATTGCTTCCCGTTACCTGCTGCCCGCAAGTCTGGTACTCCTGACCATCAGCGTGGATTTAAAAGAAGTAATGAAACTTGGATCAAAAGCGGTGATCATGTTCGTTACCGGAACGGTAGGGATTATGATCGGAGGCCCTTTAACCATCATCATATTTTCGGCGATTGCACCAGACCTTGTCGGAGGTGCGCCTCCAAATGAAGTATGGAGAGGTATGACCACCATCGCAGGATCGTGGATAGGAGGTAGTGCAAATCAGGCTACCATGAAGGAAGTATTCGAAGTAAGTGATGGACTTTTTTCGAAGATGGTCACTGTTGATATTATTGTTGGAAATACATGGCTTGGCGTTCTTATTGCTGGTGTTGGAGTAACCAAATTGATCGATAAAAAGCTGAAAGCAGATGCTTCGGCTATAGAGCATTTGAAGCAAAAAATGGAAGAATATCAGGCCAGCGTTTCGAGGATACCGAATCTCACGGACCTGATGAAGATGCTTATGATCGGGTTTGCCTGTACCGGATTCGCTCACTTCTGCAGCGATCTCATTGTTCCCTACCTAAAACAATTTCCAGAACTGGAACAGTACAGCTTAACATCCGGATTTTTCTGGATTGTTGTCATTGCAACTGCACTGGGAGTAGGCTTTTCTTTTACTAAACTTCGAAAACTCGAAGGAGTCGGTGCTTCAAGAATTGGAAGGGCATTCGTATATATTTTAGTAGCTACTATTGGGATGAATATGGATATTCTGGCCATCTTTTCGAATCCGGGTTATTTCTTTCTGGGCATCACTTGGATCCTTTTTCATATTCTGCTTCTTGCCATTGTTGCAAAGCTGATCAGGGCTCCCTATTTCTTTATTGCGGTAGGAAGTACAGCAAATGTTGGAGGAGCTGCTTCCGCTCCGGTAATTGCAACGGAGTTTCATCCTTCACTAGCTCCAGTAGGTGTTTTAATGGCCGTTCTGGGATATGTTTTAGGTACTTATGGGGCTTATTTGTGCGGGTTGATGATGCAGTGGGTATCTTGATCTGCTTTTTGTGTAGACATCCGATCCCGTACGTACGGGATCGGATGTCTGTTTGAATAGATATACGAATCAGTGATCTGTAACAACTCTAAATACTGAAGAGCTAAAATGAAAGCTGAAACTTTCTATCATATCTATACCCATGCCAATGGTGATGAAAACCTGTTCAGAGAGACAGAAAACTACCGATACTTTATGAAAAGGTATAGGCATTTTATTCCAGCTGTTGCGGATACTTATGCGTACTGTCTCATGCCAAATCATGTCCATTTTCTGGTAAGGGTGAAAAGTGAAAATAGGATTAAAGAAACTTTAGGAAAGTTGCCATCCGTTAAAGATCCGACAGGTTTTCAAAACCTGTCGGGTCTGATTTCCAATCAATTCGGTAAACTCTTTAATGCTTATGCAAAAGCATATAATAAGAAATACAACCGCCGAGGCTCTCTTTTTACCAGAGCTTTTAAAAGAAAAGAAATCATGGAAGATCACTATCTTACCAAGATCATTCATTATATCCATGCCAATCCGGTGCACCATGGTTTTGTAAAGAAGCTTGAAGACTGGAAATGGGGTTCTTATCACGCCTTGTTATCAGACAAACCAACCGAGTTGGAAAGAGAGGAGATTATGAATTGGTATGGCGATAAAGAACATTTTATCGAAGTGCATCAGCAACCCATTGATTTGAAGCTGGCAAAAGACTTGGAATGAAATGATAGAGATTTTTTAGGTTGATAAACCAAACAGGTTTCCAAAACCTGTTGGGTTTTCTGCATCCAAAGATCGTAACAGAGTTTCAACCTTGTAAACTCCAATAGGTGCCTTTACAACCGTTTTGAAATCTCTATCTCTTGGAAAGTGGGTATTTCCTAAAGACCTGACAGGTTTCCAAAACCTGTCAGGTCTGGTTTCTTATTAGTGGTCTGTGTCGCCAAAGGTTACAGGGAAGTAAATATTGAAGCCAACGAAACCTCATTTATTCATGACGCTTGTTGCGGCTCGCTGATCTTGTTATTTATCAAATGCATTACCTTTTCCAAGATTACAATGGCTGCATTTAGTTTCAAGGTTTTCGTCTACAGTTTCGCCACCTTTTGACCAAGGAATGATATGGTCAACATGAAGTTCGACCCCCCGTTTTTTCAATGGACTAGCTCCACATGATTGACAAATGAATCCGTCACGAACTAAAATTCGAAAACGTAATCTGTCAGAGATATTTCGTTTAGATCGTTTTACTATGAACTCTATCGGTTCATTTACTTCTTCGGCTGAATCTGGTTCTTCATTTGGATTATCGGAGTTTATGTAGATAACAAATTCCTCTAAAGCTGCTAGCCAACTGCCAAATCTTGATTTGTAGATTGCAGGGCCATATCGCGAAGTGTTTTTCTCCATATCACGCCAAACGGGTTGTTCGCCTTTTGCAATCCAAACATTTTCTAAGTTCTTAAATAGGTCTTTTTTATCTACATCTTTTTCTTCGTTTACTTTTAAACCAGCTAACTTTAATGCTTCGTTCCACGAACCGAAACGAGCACTTATGGTTCCTGCTGTATAGTTTCCAAAATCATCATACGATCGAAATGTAAGCTTCCTTCCACTTTTTCTCAGTTTTACAAAGGTGTTGGTTAGATCATCCAACAGTTCTTGATCTTCAATATATCGATTGAATTTCTTGAGTTGAAATTTCATATCCTGAAATGTAAACAATAGGGGTGTTATTATTTAGACTCTGTAATATACAGTGCGACGGACAACAGAAACAGCAGACATACGATGTTTCCAAAACATCGTATGTCTCTAGACAAATTTACTTAACAAATATGAAAATAATTATTACCTTAACATTTGTTAAGTAAATGAAATACTATGGAAACACCATCCTTGGGGGAGTTTGAAGAACTCGTACTACTCACCGTAGCTGCCCTTCATGATGAAGCTTACGGAGTCTCCATCCTTGAAAATCTCGAAGAAAAGCTATCGAAGAAGATTAATATTAGTGCTATCCATGTCGCTTTAAAACGCATGGAAAACAAAGGATTTGTGACTTCAAGATTTGGAGGGATCACAAACGATAGGGGAGGACGCCGTAAAAAATTCTACGTGATTACTGCCTTCGGAAAAAACGTTTTGGATAATCAATACGCTTTGAGAACCAGTCTGTATCAAAGAATCCCTAAAATTTCTTTTGGGTGAAGAATACTCCACCAAAAATAGCCCTGAAGTTTTTGCGATGGTTCTGCCGGGAAGATTATGTGGAAGAAGTTGAAGGTGATCTGATTCAGATTTTTGAAGAGGAGAGTCAAATTTCAGAAACAAAAGCCAGGATACAGTTCATTTGGAATGTATTTCATTATCTGAGACCGGAATTTATTAAAGGATTTAGAATACCTCATAACCTTATAACAATGTTCGAACACAATACAAAAATTGCGTATCGCAACTTCTTTAAAAACAAGAGTACGTTCTTCATTAACCTAGGGGGTCTATCGACGGGACTTGCATGTGCGCTTCTAGTTTTCCTATGGGTGCAGGATGAACGTTCCATTGATAAATTCCACAAAAAAGATGATCGTCTTTACCAGGTGATGCATGTCATTGAAGAGGGCTCTACGATCGAAACTCTGGATTGGACTCCAATGCCGCTGAGTGGTGCCCTGAGGGATCAAATGCCGGAGGTAGAACATATTACGGCCTCATATCCTCCTGGTAATTATACCTTTCCCGGGAAAGCCGAACTGGAAGATAAAAGAGTCAAAGTGAAAGCTAAGTACGTTGAAAAAGACTTCTTTTCCGTATTTACTCATCCATTACTGGCCGGAGATCAAAGCGACATATTGTCGGATAAATACGCCTGTGCCATTTCTGAGGAAACTGCGGTACAGGTTTATGGTTCCCCGGACGAGGCAATAGGGAAAATACTCAAATATGAGTTCGGGCAATATGGAGGAGATTATGTGGTTTCAGGCGTTTTCGAAAATATACCTTCTGATGCGAGTATTCAGTTCGATATAGCTTTTAACTATGAAATTTTTACAAGCCTGAATCCTGATATTATGCGCTGGGATTATAATGATCCTTGCGTGTATTTAACTCTTAAGAAAGGCGTAGATGCAAAAGCGTTCGAAAACAAAATATCAGGTATGGTTAAAGCCAATTTTCCTGATTCCAAAGGAACTTTGTTTTTAAGAAAATACTCAAGTCAGTATTTGTACGGCAACTATGAAAACGGTAAGCAGGCAGGAGGCAGGATATCGTATGTCATCCTTTTCACGACAATAGGTATTTTCCTTTTAGTTATTGCCTGCATCAACTTTATGAATATGTCTACGGCTCGTGCTTCGAGGCGAACGAAAGAGATAGGAGTAAAAAAATCTATAGGTGCTAAACGTATTGACCTTGCCATTCAACATCTGCTTGAGGCACTCATCATGTCCCTTCTTTCAATGGTACTTGCCCTGCTGATTGTTTTTTTGATTCTTCCTGAATTCAGCGTGATTACCGGTAAGCAACTGACTTTGATGCTTTCTCCCACATTGTTGATTTCATTGATCTTGATAGCTGTGTTTACCGGTTTCCTGTCAGGAAGCTATCCAGCACTCTATCTTTCAGGCCTTCGCCCTATAAATATTTTGAAAGGAGGAGCAATCAAGTCAGTTTCGGCACTTTGGATCAGAAAAGGTCTGGTCGTTTTTCAGTTTGTAATCTCTCTGATGCTGATTTTAATGGTCTTTACGGTAGCGAAGCAAGTCGATTTTATCAAAAAGAAAAATTTGGGATACGATAGAGACAACGTCATTTTCTTTAATGAACAATCACCCGATTATGATGCGCTGAAAAATCATCTGGAGAGCTTGACCGGAGTAATATCTGTTTCAGCAATCAGAGGAAATATGACCGATGGTGATCGAAACAATACTCCACATCTAAATTGGAAGGGCAAACAGGAAGGAGACTTCGTAGATTTTGATGACGTTGTGGTAGCGAGTGATTTTTTTGAAACCATGGGGGTTAATATTCTCGAAGGAAGGGACTTTAGTCAGGATATTGATAGAGAAGCCGATAACTTAATTTTTAATAAAACTGCTATCGATCAGATGGGCCTGATAGATCCAGTTGGTCAAACCATTGAGCTATGGGGTCGTCAGCGCAAGATTATTGGAGTGGTGAATGATTTTCATTTAGAATCTTTATACAAGGAAGTAAGACCTGCCTTTTTTCGAATCTATAATGAATCTGTGAATGCTGTTGTGAAAATAGAAAAAGGTAAAACTCCCGAGACTCTTGAAGCCATTGATGCTTACCATAAAGAGCAAAACGACGGCTTGCCATTAGATTATTACTTTTTGGATGACGCCTACGATCAATTGTACGCCTCAGAACAGCGGGTTTCAATGTTATCAAAATACTTCGCAGGTATAGCTATTATTATTTCCTGTTTGGGCCTTTTCGGACTTGCTGCTTTTACGGCTGAAATTCGTTTGAAGGAAATAGGTATTCGTAAAATATTGGGTTCTGCCAACTCCCAAATTGTAACACTTCTCTCAAAGGAATATACCACGATGGTGCTGATGGCCAACCTGATAGGGCTACCTATCGGGTACTATCTGGTGAATCAGTGGCTAAATACATTTGCCTTCAAAATTGATCTTAGCATCTGGTTCTTTATAGCCTCCGGGGCTCTAACCTTACTTATAGCTTGGTTTACCATAGGCTTTCAAACCATTAAGGCTGCTTTTTTAAACCCTGTAGAGTGCCTTAAAGACGAGTGAATATGATACCCAATCCTCCTCAAATCGCTCTCAAATTTTTACGCTGGTTCTGCCGGGAAGATTATGTGGAAGAAGTTGAAGGAGACCTAATAGAAGTCTATGAACATCAATATGAAAAATCACACAAAAAAGCGAAGGTAAAGTTTTGCTGGAGTGTGCTACGCTACTTCCGTCCGGAGTTTATCAAATCATTCAAAACCAATCAATCCCTAAGTTCAATAGCCATGTTTCGAAGTAACCTAAAAATCACCTTCAGAGTGCTTTCCAAAAGTAAACTGATGACGTCCATTAACATTTTCAGTTTAACGATAGGAATCGCTGCATGCATTGCTATTTACCTTTTCATTGAAGATGAAAGTAGCTTTGATCATCAGCATACCAAAAAAGAGAACATTTACAGGTTAAATGAAATCCAGAATTTCACTGGAACGAAGGAGCAGAAAGTTGCCCTTTCCATGCCCGGAATGGGCCCGGCCATGCTCAATGATTTTCCTGAAGTACTGAGTTTTACCCGCTTTTGGCCAAGCGGTAAAAGGCTTTTTTCAAAGGATGAAACCAGACATACCATTGATAAATTTTATACGGTTGATTCTACTTTCCTGCGACTGTTCAATTTTCCTCTCATAGCAGGGTCAAGTGGATCTGCACTGGATGAACCTAACTCCATTGTTTTGACCGAAGAAACTGCGCTCAAGTTTTTTTCAAATGCAGAAAAAGCTCTTGGAAACTCCATAAGTATGGGTGAAGAAGTTTACAAAGTGACAGCAGTACTTGAAAATGTGCCGGAGAACTCACATTTGCAATTCAACGCCCTACGTTCCATGAGTACAATTACGATGGAAAACCCGGATTTCAACGATCAGTGGGGGAGCAACTTCTTGAATACCTATCTTTTTTTGGCGTCAGATGTGGACATCGCAAAGCTTGAATCCAAGTTTGATGATTTTATGATCCGCCATACCGAAGATCCTGAAATTACCAATTTCTACGAGCTTTACCTGCAACCTTTAAATGAGGTTCATCTAGGGTCGGCAGATGTGGAGCACGATTATAACAACTACCGAAAGTTCGATGGAAAATATTTGAGTACGTTTAGTCTGGTTGGAGTATTCATCCTCGTTATAGCCAGTATCAATTTTATGAACCTTTCCACCGCCAGAGCTTCTCAGCGCTGGAAGGAAATAGGTGTACGAAAGGCTATTGGAGCTCAAAAAATTCAATTATTTAACCAGTTTATTTTAGAATCCATCATGCTGGCCTTTGTTGCCATGATTTTAGCTTTTTTTATTGACCTGATTGCCCTACCGTTACTAAGCAATCTGATTGGGAGAGAGCTTTCGCTGTTCTATTTCATTCAGAATCCTCAATATCTGGCACTGGTATTTACCATAACATTAGCTTTAGGCCTACTGGCAGGACTGTATCCTTCTTTGTACATGACTGCTTTTAAAGCGGTTAATGTTCTGAAAGCAAATAATAAACAAGGGAGTAATAAATCGGTATTAAGAAGCGGCCTTGTGATTCTTCAGTTTGGATTGGCCTTGGCTATGATTGTAAGTACACTCATTGTGCTTCAACAGCTCAATTTCATGAAAAACAAAGATATAGGCTTCGATAAAGATCAAATTATACTTGTTGATATGAATGGAGAGGCTAACGATAAGTTCGAAGTAATGAAAAAGGAGTTACTCGATTTATCATCGGTTTCCGGGGTAACGGCTTCCGGTCAAAGGATTGGAAATAACTTCCACCAGTGGGGTTTTAAGGTGAAGACGGATACGGGTATTTACAATATGACACCTTCCAATGTCCTGGTTGAATATGATTATCTGGATGTGTACAATATCAAACTTAGGGTAGGGCGTACGTTCTCAAAAGATTTTGCGACCGACGATGGGCTGGCTTACATCATCAATGAAACGCTTGCGAAGGAACTCGCACTCGGTGAGAATGCCGTCGGAACACCTGCGGCGCACTCATGGTATCCGGATGATTCTCTTGGAACCATTATAGGAGTAACGGAAGATTTCAATTTTAATTCACTGCATCACAAAGTAAATACCCTGTCGATGGTAGTTCATTCAGAATGGAACTTCGATGAGATGTCGGTGAAAATCAAAAGTGAAAATATAAAAGAGGTTGTAGCGCAAATCGAAAATATCTGGAACAGGCATATCGATGAATGGCCATTCGATTATTCGTTTCTGGATGAGCATTTTGCGGAACTTTATAGCTCCGATAATCAAATGAGCGCTGTCGTCGGTATTATGACGGTACTTGCCATTCTGATAGCCTGTATGGGACTTTTTGGACTTTCTTCAATTATGGTCGTGCAGAAAGTCAAAGAAGTAGGCATCAGAAAAACGTTGGGGGCATCAACCTTTCAGATCACCTATCTATTATCAAAGAACTTCCTTCTGCTGGTTATAATTGCCTTTGTAATCGTGAGCCCGGTGACTTACGTTTTACTCAAAGACTGGCTCCAAAATTTTGCTTTTCATGTAAATATTAACCTGACTATTTTCATTTTAGGAGCGATAATTTCCTTGCTAATTGCACTGCTAACTATAAGTTTTCATACCGTTAAAGCCTCTCAAAGAAATCCGGTAGATGCGTTGAGGTATCAGTGATTTAGTGTTAATGGAAAAATATGAGAATACCATCCAGGTAAATACCCAACTATAGCTCCTTGTATACGTTGGACGCTATTTACTAGCTACTACTATCCGCCCCCGACATTAAATCAGCTATAACTTTTGTTTTTGGATATTGATCGAGAACTATTTTGGTAAAAACAGTAATAGGGATGGACATGATCAGCCCTGGAACTCCCCATATATACCCCCACAGCATAAGCATAAGCAGTATAGTTATAATATTCAGTGAAAACGTTTTCCCCATAAGTACAGGTTCTAACACTCCGCCCATAATTGCTTGAACTGCTATAATCGTGAGGATAAAGAACAACAATATCCCTGTGGGTTCAATTTCTACAAAGGCAAATAAAGAAAGCAATACTACGGACACGATAGATCCCACCATTTGAACAAAGTTGATGAGAAAAGCGAACAAGCCCCAAAAAATGGGGAAGCTAACTCCAAAAAATAAACAAGCCAGACTGAAGCCTATACCAGTCAATAAGCTGACTATAAATTTGACCTTAACAAACCGGATAATATCTTTTTCCACAGTCATGAATATCCGGACTGAAGAATATTCACGTTTAAATAGAGTAGTATTCAGAAGTTGTTGAAAATTAATAGATTCAGAAAGTAGGAGGACTACAAAAAAAATGGTCGTGAGGGTCATTGAAAGTGTGTTGCCAATGACTTCCAGTGTTGAACCAAAGTTTTTAAGCACACTATCGTTGTTGAAGTAATGTATTAATACATTTTCTCCCTGAATGCGTTCAATTCCGAAAAAGGCTTCTATTGACACAATCAAGTCAACCAGCTTACGTTCTGCCTTCTCGAAAAACATACTATCGGCTGATAATACTTCATTACTGGAAAGTTGTATGAGTTCCCCACCCAATTTTAAGGCTACAATAATGATTGATATCACTATCACTATACTCACCGGTTTTGGTACTTTTTTTCGAGTTAACCATCGCATTAATGGAAGGAAAAGAAGTGTGATGAACATCGAAAGAATGAGCGGAATGAAAATAAACGAAAGTGTTTTGAACAAGTAAAATACCAGAGGTATTACTATGATCAGTAAAAGTGTATTTGTCGTTTTTAAATCTCTCATCTATCGATTTAACTAATCTTTTATTTTGTTTCTTAACGTTCCGACTTCAAAACATATGGTGAATAGGAACGAGTAAGGTCTAAGAATGTATGATGTCAGAAACTAAAATTCAGAAAATCCTTTGAAGAATATCCATAGTCAACTACCACAACTCAAATTCGTCTCCATCATTTAGTTTTTTATAGATCACCTCGGAATTTTCAATCATTGATTTATTCATATGAGTGAGATACAAATTTGAAGGATTGAAATCTGATAGCTTTGCTTTTAGGATTTTGTAAGAAAGATGCCCTGGAATTTCTTTCTCAACGAAATTACACTCACAGATAAAAAACTCAGCTCCTTTACAAACCTTATAAATGCTTTCTGTCCATTCTGTATCACCAGAATAAGCTAATGTTTTATCATTCCAGCTTAGACGTATTCCATGCGGGAAAGCTCCGGGGGCATGATGCACCGGGATCGCTTCACAATGAACGCCTTTAATATCATTTCCATTTTTAGAGTCAAACTCTGTGAAATTAAGATTTAACTCATCTATTAAATATCCTGTATCAGGATACATAGCTTCCTGAAGGTTGTAAACCTTCTCTTTAATCCCTTTTGGACCGACAATATTGAGTTTGTTCTCGCACTCGTATTCGTAACGGAAGGATAGAATTAAGAAGGGTAATCCACCATAATGATCGCCGTGAAAATGGGAAATGAATACAGTATGTATACTCGTTAAATCAATATTCAACTGCTTCAATCTAATAATGGTGCTTGCACCACAATCGATTAAGAAGCCTCCGTTTTCATCCCTAACTAAAAAGGAAGTGTTGTATTTACCTCCTGAACCAAAGGCATCACCTGAACCAATAATCTTTAAATTCTTCATGTGTTAACTTCGGAACAACTTTTAATTAAGTCTAAAGGTTTTTTGGGCTTTGAACCCCAATTTTATTGATAATAATCCTCAATAACCAATACGTCCAATAATCGGCGTTCATTCTAAAGTGTTTTTAAAGCTTATTTAATCCTTCCCGGGTTTTCAGAAATAAACGATTTCCAGCTCTTTGAAGACATAGCTACCTTGCCTCCCTGGAAATGATGGCATAAAGCCACCGCCAAGGCGTCGGTAGCATCCAATAGCTTAGGAATTTCTTTAAAAACGAGTAAGGACTTAAGCATTTCTGCAACCTGCTCTTTTGAGGCATTCCCATTTCCCGTGACCGATTGCTTCACTTTTTTAGGGGCGTATTCGGTAATGGGTATTTCCCGGGAAAGTGCTGCAGCCATAGCTACACCTTGTGCCCTTCCCAGCTTTAACATACTTTGAATATTTTTTCCGTAAAAAGGAGCCTCTAGTGCTATTTCGTCAGGGTGATATTCGTCTATTAAATTGAGTATTCGATCAAATATTTTTTTTAGTTTCAGCTCATGTTGGCTAATCTTACTAAGGTGAATAACACCATATTGCATGAGCAATAGTTTATTATTTCTAATTTCAATAATACCATAGCCCATAATGGTGGTCCCCGGGTCTATTCCTAATATGATCTTATCTTTCCCCAATTGATTTAATGATAGAGCAGTTGCAATATACCATCTCATCGTGGAGGCCAAAAATTTGGTCTGTATCCTTTCTTTCAATCCTTATAAAGACATTGATCTTGCTTGGGGTGGTTTATTACCTGGTTCAAAAACTTGGAAGTATTGATTCTATCGTTGCAAGCACTATAACGATTCAACTCCAACAATTGCATTCTGGATTTTGGTTGCTCGGGCTTATTGTTTTATTGATGCCTTTCAATTGGTTTTTAGAGGCCAAAAAATGGCAAGTTCTGGCCAAACCTTTTAAAAAAATATCTATTTCTGAGTCTTTTCATGGAGTCCTTTGTGGTTTGAGCTTAGGCTTCGTCACCCCACATGCTTTGGGCGATTATGCCGGCAAAGCATTAAGTGTTGATGTATCTGAACGTAAATTCATGGTAGCACCAATTTTTGTTGGAAGACTTTCCCAAATGCTGATGACCCTGGTTTTTGGGTTTTTCGGACTTAATCAAGTGCTTCTGAATAACTCTACGAGTTGGAATACGACCAATATTCTGCTGGTGATGGTATTGGCTATTATGCTCATCTTCTTGGTTGTCAGAATATTCAGAAAAAGTATCTATAGGTTGATGAGAAAATCAAAACGGTATTTTACCATTTTGAAAGAATTTTCTTCTGATGACTACTTGAAAGTCATTGCTTTTTCAGCCTTTCGATATTTAATATTTTGCTCTCAATTTTTATTGACCTTATACCTTTTTGATATCCCTTTGTCAACTCTAATCTTATTTTATGGAGTAACCTGGATATTTTTGATTAAGTCAAGCTTACCTTCTTTTAACTTCCTAAGTGACTTAGGTATTAGAGAATTTTCAGCAATCTATTTCTTTAGTTTTTATGGTATAGATGAGATATTAATCGTAGCGGCCAGTTTAATGCTTTGGTTAGTTAATCTGCTCATACCATCATTGATAGGCTCCTTTTTCATTCTTAAAATGAAAATCTTCAGATGATCATTGCTCTTCTCTATGCAATTCTGATCGTAGCATATTCCATATTTCTTCTAAAGCTGTACTTCAGTTGGAAGAACATAAAATCGAATAACACTGAAAAGCCCGGGAAAGTCTCTGTTACTGTTCTGATTCCGGTAAAAAACGAGGCTGAACACATCGAATTGCTACTATCAGACATTGATAATCAAAATTTTGATGAAGATTTTGAAGCAATCGTGATCAACGACCATTCTAGTGACAAGACTCTAAAATTGTGCAATAGCTTTTCAATGGATCACCATAGCCTTCGCATATTAAGTTTACCATCTGGAAAAGAGGGTAAAAAAGCTGCAATTGAATATGGTGTCAAGCACGCAAAACATGAAGTTATTCTTACTACCGATGGAGATTGCAGGCTTGGGAGGGAGTGGGTAAAATCCATCTCAAGGGCTTTTAGAAGAGAAGTAAACCTAATCTCGGGACCTGTAAAATATAGATCTACTAGTAAAGGATTCTCAAAGCTTCTGAATATGGAGTTTGCTTCTTTAATAGGAGTTGGAGGGGCAATGTTGAATTCCGGTATTCCAGGCATGTGTAATGGTGCTAATCTCGCCTTCAGAAAAAATATATTTCATAAAGTAGGCGGATACTCCGATAATAAGGACTTTCCAACAGGAGACGACGAATTTCTATTAAGGAAAGTCTGGAAAGAGGAGCCAGGCTCTGCGATCTTCTTAAAAGACCGAAAGTCAATTGTAAGTACAAAACCTCCTGAAAACCTAGGGGTCTTCTTTCAGCAACGAAAACGCTGGTCTTCAAAATGGAAAAGACATAAAGAATTTTATTCTATCGCTCCCGGGATCTTTATTTTTTTAGTGTACCTCCTTCAATTATCTGGATTTTTCCACCTTTTAATTAATCCATTAAGTTCATGGAATACCCTTTTTTTGTGTTTTGTAGCTATAAAAATTTTGATTGATCAGTACTTCATGAAGTCGGTCTTGAGTTTTTTAGTTGAACCTTTTTCAAATAGATACTTTCTTTTTTTGCAGCTGATTTATCCTTTCTACAGTCTAATATTCGGACTAGTTGCTAATTTTGGAAGCTATTCCTGGAAAGGAAGAACCTATAAAATTTAGGCTTATGACTGATCTGGAGTTCGACATACTGGACGAACTGTATTTTGTGATTTCCTATTCCGATTTACAGAATGCTTCTGAAGTAGAAGACGCTGATCTTATTCAAGTACTGTACGAAATGATTCTAAAAGGATGGGTTAGGTGTTTTGAAAATGCATCGGACGAAATAGAAATTGAAGAAGATACTTTCCGGGCACACTACAGGGATTATTATTACCTTGCCTCCAAGAAAGGCTTAATGATTCACAACAGAGGCTGATGGAAGAAGTTGACAAGTCATACGAGGAAGAAGTAAATAATCTTAAGAGAAAGTATAAGCTCAAAGAAATGGAGCTCAATGCTCTATTGGAGATTACCCAGGCCATAAATGATAACCTTTCAGAAGAAAACCTATTCAAAATTTATAACTTTTCCTTGAGGGCCAATTTAAATATCAATAAGCTGGCCATGTTTGTTTTTGACGAAATATGGATCTGCAAAGTTGCCTTTGGCTTAGACGATAGTTTTAGACGTACCCGGCTTGACCCTCTTTTTCTGGATCTAAAAACCAATACTTTAATCTCCGATCTTAACGTTACTGATAAATTTAAAGGCTTTGATCTGGTCATACCGGTATCACATAAAGACAGGTTACTAGCACTCGTTTTCGTAGATGAAGTTGATGAGGGAGAGCAGGAAACAAACATTACCTTTATTCACGCCCTCAGTAATTTAATTATCGTTGCTGTTGAAAATAAAAAGCTAGCAAGGAAAGAACTCAGGCAGGAAGCTTTTAGAAAAGAGCTGGAAATTGCCAAGGATGTTCAAAATTTCCTTTTTCCTAATGAGCTTCCTTATGGTATAAGATTGAAAATCGAAGCGAGCTATCTGCCTCATCATACTATTGGTGGAGATTACTACGATTATATTCCCATTAATCAGAACCAGTTCCTGATCTGTGTGGCCGATGTTTCCGGAAAAGGAGTCCCAGCCGCTATTTTAATGTCAAACTTTCAGGCTTCTTTGAGGACTTTAGTTCGGCAAACCCCTAACCTTACAGAAATAATTGAAGAGCTAAACTTCCAGATTTTGGAGAATGCTAAAGGGGAGAACTTCATTACCTTTTTTGTAGCCATATACGATCATTCACTGAATACCATGGTCTATGTAAATTCAGGCCATAATCCGCCAATCCTTGCGGATGGGAAAAATGGACTTCAATTTCTGGAATCGGGCTCAACTGTTCTTGGGATGTTTCATCCATTACCTTTTATCAATGAAGGTTTCATCACAGATTTGAATGAATTCTTATTACTTCTTTATACAGATGGGCTCACAGAGACATTCAATGATCAGGAGGAAGAATATGGAGTAGATCGTTTGAAATCATTTGTGGATAAGCATAGACAAGAAGACCTGAAAGTGATGCATAAAAATCTTCTGGATGAAATTGATGGATTTAAAGGTAATAACAGATACCACGACGATCTTACAGCCGTTTCCTGCAGAGTAGAACCCTGACTTCAATGTATCTTCATAAAACGCCTGGCTTTCTTCAAAAGCTTTATCCCAGTTTAACGTGGAGGCAACCTGGTTCCGGAAAAATAATTTATTTGACGTTTGACGATGGACCTATTCCGGAGGTAACGGAATTTGTATTAGAGACACTAAATCAATACGAGGCTAAGGCAACCTTTTTCTGTGTAGGCCATAATGTAGAAAAGCATCCTGAAATTTTTATGCAGTTAATTGAGGAGGGTAATAAGGCTGGGAACCATACCTTCAATCACCTTAATGGATGGGAAACGGATCAAAAGACTTATTTCAGAAATATTTTGAAATGCGACGAGGCTATTGAAAAGAATACTAAGGCTAAAGTAGATCTTTTTAGACCACCGTATGGCAGAATCCCAAGGAAGCTTATTGATCGTTTAACAAATCGCTACAATGTGATTATGTGGGATAACTTGACAGCCGATTTTGATAAAGGGTTATCAAAAGAAAAGTGTCTGGAAGAAGCTGTTAAAAATACCTCAAACGGATCTATTATCGTTTTTCACGACAGCCTGAAAGCATTCAGAAATCTTAAATATGTTTTACCAAGGTATTTGGATCACTTTCGGGCTTCGGGATATGCTTTCAAAGCATTATGACCATCACTGAAATAATCCTGCTTTCGCTGATTTCAGCCTCAGTTTACATAGATCTCATCATTTTGCTTTTTTCTGTGTTTATCCCGGAAAATAGAAGAGATAAAAAGCATTCTCTACTTCCTGATATCACCATTCTGATCGTTTCAAGAAATGAAAAAGATTATATAAAATCATGTCTGGAGGGCCTTGAAAATTTAGACTATCCTAAAGAAAAAATTCAAATCGTTATTGGTGATGATGAATCAACAGATGGAACACTTGACCTTATAGAATCTTATTTGTCTATAACACCCAACTCAATAATAAAATCCTTTAATAATATCCCAACAGGATTAAACCCTAAAGCTTACATTCTAAACGAATTGATTTCACTTTCTACCGGAGAATATCTTTTTTTCACTGATGCCAATGCTGTAGTTCCAAGAAATTGGGTTAAGACACTCTTAAAAGGATTTGATAATACGACTGGGTTGGTAAACGGTATTTCTTTACCAAGAGGAAAAGAAAATCTTTTTACCAGTCTTCAGCAATGTGAATGGATATTTTCTCAGTCCTTAATATCCAGTCTTGGTCAGATTGGTTTCCCATCGACGGCGTATGGACATAATATGTGCGTTTCGAAGGAAGCTTATTTGAACTCCGGAGGCTTTGGGAAAGAATTAAAAGATTTGACGGAGGACTTTACCCTATCCAAAAACATTTACAAGCAGAAATATAATATTCGGTTTTTAAGGTCTAAGGATACTTTAGTTTTCAAACCAGCAATGCAGAAGCTCTCTAAATTGATTCATCAGAGATTGCGATGGTTCACTGGGGCGATAAAACTTCCGATTTGGTTAGTGATATTGAACCTTTTAAGGTGGGCACTATTTCCACTTTCTCTTGTCTACATTTTCCTTTTTGATATCTATCTGGGCTTGGGAGCTCTAACCATTAGAATTCTAATAAACATCACTCTCATTAAAAGAGCTTCCCGAAAACTGAAATTCAATGCTTCTCTGGTAGGTATTATTTTATATGAATTGTATTACTTCGCAGTCATTTTGACAATCTTAATTGCACAATTTCTCCGGTTTAAAATAAACTGGAGTGAAAGGAAGTACTGAATATGGTTTTTCACGATACACACGCCCACATTTATCTTAAAGACTTTAAAGAAGATGTTGCTGATATCATCAATAGATCGCATGAAAAGCAAGTTCTCAAAGTTGTGATGCCCAACATCAACAGTGAGACCGTAGAGCAGATGCTCGAAATTGAAGAGCGTTTCAAAGGAATTTGTTATTCGTCAATTGGACTTCACCCCTGTGATGTTAAAAAAGACTTTGAAAAAGAACTTTATAAGATGGAAGATTGGCTTAAGAGCCATTCTTTTGTAGCTATAGGAGAAACTGGGACAGATCTGTATTGGGACAAGAGCTTTATCGAGCAACAAAAAGAATCTCTAAGAATACAATGTAACTTTGCTAAAGAGTACAACATCCCAATTATTCTGCATTCAAGGGATTCTTTTGAAGAAACATTTTCGATCATGGAAAGTGAGAAAAATGAGAAGCTAAATGGTGTTTTCCATTGCTTTACTGGTAGTATAGAAGAAGCTGAAAAAGTCCGGAAGATTGGATTTTATATAGGACTTGGAGGAGTATCTACATTTAAGAATGCAGGTATGGATAAGGTAATCCCTGAAATTGATATGGACAATGTTGTTCTTGAAACCGACAGTCCGTATTTAGCACCGGTACCGCATCGGGGTAAAAGAAATGAACCTTCTTACATTCCTTTAATAGCCGAGAGAATAGCAGATCTGAGGAAAATGGATTTAGAAGAAGTGGCAGAAATTACGACTAAAAATTCTTCTTCATTATTCAATCTATCTTAAATTCATAGTTGATCTAACAACCTTAAACCTTGACCCAGAAATATAAGATCGTCAATATTAAGACCTCATCTGGCCCTAAAGAGGAGGCTTCCATATTAATAATATATACCGGAGGTACTTTAGGAATGGTCTATGATAACGAAGGTGCTTTAATCCCTTTTAACTTCAGCCAGATCAAACAGCAGATCCCTTTGTTGAAAGATCATGATCTTGGAATTACAGTCATTTCTTTTCCCCAGCCTTTAGATTCATCAAACGTCAGCTCCGCACATTGGGCTGATATTGGATACATCGTATATCAAAATTATAGACAATACGATGGCTTCGTAATCCTTCACGGTACTGACACTATGGCCTACACGGCATCAGCGCTTAGTTTTATGCTGGAAGGGCTGAACAAGCCCGTAATACTTACCGGGGCACAATTACCCATTGGTGCAATGCGTTCAGATGCCAGGGAAAACCTCTTTACTTCAATCGAAATTGCGTCAGCAAAAAAAGATGGCCACCCCAAAATCTGTGAAGTCTGTATTTTTTTTGATAATCATTTGCTTCGAGGAAATAGGGCCAAAAAAGTTAGAAGTAGTGAGTTCAGTGCTTTTGCGTCTGAAAATCATCCCCCGCTCGCAACGGCCGGAATAAAAATAAATTACAATTATCCACATATGAAAAGACCATACCAGAAAGACTTTTCCTTAAATCTGAAGGATAAATTCGATAACAACGTGGCTGTTTTGAAGCTTTTTCCAAATATTTCTGAGGCATTGGTGAAGTCAATTTTAACCACCAAAGGTTTAAAAGGGGTCGTCATGGAGACTTATGGTTCAGGAAATGCACCTACTGAGAAATGGTTTTATAAAGCCCTTGAGAAAGCGATTAGCTCTAAAATTATTGTCATGAATGTCTCTCAATGCATAGGAGGTAACGTAATTCAAGGTCGATACGAAACCAGTAAGCAGCTTCAAGCAGTTGGTGTATTGAGTGGCAGAGATATTACCATGGAGGCTGCAATTACAAAAATGATGCTTTTGCTGGGCGAAGAAAAAGATCATGAAGCCATAAAAGCCATGCTCATAACCCCACTGGCAGGCGAAATGGCCTAATTTTCTTTGGTCTAAAAATAAATTTTAAAATTTGCATAAAGTGGATTTAATACATTTATTTGCCTGAGTTCACCATTCGGAGAGGTGGCCGAGTGGCTGAAGGCGCACGCTTGGAAAGCGTGTATCCTGCTAACGTGGGATCGAGGGTTCGAATCCCTCTCTCTCCGCTGAATTTGTATGTTAAATGATAAAATGTTTAATTTAAATCTAAAGCACACTAAAACGTCAATTATGAAAAAGCTATTTACCGTTTTTTTACTTTCAGGAATATTTTTATTCTCGTATTCCTACGTAGCAACGGCTCAAGATGATTTTGATAGTTCTGCAGACACCTCAGAGGTCTCTGACGGCACTGATACTACTGTTCAAGAGGAAGTAGTAGAGGAAGAACCTGTCGTAGAAGAAGAACCTGCACCTGTTGCTCAGGTAGAGGAAAGCCAAACTTTTCATCAAGTTGTTAAAGAGAAGTTTATTGAAGGTGACTGGAGATTCATGTCGTTCGTGCTTGTATGTTTAATATTAGGATTGGCCGTAGCTATTGAGCGAATTATCGTTCTAAATCTCGCTACTACTAATACGAGTAAATTACTTGCTGGCGTTGAAGATGCGCTTCAAAGCGGTGGAGTTGATGCTGCTAAAGAATTGACTTCAAGTACAAAAGGCCCAGTAGCATCCATATTTACCCAAGGTTTAATGAGAGTTTCAGAAGGTATTGAAATGGTTGAAAAATCAATTATTTCTTATGGTTCAGTTGAAATGGGAAAACTTGAAAGAGGTCTTGTTTGGATTTCATTGTTCATTTCACTTGCTCCTATGCTTGGTTTTATGGGAACGGTAATTGGTATGATTGGTGCATTCGATGCTATTGAAGCTGCCGGTGATATATCTCCATCACTTGTTGCTGGTGGTATTAAAGTAGCACTTCTTACAACGGTTGCTGGTCTTATCGTTGCCATCATACTTCAGCTTTTCTATAATTATCTGGTATCTAAAATTGATTCTTTAGTAAACCAGATGGAAGATGCTTCAATATCTCTTGTAGATATTTTAGTAAAGCATAAGTTAGAGAAGTAATAACCTTTTAAATAATTATATCATGATTGATTTCATGCTTTATTTGGGCTATGCATTGGTTGGAGTGGCAGCTATAGCTGCAATTATCCTTCCATTGATAAGCTCCTTGAGTGACCCTAAAAGTCTAGCTAAGTCCGGTGTAGGACTTGTAGCCTTATTAATAGTCTTCGGTGTTGGTTACGCCCTATCAGGATCAGAAGTAACCGATACTTACGCCAAATTTGGAGTAGACGAAGGACAATCTAAACTGATTGGAGGATTTTTGACTATGATGTACATTTTGATCATCGTAACTTCGGTCGGTATTATTTACACAGAGATCACTAAAATTTTTAAATAAGAAATTATGGCAAGAGGCAAGAACAGAGGAGGGCAGGAAGTGAATGCAGGCTCTATGGCCGATATTGCATTCTTGCTACTGATCTTCTTTCTGGTAACTACAACAATAGCTTCGGATAAAGGAATACTTTTAATCCTTCCGCCTAAGCCTGATCCGAACCAGCCACCACCAGATATCAATAAGAATGCTAAGAATATATTTAAAATATTGGCTAACTCTAAGGATAAGTTACTGGTGGAAGACGAGCCATTTGGAGGTCTTGAAGATGTTCCGAAATTGAGAAAAGCTGTTAAAGAGTTTGTATTGAATTTTGGTAATCCGGATGAAGAAACGCTTCCGGTATATAATTCTTTACCTTCTTCTTTAAAAGCTCAATCAAAGAAAAGCCCTGATTCTTCAGATAATCCGAAGGAAGCAGTGGTTTCTTTTAAAGCAGATAGAGGTACTTCATATGAATTATTTATCGCGGTAATAGATGAGTTACAAGCGGCATATAATGAGATTTATGGAGAAAGGGTAGGAAATGAGCTTTTACAATATTTTCCGGATAGTGATCAAGATGATCTAGCAGATATTTTTAGGAATTTGGATAAATCTGATCCTAAGCTTGATGAATTATATGATGAGGCTAGAGCTGGAATTCCAAGAAACATTTCAATAGCAGAACCAGATTGATCTTAAAAAGCATTTATGTCTAAGTTTAAAAAGTCATCTAATACATCACAGGATATTCCCACTTCGGCACTTCCTGATATTATTTTCATGCTGTTGTTTTTCTTCATGGTAACTACAGTTCTTAGAGAAACTGAAATCTTAGTGGAGCAACAGATTCCCAAGGCTACTCAACTACAAAAACTTCAGAAGAAGTCTCTGGTAACGAATATGTATATAGGGAAACCAAAGGATACCAAGAGATATGGTACAGAACCATTGATACAGGTAAACGATGTATTTATGGAAGTATCAAATGTTGTTCTTTGGGTAACTCAGGAAAAAGATAAGTTGAGTGAAGTTGAACGAGATCAGATTACAATCAATATGAAAGTTGATTCTGAGGCTAAAATGGGTATCGTTTCAGATGTTCAACAAGAGTTAAAAGAAGCTAATGCTAGAAAAGTATTGTACTCCACTATAAAGAGAGTGGAATAGAAATATTTAATTTAATGTTAAAAGGTCTGATGGGAAACTATCAGACCTTTTTTGTTGAAATCAATTGAGAGAGTCAGATAATACGGTTTCTTTTAGCTAAGAAGAATAAGCTGTATGAATATTTCCTCTATATACTTTCGTGCTGAACCTGGTGCTCTATAGTTCTTTCCATTAATCTCTAGTTCAACGATATAAATAAGACTATTTAATACGTCAGGTTTTTTGCAGCCTGTAAAAGTCAATATCACAACAGCTATTAAAGAGAATAAATGTTGATTAGTGCGAAATAAACAGTTACTAAATACACTGCGATCATAGGAACGCCTATTCTCGCAAAATCTTTAAAAGTATATCCACCAGGCCCGTATATCATTAGGTTGGTTTGATAACTTACGGGAGTAGCAAATGCTGCTGAGGAAGCGAACGCTATTGCCATATAGAATGCAGTACCGTCGATACCCATGGTATTACTAAGAGAATAAACTATAGGGAACGATATGGACACGGCTCCGACGTTGGTTACAAAAGTACTTAAGAGCGCAGTCATAATTAATATGCCTGCTAAAAGTGAACGATTACCGTAGGGTTCACAAATTGCTATAATCTTTCCTGTGATCAGATCTGCAGCCCCACTTACTAGAATAGCATGTCCGAGGACCAATGACAGAGCTAGCGTAGCTAAAAGATTGAAATCCAGTTCACGCTTAACATCCTGGAGTGTAATAAGCTTTAATGATGCCATCACAGCAAAAATTATAATGAGAGAGGTGAATAATGGAAAATAACCCATTACTAATAGAGATAAGGAAAGCAAAGTGACAATGATCAAAGAGGCTGATTTTTGTCTCGAAGGATTTCCCCACTCATTTATTTTTGTGATGACATAGAGATCGCGATAAAGCTCTGCCCTCGTCTGAAATTCGTCACCCGCAAACAACAATAATGAATCTCCGGCCTTTATTGTGATATCTCCAATTTTACCTCGTAGTTGCTCACCATTTCTACTCATTGAAACAATGGCCGCGTTGTACCGATTTCGAAAGTCACTTTCCTTGATCTTTTTATTAATTAGGCTGGAGGAATTACTGATTACCACTTCAATAACTTGAATATTGCCTTTGTTTACCTTGTTTACCTGCTTGGGAAATTCCAAACCAGCATTAGAACTAGTAAGCTCAACGGCTTTTGTCGAGTTTCCAGCTAGTATCAAAACGTCACCACCTTTTAAAATAGACTCTGGCTTCACCGGTGCTATGACTTCACTACCTCTTACAAGCTCAACTATATAAGCATCCTGAAGCTGTCGCAACCCGGCATTTTGAATGGATTGACCTTCTAATCTTCCTTCTGGAGTAACAACAATTTCAGTCAGGTAATCGGCAGGGTTTTGTTCAAATTGTTGAGTGCTGTCTTTATGCTCTGGTAATAGGCGGGTTCCTAGCGTGCCTAGAAATAATATTCCTGCCGAAAATACAATTAGACCAATAACCAGTAAATCAAAAGAAGGTATCCCGCTAAGCTTTTCTTCCTGTAAAAAGCCATTTAAAACCAGAGTGGTAGAAGTACCAATTATGGTGATCATTCCGCCTAGTAATGTTGAAAATGATAGAGGAATTAGAAGCTTAGAAGGAGCTATTGAGTTTTTCTTACCCCAGTTAACTACATAGGGCGTCATTAATGCAACAACAGGAGTATTGTTAATGAATGATGAAACCAAGCCAACAGAGGTCATCATTCTGAACAGAAAACTCCGATAGCTGATTTTTCTGGCAAACAGCTTATCCAGCCATACTTCCGTGTTAAAATTTTTTCTTATCCCAGCTGTAATCAGGATCAATAAAAAAATACTTGCAATAGACTGATTGGAAAAACCGGATAAGACTTCTTCGGGATCAATGATTTTTAAAACAAGAAATGTTATTATTAGACCTAAGAGTCCTAATGATGGTTTAACTAATTCTCGGTAGATGAGAAAGAAAGTTAAAGTAGTAAGAACTAAGACCAGTAATGGTTCTACTGAAGACGATATCATATTAGGTCGAATGCCAATAGTTGATGTATCTGAATTTTTCCAAAGAAAGCCTCAAGATAATTGAAAACGAGAAGGGAAAGCATATTTTCGATCCTTCACGAAATAAATACGTGAAATTCACCCCGGAAGAGTTTGTACGACAAAGTTGTATAGTTCATTTAAATCAAGTTTTAAAATATCCTATTTCACGGATTTCAACAGAAAGTTCCACGAAGTATAATGTGCTATTGAAAAGGACTGACCTTATTATTTATGATTCAAATCTAAAACCGCTTATTCTTATAGAATGTAAATCGTTTAGAACTAACCTGACCAACAATACTATTGATCAGGTGTTACGTTATAATTACATAGTTAAAGCAAAATACATCTGCATGACTAACGGACATCAGTTTATATGTGCAATAACCGACGAAACCACAGGTGAAATTAGCATGATAGATGATTTACCTACTTTCGATATTGCTAATTAAGGAAATTAGAAACGGGCTCATAAGGCATATCAAAAGCCTCTGAAACAGCTTTATAAACTATTTGACCTTCTATTACATTCAATCCTAACTCTAACTCTTTATTTTCCAAACAGGCCTTTTTCCAACCTTTATTTGCCAGCTGTATGGCATAAGGCAAGGTTGCATTGGTTAGAGCTAGGGTGGAAGTGTACGGAACTGCTCCAGGCATATTTGCAACACAGTAATGTACAATATCATCTATGATGTAAGTCGGGTCCTGATGAGTTGTTGGCTTACAGGTTTCAATGCACCCTCCTTGATCTACTGCCACATCTATTAATACAGTGCCCGGCCTCATTTCTTTAAGCATATCGCGCGTTATAAGATGTGGTGCCTTGGCTCCAGGAATTAACACAGCACCAACGATTAGATCATGAGTTTTTATTAGCTTTCTGATATTATATTCATTGGACATTAGGGTGTTTACGTTAGCCGGCATAATATCGGCCAGATATCTTAGTCTGGGTAGGCTGAGATCCATTATGGTAACATCAGCTCCTAAACCCGCTGCCATTTTAGCAGCTTGAGTACCCACAACTCCTCCTCCTAGAACTAGAACCTTTGCTGGTCTAACGCCTGGAACTCCTCCAAGAAGGATGCCTCTGCCTTTAAGGGGTTTTTCAAGATATTTTGCGCCCTGTTGAGTCGCCATCCTACCTGCCACTTCTGACATAGGTATTAGTAATGGCAAGCTTCTATCGGGCTTTTCTACAGTTTCGTAAGCTAGGCAAACGGCACCTCTCTCAACCATAGCCTCAGTTAAAGGCTTATATGATGCAAAGTGAAAATAGGTGAAGAGAAGCTGCCCTTTTTTAATGAGTTCGTATTCAGGCTCTATTGGCTCTTTAACCTTGATGATCATTTCGGACTTGCCATAAACATCTTCAATAGTTGGTTCTATTTGTCCTCCGGCTTCGACATATTCCTCATCTTCAAATCCACTGCCTTCCCCGGCACTTTCCTGAACCAATATGCTATGGCCTTGTTTTTTCAATTCTTTGAGTCCGGCTGGCGTAAGCCCCACTCTATTTTCATTGTTTTTGATCTCCTTAGGAACACCGATTATCATGTGGTATAATTTTAATTCAAACGCGGCTCAATTTAGGAAAAAATAGAGTTTTTAATGCTTATTCTATATCACTAAAGTTTAAATCGAATACAAAATTATATTTCACATTATTTCGGTATCAGTATATAATATTTTGAAATAATCATAGGTGCTTTTGAAAATGATAAATTGTTTGGAATGTTTAAGAAAATGGTTTTTTTGACCTAATTCCTTTTTTGGTTAGTTTTAATACAAATTCTTTGCAGAAATATAAGTTTTAGAGCGTGAGTAAGGTAAAAACACAAACGATTGCAGGATTAGAAATATCTGAGATTCTTTCGGATTACAAGTTAGCTGTAGCGAGCCGGGAAGCTAGCTTAATTGGAAGAAAAGAGGTTTTTATGGGGAAAGCTAAATTCGGAATTTTCGGTGATGGTAAAGAGATTCCTCAAATAGCTTTATCTAAAGTTTTTAAAAATGGAGATTTCCGATCAGGGTATTATAGAGATCAAACCTTAATGTTCGCTATTGAAGAATTGACCATTCAAGAATACTTCGCTCAACTTTATGCACATACGAGTCTTGAAGCTGAACCTGCATCAGCTGGAAGGTTAATGAATGGACATTTTGCGACTCGCCTTCTGGATGAAGAAGGTCATTGGAAGGATCTTATGTCTATGAAAAATAGCAGCTCCGATGTTTCCCCTACTGCTGCTCAGATGCCCAGGCTTTTAGGGCTTGCTTACGCTTCCAAACTTTATCGCTCACTTGATGACCTAAAGAGTTTCGATACATTTTCTCATAACGGCAACGAGATCGCCTTTGGAACCATAGGTAATGCTTCTACTTCAGAGGGTCTTTTCTTCGAAACCTTTAATGCGGCAGGAGTCCTTCAGGTTCCTATGGTCGTTTCGGTATGGGATGATGAGTATGGTATTTCCGTTCCTCAGGAATATCATACGACTAAAAAGAGTATTTCGGAGGCGCTGAAAGGATTTAAGCGCGATAAGCAATTGAAAGGCTTTGAAGTGTTAAGCGTGAACGGCTGGGATTATGTGAAACTTTTAGAAACATATCGAAAAGCTGAAAAACTGGCACGTGAAGAGCATATTCCAGTTTTAGTGCATGTCAAAGAAGTAACGCAACCGCAGGGACACTCAACTTCTGGATCACACGAAAGATATAAGTCTGAAGAGCGATTGCAGTGGGAGAAAGATTATGACTGTAATAAGAAAATGCGAGAATGGATAATCTCTGAAGGATTTTCCACAGAAGTTGAATTGGGCGAAATCGAAAAACAAGCGAAAGAAGAGGCGAAACTGGCTAGAAAATCAGCCTGGAATTCTTTTGTAAATGATAATAAAGAAGACCAAAGAGATTTGCTTTCTATCCTGGAAGAGATCAAAAAAAACTCTTCTCAAAATAGTAGAATAGAAGAAATTATTTCTGATTTAAAGAAGGAGCCTAACGCCATAAAGTTAGATTCAATAAAGGCTGCGAAGAGAACACTTAGAGTTATTAGAGATGAGCGTTTTGAAGCGAAGTCAAGCTTAAAAAGCTGGCTAGAAGAAACGAACGAGAAAAACTACGATAGATTCAATTCTCATTTACACAGCCAGTCCGATAGTAAGGCGCTTTCCATACAAGAGCTAAAGCCAGAGTATGATAAGGACTCAAAACTTGTTGACGGGCGAGAAGTATTACAGGCCTGTTTCGATAATGCATTGAACACAGACCCGAGAGTTTTTGCTATCGGGGAAGATGTTGGCAAGATTGGAGATGTTAACCAGGCATTCGCGGGTTTGCAGGAAAAATATGGGGAGATAAGAGTTTCTGATACGGGCATTCGTGAGGCTTCTATCATCGGACAAGGGATCGGCGCTGCTCTCCGCGGACTTCGACCGATTACTGAAATACAATACCTGGATTATTTACTCTATGCGCTCCAGATTTTAAGCGACGATCTGGCTTGTCTTCAATATCGTACCAAAGGAGGCCAAAAGGCTCCTCTTATTATAAGAACAAGAGGTCATAGACTTGAAGGAGTTTGGCATTCGGGCTCTCCAATGGGGGTGATTTTAAATAGCCTTAGAGGAATTCACGTTTTGGTTCCCAGAGATATGACTAAGGCTGCAGGTTTTTATAATACGATCTTGGCATCAGATGAACCGGCTTTGATCATAGAATGCCTGAATGGCTATAGACTTAAAGAAAAACTACCTGAAAATATCGGTGATGTAAGGACTCCGTTAGGTATTCCAGAGTTAATCCGTGAAGGTCAGGATGTAACGGTCATTACTTATGGTTCCATGTGTAGAGTTGTTCAGGCTGCGGCAACGGATCTGGAAGAACTAGGTATTTCTTGTGAAATTATTGACGTTCAGTCTTTATTACCTTTTGATGTTAATCATACGATTGTTGAGTCTATTAAAAAGACTAATCGGGTTGTCTTTGCAGACGAAGATGTCCCTGGAGGAGCATCTGCATTTATGATGCAGAAAGTACTAGAAGAACAAAGTGCTTACAAATGGTTGGACTCAAAACCTATAACTATTGCAGCTAAAGAGCATCGTCCGGCATATTCTTCGGATGGGGACTATTTTTCTAAGCCAAACCCAGAAGAGGTATTTGATAAAATATATGATTTAATGAGTGAAGTAGAGCCTAATAAATACCCTGAGCTTTATTAAAAGTCAAAGTCAGCAGGTCTGAAATTACTAGTTTCTACCACATTGCTAAGGTTTAAGTTACGATCTGCAATTTGGATTCTAAACCTTAAGTTCGAGTTTCTTAATTGAGGATTAACTACAAAAAGGAACCCAAACGAGGTAGTTGCTATTCTACGGGTTATAGTTCCTTCAACTGCTAGTTCTTCACTGTTTAAATTATCTCTTATAAGTATAAATCGTGCGTCGAAAGCATTGGCTCCGGAAGGACCAAGTAAATCAGCTAAGTCTACTACAGCAAAATCCCCTGATTGACTATTTTCTTGAAGTAATTCCACAAAATAGTTTCTGTTAAATCTATTCTGTTCAACCCATACGGTATCCTCTGTTTGTCTGATGGTATCTAAAATTGCAAAACCAACATTCGTGGGAGGACTTCCTGAATCAAAAGAAATAACGTCACCACTTGATGTTGCTGCAACTATCTGGTCATTCGCTCCACTAACCACCCAATTGAAGCCATTGAATAATCCGGAATTTACAAACAGCGGCGGGGCATCAGCGCTAGTAAAGCTACTTGAATCACGAAAGTTTAAGGATAGCGTATTTCCCTGAACAGTAATTGCATTTTCTAAGGATAAAATAAATGTCTCAAACTCGGGCTCATTCAAATCTCTCGCCCTGACGAGCGTAAGCCCTGATTCTGTATTTTGATCCGATCTGAAAATATAATCTATTTCATGATATGGCCTATTGATTTCAGTACTCAGTAACCCCAGATCAGCATTCCCGTCCTCAAACAATACATCTATCACTATGGTATCGAAAGGGCTATTCGTAGCATCTATTACGCGTAAGTCCTGAAATTCAATCCTCGGTATATCTGACAATTCCGGGGGATCCTGACATGAAAATAGGCTCAGACTAATAATTCCAATAAAAAAATACTGAATCGATTTCATTAATTTCAGCTATTCGTAATTCAATAGAAAACGTGTGAATTCTATTTCTAGTTTTAAAGATGACTTATTTAAAGTAAATGATCACAACTTTGAAGCCAAAGCTTTGGAGTTATTTCAATTTCAAGCCAAATATAATAAGGTATACAATGAATACATTAAACTACTAGACGTTGATATCAAAGCAGTTTTAACTCCTAAAGATATTCCATTTTTGCCAATTGAATTTTTTAAAAGTCATCATATTAAAAGTTGTAACTGGGTTGAGGAGACCGTTTTCAAAAGTAGTGGAACTACTGGCTCAGAAAGAAGCCAACATTTTGTTGAAGATTTAGAGTTCTATTACGAGGGCTCCAAAAGAGTTTTCGAAGAAACAGTTTTCCCTTTGGAGAATACCGCAATTCTTGCCATTCTTCCTAATTATATAGAACAAGGGGACTCCTCTTTAATCTATATGATAGATCGTTTTATTAAGGACTCTCAATCTGTTCTTTCTGGTTTCTATAAAAAAGAGTCTCTGCTTGAACTTAACATTCAGAATCTATCAGAAAAGGTAGATCATATTTTAATTATAGGTGTTTCGTATGCATTATTAGATTTGGCTGATTCGTTGAATTCACCTTTTGACTTTAAAAACCTCTTCCTAATGGAAACAGGAGGGATGAAGGGCAGAAGGAAAGAGATAACGAGGTCAGAATTACATTCTCGGTTGAAAGTTCAGTTCGGAGTGGAATACATCTATTCGGAGTATGGGATGACCGAATTACTGTCACAAGCTTATGCTCTGGATAATGGGGAATTTCAAACTCCACCCTGGATGAAATTTTTTATCCGAGATATCAACGACCCATTTTCTTTACTATATGAAGGGAAAACAGGTGCATTAAACATTATAGACCTTGCCAATATTCATTCCTGCGCATTTTTAGAGACAAAAGATCTGGCTAGAATGAATAAGGATGGACACTTCGAAATATTAGGACGAATAGATAATTCAGACATAAGAGGGTGCAATCTTTTAATGCAATAAATTGGATTTCTTTTTGTTTTAATTGTAAGAATTATTTAAAATCAACTCTGGATTGTCTATTTTTGTAAAAACAGGAAAATGAAGTTTATTAAAGTTAGCGCTATAGTTATTGTTTTTATTGGAGTATTGAGTGCTTGTACACAAAAAACATGTCCTACTTACGCCCAAGAAGATGCTTCAAAAGAGATAGAGGCGGATATTCGCGGTTAATCGTATCCTGAGTACTTCTTAACATCTTCCTTATTTATAGTGTCTCCGGACATTATTACAAGTCTTTCAACGACATTTCTCAATTCCCTTATATTCCCGGTCCACTTATATCTTTTTAAGAGCTCAAGAGCATCGGCTTCTATATCTTTTTTAGAAACTCCATGATCATCTGCTATATCCTGTAAAAACTTTTCAGTTAAAAGATCAATGTCATCAACCCTTTCTGTTAAGCTTGGAACCTTGATTATGATTACGCTTAATCTGTGGTAAAGGTCTTCCCTGAAGTCATTATTGGCTATAGCACTCTTTAAATCTTTATTTGTTGCCGCAAATACACGAACATTAACTTCTATATATTTATCTCCACCGACTCTGGTAATTTTGTTTTCCTGAAGTGCACGTAGCACTTTTGCCTGAGCTGAAAGACTCATATCACCTATTTCATCTAAAAACAGTGTCCCACCGTTAGCAAGCTCAAACTTCCCTATCCTTTGCTTTACAGCCGATGTAAATGACCCCTTTTCATGTCCGAACAATTCACTTTCAATCAACTCGGAAGGAATTGCAGCACAATTCACTTCAATGAATGGCTCACGCGATCTACTGCTTTTTTCATGAAGCCATCTCGCAACAAGTTCCTTTCCTGATCCATTAGGTCCGGTTATCAATACTCTTGCTTCCGTCGGAGCAACTTTTTCAATGGTATCTTTGACCTCATTCATGGCGGGAGATTTCCCAACCATATCATACTTCTTCGATACTTTTTTCTTTAAGACCTTGGTTTCGGTCTGAAGAACGGCTTTTTCCAAAGCATTCTTTATGGTGATCAACAGCCTGTTAAGATCAGGGGGCTTTTGTATAAAATCAAATGCCCCTTTTTTAACTGCTTCTACCGCCGTCTCGATATTGCCGTGCGCAGAAATCATAATAAATGGAACATCTATCCCTGCTTTCATAGAGGCCTCTAGTACCTCTATACCATCCATTTTAGGCATTTTAATGTCGCATAAAACAACATCGTACTTTTTGTCTATCAGAGCATCGAAACCAGCTTTTCCATCAGCAGCTTCGTCAACTTTATAGGATTCATATTCGAGGATTTCTTTTAAAGTATCCCGAATACTTTTTTCGTCGTCTATTATTAATATTTGAGGCATAACTTTTTTGTAAAAAAAGAAATGTAAGTCTATAAGCCGGATTCTGTTTCCCGATACTTCGGGACGATTATCATTTATCTAAGCGATCAGTTTCCTGATCGTTCTAGCGACCCACCCACTTCGCCAATTGAATTCACAATCTGGAACAAGCGGTTCCCCGAAGCCTATTTGGTCTTTCAATCCGTAAGGTTTGCCATGCGACGATTATCACTAATCGACCGGGGGTCTCTTACACCTCCATTTCACCCTTATCCGCCAGCTGGCGGACGGTATATTTTCTGTGGCACTTTCTTCCCGACATGTCGGGACTCCTCGTTAAGAAGTACGGTGCTTTTTATTGCCCGGACTTTCCTCCCCGATATCCCGATTTCTCGGGACGAGGCGATAATCCAACTTACATTTCTTTATAAAATTCTAAATTATATACGAGGAATAAAAGGATTAGTGTACATCCTGCCCCGTAAGTTTGAATTCCCAGTCGTCAGCGGTATTCGCTACTTCTAAAACAATCTCTTTAAGTACATCATCGGTTATACTGTCAAGAAAAGCAGAGGCTTCTACTTGAAGAAAATCATTTACTATAGAAAGCTTTGCATGACAAAACTTGGTATTTTCTTCTAAAAGATCTTTTAGATTAATGTCTTTTCGATAAGGACAGATTTTAGACGAAAATTCTGCTCCTAATCGATCATTTGGACCTATTTTTTTTTCTTCTCCAACAACTGTCTGATATCTTTTATCAGGCAAGGGAACGATAATAACAGATTTGTTATCATCGTATTCAGAAAATTGACCATCAATTTCCTGTGCGTAATCAATCATAAATTGCTTAAGGTCCATATCGTCGGTTTTTTAAAGTAATTTAATAAAAGAATAATAGGAATGGGAGAAATGACGATTAGAAAAAGAAAGGCCGGAATTTAATTTTGTTCTGAGAGCTGAATTCTAATGCCGGAGAAGGTAAGTGGATCAAGTCTAAGAGATATATGACAGTATTTAAAACTTTACTCCTGGATTCAATATGCGATAAGTCTATATCGATTGCTAGATAGTACTGTCTGAATGAGTTAAAACCAGCTTGATTGTTTTCATTTTCCCTGGCAAATACCATCTGATCCGATCCATATCCAAATCCTAGATTCAACCATCTAGGAAACTTTGGTGTATTTATTATTTCATTAAGATCGAAAGAAAGCCAATAAGTCTGCCCATTGTAATCTTTCAGGATTTCTTCATGAAAACCATCGCCTAAGGTCTCAGGCCTTATAGCAGCGTATGGAGAAGAAGAAAATGAAAACTTCGGTTTAATGAGCTGTTTTTTAAATAAGACTTCCTGAGAATAAAGAAGAGCGGGACCTGAGACGTTTGCAATAACATCTCCCCATGAAAATCCGAATTCCGCTGAAAACGCATCCAATATTTCTATTGGAGTAATTAAGGCTATACTATAAAGACTACCATAGAGAAAACTCTTTTTTCTACTCACGCCAAGTCTTTCGAAAATAATCTGGCTCCCTTTAGCCAGATGGTAGGAAGAATAGAAATGGCCTACTTTATCTACCTGATTCCATTCGGCATTATCATTAAAGAATTCAAACCCTTGTCGATCAAAATTTGAATACCAAAGTTCGTTTAATCCATAAAGGCTCACTCCGTAAGCTGCACCAGAAATCAACAAAAAATTTCTGAGCTTTTTATTTTTGACTTGCGTCGTGGTGTCATTGCTTTGCGCGAAGCAGATATGAAAGGAAAGAACAAAAATTAACAATGATGCAAATACTCCTCTCATTGGTTTTGAACAGTCAATGAGTCTACACCTGTTTCTATTTCAGGCTCAGAATAATTCTCTTTTTCAAGAGGCTCTCGATTTTTTCTTCTCGCATTTGAAAGTAACTCCTTAAACTCATTAAAGCTTCTGGTGTAAGACAGACTCAATCCTGTGGTATTGGTATTACTAAAGTCCAAATTAGTCCCCGTTCTTAAACTATTATTTGTACTGAACATCTTAACTCTCAATCTTCCATCTTCTGTTAGAAGATACTCTATAGTCCAATCGCCAATGATACTTGCGGCATCAGCTCTATCGGAAGCTGCATTTTTAAACACTCCATCACGGGTCACCCTCAAACGTCCGTCGAGAAAAACGTAAGAAAGCCTTAATTGGAAGGTATTAAAGGCTTCCTGATCAAATGTTCCAAGATCGATGTCTATTTCAAGATTGTCATCAAATTGAGAAACCCAATAACTGAGCTGATTTGAGATGAGTTCGCTTACACTATTCTCAACAGATTGTCCACCTGCTACATCAAATGAATTAATTGGTGAGAAGCGCTTCAAAATAACCAAGCTAAACACCTGTCTCTTCAACTCTTGCTCATCGAATGCGGCCTCAGCAAGTTCAAACTCACGATTAAGTTGTTCAGGCAATTGATCTACTTCAATATCAAAATTAATGGTTGGTGACAGCATCTGCTCGGTAAGGTACAGGTTAACCCTTGTCGGATATCGTCTTTTCAGTTGAGCTGAATCCACAACAAGCGTTGTTGCTTGTGCATTAGGGTCAATAAAAAGAGGTTCTAAGGAAGCCAATTGCTTATATGTTGCTGTAATATCCAGAAGGCCTTTATAAGGATCTCCATACCACGAGATGCGTGAATCAGGTTGTATTTCAAACTCCTTATTAATTATGTTAGGGAGTGTAAAATTATATCCACCTTCTGTAAATATGTAATCGCCGAGCATGCTGAATCCGCCTTGGTTGTTAATTTTCATATTGATATTTCCATTCCCTCTCCCTCTTATAATATCACCGGTTTTAATATCGAAAATTATTTCTCCGTAAGCATCTGGTGTTATTTCAAGATCCAGATCAAAAGAAACGCCTCCAAAACTTATGCTTTTTGCCGAGACTTCTTCTTCCAGCTTAAGTGTATCTCGCAGGTTAACAAAATTAATGTATTGGCTTTGTTCAGCGAGTGCATTGGTTCCACCGATAGGTATGAATACCCTGGTGTTCTTTTCTGTTTTCAGCTGGGCCTTTATGGCAACATTATCTATAGGCCCATTTATGACCACATTACCAGTGGAAAAGCCTGAGCCATAAAATAGATCATTGTCTGAGGCAGAACTGCTAAGAACATTAAAATTATCAAACTCCCCATCCAGGTTTATAAATGCTTTTTTAAAATTTCTATGAAATACGGAGCCTTTAAATAATGCTTCTTGCAGATTTAAGTCCGAAAGGATCATACTATCAAGAAAGACCTCGTTTTCTTCAAACCCAATACGTCCTTTTGCTTCGTAATTGGTACTGAGATAATTCAGTTTAAATGCACTTTCATTCAGGTCTGTATATCCTAAGACTTGGAAGCCTTCAGAATCTCCTATGACTTTTAGATTTCCTGAAACGGTTCCTTTGAGTTCCGATACCAGATTGTCTACGTAGGGTTCAATAATGTTCAGGTTTAGATCAGATAGTTTTGCGTTAAGCCTGAAGTCTGACATATTCTGTTTTGGTGTAAAATAACCGGTGGTCGTCAATACTTCTTTCTGATCTTTGATGAGTTCAAAATCTAAATCGAATCTATTTTCATCAGTGTTCCAATGAGAGCTTCCTACAATCTGGCCTACCGGGAAACCGTCTATAGAAAGCCCATCAATGAATATATCACTTTCTACAAACGGGTTATTGAATAGGTTGCCTACGACTGCCGAAAGATTCAATTCACCTTCATAATCCTCATCCAATAATGGATTCAAAGTGGCAAGAGAAAAATTCTTGAGGTCTACATTAATATTATCCAGACTGTCATTCGATAAGGTACCGTTGAATGCAATATCCTGACCTTCATGAAATAGATTTATATTTTGAAAAGTGAACTTCCCTTCTTCATAAATAATTTTGTTTTTTTCTGAAAACTCCCAATTCTTATCTATGATCCTTAACTCAGAATCCTGGACAGAGAAAATAGTTTGGTTGTTCAGAAATTCGATCTTAGAGACGATGGTGGCTACGTTACCAGATGACGCCTGTTCTAAATTAGAGTATAGATCAATCTCATTTTCATTCCACACGGCTTCTAAAATAAGATTTTCAGTGCCTGGCTTATTCTTATAATGTTGATTTCCGGATTCAAGATAGATCGTTGAGAGAAATTTAGGTTTCGTACTGATTTTTGAAGAGTTCAAATCAATTACATTCGAATGGAAAGTAAGTCCATTATATCTGATAGTGTCAATCGTACTGTATAATCTGAATTGGCTAGTTGCATCTTTTTCGAATGAGGCAGTAAATCTTGAATTACTAGAGATATTCCAATCATCTTTTAACAATTCTAAAACAGGATTAAAGTCCTTAAATACACCTTCGACTTTAGCGTTAAATCTTACACTATCACTTTTTCTCTTTTGGTAGTAACTACTGATTTCTAAACTGTCATTTTTGAAACTGACCTTATATTCCTCTATGAGATTAGTAACCGAAGTAAATAATTCTTGAAATGAGAAATTGCCATTTAGTGTATAATCAACCCAGTCCGACTTCAGAGATAAGCTTCTATTCAATGAGTCAATACTAGAAGCAAACTTCAGTGTGTCGGCCATGAAATTTCTCTCATCGTAGTTGAAACTGGCATTCAGTAGATTGACGTTTCCTTCAATACTGTCTAAACTTAACCCTTTAACATCCACATCGAAAGATGATGAAATAGCCAGTTCTTTATCAGTCCATTTTAAAGGTTTTAAAGCAAGAGTATCCAGAGTACCTGTAATATCAATTTTCTCATTTCCAGTAAGATCTACGGTGCCTTCGGCTTTAACTTTTAGGTTAGCATCATTTACGGTGAGTTGACCTTCAGCGAACTCATTTTTTATGGAGACTTTAGAGTAAATATCCCTGTATTCGTAATCATTAAGACCAAATTTTTCGAAATAGGCATCCAATCTTAAGTCAGCATTTTTTATAGATAAGCCTTCTCCACTTATTGCTCCCGTCATAGAAACACGTTGGAATATTTCTTCTTCTCCGGAAGCTTTCCCGAAATCGAAATCGCTTAAGTTCAAGTATCCCGAGTATTTGGCTTTACCATTTTCTACGAGTTTTAGATTTACATCAGATTCAACATTACCAATAGGAGTTTTAAATGTTCCATTAGCTACAAAATCATTAGGAAAACCGATAAACCGACCATCGAAGAATACTTTACCATAAGGATCAATTTTCGATTCGTAAGCTTTTGGGATATATTTTTTGAGATCTTCTATATCGAAATATGAATTATTAAGCTTTAGCTCTACAAATGAATCCCAGATGTTTGGGAGACCTATGAAACTACTGTATCCATAGATTTTGCTATTCTTACCAAATTCCAGGATCATATCATCGACCTCAAAGCGCTTTAGATTTCCTTTGAATAAGCCGCTGAGAATATAAAATTCGTCGTACTTACCAATTCGGGGATTGAAAATGGCCATGTCTTTAGAATAAAATATGGATTGACCCATGTTTGAAGTGATTTCAACTTTGTCAACGAACTCGTCTAAGTCTCCATAGCCAGAATAACTAAAATGAAGTTCATTGCGGAATATTGAATTTCCAAGTTCGAGGTTCAGACTTCCAAAGTGCATTTGCTTTGAAGAGATTAAAAAATCGGTAGAAAGGTTTTCAATCTCTTTCCCGGTTTGTCGATTGATACCTGTCAATCCTTCTATTTTAGTAGCCACAGTATCGTACACAGCGAAGAAACCAAGGAATTTCGCATCAATCGAATCAATGATCATATGATTGGCATCAAACCGGTCTTTCAGAGAATCAAGCCGTAGATTATTGAGAGAAAATCTAAAGTTTTCCATAATAACCTCATCCATTTCAAACCTGCCTGAACTTGAACCGGAATTGGATTGGGAGGAAAGTGTTTCTCGTATCTGAAATGAAAAAAGACTGATATTTATAGGCTTGGCATCTTCATAATGTATAAGACTCAGTTTTCCGTCTTCAATCGTAACTTGTTCAAAATGAACTTTTCCGGTCGATATGATTTCAAAAAAATCGAGATTTAGAGCTAATGAGGGTAGATATATCATTAAGCTATCATGATGATCGTAGATTTTCAGTTCGTTGACCGTAAGCTGGTCTATCCAGTTGAAAGAAATTTCATTGATCGAAGCTCTGAAGTCAGTAGAGCTTAATGTTTTGTCGATAAAATCTTTCGATAGATACGTTTGAACTCTACTAGAGTACAACGCTATTGCAGTAGAAACAATAATTATTAATACTGTAATGAATAGCCAAATGAGCGATTTGAAAAATCGTTTTTTAATAACTTTAAAAATATTTGAAAAGAAGCTCAAAATCTATGCCTGCCACCATACTTGCTATTGAATCCTCTTGCGATGAAACCAGCGCTGCAATCATTTCTGATGGTAAAATTCTCAATAATATAGTTGCTACACAATCTATACACGAAAAATACGGTGGTGTGGTGCCGGAATTGGCCTCCAGGGCACATCAAAAAAATATCGTTCCAGTAGTTGAGTTGACTTTTCAAGAGGCAGGTATCACCAAAAATGAACTGGATGCTGTGGCGTTTACTCAGGGGCCTGGCCTGTTAGGGGCTCTATTAGTTGGAAACTCTTTTGCTAAGGGAATGGCCCTAGGTTTGAATATACCTCTAATCTCAGTAAATCATATGCAAGCGCATATACTGGCCCATTTTATCGAGGATCCAAAGCCTGAATTTCCGTTTTTGTGTTTAACGGTAAGCGGCGGTCATACACAAATTGTTTTGGTTGAAGACCATCTGAAAATGAAAATTATAGGGGAGACTCTCGATGACGCTGTAGGGGAGGCCTTCGATAAAATCGCAAAAATATTAGGTATTCCTTATCCGGGAGGACCTTTGATTGATAAATATGCTAAAAGTGGAAATAGCGACCGGTTCTCATTTTCCAAATCAGAAATGAAAGATTACGATTATTCATTTAGTGGAATTAAAACATCAGTCCTCTATTATTTGAGAAAAGAGCTGAAGTCAGACCCTGATTTTATTGCCAATAATCTTCATGATCTTTGTGCAAGCGTTCAAAAAATACTGGTTGAGATGCTTTTGTTAAAACTAAAAAAGGCTTCTAAAGAACTAGGAATAAATGAAGTGGCGATAGCTGGAGGTGTTTCGGCAAATTCACATTTAAGGACTGAGATGAAAAGACTAAGCTCCGAACTCAATTGGGATATTTATATCCCGGCTTTCGAATATTGTACAGATAATGCAGCAATGATTGCTATGACGGCTCATTACAAATTTTTGAATAACGATTTTGATTCGTTGGCTTCTGTTCCCATGCCTAGATTAAAGTTTGAGTAAATCGCAGATGAAGAAGGAATTTATCGTTGGTGCCCAAAAAATTTTAACTTATAAGATAAAAGAAACAGACTGTCCTGATTTCGGAGAAGGTATACTTCACCCCGTGTGCTCTACCTTCAGATTGGCGGAAAAGATAGAATGGGCTACGCGCCAATTTGTTTTAGAGGCTATTGACTTAGACGAAGAGGGAATAGGTACATTACTGACTGTTGAACACCTAAGTGCTGCGCTGGTTAACGAACAAATTACCATTTACTCAAGCATTAGTAAAATCAAAAAAAATGAGTTGATTTGTTCATACGAGGTAAAAGTTGGAAATAGAACTATTGCTAAAGGTGAAACAGGTCAAAAAGTGTTGAAAAGAAATAAATTGAAATCGATTTTTGAAAATCTTAAAAATGAGTCAAAAAAAAAATAAGGATCGGTTTTCAAAAAATGTTTTTATAAAAAATAGAAAAGCATCGTTTGAATACGAATTGATTGATAGATATACCGCGGGTATAGAATTAAAGGGAACGGAGATCAAGTCTATTCGAGAGGGAAAAGTTAGTCTGCCTGAGTCGTATTGTTATTTCAGGAATGAGGAGCTTTTCATCAAACAAATGACTATTTCTCCTTATTCCAATGCCACACACTTTAACCACGAAGCGCAGCGGGATCGTAAATTGCTTCTCAATAAGAAAGAGCTTCAAAAACTTAAATCCGGAGAGGAAGAAAAGGGAATGTCGATAATACCGACCTCACTTTTTATAAACGATAATGGTATTGCCAAATTGAATATAGCCTTGGCAAAGGGTAAAAAATTGTACGATAAGCGTGAGGATATAAAAAAGAAGGATACTAAAAGAGAAATAGAAAGGATGAAGCTCTAATATGGAAGGGGGGGATAAAGGAATTTGCCGACTTAGTATTGTTCCTGTTAGAATGGAGCCCAGTGATAGGAGTGAACAGGTCACTCAATTGCTTTTTGGAGAGCATTATTTAGTGATAGACCGTTCGAAAGATAATAAGTGGTTAATGATTAAAACGGCTTTCGATGACTATACGGGTTGGATAAGCTCAAACCAAAACCACTTCATCGGACAAGAATACTTTGAGCAAATCTCAGATCTTGATTATAAGATCACAACAGATATTAACTCGGAAATACTATTCAATAAAAATCATTTAAGAATAGTAATTGGAAGTATTATACCTATATCTTCTCAAGAACTATTCAGAATGGAAGAACAGTTTTCCTTTCGTGGTAATGCCAAAGGTTTGGCTCAAAAGAAAGACTATTTGTTTCTAAAAGAAATAGCCAAAAAATACTTACATACCCCTTATCAATGGGGGGGCAGAACACCTTTTGGCATTGATTGCTCTGGCTTTATACAGCAAATTTTCAGAATATCAGGCTATAATCTTCCTAGAGACGCCTGGCAACAATCAAAATTAGGTAAGTCAATAGACTTCGAAGATTTAAGACCAGGTGATTTGGCTTTTTTTGCGACAAAAGATAACCGAATCAACCATGTGGGGTTACTGTTAGAGGAAAGAAAAATAATTCACGCTTCCGGTCACGTTCGTATTGACTCGCTGGATGAAAAAGGTATTTTTAATAATTCAATAAACAACTATACCCATCAGTTTCAAGGGTTAAAAAGGATACTTCGATATACACATGGTCAATAGGCGAGTACTCGTACTTAATTTTGATTACAGGCCTCTTACGGTTACTAATGTGCAAAAAGCTTTTCTTATGGTCTTTTTGGAAAAGGCCGAAATGATTACTAAAAGTAATGGCTTTGAATTAAGAAGTGTTAATAATGCATATCCTCTTCCTTCCGTAATAAAATTGAAGAGATATGTGAATGCGCCATTCAAACAGGTTATGTTAACAAGGCAGAATGTTTTTAAACGAGACGGTTTTGCTTGCTCATACTGTGGGTCTAAAAAACATCTAACGATCGATCATGTAGTACCAAGGTCCAAAAAAGGAAAATCAACCTGGAATAATCTGGTTACAGCTTGCCAGAGATGCAATTCTAAAAAAGGAAATGGTACACCGGAGCAGGCCGGACTAAATTTAAAAGAAGAGCCCTTCAAGCCCTCTTATGCACTGTTTATTCGAAAGTTTTCGGGTTACGTCGATCACGAATGGAAGCCTTTCCTGGATGGGTGGGGTTCAAGAAATTGATTAATCCAGTTGATTGGTTAACACCTCGTATAATTGATCTAAGTCTTCCTCAGTATTAAATAGGTGAACAGAAACACGCATAGCATCCCCACGAACGGATACGTGTATTTTCCTCCGTATTAATTCCTCTTGTACTTTTTCAGAATCAAATCCTTTTGGGAAACGAATGCCAAATAAGTGGTTTGCACTAAACTCATCCGGTTCAAGAATAAAGCCTTTTGTATGCAGATCTTCTTTGAAAGGTTTTACCAGCTTTTTGCAATAATTCTGAATGTTTTCGACTCCCCATTCATTTATTTGCTGTAACGCTCTCGTAAGCATTGGGACTAAGATGAAATTGCTTTTCTCTCCAATGTCAAACCTCTTCATACCTTTCTCATAGTCATCCTGGTAGTTTACAAGGCCTCTAAAGTTTTGACTATCTTTTCTATTGATCCAATTTTCTTCCAAAGGAGAACCATTTTTGAATCTTTCACCGTAATAGGCTACCCCTTGTGAGTAAGGGCCCAGAAGCCATTTGTAGCCTCCGCAGATTAACGCGTCGGGTTTTATTTCCTGAACATCCAACGGTAAAGCTCCTACCGATTGTGTCCCGTCTATTATAAGGTAGCCATTGTTTTTATCTAATTTTTCGCGTATTGATTTCAAAGCAAATAAGGTTCCATCAGCCCAATGGAGGTTTCCTATGGAAACTATTTTGGTTTTTTCCGATATCGATTCCAGAATATAATCATTCCACTCCCTTCCTCTTACGGATTGTTGAGGGTGCTCTATAAGCTTTAGTTCTGCATTACATTCAGAAACCTTTTCTTTCCAGGTGTAGTAATTACTCGGAAACTGTTCGGAAGCTAACAGTACCTCTTCTCCTTTGTCTAGTTTTATATTCTTAGCTACCGTGGCTATTCCGTAAGAAACGGAAGATATTAAGCTAATGGAGTTCTTACTTTCACTATTGATGATTTTTGCAAACTCATTCTTAAGTAATTCAACGGGCTCAAAAAAATCGTTAACCGATACGGAAGTCGGATCATTTTTTCTGGATACAGCTATTAAGCCTGCTGCTTCAACGGACTTAAGATTAGGGGACATGTATGCTGTGTTGAGATAAGTGATCTCGTCGGGTAGTGAAAAGAGATGCTTTTTGTTTTCCAATTTTTTTAAAAATAAAAAAGGGAGCCGAAGCTCCCTTTACTCATTTTCAATTAGGGTTAAAAGGTATATTTAGCACCTAATCTTATAACTAATTGATCAAAATCACTAATTACATATTTTACATCGCCAAAAGCTGAAATCGGCCCATCAAATTCATATAAATAACCACCTCCGAGGTTTAAGCCAACGTTGGTATCACTAGCAGATTCTACCGAAAAAGTGGCAATATTTATACCTGCTAATGCATATGGGCCAGAAGAATTACCTTGAAAATGATAGTGACCGTCGAAATTTAATGTCCAAAAACCTCTATCAACTTCTCCGAAAAAACTATCTTCATCTTCAACGAAAAATATTGACAATTGCGTCTCTGCAGACCAATATTCATCGAAATTATATTCTCCGTTAAAGTTAATCCCTAAATCTTCAATTTCACTACCCCAAACAAAGCCTATTCCAGCTCTTACTTGACCATATGAGTTTGAAAAGCAAAACATTGCTAAGACAAACATCACAATTACTATTTTTCTCATATTCATTTTTAGTTGTTTTGATGTAAAAATATAGATGACTTTTGTTGATGCAATAATAATTTGAAGGATTTTCAGTTTTACATCAATAAAATCTAGACACTAGCTAAGAAAATAAGCCTTACGAATCGCTGTGCCATTTTTAATTTTTAAATTTCAATATGAAAAGAATAGTATTTATAGCCTTAATCAATTGTGCTCTCATCCAATTTTCATTTTCTCAATCTTCCTGGGAAGCGGGTATTCGTTTAAGTAGCGATGATGGTCAGCCCGGAAGCCAGATATCTATAGATGCGACGGTACCAGTAGGCCTAAAACCTCGTTTACATCCAACAATTTATTTAGGTGATGGAGGTATAGGTTTCGCAGGATACTTTGATTGGCTTTTTAACTTAGAGGGTACACCCAAGAATTTAAAATTCTATCCTGGTATAGGTCCCGAATTATTCTTTTTCGATGATTTTGTGTTTGGAATTGCAGGAAATTTTGGGGTTGAGTATTCTTTTGATTTTCCGATTACAGTGGGATTCGACTGGAGACCAGGCTTTAGATTAGGAGATAATGTAGATACGTTCGATACAAGTAATTGGGGTATTATGGCGAGATTTAACATTAGTAAATTTTCTCCTGCCAGATAATTATTTAATTCCTAAAGAGATTATAAATCAGGCAGTTCTTCATTGAAATTTTTTGACTCTACCGATGCTGGAGAATCAATTCTTTAGTGAAGCCAAAGATTCATTTTTAGTTTCCAGGTTAGAGTATCCCATTAAATATTCGTCGATTTGTCTTGCGGCTTCTCTTCCTTCGGAAATGGCCCATACTACGATCGATTGACCTCTTCTTACGTCACCGGCGGCAAATACATTTTCTATGTTAGTTTGATATTTTTTTGTTGGGATAGTTCCTCTAGAGCCTGTTTCCACTTCAAGTGATTTTATAACATCGTCCTGAACTGGATTCGAGTAGCCAATAGCTATTAAAGCCAGATCACAAGGAATAACCTGCTCTGAATTTGGCACTTCCGTATAAGTTGTCCTGCCATTTCGTGTGGACCATTTCAGTTTTACAATTTTTAAGCCTTTTACATGACCTTCTTCATCGCTGACAAAAGATTTAGTTAATACGGACCAGCTTCGCTCGCAACCCTCTTCGTGAGAGGTGGAGGTTGTTAAGGTCATAGGCCATTCGGGCCAGGGGTTTACCAGAGAACGTACGTTCGATGGTTTGTCATGATATTGTAGCTGGGTAACAGATGTGGCTCCCTGTCGATTGGAAGTACCCACGCAGTCTGAGCCTGTATCGCCCCCACCAATAACAATTACATGTTTGTCTTTGGCAAGAATAAGTTCTTCTGTAACATTAAGGTTAGCAACTCTTCTGTTTTGTTGAGTGAGGTAATCCATAGCGAAATGAATTCCTTCAAGGTTTCGGCCTTGAATTTCCAAGTCTCGAGGCTCTAAACATCCGATGGCTATTAAAACAGCATCAAAATCCTGCATTAATTCCTCTTTCGAAACATCTTTACCAATACAGGTATTCACCACGAACTTCACACCCTCCTCTTCCATTAAGCTGATCCTTCGGTCGATCGTCCACTTTTCCATTTTAAAATCAGGAATACCATATCGTAGTAATCCCCCGATCTGATCATCTTTTTCGAAAACGGTAACCAAGTGCCCGACTTTATTTAGTTGTTGAGCTGCTGCCAATCCCGCAGGTCCGGAGCCTACAATTGCGACTTTCTTTCCTGTCCGGTCTTTAATTTTCAAAGGCTTGATATACCCTAGTTCAAATGCCTTTTCGGCTATGGTTTTTTCAATATGTTCTATAGCGACGGGCTGGTTATTTATCGATAGGACACAACTCGCTTCACAGGGAGCTGGGCATATCCTTCCGGTGAACTCCGGAAAATTGTTTGTGGACTGAAGAACACTAATAGCTTTCTTCCAATCGTCCTGATAAACTGCTTCATTGAATTCTGGGATTTTATTTCCTAATGGACAGCCCCCATGGCAAAACGGTATTCCACAGTCCATACACCTGGCCGCCTGGTGATTTGTTTTTTCATCATCTAAAGGTTCATAGAATTCACCGGAATGCTGAACTCTATTTTTTGGATCTATTTTCTTGGGTAATTCCCTATTGTACTTCAAAAAACCATCTACCTGTCCCATATCTACACAGCCATTTTTAGGTTATCAATCATTTCACTTTGCTTCTTTTTGCTTTCCAACACTCTCTTATAGTCTTCAGGCATTACTTTGATAAATGAAGATTTGACGTTGTTCCAGTTTTTTAAAATTTCCTCTGCAACCTTGCTTCCAGTGTATTTGTGGAAAGCCGAGATCTCCTCTTTTATGAATGTTTCATCTTCTTGAGAAAGCCGCTCCAGATTTATCATTTCTTTGTTGCACTTGATATTCATTTTTTGAGCTTCATCATATACAAATGCGATCCCTCCACTCATTCCAGCTGCAAAATTCTGACCTGTTTCTCCCAAAACGATAACTCTACCTCCGGTCATATATTCGCAACCATGATCACCAACGCCCTCTACCACTGAAGTAGCGCCGGAATTCCTTACGCAGAAACGTTCGCCAGCTACACCTCGGAAATAAGCTTTTCCGGATGTCGCTCCATAAAGGGCTACGTTGCCTATAACGGAGTTCAATTCAGTCTTATATTCAGACTTTTCTCCCGGATAAACGATAATATGCCCTCCTGATAAACCTTTTCCGATGTAGTCATTCGCTTTTCCTTCTAACTCAAACGTAATTCCCAGTGCTAGAAAAGCTCCAAAACTTTGCCCTGCATATCCGGTGAATTTAATCTTGATGGTATTATTAACTAATCCTGAACTCCCATAACGTTTTGAAATTTCGTGTGAGAGCATTGCTCCACAAGCTCTATCCGTATTATTTATTACGGTCTCTATTTCCAAAGACGATTTCTTTTCTATTGCTTCTAAACACCTTTCAATCAGGTTTCTATCCAGCACTTGCTCTATCTCGAAATCCTGTTCTATCTGATTGAACACACCTATGTTTGGTGGGGTTTGCTCTTTGAATAAAATGGGGGAAAGGTCGAGTTGCTGTAATTTCCAGTGTTGATGGTTTTCAGTTTTTAAGACTTGTGATTGACCCACCATATCGTTTATCGTCCTAAAACCTAGTTCAGCCATCAACTCACGAATCTCTTCTACCAAAAACTCAAATAGTGTAATGACATGATTTGGATCTCCTGTGAAAAGCTTGCGTAAGTCCGGATTTTGCGTGGCTACCCCAACCGGACAGGTATTCAAATGACATTTCCGCATCATGATACAGCCCTCTGCAATCAATGCTGCTGTTGAGACACCCCATTCTTCGGCCCCCAAAAGTGTAGCGATAACAATGTCGCGACCAGTTAGAAGCTTACCATCAACCTGAAGTACAACCCTGTTGCGAAGGTTATTTTTAACCAATGTCTGTTGAGCTTCGGATAAACCTAACTCCCAGGGAAGCCCCGTATGTCTTATAGAACTCAAGGGTGAGGCTCCTGTTCCGCCATCATAGCCACTGATCATGATCACATCGGCTTTTGCTTTGGAAACGCCAGCGGCTATCGTACCTACACCAGCCTCACTAACGAGTTTCACATTTATTCTGGCTTCTTCGTTAGCATTTTTAAGATCGTATATGAGCTGCTTCAGGTCTTCGATGGAATAAATATCATGATGGGGGGGAGGTGAGATTAATCCTACCCCTGGTGTGGCATAACGTACCTTTGCGATCCAATCATCAACCTTATGTCCAGGTAATTGACCCCCTTCTCCTGGCTTGGCACCTTGCGCTATTTTTATCTGAATTTCATTCGCATTCGTCAGGTAATTACTGGTAACCCCAAACCTTCCTGATGCTACTTGTTTAATGGCCGACCGTTCCCAATCCCCATTCGGTTTCACCTCGAACCTCATTTCATCCTCACCACCTTCGCCACTGTTGCTCTTCGCTCCGATCCGATTCATGGCGACAGCTAAAGTACTGTGGGCTTCATGCGACAGTGAACCGAACGACATAGCTCCGGTACAAAACCGCTTTAAAATATTTTCAGCCGGTTCAACCTCATCAATTGATATAGGATTGTTCTTTTTGAATTTTAAAAGGCTCCTAAGTGTGATTTTTTCTTCCTGCTGCTCATTGATCAGATCACTGTATTCTTTAAAAAGTGAGTAGTCTTTCAGCTTGATGGATTTTTGAAGTAGGTGAACGGTTTCAGGATTTATCAAATGCTTTTCTCCTGTTCTTTTCCATTGGAAGTAACCTCCAACAGGCATTTCACTCTCAGTTTTAGTTTTAAATGCCAGATGGTGTAAAGTGAGGCACTCCTTGGCGAGATCATCGAAAGAAAGCCCATCTAATCTGGAAATGGTTCCTGTAAATGATCTGTTTATAACTTCCTGGCTTAAGCCAATACATTCGAATATCTGAGCTGCCTGGTATGACTGCAATGTGCTGATACCCATTTTCGACATTACCTTTAATAACCCTTTCCCTACAGCCAGGCTATAATTCTCAAAAGCATCATCTGCTGAATTGGACCTAATTTTACCTTGATCAAACAGTTGATTTATAGATTCAATGGCCATAAATGGATGTACTGCACTAGCTCCATAACCAACTGCAGTTGCGAAATGGTGTACTTCCCAGATATCACCTGAATCTAAGATCAGCCCTACTTTAGTTCTAAGTCTCTTCTTGATGAGATGATGATGGACTGTCCCAACAGCAAGTAAAGATGGTACGGGAGCGCTTTTGGAATCGACTGAGCGATTCGATAGGATCAATATGTTCTTACCATTTTCAATTGCTTTTTCAGCCTTTTCGCAAATGGTATCAAGCGCTTGTACAAGTCTGCCCTCTTGCCCGTCACCATTAAACAAACAAGAAATGGTCTGACAGAAATACCCCAATCGTTCGAGATTTTGAATCTTTCCGAAACCTCCTTCAGAAAGTACAGGTTGTGAAATGTGTACCTGCTTGGTATGCTCCGGTGTTTCTTTTAAAATATTTAGACTTTCCCCAACTTTGGTAAAAAGTGACATCACCGCTCTTTCCCTAATAGGATCGATAGGTGGATTACTTACTTGTGCGAAATATTGCTTAAAATAGTTTGAAATGTGTTGAGACTGGCTTGATAGAACTGCCAAAGGTGCATCTGCTCCCATAGAGCCTATGGCTTCTTTGGAATCTTCTGCCATGGGTAGAAGGACCTTACTGATATCTTCTTCAGAAAACCCGTAAGCAATCTGTTTCTTGATTAGCATTTTAGGGTTTGGTCTTTTTTGATCTTGTTCAGGTATATCAAGTAATCTGAGTTTCGTTCTGTATTTCTTGATCCATTCCTGATATGGCTTTTGGCCGTATACCGCTTTCTTTATTTCATCATCATAAAGCACTTTTTTCTGAGAAAGGTCAACGCAAATCATTTTACCAGGCTTTAACCGGCCTTCCTCCACAATTTCTTCCGGCTTAAGACGTAAAGCTCCCGTTTCTGAGGCTAAAACGAACCTGTTATCTTTCGTAATGCAATATCTCGCAGGCCTTAATCCATTACGATCCAGCGTAGCGCCCACCAGATTATTATCGCAAAATGTTATAGCAGCAGGCCCATCCCATGGTTCCATTAAAGCGGTATGATATTTATAGAAGGCCTTCTTCTCCGTACCCATCTGTTTATTATCTTGCCATGCTTCAGGAACCAACATCATAAGTACGTGTGGTAATGACCTTCCGGATAATACGAGCATTTCCACCAAAGCATCCAGATTTGCTGAATCCGAGTGATTCATATCGGTCACTGGAAGTAGTTTTTCCATCTCTTCTTCGGTGAAATATTCAGAGTGAAAAAGCGACTCTTTGGATTTCATCTTATTCAGATTTCCTCTAATCGTATTGATCTCCCCGTTATGAGCTAGATATTTGAAGGGTTGGGCCAGTTTCCAGTTAGGAAAAGTATTGGTTGAAAATCTGCTATGAACTAAAGCATACGAGGAAATAAAGTCTTCATGTTGAAGGTCGGGATAATACTTTAAGAGTTGCTCGGTCTTTAACTGACCTTTATAGTTGATCTTGGTGGCGGATAAACTCGAAAAATAAAACTCACCGTTATTCCCGCTTACCGTATGGCCAATTTTATGCGTAGTATAGTTTCGAAGTATAAATAACTTTCTTTCTAGTTCAATTGCACTAAGACCAGAGTCTTTATGTACAATAAAAACCTGCTCGATGAAAGGCTCCACTTTTCGAGCCTCTATTCCAGGAACATTGTGGTCAACCGGTACTTTTCGATAACCTAAGATTTTAAAATCTAACTCTTTAGCATGGGTTTCAAAAAGCTCCTTGCAAGCTTTGTAGATTGCAGGATTACTGGAATAAAACACCATACCGACTCCAAAGCGACCGTTTTCCGGTAATTGAAAATCGACTTGCTTTCGGAGATACTCGTATGGAATTTGCGTCATGATTCCGGCACCGTCGCCTGTTTCCGGATCACTACCTGTGGCGCCTCTATGCTCCATATTTTCCAGCATCGTTAAAGCATCGGAAACCATTGATCTTGATGCTTTCCCTGAAATATCTGCAATCAGGCCAATACCGCATGAATCATGTTCCAGTTCACTTCTATATAATCCTCTACTATTGGTTTTTCTATTCATTGGTATGATAAAGTCAAAATTGAACAGATCTAGATCGATCAGGAGAATAAAATTAACAAATTGAAAGTTTACATGGCGATAATAATTATGCTCTGCACACTTATTTAAAATAATGGCAACATAAATCTATTTCATTATGAATAATGAAATTATCAACCATCTAAAGAAGTTTTTTTAGAAGATTCATATACTTAAGCTGGTCTTATCTATTTGCTTCGATCTTTTAACTTGCCGAATGTAAATTCATCAAATCATTGCTTATGCGAATCCTCCTATTATTCATTTGTTTTCTTGGTTCTACTACTATTTCATACGGTCAAAAATATTTATTGAAGCCTTCCAAAGTATTTGACGGTGAAGGAGTTTATAATAATTGGATAGTGGTTGTTGGTGAAAAGGAGATTATTTACGCTGGCAAAGAGTCAGGCTACGATTTTTCTGATCCCGTCGAAACAATTGATATGGAGGGGAGTACATTGATGCCGGGTATGATTGAGGGACATTCGCATGTTCTTCTTTATCCCTACGATCAAACTAGCTGGAGCGATCAGGTTTTGAAAGAGTCGCCTGAGCTTAGGTCAATACGAGGGGCGAAAAATGCCACAAAAAGCTTGATGGCTGGGTTTACCACCATACGTGATCTTGGTTCCGAGGGAGCCGGGTATGCCGATGTGGCCATTAAGCAAAGTATAGAAAAAGGTATTATTAAAGGGCCTCGAATGCTTGTAGCTGGCCCGGCAATCGTAGCAACAGGAAGTTACGGCCCCAAAGGCTTTCACGATGGTGTTCAAGTGCCGTTAGGAGCTGAAGAGGCTGATCTGAATGATATTGTGAAAGTCACCAGAAGGCAGATCGGAAATGGTGTCGATTTTATAAAAGTGTATGCTGATTATCGCTGGGGACCTAATGGTACCGCACAACCTACCTTTTCAATTGCAGAACTAAAATTGATGGTAGAAACGGCCAAGAGTAGTGGACGTTATGTAGTGGCACATGCGAGCACCGAAGAAGGGATGAGGAGGGCAATTTTAGCAGGAGTTGAAACGATTGAACATGGTGATGGTGGTACAGATGCTATATTTCAGCTTATGAAAGAGAAAAATGTAGCGCTTTGTCCAACGCTTGCCGCGGGTGATGCGATATCGCAGTACCGTGGCTGGAAAAAGGGTATCGAACCAGAACCAGAGAGGATCAAAAACAAGAAAGCATCTTTTTCGAAGGCTTTAAAAAATGGGGTAAAGATTGTGCCTGGTGGCGATGTTGGTGTATTTGAACACGGATCGAATGCATTGGAATTGGAAATGATGGTAGAATATGGAATGAAGCCCCTCAATGTTTTACGGTTGGCAACATCTGGAAATGCAGATACATTTCATTTGGGTAAACTTGGAAAAATAAAAGCTGGATTTTTTGCTGATATAATTGCTGTTGAAGGAGACCCTTCCAAAGATATCTCTGACCTCAGAAAAGTTCATTTTGTAATGAAGGAAGGATTTATATACAGACGGTAAGTACAAAAAAACCATTAAAAAAGGGATACTTTTGAATTCTTCATTCAACAACCACTTAGAAAACATAGGTTTGATTAAAAACCATAATTTTTCCAATTAAGTTGGAAAAATTATGACAATAAAGCCTCAGGTATCAATTTCTGTATCCATCTATGGATCGATGTTATTCATCGAAATAATTCCAATAAAAATGGAATTATAGAATCATATTTACTTTATTGACATTCTTTTAATGTAAAAAAAGTCTATGAGTTCGATTTTAACTAAAGTTGTAAATGCCGGTATTACTGAAGATCAACCCAAATATTTAAAGAGAAAGATCAGGCTTTCGAATTACGTAGCACTCCTACTTGCTTTTGGAGTAGCGTTGCCTTTTGTATTTATTTCAATGGTATACTTCCCACCCAATACCTATATACCTTCTTTGGCTGTAGGTGTTGCCTTGCTTTCCATTTTCTTTAATAATATAGGAATGCACTTACTCGGTAGGGTAGTAATTTCTATACTGCCAGTGGTTTTAACAGCACTATATGGTGCAAATCTATCTATGATAGGAGAAGAGCCCGTTGTTGGAATTTATATGATCCAATTGAGCTTTTCGATAGTGCCTTTTTTGGTGTTCGATCTTCGGGACAAAGGTTTCTTAATATCACTCGCACTAATTGAGATAGCTTTGCTTTTCGCTTATGATTTTCTGAATAATGCTTTTGAAGTTGAGATGGAAACTGAGGTAATAAGAAGTGGTTACCTTTCCTCTGTATCTGTCTTTTTGAGTTGTTTTTTCATGTTTGGGGGGGTGCTAATACTCGTAAGGGAAAACTATGTTTCCGAACTCAAATCAGACGAATTACTGAGTGAATTAAATGAAGAGCGGGAAAAAATGAAGGAGTCTGAAGAAGAACTAAAACAAAACTTAGATAAAATCAAAGAGAAACAAATTGAGGAGGAGAAAAGGAAGTGGGCAAGTGAAGGAATTGCAGAGATTTCCGGGATTCTCCGAATAGATGATTCTTTCGATGTGGTTTGTGATAACCTTGTTAGTTACATCGTAAAATATACCAGATCAACTCAAGGAGGGATATACCTCACTAATGAAAATGATGAAGGCAGGGCAGTTATAGAACTTAAATCGATGTATGCTTATGACCGTAAGAAATTCACTGAAAAAGAAATATACCCAGGCCAAGGACTTATAGGCCAAGCCTTTTTAGAAAAAGAACATATTTACATCACGGAAATCCCACAAGATTATTTGAGCGTTACTTCTGGCTTGGGAGAGGCAAATCCGACTGCGCTCATTATTATTCCGCTTATTACCAATGACGAGGTTGAAGGGTTCATAGAACTTGCCTCCTTTAATGAATTTGAAGAGCACGAGGTTAACTTTTTAAAAGAAATGGGAGAGGGTGTAGCTTCTACCGTAAGGAATTCCAGGATCAACGATAAAACAAAAATTTTATTAGAACAGTCTCAGCAGCAATCAGAAGAGCTTCAGGCACAGGAAGAAGAAATGAGACAGAACATGGAGGAGCTGGAAGCTACTCAGGAAGAAAATAGAAGAAAGTCAATGGAAATGGAGGGCTTTATTCACACGTTGAACAATGCTGTAGCCACTATAGAATTTTCACCGGAAGGAAAAATTCTTAAAGCAAACGAAAATTGGTGTAAAACAGTAGGAGGAACTATCGAGCAGATTAAGGGCAAACATCATCAAATATTTGTTGATGATGCTTATGCAGCATCGGATGAATACAAGAGTTTTTGGAAAAAACTTGCTAGTGGTGAAGCTGTTAATGGGGAATTTCATCGTCGAACATTAAGAGGTGATAACATTTGGCTAAGAGCAAGTTATACACCAATCAGAGGTGAAGACGGTCAGGTTCATAAGGTCATTAAATTTGCTTTTGATATTACCGATCTAAAGAAAGAAGCAATAAAAGCATAAGTTTAAAATCGTACTGAGAAACTATGTGTGGAAACTAGGTTTCTTTAAGCTTTTAGTGAAAAATAATATGAAGCAAGATCAGCGATAGAATTAATCCATAACCCCAGTACTTAACATCTCTATTCGAATATTGAATTATAGTTGAAGCTTTTCTCCAACTGTTTAAAATCCCATTTCCAAGGAGACCGATAAGAAAACCGATTAGGATTACCCACATAGCGCGAACGAAATAATTCATTTCAGGGAATAAGTGTTGGAATAAAAACTGGAAGGGGACGGTAACGAAAAAAGCGATTAAAACCCATTTTTGCTTTTTCACCATGATAAAAGCTGCCAGGCATATCAGTACTACTATACCACAATTAACATAATATCTGAATTCGTTTAAGGTGTGAGTGAAAGCAGCTTCCGGATTCTCAAATTTGACATATAGCAAAGCCCAACCCACTAGGACTCCGGTAACTAAGGTCACCAAAATGGTTTTACGTCCGGTCGAAACCATTTCTTCTTCTGAAGCATCTTTTTTCAAATAGCCTTTATAGATATCAATAGTCCAAAGAGTCGATAGTGAATTAAAAACAGAGTCTACCGAGCTCATAAGAGAGGCAAACAAAGCACAGAGAATTAAACCTCTTACCCCGACTGGCAGATAATTAGTCACTAGATAGGGAAAAGTCTGATCCGGATCGGCAAGTGGTTGATCAGTAAGTATACCAGCCAAAGCAATACCGGGAACTATAATGATCACAGCCATAAAGTACTTCATCACACCACCTACTAAAAGACCTACTTGAGCATCTTTGAGGGAACGTGCCGCCAGTGACCTCTGCATGATAGCCTGGTTGGCACACCAGTAATTTATATTCAAGAGAAAGAGACCAAAAACGGAAATCCAGGGAAGTTTGGGGTGATCTGCCGAAAGGTGTAAATGCATTAGATCGGGAGTTTTTACATACAACTGACCCCACCCTCCCAAATGATGAATCGCTGCTAGTAAAACGAGAATTCCTCCGATCAGTAATATGGAGAATTGAATGATATCCGTTCTTACAACGGCAGCTAACCCCCCAAAATAAGTATAAGCTGCTGAGAATACGCCTAAAAAGACTACAAGTGTCCCGACCCTTATCACCCTGCTTTCACTGATCAGGCTTAAATAGTCTGAAAACACCAGTTCAGCTGCATAAGCGCCCCAGAATAAGGCTGCTCCAAGTCCAATTGTGGAAAACAGCGCTAAATTTGCTAGAGAATAAACAAGGCTTGTAGTCTTACCCAGCTTACTTTTTATAAACTGAGTTATCGTGACAATCTTATCTTTAAGATAAAGTGGAACGAAGATAAAAGCAGCCATCCAAAGCCCCTGAGCAGCATTGATTTCCAGGCTGGCCTGAGCTAAACCATACAAATAGGCTGACCCCATCATCCCCAGGAACTGATATCCCTGAACATTGGTAGCAATTGTACTGATTGCTATGGAAGGCCATTTGAGGTTTCGAGAACTTAAAAAGTATTCCTCACTGGTCATCCCTTTGGCACTTTTGCCTCTTAGCGCAAAAAAGAGTACCAAAACGAAATAGGCTACAACAACAAATAAATCGACGATCATAGATCTTTATTGACGTATGCCTGCTGCTAACGGGGTAAGTGGTGGATGTTCCGGAACCCTTCCATAAACCTCAGGTAGAGAGATTGTATTCAGTTCTGGTAAAATATACTTTCCAAAGAGTTCGCACTCCTGCAAATGAGGGTAGCCGGAAAAAATGAATGATCGGATGCCCAGATCCATATATCTTTTGATTTTTTTTAAAATCTGATCTGGATCCCCGACCAATGCTGCTCCGCAACCAGATCGTGCCCTACCGATGCCCGTCCACAAATGTGGTTCCGCGTATCCATCGGTATCAGCATTGTTTCGTACTTCAGCTTGTTTGGCGACACCTAAGGACTTAGAGTCTAAAGCCCTTTCCCTGATCTCTGTTCCTTTTTCGTAGTCCAGTTTCGACACCAGCTTTTCAGCATAAGCCCTCGCTTCAGCTTCTGTTTCCCGGACGATCATGTGAACTCTAAGTCCAAAATCAATGATTCTGCTATAAGCTTCTGCCTTTTGGCTCATTTTTAGCATAAGCTGTTCAATTTTATCTTCCGTATCAGGCCACATAAGGTAAACATCACAAAATTCAGCGCATAGATCCTGGCCTGCCGGAGAGTAGCCTCCGAAATATAAGAGTGGACCACCATTTTGCTGATAGGGTTTCACTGGTTCTGTAGGAAGCTGAAGTTTGTAGAACTCCCCATCGAAATCAATTTCATCCCGGGTCCATGCTTGTTTCAGGATATGGATCACTTCTCGGGATCGCTGATATCGTTTTTCGGAATCAAGCTCTTCTCCCGGAAGATTGGAAGATATGATGTTGACTGTGAGTCGGCCTTTTAGAATATGGTCAATAGTGGCTAAAGTTCTGGCCAGCATGGGTGGATGAACTTCTCCACAACGCACTGCAGCTAAAAGATTAATGTTTTTTGTTAATGGAGATAGTGCAGATACAAAAGGCAGAGTATCCTGACCTACCTGATAGGATGAGGGGCAAAGTATGTTTCTGTAACCAAGTTCATCTGCTTTAAGAACTATTTCCGAGGCATTTTCCCAAGAACTCTTGTATTGGTCATCGAGAACTCCAAGATATTCGAAATCTCCATTACAAATCGGGGCAAACCAGGAAACTTCTGCAGCGTCAATTTCTCTCGACCTTATATTTATTATTGACAAATCTGTTTTATTAAAAATCGAAATATAATTATTCTGACTTAATCAGGCGATCTTACTTCCTGTGGAGGCTTGCCACAGATCATACCAGTCTTCTCTTTCTATTTCCACTTCAAGGCATTTCTTCAGCTTAATTACCCTTTCTATTTTTGCCGTCCCTGTAATGGGGATAATTCTGGAAGGATGCTTAACCAGCCAGGCAATTAATAATTGATCCAGTTCAAGATCATATTTTTCCATTAATGGAGTAGCCACATTTCTAATTCTTCTTTCCTTTTCTCCTGCTCCTGAAAAGATCGCTCCACCACCCAAAGGAGACCATGCCATCGGACGGGTTCCATGTTTCAAGCATTGATCAAGAGTACCATCTTCGAATGGATTAAGATGAGTTATTGAGGCTTCGACTTGATTTGTAATTAAAGGGAATGAGCTATTCAACAAATCAAACTGAGAAGGCGTAAAATTCGATACTCCAAATTTTAGTACTTTACCTGACTTCTTAAGTTGCTCAAATGCCTCACTTATTTCGTTTGGATTCATTAAAAAATCAGGACGATGCAAAAGTAAGATGTCTAAAAAATCCGTGTTCAGATACCGTAATGAATTCTCAACAGATTGAAGGATATGTTCTTTTCCGGAATCATACGACTTAATTCTATACTGAGGTCTGTTTTCGCTTACCTTATTTATACCACACTTAGTGATGATTTTAATTTCATGCCTGATTTGTGGCTTTTCCTTTAAAGCTTTCCCAAAGTCTTCCTCAGTAGTATAATCTCCATAAATATCGGCGTGATCAAAGGTATTCAAACCCTCTTCACAGCTTTTTTCTATGAACTCTATGTAGTCATTCGTTTTAAAGTTAGCTCCCCAGCTTCCCAGCCTCATAACTCCAACTATTATTTCAGGTAACTCCATTATGGTTTATTTTTCAAAGTATTAAAGAATTTTAAGATGATATCTGCCACCTCCTTACTATTTTCAATATTAGGTACATGCGCTGATTTTTCAATGAATTGAAGTCGGGAGTTTGGATAATATTCGCTTAAATGTACCGCATTTTCAGGGGGGATCAGCCGATCTGCTTTGCCCCAAATGATTTGAACAGGCCCTTCATACTGCACATCGGATTCTTTTAAGAGATCCTCATTATTCCTTAGGTGTTGAATCATAGCATTTTTATGCCCTTTTGGATCCTTATATAGAACCTGTGCTGGCTTATTCAATAAAAAGGCTGGGTATTTTGGAGGTTTAAAATAAGTAAGTTTGAAAAGCCTTTTCATTCCCTTGCCATTTTCCGGAAGCAAAAAATCAGCAGCATCTTCTGCACCATTAGCTCTGGCAAGGCTGTCGGTATATGACCGATCAGAATATTTTGAAAGGGCATCAATCAGAATCAACCCCTCAACCTCATTGGGATGATTGTGAGCCATGAGTGCACTGACCATGCCTCCGTAAGACAAACCTGCTATGTAAAACCTTTCAACCTCAATTTCTGAAAGTACTTTTGCCATTTGACGAGCCTGAAATTGAACGGAGTAATCTTTTGAATTACTTATGCTATTTCCAAAGTAGATCAAATCTGGAATAATGATTTCAAAATCATTATGTAGTTCCTCAGTGAGATCTTCCCATTGAACCTGAGGCAATGGACCGAAACCATGTATGAGCACTAATTTATTTTTTGCGTCTCCGATCCTCCTTACAAATACCTTTGCAGAATCCGTTTCAACATACTGTGAACGGGTGCCTAATTTCTCATAAGTTTTCTCCGATTTTTGAATGTACTGTTCTGTCAGGTTGCAAGAAATTGTAAGCTGAAAGAGGAGGATACAAGCGATAGCTTTGTATGGACCGGATAAATTTCCCAATGATTTATATTGAATTTTCAGTAGAAATAATTCCAATTTAATTATCCTTTGAAGTTAATGAACGGGCTTTTTTATGGTAAAATGATTAGCTTTCAATAGTGTTTCCCGATACAATGGCAACAAGAAATAAAATTTTTTGCATAGTTATTGCAAACTGGGGCTTAACTCCTTTTGAAAATTGGATTTTGACTTTTAATAAATCAAAATAGATTGAATCGGGTTATTAACGAAGACTATTCAAGATGAAGAAAATTATACTATTTGTTGTTTTAATCTTATCAGGACTGGTGTTGGAACATAAATATGGGATTTTAGAAAGTTTCGAGGGTTACTCAAAAGAAGAAACATCAGAAGAAGGCATCATAGCACTCTCAAATTGGGACAAGGGAGATTATAAGAAAAAGGTAATCAACGAATCAACTATGATCTTGGAAATCCCTATTTATATAGTCGGAGAAGACACCGTTTTCAAAAAGGTAACGGTAAAATACCTTAACGAAAGAAATGAGATCAAGAATCCATTGGTACCAACAACCTGGTATATCATGGAGGGCAACTGATTTTTAAGCCAATCACTATTTTAATTCAATGAGTAAGATTAAAGTCTACGGTATTTCAGGATGTACCACAGTCAAAAGAAGTAAAGAGTTTCTAGAGAAAAACAATGCTGACTTTGACTATCTACATTTTCATAAAGTAGAAGACCTCGGTTCCGAAATTAAATTCTGGTTTGAAAAAGCTGGAAAAGATAAAGTGCTGAACCAGGCGGGTAGAAATTATAAGCAGCTTGATGAAAATTTGAGAAAATCGATGCAGGCAGATGATGATGTAGCTATTCGTGAAATGGTTCAACTGCCCCAGTTGATTAAAAGACCCATGGCTGTTAAAGGAGATCTGGTTTTGACAGGATTTAAGGAAGAACAGTGGAACGAATTGATATAGGGAGTCTAATTCCGGTTTTTAAACATCTGATTTCTACTAACAGGAATTAAAACTAAATCTTGGTCGTTTCATATTAAATGCCTCTCAATTATGGGAGGAGGCTGGATACAGCCATAGGAGCTCTTCTGGTCTGGTAAAAGTTCTATATAAAAAGCTTCACAATAGATATTTCAGCTAAAGTTAGATTGATATAGAGTTTCAACGAGAAGATTGGTTTAGCTAACGGCGAAATAAATTGTTAGATATAATATTCTTATTGTCGGTTCATCCTGAACATCCATTCCCCACTAGTACTGCTTATTCTTTGGCCTAGTTGATCATCGTCACTACTTAAGACAAAACTCAAATTTAGAATATCGCCGTTAATAGATATGCTGGCAGTTTCCTGAGATTTATCATTAAATGATATACTAAAATTATTTGTGCTTGATCCGTTTACCTCAAATGAATTGATATTAAATATTTCTGCTTCCTGGGGTACACCGCTTACCTGTACTGTTTGATCCAAAGCAAATATTATTTGAAAGTTTGACCAGTCTCCGGTAGCATTCGTTCCGTCTGTTGTAATATCTGCATCGTCAGTTACTGCCCAGGTTCCAACGAGCTCATCTAATTGTTGTTGAGCTAAAGTTGGCGAGTCATCATCACTGCATGATGAGATGGTTATTAAAAGAACTATCTGGGGAATTATGATCAGGGTACGTCTAATCTTCATAATAAATATTTATTGCCTTACTAAGTTGATATGTATTTTTGGGTAGTTCATCCTGCTGCAACCTGTTCTTTAGATTTCTGACTGCTATATTTTTTGAAATCGAACTTCGATTTTTTAAAGAAACGATTGTGATCTTGATGCACTACGATTGCAGCACCCATGGCACTTGCTTTTTTTAGATGAGCAATCTGGATTTTTAAGCTTGAAAAGTGTTTTGACAATAGGTTTATAAAAAGGTCGTTGACCGAAAAACCTCCTGTAATAAATATTTTTTTTGCTACTGTCTGTTCCAGCACCAGGTTTATTGATTTCACCTGACAAGCAGTGAGCTTAATATTTAGATGATGGTAGGCTTCTTCGTAACTCTTAAACAAAGATGGGTCTATAGCTCCCCCCAATGGGCTGAGGCTATCACCATCTGACATAAACCCATTTAAGTTTCCATTAATCGGTACACCCAGTTTCTTTAATAGTTCAAGATTGAGTTTAATATGTTTATGGCGATCCTTAGGAACTTTAAAGTGTTTACACAGGATTTCATTTTGTTTATCGTGCTCGTTTCCTAGGAAAAGACGGCTTGCTTTTACAGGCTTGCCTCTGTGGCTTAAGAAGTATAGGACATCACTCTTCAATTCATCCTCGCTGAGCTTTTTATATTCGACAAAGGGATTTAACGTGATGTTCCAGGTGCCAGTAGATAGAAGTAAAAATGGTTTTTTAATGTATTCCAGATACGGCACTAAAGCAGCAGAACTATCATGTAGTCCTGTTCCGCATATAACTTTCTTTCCAGAAATAGTTGAGGAGAAAGTAACTTTGGCGTTAACATCTTTTGGAAGGCGATCCAGGATCTGTTCACTTTCTAACCATTGGTGATAGCTTTCTTTATCAAAATCCCAAAGTGCGGTATGGCAGCCCAAGCTTGTTTTCTCGGCTACCATTTTTCCGGTATACCGATAAGCTAAATAGTTAGGAAAGTGTAGAGAGGTTCTTATTTTTTCGAAAAGCTCTGGTTTATTATGCTTTAACCAGAATAGCTGAAGTCCGGAGTTTAACATTTCCAGAGGTGGTGAAGCCGTGGATTGATGGAAAGCAGTTCTAGGCCCATGATCTCGATAAAATAGCTCCAGAGTTTCCTTTGGAATACTTCTGAGATAATTATAGAGTGGGGCCACTGGTTTTCCGTCTTTTCCCAGATGGACAAGGGTGGCACCATAGGTAGTAAAATTGAGGTGAGTGATCGTGTATTTGCTGGTTTTCAGACAGTGATCTATCCAGAATGTAATGGCTGTTAAGTCATCACAATTTTCGCAGTCATCATCTTCAGTCTCTTCAAATATTCTTTTTTCTTCATGAAGAAGTTTAAATTCTTCATTGAACAATATGAATTTCTTATGAGTTTTACCGATATCGAAAACAGCTATGACCATACCATATTTTATAGGCCTGTAGAGATGGACTTGGCACCCCTTTTTTTGATCAACCCATTTCTTACAGATAGTTCTCTATAGCTTTTTAATGGGAATATAGCTCCCTCACTTTCATACCTCAACTGTCGTAAAAGTGGTCTGACATCGATTTGAAAAGCATCTTGTAAAATCTCTTGAGAGACCGCCACATCATTTGATTCCTGCGCTTCATAAAGCTTTTTGCGGTCAATTAGGAGAGCCTTGGCCATTCCGGTATTAATAGCTTCGATGGACTGCAATAGGTCTTCCAGTGGATCTTTAAGATTGTGGCTTGCGTCAATCATCCAGCCTAAGTCTTGTTGTTGGCTTTCATCATTAAGTTTCTGGTCAAGCAGCTCATTAAAGATGAGGAATAATTGATAGGGCTTAAGGCTACCTGAAGTAAGGTCGTCATCTGCATATTTGGAGTCGTTAAAATGAAAGCCTCCGAGTTTACCAGATAGACAGAGTATGGCAACAATCTGCTCTATGTTAGTATTTGGTAAATGGTGACCCAGATCGACCAGGCATTTTGCTTTGCGTCCGAGCTCATTGGCAATAAGGTGCGAAGTACCCCAGTCGGGAATCACCATGGAATAGAAATTCGGTTCAAAAGGTTTGTATTCAACAAATATATTCCACTCACCCGGTAAGTGATCGTATATTTCATGAAGAGAGTCTATCGTATTTTTTAAGGCTGTTTTAAAGTGTTGCTGACCCGGGAATGAGCTTCCATCGGCCAACCATACGGTTAGGGCCTTTGAGCCTAAACCAATACCTTGCTTAATTACTTCTTTATTATGTTGAATTGCCTGCTCTCGGACGTCTCTATCGGTATGGGATAAAGATCCGTATTTATAAGAGTATTGCTGATTTTCCTGATCCTGAAAAGTGTTTGAGTTTACAGCATCAAAAGAGATCCCGTGTTTACGGCTTAGTTCCTTAATTTCATTCTGATTAGAAGGTATATCCCAGGGAATATGAAGGGAGATCCGCGAACAGGATCTGGTGAGCTGATTCAAGGTGCCAACATCTTCTATTTTTTCTTTTAGATCCCTTGGCTCACCGCCACCGGAGAATCTTCCAAAACGAGTTCCCCCTGCTCCGAGCGCCCAACTTGGTATGGCTATCTGGAATTTTTTAAGCTTTTCAACAATTGCTTCATAGTCAAGTCCCTTTTCTTCAATCTGAAATCTTAGATGATCAAACTCTTTCTGGTGAGTATCCAGAACTTTTGCATTGAGGGATTTAATTTTGTCCGGTTCAATCAGCATAGGTTTATCTTATCTGGGAAACGCAGGGGCAACACCGCCATCAACATTAAGGATATTTCCAGTGCTTTTCTTTAATAACCCTCCAACAAAAGCAAAAACAGCATTTGCAATATCTTCAGTTTCAATGACTTCATTGAGTAGCGTTCGTTTTGCATAGTGTTTCGGAAGTTCTTCTACAGAAATTCCATAGGCTTCAGCCCGGCCTTTCGCCCAGGATCCTTCCCAAATTTTACTGCCATTGATAACGGCATCGGGGTTAACGACATTCACTCTGATTTTATCCGGGCCAAATTCTGCAGCCATAAGCCTGCTCATATGCATTTGTGCAGCTTTGGCAGATCCATAACCAATATTATTGGGTCCGGAGACCAGTCCATTTTTGCTTGCAACATTTACGATATCCCCATCCAGTTTTTGTTTGCGAAGTTCTTCTACGCCCTTTTTAGTTATATTAAACTGGCCTTCAACGATCACTCCATAAAGTTTCTCCCAATCTTGTTCCGTAGTATTTTCAATGGGCTTGGAAATCGCAAGTCCTGCACAGTTAATTAAAATATCCAGACCTCCACAGAAAAGGTTAGCTGCTTCGAAAGCCTTTTCGATATGTTTATTATTGGTTACATCTACAACAGTCCCATCAGCAACATCATCGTGGAACTCCTCCTTGGTTTTTTCAAGCGCTTCCTCATTGATGTCGACAATAAAAACGCAGGCGCCTTCTTTGATAAATTTTTCTGCTATAGCCTTTCCTATTCCGCCACTACCTCCAGTAATTAGGGCAGTTCTTCGGGATAACGGTTTTTCCGCTGGCATACGCTTCAACTTGGCTTCTTCTAGTAGCCAATATTCAATATCGAAAGCTTCCTGCAATGGTAATGAGGTATATTCCGAAACCGCTTCGGCACCTTTCATTACATTAATAGCATTAATGTAAAATTCACTAGCAACCCTGGCCGTTTGTTTGTTTTTAGCAAACGTAAACATTCCTACTCCTGGCCATAGCAGAACTACAGGGTTAGGATCCCTCATATCTGGACTGTTATCCCTTTTGTGCTGCTCGTAGTATTTTTTATAATCAGACCTATAGTCTTTGAAAGCTTTTTCCAATTCATTATAAATCCCCTGCATGCTAATCTCTGCTTCTGCATCAATAGGTAGTATGAGCGGTTTGATTTTGGTTCTTAAAAAATGATCAGGGCAGCTTGTACCCATGGGGGCGAGTTTTTCAAGATCTTTGCTGTTGATGAACTCCAGTAACCTGTCGTCGTCTGTAAAATGACCAATCATTCTGTTTTCCTGCGAGCATAGGCCTCGAAGAATTGGGGCTAACCTTCCAGCTTGTTCCTTTCTTCGTTCCGGGTTTAAAGAACTTACATGCTTCCCTCCAAATACGGGTCTCTTCTTGCCGTAGTTCTGTTCCAGGTATTCAGCTGCAAGATTAATTTTATCTAAACTATTAAAATAACATTCTTCGGATGTCTCCCCCCAGGTAAATAATCCGTGTCCTCCGAGTACAATACCTTCAAGCCCTGGATTTTGTTCTATACATGCCTGAAGCTTCAGGGCTAGGTCAAAACCCGGTCTTTGCCATGGTATCCAGGCCAATCTGCCTTCATACAGTTCTTCGGTTATTGCTTCCCCGTCCTTACTAGCCGCGATAGCAATCACTGCATCAGGGTGTAAATGATCGATGTGCTTGAACGGTAAGAATGCATGAAGTGGAGTGTCAATGGAGGGAGCCTTGGAATCCAGGTCATAAATACAATGATTGAAAAGCGCAACCATTTCGTCTTCGAACTCCAGGCCTCTGTATATTTTTTGTAGATCGTGTAGTTTTTCAACATATAGACCAGCTAATCCTGATCGCCGTAGCGTACCAATATCGCCTCCTGATCCTTTTACCCACATAACTTCAACTGGTTCTTTGGTTAGAGGATCTTGCTCTATGGTTTTACAACTGGTATTACCCCCACCGTAATTCGTTACTTTAAGATCAGAGCCTAGTACATTTGACCTGTAAAGCAAAAGCTCCACCTGATCGTCGCCTAAATTCTCGGCTTCGGAAGAATCCCATAAATTCGGAATGTATTTAAAAGAACTAGTAAGGGTACTCATTTCATGAAATTTAACTTAAATCAAACATAATTTTTTTTTGATTTGCTTCTGTCCTGTAGTGTGCGGCATCTCCTTAAATTACTTTAATTAGTCTAAAGAATCGGAAAATTGCTAAGCTGGTTTAGGCTTCCCATTTGCAAGTAAAATAGTCCGTCCAAACCTCAATTACTATTAAAAATGTTAAATAATGGATGATACTTAATTGACTTTTTGGCTCACATTAGCTAATAAGGTATATTGAAAATTTTTAGATAGGTTTAAATGGTTAGGACGCTCCACATCAAGGACTTGTCATATGGATATTTTAAACCAGGATTAAAATCACGAAATAAATTTTTAAGCCAAATCTATTTTTAAAACATGAAAGCATTAGCAACCGATATTTTAGGAGATTTGCAGATCAATAGTGAAAGTAGAACCCCCAAATACAAGCAAATCATAAACCATATCCTTGACCAGATAGAAAAAGAAAACCTTATGATTGGTGACAGGATTCCTTCCATTAACGAAATGAGTGAAGAATATTACCTTTCACGCGATACCGTTGAAAAAGCATATAGTTTCTTGAAGGAAAGGAAGATTATTGCCAGTGTCAAAGGTAAGGGTTACTTTATCTCTAATGTTGATCTAAAATCCAGGATTAATGTCTGTCTGATTTTCAATAAACTCAGCACTTATAAAAAGATTATTTTCAACAATATTATCTGGACACTTGGGCCAGAGGCTAATGTTGATCTTTACGTCCACCATTGTGATAAAGACCTGTTTAAAAACATCCTCAAAAAAAATCTTGGCGAATACAATTACTATGTGATTATGCCACATTTCCAGGAAGTGGATGATGAATTGGTAGAACTTATCAGGAGTATTCCGAAAGACCAATTATTGGTTCTGGATAAAGATTTCGAAAAGATAGAAGGAAATCATGGGGCGGTTTATCAAAATTTTCAAAAGGACATTTATAAGGCTTTAGGGGAAGCTACGGACTTACTTGAAAAATATCATAAGCTGGTATTGGTTTTCCCTATTGATGAAAGTTATCCCTATCCACCGGAAATCGTGACTGGGTTTGTGGATTTTTGTAGAAACCATGAAGTAAGCTATGATATTATTGACACTTTCGACCCCGGTAGGATCATAGCGCAAAAGGGAGAAGCTTTTATTCTTTTAACAGAATATGATCTTGTAAATCTGGTAAAAAGTTCAAGGAATATGGGATGGAAAATAGGACATGACGTGGGTATAATTTCATATAATGAAACTCCTCTTAAAGAAGTTCTTGCTGATGGAATTACAGTAATTTCTACAGATTTTGAGAAAATGGGACAAAGCCTGGCAAAGATGATCCTTGAAAAAAAGAAAGAACGAATTGAAAATGAATTTTCTTTGATCAGGAGAAATTCTTTATAGCAAACCGATGCTAAGGATTATCTTCAGGTATCCATAGCCTGAATTCACTTGAGCAACAAAAAGCTGTACTGATGTCTGGTTTTTAGATTGTGGCCCCGTTTTACTAGCAGGTCTATATCGTACTCTTTTTATTTCATCATCCCTAGTAAAAGCTATGGGTTCTTAAGTATCTGAAAAATGGGACAATTGAAATGAACATCGCGATCATTTAACAGATTTCGCTGCCGAATTCTATAGCTGGAAAGTAAAATGAGCACACTGTTCATGGGTATTCAGAAAAATAGATAAAATAAGCAATACATTATGGTGCTATAAGTGAATGTAAAGCACTTGTTTTAAAAACTCCGAATCGAAGTTTTTTGATTTAATCTAGACACTTATAAATCATCTTAAAATAGTTCAAACTAAAACACTGCAAACGATTTAGTGCGGTACAGTACAGGATGGATCACTTTATTAGTTCATCTATTTTTCACTGAAATTAGAATAATTACACAAACACTGACCCTAATATTTGACGTATGCTAAAAAAATTACTCAAGAATTATCTTTTTCTTATTGTTGTAATTGGATTATCTGAAATAGGGTATGCCCAGGTTACAGTAAGGGGAAAAGTTTTGGACGAGGCTGGTTTGCCGCTCCCCGGTGCAACTGTCCTTGAGAAAGGCACAACCAATGGAACCGTCACTGATGCTGACGGGAATTATGCCATAAACGCCATTTCTCAAAATCCTGTTTTGGTATTTTCTTTTATCGGTTATAGCCCTCAGGAAATAGCGATAGGAGAAAGGAGTACAATTGACGTATCCATGGAACCTGATGTAGCACAACTTGAAGAAATAGTTGTTGTTGGTTATGGTACTGCTAAAAAATCGGAACTGATCGGTGCAGTATCTCAGATTAATTCGAAGCAAATCGAAGAATTACCTGTAGCTACTTTCGAGCAAGCCCTTTCAGGACAGATTTCCGGTATTCAGCTTAGGCAAACCGGCCAACCCGGTGGAGGTCCCGAAATACTGGTACGTGGAGTCAACTCAGTAGGTACCGGTGGTTCAAACGCACCCTTGTTCGTGATTGATGGATTTCCCATAGGCAGCACTAATGAACAAGGGGATAACTTCATTTTAAGCTCCATTTCACCTGATGAAATAGAATCCATCAGTGTATTAAAAGATGCTACTTCCAAGGCCATCTATGGTTCCAGGGGTGCTGGAGGTGTTGTCATTATAACTACCAAGAAAGGTAGAATTGGAAAACCTAAGATCTCGTTTAATTCTTACTTCGGGATCCAGCAGATCCCCGATTATGAAAAACCTGATGTATTAAATGCAGCGGAATTAGCTCAAGTTAGAAGGGAAATGATTGAGGATGATATATTGGTAGAGCAAGGAAGAGAACCTACTTTAGAGGATATACCGGACGCTTTTCTTAACCCTGAACAATATGGGGAGGGTACTGACTGGTTTGATGAAATTACTCGTACTGCCTTCCAACAGAACTACAATATAAGTATTAGCGGAGGGACTGAAAATGTTAAATATGTCGTTTCAGGGAGCTACTTCGATCAGGAGGGTACTCTGATCGAATCTAATTTTGAACGTTATAATTTCAGGGCGAATGTTGATGCGAAAATCAATGACAAAATCAGGTTTGGAGTCAGTATAGCTCCTTCCCATGCCGTCAGAGATCTTTCAGGGGCGGTGTCTGGAACGAATCAATTTAGTGTTTTTAGTGCCTTAACATCAAGTTCGTGGGCTGATCCAAGCGCACCTGTGATTAGGCCTGATGGTACATTAAACACCACTACTCAGGGTGAGTTGATACCTTTTTTTACCGCTTCTCCAGTAGCAAGACTAACACTGACAGAAGATAGAAGAAGAACCAACCAGGTACTCTTAAGTAATTATTTGGAGGTGGAATTTATTAAAGGGCTTGTGGCTAAATCAACACTAAATGTATTCTATACCGATAGAAGGACATTGAGGTTTAGTCCATCAATTTTGCCTGGAGATAATCTAACACCAAACCCTGAAGGTAGCGGACAAGCGGAAGCACGCTCTATAGATTTAGAAAATTTCAACCTGATCAATGAAAATACGATTACCTATAACACTAACATAAATAATGACCATGATATAACCGGACTGGTTGGTTTCAGTATAGAAAATCGCCAATCTGAAACTACAGAGTTTAGAACTCGAAATTTATTGGATGAGCGAATCCAGATCCCGAGATTTGATAATACCTCTCAGAACAATGTTGCTAATTTCCGAGAGTCATTTGCTGCATTTGGAGTTAACAATCTGGTATCCTTTTTTTCTAGATTAAATTACGCTTATAAAGACAAATACTATTTTACGGCAGCTTATAGAAGGGATGGTTCATCCAGGTTTGGTAGTGATGTAAGATTTGCAGATTTTCCAGCCGTCTCTGGTGCCTGGCGTATATCTTCCGAGCCGTTTTATCAAAATTCTGGTATTACCAATGTGATCAACAATATTAGAGTAGAGGTCAGCTATGGTCTTTCGGGAAGTAACGCTATCGGAAACTTTCAGGCGCAGGGCCAAATAGATCCGGCAAACTATAACTTCGGTGCTAGAAGGGTTGGTAATACTTTTATACCGGCAACGGAAACAATAGGTAATTTTGTGGATGATCTTCCTAATACACAAGTAACATGGGAACAAACAAGACAATTGGATATTGGATTAGATATTGGCCTTCTTACCAATAAAATCAACATTGGAATTGATTTGTATAGGGCAGTTTCGGAAGACTTCCTGGCTAGTCTACCTTTACCCAGATCTACAGGATTTGATAACATTATAAGCAATGTAGGTTCCATCGAAAATAAGGGTATTGAATTGGAAATTCGTACCACGGACCTGGTACGAAATGGTAAATTCACCTATGATATCAACGCAAACTTAACAATTAATAGGAACGAGGTTCTGGAATTAGACAATACGCTTTTCAGAGGTGATGCGGGCAATGGAAGCCAGTTTACCGTAACCCAGGAAGGAGAACCTGTTGGGCAGTTTCAAGGGCTATTAATCACAGGTTTATTTACGGAGGAAGAAATCAACGATCCGGATGTACCTAAATATGCCAATGCCCAGGTTGGCTCTATCAATTATGTTGATGCAGATGGGGATGGCCAATTGGAACAAGCAGAAGATTATGTAGTGATTGGCAATCCCTTACCAGATTTCATTTTCGGAATGACCCACAATTTCAGGTATGACAATTTTGATCTTCGAATAGTGATGGCTGGCGCCATAGGCCAGCAGATCTATGAATTAAGAAGAGAAATACAAAGTAATTTCGATGGAGTATTTAACCTTCATAGAGAGGTGTTAGAGCGTTTTCGGCCTGGTGATGACCCCACAACCAAAACGATACCGACTACTGTGGGTGAAACCAATCGTTGGAGGATACCCAGTACGGCTAGTGTATTTGATGCAAGCTATATGTTCGTAAGGAACATCACTTTAGGTTATAATGTACCTAAGGGGGTTTTTGGTAATTTTTTGAACTCTGCTAGGGTTTACGCTAGTGTCCAAAATCCCATCTTGTTTTCGGAATATGGTCGTGGAAATCCAGAGGTTAGCAGGGTTGGAGACAATGCTACCGTGAGAAATGTCAACAATGGACAATACCCGATTTCCAGGGTTTATACTTTAGGTTTTAATGTGACTTTTTAATCTAACATCATGAAAAGACTAATTTTAATTATACTGATATCGGTAGGCTGTTTTACAAGCTGTGATGATTTTCTTGACGTCACCCCAAGGGCATTTATAACCCCATCTAATTTTTACCAATCGGAGGATGATTTTGATCGAGCGGTTGCAGGTATTTATCAAAGAAATCGATCTTTATTTAATAGTTTGATGTGGCAGTTTGGAGAAATGCGTTCTGATAACACCTCTTTCTTCTTCAATCCGAATGACAGAGGTGGATTCCGTGTGGAAAACATTGACCTTTTTTTAATGAATACCGATAATGGAAGGGTTGCTGAATTTTGGAATAGTTTATACAATGGTATTTCTCGATGCAATTATGTGCTTTTGCAAATCGATGATGTCCCCTTCATAAACGAGGAAAATAGAGAAATTCGTCGAGCTGAGGCTCTATTTTTGAGATCCTGGTTTTATTTTATTCTGGTGCAGTTGTGGAGTGATGTACCTATTTCTAATGCGATCATTAATACACCTGAAGAAGGTCTGACCGATGAATTCACGGATACAAGACCCGCTGAGGATGTTTACGAGTTCATTCTGGAAGATGTTCAAACAGCAATTGACATACTTCCACAATGGGAAGGTGCCGACCTGGGTCGTGCCTCAAGAGGAGCCGCTTTAATGCTCAAAGCAAAAATGTATATGGCTCTTCAGGAGTTTGAAAATGCTATTCCATTACTGGAGGAAATGCAAACGCTCAATTACGGTTTGTTAGATAATTATGCAGATATTTTTGACCCTGCCAACAAGAACCATATGGAATCGGTGTTTGAGATCCAGTACTCATTTGCCTTAAACCAATCATCTAATTTTCTATCGGCTTTTGTTCCCTGGAATAGTGGTACCGAAATTTTAGGGCTTGGACAAAATGCAGGTCCAACAGCAGGTCGAAATCAACCCACCACAGACATAATCAATGAATACCGGGATACGGATGTTAGAAAGGAAGTGGGCATTGCAAATTTCATCGTTCTCAATGATGAAGATGATGATTCTGATAATGATACCATTCCTTATCTAGGTAAGTATGCTTTCCCATTCGAAGATATTGGAGCTCAAGATGTAAACTGGCCTATGTTCAGGTTTGCAGATGCACTACTCATGTTAGCGGAATCTTTGAATGAAGTCAATGCGCTTGATCAAAATGCTATAGGAATTGTAAACATTATTAGGCTGAGGGCTGGTGTACCCCCTTTATCGGACGCCAGTAACGACTCTTCTTTAATAGTCAGCTCTCAAGAAGAACTGAGACAAGCAATTTACAGGGAACGGAGGTTAGAGCTTGCTTTTGAGAATCACAGGTGGTTTGACCTTTTAAGAACGGGTGAGGCAGAAGAGGTTATGATAGCCCATGGTATTCAAGAGGAGGAGGAAAAAGGTTCTACCATAGTAGTTCCGGGTGCTTATAGTAATATAAGAACAGTTTTACCTATACCTTTTGTACAGGTGCGGGATTTTGGGACTGAGCAAGCTGAAGTTTGGAGATAATACAGAATTAGATTTACGAATCATGATAAAAAAATTACTATTCTTTATATTTTTTATTTGCCTTTCAACAGCGCAGATAACGGCACAGGTAATCGCTTCTGATAACTTTGACAGCTATACTCCTAGTAACAACATTGGGGGAGGCACAGGTGGTACTGGCTGGGCTGCTCCCTGGGAAATTATTACAGGAGATGACAAAGCCGTCATTGCTGATTCCATTAAGAATTTCAGGACTGGTATTGCCACTGGAACGGTACTGGATGTTGACTTTTTGGAGGCTGGCAACAATGTGCGAATGGATCGTAGGTTAGCTACACCCATCACTGATGATGGCAATACTTATTGGCTAGCGTTTGATGCTAATTATGAGGGAACAGTCGGAGGAAATGCGAGCGTGGTGTCCTTTGCTAATACAGCGGCAACGGCTCCGGGAGGACCTGATGGTCAGCTTATTATTTTCGGAAGAGTTGCCCAAGGTGATGGTCAGAGTTTTGGTGTAGGTTTTAATAGTGGAAATAACAGGGCGTCTACACCTAAAGCTTCCGGAGCACATTGGATAGTTGCAAAACTGGAGTTTTCTGGTGATGCTGCTGAAGATACGGTATATCTTTTTATAAATCCTGATCCTTCAATTGAACCTACCAATGATATGGCAGATGCCAAATTTGGTTCCACTGCCCTGAATGATGGTTTTGATGGTATTTTCATCAAAAACGAGGGAACTGTAGGTGTTCGGACCACTTATGATAATCTAATTCTAGGAAATAATTTTTCGGACGTGTTTCCGACTGGAACTAATACAGTACCATTATACCGGCCCGTTATCGAGAAGTTCGACTATACCGCTGGAACTGGCTTAAATGGCCAGGGAGTTATGGGAGATGGTTGGTCTGGCGGATGGGATCTCATTGGCGGATCAGATGTAATCATTCAAGAAGGAGGTATTCAAAACCCTAACATTTTGGTTTCTACATCGTCAAACAAAGTACTTTTTGATCAGACCGTGGGCGCCACTAGAATTCAGAGAGAGTTGAGTGAAACTTATGAGGATAATGGTTTGACTTATTGGTTTAGTTTTTTTGCTGATTTTACTGACGCTGCTAATGGCCATGTAATGAACGTTATGCTTATCAATAGTGAATCGGAACAGATGGAAGCAAGTGGGCCTAATGGTCAATTTTTGCAAATTGGAAAATCTCCAACCGATCTCAGATTAGGTGTCGGTACTGTTAGGCCAGGGTTTCAATTTGTGGACAGCCTCATAGACTTGGCCAATCAGCCACATTGGTTTGTAGCCAGAATTGAAATGAGTGGGGATGATGAAGCAGATACTGTTAGGTTATTCTTGAATCCTACGCCGGGAGTTGAGCCTCAGGTGGGTGAAGAAGATATCATCTTTGCAGCTCCATCTTTGAATGACGGTTGGCAGGCAGTGGGTATTAAAATCGAGGGTAATCCACCTACGCTTAGCTCAAATATTGATGAGGTTTACCTTGGACTCAGCTTTGATGAGGTTACACCAGGCGATCTGATCTCAGTCAATTTTCCCGATCCAGCTTTTGATAATTTTGATTATGCAGAATCTACACCATTAAGCCCTTCTGATTCTATAGGAACAGCTGAAAATGGTTGGAGCGGGCCATGGAAAAGTAGGATAGGTTCAACGATTATTGAAGAAGATAGTATCATTAATCCATTTAACAATAGCGCTACTACCTTGAATTCATTGGCGATGGACAATAATGGAGAACTCCGGTTATTTAGAGAATTATCCTCTTTTTATGAGGATAATGGCCTTACGTATTGGTTTGGGTTTTGGATGGATATTGATTTTAATGGAACAGGCGAAGTGATGCAGGTAATCCTTGGCGATACAGATGCATTGGGAACGGGTGGACCCGGTGGTCAATTTTTAAGGACTGGCCGTAATTTTGATAGCGGAAATATCGTTTCATTTTCGGGTGATGGTACCCACGATACAGGTGTTAGCGCAGATACAGCGCGCTGGGTGGTCATGAAAATTCAGACGAATGGAAATAGCGCTGCCGATTCGGTAAAAATCTTTGTAGACCCATCACCGGATGAGGAACCGGAAGACGCTACTGTTAGTGTTGCTTTCGCTACTAATGCCCTTAATAATGGATGGAATGGGGTTATCGTAAAAACTTCTGGTGTAATAGATGGCTCGGGCGGAGAAACTTCTGTAGAGGGAATAGTGGATAACATTTATATAGGTACCTCATTTGATGATATTGTTCCAAATGACCTTGTAGATGTAACTCCGTTTTTTACAGCAGGGCCGGCCTACGAACCTTTCAATTACGATTCTTCTATAGATTTGGCGGGTAATGGGATACGCAGGGACGGTTTTGGTGGACCGTGGAGAAGGTCTTCAGGTGATACTGTAATTATCGATGCAGGAAGTATTGAGACAGAATTTACCATCTTTGAAGGGAATAAAGCCCTAATTAATTATGACACTTTGGCGGTAGCTTACGATCGTCCTCTTTCTGGGAGATTTGAAGACGATAGTAGTACCGTATGGGTGAGTTTTCTCATTGATTTTCGGGAAGTCACAAGAATTAGTACGGAAGGGTTCTTAACGTTGATGAACGGCGAAGAAGAAGTCATTTCATTTGGTAGGACTAGTGGTTTTAATAGAATTGGTTTGACCTGGGATCCTGAAATATTTCAATTCATCACAGATGTTTCTTCCGACGGAGAGCACTGGATTGTGGTGAGGATCGATATGTCCGGTGATGATGAAGCAGAAGAAATCTATATGTGGGTAGATCCCCTACCTCAATTTCAACCTAACATTAACCAGGCTTCGACTTTCACTACGCCTGAATTCGATCAACGTTTAACAATTAATGACGGATTTGATGGTATCAGGATAAATATACGAGGTGGTACACCTTTTTCTATGTCTATAGATGAAATTCGACTAGGTTTTAGTTTTTCTGACGTCTCAACAATAGAGGAAGAAATTCCTGAAAATACCATAGCAAGGGATCAGTTTCAATATGGCGTTGGAGATCCATTATTGGGACTAGGTGGAGAAGGTTCACAATGGGGAGGTTCCTGGGAAGACGGATTCGGTGCAGGTGGCCCAGCTATAATAGGTGAAGGTAGTCTCAGCAATGGCTCAAATCTCCAAACGGATGGTAACCATGTAGTGCTGGATCATAACACGGAGACCCAAGTAAGGTTGGATCGGGAGCTGGCAGAACCTGTTGAAGATGATGGTAATGAATACTGGGTAAGTTTTCTTGCCCGGTTCGAATCTGTTGGTTTAACGAATGTGGTTTATTTGTCTTTCATAAATAATAGGGATTTCGGTGGCCAGAATGTCCAGCGGGTAGGTATCGGAAAGATTTTTGAACAGTCTACGGTTGGATTATTTAGCAGGTCCGATCCCAATACTACAAGTGCTATTCCTATTGATGACGGGAGTACTAAATGGTATCTTGGGAGACTTCAGTTTTCAGGAGATACTCTGCCAGATATACTCTCGGTATGGGTCGATCATAATCCGGAAGAACAACCTGATTTAGAAAATCCTGATCTGGTTTTAGAAACAACTGCACTTAATCAGGGTTTTCAAAGCTTCCAGTTTAGAGCAGAAAGTGCAGGTACTATTGTGCAGACACAATTTTTCGTAGACGAATTGAGATTTGGAACAACTTATGAGTCTGTTGCCCCTACGGAGGGAACAGGTGGAGGAGGTATTGTCACAGGAATTGATGATCTTTTAGATAACGCCTTTAAGCTCACAAATTATCCGAATCCATTTACGGATAACACCACGATACAGTATGAATTGGAGGAAACAGGCGAAGTTAAACTCTCCATAATAAATTTACAGGGTCAGGAAGTAACCGTTCTATATGAAGGAAGACAGTCTCCTGGAAACCACACAGTCAACTGGGATGGTTCTAATGGAAACTCCGTAAAGATTCCTTCTGGATTGTATTTCTATCGATTAGAAAGTAATGGACAGTCGGTAATTAAACGAATGATCTATTTGCAGGACTAAACTTATTCAGCGCTGGATATCTTTAAAAGCTTGTTTCAGAAGTAATGCTCTTTATACTTTAGCAAGGATGGGGTTAGCTTTTGAAGCAGCTTTTTTACCGAAGGAAGAAATCGGAATTTCCTAATGAATTTAATGATGTTAAGATATGACGAGATGTAACGATATTAAAGCCTTTAAATCAGAATTGATTTTGGAAAAAAAGAAGTCTAACCCTTATTTTTTTTTTATTGCTATCAACCTCATACTCTTTAGCTTTATAGGCTGCCAGGAAGATAATACTGGTCAACGAACCAATGGACAAGGAAATACTCTCGATGATCCTGTTGTTTCTCAGCCAGCCAGTCAGCCAAACATCATATTTCTATTAACAGACGATCAGCGTTTTGATGCGCTCAGTTTTGCTGGTAATCCTGTCCTTCAAACCCCTCACATAGATTCATTGGCCCAGAACGGGGTGTATTTTAACAATGCCTATGTTACTACCTCTATATGTGCTATGAGCAGAGCCTCTATTCTAACAGGGCAATATGCAAGGCGCCACGATGTTTGGGACTTTGGAAAAAGTTTGACGGAAGAACAGCTCGATAATTCTTATCCTGGCTTAATGAAAAAAGCAGGCTACACAACAGCCTTTGTAGGAAAATTTGGAGTTGGCAACGTACAGCAGGCCACTGCGGATAAATACTTTGATTATTGGGCTGGTTTTAATGGACAAGGTGCTTACGAATCTAATTATGAGGGACAGCCCATACATCTTACTGAAAAAATGGGTAATCAGGCATTGGACTTTCTGGATATGCAAGATAGCGTTGAGGCGCCTTTCCTTCTTTCTATGAGCTTTAAGGCCCCACATGTACAAGATGGCCATCCCGATATTTTTGTGTCCGATGAGCGATATAGAGGCTTGTATCAATCAGACCAGATCGAAGAACCCCTCGCGGCCGATGAAGCATACTATAATTATTTCCCCGATGAATTTATTACCAATAAAAACGGAGCTGAAAACGTAGCTAGAAAACGCTGGCACAACCGTTTTGGTACACCTGAAAAATTCCAAGAAAATGTAAAGAAATACTACGAGCTTATTCATGGAGTAGATGTAGTAGTTGGCCGTATTATGGATAAACTTAATGAGCTTGATATGGCTGATAATACGGTAATAGTATTTACCAGTGATAATGGATTTTATTTCGGTGAGTATGGCTTTGCCGGCAAATGGTATGGCAGTGACGTATCTATCAGAGTACCTATGATTATGTTTGACCCTCGCCCTAACGCTCCAAGAGGAGTAACAATTGATGAAATGGCCCTGAATATAGATGTGGCCCCTACCTTGTTGTCTATTGCAGGAATAGATGCTCCTGACGTGATGCAGGGGGAGGATCTTACCCAACTCATTACAGTAAATGCGTCCAACTGGCGTCAGGACTTTTTATATGAGCACCTTTGGCCTTCATCAGATGCCTACTATATTCCAAGTACTGAAGGTGTAGTAACTGAGGGCCATAAATACATGAGGTACTTCTTAAATAGGGATTTTGATAACGTAATGTTTGAAGAGTTCTATGATCGTGAACAAGATGCGGATGAAACTAATAATCGAATGGCTGACCCTACTTATTCCTCTCAAATCAACCAACTAAAACAGAAGTTGGAGATAATGAGAGATGAAGCAAAATAAAAACTAAACCCAGTTACTATCCAATGTTTCTGATGAACTTTTTTAAACCTTATATTTTATAAAATATATGCCCAAAGAAGTGCTCGCTGCTATACTAGTAATTATTGTTTCATCTTGCTCTACTAAAAAGGATCAAGAATTGACATCCAAACCTAACGTTATCGTTATTGTAGCCGATGATATGGGATGGCACGATCTGGCCAGTTATGGCAACGATTTTATCGAAACACCAAATTTGGATGCACTGGCGGCCCATGGTGTGCGGTTTACCAATGCCTATGCCCCGGCATCTTTATGTAGTCCCTCCCGCGCGAGTATCCTTACAGGTCTGCATCCGGTAGAAGTAAATATTACAGAGCATATCCATGGCCCGTTTCGCCCTTCTCCAGAAATTCCGTTAATAACCCCTAATATCGATCAGCAATTAAAATCTGAGTTCTATACGGTAGGTGAAATGATACAGCGAGAAGGTTATAGTACAGCTTATTTAGGCAAATGGCACCTGGGTGGTGGAGGTGCGGGACCATCTTCTCAAGGTTTTGATTTTACCTATGCAGCCAATTATCATGGGCTCCCTAACTCCTTTTACTATCCGTTTTTTAACCATGCCATGGAAGATATTAAGACGGATTCCAAGGAAGGTGATTACCTCACAGATAAGCTTACAGACAAAGCATTAGAGTTTGTAGCTGAGCAAGACACTTTCTTTATGATGCTTTCTTACTACTCCCCGCACGTACCTATAGAGGGGCCTGAAGATTTGGTGAATAAATATATAGAAAAGAGAGGTGGTGACAGCGGCCTGCCAAATCCACACTATGCCGCCATGGCGGAGTCTATAGATCAGAATATTGGCCGTTTAATCGCCAAGTTGAAAACAGAAGGTAAATTCGATAATACCTTGATTATTTTCACCTCAGATAATGGCGGGTTATCAGTAGAAGAAGTACCTGCTTTTGCTAAGCACACACCACCAACCGACAATGGCCCGTTAGCTGAAGGAAAAGGCTACTTATATGAAGGCGGAATTCGGGTACCCATGATACTGCACTGGCCTCAGAGCATAAGTAATAAGGTGATTGATCAACCTGTAGTAGGTACAGATGTTTTTGCTACCATTAGTGATGTTTTAGGAAAATCTGATAAAACCTCCAGCGGGCAAAGTTTAATGCAGGCCATTAATGGCGGGGCAGAAGATCGAACCCTGATATGGCATGTGCCGCATTATTCTCCCCAGCATGGAAAACCGGCTTCGGCCATTAGAAAAGGCAAATACAAACTCATTTATTTTTATGAAACCGAACAATCAGAGTTGTATAATCTGGAAACTGACCCTTCAGAAGAAAACGACCTGGCAGAAGCTCAACCGATTATTGTAGATCAACTATTGGAAGAACTGAATGCCTGGAAAGCACAGCATAATGCACAAGAGCCTATGCCTAATCCTGATTATGTAGGCGGATGAGACCTACGAACCTGAGCTATATCAAGACCTGAGAATATATTGGTAGTCAGGATACTTCAGGACACAATAGCAGGCCAGTATTACTAGTTTTAACTATATGGTCAAGTATCTTTTATTGCCCCTTTTTATGCTTTTTGCGCACGCAATACAGGCTCAAAAAAATACCTATCAAAGCAAGACTAATTTGCGCCACTGGCAAAACCCGGAAGTGGTTAATGTCAATAAACTTCCTGCTCGGGCTACTTCTATTTCTTACCCTACAAAAGAATTGGCCATCGCTGCCAATCGTGATGACTCACCAAGAAAAAAAATGCTCAACGGCTCGTGGCAATTCAAGTATTATGAGTCACCTGATCAGGTACCATCAGATATAGAGAAATTTAATTTTGGTGGAGATAAATGGGATAATATTCCTGTTCCAGCTAATTGGGAACTGCACGGCTACGGCAAGCCATGGCATAGGCTTACTCATCAGATTTGGGAGAAAAAAGGTGTAAGGGAGCCAAACATTCCCAAAGACTATAACCCCACAGGTATTTATAGAAAGCAGATCAACTTGCCAAGGGATTGGAAAGACCATCAAATTACCTTGCACATAGGAGCTGCCTCTTCGGCACTTACACTTTGGGTGAATGGGCAATATGTAGGCTACAGCGAGGATAACCGACTGCCTGCAGAGTTTGACATTACCCCTTACCTCGATGGCAGGCAAAACACTATCGTAATGCAGGTTTCGCAATGGAGTGATGGGAGTTACCTGGAAGATCAAGACCACTGGCGAATGAGTGGCATTACACGTGATATTTTTCTGGAAGCTGCTCCGCAAGTACAGCTATACGATTTTGCGATGCGTACAGAGCTGGATGAGGACTATGTAGATGCTGAATTGCAGATCAGGCCGGAAATAATGCTTTTTGAAGAGGTAGATACAGAAGGGTGGATGGTACAGGCAGAACTATTCGACTCGGACAAACAGTCGGTGTTAGATACCATCTTAAGCATTCCGGTAGCTAGAATTTTAAATGAGCTTTATCCTCAAATCGGTAACTGGCCCTTTGAGAATCTAATGAAAGTAACGGTTCAAAATCCCAAAAAGTGGTCGGCAGAATACCCGAACCTTTACACACTGGTACTTTCATTAAAGGACAAAAATGGGAAGTTAGTAGAGGCAAGAAGTACACGCATTGGCTTTCGGGAAATTGATATTTCAGATGGACAGTTTAAAGTCAATGGAGTACCGGTCTTACTTTATGGAGTCAACCGGCACGATTGGGACGCCAAAACAGCTAAGGCACAGAATAAGGAGGCAATGAGACGCGATGCTGAATTGATGAAGCAATTGAATGTCAACGCGAGTCGATCATCCCACTATCCTAATCCGCCTTACTGGTATGAACTCTGCGATGAGTATGGCATTTATGTCATGGACGAAGCGAATATCGAAAGTCATGGTAAAGGTTCGCTTTTCAGCAATACTCCAGCCTGGCATACCACCTTTTTGGAGCGAGGTATTCGGATGGTGGAGCGGGATAAGAATTACCCTTCTATTGTGAGCTGGTCCTTGGGCAATGAAGCAGGCTTTGGACCCAATCATGCAGCTCTTTCTGCCTGGATTAAAGAATTTGATCCTACCCGACCGATTCATGCGGAAGGGGCACAAAACATTTATGGTTATAACTGGCCTAAGCCAGAGCCTAAAGACCGTATATATACAGATTTCATAAGCCGTATGTACCGTCCTACGGAAGATATGATTGACCTGGTCACGAAACAAGATGATAACCGACCGGTAATCTGGTGCGAATATGCCCACTCACAAGGCAATTCCACGGGAGACTTAGAAGGCTACTGGGCTGCCATCAGAAAGTATCCACGCTTTGTGGGTGCGTATGTGTGGGATTGGCGGGATCAGCTCATTGAAAAAAAGAGTACAGATGGTAAAGTACTCTGGGCTCATGGCGAAGATTTTGGTCAAGAACAAGCCGACCTAAATCCCGTACAAAAAGGGTTGATTACTGCCGATGGTCAGGTAAAATCAGGAGGTTGGCAGGCTAAATATGTATGGCAGCGTGTGGTAATTACGGCTGATACACTATCCAAAGGTAAACTTTCAGTGTATAACCGACATTTTAGGACGAATTTGAACGAATACAATATTATTTGGAGCATCAAAGCAGATGGTGAACTAATGGCTGAAGGCACAGCCAAAAACCTCAATATCAAGCCAAACAATTCTGGTAAACTGGATTTGGACTTGCCAGAGTTGGATATCGAAGCAGGTAAACGCTACTACCTAAAAGTAGCTTTTGTACTGAAGAAAGACATGCCTTGGGCGAAGAAAGGGTTTGAAGTGGCAACGGAACAGTTTCTTTGGGCTTATAAACCTGTGAACACCTCACTGCCTAATGTAGAAGTGAGCGAAACCACTGAATTATTTAGCCTTTCGGCCAATGGCACAACGGCATCTGTAGATAAAAATACTGGTCTACTAAAAAGCTTGAAAACTGAAAATGTGGACTATGCTCAAGCTGACCTCACTCCTAATTTTTGGAGGGCACCAACGGATAACGATCAGGCATCGGGTATTTTTGATCGGCAAATTGTTTGGAAAGAAGCTTCTGAAAAGAGAAAATTAGTTGACTTAGGTACGCGGGGGAATACCGTTCAATCGGTGTTTAAAGTAGCTCCAGGATCAGAAGTGACGATCTCGTATCAAATGCAGACCAATGGTGGTTTACTAGTGAATTATCAATTGATACCAGCTGCTGATCTTCCTGACATACCCAGGGTAGGCTTGCAAATGCAACTACCTAAATCGTTTGATCAATTAACCTGGTATGGAAAAGGTTCACACGAAACCTACCTGGATAAAAAAACCGGGGCTTTGACCGACCAGTATAGCCAATCAGTAAAAGATGATTTTGTGTATTATGTGCGCCCTCAGGAAGGCAGTAACAAAACTGATGTGTGGTGGTTTGAATTAACCGATGAGTCGGGAAAAGGTCTTCGCTTTGAGGCTATCGCACAGCCGTTAAGTGTAAGTGCCTGGCCATTCGCACAAGCAGCAATAGAAAAGGCCAATCGCATTGAAGAATTAGCATATGGAGAAAATATCACCTTGAACATTGATCACATTCAAATGGGTGTGGGAGGGGATAACACCTGGAACCTAGACGCCAGGCCGCATGAGCCTTTTCGAGTACCTGCCAAAAATTATCAATACAGCTTTCTAATTAAAAGTGTTGAATAAACCTTCCATAATATTAGCTGGTAGATCGGCTTACTCTTTGCGTGACCTGCGCCCTTATCTTTTTGGTTTGTGCCCTCACAGGCCATCAATAAACCCTCATAGACCATCAAAGAAAAATAAACCTTCAAACTTTATAAACTTTCTGATCATAACTGTCATGCTTTTGGCAAATAGTGCATACAGTCAGGCCTCAAAAATTCTTGTTTACGATGCTGCTCATAAAAATTACGATGTGAGTAAGGCATACCCTGATTTACTTCCTGATGATATGGCAGCTACCATCGAGCGATCAGAAGAATCCATCACCGATAGCCTTCTCAATGGAAAATTTGGGTTGTTGCTTTTTTTCCCACAAATAGGGCTAGATCTAAATGAGAAACAGGCTATCCTTAGTTTTTTAGAAGATGGTGGTTCACTATTCCTGGTTTTTGATGAAGAGAAAAGAACTCCCTTCAACGGAATCAATCACATAATTGCTCCTTTTGGTATTGAACTTACAGAACAAGACCTTCCTTATCTTCATAATTGTGGTGCCATAGCGGATGTGGGAGATGTATGCAAAGACAGAAGAGAGATTCCTTATAGTGGAGGTAGAGCAGTGTTAGGCGGTGAAGTAATTAGTAAGGTTTATATGGAAGGCGACCATGTGCATTCTGCTTATGTTAATACCTCTAATGGAGGTAAAATAGTGGTCATGGCGGATGGAATGGCTTCACTGCTTATGGGCAGTGCTGAAGGCGTTCGACTTACAGGCACAGTACCTGCAGATACCCGCTATTGGGGCAAAGACAGTAGAATATTTATGCAAGAGATGCTTGCGTTTTTTCTTTCAGATTGAATAAACGAATAACGAATGAAAAATTTTATTATAGTCTTAATGCTGTTGTTGAGTGCATGTACTCAAAGTACAGAAGAGGTAAGTAAATCTTCGAAAACATCATTGCAGGAGTGGTCTGCACAATGGATAACAACCAAAGATAAACTGCCGGAGAAGAATGCCTGGTTGGCGTTTAGGAAAGACTTTGAGATATCAGACCTGGCGTCTCCTATGTTAAAAATAGCAGTTGACTCTAAATATTGGCTATGGGTCAATGGAGAAATGGTGATTAGGGAAGGTGGACTTAAAAGAGGACCGACACCCACAGGAACATATTATGACGAAGTAGATTTAACTGGCAAGCTGAAAGAAGGAGATAATAGCATGGCCGTACTCGTATGGTATTTCGGTAAAGATGGTTTCACTCATAAATCCAGCGGTAAAGCCGGGCTGCTGGCTGAAATTATCAATGGAGATCAACTGGTATTGGGTACGGATAGTACATGGAAGGCAAAGGCTCATACAGCATTTATTGCTGAAAGTGCACCTCCACAGCCAAACTATCGCTTGCCGGAATCTAATATCGTATTTGATGCTCGCAAAGAATTGGAAGGTTGGACCAAGGAGAAGTACGAAAGTACGGATTGGTCGGAAGCACAGGTAATAGGTAAGGCAGAAGCAGAACCTTGGGGAGAGTTGGTAAAGCGCTCGATTCCTTTTTGGAAAGATTTTGGACTTAAGGCGTATGAAAATACAATGACCTTTCCTGTTCAGGCTAAGGGTGATACCCTAAAGATGGTGCTACCTTATAACGCACAAGTCACTCCTTATCTCAAAGTGAATGCGCCAGAAGGCAAACGGATAGTGATGCTTACTGACCATTATAAAGGTGGCTCTGAGTATAATATGCGTGCGGAATACATTACGAAAGAGGGCGTTCAGGAATACGAATCACCTGGCTGGATCAATGGCCATACGATGTATTATGTCATTCCTGAGGGAGTAGAGGTCCTCGATTTAAAATATAGAGAAACGGGTTACGATACGGAGTTTGTAGGAAGTTTTGAATGCAATGATCCCTTTTTGAATGAGCTGTGGGAAAAATCACTTCGCACGTTGTACGTCACCATGCGCGACAATTATATGGATTGCCCTGATCGAGAGCGTGCCCAATGGTGGGGCGATGAGGTACTGGAAAGTGGGGAGGCATTTTATGCCTTGGATAGAAAATCCGACCTGCTGGTACGCAAGGGTATCTTGGAGCTCATGAACTGGCAGCGTGAGGATGGCACCATATTCTCACCGCTGCCTGCCGGAAATTGGAGTAGCGAATTGCCGGGCCAAATGCTAGCAAGTGTGGGCTATTTTGGGTTTTGGAACTATTACTGGCATACGGGAGATAAAGAAACGATAGCTACCGTTTATGAACCCGTAAAGAGGTATTTAGGAGTTTGGAACACCAATGAGAATGGCGTAGTAGATGTTAGGCAGGGTGGCTGGCTCTGGGGTGACTGGGGTCAAAACAGGGATATTCCTATCATTCTTAACACTCAGTATTATCTGGCACTGGAAGGATTTAAGAACATGGCGCAGGTACTGAATAAAACCAGTGATGTAGACAGTATTTCGCAACTTATGGCAACCTACAAACCAGCGTTTAATAGAGCTTTCTGGAAAGGGGATCATTACCGATCTGATGACTATAAAGGAGAAACCGATGACCGTTCTCAAGGACTGGCCGTAGTGGCAGGTTTGGTAGACGAAGATAAGTATGAAGCTATTTACAAGGTACTACAAGATGAGCAACATGGAAGTCCATACATGGAGAAATACGTACTGGAAGCCCTTTTTCAAATGGGTTATCCTGAATTTGCTTTGCAACGTATGAAAGAACGCTTTGATAAAATGGTAAACCATCCTACCATAACCACCCTATGGGAAGGCTGGGGCATTGGTGCCGAAGGTTATGGTGGAGGCACTACGAACCACGCGTGGAGCGGGGGAGGTTTGACCCTGCTTTCTCAGTATGTGGCAGGGGTTTATCCTACTTCCGCAGGCTACGAAACCTTTCATGTTCGTCCTCAATTAGGGGGTTTAAAAGAGGTAAAATGTATAGTGCCAAGTATCAAAGGAGATATCAAGGTTTCAATCAATAAATCAGAGGAGTATACACTTGAGGTATCGATACCTGAGAACACAGAAGCGACCTTTTTTCTACCGGAAGGCTATACCAATTGGAAATTAGGAGATCAGGAGGTGGATTTACAGGAGGTGGAAAATACGATCACACTCCAACCGGGTAGTTACAAGTTAGTTGGTGTTTGAATGAATAACACGATATTGAAATAGCAGGTAATGAAACGGATTGTTATTCTCTTTATACTAGCTTTTATACCCTTAAAATCGGTTCTATCCTGCACCTCTTTTGGTATCCACACAAAGGATAGAATAATCGTGGGTAAAAACCTGGACTGGTTTTGTAACACAGCTTATTTGGTGATTAACAAGCGAAATGTGACCAAGTCTTCTTTTTTATCTCCGGATGATTTGCGATGGACTTCAAAATACGGAAGCATTACTTTTAACCCAAATGCCATAGGAGTTCCCTCAGGGGGGATGAATGAGATAGGTCTTGTAATAGAAGAGTCATGGCTGAATACAACAAAATATCCGGCAGAAGATAATAGGCCTACGGTAGATGAAATTCAGTGGATTCAATATCAACTGGACAATTGTGCAACGGTAGAAGAAGTTATTGCTGCCCAATCTAAAATCCGAATCAAAAAGTACTACGGCAAGTCTCATTACTTTGTATATGACAAGCAGGGGAATGCAGCTACCATCGAATTTATTAATGGTGAAATGGTTCTTAACTTGCTTGAAAAAGGAAGTATTCAAGTATTGGCCAATAATTCTTATAACCGATCACTAGACTCGTTAAAGAACTACAAAGGCTTTGGAGGGTCCAACGAAATGCCTCTTGGATCATCACAATCCATTCACCGGTTTTGCGAAACGGCTAATAAAATTGAGCAATATAATGAGGCACTCAATACTGATATTGTATCCTATGGGTTTGAAATATTAGAAGATGTATCTCAAAGCGTAACTTCATGGAGTGTGGTTTATGATATTTCCAACCTTCAAATTCATTACCGTACGTCCACACATCCTCAACGTAAGGTAATTTCTTTTGATACGTTTGATTTCGGGTGTGATGAACCTATGAAGTTAATTGATGTGAATATTGAGCAGCAGGGTGATATATCCGGTTATTTTGAAGATTATTCAGTTGCTAAAAGCCGGGAACTCGTCAATGAGGTAGTAAAAGGTTGGAGGGAGAATAATTTTGCCATGCACATTACTGATGAGGTGGCTGAAAGGTTGATTAAGTATCCTGAAACGTTCTCTTGCGATAACTAATTTAAACCTTCAGATTCAATAGCTTTTAATTTGGTAACTAGTCGTCCCTTAAAAAGCTGTTACAAACTTATGAGGTGTTGTTAAAAACTCAGGATTTATATTTAGGGGCTTAATTTATTCCTACTTAGAGTCTTTCGCAGAGGACTCTGAGGTACCTAAATGCCAACGTTAATTCATTTTGACCTAAGCCAAATTATTTCTTCCTTTAAATCGTTGGCTGCCTGAAGTTTTATTTCAGCAAGCTTGATTATGAACAGTTTTGAAGTTTCCAAATATCAAAGATGTAATTAATAATCCAATTCCGATTCCAATAAATGAGCCTTTTGTTAAATCATTGAATTCTACATATTGAGAAATTATTTGAGAAGCTGCTATTGTAAATAGTCCAATTGATAGTAATACCGTTGCTTTTCTTTTTGTTATTTTTTTCATTTTGAGCTTATTTTTATAAAATCAGTATTCCTTTTTTAATAAATGTTACACGATTTGGGTCAAATTGTTGTCAACGTTCTATGTATGGTGTCGTAGCTATCCCGCAGGGTAGCTATGTACTATACATTTTGTTGTATGCCGTTTTTATTTTATTAGTTCGTTTAGTTTCTCAATTACTATATCTCTTCGTTCATCAACTGTAAATGGGTTTATATGACATTCAATGATTTCGTTTCGAGAAGGATGGTTTAGTATTTCGTTGCTCATTTCTTTTAGATATTCCTGAACGTTTTTGTTTGCGTTTCGCACGTCCTTTACAACCTCTTTATTGTTATCAATAATGTATACTATGTCTTCAAAGTCATGGCTAGTTCTTGGGTCACTTCCTCTGCTTTTAAAAGCTTCCCATTTTGTTGCTATGAAAAGACTTACAGGCAATATTTTTATTTCAAGCTCGCCAATATTTACAGGGTAAGCTTTTTCAAAACCTGGTTTCAGCCAACTATTGGTCGGGCCAAGTGGGGTTTCTTCAAATGGAATGAAGTCAATTAGAATATCTTCATGAGAATAGCGATACATTACTTTTTCAGAGGGTGCAGGATATATCTTTTTTAAGGCTAACTTTTCCCTAAGCTCATCCATTTGTGCGTATGTACTTACTTGAACAGATATGTCTATGTCTTTTGTAGGCCTTGGTTGTTCAGCCCCCTCGTCTGTAACATATAAACTAACCACAGCTCCGCCAACATATATTACATCGTTGTTTAGTTCTTCAAGTGAGATAGCAACTTTTTCAACTACCTTAATATTGATTGTTTGATTTTTAAGCATGTTCAATTTTTTCTTTTAGATAATCAAAAGCCAAGTTTTGCTCTCTTGCTTTACCTATTCTAATGGCGTCTGTAAGTGCCATTAATTCGTAATACTTTGAATCATTAGAACAAGCTTCTGGAGTTTTGGGATGTAAAGGTTCTATGGCTTGTCCTCTAACATTTCCTTTACCATACGGCCAAACAAAATTTTCATCACTAAAAAACTCCTCATTTAATGGGGGAGCAGATATAGATGTACCAATGCCTCTAGTAATTGAACCCGGTCGTTGAGGGAAAACGTATCTTAGACCTGACTTCAAGAAATCAATAAGAGCTAATTTTCGTAATGTTCTTTTGTCACTGCTAATTAACCCCGCAATAACAGACCTGTTTATACTTTCACTTATTTCACTTGGGCTTATTTGCAATTCATGAGCCAAGTCTTTCATATACCATTTGTCAATTCCTTTACTGGCAATTTTTAATAGTACCGCAATATCATGTGGTCGCATTCCACTATGTTTTTTCATAATACTAAAGTTCTTGTTATCGTAAAAATACGAAATTATTTGCAATTCGCGAATCGCGAATCAAGAATTGATATTGGTCGGATGGCATACAACACCCCGCTAACATACACAGAGTGTTTGTTATATTTTATTAGTAAGAAGAATATAGTGCATTTCACTCAATAAATTAGTGGCCAATGGCAAGCGTTTTATGGCTTATGAAATAGTTAAGCCACTAAAAGAAGAACAAAATTTGCTTCTTTTCAGAGTCTCTTAAAGAGGATTCTGAACTACCTTGTAATCACCGCAAAAATAGGACAGACTTTTAAGGTTCAATGGCTTTCAATTTGGTAATCAAATCATCAAACACTACTTCATATTGATTCAATAATTCTCGCTTAACCGCCTCCCGAATATCAGTAGGAAAAAAATCGGGCCCATACAGTACGCCCATAAATGCACCAATGAGCTGTGCATAAGAATCGGTGTCAAAACCAAACTCAATCGAGAGTTGTAAGGTAGCCAACGGATCGTAATTAGTGATTTCCCCAACGCTTATCATCAATACCAACGGAATCCAGGTATCCCACCATTGAATAGCTTGTGACTCGTTTTCTAAAATGGAAAAGAGCGTTTTTATATTTCCATTGGAACGTTCAGCCGCATCCTCAGCAAACTTTATCCAGTAGTTGGTTCTACGTTTTGCCCAGGGAATATCATTCATTTCATAAGGATCCGTTTTGATCATTACATCTTTGATGCCTGCCCAAGTGGCCGTATCGTTAAAGGCATGGCTTAAGCCAGCATTGATGCTGGCGTGCATATCCTTAGCAAAACCAAAATCAAAATAATCTACCTCCCAAGTGTTTAGGTAGGTCGCAGTTGGATTATTAGGATAGAGTGCAGCTATCGGTAAAAAAGCCATTTGACCTAGATTGGTCGGTACACCTGCCCAAATAGTTTCTGGTGGTTTCGCATGGGAGTCTTTATGTTTTCCGCTTACATACAATGCGCTTGGCACAAACTGTTCCAACCACTGATCAGTGAGGTTTTTATATTTTGCAGGTACTTGGTTAGGATAATCAAGTAGGGCTTTGGCGAACCGCTTTGCAGATAGTTGGCCTTTTTTGCCGATAGATTGAATGAACATCATTTTGAATCGGCTGTCATCTGTAATGGTACCTGCGGGTGCAAGGTCAGGGTACGGCCCATAGGGGTCAGGGTCTTCATAATATGCCTTTAGCTTAAAGGCAGCAGCTATTTCTTTTATCAATGCCTCATTCAAAACAGTATCAGAGGTGGACCACCAATTTCGTTTGGGAGGAGGAATAAATTCATCGGGCCCACCAGCCGCATCTCCAATAAAAGAGCCCATGAGTAAGCCTTCTGTTTTTTCCTGATGTTGTGCGTGAGCTAAGGATACCCATGAAGTAAGTAGTAAAATCAGAATACTTTTTTTTATCATTTGAAATGGTTTTGGTTTGGCCTCAACACCATTTCTTTTGCTCGTTCCATCATGCGCTTTTTGCCCATCAAATCTAGTGTTAACGGCAATTGTGCTACACCGAGTAAGCGTCTCAGAATCTCTATTCCGGCAAAACCGATCACTTTCTCATGATCAATATTTATGTTCTTTGCATATTTTTCTACCACATAACTGATATCTTTCTGAGGTTGCGATGAAATAATGAGGTGGGCAATAAATACGCCCAAATCAAATTCCTTGCTTCCGTGAAAACCAAATTCAGGGTCAATAATGAAAAGCTGTTCATCATTCTTCAGCCAGCTACCAGGATAATAATCTCCATGCAATAGTGTATCGCCTGTGCTCAAATAAAGTGCCCCTAATTCTTGAGCGGCATTCCGCAGCGCCTCATCAGTAATTTCTTCTGCTACGGTCTTTAACCTTGGAGTAAACTGATCCAGATCAAGGCCATTGTCCTCTAAAAACGGGATAATAAATATATGCTCATGATTCAGCTTCCGCATTTCGATGTTCGTAATGGTATCCTGAACAGAAGTCTGATGTAAGCCCTGTAAGTAATCGGTCAGTTTTCTTAACTCCGTTCTTGACATTGGAGTACCATTGTAGATCTCGGTAAAATCTGTGGTATCTCCCAAATCCTGAAAAAGGAGTATGCAGGATTCTGGATCTTCATAAAGTAAATCAGGCATCATGTTCTGAAGGTCAGTAGAATTTTGAATTTGCTGATAAAATTGAGCTTCTACTTGTGAGCGATGAGCAGGGGCAGCTATGGTGGGGTATTTTTCAACCCACGGTCGGGCTTGCTTTAGGATGAAACTGCGTTGGTTGGTAGTAACTCTTAATACCAGGTTCATATTACCCGCACCTGGAACAGAAGTAGTTTCTATTAGCTCACCATTCTTGATAAATTTAGCCTTTCTAAGGTATTGTTCAATTCCGTTTTTATCTGATGCATCAACATAAAAACCAGTGGGATTGGCTTTTTCGAAAGTCTCTTTCAAATTCATAGAGTACAATAATGCATGATAAAGGTTAAAATATCTTTAACCTACTGAGTCAATTAAATGCTCTGGCAGGTTGTTGACATTTTTGCAACCTAATTGATCCATAATTTGGGAGAGTTGCATTTTCAACATGGCGATGGCATGGTTGCCACCATTATTTCCCAATGCACCCACACCATACATGAAAGTTCTGCCCAAAAAAGTAAATGCTGCCCCTGATGCTACGGAGCGTGCCACTTCTGGCCCTGATTTAATGCCGCTGTCCATCATCACCGTCATTTTATCACCATATTTTTTAGCCAGTTGCTTGAGTGGTTTTATAGTAGATTGACCGATATCTAACTGCCTGCCACCGTGGTTAGAGGCAATAATTCCATCTGCACCTAACTTAAGAGCTAACTCAGCATCTTTCTCATTCACCACACCTTTTACCACTAGCTTACCTTTCCACTGGTCACGAAGTCTAGCGAGCTTTTCTTCGTTTAACCTACCGTCAAAAGTATCGTTCATGAACTTTCCGAGCTGGCTTAGGTTCAGGTTTTTAGGCATGTAAGGCGTGAGGTTAGCAAAGTTGGGTTGCCCATGATACAGTGTGGAGAGTGCCCAGGTGGGTTTACCCATAATTTGCAAAATATTGCGTACCGACATTTTGGGTGGCATAGACAGGCCATTACGAATATCTTTATACCGAATACCGAAACTGGGTGTGTCAGCCAGGGCTACTAATACTTCGCAACCCGCATCAGAAGTACGTTTCAATAGATCATCTTTTACTTTACTATCGGCAGGGTGGTAAAGTTGAAACCAAAATTGACCATTGGTGATTTTTCCTATTTTTTCTATGCTATCCGTAGTTACCGTACTTAGCACGAAAGGGATATTGTGCCTTACCGCTGCTTTGGCTAAAATCTCTGTTGAGTTAGGCCAAATAAGACCTTGAAGGCCAATAGGAGCAATGCCGAAAGGTGCACTGTACTCAACGCCAAATAAGTTGGTGGCCAAATTGGGGCGATCATAAGATCGTAGGTAGTGAGGGCGTAATTCAATTTGCTGAATATCAGTTGTATTTCTTTTGAGATTAACCTCATCATTTGCTCCACCTGATAGGTATTCAAAGGCAAATTTGGGCATTCTTTTTCTGGCCTTCTTTTTTAAGTCTTCTACCGAAGGATAGTCACGAATGAAGTCGGTTTCTATGAGATTCTGACTCATAATTCAATGTATTTATTTCACTTTTTTTGCTAATTGCGGGCAGCACTGAAATACTAATATATGCCATTTAAGGCGTATTTTCGCTCAGGATAGGTCAGGACAGTCTTGTACTATTTAATGACTAAGTTCCCACGAATTGGGCTAAAAAATAATATGTCAGAGACAGAAAACGCAGTCGTAAACGAATATGAAAGAACACCCGTGCCTGCTTCTCAGCAGAAGGGCTGGAAGAGTTTTATTGGTATGTATGCTGGAGAGCATGCTGCAGGTACTGAGTTTATGATTGGCCCGCTTTTTTTAACAGCAGGTGTTAGTGCGTTTGATTTAATAATCGGTTTGTTAGTGGGTAATTTTTTGGCGGTATTGAGTTGGCGGTATTTATGCGCTACTGTTGCTACAGATATTCGAGTTACTCTTTACTATAAGCTGGAAAAGATATGCGGCAAAAATCTGGTGACCATTTACAATTTAGCTAATGGCCTACTTTTCTGTTTTTTAGCAGGTAGCATGATTACGGTATCGGCTACAGCTGTTGGTATTCCTTTTAACCTTGAAATGCCAAGGTTAGATGACACTCTGCCGAATGGCCCTTTATGGATTGTTATAGTCGTGGCTATAGGAGCGGTCATTTCCTTGGTAGCTGCCAAAGGCTATAATTCAGTGGCTAAATTCGCAAACATTGCCTCTCCCTGGATGGTGCTCATCTTTTTTGTATGTGGTCTGGTAGCTTTAAAGTTATTGAATGTAGGTTCTTTTAGTGAATTCTGGGCAATATGGGGTGAGGGCGGTGAACCGTTTCCTGGCCAGGTGAAGTTCACCTTTTGGCATGTGGTATTCTTCTCCTGGTTTTGTAATGCCGCCATGCACATTGGTATGGCCGATCTAAGTGTGTTTAGGTATGCAAAAAATGCCTCAGCTGGTTGGAGCACTTCCACAGGTATGTATATAGGTCACTATATGGCCTGGATTGCAGCCGCTTTATTATACGCTGTTTATTTAAGAACACCAGAGGCAGTGGCCATGCTGGCGAATGGTGAGGCACCACCCGTTTCTCCGGGACCTATGGCCTATAATGCAGTTGGTATTGCAGGTATTATCGTGGTAGTCGTAGCGGGTTGGACGACTGCGAACCCAACGATCTATCGGGCGGGTTTGGCTTTTCAAGCTATTATGCCCAAACAATCTACCTTTAAAGTAACCTTGCTAGCGGGTGGTTTGGCCACACTAGCAGGAGTATTTCCGGCCTTTGCCATGCAGCTATTAGGTTTTGTAGCTACATATGGGTTTATACTGGCTCCGGTGGGTGCCATTATTGTGTTTGATCACTATTTATCGAAAAGAGCCGGTATACTCTCGGATTATGCTGAGCACAGAGGTATCCATTTTAATTTCCCGGTGCTGCTAGCCTGGGTATTAAGTATGGTTATTTTCTATTCAATAGCGCAATACAATGGTATTTTCCTGTCGTTTCTTACCTTACCAGCGTGGATTACCTGTGGGGCTTTATACCTTTTGTTCAGTAAACTAACTCAGAAAAGAGCATGAGTAAACTTGGTAAAACCTTGGGCATAGTAGGGCTGATGTTAACAGTAGTTCCAAGCTTTTTGATTTTCAATGATACCATTTCACTGGAATTGAATAAGAGCATTATATTGATAGGTACACTTGTTTGGTTCATTGGGGCACCTTTGGCACTTAATAAATCGAATAGTTCGGATTGAGTTCTTTGCTCGTTTATATTTGAATTATTAATCCGTACATTTCCTTACAGCATATTTTGATGATTGGACGCATATTGATTTTTTTAACTTTTGCTCTTTTAGCTTCTTGTTCACGGACAAAAGTTGAACAGGAGCAAGTTAAATCTGAGGAAGAGTTGAAAGTCGTAGAAGGTATGGTGCTTATTCCTGCTGGTGAATTCGTCATGGGCGGCAAGTCAGATCAAGCCGATCGGAATGAATATCCAAATCATCAAGTAAGGCTATCTGCCTTCTACATGGATCAAACCGAGGTGACGAACAGTCAGTTTGCTACTTTTGTAGAAGAGACAGGTTATGTAACGGTAGCAGAAAAAAACATTGACTGGGAAGAAATGAAAGCCCAGGTACCTGAAGGCACGCCAAAGCCTGCTGATTCTCTGTTGCGGGGCGGAGCTTTGGTTTTTAAGGCTACAGAGGGGCCAGTGGATTTAAATTACCCTAGCCAGTGGTGGCAATGGACAATTGGCGCGAACTGGAAAAACCCGGAAGGTCCAGGAAGTACTATTAAAGATAGGATGGATCATCCCGCTGTGCATATTGCCTGGGAAGATGCGCAGGCCTATGCAAAATGGGCGGGCAAGCGCTTGCCAACAGAGGCAGAATGGGAATGGGCCGCACTTGGTGGTAATAAGAATGCCAAATATCCCTGGGGTAATGAACCCATAGAAAATGCCTCTGATAAAGCCAATTTCTGGCAGGGCGTATTCCCTTATGCTAATCATTTATTAGATGGTTATGCAGGGAGTGCACCGGCTAAATCATATCCGCCCAATGGCTATGGGTTGTATGATATGGCAGGTAATGTATGGGAGTGGTGCCAGGATAAATACAGTACCAAATCATACGCTGAAAATGCAGAAGAGGGTTTGGTCGTTGATCCCAAAGGTTCTCAGGACTATTTCGACCCGTTAGAACCCTATGCTCCAAAGCATGTGATGCGTGGAGGCTCATTCCTATGCAATGAAAGCTACTGTAGCGGCTACAGAACTTCTCGTAGGATGAGTTCGAGTAAAGATTCAGGATTTAATCACACAGGTTTTCGTTGTGTGAAAGATATTTAAAGCCTTTCTTCTTGCAAGTTAATGTGTATTGATCCCAAAACTGCTTTACACTTAATCAAATAGCATCTATTTCAGCCTTCTAGGATTACTTAATCTCAAAACGATAAGAAGTTGAATGTTCAAATTTCTCATCAGGTATTAAAATCCAGTCTGAAAAATGATTATATCTGGACGAATCAGGATGAAAGTGTGCTTCCAGACAGATGGCACCATGTTTTTGATAGAAACGGTTTTTCTCATCTGGAATATTTTCAAGAAAGTTCGAGGTATAAACCTGCATTCCGGGAAAATCTGATTTCATGGAAAGATACCTTCCGGAAGGTTTATGCCACAACTCAGCTTTTTTTTCAGCTCCCTCAACCTTATTGAAAATATAGAAATGATCATAGCCTCTCATTTTGGATAATAGCTTGTGATCGATTTGCTCCCCAATTTTTCTGAATTGGTTAAAATCAAAAGGACTATTTTTGACATTAATAAACTCTCCAGTGGGACACTGATGATCATCAACCTCTAGTAATTCCAAAGATTTAATTTTTAGATCATGGTTTAAAATTGTTTCTCCTGGATTGGCGGAAAGGTTAAAATAGGTGTGCTGGGTAGGGCTTAAAGGCGTAGGTTTATCTGTTGAAGCCTTATAAGTAATTTTCAATTCGTTCTCCTCGCTGAGCGCATATAAAACTTCGATATTCAGGTTTCCCGGATAAGCACCTTCTCCGTCAGGGCTGAGATAGCTTAACTTCAGAAGATTGTTTGTTTCGTCCGGTTCAATATCCCAAAATCGGTTGTGAAACCCGTTATAGCCACCGTGTAGGTGGTTAGGAGGATTATTCAGAGAAAGCTGGTACGTATGATTTCCAATAAGCAATTGACCACCCTTTATTCGATTGGCCGTCCTGCCAACCAAAGCCCCTATATAGAAAGGATTTTTTAAATAAGCATCAAGAGTGTCATAGCCTAAAACGATATTTGATGGAATGCCATCACGTCCAGGAAAAACTATTCTGGTGATGATCCCTCCGTAATTAATAGCACTGATTTCAAATCCGTTTAAATTTTTTAAGGTGAATTCGTAAACGTTTCGACCATCCTTTAGCTTTCCAAAGATTTTTTTTGTTATCCTGTTCAAGGTCTCATTAATCTACTTTCTGGTACTGATCGACTTTCGCGCAAGGTCGCTGACGTCTTCTTTTTTATCAGATACGGGTTTTATCCAGAATCCATAAGAATAATTTCCCGACTTGAGTCGGTACTGTTCCATAGGCCGGCCCCACCACGACCAGCTGTCTATTCCACCAACACCTGATTGTGCATAATCGATATTTAAAGTAATCAAATCCTGCTTTTCCAGATCATAAGGATGCCGGGCCTCTGTCAGTTGCTTTTGAGTGTAGGGGAATGCACTAAAGTAGATTAGGGAATCGGCATCAAATAAAATTCCAGTACTTTGATTTTTGAAACTTGCCCATCGTACATCAGCCCGGTTCCCGTTTTCTTGTGGAACGAGGTAAGGTTCCATAAACTCATCAAGCGAATAGTTATAAAGGCCAACTATGGCTCCTTCTTTCCGGTCGATGTAATTTTCATGTGGCCCTTTACCCAACCAGCTTATATTTTCCATGTCAGAAGGTATTTGCATCTGAACTCCAATTTTTAACAGCTCTGGTAAGGTGTCGGCAGAAATAAACTCGTTTTTTACATGAACCCAGCCATTGGGATAAATTGTATAGTTGATGGTAAAATCAGCTTCTCCTTTTGCCTCACCCAGACGGTAAAGCGCACTAGCTTCCACAGATTTACTGCTAGTCTCTTTAATCGTAAAGTTCGTTGGTTTTACAGGTAAGGTCTTGTCAATCCAGTATTTCAGATTTTTTTCTACCTGCCATGCCCTATAATCATTATCCGTTAAAGCCCTCCAGAAATTTGGCTTAACCGGGCCTTCAATTAAGGTGCTGCCATTTAATTGGTATGACCTTAAATTTCCATTCTTTTCAAAGGTCACATTAAAACTATCCCCCTTCACGCTATAAGCATCATTGCCTTCTTCAAGTGTCACAGAACCTTTACTGACAATACCCTGCTCTGTTGATTTCCAGTTAAGTTTAAACTGCTCCATAGCCACAATATGTCCTTCAGATATTAAAGGGCTTTTCGTTTTGGTCTGAAAAGATATGTTCAGGAAATATTCGGCTCCTTCTGTAAGTTTTCGTGGTTTTGTGATGTCTGGGATCGTGATTGTTTTTTGATCATCTGGTTTCAGATTTAAATCCGAGATCGTACCCGCATCAATTTGATGGCCATCGGCCATTAACTCCCAGCGTCCATCCAGTTCACTGAGGTTAGTGAAATCGTACCAGTTTGTTAATTGAAATTGAAATGTATTTAAATCAACTTCCTTGATTTTTATCGGCTGCTGAATGTATTTCAACTCCCACATAGCAGGCTTGATCTTTCGGTCGGGGTAGACAATTCCATTGAGGCAAAAGTTATAATCTGTTAGTTCGGCCCCGAAATCCCCACCGTACGCATAATATTCTTCACCATTGGAATTGGTGGCCAGTAAACCCTGGTCCACCCAATCCCAGATGTATCCGCCCACAGCATTCGGATAATTATATATAATGTCCCAGTATTCTTTAAGGTTACCCGTTGAATTTCCCATGGAATGGGCATATTCACACATAATAACCGGCCTGTTGCTGCTATCATTTTTGGCCATGAACTCCAGTTGTTCTGGCGATGGGTACATGCGACTGAGCATATCCACCCAATAAGGATCTGTAGGATTAATGATGTTTCTCCAATACTCCGGATCATTAGAAGGGACATGGCCTTTCGCGTTGATGTTTTCCTGGGCGCCCTCGTAATGAATGGGTCTGCTTCCATCAAACTCTTTGATCCAACCAGCCATTGCCGCATGGTTGAATCCCTGGCCTGCCTCGTTTCCTAGCGACCACATGATTACTGAAGGGTGGTTTTTGTCCCTTTCCACCATTCTAATACCTCTTTCGAGAAAGGCATAAGCAAAGCGAGCATCATCGGAAAGCTCTGGTAGCATATGTGTTTCAATATTGGCTTCGTCCATTACATATAAGCCATATTCATCACAGAGTTTGTACCATTCGGGGGTATTTGGATAGTGGCTCGTTCGTACCGCATTGAAATTGAATTTTTTCATGAGCTTTATATCTTTGATCATATCTTCTCGTTTGATCACCTTACCCGTTTTCGGGTCATGCTCGTGCCGGTTTGTTCCTGCTATAATTAAAGACTCGCCATTGATAAGTAGTTCTCCTTTTTTGCTAACCTCTATTTCCCTAAAACCTATTCTATGGCTTCTGACCTCAACAAGTTCACCTTTTTCATTTTTAAGGTTTAAAATGAGGGTGTACAAATTGGGTTTTTCTGCTGACCACTTCTTGGGATTTTGTATAGTAGTATTTAAAAAGGAAAAGTATGGGTGTCGTCTTTGAGGCCCACGCAGTTTCAATATTTTCTTAGCTTCTACGGTTAAAGGTTCTGGTAGAATTCCAACTTTTTCACTATCGTAGATTTGAGCTTCTATAAGATAGTTTTCAGCATTGGTTACACCCTTGTTTTTTAAATCCACCTGAATACGAATTTCCGCATCCTTATAACGCTCATCGAGCTTTGACTTAAAGAAAAAATCATTGATGTGAATTTTTGGTTCTGCCATCAACAATACATCCCGGTGAATTCCGCCCAGACGCCAGTGATCCTGGTCTTCCAGGTAAGTGCCATCAGAATATTTATAGACCTGCATAGCTAGTGAATTTTTTCCCGGCGATATATAATCAGTGATATCAAACTCTGCCGGTAACCGGCTGCCCTGGCTATACCCGACCTCTTTACCGTTTACCCATAGATAAAATGCAGAGCTCACTCCTCCAAACTGAAGGGTGATCTTCATATCATCCCAGTCAGTAGGAACATCAAACTCCGTAAAATATGAACCAGTTGGACTGTCATCTTCGGGTATGTAAGGCGGGTTAACAGGACGAAAAGGATATTGAATATTTACATAGACCGGTGTTCCATACCCTTCCATTTCCCAATTAGAAGGAACTTTTATGTCTTTCCATCCGGAAATGGCATCGCCACCGTTTTCAAAATTTTTAAGGGCACCTTTCTCCGTTTCTGAAAATGAAAACTTCCATAAGCCATTTAGGGATTTTACTCGTGAAGATCTGGTTCTGTCCATGCTTAAAGCATCTTCCAGGGAAGTGTAAGAATAAGATGTTGTACGAGCTTCAAGCTTATTTTTTTGTGTAACATAAGGATTTTCCCAATCGCGCCTTTCCTGGGATACCGAGAAACAACTCACAAGGAACATTAAAGCGCATAAGCTGCTGAAACAGATTTTACTTTTCATATTATTGTGAATTTAACAGCCTGTAAAAATAATACTATCCTGTGCTGTCGTGAAATAATAACCGTATAGTGCAGGATACTATGGCAATAGCACTGATATAATTTGGTAAAAAGAAAAAGTTATTAATTTTTCCACAACAGACATCATCGTTTTTATTGGTTACGTCGTATTGATCGTAGCTGTTGGCCTCTGGGTATCCAGGGAAAAAAAAGGTCATAAGAAGAATTCTGAAGACTATTTTTTGGCAGGTAAGGCACTTCCATGGTGGGCTATTGGAGCATCACTGATCGCCTCCAATATTTCCGCTGAACAGTTTATTGGCATGTCAGGCTCGGGTTTTGCGCTTGGTTTAGGTATAGCCAGTTACGAGTGGATGGCTGCCCTAACCCTGATAATTGTGGCAAAATGCTTCCTCCCAATCTTTATTGAAAAAGGCATTTTTACCCTTCCTCAATTTCTGGAACTCCGCTACGATAGCAGGATCAGGACCATTCTGGCTATCTTCTGGGTCTTCCTGTACACCTTTGTTAACCTGACAACGGTACTTTACCTGTCTTCACTAGCTTTATCAGTAGTATTGGGTATTTCAATAATCCAATCGATTATAGGGCTGGCCTTGGTTGCTATTACCTATTCCATTTATGGAGGATTGAAAGCAGTAGCCTGGACGGATGTTATCCAGGTCTTTTTTCTGGTTTTTGGCGGCCTGATTACAACCTACCTCGCCTTAGATGCAGTAAGCGATGGAAACGGGGTTTTAAAGGGCTTAAAAGTCCTTGCAGAAGTAGCACCTGAAAAATTCGATATGATCCTAAGTAAAGACAACCCTTTTTATAAGGATTTGCCTGGTATAAGTGTTTTGGTAGGAGGGTTATGGATTGCAAACATCAGCTATTGGGGTTGTAACCAGTACATCATACAAAGGGCACTTGCTGCTAAGAATATTAAAGAAGCGCAGAAAGGACTGGTTTTCGCCGGGTACCTTAAGTTGTTTATTCCATTAATCGTGGTGATCCCTGGTATTGCGGCCTACGTACTGCAAGCCGATATAGGCCGTTATGATGAAGCATACCCTTGGCTATTGAACAATCTTGTTCCCGTTGGAATAAAAGGACTGGCATTCGCAGCGCTGATTGCTGCTGCACTGTCTTCCTTAAGTTCAATGATGAATAGTACGGCCACTATTTTTACGGTAGATGTTTATAAACCTTTTTTAAATAAAAAGGCCTCTGAAACAAAACTTGTAATGGTGGGGCGTATAGTAGGTTTAAGCAGCATGCTTATTGCCGTTTTGGCTGCTCAACCGCTTTTGGGAAGCCAGGATCAAATCTATCAGTTCATTCAAAAATATACGGGCTACGTAAGTCCGGGAATTGTAGTACTCTTTCTGTTTGGTCTGTTTTGGAAAAAAGCTACTGGAACTGCTGCACTTTGGACGGCGCTCGCCTCTGTACCATTTAGTATTTTGATTGATATTTTATTCCCTAAAATGCCTTTTCTAGATCAGATGGGGATTGTTTTCTTATTGCTTTCAGTGCTGATGATTCTGGTTTCCCTGATCGAAGGAAATCAGGAATCGCCAAGAGCCATAAAATTCAGTGCCGGTCTTTTTAAAACGGAGCCGGTTTTTAATATTCTGTCTGCAGGGATCATTTTGATCTTAGGCGTACTCTATGCAATGTTTTGGTAATGACAGTAGAAGAACTCCTCAATATATACAAAACCTCTTTTGAGTCAGTACCAAGGGCTTTCCGGTCTCCCGGAAGGATTAATGTGATTGGAGAGCATACCGATTATAATGAAGGGTTTGTGCTTCCGGCTGCCGTAGATAAGGAAATTAAGGTATTGATGGGGTTGAATCGTACGGATAGCTTTCACTTTTATTCCGTGGATAATGATGAATGGGTTCATTTTACCCTTGAAAACCACGGAGAGGTAAAAGCTCATTGGGCGCAATACCTTATAGGAGTTTTGCTTCAAGCCCTGAATGCAGGAGGTCGGATTTCAGGCGTTGATGCTGTTTTTAGTGGGAATGTTCCCCTGGGGGCCGGACTCTCTTCTTCGGCCGCACTGGAATGTGCCACTTTATTTGGATTCAGCAGTTTATTTGGATTGAATCTGGATAAATTCAGCATTGCAAAATTGTCGCAAAAAGCTGAAAATGAGCATGTCGGGGTTAAGTGCGGGATTATGGACCAATTTGCATCTGTTTTCTGTGAGGAAGGACAGGCTATAAGGCTGGATTGCCAGGACCTATCCTATGAACCTTTTGAGCTTGATCTTAAAGGACATCAATTCGTACTCATAGATACAATGGTAAAGCACTCTCTAGCTTCTTCAGAATACAATGTCAGACGTTCTGAATGCGAAGAAGGAGTTAAATATTTAAAAAAAACAAATCCTGAAATTTATTCCTTAAGAGATGTTTCTATGGATTTGTTGGTGTCGAATAAGGAAAACCTGAACGAAACGGTGTATCAGCGATGTAAATACGTTCTGGAGGAAAATAAAAGGGTTTCCGAAGCTTGTGTAGCCATGCAGAATAACGATCTGAATACACTGGGAGACCTACTTTATCAATCACACCACGGACTTAGTTACGATTACGAAGTAAGTTGTAAAGAGCTTGATTTTTTAGTTGATTTTACCAAAAACCAGGAAAATGTTTTAGGTGCCAGAATGATGGGAGGGGGGTTTGGTGGTTGTACCATTAATTTGGTGAAGGAGGATTTCATTGATGAATTTAAGCAGTTGGTGACTTCGGCTTATCAGAATTCCTTCAATGTAGAACCTAACATTTATGTAGTAAAAACAGCATCCGGGACTTCTGAAATCAAAAATTTCCAAAACTATGATCGATCTACAAGATAGCTCGCATCGACGTTACAACCCCCTTACCGGAGAATGGGTACTTGTTTCGCCTCATCGAACCAAAAGGCCCTGGCAAGGGAAAACTGAAGTGGTAAATAAAGTTAAAGCTGCATCATACGATACCGATTGCTATTTGTGTCCCGAGAATACCAGGGCAGGAGGTGAAAAAAATGAAAATTACACGGGTATATATACTTTTACCAATGACTTTGCTGCCTTAACACCGGGTAATGGGGGCGAAGATCCGGAAGGTGATGAATTGTTCCGAACCGAAGCCTTGAACGGTATATGCAGGGTCGTCTGCTTTTCGCCTAATCACAGTCTGACCCTTCCCCTTATGGAAGTAGAAGATATAGAACAAGTAGTTGGGTTATGGCAGAAAGAGTTCAGGGAACTGGGCAGTCAGGACTCCATAAAGTATGTTCAGATTTTCGAGAACAAAGGAGAAATTATGGGATGCAGCAATCCGCATCCACACGGGCAAATTTGGGCCACCAGCGAAATTCCCGATGAGCCTCTGAAAGAACATGTTCGTCAACGATCCTATTATAAAAAAAACGGAAATACGCTTCTAGGGGATTATTTAAAAAAGGAGCTGGAAAAAGACGAAAGGATTGTCCTGAAGAACGACCATTTTGTTGCACTGGTGCCATACTGGGCAATATGGCCGTATGAGACTATGATTATTAGCAAGTCACCGATACAGAATGTTCTTCAAATGGACAATGCAGCTATAGTCTCGTTCTCGGAATTGCTAAAAAAGCTCACTACCAAATACGATAATCTTTTTTCTACTTCGTTTCCTTATTCTGCAGGTATCCATCAAGCTCCAACTGATGGTAAAGATCACCCCGAATGGCATTTTCATATGCATTTTTATCCACCACTTTTGAGATCTGCCTCAGTAAAAAAATTCATGGTTGGTTTTGAAATGCTCGGTTGCCCACAACGGGATTTGACTGCTGAATATAGTGCAGAAGCACTTAAAAACTTATCTGAAATTCATTATTCTGTAGAGCCCACTTAAGCTTCTAAACCTTTAAGAACACTGTTTAGTAAGAATTAATTTAATTCAGGCAAAACATTGAGGTACTTCTTTTTTTGAGATAACCTTACCCTCTTTAATTTGAGCAATTATTGATCACAATAGCTAAATCTGTCACGCGCCACTCTTACCCATTCCATACCTTACATTAGCTTGATATTATAATTTTCTAATAGATTAAGATTATTACAAGAATCTGGGATGATGAACTTAAAAATACTTTGGATTTCGAAACAATTGATCGAAATTAATATTGAGATGTTAACAAAAAACCTAACCTTAACCTCCCATGACTAAACATTTTTATTCGAGTATTTTTCTATTATCCATTATTGCTGTGATACACAGCTCATGCGGAAAAAAAGTGGAAACAGGTCCCCCTTCCAATCTTCCGGTTCCCGTTGCCAATCCTCTAAAAGAAACTATTGTTGACTGGGATGAATTCATTGGCCGCTTTGAAGCTTCTGAAAGAGTCGAAATACGATCAAGAGTCAGTGGATACATTGACGAAATACGCTTTGAAGATGGTCAGAATGTGGAGGAAGGTCAGGTACTTTTCGTTATTGATCAAAGGCCCTTCAGACTAGCCGTAAAGCAGGCAGAAGCTGATTTGCTACAAGCCGAGTCTCAAAAACTGAGAGCAGAGAGCGATTACCAGAGGGTCGCTTCGATTACCGATACCAGAGCGGTTTCCAGAGAGGAGGTCGAACAGCGTCAGCAGTCGGCCAGGGTTGCACAAGCTCAGTATGAATCAGCGAGAGCACGACTGGATCTGGCAAGGCTAGAGTTAAACTACACCGAAGTAAAGGCGCCAATCAGTGGAAGAGTAAGCGAAGATTTTGTGAATGCTGGTAATTTTATATCCGGGGGGTCAGCCAATTCTACATTGCTTACAACCATAGTAAAACTCGATCCCATCTTCTTTTATTTTGAAGGAAGTGAGGCTGATTTCTTAAGATATCAGCAACTGGCGCGTACTGGAGTCAGAAAATCTTCCAGAACGGAACCCAACCCGGTCATGGCGAAACTGTTAAATGAAACCTCCTATGTAAGAAGGGGAAAAATGAATTTTGTTGACAATGAGCTGGATGAGAATACTGGTACCATTCAGGCTAGAGCAGTATTTGAAAACAGTGAGCAGGAACTGGAATCTGGTATGTTTGGTAGAGTCAGATTGTTGGGGGAAGGAGAAATCGAGACAATTTTGATTCCTGATGATGTGATATCGACCAATCAGTCGAGAAAAGTGGTCTATGTACTGTCCGATAGTAATTCAGTTTCCATCAGACCGGTAGAGATAGGAGAGCTGTACAATGAAAAGTACAGAATCGTAAAAAGCGGCTTATCTGAAAGTGACAGAGTCATTATTGGAAACCTGCTTAAAGTTAGGCCGGGAATGAAAGTCGAGCCGGAGCTAAGAGAGATCGAGTTTGAGATCGACAGCACCACGATCCTTTAGGACCGGTGCATTAACTATTGATGTTTAAAAATCAAACCTGAAAATCGATGAAACTCAGTCATAATTTTATAGATCGTCCCATTCTGGCCTCTGTTATTTCCATATTATTGGTCATTATTGGAGGCTTGGCGTATTTTGGGCTTCCTATTACTCAGTATCCTGAAGTGGCTCCACCGACCGTTGTGGTATCTGCTACTTATCCCGGAGCCAGTTCAGAGACCATTTCCAAGACAGTTGCTACTCCACTGGAGCAGGAAATCAATGGGGTAGAAGACATGATCTACATGCTCTCTCAGGCAACAGATGATGGAAGGCTTAACCTGACCATTACCTTCAAGCAGGGTACTGATCTGGATCAGGCTCAGGTGCTGGTTCAAAACCGTGTCGCTATTGCCGAACCACGACTGCCAGAACCCGTAAGACGTCTGGGAATCACTACGCAGAAAAATTCTCCTGATTTGATGATGGTGGTCCATCTGATTTCACCTGATAATTCCTACGATCAGATCTACATGGCAAACTTTGCCAATTACCAGATAATCGACAGGCTTTCCCGAATCAGCGGAGTGGGTAACATTCAGATCTTTGGTGGTGATCAGTATTCGATGAGAATATGGCTTAACCCCGATCTCATTGCAAATCTTAACATGACGCCCAATGAGGTGTTGAGAGCTTTAAGAGCTCAAAACGTACAGGTTTCAGGAGGAACTTTGAATGCTCAGCCACTAACGAATCAGAATGCTTTTGAAGTTAGTATTCAAACACAAGGTCGACTGAACAATATTGAAGAGTTTGCCAACATCATTGTCAGGAATGGTGAAGATGGTCAACTCGTTCGGGTACGCGATATAGGTCGTGTAGAACTGGGAGCAGCCAGTTATTCGACCAAGGGATATCTGGGTAAAACAGCAGCCGTAGCTTTACCGATTTTCCAGAGACCCGGTACGAATGCAATCGAAACGGCGGATGAAGTGATCAGTATTATGGAAGAGATCTCACAGTCTTTTCCGCAAGGGATTGAATACCGAATCGCTTACAATCCAACCGAATTTATACAGCAGTCTATCGATGAAGTGGTGGTGACCATTTTTGAGGCAGTTATACTCGTTGTGCTCGTGATCATCATTTTCCTTCAGACTTGGAGAGCTTCTATTGTTCCAATTTTAGCCATTCCGGTTTCACTTGTTGGGACTTTTGCCGTTATGCAGGGATTGGGTTTCTCTTTGAATAACCTGACCCTCTTTGGTCTCGTGCTGGCCATCGGTATTGTGGTTGATGATGCCATTGTCGTTGTGGAAAACATGGAGCGAAATCTGGAGGAAGGCATGGGCCTCAGGGATGCAGCAAGAAAAACCATGACTGAAGTAGGAGGGGCGCTGGTTGCCATGGGTTTGGTTCTTGTAGCGGTATTTCTTCCAACTACTTTTCTGGAAGGTATTTCAGGTCAGTTTTACAAGCAATTTGGGGTTACGATAGCGGTAGCGACCATGATATCCGTATTCGTTTCTCTGACCTTGAGTCCGGCCATAGCAGCGATTGTGATGAAGGTGGAGGATACGAAAAAAGATAAAGAGCAGGAGGAGAAGGATATGAAAAAGCCATGGTGGAAAAATCCGATTCAGGCTTTCTTCAATGTCTTCAACAAATTCATGGAATGGCTTTCCGAGCGATATGGAAGGGTGGTCAACCGCTTGATAAACATCAGGGGAGCCGTATCTGTGGTTTACATAGTCCTGATGATTTTCACCGTTTTTATTTTCAACAGGGTGCCCAGTGGTTTCATACCAGAACAGGATCAGGGCTATTTTATCTGTGCCTTACAGCTCCCACCCGGATCATCGCTTTCAAGAACAGATGAGGTGGTTAAAAAGGCCATAGAAGATATTCTGGAAGTTGATGGCATCGCAAATGCCGTAGCGTTCACCGGATTTGACGGTGCTACATTTACGAACTCCAGCAATGCAGCAGCAATATTTACTCCTTTGGAGGAATTTGAGATAAGAGAAAGTAAAGGTATTTCATATGAAGCTATTCTTGGACAGCTGAGGCAAAAGCTCGGTGGTATGGAAGAGGCTTTTGTAGTGGTCATACCTCCGCCACCGGTTAGGGGTATTGGTAACGCCGGAGGATTTAAAATGATGATTCAGGACCGATCTGGACTGGGACTCGAGCAGCTTCTGAATTCTACTTATGAGTTTATGGGAGCAGCCAATCAGCACCCTGCATTGACCAACGTTTTTACCTTTTTCAATACCAGTACTCCAAAGCTGAATTTCAATCTGGATGGTGCCAGAGCTCAGAAACTTGGAGTCCCCATAGACGAAGTTAACAGCGCCATTGAAGTGTATCTGGGTTCAGCTTTCGTGAACGATTTTAATCTTCAGGGGAGGACGTTCAGGGTAACTGCACAGGCTGACGGGGATTATCGTCTTACTCCAGATGATTTAACAAGGATCAGAGTTCGTAACGACCGGGGCCAGATGATCCCTCTGGGAACTTTAGGAACACTGGAAGATATTTCGGGACCATCGAGGGTGCCGAGGTACAATCTTTTTCCGGCGATTGCATTAAGCGGGAATGTTTCACCCGGATACAGTTCAGGAGAAGCTTTGGATGCCATGGAGGAACTGGCGGCACAAATACTGCCACAGGGAGCAGCTTTTGAATGGACTGAAATAGCCTATCAGGAAAAACAGACGGGCAATACGGCAATTATTGCTTTCGGGTTGGCTGTTCTGTTCGTATTCCTTCTCCTTGCAGGGCAATATGAAAGCTGGATTCTTCCACTTGCCATTATCCTGATCGTACCCATGTGTCTCCTTTCGGCTATGGTAGGGATAAGCATAGCCGGGATGGATAACAACATACTCACCCAGATCGGACTGGTAGTGCTGGTGGGGCTAGCCAGTAAAAACGCTATCCTGATCGTGGAGTTTGCCAAGCAACTAGAAGATCGTGGGTATGAGTTACAAAAAGCAGCTGTTGAGGCGGCCATACTAAGGCTGAGGCCCATACTGATGACAGCCTTTGCCTTTATACTGGGAGTAATTCCACTTGTGATCGCTACCGGAGCCGGGGCAGAAATGCGGAGGGCTTTGGGAACTGCTGTATTTAGCGGGATGCTTGGTGTTACCATATTCGGTTTGCTATTCACACCAGTGTTTTATGTGTTGTGCCGAAAACTCGGCATGATCAGGATAACATCTAAAAAAATGGAGGCTGAAACGGCATAAATCATGAGAAAGAATACAAAATTCATATTAGTACTGTCACTGGTATTGCTGTTTTCGGCTTTAGGATCTCAGGCTCAGAATGAATGGAAATGGGTGAGAAGTGATTTGAATTATGAACCAGTGGTCATAGAAAATGATACGCTCAAGAATCCACCTTTGGAAGAACTTTCGGATTCATGGTGGACTGTCTTTGGCTATGAAAAACTCACAGAACTTGAAAACCTTGCGCTGGAAGGAAACTTCGATATCCTGATTCTGGAGAACAGGGTAGAAGAAGCCAGGCAGAGCGTTAGAATAGCTAAGTCATCTTTGTTTCCAGCTCTGAGTTTAAATCCTTCTTATGTGAGACAGGAGCTTTCTGCGAACAGGCCATTGGGTTTTGATGTAGATCTTGAACCTGTAAGGATCAACTCATTTACTGTTCCTGTAGATCTGAATTATGAAGTAGATATTCTCGGAAAGATCAACAATAACGTTCAGGCCTCAAAGTTTGATCTTAAAGCAACTGAGGCAAGAAGAGAAGATGTTACCCTTGCGATTACCTCTGATATTGCCAGAAATTTCTTCAATCTGGTCACCATTGATACGGAGAATATAATACTTGAAAATACACTCGATACCAGGCAGGAAAATCTTGATATTGTTCAGGCGAGGTACGATGCAGGTCTGGTAAATCAGATCGACCTTCAGCGGGCTAAAACGGAGTATGCGTCGGTTAAGGTTCTGTTAAGGAACAATCAACTGTTGAGAACTGAAATTGAGCTGGCGCTGGCAATATTATGTGGTCAGGAAATACAGTCTTTCAAAGTTGAAGATATGGAGCTGGAGTTTTTACCTCCGGTTATCACTCCCAAAGGTCAGGAATCACTTGTCTCCGACCGACCGGATTTACAGGAAATCAATTTCCAGTTGCAGGCTGCTGAAGCTTCTTTAAAAGTTGATAAAAAGGAATTATACCCTTCTTTTTTATTGCAGGGATCTTTTGGGTATTTATCCGGCGAGTCCAGTGAAATATTCGAAAGAGATAGTAGAAGCTGGCTAATTGGAGGGACAGTAGCTGTCCCTATTTTTGAAGGATTTAGAAGACGCGCAAATCTCGATATTGCAGAACAGCGTCTTGAGGCTTCTAAAAAGATCTTTAATCAACAGCAGTTAGTCGCAAATCAGGAAGTAGAGCGTTCCCTGTCAAATATCCTTAGACTCAAGGAACAGCTTGAAGCACAGCAGGATTTTCAGTTTGCTGCACAACAGTCTGCAGAGCTTTCCAAAACGAGATACCTGAAGGGGTTGGTCACTTATCTTGAAGTTGTCGATTCAGAAAGAATTTATCTTGATGCGGAGCGATTATCCGTACAATTGCTTGGAAGGCAACTGGTCAATACCGTTTCCCTGATACAGGCCATGGGATACTAAAAGTAAAGTAAATGACTGCTTTACTATCCTGTCCACTGGATACGGATGTCCTTTAACTCACCAAAAACCTCAAATCGTTCAATCAAAAATCACTAGCATAACCGAATACATTTCAATAGACAGTAAGCCGAAAAAAGACGAAATAACTCCATATAAAAATTCTTTTCCGCAGTGTTAAATCAGATTTAGCAATAGGAGATTCTAATTTTACTTAAGTATTTTACATAAAAGAACTTAAGTAAAGTGCGTTTTCTAATTGCAATATCTTATCTGATCTTAACTCTTGACGCCCCTTCTTTGGCGCAGGATCAGGCTAAGATCGATTCTTTGCTGGGAGCTTACCGCACTTCCAATAATCCATCTGATAAAATTTCGACCTTGAAAGCGCTGTTCTGGAAATACTATTATACCAATCCGAACGAAGCCAGGAGGTATGTCGACGAAATGGAAAAATACTCAAAAGCAAAGGAGTATATATCAGGATTATGGACAGCATATAATTTATTCGGGATACTTGAATATGGTCAATCCAGATTTGATAGTGCACGTTTTTGGTTTGATAAAGGAATGAGTTTGAGTGATAATGAAGAATACTATGAAGAACGGATATATTCTTTGAATTATGCAGGGCATTCCTATAGAATGGAATCCGAATATTCAAGTGCTGACTCATGTTTCTTCCGTTTCCTTCAGGCTACTCAAGGTCGGGATGACGATTATAACTTGGCTCGGGCTCACAAAGCTCTTGCCATAAACAGTCAGGATCAGAATATATACTCCACTGCTCTCCAGCATTTTCTCATGGCAGATTCATTATTTAATGACACACTTCATTATGAAACAGCTGAAGTTCTCCAGAACATGGGGATCATTTACAAATCTCTTGACAATTACAAGTCTGCCAGAAAGTACGCGAAGGAATCACTGGTTATCTATGAAGCACTGAATGACGATTATGGTATATATGCTATCCAAAGAAGTCTCGGTTCACTCGAATTAGAAATTGGTCATTATAAGAACGCTGAACAACATCTGACCAGGGCATTTTCTTACTATAAGGGTTTTAATGACCCACTCATGGCTGGTTCCATTGCACGTATGCTAGGTCGTGCTTACCTCAACTTGAGAGAACTAAAAAAAGCCGAAGAATATTATCAATGGGCAATTAAGAGGCTAAAAGGTATAGAACTTGGTGAAGTTTGTTATTCTTATCTTGGATTAGGAGACGTTTTTAAGGAAAAAGGAGTCATATCACGTTCTATGCTTTATTATGATTCTGCTTATCAATTCGCGATAAAGAACAGTTCACCGCTAATCATTATGGATGTCATTGAGACACTTGCAAAAGCTCACTATGATGCAAATGATTTGGTTACAGCCTATGATTTTCAGCAGAGATATCATCATATATCTGACAGCATGAACACGGTCAAGAGTTCAAAAATGTTACATGAATTAGAGGCTAAATATCAAAATGATAAGAAAGAGCGCGAAATACAATTACTCACCACTCAGAATCTTCTGGCAGAGCAAGAGAAAGAGAAACAGCTTTATTTTCTCATAGCAATAATCGGAATAACCATTCTTACTTCAGTCATTTTGTATATCCTTTACCGTAACCGGCAAAAGGTGGCTTCCAAACTTCAGGAGCTTGATGGTATTAAATCCAATTTCTTTGCCAACATCTCCCATGAATTCCGCACACCAATTACCTTAATCAAAGGGCCTGTGGAGGACCAATTGGCAAGACCTGATTTAGATAAGAAAAGCAAAGAAAATCTGGGGATGGTGCATCGTAATGCTGATAGGCTTTTATCCCTGGTAGATCAACTGCTGGATCTCTCAAAACTGGAAGCAAAAAGTATGAATCTACAGGTCGTAGAGGTTTCTGCCTTTTCTGAATTAGGAGCTATTGGAGATGCTTTTAAGTACGCTGCGAAACAAAAACAGATTGATTATCAAATCGATATTCCCAATGAAAGGGATCAAAGCTGGCTGGATAAAAATACACTTGAAAAAATAGCTTCTAATCTACTTTCCAATGCCATAAAATATACGGAAGAAAAAGGCATTATAAAGTATGTAGCGGAAATAGCAGAAGGTAAATTAATATTGACGGTAAGCAATACAGGTGAAGGCCTCAGTGTGGCCGAAATAAACAGGATCCAGGATCGCTTCTACCAGATGGATACTTCGAATGAAGGTGCAGGTATTGGACTGTCTCTGGTAAAAGAACTGGCAACCCTCCATAAAGGTAACCTTGCGATTAAAAGTGAGGTTGATGGGTGGACAGATTTTGAAGTGAGCTTGCCAGTAACAAAAAAATCATTTAATGCCAGTGAGATTATGGTGAGCCAGCCCCATTCTCATAAATCAGGCTTTGTTTCGGGTAGTGTTCAAGATGATAAAGCCATCATTCCCAATGTCGATGCGGTTGCCGAAAATTATGATGACGATAAGCCGATATTACTGGTGGTTGAGGACAGTATTGATCTTCGAAGTATGATACATGGCTTTTTTAAAGATGCATTCACTGTTCTGGAGGCCGAAAACGGAGAAGAAGGGATTGACATGGCTGTTAATCAAATTCCTGATGTAATCATATCAGATGTTATGATGCCAGTTAAAGATGGTATTCAACTGGCCAGGGCCTTGAAAAGCGATGAGCGTACGAGTCACATTCCAATTGTATTGTTAACGGCGAAAGCAGGAAACGATAATGTACTTGCAGGCCTGGAAACGGGAGCAGATGACTATGTGACCAAACCTTTTAATAAAGATGTTCTAAAAACCAGGGTACGGAACCTTGTAGAAATTCGTGACCGGTTAAGGCAAAGGTACAGCCAGGAGGTTATTTTGAAGCCAAAGGATATTGCCATTACACCAGTTGACGAGAAATTTCTGGAACGCATTCAAAAATTGCTTGACGAACAATTAACAGAACCGTCCTTCAATGCTGAAAAATTTGCCCGTGAGATTGGCATGAGTCGAATGCAACTGCACAGAAAACTGAAGGCACTGCTGGGTCTTACTACTACTGAATTTATTCGATCACAACGTTTGAAGATGGCCGCTTATTTACTGGAGACGTCAGATATTAACGTTTCCGAAGTTGGCTATGAAGTTGGTTTTAATGATCATTCCTATTTCTCAAAGTGTTTTAAGGAGGTATATGGCTGTACTCCTTCCCAGTTCATCCCTTCCTGATTAAATGTTTTTCAAGCAGTAAATCAGGGGATTTATACTATTTCCAATTGCTGAGACATATCCGGTTGACATATCAGACCTTAAGCATAACTTATACATAACCATTGCAGTCAAGAGGTTGTGTAGAAACCACGATTTGATAACTATCCAAAGTTTTTAAACCAAGGTTAGCATATAGTTAATTCCATGTCAGGGTATATTGCCCGGTGTTTAACTATCACTAATGAAGTTTCAAGCTTTGGTTACATATTTCATAGCTTCTGTTACATAATTCATATCTGCAGGACAAAAGCACCTTTAACTTGCAAGCATCGCAATTGGATGGCTTTAGTCATTCAAACTTCGATCTGGTGAAGAAAAAGAAGCAGGTTTATGAAGGATCAATTCATCATTTACCTTTTAAGAAAATCTATCTCAACATAGAGCATTTAAAAGAGGGTCGATATGAAATGCAGATTATTCATAACCGGAAAGTCATCAAAACAATACGATTTGAAAAATGAAAGTACTTAATAGCTTAAATCAGATGATTATGAACAAAAAAGTAATATTTCTATTAATCACTATTTCTCTTTGGAGTTGTGGAGATGATGAGGAAGATGGTGGAGGTCTGCCATCGGCCAGCCTGAGTGAGCTTGATGGCTTTTGGACAACCAATACATGGCTTACCAATCCTTCAGGAAATGCAGGATTACTTACTCTTGAATTTGATGCTACATCGGCTGCTGGAGTAATTTCGACACTTAGCACTAATGAATGGGGGTTTAGCTGTGGTGAGCAGACCTTTCGCAGTCTTGAATCTGTTGGGTTCAACTCCTTTGCAGGAGAAGGATTAATCCGTTTTGTTGATGGATCCAGTGAATGGGTTCCGACCACTATTACCCTTGTAGATACTGATCAAATCTCCATAATATTTGATTGCTCTGGCTGTAGCAACCAGGCACTGGCGATGGACAGATTATCCACTGGAACTCCAACATCGGTGGTGATTGACACAGACATCAATGAACCCGTAACATTTTTTAATATTGTTTGCGATCCTGAACAAGCAGATTATATAGTTACGGACTTAATCGGTATTGATGATCTGCTTACTATAGAACCAGGTGTGATTATCGAGTTTGCGGAAAATGCAGGTTTTGTTGTAGGTGAATTTGGAGGCGGTGCTATTACAGCCACAGGCACGGCTATAGACCCTGTAACATTTACAGGACAGACCAAAACACGGGGTTTCTGGAGAGGTCTTGTTTTCGAAACACGAGATGAGCGTAATGAACTTAACTATGTAATTGTAGAATATGCCGGTAGCGATGTCATTGCAGATGATATTAAAGATGGAGTAAGCGGTGGTATTGCTGTTAATGTTGAGCCTGGTGGTGAAGCTGCCAGTTTAACACTTACAAATTCCACCATAAGAGAAAATGAAGGATATGGACTCATTATGGAATGGTTCAGTGAATTAAGTAACTTCTCAAACAATTCATTTGAAAATAATACAGAGGCTGCCGTATTAACCGAAGCTATAAATGTGGGTGCACTGGATGCTACTTCAGGTTACCGGGGAGGCAATGGTTTTGAAGGGGTTGAAATAGCTCAAACCAACCCGGGTAATGCACTTAGAGACGATGCAACCTGGACAAACTTTGATGATGGTTCATCTTATTACGTATCCGGGGATATTGAAATAGAAGCTACATTGACAATACTTCCGGGAGTTAGATTGGAATTTGAAGCCAATACTGAGATATTCTTTGGCGTTCCTTTTGGGAGGCCCGAAGGTATTTTGATTGCTAATGGTACCATGCTGGATCCTATTACTTTCACGGGAGTACAAAGCGTAGAGGGTTTCTGGCAAGGTATTGTAATTCAAAGTACAAGCGACCAGAATTTGATGAATCATTGTGTAGTAGAGTACGGTGGAAGTGAAGCCATTTTTGGTGGGCAGCCAGCTAACATTACCCTTGACATCTTCAATTTTGCACCCAGCCTGACGATTACCAATTCTACCATAAGAAACAGTTCTGGTTGCGGAATATTTAATCAGGGAGGAAATCTGACCGAATCTGACAACACATTCTCAGGGAATAGCGAAGGGGATATTTGTGACATGTAACGATTACGTCTACTGTAAACTGCATTATTATACTATCGACTGTGTCACGTTTTAATCAAGATAACTAAAGGAGCAATTGTATCTTAAATTATGTATTCAAGGGGATTGTTTTAATCCCCTTTATTTATGGAAACTGCTTTCGGTCTAATGTTAAGTAGCTGATTTTATTGTTAAACTATTATATGTTTTCAAATTTGAGATACAAATCGTTTTCAAGCCCTTAAAATCAAGTATTTTATGGATCTGAGTAATGAAACCACTTAATCCGAAAGTGGTCTTTTAGCACAATTACAGTTGGCAACATTGCTCTACTGGAAATATGACTTACTCTTTATAAATCAATGTAAGGGTAACATTTCACAACATCGTCTCCATTCTGATTGGATATTATGATCCTTTCAAAATGAATATTGAATGAGACGGAATTTTTTTATTCTTTCAATTTTTGGGACATTAATTTTAGTATTTTTTATTAATGATACTATAGCTCAGACTTCAGGTTCTATTACTGGTAAGGTAACTGACGCACAAACTGGTGAGATATTACCCGGCGCTACCATATTTATAAAGGATACACAAAACGGTACTACCTCAGATATTTACGGAGAGTATTTTTTAATAATCCCTACAGGGAATAGGATAGTTGAGGTTAGGTTCATAGGATATAGAACAATAACCCAACAGGTTAATGTAGAATTAGGAACGATCAATGAAATCAACTTTAAATTGGAGTCGGAAGCATTTATCGGCAAAGAAATTGTAATTACCGCACAAGCTCTAGGGCAGCAAGCAGCCATAAACCAGCAAATTCAGTCTAAATCAATCGTTACGATTGTTTCAAAAGACAGAATTGAATCTCTTCCTGATCAAAATGCAGCAGAATCTGTAGGACGCCTTGCAGGAGTATCTATTCGTAGAGAGGGTGGAGAGGGACAACAGGTGGTTGTAAGAGGTTTAAGTCCAAGATTTAATTCTATAACCCTTAATGGAGTTCGTATTCCTTCATCCAGTGCCCAGGATAGGTCTTTTGATTTAAGCACCATATCTACGGATGCACTACAAGGTATAGAGCTTTATAAAAGTTGGACACCTAATCTGGACGGTGATGCCATAGGAGGAACCATAAATTTCGTAACCAAGAAAGCTGATGAAGGCTGGCATGGAAAATTCAGGTATTTACATGGTTATAATGGACAACAAGATGAATTTGGTCAGCATAGAGTCAATGTTGATTTGAGTAACCGATTCTTTCAAAACAAATTTGGGGTACTTCTTTCAGGAAATTTTCAAAGGGCAGACCGAAGTCAGGATCAGTTGGATATAGATTTTAATACCCGCGGTTTTGATCCGGACAATCAAGGAAATGAGCAGATAACAATTGATGATGTGAATTTGCAAGATCGCCTGGAGACTAGAGATAGGTTTGGCGGGAATATAGCTTTAGATTATACTTTTGATCGGGGCGATATCCGTTTTTTTAGTAACTATTCACAAACAAATAGGGACCGGGTTCGAAGAAGAAGAAGGTTTAGACCAAATACAAACCGTCAAGAGTATGATTTCCGAGATCGGCAAGAAGAAAACCTGCTTTTAGCCAATACACTTTCTTTGGATTATACCTTTCAAAATGCACTAAAATTAAATTCCACAGTTTCAGTTTCTCAAACGGAAATAAGGCTTCCTTTCGATAATCAGGCCAGATTCAGGGAAAATTCAGCATTTGAAGTCTTACCCGAGGTTCCTACTGTTGAGGATGTTTTAAATCAAGCCCAAAATGATCTGGGCGATACATTTTTTCAATCAGCAAGATCAGATCAGGATAACATTGATTTTACAAGAATAACAGCCGATTTGAACTTAGAGTATCCCGTAAAGATTTCTGAAAAGATATCTTTAAAATTAAAAGGGGGTGGGAAAATTAGGCTTGATGATAGAACAAGAGATGTTCAACGAATTCAAGCTAACTTTAATACACTTCAGGAAATAGCTGAGCAGAATCCAGGAGATCTTGTAATCAATGATAATCAAATTCTGATAGAAAGTTTTTTAGGCGATTTTGTAGCACAGGATTTCCTGGAAGGCGATTTCTTTCTTGGCCCAGGCTCTGGTCAAGTAAATGGGGGACATTTAAGCAGAGCAGCACTGAACCAGTTTTTTGCGGACAATAGATCCTTCTACAGAAGAGATGCTTTTGTAGATGGAGGCGATTATGAAAGTGAGGAACAAGTTTATGCAGGATATTTTTTAGGAGATTTTAGGATCGGCAAGAAACTAAATATCCAAGCGGGGTTTAGAAATGAAACCACCCGGCTCGACTTTACAGGTTTTAGTGTTTCTGGCTCTGCAAGCTCTACTGAAATTGAGCTCACCGACGACCCTAACATTTTGTTAAACGATAGCTCAAATGCAAGAACATACACCGAATGGCTACCGGCAGTCAACGTAAAATATCAGGTTAATAATTGGATGGATGTTCGGGCTGCAGTAACCAAAACGTTAAGCAGGCCAAGTTTCATTAACTTAATACCCTTTGAAAGAATTGATCAGGATAATGATCAATTGGAAAGAGGTAATTTCTTTTTACAACATCAGATCTCATGGAATTATGATCTTTTTGTTTCCCTATATAATAAATTTGGTTTACTGACCGTCGGTGGATTCCTAAAAAGGATAGATGATGTTGATTTTATCAGAGAGTCTATCACTTCTCCTATAACACCCAATCTTGATGAAGCTTTCGTAGGCTTTACCCTAACAGAACCTGTAAACACCAGCCGTACTTCGGAGGTAATGGGGATAGAGATAGATCTACAATTGAATCTAGCTTCCTTACCAACCCCTTGGAATGGCATTCTGGTTTCAGCAAATGCTAGTTTTATTGAGTCTACTACTTTTTTTACGCGCTCAGAGATTGTTTTTAATCCAACACGAACAGAGGATATCCTTTTAGAAGGCAGGTTTCCAGGGCAACCCGGAGAAACTTATAATTTTTCACTAGGGTATGAGCGAAAAGGATTTTCAGGACGATTTTCTATTATTCATCAATCAGATGCATTCGGGTTCGGTGGTGAAGCAGGCGATCGGCCAGGTGGCCTTGTAGCAGAAATAAGAACAGATAACCAGTTAAACCCATCAACCGGAAGAACGACAAGACTGGATTTGTCAATAACCCAAAAGGTGATGAAAAACTATACGGTATTCTTCAATGCTAACAACATTACGAACCAGGAAGAAACTATTTTCATTAGCGCTGGCGAATCTGAACGACAAGTTTTTGGAGCCACTTTCGATTTAGGACTTCAATATAAATTTTGAATTGGATGAATAGGAATAGAACCAGATCGCTTCGACGTCTTTTAAGGAACAAGTTAATGCTCCTTTCCTTATTCTTATTATGCTTTACGTTTAGTCATGCACAACGCTTTGTTGATGTTGAACCTGATCAAGGGAATGAAATTGGTTCCCTAAACATTGCAATTTCAGGAGATACTACTGCAACTGGAGAGCGAATAGATCCGCTAAATACAATTTACAGATTAAGAAGGGGGGGTACATACAGGCTGAACTTATCTATTCAGAATTCAGGATTTCCATTGTCCATTCAGGCTGAAGAGGGTGACGGACCATTACCCAGATTGATTCCTGCTCTCACTTTGGAAGGAAATACAGATGTTCCATTTCGGATTTCAGGTGATTTAACCTTAGTCAATATAGAAATGACGGGCAGAACTACGGGAGCAGGACTTGAAGGACAAATCATAAGACTAGCTTCCGAAGATTTACGAGTTGTAGTAGATAGTTGTAGGGTTGATGAATCTTCACAAAGTTTTATAAGGACCGACGCCAGAGGTGGTAAAATATTCGTAACCAATTCCATCATTTCTAGGATGGGTACTCCTAATGACATTGATAATGGAAGGGTCATCGACGACCGAAACAATTTCATTGATACCCTTGTGATGGAAAATAATACCATTTACAATGTTACCAGTAGAGTAATTCGTGATGGAAATGGAGCAGACTCATTTATAAACTATTGCTTGTTCAACCAAAATACAGTTCTAAATGTGGGGCAACGAATGGCAGATTTTGGGCCAGTATTAACATTTGTATTCACTAATAACATCATTGTCAATCCTTCATTTAATGGTGTAGGAGTAGATCCAGATCCATTTGACCCAACGCAGCCTGATCCTAACAATGATCGTCCTACGGAATCAATTATACTCGATGATGTTTCCGACGAGGTAGAACTTATGTTTGGAAGAACGCAAACTGCTACAATTAGAAACAATAATATTTATACTACGCAAAATATATTAGATGCAAGACCTGTTAACGACCCCGATGGAGGGGACTTAATTGTTGACCGGCCAATATTTAGTTTAAGAGCGGAGGACTTTATTGGAGACGATACAACAAATATTACCGAGGTTCTGGAATTCTCTGATCAGCCTACTGACCCAATAGTTTTTATAGATGAATTCTATACTAATGGAGTTGCCAGTTCTCCTTGGGATAATACAGGCTCCCCTTTCGATTTTTCTTACGATGGAAGCACTATATCAGGAACATTTTCCATTACTGGCGGGCAACTCGGTGATCTTAACTGGCCACTCCTCGTTTTTAATGATCAGGCATTGATTGATTTAGTAACTGAGGCTACGACACTTTTGAATAGTTTAACTTCAGGAAACAACATTGGAGATGTACTACCGGAAGCAGCTGACTCACTTCAACAGGCCATTGATATCGCTGAAGAGTTTTTAAATCAACCCTTCCCAACAGAAGACCAAATCAGATTGCAGATTGCGAATTTGGAATTGGCCTTGGACTTTTTCTTAGGAAGCATAATAACATCGATTTCGAATGATGAGCCGTCTGATATAAACTCATCAGTTAACATATTTCCGAATCCGATATTAGGCTCTTTTTTCGTTGAAACTGATAAATCTATAAAAGGAATAAGTCTTTTAAATTTTCAAGGAATCAGTGTTTCAAACATGGTAGAAAAGATCGGGCAGGCCGAGTTTCAGGTATCTGAATCGCTTCCGGAAGGCATGTTTTTTCTTTCTATAGAATTTAATGACGGCTCCAGTTTTACTCAAAAAATAATAAAGCGATGAAATTAAATGCTAAACTGATTAGTCTTTCAGTCTTGATTTCTACGCTTATGGTATCGATCATAAGTTGTGAAGATGATATACCTAATCAAACGATTATAGCAGAGGATATCCTGGGGACTTGGGAGGCAGGAAATGTAAATCTTGATGGTTTTGATGTCACCTCTCCTTCTTACGATGAGTTTGCAATTTTATTCAGAGCAGACGGATCGTATTTCGTTCAGGATGGCGATCCAATATTCACAAGCTCTGGAGGTTTTTGGAGAGTCATATCAGAGGAGAACAATTTGATAGAGTTGGGAGGTATTGAGACTAGTTACACTTTAAATGAGGCCGGAAGCATACTAACGCTCACATTTACTGCAAATGGAAATACGATTGGAGTAAATGCGAGACAATCCGGATTGAGTGGAAACTACACATTTACATTGAACTCTACAGAAAGAGACATAGAAGAGTAAACAACAACTAAACGATAAATTATGATGGAAATAAACAGAAAACTCTTACTGATCCCGATAGTTATCGGGTTGTTATTCGTAGCATCATGTGCAGATGATGACGAAGTAGCTATCGACGATCCGATTTTGACCTTAGCATCTAATTCTGCAAATGCAAATAGAGGCGATCAGGTAACCATAAACGGAACAATTACTGCTGCAGGAGGCTTTTCAGAAATTACTTCTAATACAACTACGGGCCTTAATATCACACAGCCTCAATCAGGGGCAACAGATCAGCAGAATTGGTCTGCGACATTCAATGTACCAACAGATGCAGCATTAGGAAGTACAATTTCAATAAGCTTTCAAGCTAGTGATGACTTAGGACAAGAAAGCGATGAATTAACATTTACGATCACAGTAAGTGATGTTATGGATGCAACTGCTCCTACTATCGCATTTGTAGATTTTGAAAATGAAGCGGATACATCATTCAATCAAGGAGCAGAGTTGACTATATCTTTTAATGTTACCAAAGATGATCGGATTGATTTTGCCAGTATAAGAGTTATTGAAAACATAGAAGGAGATATTACCAGTTCGCTGGAAGATATCTCTGCAGAGAGTGGCCCTATGGTAGATGTACAAGTTACTATATCGGATTTTCAGGATAATGTGCGCTTGAGTTTTTCTGTCCTTGATGAATTGGGTAATGAGTCAGATAGTGTACAAATTAATTACGAAGTCCTAAGTCCTACAGGAAACACGTTTTTAATAGATGAATTCGTTGTAGGCTCAACAACGGTACAGAGAGTACGAGGTGATATTGATGAAGATGTTACTCTTATGTCTTCAAATACTTACTACATTTCTGGCGAAGTGAATGTTGAAGATGAGGCCACTTTAACTATTCAATCTGGAACTTTGATTTATGCGGAAACTGGAATAGAATCCACCCTAGTTATCGATGATGATGGTTTTATAAATGCGGTAGGAACAGCTAATCAGCCAATAGTTATGACTAGTGGAGGAGCCATTGAAGGAGGAGCTCAAGAGCCGGGAGATTGGATAGGATTTAGAATTAATGGTGCAGATGGTAGAAATTCTGGAACTGTACGTTATGTTCGAATTGAATACGGAGGTGATGATGGCCCAGAAGACGCTGCTTTTAGGTTGCAGCAGGTAGATCAGAGTACCAGTATTTCTTTTGTACAAGTATTCGCTAGTGAGATTGCAGGGGTAAGGTTTAGAGGTGGAGATGCACATGTGAGTAATTTAGTAGTTACTGAAAGTGGAGAATTTTCGATTGATATGAGGGAAGCGGACGATATAGGGTTTACAGGTTCTTTACAATTTGTAATAACAATAAATACAGATGGTAGCAGAGGAGATCAGGATCTTCAGGTTAGAAATGATTCTGATCCGACATTATCTAATGTTACCCTACTAGGGCCCGGTGAGGGTACGACAGAAGCGGATAGTTCAGCAAGTGCAGTACGCTTAAGAGGTAGTACTGCTGGAATAAATATGAGAAATAGTATAATTGCTGAGTACCCAAATGATGGTTTTAGACAAGACGATACAGGTGATATTACTGACATTGATGGAGATTTTGTAGTAGGTAATAGTTATATCTTCAGAATTGGAGATGATCCTACAAGGGACGACGAAGATCCAAACATGCCGTTAGCATATGAAACAGATATGTCATTTATGAATACAATTGATGCAAATACAACATTGATTCCTGGAATTACATCGGAAAGCTTTGTACCTAATTCGGAATTTACAACAAACGCCACAGACCCTACGTCTTTGGGAGAACAGTTTAGTTCAGGACAATTTATAGGTGCCATCGGTTCAACCGACTGGACTCAAGGCTGGGTACTTAACCCAGATGGTACTTTAAGAGCAGATGTTTTCTAGATAATTATTCAACTTAATTTGATTAACCCTGTCATAAGCATGACAGGGTTTTTTTGTTTAATATAAGTTGTGTAAGAAGCATTAAAAGGAGAAAACCCCTCTTAAGATTGTGAAATGACTAAGTATCTGGCAGATAAATAACTATCTTACCTATCCAGAAAATTACCAGATGGTTGAATCCTAATGTGGGATTTCTTCTCTAAGAAACGTACAAGCTTGAAACTTTCGGTTTTTGTATAAAACTTAATAAGAAGCAAGTATTATGTTTTACCTGGAAAGGAGATAAATGAGTTAAGAACAATCGGACTCAATTCTACTTAAAAGATTCTTGAAGGATTTAGTGGTGTTGGGTTTGGAGCTCTCAAAAACACATTTCATTTCTTGGTATGTCGATCCGTATTCAGGGTTTTGAGCAATAAGAATTTTTAGATTGGAATATTCTTCAGACGAGTTATTCCCCGATACGCATTTAGCCATTAAATTCCACACGTCTATTTCCATACGTAAGTTTAGATATAGGACGTGAGCAATTTAAATTTCCCCTTACAGAGAAACTAATATTAATAACGGTTGGAGTATAAAAGCTTGGTCTAAACTAGTTCAAAAAATTGTTAAGGTCTTCACTAAGCCTTTTTCTGATGTGTTTTAGGGAACGCCCCATCTGAGTTTCAACTGTTTTGATGGATATGTTGAGCTGCATAGCGATTTCCTTATACTTTAATCCCTGATCTCTGCTCATTCTAAAAATTCTGCGACGGTCAGTAGGAAGCTCTTCAATAGCAGTTTCTATTTTGTTAAAAATGCTGTCACTAACCAGCATGTCAAATGGATTTGAGTGCTCTGAGGGCTGGTTCTCGAAAACATGATCATCCGCATCACCAGATACCTGAGCCTTTCTAAGATAATCCAGACATCTGTTTCTTACGGCCGTGTATAAGTAAGATTGAAAAGAGCTTGAGATAGATATTTCACGTCTTTTCTTCCATAACTTAAAGAAAACGTCACTCACCACTTCTTCTGCTAGCTCAGTGCTGTCAACAAATCTTTTTGAGAAGAATAAAAGTCGTTGATAGTAATGATTGTAAATGGTTTCGAAGTCTTCTATCGAGTCGGAATCCCTGACATTATTAAATAAGCGACCAAAATGATCAGAACATGGTTCTTTTTGATCATGCTGTTTAGTAAGCTTACTTACTGTCAAAGTAGGAATTTCATTGAGTTTAATAGCTGTCGATCTCATACTTTAGTAATTGATATTTTCGTAACCATAACCGATGATAATAAAAAAAATGAAATTAACGATCTTAAAATTTGGATTTAATTATAATTTTTTTATGGGCACGTTCCCGGGATCGTTCCCGGTACTGCAACCGTTTGAAATGCTGTTAAAAAGCATCTTATTAGAAGAGTAAAACCTTAGATTGTTAAAGGTCTGAATATGAAAGGTAGAAGAGTTACCATAAAAGATATAGCGGCACATTTAAAAATGTCAACTTCCACCGTTTCGAGGGCATTGGCCAATCACTCCGATGTCAGTCGCGAAACAAGAGATATAGTTTTACAGCTCGCAGAGGAGTGGGATTATCAGCCAGACCCTATTGCTGTAAGTCTTCGCCAAAAAAGAACCCATACCTTAGGGGTGATTATTCCCCAGATTAATAATCGCTTTTTTTCCAAAGCCATTTCAGGTATTCAGGAAGTTGCCAATGCAAATGGTTATAATGTTATGATCACTCAATCTGAAGAATCTTTTGATCTGGAAAAGAAAAATGTTCAGGCAATGATGAACAACAGGGTTGATGGTTTGATCGTGGCACTCTCGAAGCAAACGACCTATCTGGACCACTTTCAGAAAGTGTTTGATTCCGAGACCCCCGTTGTTTTTTTTGACAGGGTGGGTGATTCCACTTATGCTTCCAAAGTGATTATAGATGATTATGAGGCTTCTTACAGTGCAGTGCAGCATCTCATTAAGGAAGGGTGTAAGAGAATAGCACACGTGGCCGGGCCTCAAAATCTTCAAAACAGTAGAAAAAGGTTGGAAGGATATAAAGATGCTTTGAAAGACAATAGTCTTTATCAGGATAATAATCTGCTTGTTTTTTCAGAATACCACACAAAAGAGGTGAGGAGAATAACGGATTACTTTTTATCCATTGACCCTCTCCCGGATGCCATCTTCGCCATTAATGATGCATTTGCCATTGAGATGATCTGCTATTTAAAAAAATCAGGAATACGCATACCTGATGATATTGCTGTAGTAGGCTTTAACAATGATAACATTAGCCCTTTCATTGACCCACCATTAACCAGCGTTGAAAGTCCTGCTCAGGATTTGGGAGTTGAGGCCGCAAAATTACTACTTCAATCGCTCGATGAGGAACAGGCTGAACTGGTAAAAAATCAAAGTAAAGTAATCAAGAGTCGTTTGATTATTAGAGAATCCAGTATCAAATCGGGTCAGTCTTAGTGTAAGGGGTTATAACAAATGCCTCGTCCTCACTAGAAATAAATTCAATGAGGTATTTTTTAATAATAGTCTTTTTATCATTCAAACAGTTTGCATTCAGTCAGACCGATATCATTCAAAGTATCAACAATAGAGACCAGCAACTCTTAAATGGCAACTGGAAATACATCATTGATCCTTATGAAACGGGCTACCGTAATCACCGCAATTGGACGCCCTTCGATGTAAAGGATTATGGAAAAGCATCCGCAAAACCATACTGGACTAATAAGCAAATGGAAAATCCTTCGGACAGAATCGAATATAATTTTGATCGGTCTGATGAACTATCTGTTCCGGGTGACTGGAACTCTCAAAAACGTGAGCTGCTTTACTACGAAGGAACACTATGGTATAAAACCGACTTTGATGCTGATTTGAAGGAAGGTACACGTCACTTTCTTTATTTTGATGGGGTCAATTACGAAACAGATGTATACCTGAATGGTGAAAAGATTGGCAGGCACGAAGGCGGCTTCGACCCGTTTAATTTTGAGGTCACAGGAAAACTAAAGAATAAGGATAATTTCCTGATTGTCAGGGTTGACAACAAGCGAGAGAAGGACAATGTGCCTAATCTTACTACCGACTGGTGGAACTATGGAGGAATAACCAGAGATGTCAGACTGGTTTCAGTCCCCGAAACCTTCATTACAGATTACCACATTCAGTTAGATCGAAATAACCCTAATGAAGTCAAGGGTTATGTAAAGTTAGATGGTGACAGTCCTTCTCAAAAAGTGCAGATTTCAATTCCGGAAGCTGGAATAAAGACCAATGCTCAAACGGATGAAAATGGGTACGCAACATTTGCTTTTTCAGCCAAGAAACTAAAAAAGTGGTATCCTAAAAGACCGAAGCTTAACAAAGTGATTGTTGAGTCAGAAACGGATAGGGTAGCAGACAAAATCGGATTCAGGACAATCGAAACAAAAGGAGAAGAAATTCTACTGAATGGAACCCCGATTTTTCTACGAGGAATTTCTTTGCACGAAGAAGTACCTCAAAGGGCTGGAAGGGCTTATTCAAAAGCAGATGCCGAAATGCTTTTTGGCTGGGCTAAAGAGCTCAACTGTAATTTTGTAAGACTAGCTCATTATCCTCATAATGAAAATATGCCCAGAACCGCTGATGAAATGGGACTATTACTGTGGGAAGAAATTCCGGTTTACTGGGGGATCGACTACGAAAATGAAGTGGCTTATAATGCGGCAGTAAGTCAATTAAAAGGACTGGTTCATCGAGATAAAAACCGGGCGAGTGTCATTGTCTGGTCTGTGGCCAATGAAACTCCTGAGACGGAGGCAAGGCTCAAATTTCTTCAGGCCTTAAGAAAAACAGCTCTTGATATTGATCCTAATCGTTTGATCAGTGCTGCACTGGAAAGGGATGAGACACCGGGTAAAAAAGAAATGGTTATTCCTGATCCTTTTGCTGCAGATGTGGACCTGTTGAGTTGCAACGAATACATCGGCTGGTACGGTACGCTTCCTGAAGAATGCTCTGAAGTGACTTGGAACCTCTCGTCTTTCAACAAACCTTTTTTCGTTAGCGAATTTGGAGGAGGGGCGCTTTACGGATATCATGGAGATAAGCTGGAGCGATGGACGGAAGAATATCAGGAATACCTTTACGAGGAACAGCTTAAAATGCTTAAAAAAATACCGTCTCTAAGAGGCATGACCCCTTGGATACTGGCTGATTTTCGGTCACCTCGGCGTAATCTTCCCGATATTCAGGAAGGATGGAACAGAAAAGGGGTTATTTCAGATCGTGGGTTCAAAAAGAAAGCTTTTTACGTCCTGAAGTCATTTTATGATGAAATGGAAAAGAAGTACGACTTTAAAATAAAAGACTGAGCATTCTTTTATTTAGATTCAACCTAGTGAGCTCAGAAAAAATCTTAAGAATCCTTTCAGGCCCCATTCTCTTTGCGATTTCTATCTCGATAGAGATCGATTCGTTAAACCCTGCTGCACAAAGTATTTTGGCAAGCACCTTATGGGTTGCAGCTTGGTGGATTTTAGAAGCAGTCCCACTGGCCGTAACGGCCTTAATGCCGATTATACTCTTCCCCTTAAGTGGTGGAATGAACATTGGATTAACCACGAAAGCTTATTCTAGTCCGATTATTTTTCTGTTTCTGGGAGGTTTTATACTGGCTCTGGCCATGGAACGGTGGAACCTGCACGAAAGGATAGCATTAATAGTTATCAGTAAAGTTGGCACGAAAGCCAATCAGCTTATTCTTGGTTTCATGCTGGCTACGGCCTTGCTTTCCATGTGGATCAGTAATACCGCCACAGCTTTAATGCTGGTTCCAATCGGTATTGCTGTAAATAATCAATTTGAAAAACTCAATGTGCAAAATGGTGTGGATCAGTCTCACACTTTTGGGAAAGTGCTGGTTCTGGCAATTTGCTATTCTGCATCCATAGGTGGTACGGCAACTTTTATAGGCTCACCCACCAACCTTATTTTTATTAATTCAGCTAAAGATATTTTCGGGGAAGACGTTTCTTTTATCGACTGGCTAATCTTTGCTCTTCCTTTAAGTATCGTTCTGTTGTTTCTGACGTGGATTTTTCTGACAAAAGTGAAATTCAGGATAGACGATAAAAGCATCCCTTCAGTACGAGAAGAAATACATGCTAGACTGAAGAAAATGGGAAGTTTAGGCTATGAAGAAAAAATCGTTTTGATCGTTTTTTCGATAGTGGCGGTAGGATGGATTACCCGTTCATTTCTAATTCAAAGACTTGTCCCAAATATGAATGACGCCATTATTGCTTTAATGGGTGCTGTAGTGCTGTTCATGATACCTTCAAAATCCGAAGAAAAGCAGGGAATAATGACATGGGATGAAATGAAAAACCTGCCATGGGGAATCCTGATCCTGTTTGCTGGAGGTTTATCGATAGCTGCCGGTTTCAAGGATTCCGGTTTAGCAGAATGGTTGGGACAACAGTTTCAGGTATTGAATGGTATCCCAACCTTCGTGATTATTCTGGTGATTGTAGCTTCTGTAAACTTCCTCACAGAAATTACTTCAAACGTGGCTACTGCTGCGGTGATCATGCCTGTTCTGGCTTCTCTATCAGGAGCTATTGGAATACATCCTTTCTTGTTGATGATGCCTGCAAGCATTGCTGCTTCTTACGCTTTTATGCTGCCTGTAGCTACTCCGCCAAATGCAGTAGCCTTTTCATCGGGCTTCATTAAAATGCCGGACATGGTTAAAACAGGTTTTTGGCTTAACCTGATTTCGATCGTACTCCTTTCTATATTCACCTATCTTTTTCTGCCACTGCTTTTGGAATAGGGTAGATTACTTGATGGGAATCATTTAAGCCAAACGGACTAAAACAATTCGACGTCGTATTTCTGAAACCAATCATCATCCGATACTATTGGTAGCTTCTTCGAAATTGATTGTGCAATTATTAGCCGATCAAAGGGATCTTGATGATGAAACGGCAGGCCAATCATAGTATTTAAATCATCAGAATCATATTCCAGTATTTTAAAATCATTTTCATCAAGGTAATGGATTAACTCCTTGAAGTTGGTTGTTAATTTTAACTTACCTATACTTAGTTTAAGAGCTATTTCCCAAATACTTACAGAACTTATAAATATTCCATTTTGATCATTATCGATAAGATGAATGTACTTGGGCTTTAGTCTTTTATCTCCTAGGATGTACCATAAAAGAATATGAGTATCAATCAGATACTTCATTTCAAATAATCCTTAAACTGGTCTAAAGGAGCATTGAAATCATCTGCGATTTTGGAAATTAAGTGCTTACCAGATCCAAACTGTCTTTTGCCATGACCAGCTTTGTCGTCTTTGATAGATTTTAGAGCTTTAATGATCTGAATATCATTGACTTTAGTGATCCAATTGATCAATTCTATTTTTGTTGACTGTATGTCCATAACTAAAATCTATTACGTTAAAGTTACTAAAAAGTCGATATACCGCCGACGTAAGTAGTATCCAAGTCGGAAGCTTTCAATAAATTCCCGTGCTTTCCCACCAATGCTTTTAAATCAAGCATTTGTAAGTGATCTCGGCTTTCCTCCCGTCACAACTTTACAGCAATAATTAAAAGAAACCCGGTAATGAAAAAGGTGACCATCCTCTTAGCAATACTTCTAATATGCATTGAACTCTTCTCACAAGAGCGTCTGGATCATCAACTGAGGTTGGAGCCGGTTTGGACAAGAGTAGCTGATGTGCTCGGGGAAGCAGGTTCAGTTGAATCGGTAGAATTCTCTCCAGATGGGAAATACATAGTCAGTGGAACTAAGTTCGATTATTCAGTAGTAATGTGGAGAACTTCTGATGGTACTGAACTTTGGAGAAGGTACGCTGCTCAGGAAATTGAAAGAGTAGGCTGGTCTTCGGATGGAAAATACGTTGCAGCCTGTAGTGAAGATTTTCTTGTTACGGTTTATGATGCTGAAACCGGAGAAACAGTAAAAGAATTAAAGCATACCCAGGGAATAGATGGGTTAACTTGGTCGAACAACGGATTGACTTTGGTGACTGGAGAGGAAATGATCAAGGATAAAAAAGGAGGGACTCAGGGATTCATTCGCATTTTTGATATGCCCTCCGGTAAAGAGGTCAAAAAAATTGATTTTGGCTCAACAGTTAATGAAGTAGCCTTTTCAGAAGACGATAAGCAGCTACTCGCCGTCGGTCATGGAGGAGTAAAAGTCTATGATACAAAAGATTGGTCTCTAATTAAGACACTTAACCCCGATCACTATGTGAAATTCATCAGCGGAATGTTTTCCCCAGACGGGAAACATGTCATAGCTACGGGCATTTCCGATCAGTCAAGGGGTGACATTTACCTTTGGAAATGGCAGGATGGAAAGCTGGTCAAAAGAATAAATCATACCGGGAAAAAAGTAGAATCCATATCATTTCATCCTAGCGGAGACTATGTAGCATTCGCTGGTCATACTCCCTATATCCACATTTACAGGACGTATGATATGCTGAACTACAAAAATGATAATATTCGTGAAGCCAATCGGATCTGGGCAGGAGACCACGCTGAACACATTGATTTCAATCCTGATGGAAGTTTTCTTGCAAGTGCGCATCAGAATGGACTAATTAAATTATGGGTCTGGATGGGCGAAGATCCTGATTTCAATCAGAAAAGGCATGATTGGGTCAAAAAAGAACAGGAAGCTTATATCAGGGAAAAATAAAAGTATGGATAGAAAATCGTTTTTGAAGTATTCAACTTTAGGGGTAGCAAGTGCAGCTATTCCATTTTCAACGCAGGCGTCAATCTCACCCGGGCGTTCAAAAACTACTTCAGGTATAAAAATCACGGACGTAAAAGCCTACCTGTTCAAAAAAGCCTGTTTCATTAAAGTAGAGACTTCCGAAGGAATATCCGGCTGGGGTGAAAGCGACGGTGCCAATAAGAAATTCACCCCTGATTATCTTGAAATCGGGTTGAAAAAATACATAGTTGGCAAAGATCCTTTTGACAGTGAAGGTATTTGGCAGGAATGTTATTTAAAAGGCCTCGAAGCTGGTATTGCAGGTATACACCCCGGTACACTATCCGGGGTTGATAGCGCCCTCTGGGATTTGAAAGGTAAACTTCTTGGGGTACCTGTTTACAAACTCCTCGGAGGGAATGGAAAAGAAAAGATCCAGATGTATGGCTCTTTTAGCCGATCAAAGGGAGGTGGTTTAATGTCGCCTTCTGAGATGGCTGAAAAGGCCAGTTTCTATGTTGATCAGGGATACAAAGCTGTGAAAGCCAGAATGGCTATACGGCAGGAAAATGTAAACCCTTATCCAGATGATGTTTATGAATGCATCAAAGAGATCAGAAAGGCGATTGGTGATAATATCCGCCTGATGGTTGACTACAACAATGGCTACCTTCCGGCAGATGCGATATTAATGAGCAAAAGAATTATCGATGATTTTAATGTATATGCCATTGAAGAACCCGTATTTCAACAGGATTATCAGGGACTAAGACAGGTGGTTGATGCATTGGATGCTCCGGTAATGGCAGGAGAACATGAGTACAATAAATGGATGATGAAGGATCTGATCACAATTGCCAATGTGGACTATATCAATGCTGATGTTATCAAAGGTGGGGGAATTACCGATTGTCGAAAGACAGCCGCCATGGCACACGCGTTTGGAAAACAGATCATGGTACATAATGCCAAGCCAACACTGGCAACAGCTGCCAGCCTTCATTTACTGGCATCCATTCCGAACGGAGCTACCTTTCAGGAATATGCTGGCAAACGGATTGAGCAGGGATACGGAAAACTTTTCGACCTTTTTGACAATTACTTTGAGTTTTCAGATGGTTATTTAAAAGTTCCGGAAGAACCGGGTTTGGGCTTGATAGTCAACGAAAAAGCCATGGAGAAAAACAAACGAAACTAGTAGATGCCTTACGGAAAAACTATGAAATCATACTTGTCTCATTAGGTGCTGGCTATGCTTGGTTATGGTATTGGTTGATCTACTAGGAAAAAGGATATTATGATTGGATAATACTTAGCAAGGAGATTAATAGAACTACCAATTTAGAGTGCTGCCTTGCCACTCAAATTAACTCAAAGTCGATAAGCGGTTTAAAATAGAAAGGGATGAAAAGAAGAAAATTTTTAAAGAATAGCATGTTAGGAGCAGCAAGTGCAACCTACTTAATGTCGAATCCAAGTTCTGCCTTTTCACTGATAAATGTTCAAGAGCCACTGATAAAGAATCTTAAAAGTCAATTCCCTTCGCCTGTAATTATTGATTCGATCGATATTTTGCATTTCAAGGGGAATTATCTGGTAAGAGTAACATCCGAAGATGGATACGTTGGGATCTCTCAAGCAAATAGCCGTTTAAAAAACACCCTTACATTTTTTAAAAATCAGGTAGCTGGGTATTTTTTAAATAAAGATGCCAGAGAAATTGAAAAGCTGGTAGATCAAGTTTACGTCATTAAAAGGAATTACAAATATGCAGGGCTTACGCTTTGGAATAGTGTAGCCCATATCGAGATCGCAATTTTGGATATGTTAGGTAAAGCAGCTGGGCTACCCGTCAATCAAATGATTGGTCATGTTAAACGTACGGAGATACCCGTTTACATGTCAAGCACAGAACGTGGAACCACTGCAGAGGAAGAAGTAGAGTGGGTATCCAAACGTGTTGAAGAAACCAATTCCAATGCAGTGAAGCTGAAAATAGGTGGTAGAATGAGTAAAAACAAGGATGCGTATCTCGGTAGATCAGAAGATTTGATCAAGTTATCCAGAGAAGTATGGGAAGAGGACTTTACTATTTATTTTGATGCTAATGGCTCGTACGATGTAGCAAAAGCTATAGAAATGGGCAAGATGCTTCAGGATTATAACATTGGGTTTTATGAGGAGCCTGTTCCATGGGAGGATTTTGCAGGAACTAAAGAGGTGAACGAAGGCCTTTCCATGAATGTAGCCGGAGGAGAACAGGATAATAGTCTTTACAAATGGAAGTGGATGATTAAAAACCGGGCATTTGATATTGCTCAGCCGGACATTATGTACAACGGAGGTATGATCAGGTCGTTGCAGGTAGCCCGGATGTGTGATGAGGCGGGAATACCTTGCACCCTGCATTCTCCAAAACACAATGCTCTAGCCTCTTACATGCTACACTTCGCATCAATCGTGAAAGATCCGGGTGCCCATCAAGAGTTTAGGGCTAAGCCACCAAAGGATGAAAGCTACTTTTCCCCCAATTTTAAGGTAAAAAATGGACAGCTTTCGGTTCCTGAAGGGCCGGGTTTCGGAATTGATTTTGATCCGGGTTATCTGAAAAAGTGCGAGAAAGTGTAGCTAGAGGAAACAAATTAAATATCGTAAGTACGAAACCATACTGTCAATACACTTAAGAAAAATGCCTTACAGATTTCAGAAAGCTTATCAGGTTCTTGTCATGGAAAGAGCAATTATTTCAGTCCTCCAAAAGAAGAAATCAGCTTTTAATTCATGAAATACCTATTAGGCTTTTTAGTCATTACACTGCTTTCATGTACTCATTCGAACAGTTCAAAAAATGACTTTAGTCTGGAAAAAGCATCAGCTTTCGAAAAAATAGGCTGGGATAAGGTTCCTGAAATCATTTCAAGAATACAGGCTCCTACATTCATGAATTCAGAATATATAGTGACTGAATTTGGAGCTATTGGAGATTCTACTTCAGATAATCGCATGGCTTTTCAGGAAGCAATCAATAAATGTTCTAAAAATGGTGGAGGAAGGGTTTTGGTAAGCTCCGGCGAATATTTTGTGGATGGCCCTATTCATTTCAGGGATAATGTAAACCTGCACTTGGAAGAAGGTGCCAGAATTTTTTTTGGAAGCGATCCTGAGAAGTATTTGCCTTTGGTAAAAGTGCGTTGGGAAGGAACAGTTTGTTACAACTACTCACCACTTATTTACGGCTATCAACTGAAAAACATAGCCATTACTGGGAAAGGGGAAATTGATGGAAATGCTATTGAATGGTCTCAGGAATGGAGAAAAAAGCAAAAACCCGATAAAAAGGTGTTGAGGCAAATGGGAAATGATACCATTCCTGAATTTCAACGTGTTTTTGGAAATGGTTTTCTGGATCTTGATGGTGATGCAAAGGATGATGGTTTTGGCGATGGCCTTCAACATTATCTCAGACCGACATTAGTGGAGTTCTATGAATGCGAAAATATATTGTTAGATGGGATCACTTTTAAAAACAGCCCTTTCTGGACGGTACATCCGGTCTTTTCGAAAAACGTAACCATCCGAAATTTAAAAGTCTACGGTGAAGTGCTTAATGATGACGGTATAGACCCGGATAGTTGTGAAGACGTCCTGATAGAAAACAATCTTGTTAAAACACATGATGATGCGATTTCCATAAAGGCGGGAAGGGATCAGGATGCATGGCAGAGGCCGGGAAGCAGGAATATTATTGTGAGAAATAATCAACTGCAGAGCGGGGTGAATGCCTTATGTATCGGATCGGAAATGTCGGGTGGTGTGTCCTATTTATTCGCTGAAGGGAATACCATTTCAGAAGGCAAACATGCTTTAAATTTCAAATGTAATCTCGATCGTGGTGGACAGGTGCAACACGTTTATATAAGGAATACAACGGTTGAGTCCTGCGATGAAGCCATGTTCATTTTCCGAATGGATTATCATGGATATCGGGGGAATGAGTACCCGACCAAATTCAATGATTTTTACATCAATAACATAAGGTGTAAAAACGTAAATGGAAAGCCATTCAAGATTGTAGGAGTTCCGCAGGAGCCGATTCAAAGAATTTTTCTGAAAGATGTTCAGGTTGAAAAAGCAGGAGAAGGAAGCCTGCTGGAACACACTGAAAATATCATTTTTGAAAATGTGAGTATTAATGGTGAAGCGGTCGCCAACTAAATTGCTTTTAGGATTTGACAGGTTTCAAAAGCCTGTCAGGTCTTTTTTAATCTATTCCATTCTTTTAGTGATCCTCTCTTGTAAAAAAGACAAGGAAGATTCAGAAGAAGAAAAAAAGACTTTTACCGATGTTGTTATCATCATGGCTGACGACATGGGTTATTCAGACCTTGGGTGCTATGGAAGTGAGATTCGAACACCTAATTTAGACTCATTAGCATATCATGGTCTTAGGCTAACCAGATTTTACAACAACGCCAAGTGCTATCCAAGCCGTGCATCATTGCTCACTGGAGTTTATCCACATCGGTCAGGTCTTGGAAGAAATATCCTCCATTTAGGTAATCCGAAAATAGATAAAGGGCCCTATCAAGGCTGGTTGGATCATTCTGTATTGACCATTGCTGAATGGCTTGAAGGCTCATCATACAAAAAATACCTTTCCGGAAAATGGCATGTTGGAGAAAACAATGAAGACTGGCCCGAGCAAAGAGGTTTTGATGAATATTTTGGATTGGTTAGCGGAGCCAGTAGCTATTTTGAGTTGATTGGAGGCCAGAAAAGAACCCGTCAGATGGTTAGGGATAATAAACTTTGGACACCCCCTGATTCCGGTTTTTACATGACCGATGCCATCACCGATTTTGCTGTGGAATCCATCCGAAAAACTACACTGGATTCTGGAATATTTATGCATGTGGCTTACACGGCTCCACATTGGCCATTACATGCTCCGCAAGAAGAGATTGATCGAAACAAAGGTCAATACGATATAGGATGGAACACCATTCGGGAGCAACGATTTCAGCGGATGAAGAATATGAAGATCATAGATGGTTTATCGAAACTGCCACCTGCACCAGAATCAGTGCGGGATTGGGATTTGATAAGTGATAAACCCGAATGGTCCAGAAAAATGGAGGTTTACGCAGCTATGATCAGCCGTATGGATGAGGGCATCGGCCGCATTGTGGAAGCTCTTAAATCAAGGGGTAACTGGAAGAACACTCTTTTCATTTTTCTTTCTGACAATGGGGCATCTGAGGAAAATATAGAACACCGTAAGCTTGCTCAACCTGATGTTCCTATCGGTTTGCAAGGTTCTTATACTTCTTACGAAGAGCCTTGGGCAAATGTGTCAAATACGCCTTTCAGGAAGTATAAACTCAATCTGGAAGAAGGTGGAATAAGAACCCCTTTCATAGCGCACTGGCCTCAAGTTATACAGGAACCAGCATTGAACTCAAGTTATTTAGGTCATATCATGGATCTTGCTCCGACCACTTTGGATGCCATCGGTTACGATGCCAAGCAGAACTCATTTGACGGAAAAAGTATGCTTCGATTGTTTCGGGGAGAGCATCAGAATGGTCATGAATCCCTTTTCTGGGAATGTCAGGAGCAAAAAGTTGTACTTGAAAATCAATGGAAATTATTGATGGGGAAAGATAGCGTATGGGCGCTTTTCAATCTGAAAGAAGATCCCTATGAAACCATGGATGTAATAGAAGAGTATCCTGAAAGGGCGAAAGAAATGAAAATGAAATATCTGGATTGGGCTACATCAGTCGGAATATGAACTAGCCTATTTTGATCATTATACCTTTCGATAGCCCTATATCACAGATTTTACACCTTGTCTATATGTACAATACTCCGTAAGGGTGATTTTATAGTCTACCGTCAATTATTAAACATTATTTCAAGAAGAAGTGAGTTTATTTAACATAGAGGATAAGGTTGTTGTGATTACAGGTGGCACAGGTGTACTGGGTAGCGCAATGGCTTATGGCCTTGCTGAGAATGGAGCTAAGGTTGCGGTTATCGGAAGAAGTTTGGAAGCAGGTGAAGAGGTTGTTGAGCAGATCAACAAAAAAGATAAAGAAGCGCTCAGTTTTGTGGCTGATGTACTTGATGAGGAGCAGATCACAGCCGTTCGGGAACAGGTTCTCAAGTCTTGTGGCAAAATAGACGTTCTGATCAATGCAGCAGGTGGAAATATGCCCGGAGCTACGGTAACTCCAGAAGGTACTCTTCTGGATCTTTCGGTTGATGAAATAAAAAAGGTTGTCGAACTCAATTATCTGGGAACGGTATTGCCCACTCAGATTTTTTTAAAGCATTTTATTGAACAGGGCCATGCAAACGTGATCAATATTTCGTCTATGGCAGCCCAAAGGCCACTTACTAGGGTTATGGGATATTCTTCCTCAAAAGCAGCGATAGATAATTATACCAAATGGATGGCTGTAGAACTGGCAAAACGTCATGGAGAGCATTTTAGGGTAAATGCTATGGCACCCGGCTTTTTCCTGACGAAACAGAACAAATCCCTGCTAACAAACGAAGATGGTTCTTTAACGGATCGGGGAAATACCATAATTGATCACACACCTTTCGGAAGGTTTGGAAATCCTGACGAACTGATCGGGACATTGATATGGCTCTGCTCAGATGCGTCAAAATTTGTGTCCGGGACTGTAATACCGGTTGATGGAGGCTTTAATGCATTTTCAGGAGTATAATGGGGTTCATACAAACATTCAGGTGGTTTGGCGAAAGCGACCCGGTTTCATTACAGGATATAAGGCAAACGGGAGCCTCTGGGGTAGTTACTGCCCTGCATAATATTCCCAATGGGCAAGCTTGGTCACTGCATGATATTCTTCAGCTGAAATCAGAAATTGAGAAACACGGACTTACATGGGAAGTCGTTGAAAGTGTTCCTGTTCACGAAGACATCAAAACCCGTTCAGGAAATTATAAAACGTACATAGCCAATTATCAGGAAAGCATTCGAAATTTGGGCAAAGCAGGAGTAGAAGTATTATGCTACAATTTTATGCCTGTTTTAGACTGGACTCGCACCGATCTTTCCTATCCATTGTCAGATGGTTCTTATGCCCTCCGTTTTGATAAGACAGCTATGACAGCTTTCGAAGCCATCATTCTAAAAAGAGAAGGGGTTGAAAAAGACTATTCCGAAGAAGAATTGCTCAGGGCGAAGAAATTTTATAAAAAGCTGGACCCGAAAGAGGAGCAATTAATTGTTTCAAATATAATTGCAGGTTTGCCGGGTTCAGAGGAAACCTATACCCTCAATCAATTTAGGGAGAAGTTAAAAACCTACTCGGATATTGGGCAAGAGGAACTTCAGGATAACCTTATTGAATTTCTGAAAGAAATTATTCCGGTCGCTGAAGAATATGGTGTAAAAATGGCTATCCACCCCGACGACCCACCTTTCCCGATTTTAGGACTTCCAAGAGTGGTCAGTACAGCAATCGATATCGAGAAGCTATTTAAATCGGTCGATAGTCAATTCAACGGCTTAACATTCTGTACAGGTTCTTTCGGGGTCAGGGCTGATAATGATTTGCTTCAAATGGCCAGTAATTTTGGGGAGAAAATACATTTTGCGCATTTGAGGAGTACAAAACGGGATGAATACGGGAATTTTTTTGAAGCAGACCACCTCGCCGGTGACGTAGATATGTTCGGTGTGGTAAAAATACTGCTCGAAGAAATGATCAGAAGAAAATCTCTTGGCCGTAAGGATTTTCACATTCCCATGCGTCCTGATCATGGACATCAGATGTTGGATGATATTCATAAAAAGATGAATCCTGGCTATTCTGCAATAGGACGCCTGAGAGGCTTAGCTGAATTGAGGGGATTGGAATATGGGATCAAAGAAGCCACTGGGATGGACTAACGATTGATTTCAAATTTTTGAAATAGTATTGCTATGAAAAAATTTCTCGACGATAATTTTCTTTTAGATAATAAAAATTCTGAAGAGCTGTATCATAATTATGCAGCAGAAATGCCCATAATAGACTACCACAGTCACCTTCAGCCTAAAGAGATAGTACACGACCGTAAATTTGAAAGCATTACGGAAGCATGGCTTGAGGGCGATCATTATAAGTGGAGGGCTATGCGAACCAATGGTATAAATGAAAAGTATATTACGGGTTCAGCTATCCCTGAAGAAAAGTTTGAAAAATGGGCCGAAACCGTACCCCAGACCGTTAGAAATCCATTATATCATTGGACACATCTTGAGTTGAAGCGATACTTCGGTATCGAGAAACTGTTAAATAAGGATTCATCTTCAGAGATCTTCTGCAAAACTTCCGAAATGCTAAAACAGGACAGCTACGGATGTCAAGGGATCTTACTAAGAATGAATGTTGAAACGGTTTGCACAACAGATGATCCTACAGATACCCTAGGGCATCATAAAAAGTTGAATCGATCGGATTTTCCGGTTCAGGTGCTCCCAACGTTCAGGCCCGATAAAGCGTATGCTGTCGAAGATGTAAGCAACTACAATACATATCTGGATGAATTGACAAAGGTCAGCGGTACAAAGATCAATACCTTAAGTGACCTGCTTTCAGCTTTGGAGCATCGTATTAAGTATTTCCATGAACACGGTTGCCGCTTGTCTGATCATGGGATCGAGCAATTTTATGTTCTGCTCCAAAATGGTCTTAGTGCAGAGGCTATTTTCAAGAAAATAAGAACGGGGACAAAGCTTGAAAAAGAAGAAGTAGTTAGGCTTAAACAAACCATTCTTCATGAGCTGGCGAAGATGTATCATAACAAAAGCTGGGTTCAGCAATATCATTTGGGAGCGATTAGAAATGCCAATTCCAGAATGATGAGAGAATTGGGCCCTGACACAGGATTCGATTCCATTGGTGATTTTGCTCAGGGAAAAGCACTAGCCCTTTTTCTGGATGGTCTGGATGCCACAAATCAACTGGCAAAAACAGTTCTGTATAATCTGAATCCTCGAGATAATGAACTGATCGGAACCATGATCGGCAACTTCAACGACGGCTCGATCGCAGGAAAAATGCAGTTTGGTTCGGCATGGTGGTTTCTCGACCAAAAAGATGGAATGGAGAAACAGCTTAATACACTTTCCAATATGGGGTTATTAAGTCGTTTCGTAGGGATGCTTACCGATTCAAGGAGCTTTCTATCCTTTCCCCGTCATGAGTATTTCAGAAGGATATTGTGCAACCTGATCGGGAAGGATGTTCAAAATGGAGAGCTGCCAAACGACATGAAATTACTGGGAGGAATCGTTCAAAATATATGCTATCACAATGCAAAAGCATATTTCAATTTTGAGTCGAAGAAAATTCACGTATAGCACTTACAAGATAAAGAATATTAAAAACTATAAAAGACTTTTAAACAGATAAAAATGAGCACTAAGGTTTTCACTTTTAGAAAAGTAGTAGGGACTACCAAAGAAAATTTGAAAGCTCATTTTGAATTTGATATACATTACATCGAAACCTGTTTAAAGTGGATCTTCAAAGATATCCTTCAATCGAATTACTTTAGCCTATCCACAAAAAGAAACAGACTGTATCTTACACAAGAAATTTGAGAGGCTAGATGAGACTACCGTTTTTGCCGACTTTATTTTTTATCTGTTGTCTTTTTGGATGTTCGGAAGTTAGTGAGGTAAAAACCTTGAGACTGGCGCATGGACTAGACATTACCCATCCGGTACATCAGGGAATGGTTCGCTTATCCGAATTAGTCGAAGAGAAATCCAATGGAAAACTTGAAGTAAGAATATACCCAAGTGGTCAACTGGGTTCAGAAAGGGAATGTCTGGAGCTTCTTCAAATTGGTAGTCTTGATATCACCAAAGTATCTGCTGCCGTGATGGAAAACTTCGTCCCTACTTATGAAGTATTAGGTTTGCCATATATTTTCAAAAGTCGTGAACACTCCTATGAAGTATTGGATGGACCCATTGGCGATGAACTTTTGGAGCAGGGTAGCAAGTACCGACTCAGGGGGCTATGCTTTTATGATGCAGGAAGCCGTAGTTTTTATACCAAAAAGCCTATCAAAAATCCTGAAGATTTAACAGGCTTGAAAATAAGGGTACAACGAAGTAAAACGGCCGTAGAAATGGTCAATCATATGGGAGCGGCTCCTACTCCCATTCCGTGGGGGGAACTGTATACGGCATTGCAGCAAGGAGTAGTAGACGGCGCTGAAAACAACCCACCTAGTTTTTATTTTTCAAGGCACTATGAAGTCTGTAAATACTATTCCATCAACGAGCATACGACTGTTCCCGATGTACTCTTGATCGGCACGAATACGTGGAAAAGGCTTTCGGAACAGGAAAGAAAATGGATTTCGGAAGCAGCAAAAGAATCTGCCAGATTTCAGAGGGTTGTCTGGAACAAGTCTGAAAAGGAATGCCTTGAAAAAATGATTGAAGAAGGGGTAGAAGTATCTTATCCTGATAAAGCCCCTTTTTCAACCAAGATTGAAGCTATGTTTGATAAATATTCCGGTCGGGAGGATTTCGTCGAATTGATAGAAAGAATAAGGAATTCTGATCGAAAACCATCCCTGAGTTTGAAGCTATGAGCAAAGTGATCAGGCTTCTCGAATACGTGCTCGTAGTATTGATCACCATCATGACCATAGACGTGATCTGGCAGGTGGCCTCACGATATTTGTTTCAATCACCTAGTAGTTTTACTGATGAATTGGCCGGCTTTTTACTCGTTTGGGTTGGATTGCTTGGAGCAGCCTACGCTTTGGGAAAACGCGCCCATCTGGCTATTGATATCCTGCCCAAAAAACTCGAAGGGAGAAGCAGGGTAGCCCTCCTAATGATTATTGAATGTTGCATTACCCTGTTTTCCATTGGAGTTATGGTTATTGGGGGAACAAATCTGGTTTATCTTACTTTCACGCTGGAACAGAAATCGGCCAGCCTTCAGATACCGTTGGGCTATGTGTACATCATCTTACCAATCAGTGGTTTGCTTATGGCCTATTTTTCACTGAATCACATGTTAGAAAGCAGAAAAGATATCGTGAAATGAGTTATCCTGAAATCTTCATACTGGTTTTCTCATTTATGATCCTTTTAGGGATAGGCGTTCCGGTAGCATACAGCATTGGATTATCTTCCATGTTTACCTTACTCGTAAGTATGCCTTCACTACCTGCAGTTACGACTTTGGCCCAGAGAATGGCTACCGCACTCGATAGCTTTACCTTATTGGCCATACCTTTTTTCATTCTCGCAGGACAATTCATGAACAAAGGAGGAATTGCCACAAGACTGATCGATTTGGCCAAGGTTCTGGTGGGGCGCCTTCCCGGAGGCTTGGCTTTCGTCAATATTATATCCTGTATGCTTTTTGGGGCCATTTCGGGATCTGCTGTAGCCGCTGCATCGGCCATCGGTGGGTTTATGGTTGATAAAATGGAAAAAAGCGGATATTCCAAACCATTCAGTGCGGCAGTTAACATCACAAGCTCTACAACAGGACTTATCATTCCCCCAAGCAATATACTGATCATTTATTCACTGGCCAGTGGTGGGGTATCCATTGCAGCCCTATTTTTAGCAGGCTATGTACCTGGAATACTTTTAGGAATGGCCCTAATGTCTGTGGCAGGAGTATGGGCTTACCTTAAAAAGTATCCTACCGATGAAGGGGCGGCTCTTTCGGAGATCATCAAAAAAGTACTTGATGCCATACCCAGTTTAATGCTACTTGTCATCGTTATGGGGGGTATCGTGGGGGGTATTTTTACGGCGACTGAGGCTTCAGCCATTGCCGTCGTTTATACAGCCGTTTTATCCATGCTTGTTTATAAAGAAGTCAAATTTGAAGATATTCCATCGATTTTTCTGGAAACTTCTAAAACAACTTCTATAGTGATGTTGCTGATCGGGGCTTCCATGGGTATGTCATGGGTGATGTCTTTTGAGAATATTCCTCAACAGGTCAGTGCAGTGCTACTACAGATTAGCGATAACAAATACGTTATATTATTGATTATCAATCTCATTCTACTCTTCGTTGGGGTCTTTATGGATATGACTCCCGCCGTACTCATTTTCACCCCGATTTTCCTACCAATCGTTACTGACCTAGGAATGGACCCCATTCATTTCGGGATTGTTATGGTCTTGAACCTATGCATAGGGTTATGCACACCTCCGGTAGGCTCGGTATTATTTGTGGGGGTAGGAGTTGCCAAAATATCCATTCAACAAGTGATTAAGCCAATGCTTCCTTTATTCATAGCTATGCTGGTCACCCTTTTACTAATCACATACGTTCCCCAGATTACCCTTTGGTGGCCAAGACTTTTCGGGTTTTAGATTTTGTTTTCATGTCAGGGTTTTGAGTAACTGGGTGGTCTTTAAAATATGAGGATAGTTATGTCTGGTATTTTAGTGCTGTTACTTTGTTCTTTCGGAATAAATGCTCAGAATCAATTTTATAATATTCTGGATTTTGGGGCTATGCCAGATGGGAAAACACTTTCTACCAATGCGATCCAAAAAACCATAAATGAAGCTTTCGAAAAAGGTGGAGGTACGGTTTACTTTCCTCCGGGTGAATTCCTTTCGGGCTCTATTGAGCTTAAAAGTAAAGTTTCCATTCGTTTTGAAAGTGGCTCTAAACTGATTGGAAGTACCGATCTATCGCATTATTCAGGAGAAAATAAATCCTTTATCACAGGGACTGATCTATCAGATATAAGCATATCCGGAAAAGGGGTTATAGATGGAAATGGCCCCGCTTTTTGGGATGAGAATTTCAAAGCGCTTGAACGGCCTGAACCCTGGATACTTCTTGAAAATGTTGAAAACCTGAGTTTTGAGGGCTTAAAATTAATCAACTCTCCTTCGCATGTGATACGGTTGGAAAATAGTAAAGACGCTACCTTTCACGACCTAACGATCATTAATGACTTTCGAGGCCCCAATACCGACGGTATTGATATTGTGGATTCAGAATATGTCAGGATATCAGATTCCTTCATTTCTACTGGAGATGATGCAATTTGCCTTAAAACACAACGTAAGCCTGTCGAAAATGTGGTTGTGACCAATTGCATTTTGGAAAGTGATGATGCGGCTATCAAATTTGGGACAGGGTCAAAAAAGGCGGTGAGGTTTTGTAACTTTTCGAACATTACCATTCGAAAAACCAGATATGGGATATCCCTTTTTATGCTGGATGGTGGTATTTATGAGTACAATAGTTTCTCCAATATCCTGATTGAAGGGGGATCAAGGCATGAACACGAGTATCCGATTTTTATTGATATCGATAAGAAAACCCCCAAAAGATCTTACGGTATCGTTCGATACAATACATTCTCCAACATTCAGATCGTTTCCGGAGGAAAATTGTTGATATCAGGACATGAACAAAGTCCTATTGAGCGCCTGAGTTTCAAGAATGTTCAATTTTACCTTACTGATGAGCAGGACTTTTCGAAAGCCAAAAAGCCAAGGGGAAACAAAAATTATCCAAAGCTCGAAACCAGTATTGACTTATCCAGGGAAACTGCCACTATGGTTTTCGGATTTATGGATCAACTTGAAATGGATAATGTGAGGGTAATTAATAAAAATGAAAATTCGAAAAGAAAGGAAATGTCTATGACTCAGGTAGAATCTGTTTCAAGGATCAATTCAGATTAATAATTTCTATATGAATGATTCAAAATCGATCAATATGCATTCCCGAAGATCATTTCTAAAAAAGACGGCTGTCAGTACACTCGTAGCCCCGCTAACTGTTCAGTTGACCGAAAGCTGTGCCAGTGAGTCTTCTACTGCTCAGGATAAGCTTTTGAATGCCTATTATTTCAGAGCCCATATGTATACGCTGGTTCCTCATCAGGTGAAAGAGGATTTAAAATGGATGGCAGATATAGGGACTAATGTGGTTTCAGTTGCGATTCTGGAACAGGATCTTCGTGCTGCTGTAGAAAATGTTGAAATCATTACCAACGAAGCTTCGAAACTGGGAATGGATGTTTTTGCGGTTCCTTCACGATGGGGAGGTTTACTTGCAGGTGCTCCTAAAGTACCAAGCGTATTCACCATCCAAAACCCACAAACATGGTTGTTGAAAAAAGATGGCTCTTTTTACAAGGACAAAAATGTAGGGGTGCACAGCAGTATTCATTATGAAGAAACCATTGATTTTTTTAAAGATTCAATTGATAAAATTTTTAAGCTTTGGGACATTAAAGGAGTTATTTGGGATGAGCCGAAGATCTACGAGAAGAAAGACTACTCTGAAGAAGCAAAGGACAATATTGAAGACATTGAAAATGAAAATGCTCATAACGATGCATTTTCAGGCTTTTTCTCAAAAATCAATAAACATATCAAAGAAAACCATCTGGGAAAGATTACCAATCTGTTCGCTTATGCTAATCAACCTGATCATGTAATCGAATCCATGGCTGGAATAGAGCATTTGGATTATTTGGGTTGCGACGGAAGGCCATGGTCAGCAGATGACGTGGGAGATGTTGAGCAGGTGGGAAAAGTACTACTGGGCCCCGGAGAAACATATCTCGATGTAGCACGAAAAAACAATAAGAAAGGTCTGCTTTTGATAGAAAATCATAATATGTCGGCTGAAAACAATGATTTAATGGACAAGAGACTTCCGGAGGTTCTTGCCTTGAACCCGGAGCAATTGATCTATTACTATTATCCCAGAAATCTGGATAAGCCGAATGAGAATATGGCGGTCATAGCTAAACACATGAAGAATTACAGATAGAGTAGTGGCTGACAGGATCTTAAAAGTTCATTCTGAAGATAATCTGATTGTTGCTCTTTCAGATTTAAAAAATGGAGATTTGGAACGATTGAATGGAAATGAGTTTTTGGTCAAATCAGATATTCCTGCCAAACATAAATTTTTCTCAGAACCAATTTCTGAAGGAGGTATCGTAAGAATGTATGGAGTGAAGGTTGGGGTGACTACCAAGGATGTTGAGCGGGGCGAAGTTGCGACGATTCAAAATGTGACCCATGCCGTTAACAGTTTTGATATAGACAAGAGTGATTTTGTATGGCAGCCACCGGAAAACTCATCCTTGCAAGGACTTGAGTTTGATGGATATCATAGGTCTGATGGAAAGGTAGGGACGGCAAATTACTGGCTGGTTATTCCACTGGTTTTTTGTGAAAACAGAAACCTGCAAGTCATAAAGGATGCGATGCTTGAAGAATTGGGCTATTCAAATGGAAAAGTTTACGATTTGGATGTAAGAAAACTGGTTAGCCTGTATCAATCCGGTGTTTCACAGGCCGGGCTTCTGGAGCAGGAAATACTTCTAAAAGGTGAAGAGCAAATCCAGAAAAGAGTATTCAAAAATGTAGATGGAATAAAATTTCTTTCGCACGAAGGAGGTTGTGGTGGTACCCGGGAAGACAGTGAAGTCCTCTGTAAACTATTCGCTGGTTATTTGAACAATGCCAATGTTGCTGGTGCAACGGTCTTAAGCTTAGGTTGTCAAAATGCGCAGGTAAGTATGCTTCAGGAGGCTATAAATGCAGTGAATCCAGATTTTGATAAGCCACTGTACATTCTTGGTCAGCAGGAAAGTAATTCTGAACCTGAATTTATAGCGGAGGCTGTAAAAAAGACTTTTATAGGACTCGCTGAGGCTAACAAACTGGAACGCCAGCCAGCCCCGTTAGACAAGTTAACAATTGGTCTGGAGTGTGGTGGTTCCGATGGATTTTCAGGAATTTCCGCTAATCCAGCTGTAGGATATTTTTCTGACCTGCTCGTATCATTAGGAGGTTCGGTTATTCTTTCAGAGTTCCCGGAATTAAACGGAGTGGAACAGGAATTGATTGATCGATCCGTGAATTCTGAAGTTGCCAAAAAGTTCACCCATCTGATGAAGAGTTATGGACAAAGAGCAAAAGAAGTGGGCTCTGGGTTTGAAGCCAATCCATCACCCGGAAATATTAAAGATGGACTGATTACTGATGCCATGAAATCAGCAGGTGCGGCAAAGAAGGGGGGTACTTCTCCGGTAGTGGATGTGCTTGATTATACGGAGCAGGTCACTAAACCGGGATTAAATCTTTTATGTACTCCGGGGAATGATGTTGAATCTACAACGGGATTGGCTGGTTCAGGAGCTACCATTGCTCTATTTACCACAGGCTTAGGTACACCAACAGGAAATCCTGTAAGTCCTGTTATCAAGATTTCGAGCAATACCAAGCTTGCCAACAAAATGCGGGACGTAATCGATATTGATACAGGAACCATAATTTCTGGTGAAGACACCATCAAATCAAAAGGTGAAGAGATTCTTCAATATGTTATAGATGTAGCTAGTGGCAGGAAAACCCCTCATGCCGTAAGGTTAGGGCAAGATGATTTTATTCCATGGAAACGAGGAGTTTCATTGTAATTTCATTCATACAAACATCCGATATCTCGAAGATATCGGATGTCTTTTGAAGCCGTCATTCTCAATTTATTTCAGAATCTTAGTATAAGATTATCAGTAAATTAAAGATCCTGAAACAAGTTCAGGATGGCAGAATAAGACTTTTGAGCCAGTCTAATCAAGGTTCTTGTAGATATCAAAATATGATACCTATCGTAGTGGATCTAAAAATCAACTAGAATTTTATGATCCTCAAAGACTCTTTCATGCCCAATTGATCAATACTTTTCACATAGTTTTCTACTAATTCTGAAAATCTTGATAGATCAGTGCCCCAAATACTTTTATCGGATAATACGGAGTTTGTTATTTCGTGATAGTCATTTTGGTTCCACAATGCTTTCATCTTTTCTATGATATAAGGTTCATCACTAAGATCGATCGTCTCTCCGTTTTCTTCGCCTTGATAAAAGCAAATCAATGCTGAAAGGGCAAAAAGAAGCCTTTTGGGATTAATAGATTTCAAACGCTCATATTCCAGTATGGAGGGTAAAACCCTCGTTTTGAATTTTGAAAAGCTGTTTAAAGCAATAGAAATAAGCTGATGCTTGATGGCTGGATTCCTGAACCTTTCCAAGGTTTTGCTAGCGTAATCTTCCAGTTGTTTCTCATCACCCTGTAGAGTAGGTAGAATCTCTTCAAACAGAGCTTCGTTTAGAAAGAAGGAGAGCTGGTCATCTTCAAGGGTATCCTTCACAGTCCTTAAGCCATATAAATAGGAGACAGGCACCATAACGGTATGGAGTCCATTAAGTACTCTTACTTTTCGGGTTCTATAGGCATCAAGATCATTGGTAAAAACTACATTCAATCCGGCCTTTTGAGCTGGTAAAACTTCCTGTATCCAATCTGGCCCCTCAATCACCCATAGATGAAAGTATTCAGCCTCTACCAATATTTCATCCTGATAACCAGTTTGCCCCCAGTATTTTTGGATACTATCCTTAGGAAAACCCGGTACAATTCTGTCGACGAGCGTGTTGCAAAAAGTGACTTTCTTGTTTACCCAATCCTGAAAATAGTTTCCTAGATTCCAGTGTTCGATATATTGGCAGATAGTCTTTTGGAGCTTCTCTCCATTCTTATCTATAAGTTCGCATGGCAGGACTACTATCCGCTCTGACTCAGGAATAGTTTGATAACGATGAAATAAAAACTGTGTTAATTTGCCGGGAAAGGTATCAGAAACCCCATTTTTTGGGCGATTACTTTCATCAAATGCAATCCCTGCTTCTGTGGTATTGGAAACGATTATTTGGATGCTTTCATCCTCTGCACACTTCAGGAATTTTTTAAAATGACTATAAGGATTAATGACTTCATTAACACAGTCGATCAGATCAACCTGAGACATGAACTGGGCTCCTTCGTATCCATTCAGTGCAACGTGGTAAATGCCATCCTGTGAATTTATGAGTTCGGCCATTCCGTGATTTAATGGCTGAATAATCTTAATACCAGAGTTAAAATCAGATTCCTGATTCATTCTCGAAACCATCCAGTCAACAAATGCCCGAAGGAAATTTCCCTCTCCAAACTGGATGATTCTGGTTGGATACTTGAAAGTTTGCTTAGCGGTAGATCTGTTAAGTTTTTCAATAACTTTTTCCATGTCAATAACCTTGATTTTAAGACATGGGGGTTGATTAAAACCCTGACGTTGTACTTACATTGGTAAGTGATTATTAGATGGTATTAGAACTTTTTTGACAGAGACGTAAGTATATTGAATGGGGTTATTTCAAGTATTGCATACATTTTTCTGTACTTTTTTAGATACTGTTATACTAAATATAGAAATGTAAAGTTTTTCAGGTTTGCTGATGGTAAATATGGAAGTGATGTATTGAAGTAAGATGATAGAACTAAAATGGTCAGTCTTTCAGGAGAAATTCTTTGGAAAAGAACAAGAAGCTTTTGAGTCTCTTGCTTACGAACTCTTTTGTCAAGAACATAACCAACCATTTGGTATACACTCATACCAAGACCAAACAGGTATTGAAACTGATCCTATTAAAATAGGGAAGGATTATATAGGTTTTCAAGCAAAATTCCTTGAAGTAAAACCATCTGGTAGAAAATTAAAGCTGATTAAAGCTTTGAAGAGTTCGAAAAATAAAAACTCTGAATTAACAAAGATTCTGTTTTACTTAAACCAGCCTTTCTCTGAAAGCCCTCTTCCTAATCTGAAAAAATCACAAGTACAAACTGAAATAGAAGATGAGGCTGAAAAGCTAAACATTAAACTTTATTGGAAAGTACCGAGTCAATTAAAAATCCAACTTTCACAACCAGAGAATCAAAGAATTTATAACCGCTATTTCACCAGACTTAACTTACCCACATCAAATGAAATTCTAAAGAAGTTTAGATCCTCTTCTTTTCACCTGAGAAACGTCACTTCACATTTCGAGGGCCTGGAAGATTCCCATATTCCTCGTAAGGAGACTACGCAATTAATGAATTGGGTCAAAAAACCACTAGGAAAGGATGAAAAAGGTGTCATGCTTTTGGTAGGTAATGCGGGATACGGTAAAAGTGTGATCATTAAGGACTTGTACGAAGGTCTAAATCATGAAAAAATTCCAGTTTTAGGTATTAAAGCAGATAAATATTACGCAAAGAATAAGAAGGAACTTCAGGAACGATTGGATTTTGGGGTTCCTGTTGAAACATTGGTAGAAACACTTGCTGTAACAAATGATTACGTAGTCATCCTGATTGACCAAATTGATGCACTCTCTCAATCCATGTCTGCTAAGAGGGAGTATCTTGATGCATTTCAGTTGCTTGTAAATAGTCTAGCTTCCATTAGTGGAGTACGAGTAATTATATCGGTAAGAACTTATGATCTCAATTATGATACTGATCTTCGCTATTACAATAATCAAAAAAGTGTCAAAGTTGGGTTACTTGATCAACTTGACGTCCAAAAGATCCTAACACAAAAGGAAATAGACCAACAACAGATAAGTCCTAAATTATTGGAATTAATCCGTATTCCTCATCACTTGAACGTGCTATGCAAAGTCATTGAGGGTAACCAAACATTGCAAGGTATTCAAACCTTGCATGACTTATACAATGAGCTATGGTATCAAAAAATCACTCAGTACTCGGAAGGCTCTTCTTGTAGAGAAGCCATTTACGAGATCACTTCTCAGATGTACATCAACCGGAGCATAAATCTTTCCAAATTTAAAATCGAGGAAAAGTATTTCACAGTCATTGAGTATTTGAAGAGTAATTCGCTTTTGGTAGAATCACGGAATGAAATTCAATTTTTTCATCAAACATTTTTCGATTACTGTTTTGCTCAACATTTTGTTGAGAGTGGCCAATCCATCGAAAATTATATTTTAATTAACCATCAAGGGCTACACATAAGAGCTACTCTAAAGATGGTTATTAGTTTTTTGAGGGATCACGATTTAAGGTTGTATATAAGCACTTTAAGAAGGGTCTTGAAAAGTTCAAAATTCAGATATCATATAAAAGTTCTGCTGATTACTGAATTAGGCTATAGAGAACATCCGAATGAACTTGAAAAGGATTTTGTCCATCGATATATTCTATCTGACAATAACTGGAAAGACATTTTCATTGAGGCTGTGAATACGGTCGCGTGGTTGGATTTTTTGGATCTAGTAGGAGAGTTGAAAAAACTGGTTACTGGAAAACCTATTAACAACAAACTAGAAGATTTTATTAGTCGCATACGAAGGATTGATCAAAATACTCAGGAGGATCGATCAAATCTGGTTTACCACCTTTTTAGAAAGTTACTGCCTGCATCTAGACATAGAATACTTCAGATTATTCATGACTTACCGGAATTCACTAATAAACCAAGATTTGTATTTCGACTACTATATTTTATTAATAAATGGGATAATCCTTTGGCTATGAATCTTTTTGAACGGTATGCAAAGGGTGAGATATCGAAGGACACTCACGGATTTTATAAAATACTGGAAGACGCAGCCAAAAATGATCTTGATTGGACCTTAAAGATTTACGGTAGGCATTTGAAGGAAAAAAATAATGCTAAAAAGCATTTTTATGAGAAACCCGATCTTGGATATGATGATTGTGAATTATTCAAAAATCTTTTTGCACTTAATCTTGAAAAGGTGTTTGACTTCACACTTAATTTTATAAAAGCTACAACTGAGGGAGTATCTCAAGATGAAGATTATTCAAGATTGTGGTCCGACTTACCTCATGGTTTTACATACTCAGAATCAAATCATAATGATTATGAGGAGGTTTATCGTCTTTTAATTGATAAAGCCAAGCAATTATCTACCGAAAACCCTTCAAAATATGAAGGGTTTGTCAAAAATCATTTAAATGATAATTCGCAGACTATTCTTTTGATTTTAGCAGTCAGTTTGCAGGAACAATCGAAAGAATGGACTTCTTTAACCCTTGATTTTCTGGATGCCTACTTCAATAAAGAAGGATTTGAAACATCAGATATCGAATACTATGTAAGAGAACTGATCACAAATTCATACCAGCACTTCACATTAGATCAAAGGCTAAAGGTGAATGAGCTAATTCTAAATATTGACCCTAAAAGAGATAAGGAGGTCAATGTGGATCGGGAGGGAATGAAATGTCATTATCTAAAATGGTATGGAAAAACTAAATATGAATACCTGTGTGCTATTCCTTATGATTTCTTGTTTGAGCAGCCATTTCTAAAAAAAGCATATCAGGAACTAAAACGTAAGTTTGGAGAATTTCAAGATCAAAAACCAAGCGGTACTATTGTAAGAGCAGTACCTTCACCTCTTCCTTTATCTGCGTATGAAAATATGAGTTTCAAAGAATGGGAAAATTCATTTTTAAAATATGAAAAAGACGGCTTTCCCGATTACTTCGGACCCTTTAGAGGTTCAAGAACAGAGCATTCAAGGGCATTCAAAAAACAGGTGACTGATCGACCTTCAGAATTTTCTGAATTCGTGGAAAAACTAATTGACGAAAACCGAGTAAATCAAGATTATATATTATCTGGATTGACTGGTCTTAAAGAGGGTGAATATGATCCTACTGAGTTCTTGAAACTATTCAAGAAAGCACTAAACTTGGATTTAGACCGGGAACATACCTTGTATTTAATCTGGCTCGTCGATCATCTGATTGATTCTAAGAATTGCGATGATGAGGTAATAAACTTTTTGTGTGATTTTGCTATCAATCATGAAGATCCATCAACAAACGAGAAAGTAGAGGATTCAATTCAACATGGAATTAATACTGTAAGAGGCGCGGCAGTTAGCAGGCTACCTTATTTATTATCATATCCACATCATTCAAATATTATTTTTAAAACTATTGAGAAGGTACTGGAAGACCCAAGTACTAGTGTGAAAGCCACATTGATTCCTAATTTATATTACCTCATGAATCTGGATAAAGAAAGATCGCTGAAGATTTTCTTAAAAGTAGTCGAGTTCAATAGACCAGAGTTACTAAAACATACTCCGAGAACAGTTCAACATTTATCATATCACTTTTTCAAAGAGTTAAAGCCTTATTTTCTGAGAGCTTTGGATTATGAAGAAATACAAGGAGATGTTGCTGTGATTCTTGCTGTTTTATGGATTAATAATGTTGAAAACTGTTATGAGCAATTAAATGAGTTTCTCAAAAAAAGTTCAGATGCTCGATCTAGGATGATCGATGTAGCTATACATAATTTATTTGATGATAATAATATTACAAGAGAAAGAAGTAAAAAGCTGTTCCTCAAATTTTTAAACAGCAAAGATGAAAAGGTTATTCAGGAATATTCTACAGCTTTCTTGTACTTAAAAAATAGAAGTGAAGATACCTTTAAAAAAATATTCCCTTTACTTCTTAAATATTCAAAATCCAATGTGGTTAAAAGCTCTCCACATTATTACTATGAATATCTGCTATCAAACGCAAAAGAGTATCCGAAAGAATGTATCGATTTGATTTCAAGATTTAGAAATTATGATAAACCAGATATCTCAAAAAGCGGATATTACAGTGACGATCCAGTTAAGATTCTTGTTGGTGTTTATAACAGTCTTAGAAATGTAAAGGAATCAGATAAAAAATATAAAGAAAAAAGTATGAAAATATTTGATCAGTTATTAAAGGATAACAGGTTCAGATATTCCGCTAATAATGTCACCGATCAGGTTGAGTCGTAAAAAAAGCCTCATCGTTTGTTTGATGAGGCTTTCGTTTAGTGGGCCCACCTGGGCTCGAACCAGGGACCCCTTGATTATGAGTCAAGTGCTCTAACCAGCTGAGCTATAGGCCCTTCAAAAAGAGTTTGAACATCTCCTTGAAAAATGGAGTGCAATATTACATATTTGCCCACATTCTTACAACGATTAGCCGTGGAATTAAACGGAGTAAACGCTATTATTTTTGATTTGGGTGGTGTGATTATTAACCTGGACACCAGCCGGACATTTGACCGCCTTCAAAATATGGCGAGTAATGTCAATAAAAGTACCGAATTAGAAAACCTCTACAACAAAGGCTTCTTCAATGAATATGAGCGTGGTAATATTTCCGATCCAGAATTTCGAAAGGAGCTCTCGAAAGTTTTTCAATTTAATGAAGACCAATTACATGAGATTGACGAGGCTTGGAACGCGATGCTTTTAGATATTCCATCAAGCCGGATCGATCTGGTTAAACGATTAAAGGCCGGTTACGAAGTTTACGTGCTAAGTAACACGAACCAAATCCACATTGATAAGTTTAACAAAATACTTTTCAACTCTGTGGGAGAAACCGATTTAGATCATATTTTTCATAAGGCTTATTATTCGCATAGAACGGGATACAGGAAACCAGAAAAGGAGATCTATCAATTGGTACTCGATCAACATGAACTTCACTCAGGCTCGACTTTGTTCGTTGATGATAATCCCCACAATATAGAAGCAGCTCAAAGTTTAAGTTTGAAGACGCTTCATATTCCGGAGGGAGACGATATTTTAAATCACTTATGAATCAAAGAAAACAACGCCTAATTCAATTAGGACTTTTTATTCTTACGCTAATCTTAACCACAATCTCAGGTGCGGAATGGATGTATGCTAGAAGCCTGATCTATTCATTTGAACCCTTGACGTTCTCTGAAGTATTGTCGGGCTTGGAGTATTCCATTCCTTTTCTGTTGATACTTACGGTTCATGAATTCGGGCATTACTTCATGGCGCAGTATCACAAGGTAAAAGTCACTTTACCATTTTATATTCCTTTATGGTTGGGTTTTATCGGAGCCCCTTCTATTGGAACTATGGGTGCTTTTATCGCTATCCAACAGAAGAGAATGACTAAAAAGCAATATTTCGATATTGGTGTGGCAGGCCCTTTAGCTGGTTTTGTAGTAGCGTTAGCAGTGATTTTTTATGGATTTTCAAACTTGCCCGAACCTGAACATATCTTTGAGATCCACCCGGAGTATGAGTTTTTCGGTAAAGACTATGAGCAGTACGTTTATGATGCAGATACCTTTTTTACCAAAACTCAGTATGAACAAAAATTAGGAAAACCGGCTAAGGACTATTGGCTTGATACCGTCAGAGTTGGAAATGTTGAAGGAGGATTGAGTCTTGGCAATAACCTGATTTATATGTGGTTCACTGAAAACGTTGCAGAGCAACCGCAGCTGGTTCCTAATCCATTTGAGCTTTTTCATTACCCATGGTTATTTGCAGGGTATCTCGCGTTATTTTTTACAGCTTTGAATTTATTGCCAATCGGACAGTTGGATGGCGGGCATGTCGTATTTGGACTTTTTGGGTATAAAAGACATAAGATTATTTCTTTATCCCTGTTTAGTCTCTTCGTTTTTTATGCAGGCTTGGGGCTTATTAATCCCTATATGCCTTTCGATGATCTCATATGGTATATTCCTATGTATGTTTTAGGGCTTTTATTTGTCTTTCAATCAGCTTCAAAAAATCTGCTCACTAAGCTTACTTTTGCCATCAGCATATTTTCAGGACAATTTATTATAGCCTATTTTAATCCGACCATCGAAGGCTATTCAGGATGGCTCTTCTTTGCTTTCATTTTAGGTAGGTTCCTAGGTCTAAAGCATCCACCGGCCGTTGATAATGAACCACTGGATAACAAAAGAAAAATTATTGGCTGGTTAGCACTTCTGGTATTTGTGTTATCCTTTAGTCCCAGTCCTTTTTCTGCCTAGCAATAAGGATAAGTACTAAGAGGTTTCCTCTACGAGTCACCTATTTCAGACTTAATTAGATAAACTTTTTAATAAGAACTGAAGACTCGAATACTTCGACTGGACCAATTTGACTTCTCCTTGAGTTTTTTTTCGTGCCTGATAGTCTTTGTAGATATTAACCCACCATACAGGAAGAATTAAAAATTGCCATAATTGAATTTGAGTTCTTCTGTAATCAATGTCAGGTATTTCGTTCATGGCTTCCCTAAAAACAGGATTTTCAATTCTTTCATTAACAAATCTCTTTAATTCCAGAGAATATTTTGAGAAGGATTCAATTTCCTCAGAAGAATCATCCCCGTTAATTATTCGATCTGCACTTGCCAAAATATCTGTTAATTGCCGATTTAGCAAAGAGAAAGCTTTTTCCTGTTCCATAAGCTTACAGGTATAAACAATATTCTTAAGTCACTCGAGATACCCTTCAATTCCACCAATAAGGTTTCTGACGTTTGAAAAACCTTGTTGTTTCAGAAATGCTTGAGCTTGGGCGCTTCGTCCTCCGGATTTACAGTGGACAATAACCTCTTCATTTTTTAAATCTTCTAACTCAGAAACCTTTTGAGGTAACGTACCTAATGGGATTAATTTGGCGCCAATATTTTTTACATCGAATTCCCATTGTTCCCTTACGTCAATAAGGTTGAGATCTTCGTTTTTATCTAGTCGTTCTTTAAGTTCTGAAGCTGTTATATCAGTCATGATTCAATACTATTTTTTTTGTAATTATATCTCCATCTATGCTCAATCGCAAAATATAAAGTCCACTTCTGAAAGTTCCTATATCCATTTGAGCTTGATTTCCTTCTAAAACTTTAATCCCCGAAAGATTGTAAAGCTCGTAGAAATCGAACTGTCCTTCAATATTGAATATACCTTTTGAAGGGTTAGGGTATACTACTAAATTTTGTTGTTCTATTTTACCAATACTTGTAATAACTTCGTCCGTATCAACGAACTTGGGCCTAATCATGATCGATCCGGGCTCAGTTGAAGGATCTAAAGGAATCCAGCTTCCAGAAATATTCTGAAAAATAGCATTCCTGGTGTCGGTATTTCTATCATACCCTACGAAAACACGTTCTTCTGAGCTTGATTGTTGATATCCTATAAAAATGGTATCACCGACCGTAACACCTCTTTCCAGCTGTATTGATCTAAATTGGTTCAGTTCCACTGCCAAAAATTGATCAGGTCTTCTTTCTATCTGATCTATATAAATAAGACCAGAATTATCATCGTTTAGCTCCGTTCTAATGAAAAAACGAATGGGACCTGGGTCAGCATTTGTTGGAGGAAAATAAACATCGAATTGATTAAGTAAATCTTCCTTTTCAATAATGTAACGTACGGCAACCTGACCATCTCTTTGTCGAATTCCAAAACCTTGTTCAGCTTCACCATCATCGTAGGCATAAAAATTAGTGAAATTCACCAAAGAACTGACAGAACTATTGGCGTTGGTTTCCTCAAAAACAGCGCTGGAATCGAAATCAGAAATGAACGACATCGAGGTTTCAATAACTATGGAATCACGATCCGGATTGGCTTGAAAATAATTGAGTAGTTGATCTTCTGTCGCTGTTGCTTCGTTAAAAGTCACGACCTGAAAGGTCTCGGAGAATTCACGAACAGGATCACCAATAACAATAGTAGAATCGATTGGGTCAGTAAAACTTAAGGAGTCTATAATGAAATCAGTTTCTGTATCTCTTAGAAATGTATTGATGTTAATCCCGAAAACACTAATTCCTCCCGCAAAACGATCTTCATTAAGTGTAACAACATCAGCCTCCGGAATAGTATCCAGTGATAGCTCGGCTTCTATAAAATGATCAAGTGGAATTGCTGTTAGGGAGCCAAGTATGGATGTAGGGTTGGTTACGAATGCCTCATCTTCAAAAGACCTATCGCCTGGAGACCGACCGGTGTTCATTCGGAAATAATCGACTAGCCAAAAGTCAAATATTCCGCTCGGATCACCAAAAGCTTGTAATCTGAATTGAAAGCTTTCATGAAAAAAAATGGAATCGCTTTGGGCAGTTAATCCAAAATCAATAAAATTGAAAAAGTCAGGATCTTGTTCAGCATCACCTGATATTGTTCCTTGGGTAATCCATTGACCATCTTGATCTTTAAATTGAATTCTAAGCTCATCATCTTGATCCGGGGTTTCACCTCGTCCTTCAAGTTGCCAGAAAAAGCTTAGAAATATATTTGAACTGACAGTAAATGAAGAAAGGTCTATAAACTGAGAAGTCAGCACATCAACCACCTGAGCTATATCGCTTGAAAAATTATACGGCTGTCCAGATTGGTCGACGCCGTCCAGAACGGCTACATTAATAGAAGGAGGATTTATACCGAGTCCTGAGCTAATACCAACATTATCACTATTTAACCATCTAAGGGTATCGGGCACTTCATCAGCTAAAGAAAAATCATCGAAAAATGGAAGTGGAAGTATTAGCGTATCTTGAGCTAACCTTTCAGTTCGGGTATTTAAAGAAGTTACCTCAAACTTATCCTTTCTAATAGGAACTAACTCTACCTGAGCCAGAGCGTCCAGAGAAAAAACAAACAAGAAGCACAGTGAGAACCCTTTATTCATAAAATAATGCACCTCCTTCGGCTTGAGCGATGGAATCTTGTTTTAATTTTTCTTCGTAAGCTTCTCTGGTACCTGAGACCCACAAATCGATGGTTTGGCCTATCCTGATGGTCTGCTCAACCCCCGGTTTTTGGTCTAGTACTTCTCCGATTTCATACGATCTGACTTCCACGGAAACGCCTGTTGAATCATTGGTTTCAACCAAAATTTCATCATTTTCTTTTTGAAAGATAACGGCACCTAGGTTAAGGCCTGAGCCAATAATAGTGAATTCGGCTTCATCCAGACTTTTTCCAATAAGGTCAGGAACAGGCAAGCGCTTTTTGCCAAAGCCATCTGCAGCAATAAGGTCTATTTTAGAGCCTTTAGGTATCAAAATTCCTTTTTCAATGTCTTCACAATCGTAAGATTCATCATTGTATAGTTGTTCCAATACGGAATTAACGCCCAGGGCTGCTTTGTATTTTATTTCACCCAACCTGAGACCATAACTTTTTAATACGGCTTGGGCATTTTTTATGGATCCATCGACCAGGCAAGGCATGCGTACTGTAGGAGGGCTTACTCGATTCAGTGTAATATAAATTTTACGATTCTCTTTGACTTTACTGTAAGCTTTAGGAGTCTGTTGTAATACTACCTGAGGAGGATGCTCTTCAGAATATCCGGAATCTTCTGTAATGGTATACCGGAGATTTCTTTTCGTAAGGAACTCATCCAATTCCTCGAACTGAACGCCTTCTAAATTGGGTACCGTTACTATTTCTCCATGATTGGTAAGCCCTGGCAGATAGACATAAAAAAAGAACAAAACCAGGCCAACTCCAATTGCTATAAAGGCAAGGATTTGAATTAAAAGCCCTTTTATACTCTTTGCATATAATTTCATATAGCTTGTTTGTAGTTGGTTTGTAGTCGTTTTTGCCTTTCAAACCTTTTAAGAGAAAGTTGAATGAGCTCGTCGATCAAGTCAGAATACTTGACTCCCTCATATTCCCATAATTTAGGAAACATACTTATATCTGTAAAACCGGGTAGGGTGTTGATCTCATTGATATAGATTACTCCTGATTTTGATAAAAAGAGATCAACTCTTCCGTAATCGGCACATTTCAATGCTTTGAAAGCTCTAATGCATAGGTCTTTAATAGAATCGAAATGCGTTTCAGAAATGGTTGCCGGGATAATAGTTTCTGAAGCCTTAGCATCTAAATATTTGGCTTCATATGAATAAAATTCATGATCTCCTTTTAAGATTACTTCGCCAGGAACTGTAGCTTTTACAATCTCATTTCCTTTGACAGCACATTCCATTTCATACCCTTCAACAAATTCTTCAAAGATGATTTGATTGTCGTATTCAAAAGCATTATCAAGGTAAGTATTGAAATCTTCTTCTGTTTTTATTTTATATACCCCAACAGAAGATCCTAAATTGGAGGGTTTTAGGATGAAGGGAAGTCCTAAAATTTTTACGATCTCGTCGTATTGAATATGTTCTTTTTCGGAAAGGTCAAAAGCCTTGTACTTACAAACAGGTATTCCTGAAGCACTCAAAAGCTCTTTGCTGGTTAACTTGCTCATGGAAATCACTGAGCCTTCTACGTTACTTCCAACGACAGGTATATCCAATAAATTAAAAAAACCTTGAATGTTACCGTCTTCTCCATCGGTTCCGTGTACGATTGGAAAGACCACATCAAATTCCGGTAGTTTTGCCCCTGATTCTGTCTCAAAAACTCCATGCTGACCTAATGTAACGGACAAAGATTGGCCCTTTTCAAAGCCATCACCAATAGACTCTACTTTCTTCCAAACACCTTCCTTGTCTATTCCAATAAGCTCGACACGGTATTTTTCCTTATCTAGATTCTGATAAATGTTTTTGGCAGAACGAACTGATATCTCATGTTCTACTGATTTTCCTCCAAAAATTAATGCTACTGTGGTTTTCGACATGCTAAAAATCGGTAGGACAAATATAAAGGTAATTCTAATATTCAAGCCTCAATCCAGATCAACAAATAGCCTGGATGTTTTATCCAGACCTTCACCAATAACCCGAATAAGGTAAAAGCCCGAAACAAACCCGGATAAGTCAATACGATAATTCTGATTTTGGACTTCTATTAAACCAGCATCATCTATAGTCTGTCCACTGATGTCATAAAGTATTATTTCTACGTCACTGGCATTTTCACGATTAAAGTAAAGTGTTGTAAAATCAGTCGCAGGGTTGGGATAAACTTGAAAATCTGAGCTGAAAATCCCCGGAAGTTCACCATCTTCGGAAAGAATAGCAATCTCATCAAGGTAAATGTTGTTTCCCCTTCTGTTTATGGCCTCGAATACAATCCGCACATTATCTTCTGTGGCTAATGGGCTTAAATCAAGAGAAAGACTTTCCCAGTCTTCCTCATTTTGAGGAAACCAGGACTCTTCTAAAAAATCTGATGAAAAAGAGGCACCGCTTAAGGAAGCCAACTGGAATATCTCAAAAGGCTCACATTCCGGCAAACCATATACATTCAATAGATCAGAAAATCCCTGACGGCCTCTATAAGAAAAATCAAAGTTTAATACCGGATTTGTTGTGTTTGAAAGATCAAAAGAAGGACTTATAAATCTAATTTGATCACCTGATAATCCATTATTAAATAATTGAACACTTACAGCTTCGAAGCTGCCAACTCTAATGTTAGACCACTCTATGGAACCTCTAGAGCTTACACTATTCCAACCTTCTTCAACAATAGTGTCATTGTACGTATAAAGTACTGGAGCTTCGTCTTCCCCGAAATCGACAAGAGTGTTTAGAGTTAGATTATTATTACTAAGGTTTTGATCTTCACTTTCTAAAATAGTTGCCTGAAATTCTAATTGATAAACGTTTTCAGGAAGTTCTAATGATTGAAATGAAATGACAGAAGAAGAACCTGATAGTAGAGTTTGATTTGTGAAAACTAAAGATTCTATTAATTCATCATCTAAAAAGAGCTCGAGTTGATAATTGCTCAGCACGTCATCCCCTTGATTTTGAATCTGGATCTGAGGCTCTATAAACCCATCACAGTCAACGAATCCCGGGCTTAAAACATCTGTGATGGCAAGGTCAACAAAATCACCAAGCGGAATTAAGGCAGGAGAATTCACAAGCTCCATCCTTCTGGGACTGAATTCCAGAACAGTTTGCATTCTTTCAGTCTGACAAGAGGTAAACAAGTTCATACAAACATCGTCTGTGAAATCCATATAGTTCTGGATCATATCGATAGACTCGCAGCTGGTTGTCCCGATAGGACAGCCAAAATTACTATTAAATGCTACTGGCGTATCACCACAAAAATCTGAAGCAGAGCAATTGTTTCCATCTCCCCAAATATGTCTTAAACCTAAAAAATGTCCCATTTCGTGGGTTGTAGTTCTCCCAAGATTGAAAGTTTCGTCTAGAAAAGGAAAGTTACCCTTTGCAATTGAGCCGAAAAATTGAGGGCTTATTACCATTCCGTCCGTAATAGGGTTATCCGGAAAATCACTTCCCAGATCACCTTGAGATAGTCCTTCCAAATCGGATATTGGAAATTGTGCGAATCCGAGTAAGGTTCCAAATAAGGGTGCAACCCATACATTAATGTATTCTTCGGCAGGCCATGAAATGATTTCAGCCAGTTCAATAGCATCTGTAGACCTGTAGCTATTTTGAGTTCCGGTAGTTCTGGTAATACCGTTTGTAGCGAGACCTTCAGGGGTCCTTTTAGCCAATACAAATTCAATACCCGCATCTGCCGCTACGGGTATAAAAGGATCAGGAGTATTGATGGTGTCTTGGTTTAACCTCCTGAAATCTTCATTGAGTACGTCGATTTGCGAAACGATTTGTGCGTCTGAAATATTGGTTCCGGTACCAATGGACTCTCCTCGATGAACGATGTGAACCACGACTGGTAACTTTATAACATCTTCAGAAACTCTGGTTCCATTATCTGACCTTTTCCTTAACCTTTTTTCTTGAATCTTGCTTTGAATCCAGTCTTCAAACACCTCTTTGTGTTCGAATTTAATAGAAGGATTACAATCATGAAGTTCTTCAGGTGAAGGGCAGTAACGCTCCTGACCTGAGGATAAAAAAGGTATACTGATGAAAAAAGAAAGGAAAAAATTCTTAACCAATCGGAAAAACTTTAGAGATATCGATTAGATAAGAAAGAAACGAAAAAGTTTAAGCTTTATTAAGCAATTGTATTAGGAAGTTGTGCTCTTGGGTCGTTTGGGGCTGTGATGTTAACCGCTTCCACGGCTGTGATTTCAGGGCAATCCCGTTTTACAGCTTCTTCGATGCCTGCTTTAAAAGTCATAGAGGACATTGGGCAACTGCCACAAGCTCCCTCAAATTCGATGATCAGTTTTCCTGAATCTGTAATTTCTAAAATCTTGACATCACCCCCATCAGCCAAAAGATATGGCCTGATCTTTTCAAGAGTAGATTCAACTTTTGATAATAATTCCGTATTCATCTCCTTACAAAGTTAAACTTTTAATTCGACTACTTCTGTTTTCTGTAATTTTGAATTTCTAATGGCTACTTGTCGGGCAAGTTCACTGGAAATATGTTCAAAAGCTTCAGAAGATAAATCGTTTTTCATAACCGCAGGATAACCACTATCCCCGCTTTCTCGGATTCCTTGAATTAAAGGAACCTCACCGAGAAAAGGAACATCATGATTTTTCGCTAAGTTCCTTCCACCGTTTTCACCGAAAATAAAATACTTATTATCTGGCAATTCCAAAGGTGTGAAATAAGCCATATTTTCTACAACACCTAAAACAGGAACATTAATTTGGGGCTGTTTGAACATCGATAGTCCCTTAACAGCATCGGCTATAGCCACTTTTTGAGGGGTAGTAACCACTACAGCTCCTGTCACTGGAACCGTCTGTACCATCGTAAGATGGATATCTGAAGTTCCCGGAGGAAGATCAATTAATAGATAGTCCAGTTCGCCCCACTCGGCATCATTAAAGAACTGTCGTAAAGCGGAACTTGCCATAGGCCCCCTCCAGACTACGGCGTTTTCAGGCGGAGCCAGAAACCCGATTGACATTAGTTTTACTCCATATTGTTCAATTGGGACAATAAGGTTTTTATCTCCTTTTTTGATGACTGTTGGCTGCTCATTTTCGCAATTGAACATGGTTGGAATAGAAGGTCCAAAAATATCGGCATCTATAAGACCTACTTTCGCTCCTGAGCGGGCCAAAGCAACGGCTAAATTGGTAGTTACTGTTGATTTCCCAACACCACCTTTTCCTGATGCTACAGCGATGATATTTTTTATATTTTCAAAGCTGGCGTTATTGGTAATGGAAGATGTTACGTTTGAGCTCATGTTAATCTCCAGCTCCACATCTTTTCCAACTTCTTTTTCAATAGCTTCGATACAGGAATTCTTTATAAGCTCCTTAAGCGGGCAGGCAGGAGTGGTAAGCTCTACCGTGAATTTTACTTTATTTCCTTCTACCTGAAGGAATTTGATCATATTCAAAGAGATCAGGTCTTTTTTAAGATCCGGATCTTCAACAGTACTTAAGGCTTTAATTATTGATTCCTTACTGATTTCCATAGTTTTTCAACTTCTATTTCCTTCAAACAGTTCGAAAGATGCTGTTTATCATCGAAATCAACAAAGAAAATCAACGCTTGTTTATTTTACCAATCTGGACTCAGGAAATGCTGCATACCATCCAAACCAGAAGGCACGATGATACGGTAACCTTTCCAACTCCCTGCCATCAGAAGCAAGGAGTTTGTCTTCTTCCAGTTTCCAAGTTGTCCCTAAAAGATCGGTTACTGTAGAATTCTGGTCGTAGTCAGTAAAAGTGATGCCGTTATTTTCATATACACGATTTGCACCTGATTTATCGGTAAGCACCAAGAGTTCTTGCTCTCCTATTTTGTCAGTGTAAATGGGTCTCTTTTTCAGGAATTTTGTTGAAATCGCTAATTGTTCTCCCGGATAATCGGGCAGCCTTAAAGCAAGTACTTCCTGTTTGTTTTTAAGTCTATTGTCTTCAAAAGGTGTGTTAAACATGATCTCGTCTGTGGAAAAGTAATCTTTGTAGGCAACACCCTCCCCATAATCTCGTTTGTAACCTGTTTCTTCTGCCAGTACAAGTGTTTCAGGATGTCTTCGTTTCCATTCGCCCCAGCTTGTCGTTACTACGCTTAAATGCTCAAGTTCAATACCTTTTACTACCAATGGGCCTAAAACGGGTTTCCCCCATAGTGTATTCCAGAGCGACTGTGTTTCTTTATCGTACATTAATTTATTCGATCGATAGAGAAAACCACTGGTTCCGATCTGATAATTCTTTCCTTCGAATTCAGTTTTGTATAAGATTACAGTTCCACATAAGGTGCAATAAACCCCGGCGACCGGGATGCCTCCAACCTCATCAACAAACATCTCATGCCATGCTAGAATTCTTTTTGGGTATGCTCTAAAATCACCGTTTACTTCTATTCCAAATACAACATTATCATCATCCAGATAAGATGCTTTGGAGGCAATGGTCATTTTTGGTCCTCTAAGCGGAGGAATACCGTCTTGTCCAACGCCTCCCCATCTAATTTCATCGAGGCGTATCGTAGCTGATTCCCCTCGATCTGAAAAATAAGTTTCGAATTTTGGATCTATAAACTTGTAGAGCCTTGCTTTAAAAGCATCATATTCTTCAATAATGTCTTGATCTTGATTCCAAAGCCATTCATACCATTCATTAAAATCATACCCGAAGTCTTTCCCTGTTTTATCCTGCAATAGTGTAATGAGCTCAAAAGATAAATTAGGGTCGCGAATCAAATAGGTTACTTCAAGCACCATAGTACTGTATTCTGATTTCCAATTTTCTTTAATGGTTTTTATGGTTTCGCTGTTTTTCCTTGGGTCCGGTTGAGAAAAAAAACTTAGAAAAAGGGATACTTCATCTTGTATTACCTCATTTTGTTTTTCATCAGAAGTAGTTTTACCACAAGATGTAAGGGTAAGAAGAATAGAAAGACTTAGAATAGAGATAACTTTATACAGCATGGCGATCAATTTTTGTTCTTATTTTTACATCCCAATTTTGATACCTTCCTATACTCTTTAGATAGAAAAAGCGGTTTTATGTCCATAAGCAGACACACTATTGATCAGGTAAAAGAACGAATGGATATCGAAGATGTCGTATCTGACTTTGTGCCGCTAAAGAAAAAAGGACAGAACTTATGGGCTTGTTGTCCTTTTCATGATGAAAAAACACCTTCTTTTTCAGTAGCCCCACATAAAGGCATCTATAAATGCTTTGGATGTGGTAAAGCTGGAGATTCGCTCACATTTGTGATGGATCATGAAGGCATGGATTACCCGGAGGCAGTTCGATACCTTGCAAAAAAGTTTGGGGTTGAAATAATAGAAGAACAGGTTTCTGATGAGCAACAGGAACTCCAAAATGAGCGTGAGAGTCTTTACATATTATTGAACTTCGTCAAAGACTTTTATCATTCAAACCTCAAAAATTCGGATGAAGGAAGAGCAATCGGTTATTCTTATTTTAAAGAACGAGGATATGATGATAATGCTATTGATTCTTTCGATCTCGGTTATAGTCTGGATCAGTGGGATGCTCTTCTGAAGGAAGCTTTAGCGAAAGGCTATTCAAAAGAGCTACTGGAAAAAGCAGGACTTATCATCAAAAAGGAAGAAAAAGAATATGACCGGTTTAGAGGCAGGGTTATTTTTCCTATCCATAACCTGAGTGGGAAGGTTATTGCTTTTGGAGGTAGGATCATCAAGAAGTCGGAACGACAGCCAAAATACATCAACTCCCCGGAAACGGAGCTTTACCACAAAAGCAAAGTCCTTTATGGTATCTACCAGGCGAAGAAAAGTATAAGACAGGAAGAAAATGTCTACTTAACGGAGGGCTATACAGATGTGATCTCCTTGCACCAGGTGGGGATAGGGAACGTAGTGGCTTCCTCTGGAACCTCTTTAACAGAAGAACAGATCAAGTTAATTAAACGCTTTACGCCTAACATTACGGTATTGTTTGATGGAGATGAAGCTGGAATTAAAGCCTCGCTTCGTGGGATAGACATGATCCTTCAACAGGATATGAACGTAAGGGCTTTGGTGTTTCCATCAGGCGAAGACCCCGATAGCTATTCAAAAAAGCTCGATAAAGAGGATTTTAAATCCTTTTTAAATGGAGCCCAGGATTTTATTTCTTTCAAGTCGCAACTTTATGTAGAAACCTCTAAAGACCCCATAGCAAGAGCGGAGGCGATCAAAGAAATCGTTAGAAGTATTTCAATAATCCCGGACCCACTCAAAAGATCCATTTATATCAAAGAAAGTTCGGAGATCTTGGATCTGGATGAATCAGTCCTGATCGCAGAACAAAACAAGCTTTTATTTGAGAACAAAGCGAAGAAGCAACAAGCCCTTGATAAGCCTATTCCTGAACCAGTAGAGGAAGTTTCTGAGGAATCCAGGCTAGAAAGCAGAATACTAAATTCTATTCAGTTACAGGAAAGGGAAAGCATAAGATTACTCATCAGTTATGGAACCAATCAGATTGAAGAAGAATATCACCTTTATAACTATTTATTAGAAGAACTGGAAGAAGTTGAATTTACAACGCCCATTTACAAAGAAATTTTAGAGTTATTCAAAGAGAAGCTAGCGGAAAAGCAGGTTATCGATGCTCAATACCTTATTCAAAACGGTACGGAAAAAATAAAGAGTGAAGTCATCGATTTGGTTACCGAGCGATATGAGGTTAGCAAAAAATGGGAAGAAGAATTTCAGATCTTTATACCAAAAGAAGAAGATATTCTTCAGAATGTGGTTTACAATAATCTGATGAGGTTAAAGTTAAAGGTGATTCAAAAACTGATAAGAGAGAACCTGGAGGAGCTTAAGCTTGCAGACGATATGGAGGCAGTGAAAAAATATCAGGATATTCATAAAAAATTAAAAAAGACAGAAATGACAATTGCCAGTCATTTAGGTAATGTCACCTCTTAAAAGCGTCGAAAAGTAAACTTTTTATTCATTTAGATAGTAGTAATTTTATATCATAAAATTTGAACATGGAAGATCGCGTACGCCTCGATACCATTGAAGAGGCCATAGAAGATATTAAAAAGGGTAAAGTTATTATTGTAGTAGATGATGAGGATCGAGAAAATGAAGGGGACTTTATTTGCGCTGCCGAAGCTATAGAGCCTGAAATCGTCAATTTTATGAGCAAAGAGGGGAGGGGATTAATTTGTGCACCTCTCGTAGAAGATCGTTGCGAAGAATTAGGCCTTGGCTTAATGGTTGGCAAAAACACGGCTCTTCATGAAACCCCGTTTACGGTTTCTATAGATTTGATCGGGCATGGATGTACCACAGGCATCTCTGCTTCAGATAGGGCTAAAACCATTAGAGCATTGGTTGATCCGGATACAAAGCCGGAAGATTTAGGTAAACCGGGTCATATATTTCCATTGAAAGCTAAGTCAGGAGGGGTTTTGAGAAGAACAGGTCATACGGAGGCTGCTATTGATTTTGCGCGTTTAGCGGGATTTAAACCTGCTGGCGTTTTGGTGGAGATCATGAATGATGATGGTACCATGGCAAGACTGGCTGACCTAAGAAAAGTCGCTGATAAATTCGATCTGAAACTAGTCAGTATCGAAGATCTTGTGGCCTACAGACTAAAGCACGACTCGCTTATCGAAGAAGAAGTGGCTGTAGAAATGCCCACTGCTTTTGGCGATTTTAAACTGAAGGCATTTAGGCAAACCAATACCGGAGATATTCATTTGGCTCTTTATAAAGGTATCTGGAACCAGGATGAGCCAATTATGGTCAGGGTTCATTCCTCTTGTGTAACTGGTGATATTTTTGGATCATGCAGATGCGATTGCGGAAGCCAGTTACATCAAGCTATGGAAATGGTAGAAAAGGAGGGAAAAGGTGTCGTATTGTATATGAACCAGGAAGGAAGAGGAATAGGTTTATTAAACAAGCTTAAGGCTTATAAGCTACAGGAGGATGGTTTAGATACTGTGGAGGCAAATGTAAAATTAGGTTTTAAAATGGATCAAAGAGATTATGGTGTTGGAGCCCAGATTTTAAGAGCCCTGGACATTTCCAAAATCAAATTGATTTCTAATAACCCTAAAAAACGAGCTGGTCTGATCGGGTACGGATTGGAAATTGTAGACACAGTTCCAATTGAGATATCACCAAACAAATTCAATGAGCGCTATCTAAAAACCAAAAGGGATAAGATGGGGCATACGATCATGAAAGAGTAATAGCAATACATGCGGGCAATAACATTTTTTATTTTTTTGAGTCTAATATTTTCTGGCTCATTAGTTTTAGCACAAGAGTTTCCTTCGCAAGCATGGCATAAGGGTAAATTGGTTACCAATGAGGGCGATACCGTCAAAGGGTTAATAAAGTATGATCAGGAGACGGATATCGTTCAGATTCAACAAGGAACGAAGACCAAAACCTTTACGGCCAGAAAATTTTCATACTTCGAAATATTAGACCAATTATCAGGATATTATAGGTACTTCTATACTATCCCTTTTCAGTCAGGACCTGGTTATCGCGTTCCACAACTTTTTGAGCTTCTTCAGGAAGGTAACTTGACTTTGCTGAGCAGAGAATACATTGTTACGGAGAATCTTCCTCAATACAATTCATATTATCAAAGTTCTTTTAGCAGACAACGCTTGAATTATACGTTTTATATTCTGGAAGAAAGTAAGGACTTATACCGGTATAATGGCAAGCGAAATGACTTGCTTGAGATTATGGACGACTATGAGTCAGAGATAAAAAAATATATTCGTAAGAATAGGTTGAGAACTGATGAAAAGAGGGATATCGTTCGTATTGTTGCATACTATAATGCATTAGAACAAGACTCCTAGATAATATGTCCAAGCCTTTAATACTCGTTTCGAATGATGATGGAATCACTTCGAAGGGAATTCGACTTTTAGTAGAGACCATGAAAGAGTTGGGAGAGGTAGTTGTTGTAGCTCCCGATGGCCCACAGTCTGGTATGGGGCATGCAATTACTATTGAAAATCCTCTAAGATTATACCCAACGGATATTTTTTCAGGAGTATCGGCTTATGAGTGTTCCGGTACACCTGCTGATTGCGTTAAATTAGCCAAGCATCGTGTTCTCAAAGATAGAACAGCAGATCTAGTGGTGAGTGGGGTAAATCATGGAAGCAATACTTCGGTAAGTGTATTATACTCAGGAACTATGTCAGCGGCTATAGAAGGTGCTATGGAAGAACTTCCTGCAATTGGATTTTCCTATTGTGACTATTCTCATGAAGCCAATGTGGATCATATTAAAGAATATGTTCATCAAATTGCATCTAACGTTTTAGAAAAAGGCCTTCCAAAGGGAATAGCTCTAAATGTCAATATTCCAGCAAAGGAAAAAGGAGAGATAAAGGGGATAAAAGTCTGCAGGCAAGCACGCGCCAAGTGGCAGGAAGAATACGAAGAGCGATTCGACCCTTATCGACGAAAATACTACTGGATGGCAGGTAGCTTTGTGAATTTCGACAGAGGAGAGGATAATGATGAGTGGGCGATCAATAACGGTTATATTTCAGTAGTGCCCTGTAAATTTGATCTTACTGCTGGTGATATTCTTAATGATTTAGAGTCTAGGTTTTAATTTTAAGACCGGGGCTTAAACCTATATTTCAAATGAAAATTCATAGCTGGTACAGTATCATCAAAAGTTCTACCATAACCTGGGATGGTATAAACTTCAATAGGCTCAAAATTATCGGTCGACCCTAAAACCCTTAACCTAAATTTAAATCCTAAGAATAGGTTTCTGTAAATTTCTTGTTCGGAACCAATTATAAACTCGATCCAATTAGCCTCTAAGCCCGATCTGGAAAATGAGCCATTAAAGTCATCTTCAAGCTGCCCTGTAATCTCAAAAGTTCCATTATCGTCAAATGAGCTTTCAGCGAACCTTCCACCAAGGAAGATCCTGTTTTTTGGATCTATGTTGAAGTAAACATCCATGCCAACCCGATAATAAGTCCCTTCGGATTGATAAGTCCCGTTAGGAATGGCTTGTCTGGGTTCCAGGTTACCATAACCATATTCGTAGGTTAATCCTAATCGGTTAAACAGAAAAATACCCGCTGATGCTTCATATTTATCCTCAAAATCAGTTGCTAGAAAAGCCAGTTTGGAGACATCAATGCTAATATCGATACCTGAAAAGAAAACATCAGATTCAGGAGCTTCAATCGTAGGTTCTCCTCCCTCTATGTCTTGTGCACAAGCTATACTTGTTATTAGAAAACTTATGGCTAGTGCTTTAAAAAAAGACATTTACAGAAGTTTCATTTTGAAAACAAAGAGGAGTGAAGCAGTTCACAACTATAGAATCGTAAGAGCTGAGGTTTTCTATGACGGATATACTATCAATTTGTAAAACTACATCTCGTAATTGGGTTTGAACAGTATTTCTCCGATAACTTACCGTGATGGTATCGTTTAGAGCCGTATTCCTCAGCGTGTCCTCTTCTAAAAAATAACGTATTTCGAAAGTAGTCGTATCTGCATTCAAGTCGACTGGAAATTGAAACACGGAAGAAGGCTCGTCATCAATAAGATCAAATGAACTTACAGGCTGACCGTTAAGTTGATTAACAACAATATTTTGTGTTGCTGTGGTGTCAATTTGTAAAAAACGAACACTTACCGAAGGGTTGGAGGTGACGGGTCCACAGTCATCGCAGGTGATGCATCCCAGAATGAAAAGAAAACTTGATAAGTAAAAAAGAGTGCAGAGCTTCACAGCATTAAAAAATATAAGCTACAAATATACTTCCTATTATCGAGGATCAACATCAATTACAATTTGACTGCCTTTAATTTCTGATATGGAATGAGATTTAGTTACGATTTCCAATATCTTCTCTTTGGCTGACTTAATATCAATACCTTTTTTCTCTAAACGGATTAGAATCGTGTATAAGTATTGGTTTCTTATTTTTGATATCATCGGTTCAGCTGGCCCGCTTACCCTTTCGCCTATTACAGAAAAAAGTTCCTTAACCAGTTTTTCAGATGCTTTCAGGCATTTAAGCTTGTCGCGATTTCTTACTTTTATTTCAATGAGCCTGCTTAAAGGCGGATAACTGAATTTTTCTCTTTCAAGAATCTCTCCTTTGTAAAATGAACGCTCCTCATGCGTTTCAATCATTCTTAACAACCAATGATTGGGTTGAGTAGTCTGAATAATTACTTTTCCGGGAAGTTGATCTCTGCCCGAACGCCCACTTACCTGTTTTACTAGTTGATAGGTATTTTCCAGGGCTCTAAAATCAGGATAATACATCATGCGATCAGCATCCATAATGCCTACCAATGTCACTCTATTAAAGTCCAGGCCTTTACTAACCATTTGAGTTCCAATGAGAATATCAATTTCGTGTCGATCAAATGCCGTTAGTATTTTTTGATAATTATACTTACCTCTTGTCGTATCCTGATCCATTCTCTGAACTCTGGCTTCGGGAATGAGGGAAGCAATATCTTCTTCCAGTTTTTCTGTTCCAAAACCGGTTAAACTGAGTTTTGTAGATCCACAGGTAGGGCATTCTTGAGGTACTTTGGTTTTGTAACCACAATAATGACATTGCATCTGTTCCCTGAACTTATGATAAGTCAGACTCACAGAGCAGTTATCGCACATGAGGACCTCTCCGCAGTCCTCACATCCAAGCGTAGGGGAGTAACCCCTTCTATTTTGAAAAAGTATGGCCTGTTGCTCTTTCTGGATGACCTCGGTCAAGGTATCGATCATTTCATCAGAGAAATCTCCATGCATGAGTTGCGACTTCTTCTTTTTGAGAAGATCAATAATCTGAATTTCAGGTTTGGAAGCGTTGCCATACCTTTTATCAAGAAAACAATATCCATACTTTCCTTCTTCAGCATTGTAATAAGATTCAATCGAAGGGGTCGCCGAACCAAGTAGTACTTTCGCTCCGTGTTGTTTCGCCAAAACGATGGCGCTATCTCGTGCTTGGTACCTCGGTGAAGGGTCGTATTGTTTGTAAGAAGCATCGTGCTCTTCATCAATAATGATGAGCCCCAGATTATCGAAGGGTAGAAAAACAGATGAACGTACGCCTACGACAAAGTTTAACTTATGATTTAATACTCCTTTCCAGACTTCAACTCTTTCATTATCTGAAAAGCGTGAATGATAAATACCCATCGAATTACCAAAGTATTCGCCTAACCGAATTACGATTTGGGTAGTGAGGGCAATTTCAGGAAGTAAAAACAACACCTGAGTTTCATTTTCCAGCGCTTCCTTTATCAACTCAATATAAATAGCTGTTTTACCACTTCCGGTGATACCGTGTAGCAAGAAAATATCCTTGGATTCAAAGTATTGGGCTATAGCCGATTTTACCTCCGATTGCTCGTTAGACAGTTTCAAGCTTTTTTTCAGCTCATTGAGCTCTGAAAACTGGAATCTTGGTATGGTCTGATCTTTTTCTGTTAGAATTCCCTTCGAGATCAATGTACTTAAAGAGGAAGCCGAGATCCTTTCAGAGTCAGTAATATCTTTTTTTGTGATGGAACTTTTGTAATCATTTTGAGCAAGCTGAAGAAATTTCAGAACTACGTCGGTCTGCTTAGGACTTTTCTCAAGCTGATCAAAAAGTTGATTCAGTTTGCTTTCAGACCTGAACTTTTCATGCAGACCTATTTTTTTTTCTTTCTTCGGTTGATATTTATCCTTGGTTTCCTGAAAGAGGATAATGGCTTCTTTTTCAACCAGGAACTTGAGGAGTTTATGAATGCTTTTTAGTCCTGTAAATTTTGAAACCTCTTTAAATGAGAGACTTGCTTTTTCGTGAAGCAAGTCGACAATCAAGTTTTCGTTATCGGAATACTCAATATTGGGGTTGTAATTCGGATTTAACTGAATGTAGGACTCGCTCGTAATTTTCAGACCCGACGGTAAGGCCGCGTTTACTACATCTCCAATCGGAGACAGATAGTAAGAGCTTAACCAGCGAAAAAAAGTAATTTGTTTCTGGTTTACGGAAGGGTATTCATCGAGCAGGTCGATGATTGGCTTGGAGGAAAAACCTTTATTTTCATTATGATTAAGCTTTTCTACGAGTCCAGTAAGGATTTTTTTTTGTCCTAGCTGAATCAGTACACGGCATCCTGGTTGTACGTATTCTTGCATTTCAACAGGTATACTGTATGTAAATGTCTTTGGTACAGGTACCGGAACAATTACGTCAGCGTAGATCTTTGAAGATTCTGAAGAGGCGCTATGGTTTAGTTCTAATTGGCTCAACCAGCTTGTTGGATTAATTTTAGAGCATCACTTGAATTTTTAACCGGAAGCTGACAGCTTTTATTGAAGCAGACATAGGCAAATGTTTCATTGCCCACCTGGGTTCTTCCTTCAAAATGAGGTAAGTCACTTTTCTGCATAGTTCCCATTGTCACTGTGTTTAAAAGTAAATTACTTTGAATTTCTCCTCTGAGTTGATCTGCATTTTCGCCCACAAGTACTAGTTCACAAGTCGGTTTTAGATGTTTTAAGTATTGCAAGGCCCAGTTCGATGTATAAGCTAGTTCTCTACTGATAAATTTACCGATTTTGGAAACCATTTCTTTTGACATTTCTTTCCAGTCTTCACGATCAAAAACGACGCCTAGAAATAAAAGATTTCCTGCCATTATAGAATTAGAAGCCGGGATTACGTTGTCGAAAATCTCTTTTTTACGGGCAATTAACGATTCACCATCAGATGAGGTGTAATAAAATAGACGGTCATCATGGTCAAAAAATTCGATGATACATGTTTCCATAAGACCTTTGGAAAGTATAATCCAATGCTCATCAAAAGTCACTTCATAGAGGGCATTAAGGCCATCTATTACGGCTGCGTAGTCTTCAAGAAAACCCGAGATTGTTGCTTTACCGTCTTTGTAAGATCTTAAAAGATGATTGTTTTCGATCATTTCCCTTTCCAGGAATTGAGCATTTTTCTCAGCTAATTCCAGAATACTTGGTTCGTTAAAAGTTTTATATGCTGTACAAAGACCTCTTAGTAAAAGTCCATTCCATCCGGAAATGATCTTATCGTCCAGTCCGGGCCTAATCCTCTTCGATCTTTCTTTGAGCAGGCTTTGGTTGATTCTTACTAAATCTGACTCCAGATTGTTCAGGTCTATGGCTTTCTCTTGAGCAAACTCTTTATTGGACTGATCCCTCTTAAGAATATTTCGACCATCTTCCCAATTACCATCTTCGGTTACTGCATAGAAATCCAGTATCCATTGGTCTTCCTCTTTCAATACTTTATTAAGCTCTTCGTACGTCCAGGTATAGAATTTCCCCTCAACGCCTTCACTATCTGCATCAAGTGCGGTATAAAAGCCGCCTGATTCATTTAACATTTCTCTTTCAAGGAAAGAAATGGTATCCAGAACAACCGCTCTGTAGAGATCATTTCTAGTAACGGAATAGGCCTTGGCATATAAATTAACTAGTTGAGCGTTGTCATAAAGCATTTTTTCGAAATGTGGAGCAAACCATTCTCCATCTACCGAATAGCGGGAAAAACCACCTCCGGCCTGATCATATATTCCACCTAAAGCCATTTTTTCAAGGGTTAGGTTCAAGTGCTGAAGAGCTTTGTCATCTTCAAAATACCGGGAAAATTCCAGAGCTAATTCCCAATTGGAAGGCATTGGAAATTTAGGTGCTTTATCCAGGCCTCCGAATTTAGCATCAAAATTTCTTGAAAAAGCTTCAAACGAAGTCTTCAACACCTTTTCACTGAAATCGTGATTTCCTTCTAACTTATATCTATCGGACTCTTTTATGGAAATGGATTTCTGGAATTGATTGGCAGAATCTTCCAGATCATCACGTTTTTCTTTAAATGCTTTAGAGACCTGATTCAAAAGGTTTGCCCATCCTCTTGGAGGAAAGTAAGTTCCTCCATAAAAAGGCTTTTGATCTGGAGTTAAAATTACGTTTAAAGGCCAGCCTCCGTTGATCCCCATAGCCTGTACAGCCTCCATATAGATTTGATCAATATCTGGTCTTTCTTCCCGATCAAGCTTGATGCATATATATTGATCGTTCATGATTTTGGCAATACTTTCATTTTCAAAGCTTTCTCTTTCCATTACATGGCACCAGTGGCACGAAGAGTAGCCTATACTTAATATGATAGGTTTATCCTCTGTCTTTGCTTTTTCTAGCGCTTCTTTTCCCCATGGATACCATTCTACGGGGTTATAGGCATGTTGTAGCAGGTAAGGGCTGGTTTCGTGAATAAGTCGATTTGGTGTTTTTTCCTGAGTTGACATTAATCAATATATAATATGATTGGAGTGTGGTTGCTCTTTAAATTTTATGCCATAAATTGCGTCATTTTTAGAACGAATCACAAATGAATATACTGGGTAGAGGATTAATTTTTGGGTTTATATTGTTGACTCTGTTTCAGGTCAAGGCTCAAGAGCAGGAGGACTTTTTGTACGAAGACCTATCAAAGGGGATCGTAAGTGAATTATCAAGAAAGGAATTTATATCCAATACATTCTTCGACAGCGTTTATAATCATTATAATTTTGAACACTTTCTGGATAATTACTATGGTTATGGGCATTATCAAACAGAAGTAACCGGTAACTTTAGTACTCCCGACAATTATAATTTTTCACTAGTAGGAGCTTCTCATAGATGGAACAGGTTTTATTACCAGGGACATCGCTTTAATGATGTTTATTTCCCAGGAGGAGTATTGTATAAACCTCAGCTATACAATACCAACATACAAATTGATCTTGTAGAAACTAGTGTCAATTTTGACCGCTCAAGAAACTTACCTAATCGTGTTTATGCGCAGTTTCAGTCTGGAAATGCGGGGAACGATGTTCCATGGGCTCATGAATTTTATGACCTAACCAATGGCCATGATACGGGTGTTTCAACAGCTTTTCCGGGCTTAGAATTTTCCGAACGATCCCGGATTGGAAATCGAGGGCTTTTTCATTTTTCAAAATCAGGTAAATATCAGCACACCGGTTACGTTACTGTAGGCGATCGTTTATTCGCACAAAGAGATTTCGCAAGGATCAATGGGACTAGTAGAGAGAATTTCTCCACGGTGTTTTTAAATGGAGAACTACCTAATATTATTCCAGTATTTGATGATTTCAACTATTTGTTCAGCTACAATAGAAGAGACGATCTTTTTGCAGAATTCTATATGAATGAAAATGAGTCTGCTCAATACGATGCAATCAATTTCTCATTGTATGGAAGGCAGTACCTGAACCCTAACTTCAAATTGAATTCGGGTGTTAATTTTTCTTTTAAATCAATTAGACGTAATGAACTGGAATTTTCCAGAAACTTTATCGATCAGGATGGAGAAAGCCTGGAGCCCTGGTACCCAGATGCTGATGTCGCAGAAATTTCATTAAGCAATTCTTTCGAGAAGCGCTTGGACTTCTTGAAAGGGCTCAGTCTCAAGTTTGATTCTTATAATACTTTAATTGTTCAGAACGCAACGACAGACAGTTGGAGTAACACTGTATTCAGAGAATTTTTTGATAATGATACTGTAACTCGCGCGACTGCAGAATTAATTCCTCAGGCTGATACCACTTTTACTTCTCTTTATGAATATCAGTGGAGGGCTAATGACTATACCTCAGGTCTTTTTGAGAATACGTTAGGTCTTAGTTATGTCACCAGACTTGGGGATCACTCAAGATTAACTTTAGGTGCCGATGTTACATTCGATGGTTTCACCGATGGATCGGAATCCGTATTCAATGCTGCAGGACAGTTTGATGTTTTATACGAGAACAGATTTTCTGATAGGTTCTTTTTCTCCGCAAATGGAGGACGCCGAAGAATTCCTTACGATTATGAGTTATTAAAATTTGTATCAGATGACTATTTATCTGGAACGGTTAATTTCTGGGATGACTCGAACAATGATAGACAATTTCAAGAAAATGAACGAAACGGTGTGTTTTACGAAACAGGTGGAGAAAATCGCAGGTTAGGAGACGATTTAAAGCAGCCGGCAATTTGGTATATCGATATAGATGGAAATTATAAAGCTGGAAACTGGACATTTGGGGCTATACTACAATATCGTCAGTTCAGGAATACCTGGTCTGTAGACTACGACAGGCCAGCTGAGGACATAGGTTTCTTTGAAGAGTTTAGAGGTCAGGAATTCTATTTCTTGAGACCTGATCAAGATTTTGACTTTGTGGTAGGAAATTTTCGAGAAGATCTATTTGAGCAAGCTGCTGAGACGGATCCCAATATTTTCTTTGAGCAACCTTTTTATGCAGGAGCGACTTTGAATGCTCAGCATGAAAGGGATCGACTTTTCTTCAATATTTCATTTACTGCGTATATGGTAGTCGGTTTTGGGCCTCTTGGCAACGGACCTAATGGGAACCAGGTTGGAATCTTATCGGAGACTTTAGCTAACCCAAACACTTATATCAATTATTTGGGACGACTTGATTCTGATCGGGCATATATTATACGAGGTGCTGTTCAATACAAATGGACGGATAGATTCTCTTCTCTTTTAAGAGTTAAGTATAAAGATGGTCAACCGGTAAGCTTATTTACTTCTGATGTTGCTACAAGTGATTTAGGAAATGCTTCACAATTCTTACAACCAGGTCAAAACCAGGTTTCTATTGCTAATGCAAATATTGGAGGTATTAATCCTTTTACAGGTGAATTTGGTTCGAGAGAAGCCGGAGCCTGGAATTTCGATCTTCACCTAAATTATGATCTAAGCTTATTCAATAAGCCAATGGCCATATCTTTTGATGTTTATAATATTATGGATGTGGAGTCTAATTTGAATAATCTGCACTTTGCACCAACTACCGGAACTCCTGAAGATCGTTTTGGGGGAGAAGTACAGTTACCCAGGGCTTACTCTATTAACCTGGATTACTATTTTTAATCTGATCAATGCGATGAGTGATGTTATTAATCTCATCGCTTACGTTCACACTTTCATCAATCTCTTGAAATTGAGCTAGAAGATTCTGAAGAAACTTCAGATGCTCTTTGGTATTTGGATGGAATGGACGATGTTCTAAAGAAGTGTAAAGCTTTTCGAGCCTTTTCACTAGGCTTATCGAATCGAGTGATAACTGGGTTTCCTTAAATTTTTCCCAAATGTATAGCTCAGCTTGATTGTTAGGGTGAATTAGATCATCACTGTAAAATCTGTAATCACGCAGATCGTCAGTCATAATTTCATAAGAAGGAAAATACTTGACATCTTCATAATTTTCGGTACTCTTATGACAGAATAACCTTAACGTAGATTTACTGACCGAATTGAGTTGTAAGCTATCTTTTACGTGTCTTACAGGACTTACAGTAAGTATAATTTTGATTTTCGGATTAAAGTTTTTTAAAGAGGAATACGTTTTCTCAAAAACCGAATCTAGTTCTTCTATATCCATGAGCTTTTTATCAAAAAGACCAGAGGGCATTTTATGACAATTTGCTACCCACTCGTTTCTATCTTTCAGCTCATACCCATAGGCAGAGCCTAACGTGAGGACTAAAAAATCAGTGTCTTTCAGAGATTCATGGAGCCGAAGTATTAATTGATTGACGTTCGCTTTCAACTCATTTAAGCTTGTTGAGGAAAGCTTCGAATGAAAAAAGTAGTTATACCATACTTCTCTATTTAAAACGTAACTCTCTTCATTGGGTAACTCCTTATTAATTCCAAATTTTAGAATTTGGAATATTGATAAAGGATTATAGATGGTCCCAAAGGGATTATTGAGAATATTGAACTTACTTTCTAAAAGTTTCTTTCCAATAAGTTCTGAAAAACAAGATCCTAAAGACACCAGACGGTGGTTGAGATCTATTAATTGCTTGGATTGAGGTATTTTAATTTCAGTTCTAAACATATAGAAACAAAAAAAGCGCTCTTTTACAAAGAACGCTTTTCCATTATAAATTATAAAGAGACTTATTTACTCAGCTACTATTTTAAGCTGAACCTCTTTTTTTATTTCTTTATGTAAGTCCAAAACAGCTGTATGCTCTCCCAACTCTTTGATCTGTGAAGGGAATGTGATTTTTTTTCTATCAATAGTAATCCCCTTAGCTTCAAGCGTATCCGCAACCTGTAAAGTCGTGATAGCTCCGAAGATTTTTCCGCTTTCCCCAGCTTTTGTATTAATAGTTAGTGTTAAATCACCAATCTTTTCAGCTAAAGCTTCAGCATCCTTTTTAAGTTTTTCAGCTTTGTGAGATGCTTGTCTTACATTTTCATTGATCATTTTCACATTGCTTTTACTAGCAATGATTGCGTGTCCTCTAGGAATAAGAAAATTTCTGCCGTAACCAGGTTTAACAGTTACTACATCGTTCTTATAGCCTAATCCTTGTATATCTTCTCTAAGAATTACTTCCATGATGCCTCCTAAATTTTAGATTATTTAAGTGAGTCAGCTACGTACGGAAGAAGAGCTAAATGCCTTGCTCTTTTAACCGCTTGTGAAACCTTCTTTTGAAACTTAACACTGGTACCAGTAAGCCTTCTAGGTAAAATTTTGCCTTGTTCATTTACAAATTTCAATAAGAAGTCAGCATCTTTATAATCTATATACTTGATACCACTCTTTTTGAATCGGCAGTACTTCTTTTTCTGCTGTTCTTTGTTTATTGGTTCGTTCTGAAGTGTCATGCTTTTACTGGTTCCTCCTTAACTGGCTTGTTGTTTTTAAATTCTCCTTTTCTTCTTCTGTCGTTGTAAACTACTGCATGCTTATCTAAAGCCACAGTTAAAAAGCGAAGAACCGCTTCATCCCTTCTAAACTCAGTTTCAAGCTTATCGATGGTTGCTGCTTCCGCTTCGTACTCAACAAGATTATAAAAGCCGGTAGATTTGTGCTGAATCTGATAAGACAATTTTTTCAATCCCCATTTTTCGGAATTGATAATCTTTGCTCCATTATCCTTTAGGATAGATTCAAATTTACCGACAGTATCCTTCATCTGAGCCTCAGACAAAACGGGAGTTAAAATGAATACCGTCTCGTAATTTTTCATTAGATTTTATTTATTAAAATTTGGCCTGCAAAGGTAAGGTTTAGTTTGTTTAAATACAATTTACCTTACTTCAAAAGTAGATTTTCCTATGATATAGTCGTCGGCATAAAGCTCTACCGTATAATTCCCTACTGCATATTCACTTCCTTTATCGTATTCAAACTCTAACTGCTGGCCGCTGTTATCGAATAAGATTTCTTTCTTTGCGGTATAAAAAGTTTCCTTATTATCAATTTGAAAGGTTCCGGAACCACTGGATACATCAAACAGAACCTGGTCATTCTGATCGACAACCCTTAAAATAATATCTTTTCCTCCGATTGGGGCTACATCATTTTTAGCCAGGGTAAATTCAACATTAAGTCTATCCAACCACCTTTTTCGTAGTGTTCCTGTTTTCTCTTTACCTCTATTGTTAATACCAGTTATTGATATTTTTTCAGCCTTCAAGCGGGATGCGAGCGTAACTTTTTCCTGAAGCTTTTGTCTTTCCTCATTCAGATTGGAAATCGAAGAACTCAGCTCATTTTTTTCTGTCTTCAGTGTCGTATTCTCTTCGAGAAGTTGATCGTTTACTGCTTTCAGCTGAGCTATTTCCTCATCTTTTTTTAGTAATAATTCAGTATATCCCTCAACTCTTTCTCTAAGTTGCCCGATTTGGACATCTTTTGATCTTCTTATTTTTTTCTTCTCCTCTTCCAATTGTTCTTTCAACTCTTGGAGTTCTTCAACACTTTGTCCTAACTCTTCTACCTCTTTAATTTTCAAAACGAGGTTTTGGCTCATTGAATCGAGTTTTAAATAGGTGATATCAAGTTCCTCTTCAACAGCCTTCTTTTCTGAAGCAAGTCTTTGATTATCAGCATGATTTAGATAAAGAAATACTCCAAGTACGATGATAATAAGAACAGATATGATAAGAATAACACCTCTTCCCTTCTTTGGTTCTTCTTGTATTGGAGCTTTATTTTCCTCTTGTTCCATAAAGATTTCTATTAATTCGAGTCTTTTAAAAATCGCCGCAAAGTTAAGTATTATTGTATAAAATGAATCGAAACGTATGTCGGAAATAAATAAGCATCATTGGAATGAATCATATTGGTCTGATCGATATAAAACAGGTCAAATACAATGGGATACTGGTTCTATAACGACTCCTTTGAAAGAGTATTTTGATCAATTAACAGATAAGAATATAAAAATTTTGATTCCGGGTTGTGGTAATGGATATGAACCAGAGTATCTATGGAACAATGACTTCAAGAATGTTTTCGTTGTTGACCTTTCTAAAGAACCTTTAGCGAATTTAGAACTTAGACTCCCCGAGTTTCCGAATGCCCAACTCCTTCAAGGTGATTTCTTCGATTTGGAAGATACTTTTGACCTGATTGTAGAGCAGACTTTTTTTTGCTCTTTGAACCCTTCACAGCGACCATCCTATGCCTCAAAAATGAATAGACTACTCAAGCCAGGTGGAAAGCTTATAGGCTTACTTTTTGATGATGAGTTGTTCAAGGATCACCCACCTTTTGGAGGAAACAAAGAAGAATATCTAAGTTATTTTAAACCCTTCTTCAAGACTAAGGTATTTGAGCGCTCATATAATTCGATTAAACCAAGAAGAGATCGAGAGCTTTTTATTAATCTGGAGAAAGGCTAATGGTTTATACCATTAGAAAGTAAGTAGCCAATGCTCTTTAGCTAATTCAGCTCGTTTAAAGAGTATTCCAAATTGATAAGTTTCAATGGATAGGGTGAATAATTTGTCCTGCCTTATGAAGTCCCATGCCTCCCGCATTTCTTTATTCCAATTTATGTCGTCAAGCACGATGATTCCGTTGGAACTTAGTTTGATTTTTAAAAGCTCAAAATACTTTAAAGAGGCCTGCTTTGTATGATTAGCGTCGATGAAACCAAAGTCTATTTCATGATTCAAAGAGTCAATGAAATCAGGTAGGGCTAAATCTATATTCCCATGTATCAAATCAACCTTCTTAATTAATTTCAATTCTTGAAGATTCTGTTTAGCCAAACCAATAAGTTGTTTGTCCCCTTCAAATGAAAATACTTTTTTAACTAAGCTAGGATGAGCTAGATAAGCTGTATTTATTCCTAGGGATGTCCCTAATTCGACTATTATTTCAAATTTGAAATAATCAATGAGTGATTTTAAAAGCGCAGAATTCCTTGATGAAGTAAGGCTATTGTATGCAATTGAACTTATACTACGTTTATTCGAAGGCATAACTCTTGAACCTGCGCCTAAGTCTTCAATTTCAATATCAGTTTGGTTCTTTTTGAGTTCTGCGCGCAATTGCTCTATACGTTCATTAGAATAGGAAGAACTAAAGCACTGATCATATAAATTGAAGAGGAAAGGACTTTGTAAAGAATGTCTGTCGTAACTTTTGAGCCAGTAAATGAAGTATCTATAAACCTGAAAGAGCAATATTAATTTAGCTTGAAAGGAACTACCATATGAAATTCAGGTATCCTCACTTTAAATTGGTTTCCATCGACAACTTTTTCCATAAGATACGTACCAAACATTTTACCAATGCCTGATTTTAAATTACAGCCGGAAACATATTGATGATGTTCACCTGGCTCTATGACAGGTTGTACTCCAACCACACCTTCTCCTTCAACTTCTCGTAATGAATAACTTGCATCATTTATGTACCAATGCCTTCGTAGAAGTTGAATAGAATAATCGCTCTTATTTTCGATGATGACCTTATATGTGAAGACAAAATGAAACTGTCTCGGACTAGAGTAATCCGGCTGGTATTCGGTTTCAATAGTTACCTGTATGCCTTGTGTAGTTTCAGTGACCATCATCACAATTATTAAATAAGTAAACGCTCAGGTAGAATTATGGTTTAAATTACAATTAACTTTCACCAATGTATTAAATTCTTCACATTTTATATCAATTATATATAGTGGACGTTAAAATAGAATCTTCTTGGAAACCGTATCTGGAATCTGAATTCCAGAAAGATTATTTCAGGAATCTAGTCGAGTTTATTAAAACCGAATATAAAACTCAAAAGGTATATCCTCCCGGAAAGAAGATATTCAATGCTTTTGATCATTGTAAGTTTGAAGACCTGAAAGTAGTCGTTATTGGCCAGGATCCTTATCACGGTAATGGGCAGGCCAACGGGCTTTGTTTTTCGGTTGAAGAGGGGGTAAGAAAGCCACCTTCTCTAGTTAATATCTTTAAGGAAGTTTCTGCTGATATAGGAGTAAGTATCCCGGAGTCTGGGAGTTTGGAAAGGTGGGCGGAACAGGGCGTCCTTCTCCTAAATGCTACACTAACCGTAAGGGCATCTAGTCCGGGCTCGCATCAGAAAAAGGGCTGGGAAGAATTTACAGATTCAGTGATTAAAATCGTATCTGATCACAATGAAGGAATTGTATTTCTGCTTTGGGGTGCATATGCCCAGAGAAAGGGCGAAATAATTGATGATACACGTCATCACGTTTTAAAAGCTGCCCACCCATCACCTTATTCAGCTAATAATGGGTTTTTTGGGTGTAACCATTTTAGTAAAACGAATAAATTTCTTATTAAAACTGGTAAGAAACCAATTCAGTGGTAAGCATCTATTTGATTCCCGAGAATAACCTTGACCAACGTACTTTATCTGTAAAACCACCGTTCGGATCAATGGAAAGCCAGATGAAAAGTGCTTTACCTACTATATGATCTTCAGGTACAAATCCCCAGAATCGTGAATCTTCCGAATTGTGACGGTTATCACCCATCATAAAGTAGTAGTTCTGCTTGAATGTATATTCATTTTGTTTTTGACCATTTATAAAAAGGCTACCTTCTTTAATATCTACTTCTTCATGGCCTTCGTAATAGGTAATTACAGACTCATATCTAGCAATGTTCTCCGTATTTAGTTCAATTGTTTGACCTTCTGACGGGAGTTGAAGAGGGCCGTAAAAATCTTCGTTCCATTGAAATTTGGTAGGGTCAGGAAAAATTCTAGGATTCACTTCTCCATCCTGCATATGTGCCTCGGAAATGGATTCTACAAAAGGGAGCTCACTAAATTTTTTAACGTTTTCGGGTGTAGTATGAACGATATATCCTCCATCACCTGCGGGATAATAATCGGTGATGTCATATTGAAGAAATACACGATCTCTTATGACCTCTCGTGAGTTGACTTTGAACCTGAATTGCATTTTTTCAGGATTTTCTGCCTTTTCTCCGTTAATATAAACCTGAAGGTCTTTTACTTCAACAACATCGCCTGGTAATGCCACGCACCTCTTAATGTAGTGAACACGCATGTCGGAAGGGTGCTCATACTCCAGTGGGTAGTTAAAAACTACAGCATCATTTCGTTTAACCTCGGAGATTCCAGGTAATCTAAATTGTGGAAGTTGTATCCACGTCAAATAGGACGGAATTTGTGTTCCCCAAATATATTGATGAGCTAAAGGGAATTGAAGTACTGTTTTAGGTGTTCTGGCGCCATAATGAAATTTGCTTACGAAAAGATAATCCCCCACCAATAGGGATTTTTCCATAGAAGAAGTTGGGATAGTAAATGGTTCTACAAATAACCCCCTGATCAAGGTGGCTGCTACGATAGCAAAAACGATAGAATCAAACCATTCTCTGGCTTTAGACTTTGGTTTTTTTGAATCTTCACTCTTTCTCTTTTCCCAAAATTTCCAGTTCATTTCAAAAATTAATAGTTGCTAATAAGTAAAGCCGGTGGCGAATTTATTACAAAAAATTTAACATATCGGACATAGTATAAACGCCCTTTTTGTTTTGTACCCATTCTGCTGATGCCACAGACCCCTGTGCAAATCCTTTCCTGTTAAAAGCAGTATGTTTAATGTCAATTTGATCTATCGGTGAATGATATGAAATGGAGTGTGTTCCGGGAACATTTTCAATACGCTTAGATACAATATCTATCATCTCTTTTTTGCCCGTTTCTTCATTAGCCCATTTCTCTTTTGTTGAAGAATGCTCAATAATTCCTTCCGCTAGGGTGATTGCAGTACCACTAGGGGAATCCAATTTTTGAGTGTGGTGAATTTCTTCCATAGAAACAGAATACGAGTCCTGCTTATCCATGATTTTGGCTAAATACTTATTTAATGCAAAAAAAAGATTAACTCCAATACTGAAATTTGAAGCATAGAATAATGTTCCATTCTGTTCCAGAACGTAATTTTTTACCTCTTCGAATCGGTCGTACCAACCAGTTGTGCCAACCACTATAGGAATTTTTTGATTAGCACACGATTTTATATTCTGAATAGCCGAATCAGGTTGAGTGAATTCTATGGCTACATCCACCTCATCATTTCTCAAGAAATTTAGGTCACGGAGGTTTTCAATATTGATGATCTTGGGTATTGAATGTTGCTTTTCAATAGCAGCTTTTTCAATCTCATGGCCCATTTTCCCGTAGCCTATAATTGCAATACGCATCTTATTGGAATATTAAAAAACTAAACGAATTGAAACAGTTGGATAATTAACTATTCCACTACCTACCATGGTTAATTGGTCCATACCAGGCTCAATTTTGAGAGAGAGATCTGTATTAACCTCAAAGCTCTTAAGGTGTGCTGAAACATGAGCATCGACAACATTTAGAAGATAAAGGAAGCCAGAAACGAAATAGAGTAAATCTCGATTTCTACGCCATTCGTCAGTACCTCTTCTTAAAGCTTCTGTTGATAGTGGAACAGAGGACATCACATCGTCACCATCCACATTCTCAAAAAGTTCACGCCTGAAATTGATATACTGGGTATGGTTAAAATCTATGAAGTAACCAATTAAGGCAGCACTTCCGTAAATAATAGGGATTTTCCAGTATTGCTTGTTATACGCCTGTCCTAAACCAGGAAGAACCGCCGATAATAAAGATGCTTTTTTCGGATCGTGGTCTATGAAAGGATCATCGAACTCCTGAATATTGTCGGTTCCAATTTCAATATTACTTTCTGTAATAATCGTAGTATCAGGATCAGGATCAATTTGTGCATATAACTCTTGACATATTGAAAATGCACTTAATACAAATAATGATAATATGACGGTCCTTTTTATCAACTTAAAGTTCTATAATTTCCAATATTCTTTCCAGGTCTTCTGAAGAAACAAAAGGAATTTTTATTTCTCCTTTTTTTCCATCACTCCTTACAGAAACTTTCGTGCCAAAGTGCGAGGAAAGCTTGTTCTGTAGTTTTTTGGTTTCTGCTTCAAATACCTCCTTGGTATCACTTTTTCCATCAGTGATATTTTTACCTTCTGATGCTTTCCTGACTAATTCTTCTGTTTTCCTTACCGAGAGCTCTTTGGAGAGTATCTTTTTAAAGATATCCAGCTGTATATCAACATTTTCAATGTTAATTAAGGCTCTTGCATGTCCCATACTCAATTTCTTGTCACGGACAGCTATTTGAATATCAGGTGGAAGTTTTAATAACCTCAAATAATTGGTCACAGTAGATCTATTCTTTCCTACACGATCACCTAACTGCTCTTGCTTTAAGTCACATTCCGACATTAGGCGCTGATAGCTTAAAGCGATTTCTATGGCATTAAGATTTTCGCGTTGAATGTTTTCAATAAGTGCCATTTCCAGCATTTGCTGGTCGTCGGCAGTTCTTATGTAAGCGGGAATAGTTTCTAAACCAGCCTTTTTTGAAGCCTGAAGCCTCCTTTCCCCTGAAATAAGCTGATAAGTATTGCTGTTAAGTTTACGAACAGTGATGGGTTGAATGATCCCTTGTACTTTAATTGACTCGGCTAAATCATTTAGTGCTTCTTCGTCAAAATCAGTCCTCGGTTGAAATGGATTTACTTCTATATTTCCAACTGGAATTTCACTAATACTTCCCAGCGTCGTCTCTTGTTTAGTTTCATTTTTACTAGGCGAGTCTTCTAAAAGAGCTCCCAGACCCCTTCCTAATGCATTTCTCTTCTTTGCACTCATTTAATGTTATTCTTCGCGAGTATTTCCTTTGCCAGGTTCAAATAGCTTATAGCGCCTTTGCTTTCGGCATCGTGTGATATCACAGGTATTCCAAAACTAGGAGATTCACTTAGCCTGATGTTTCTGGGAATCAATGTTTTAAAGACCATTTGTTTAAAATGCGTAGAAACCTCATCAACCACTTGGTTTGAAAGCCTTAATCTCACGTCATACATAGTCAGCAGTATACCTTCAATTTCAAGATTTGGATTTAATCTTGACTGTATGATCTTGATTGTATTTAAAAGTTTTCCTAAGCCTTCCAAAGCAAAGTATTCGCACTGAACTGGAATAATTACTGAGTTGGCTACCGTAAGTGCGTTAATCGTTATTAGTCCCAGTGATGGAGAGCAATCTATAATAATGAAATCGTAATCATCTTTGATAGGTTCGAGTGCGGCAACCATTTTCCTTTCCCGCTCTTCCAAATCAACCATTTCTATTTCAGCACCAACCAAATCTATATGAGAGGGTAAAACATCAAGATAGTTAAGATCAGACTTTTGAATGATCTCTTTTGCACTTACTCCATCTACCATAGACTCATAAATGCCAGATTTTATCTCCTTAGGATTAAGTCCTAATCCGGATGTTGAATTAGCTTGAGGATCAGCATCAACAACTAAAGTTTTGTATTCCAAGGCTGCAAAGCTTGCCCCTAAGTTTATAGCCGTGGTTGTTTTTCCGACTCCTCCTTTTTGATTTGCTATGGCTATGATTTTTCCCATGCTTTGCTAGAATTCCCAGTTGAATTATTTCAGAAAACAGATGAAAATTAAGGATGAATGATTGCTTTAAGCCCTAAAGAAATGATTCATTTTCTTCATCAAAATACAAATATAGAACAATCACCCAATTTAACAGGGTAGTTCAAATCAATTCAGAAAAAATCAATTAACTGATTGATTATCAGTAACTTATTTCTTTCCCTTCGGCTTACTTTTAGCTTCCTGACTTGCTTTCATTGCCTCCTCAACCCTCATTTGCCATTTCGATTTTTTCTTGTTCTTATTCTTCTTTTTATTCTCTTCAAGTACGGCTCTTATTTTTTCTTCATCCACAAATCCTCTTATGATGAATTGCTGGCCTATAGTAATAAGATTAGCTACAAAATAGTAATAGGTTAAACCTGCTGAGAAAGAATTCAGAACGAACATGAACATCACTGGCATAATGTACATCATCGTTTTCATCGGACCTTGCATTGCACTGGAACTCATTTGATTATTGAACTTCTGAGTCAATATCGTAGAGACCGTCATTAAGATGGTAAAAAGACTTACATGATTTCCGTAGAAAGGTATTGTGAAAGGAAGGTCCAGAATAGAATCATAAGTAGATAGATCGTGTGCCCATAAAAAACCCTCTTGTCTCAACTCCACCGAGTTTGGAAAGAAGTTGAACATAGCCAAAAGTATAGGCATTTGTAGTACAATTGGAATACATCCGCTTATTGGATTAATTCCTACTTGCTGGAACAGTTTCATTTGAGCCTGCTGCATTTTCTGCATATCATCACCATGCTCTTCTTTGAGCTTATCAATTTCAGGCTTTAAGACCCTCTGCTTTGCAAAAGACATATAAGAACTGTAGGAAAGCGGAAATAGTAATAGCTTAATTACGATTACCAGGATCAGGATTATTATTCCATAATTAGATATATAGGTATCCAGGAAATTAAATACAGGAATAATAAGATATTTATTGAACCAGCTAAATAGTTTCCAACCCAAGTATACATTCCTGGAAAAGCCTTCGGTTACCTTTTTTAGAATTTGATAATTGTTAGGGCCAAAATACAAGGCGAATTCATAATCATTGTTTCCAGTATTTGGTATCGATAATACCATCTGGGTTGATTTGATAACATTACTGTCTCCTTCATTTACGTTTGTTCTAAAGTAAGCCGCATCGAAATTATTTTTAGCGATGATACCCGTTGAAAAAAAGCGTTGTTTGAATGTGGCCCAATTGATTTTCTCTGTAATAGTTTCTTCTTCAAGATCTAAGGAACTTTCGGATAAGTTATCAAAATCACCTTCTGCAGTATAATAATTTATGCTTGCGTTTATCCTTGATGTTTCAATGCTGCTTTCAAACTTTTTCAGGTCATTCTTCCAATTGATCTCAAAGTTTTCCTGATCAATAAATTCCTGAAGCCCGATAAACTCCAATTCATATCCAATCACATAACCGTTTGGTGGAATGGAATAATGCTGAACGATCTTTTTCCCTTGTTCAAGATCTGCAATAAGGTCGAAATTGATCGTATCATTTTCCGCATCTGGAGAATTATAATTGGCAGGTTTGAAACTTATATCCGATAGATCTATCTTTTTTCCAGAAGAAGTAATAAAAAATGAGAAGTCTGCACTGGCTTCATCAATGAGGACAAGTGGTTGGTCATCATATGTTCGGAAATCTTTTAAAGTAACTTCCTGAACGAAGCCACCTTTTGAAGAAAGTAAGATTTCTACTTCACTATTTTCAATTTTATACAACGCTTCTTCATCAGAAACAGCCATATGGAATATACCGAATTGATCTTTCAACCTTTTATCAACTACTGAATCCGGCAGCTCTTCTACCGCTTCAATAGTATTCTTATTGTCCGGGGAAGAATCTTTTAAATCCTGATTTCGAATGTTTTGAACTTCTTCTACAGGTGTATTTTGTAGCTCTTCAGGAGAAGGAGCAAAAAACTGTATATATATTAAAAGTATAAGACTAACTAAAATGAGTCCTGTAACCTGATTTTTATCCATTAGTGTTACTCCGTGGTACTATAATTCCGACCTCTGCTAAAAAAACGAGTGCAAAGTTAGGCTTTCTTTCGAATGATCTGGTATAATTAGCGCTATAAAGCTTTTTTAAATTCAAGGGATGCTTTCACAAACTTTGTAAATAGAGGGTGAGGATTCGCTACTGTACTTCTTAGCTCAGGGTGGTATTGGCAACCCACAAACCAAGGATGATCCTTTAATTCGATCACTTCAACAAGATTTGTTTCAGGGTTTACTCCCGTTGCATCCATTCCTGCATCCTCGTACTTTGCTAAATACTTATTATTGAATTCGTATCTATGGCGATGACGTTCTTTGATTTTAGCTTTCCCATAAGCGTAGTTTGCTTTACTTCCCTTTTTAAGATCGCACTCATAAGCCCCCAATCTCATCGTTCCTCCCATTGTGGTGATGTTTTTCTGGTCCTCCATGAGACTGATCACGGGATCTTTAGTTTTACTATTAAACTCCGTTGAATTGGCATTCTTGAGCTTTAATACGTTTTTCCCGAACTCAATCACGGCACACTGCATACCAAGACAAATACCGAAAAAGGGTATTTTATGTTCTCTAACATACTTAATAGATGCTATTTTTCCTTCGATTCCTCTTTCACCAAACCCTGGTGCTACCAATACTCCATGAACATCTTCAAACTGCTTTTCTAAAGACTCGTCTTGAATATCCTCCGAAGATATCCATTTAAGTTCGACTTTACAGTCGTTTTCTGCTCCGGCATGAATAAAGGCTTCGATGATAGATTTGTATGCGTCGGGAAGCTCTACATACTTTCCAACAAGAGCTATTTTTACTTCATCAGAAGGAGTTTTGACCCTTCCTAGAAAATCCTTCCATTGTTCCAAGTCAGGTTCTGTTTTATGTGGAAGTTTTAATTTGCTTAAAACGCGCTCATCAAGTCGCTCTTTCTTCATAAGAAGAGGAACATCATAGATGGTTTCTGCATCAATCGCTTCTATAACCGAGTTAATATGAACATTACAAAAGAGTGCCAGTTTTTTCCTAATTTCTGTTGGAATCTTATGTTCCGCCCTACAAACCAATATGTCTGGTTGAACACCAGCTTCGGCTAATTGCTTTACAGAGTGTTGGGTTGGCTTGGTTTTTAATTCTTTAGCCGCACTTAAATATGGAATAAGCGTTAAGTGAATACTAAGAAAGTCGTTAGGGCTTAGGTCCCACTTGGCTTGCCTAACAGCTTCCACAAAGGGTAAGGATTCAATATCACCCACGCACCCTCCAATTTCGGTGATTACAAAATCATATTTACCGGTCTCCCCCAGGTAAAAAACATTTTTTTTAATCTCATCGGTAATGTGTGGAACTACTTGTACTGTTTTCCCTAAAAACTCTCCTTGTCGCTCTTTGGTAATCACGGAATGATAGATCCTTCCGGTAGTCACATTGTTGGCCTGCGACGTTTTGATGTTTAAAAAGCGTTCATAGTGGCCGAGATCAAGATCGGTTTCAGCTCCATCTTCTGTTACATAGCATTCTCCATGCTCGTATGGATTTAGCGTTCCGGGATCAATATTAATGTAAGGATCAAATTTTTGAATGGTAACCGAATAGCCCCTTGCTTGTAGTAGTTTTCCTAAAGAAGCTGAAATAATCCCTTTTCCAAGAGAGGAGGTTACGCCACCAGTTACGAATATATGTTTTACTGAACCCATAGATTAAGAAATGATTGAAGTATCTACGGGATGTAAAGGTAGAGATTTTAACTAATAATGTTTGTCAGCCCGGACTTTTATTTATTTTTGGCAAACAGTATTGGGGACGACAATTTTTTTTCGTGTCTCCTAAGTCAATATGAAAAGATTCTTTTTGTGTTATTATCGTTTTCCAACGTTTCTACTAATACTTATCTTTTTTGGTATTCTGAACGTGAAGGCGCAATGCCCAACAGTTACAGGTGGTAATAGCGGTATTAACGCGATCAGATTTTGCGCTCCTGCTGAATATGAGTTTGATTATAATGTCAGTTTTAGTCCAGGCTCGGTTCCTGCAGGGACTAACATACAATTTACCATAGATTACGGAGATGGGTCGGCAAATGATGTGTTTAACTTTGTTGCTGATGGCATTACAAATACTTTCGCACCTCCAACTTTTACCCATACATTCCCCCTTAATGATGACTGCTCTTATATAGTAGACTTTGATGCTACTTTTAACGGGTTCTTATGTACGGGACTTGCCGAACAGATACAGGTAGCTTCAAGTTTCAATACTGATAATGAGAATGGTGGAGATGTTAGAATAGAAGTGGATCAACCGGCATCTACAAATATTGATGGAGATGCCGCTACAGTAGCGATATTCGAAATATGTGAGGGAGATGATATAGCTGTTTTCTTTGAGGATTTAACAGATTATAACTGTAATCCAACTGCGGATCCGAGTGCATTATCAAATGATTTTATCAGATGGACTCAGTTTGTTTATAATACTGGAGGAGGAAATTTGATACCAAGCTTGAGTGTAGACGGGGTTCCTGTTACCAATGCGGCTGGGAACACAATTCCAGGATTTGCCGACTATGAAGATACAAGAGGTGTTTTGCAACTGGATCCGGCAGTTGTGCCAGGGGATCCAAGAAGAAGGCAGACATTGCAGATGACTGCCAATGGAGGTTTTGGGCCCAATGATCCTGTAGCTGGTGATCAGTTTGAAATTACTTTAAGGTACTGGAACACCTGTAACCCTTACGATAATAATATTTTTGACGGGTTGCCCCCCGTTGATATTGTAAATGGGGATAATCCTCCTATAGAAGAGACAGCAATTATCTTGATAATTGATGCTCCACCCCCTGCAGTTCCGGTAGACTTAGAAATATGTTTTGGAGATAATGTACCTAACTTCAGAGTAACTAATGCCAGCGTTGCTGGTAGTACTGAAATTCTTTGGTACGATGGGGATCCTTTGGCTGGTGGAAATCAACTAATGAATCCCAATGGGATGAATAATCGTTTTTTTCCATCCGGATCGTTTCCCGGAGGAGGTGTAGATAATACGGTTCCAGGAGACTATACCTTATTTGTTACCTATACAATAGGAGGGACTGGTAATTGCGAAAGCGAACCTGTTGCTGTGACTAACACAGTAAGGAATGATCTGCCAACCCCAACCCGAAACTTACCTACTCCAGGGGTCGAGTTGTGTGAAGGAGATAATGGGGTTATCGTAAGTATAAATGAAACTCCTGGTACTAATCCTTTTGGAGGAGATTTTGATTTTCAGTGGACTTTACCTGCAGGTGTAACAGCAGCATCACCTTTGATAGGCCAGTCTATAACGGTTAACATAGATGAGGGTACTACTGGAAATCTTGATTTTGAAGTAGCATCACGTTATAATATTCCAGATTTCAATGGAAACCAATGTGATGAAAACTTAACGATTAGTGTCCCTGTAAACCCGAGACCTACGGCTACGGTCGCAGGAGGTGGCGCTGTTTGTGCGGGTGGTGCGGTTCCTGCTCCTGATATTATCTGGACTTTTACAGGGAATCCTCCATTCGATTTCATTATAGATCGACCCAATCCTTTCCCTGATGTTGTTATAAATAACCACCCGGATTTAACATTTACATTAAGCGGTCAGGTAGGCTTAGGTAATTATGAACTAACCTCACTTATCGATGATAATGGCTGTTCAGGAATCAATCTGGGAGGGCCGAATACAGTAACTCTAGGTGGAACCCCTCCAAATTTTGCAGGTTATACAGTTGCTGCCCCCGTTTGTGATGATGGGAGTGGAATTACACCTCCAGCTCTGTCCATCGAAATTACAGGAGCTTCGGGAGGAGATGCTTTTGATCTGCAAATTATTATTGACGGAGGCGCTCCACAATTTAGGACCGGGATCTCCAATGGAGCTGGATTTATAACACTTACTTTAGACTATATAGCCGATTTGGGGGGCGCCCCAGGCACTTTCCCTGTGGAACTCGTTCAAATCGTAGATGCTTCCGGATGTGCTACGGACGTTAATTTATCACAAGATATCATTGTAAATCCTGTCCCAACAGAACCAGCTGCTGTACTTACCCCAGTAATAGCATGTACCCCCGACCTTGGAACGACTACCTTGGATGTTACAATATCAGAACCGAATGTAACGGTAGATTGGTATCCTACTGCTACGGGAGTGGTAACAGTTCCTGGAGGAATAGGGACACTAAGCCTAAACCCACCATCTACGGGAGTATTTTTTGCTGAAGCAAGAAATACTATAACAGGTTGTGTGAGCAATATTCGAATACCAATTGAGTTTATTGAAGATCGTGAACCTACTATTGTTAACGCGGGCACAGTTCCGGTTTCTTGCGATCCTGACTTTGTTTTAGGGGCTTCACCTGTTGACAATGGTGGAAGAGGTGCTTGGTCTGTAAATGGAATTTTATACCAAGAAAATTTCAGTAATAGTCCTGCGGGTACTTTGCCCAACGGTAGTATGCAGGATAATGATTTTTATGGCTGGACTGTTGATGTAAGTGATCCGGATGTTGATATTTCAGATCCCAATGATCGATTCGAAGTTTTCAATGAGGCGTTTAGCATAAGAGATGTTGATGGAGAAGGTATATGGTTTTCAAGTCCTATAGATATCACAGGGGTCACTGATATTCTTTTTCAAATGTCAGTTAATGCGAATGGCCTTCCACTTGAGGCAGCCGACTTTTTACAAGTTAATTTCTCCGTTGATGCAGGACCTGAGTCTCCAATAATACCAGTACTTACAGCTACAGATTTTAATACTCCAATTAATATTAGTGAAGTAATCAATGTGGCCGGAGCTTCTTTACAGATCATAATTAGAGGCGATGTAAATGCGAATGCAGAAGAAATCCTTTTTGATAATATCCTAGTTAGAGACAATAGCTCAACATTATCTTTTTCTGATCCTAACGACCCAACAGCTACACTATTTGGAGTACCTGATGGTACAACTCAAACACTTACCTGGAATGTAACGAGTGAATTTGGTGTATGTCCTGCACAGACTGATAATGTTACTATTATTAGAAATCCATTGCCTGAAGTCATTGACCCGATGTCTGTATTTTGCGAGGATAGTTTTGGCGGGGGACAACATTTGATAACAGCTGCTGATTCAACTGCGATAGGTTCGGCAATTATTGGAGCGGCTGCTGCGGCCGATAGAGTTGTCCAGTATTTTGATGATCCAGCTCGTGGGCCAGGCGACGAGATTTTAAACCTTACCACTGAAACAGTATCTGATGGGGCAGTTATTTTTACACGGGTAACTAGTCTTGATGTAACACCCAATTGCTCAGATACTTCCAGGATAAGTTTTACGGTAAATCCTCAACCAGTTGCTATAAGTCAAAGCATTGAATTTTGCGAAGATATTCAAGGTGGAGGTATTGCAACAGGAATTGACCTTACGTTAAATGATGCTGCGGTTTCGGATAACCAGGCAGACCGTACAGTAGAATGGTACACTGATCTTGGTAGAACAACACTAGTTCCTGATGCTACGAACGCCTCTGCAACAGATGGTCTAATCTTCTTTCCACGAGTAATTAATGACCTCACGACTTGTTTTAATGATTTAGCGCAGGTTGATATTACCATTAATCCCATTCCTCCAGATGTTGCTTTAAATGGGCCAGATATTCAATGTGTAGGAAATACATTAGAAGCTTACGCCTTGCCCGGTCCTTTTCCTATGGGGACTACTTTTATATGGGATATACCAGCAGACTTCGTTGTTGAAAGCGGTGGTGATATAAATTCAGAAAATGCAATTTTGTCATTTCCAGTAGCAGTTACGGATACCATTTTTGTGACCAGGATAAGCCCCGAAGGTTGTGTAGGAAATCAAGATACTCTTATTGTACAGGTTACAGCGATTCCCCCGACTGCTACAATTATGCCACCAGCTGGTTTTATCTGTGCTGGTGATATTAGTGTGAGATTTTTTGTTTCCCCCGTCTCTGGAACACAATATACCTGGGATGTTTCTAATATTCCTGGTGCTAGCATAGATAATCTTTCAGGTATAGGTCAGAGTCAAATCGATATAAATTTTGGTAGCGTAGGTGGAGATTTGATCGTAACGCCACAAAATGTCCTGAATCTTACTTGTCAGGGTGATCCGGATACCTTGACCGTCGTAGTCAACCCGAATCCCATATTGGACCCGAACCTCAATGCGACAGAATGTAGTGATGTAGCTTCAGGGCTTATACTAAGTTCATCCCCTGCAAGTCCGGTTGTTGCTGATCGTTTTAATATAACGGCCATTAATGTAGAACCTGGATTGGTAGAGAACCCTGGAAATGCGGTTTTACAAAGCAGTACCTTTCCAATCACCAACGTAAATGATCTTTTTATTTCCGGAGATTCTTTCACAAACCTGACCTCCGGAGAGCAGGAAGTAATTTATACAGTAGTACCTTTTGTTAGTGCAACAGGGTGTTTTGGTGCTCCGCAGAACGTGACGTTCACTGTTCAACCAGAACCTATTTTGAATGCCTTATTGGACGATGAGGTTTGTAGTGACGAAGAAATAGGTCTTCAATTGGCAGTAGCACCTAGTAGTCCACCAGCAAGCGCATGGAGAATTTTAGGGGTTACGGTTCCAGCGGGCTTGATTGCCAATCCTGGAAATGTTACAGGTTTTCCATTTGATACGCCTAATGGAGATACCTTAATGACAGACTCCTATACCAATTTAACGAATGCGCAATTAACTGTTGAGTATAGGGTTGAGCCTATTAGTACAAATAACTGCGTAGGAACCCCATCATTACCGATTAATATTGTTATTAATCCCGAACCAGTAATAGCTCCAATAGCAGCTGCTGATAGAATCTATTGCTCGGACGAGCCTCTGTCGAACGTAATTCTCACAACTGCGGGTACTGGAAGTATTATCGCAGATCCAAATGAGTATATTTTTGCTGAAATCATTACAAATGGTCTTACTCCATCTGCTGGAGCGCCCAACATTGGAGGAGGACAAGATTTTAACACCATATCGTTTGATGCCTGGACAAATGAGACTAATGCCACTGTTCAAGTTATTTATAGGGTAATTCCATTGTCACCAGTTACGGCCATTGGAAGATGTGCTGGAGATACAGTAGATATTGTAGTAGATATACTTCCGGAACCTGTACTTGATATTACATCTATTGCCCCTGTATGTAGCCAAGATCCCATTAATGTCACCCTCGCTTCCACTGCGGCTTCCGCTCCTTCAGCGAGCTTTAGCATCATAGATATTAGGGGTAATGGATTGGTAGCAGATGCTGGTAATATCAATGTAGCTTCATTACCACTAACTGGTCAATTACCTAATGCGATTGAAAATGAGATTTGGATAAATACCACTAATGCTTCGGTTTTTGTGGAATATGATGTAGTTCCTGTTTCTGCGGATAATTGCGTTGGGAGCCTTGAAACTATCCAGATCTTAATTCAGCCAGAGCCCGTGCTTGATCAAGGCCCGTTTCCTTCCGTCTGTAGTGGAGATGATATCAATGTAACACTCGATGTGCTAGGAAGCTCTGTGAATGCGGCACAATTTAACATCATTAGCGTAATTCCTAATGTAGATTTAACAGATGAGACTATCATTGGTAATACTTCAGCACCACAAACAGGGGTTAGCGATACTGAAATAGAAACAGATCAATGGACTAACAGAACGAATGGACAAAGAAGTGTTATCTATGAAATACAGCCTATAAGTGCTTTAGGGTGTGAAGGTGCAATTTTACCTTTGGAAGTATTCATTGATCCTCAACCTGTTGGGCAAGATTCTTTGCTTTCAATCTGTAGTGGGGAAATGCTTAATATCGATCTACAGGGAATAGTCAACTTAAATAATGGGTTAGTATCTAATTTCATTTGGTCTGCTGCTTCAGAACCGTCTGTTAGTGGTGAAAGTTTGACTAATCAGACCACTTCCGTTATTGATAATACGTTAACCAATATTACGAATTCTGACATTACAGTAAATTATACCGTAATCCCTGCGGATAATTCTTTGAACTGTCAGGGTGACCCTTTCACGGTTTCTGTTACTGTCTTTCCTGAACCAAGGGCTTCCAATACTACTTTTTCACCGCCTATATGTAGTGACGACCAACTAAGTATTGATTTACAAACTGTATTAAATGCATCTGGTATAAATACCATTGCTTCTACTTTCGAGTGGATAGCTACGGACAACCCTAACGTAACAGGAGAAAGCCTTACTACGCAAACTACTTCAGTGATTGATGATCAGATTACTAATGTTACCAATCTTGCATTCATTCAAGTATTGTATGAGGTAACACCTACATCTATTGCAAATGGGTGTGAGGGAAATCCATTTACGGTCACGGTACAAATTTTACCGGAACCACAGTTTAATAATACGACTTTACTTCCCGTTTGTAGTGATGAACCTCTTAACCACGTTCTTGATGTTGTTTCAGGCTCAGAACCTGCAGCTTCGTTCAATATTATAAGCGTTTCTAACCCTGCTGGTTTGCCAGGACCCACAGTTACATTAGGACCTGGGCAGAGTCAAACGGCTATACTTAATGATGCATGGACTAATCTAAGTAGCGTTCAGGAAAGTATATTTTACGAAATTTCTCCTTCTAGCTTTGATGGGTGCGTTGGTGATACATTGTTCCTAGAGGTTCCTGTAGCCCCTGAGCCTGTTGGCATGGATGACTTTAATATATTGAATTGCAGTGGAATAGCGCTAAACTATGATATTCAAACCCAGAATATTGATGCGTTGGGGAATGGCTTACCAAGTACTTTTGTTTATACGGTTAATAGTACGGATCCAGCCAATGTTCCTCCAGCACCAAATAGAGCGATATCTTCAACGGATCCAATCACTGACTTATATACCAATACGGCTGATACGGTAGTAACTGTAACGTATACAATAATACCCACAACGAATACGGGTTCGATCTGTGAAGGTGATGCTTTCGATGTTAGCTTTCAAATTGAGCCTAATCCAAGTGTAATGCTCGTAAATAACGATTTGGTTGTTTGTGATGGTGGAAATATCGATATAGAGATTAACTCACCTACAATATCTTCCGACAATGCTACCAAGTTAAGATATGACTTGGTAGTTACCAGTTCAGATATTGCCGCTACAGGGGGAACTGCATTTGCCGACCTTTCAGATCAAATGTTTAATGGAGTTATCAATGGAACTTTAACCAATTCCAGCGGGGACTTTATCGAGGTTACTTTTACAGTAACGCCTTTACTAAACACATGTCCTGATGGCGTGCCCCAGTCTACTATAGTACGAGTTGAGCCTACTCCACAAGCATTATTAACAAACAATGATCCTATAATTTGTAATGAAGGCAATGTAGATATTGATATTGAAAGTATTGTAAACACTACAAATGATGCTACAAATCTTCGCTATGATATTGCTGTTACAAGTATAGATCCAGGAGCTACTGGTGGTACTGCATTTATTAATTTGACAGATCAGCCATTTGATGGATTGATCAACGGAACACTAACGAACTCAAGTGCTGACTTTATAGAGGTGACTTTTGAGATTACGCCAACTCTTGAAAACGGATGTCTTGATGGGCCAATCGTTTCAGAAACAGTAAGGGTAGAACCAACGCCTCAGGCCAATTTAGTGAACAATACTCCAATCGTATGTAATGGAGGAGTAGCTAACATTGACGTTCAAAGCCTTGTGAACTCCACTAACAATGCAGCAAATTTAAGGTATAGCGTAGCAGTAAGTAGTACAGATCCCGGAGCAACGGCTGGAACGGCATTCATTCCTTTATCTAATCAGATTTTTGATGGAGTGATAACGGGTACTCTAACAAATTCCAGTAATAGCGTGGTTGACGTAACTTTTGATGTTACACCAATACTCAGCGGATGCCCCACAGGGCCCGTTGTAAGCGAAACCATTCAGGTTGAACCTATTCCTAGAGCGACTTTGATCAATAACACACCAATTGTGTGTAATGGAGATGGAATCAATATAGAGGTTCAAAGCTTAGTAACAACTACTGATGATGTCACCAACCTTCGTTATGATGTTGCTGTTTCCAGCAGTAACCCTGCTGACATAGGAGGTTCTGCCTTTACTCCGCTTACTGATCAGATTTTTAATGGATTCATCACGGGAGATCTTACCAATTCCAGTAATGATGTTATTGATGTTACTTTTACCATAACACCTCGCTTAATTAATGGATGCCCTGATGGCCCTGCTGAGGTTACTGTAATACAGGTTGAACCAACCCCTGAGGTTTCGTTGACTAATAATGCCCCTGTTATTTGCAATGGTGGTATGGTCGATATTGATGTTAGCAGCTTGGTCAATACTACTGATGATGCCTCAAACCTTCGTTACAACGTTTCAGTAACCAGCAGTGATCCTGTTTCAACCACAGGTTCAGCATTTACTAATCTGAATAATCAAATTTTGGATGGAACGATTACCGGGACATTGGAAAACTCAAGTAACGACTTTATCGATGTTACTTTCACTGTTACTCCAATATTGAGTCCTGGATGTGCTAATGGTACTCCTCAGATAACCGTTGTACAAGTAGAGCCTACCCCTGAATCTAATTTGATAAATAACTCACCGGTAATCTGTAATGGTGATAATGTTGATATTCAAATTGAAAGTGAGGTTAATACTACCGATGATGCTTCCAATTTAAGGTACTCAATCTCTGTCACGAGTGATAACTTAGCAGCGACAGGAGGAGGTGCTTTTCAAGCTTTGAATAATCAAATTTTTGATGGTGCTATCACAGATATACTTACGAACTCAAGTGACCAGGATATTGAGGTGACCTTTACCATTACACCGATGTTGAATGGATGTCCAAGTGGAACGCCTGATGTTGAAACGGTTATTGTAGAGCCAACACCAGAAATCAATGTGATTCAAAACGGATTAGCTACCATTTGTAATAATGGGAGTGTTGATTTTACGATAAATTCACCGACGGTTCCTAATAATCCGGGAAATTTAAGATGGAGTGTAAACGTAAGCAGTTCAGATCCCGCGAACACGGCTGGAACAGCTTCTGCGTCACTAACAAATCAAACATTTACTTCAGGTACAGCCAATTTCTTTGGTGATTTAATTAATAATAGTGATGAAGATATTCAGGTTACGTATGAATTTACCCCGCAGCTAACATCTTCTGTTGGAAATGTTTGTCCGGACGGACTTATCTCTACTTTTGTAATCACGGTTGAACCAACGCCTGAAATCGTCGCTAATCTCGTTAGCCCTATGACGATCTGTAGTGGTGATCTGGTTCAGATTGATATAGATAATGATATAATACCTTCTAATCCGGGTAATTTATCATTAAACGTAGTGACCACCTCTCCAAACTTTGCTCAATTGTCTGGAGCCGGTATCGTTAATGTATCCGGATTAGCTCTACCTACTGGGACTAATACGTTTGTTAATGGAATCGTTAACAACCTCAGTGATGAGGATATTACCATTACCTATGAGTTTACTCCAACCCTTTCTGGCTGTCCCGATGGTATTACAGAGACTGTGCAGGTGATTGTGGAACCTGTTCCACAAATAGATATCGTTAGAAATAATCCAGAATTGATCTGTAATGGAGATGATGTTAACATTCGTTTTACCTCGCCTTCTATACCTAGTGTCCCTACCGACTTAACTTTTGATATTGACGTTTCCAGTACTGATGATGCGAATTTGGGTGGTGCTGCTTCAATTGATCAAACCGGCCTTACATTTCCATTTGACCTAATTGCTGATCTGACAAATGCGTCGGATGATTTCATTACGGTTACCTTCAGAGGAATACCTCAGTTGAATGGATGTCCTAGTGGTCCATTTGAAGAAGTAACTGTAATTGTTGAACCGACTCCATCAGCTATTATAACCTTAAATTCTCCTCCGGATATTTGTGGAGGGGAAACTGTAAGTATTGATGTTACCACAAATACCGTCCCGGAAGATGTAAACGATTTAAGCTTCAATTTAGAAGTTATACCGGACAACCCAGGTTTATCGGGTACTGCCTCCATTGGCAGAATGGATGAGCCATTTCCGCTCATAAATTTCAATGGTACGCTAATTAATCAAAACCCATCGGGGGATGATATTCTAGTTACCTTCAGAGTCACTCCATTATTGAATAACTGTCCGGATGGTGTTCCTGTTGAGGTAACGGTAAATGTTCAATTCGTTCCAATTGTGCAAGGCGGGCAAACAGCAGTGGTGTGTAGTGGAGAACCTATCAATTACGAGATACTTTTAACACCGCCAAATTCACCAGCGGGGACTGTATTCAACTGGCCTGCACCGACGCTATCTGATGGTTCTTCCCAAGGCACTGCAGGTGTTGACGTAGTCGCTGACCCAGCAGGAACTCTACATATTACGGATGCAATCATTAATACCTCTAGTGCGCCAATAACAGCTACGTATAATGTAACACCAAGAGGTCCGGCCCCGACGAACTGCGTAGGCGTTACGGAGACCATTGTAGTGACTATATTGCCAGAGCCAGTTATTGATCCTAATTTGGATAACACAGTTTGTAGTGGGGAAACTTCCGGAATATCCTTGAATACAAATGGAACATCAGCAAATGCAAACGAATTTAGATTAGAAAGTATTAATGTTGATGCAGGCTTGGTTCCCGGGGGAACAAACATTAATCCAGCCACGCTTCCTTTAACGGGTACATCTGCCACGATAAGAAATCTTGTCTTAGGAGAATCTTTCAGAAACCTTGAATTAACAGACCTTACTGTAGAATATACGGTTGTGCCTATAAGTGCTCAAATGTGTGAGGGTAATGCCGAAACTATTGTACTTACCATAGAGCCTCAGCCTTCTATAGACCCAACGATATCTCCCGTTCCGGTATGTAGTGGTGAACCTTTAAATTTAATGCTAGGAGAGGATCCGGGAAATTCTATCATAATTGATAGTGTTTTAATCGTAGATATCGATTTTCCATTCCCTCAGATTCAACCCTTCCCGGGTAATAACTTCGCTGGTGAGGTTATTGGACTTGATAGTCTTTTAAATGATCGCTTTCTAAATACAACTAGTTCTACAGTTTCCGTTACTTATACCTTAATTCCGATTGCAGGACCTAATTCTTGTAGAGGAGATGAGATCGACATCATAATTGATATTAACCAGGCTCCTGAATTAGCTGATAATCTCGATAATACAGTTTGTTCTGATGATGTATCAGGAATTACGTTTATAACTACTGGTACAAGCGAGCCTGCGGTAGAGTATTTCGTAGATAATATAATAGTTCCGGCAGCACTCACACCCGCAGCTGGCAATTTCGATTTTATAACATCATCACCAACAGCTGATGTTAATGCTATACAAAACGATTCTTATACTAATAACTCTAATACTTTTCAGACAGTACAATATTTTGTCCGGCCAAATAGCGCTGCAGGCTGTGACGGACCATTGGAAATCATCGAATTAACCGTTGAACCAGTTCCTATCGTAGATCCTTCCGTGATTACGGCGCAAACCGTTTGTGGGAGCGATCCGCTGGGAGGAGGAACAAATACCACAAACATACCTTTAAGTTCTCCAACGGTGACTTCATCAGGAGATCAGACAAATAATATTTCCTATAATATCTTAGCGGTTCCTTCTTCACCTTTAGTTGCCGGATTTATACCATTCCAAAGCAATCTTCCGGAAAGTCATATTATAGCAGAGACTTTAGTGAATAATTCTAATACGGTTCAAACAGTAACATTTACAGTAACACCACAGGCCTCGGGTGCTGCGGGAGGAACTGGGTGCCCAGGGGTGCCTTATGTGATCGTAGTAACCGTTGAGCCAAGGCCTCAATTAGCTGCTAATCTGGCTACTATTTGTTCCGGTGATGCAGTGAACTTGTTGTTAGCGCCACCACTTCCTACAACTACAACTGGTGGAGTTGATAATATTGAATACATTATTGACGGAGTTACAGGAGATGTGGGAAATATAACAGGAATATCTCCGTTAGGTACTTCTTTCAATGCCAATACAGACTTGACAGACGTTTTATCGTTAAATGCCGGTATAAATTCCAGGCAGACCATTATATATGAATTCAGACCTCGAATATTAGGGAGTACATGTGATGGGCTGCCTTCTTTTGTAACGGTTAATGTTGATCCTATTCCGGTTTTAACCACCGCTACCGTAGATAGCGATGGGATGATTAATGATGGCAGGATATGCAGCTCGAGTTTTATAACTATTGAGTTGACAAGTACTACAGATGCCAGTACAACCACATTTTATACCTGGACTTCAACCTCCGGGCCTAATGTGGTAGGAGCTACAGATCAAGCAACCCCAATACCTGTTCCATTCATATTCCAGAGTTTAACCAATACCGGAACTTCACCTGAGACCGTAGAGTATACCATAACACCTCAAATAATATCTACACAAACAAATAATTGTACTGGTCCACCGGTAACCGTAACAGTTACCGTAGATCCGGTTCCGGATGTGATTTTTATAGATGGTGTAGATACCGTTGGAACGCAGGTGATCAGGAGATGCTCGGGAGATCCGGTTGGAATAGAACTTGAAGGTAGGGTGGCAAACACTAATTTCGATTGGGTTGCTATTGAAGGATCTACAAATGTGGATACGGGAACCGGAGTCAATGGTGATGTGATCAACACTGTATTTACCAATACATCAACGACATCAAGAACTATTGTTTACAGCGCTACTCCAACAGGTCCCGGAGATACCCAATGTGCTGGTTTTGCAAACAGCTTTGTGGTTATTGTTAGCCCGGAAGTTTCGGGTACTATAGCCATGGACGAACAGATATGTATCGGGACTACTACCTTTTTGAATTTTCAATTTACCGGAACACCTCCGTTCGAATTTGTTTATACTGATGGTACCTCAAACTTTACAGTAAACGGAGCTATTTCGCCTGCTTTGCTTGGCGTTACGCCAAGCTCAACAACCACTTATGAGCTACTTTCAGTAACCGATTTTAACAACTGTTCAGTTCCTGTAACAGGAGAGCAAGCAACCATTACAGTAGTGGATTTATTTGCTGATTTGAACATGCTAACGCCGAATGAAAGCTGTGACCCTTTTACTGCTCAGTTTGAGTTTGACCAACGACAGGATGTCACCTATACCTTCGACTGGGGCGATGGGCAAACGGAGACATTCAGGGCTACAAGTACCAATTCGAACCAGTTGATCACTCATCCATTTGAAAATCTCTCTGCTTTCGTAGATGCTTCATTTATGGTGACTCTGACTGTAACTCAACCAGAGTTAGTAAGTCCGGCGTTTTGTTCAGTTACTGCTGATACGGTTATTACCGTCTTCAATGATATAATCGTTGAAGTAACTCCTGCTTCCACCGAGATTTGTGGAGGAGAAACGATTATTCTGGAGAGCTTGACTAGAGGTCAAACCGAAGAATCCTGGTCAATACGTGATGCTGGAGATACGAATATTCCGGCACCATTCGCAACTACAGCATTTGCAGATATAACGCTCGAAAATCAATCTGCTGATACCTTATTTTTCGAAATTGTCTATCAAGCCAGGGATGCCTTAAGTAATTGTAGTGAGCAACAGATTATACCTGTTACTGTATTTCCTGAAATTGTTGTTGATTTTACGGTTGATCCTTTAAGACAAACTTTCCCTGATCTCACTTTCAATATTCAGAACAATACGAGAGATCGCAACAGCTTCGCACACTTTTGGGATTTTGGAGATGGAACTACATCGAATGATCCGAACATAACATCCCATACATATGAAACTTTTGGCACTTATGATATTACACTTAGAGTAGAGAATGCAATTTGTTTTGATGAACAAACAATTCAAGTCATAGTAGATCCATCTACGCCTATTGCGGCCTTTTCAAGCGATACACTTGGATGCTCAGGTCAAACGATCTTTAATTTTGTTACAGATGGTTTAACAATGGGTGTTGATGATCAATCTGAATTCGCCTGGAATTTCGGTGACGGTGTGGGAACCTCTTTTCTTCGAAATCCTTCCTATACCTATCAGGAGCCAGGGCAGTTCTTAGTTACTTTAACAGTGACCAACTCAGCGGGTAGAAGTGATATTGCCAATGCACTAATCACAGTCGCATTGACTCCAACAGCCTCCTTTGTCTATGCTCCAATTGTAGCACTCTTGGAAGCTGATCCGGATAATCCTGGTGAACAGATATCTGAAATAGTGCGCTTTAACAATCAAAGTATTGGAGGAACTGATTTTACCTGGGATTTTGGTGATGGTAATACGGCTAACGAGGAAAATACAACGCATCAATATTCTAATCCTGGTTTATTTGATGTGAGTTTACTTGTGAGTAATGTGGTTACTGAAGATTTCAGTTGTACAGATGACCTAACGATTACAGATGCTGTTCTTGTAAGGAGTGGAGGCTCCATTGAGATTCCAAATGCATTTACTCCTGATCCTTCCGGGCCAAATGGAGGAAGGGTTGCAGGTGGTGCGAATGCAGGCGATGCGGCTGGCGAACTTGAAAATAACTTTGTGTTTTTACCAAGGTTTACCGGAGCCGTTCAGTTCCAGATGGAAATATTTAACAAGTGGGGTGAACGAATATTCATATCGAATGATCAAACCCTTGGATGGGATGGTTTCATAAGAGGGCAAAGGGCTGAACAAGGGGTCTATTTATATAGGATTAGTGTGATTTTCGTTAATGGTGAGGCCTTTACGAAACTCGGAGACGTTACGTTGATATGGTAGAAATGAGTATCTTAGGTTTATAGTCATGAGGGTATTTTTTTATTTAACACTCATTTTTCAATTACTGACGTGTTCGATTTCTCTCGGGCAGGACGCTTTATTTACTCAGTTTAATCAATCCCCTCTTTTTTTGAATCCTGCGTATGCAGGGACTTCTCCTCAGCAAAGGGTTTCTTTGATTTCCCGATTGCAATGGCCGAATCTCCCTAATGCCTGGACAACTACTGTCTTATCTTACGATTTCAATTACTATCAACTGAATAGTGGTTTCGGAGCCTATTTATATCATGACGCTGCAGGTTCTCTTGGTTGGAGGCAAACAACGGTTAATTTGGTCTACAGTTATGCTATTACCATTAATGACAGTTGGGTCTTGAGACCGGGGATAGGTTTTGGTTACGGAGTTCAGAACCTGGGAAATTTGGGTTCTTTTAATGGAACCGGTAGTGAGGTAAATCCGGGTCTTCCAAATGTAAACGTAAGTGGTAGCCGTGGATTCTTTGATTTCTCTTCTGGTATTTTACTTTACAATAAGAGTTTTTGGCTAGGGGCTTCTATATTTCATTTTAATGAGCCTAACGTAGCTTTTACCGATATTAATGTGGATAGGATAGATCAAAAGCTACATATCCATGGAGGATACAAATTTTCACTTTACAACGGAACATTCAGAAGAGCTCGTGTGCCGCGACTTGCTCCATCCTTTTTATATAGATCGCAGGGAGCTTTTGATCAGCTGGATCTCGGTGTAAACTTCGAGTACAACCCTATTCAACTTGGAGTATGGTATAGAGGGGTACCTATTTTTGATGGTATCCTTAACAATAGGAGTGAAGATGCTATTTCTTTTCTTGCAGGGATTAGATTTCAAAAACTGGAAGTAGGTTATAGTTACGATTTTACGGTTTCTTCCCTGGGGCCGAGTGCCGGAGGAGCCCATGAACTTTCTTTGGTTTATCAATTCGTATACAAGTCTGCGCCAAAGCCAAATAGGAAACCGATAGCTTGTCCGAGCTTTGCCAATTCTCTTTTAGACGAGTTTAAGTACTAATCTAACTTTTTAAGAAGGTGTTGACTTTGAGAAGTATAGGTTAACATGTCTCATTCAATTATTAGATAGAAGTTATACTGCCAAATATTATTCTTTGTCTAGTAATGTTGATCTTAGGTTCAATGCCATACGATTTAGAAGTATTTACCGACTAAGGGTTAGCGTATTCACCACTAAACTTAAAAGAAATTTTCAGGCTAAATCTTCCGCTTAGGGCATTTTTGAATGACGTTAGTTTTGGTTTTAACTTGAAGCAATCGCGCACATTTTATATTCGCTGTAAAAGCTATACTCATGGTTTAAAACAAGTCTAAAATGTACGATACTCGCCTAATTCTCCTTTTAACAATAAGACTTTATGGGTAGCCTGACTTTGGCGACACAGCTTTTTCTATATTCCCCTAACCCCTTGATTAATAATAACTTATTTAAAAATAAGTAGAGGGGGAGCTCTATTTATGTGTGTCATGCTGATATAGAAAATATATGAATTGTTCAATTTTTATTGGAATAATTATATAAATAAAATATCACATGAGTTCAATAGATTTAAATACCAAATACGGTTTGCTGAAGCAGATTTCATTTGGTTTATTATTAATTCTAGCCATTTGTATTTCTGGAAAAGCGGCAGGCCAATGTAATACGCTTAGACCGCAGATCAGTCTGGATTTTAACACAGATCAGGATTGTGCCCCGGTTGCAGTAACCAATTTTACGATTACCTATTTTTTCAATGTAGCACAAAACCCTGCTGATATTGAAATCCAGTTCGAATGGAATGATCCTTTGAATAGTTTTTCGTTTGCCAATATCGGTAATGGAGACTTGATACCAACTGTTGGAAATACCGTGTTTACAGCGACAGGATCATTTGTTTACAATGACAATAATGGCCAATGCGCTGTTATGCCCACGGCTTCGATTTTCATTAATGGAATCGAATGCCCTACCTCGGAAGAAACACAAACTGCATTCTTCTGGAGTACTGATGATATGGCTAATGCTATGTTGGCCATTGACCCCAACCCTTATGATGTTTGTTTCAATAATCCTATCACGAATGCCGTATTTACCGATAACTCTGAGTTTAACTGTAACATAAATGTAGAACCTGACAATCCAAATGAATTAGCGAGGCACGTGCAGTTTGTTTATGGAACGAACCATAACCCGGCAGCCACGATTTTAGATTTAACTCTTTTGGACGGAGGAGTTGTAGGGCTAACGGATGGCACTGGAAATCTAGTGGCACCACAAACCAGAGGAACGGGGGTGGTCACAGTTACAGGGGCTTATTTTGGTCCGGTAGATGCAGTCCCATTTCCTGCAAACGCTCCTAATGCGGTTTCATTCCCTATGAACGCACCGGCAAGCCCTCTAAATGTTATTGGTAATCGCTTTGAAGTGAGCATGTTCAATTGGAATGCCTGTAATCCCTGGAACGGAGATCCTGTGAATCCGAACTATGAAGATGCAATTTTTGAAACCACAGAGATTGTGATTATTGACGCACCCGATGCAGATTTCGTTACACGAGAAAATAGCTTCACAGGGCCTTTAGCCAAAGATTTCTGTATTGGTGACGTTGTTTATTTTGATAATCAAAGTGTTGGTAATGTAGACGAATACGAATGGACATTTTTCGATGGGGAGCTTTTGACAGATCCTGTTTTGGGAACAAGCAACCTGGCCCAACCCACTTTCCAGTATGCAACCGGTGGAAGAAAATTGATTCAGTTATTGGTCAGAGACTTAGATGCACAAAGCTCTTGTGAATCCATTTTTCTGGATACTGTAAGCATTTCGCCGACGGCCATTGCATCCATCAGAATGGAAGATGCTATCGGTAATGTTTTGACCGCACCGACGTTCTGTCAAAACTTCGTGAACTCCCAAACTTTTGAGGTCAGATTTTTTGACAATACCAATCCAGCTGATATTAATGTAAACACAAGCTTCAGGTGGGAATTTTATGACGAAAACCAGGCTTTAATCGAGAGTTACCCTGGCGGTGCCGGGAATTTTTCAAATACGCAACTTGGCCCTTTTGATCGCCAGTTTGTAAATGCTGGAATTTACAATGCTATTTTGATCATCCAGGATGGAATTACAGCCTGTCCAACCATAGATACTGCCCAGGTCGCTGTTTTGAGCAATCCGATAGCTGATTTTGACTTCGACCCAACCACGTGTGAAGGTGAGGAAACTAATTTTACAGATTTATCTAATATTCCAACCGTTATCAATAATGATTCTATTGTTTTATGGGAGTGGGACTTTAGCTTTGATGGAGTAGTTTTTAATGTAGAACGATCTTTTTCGTCTGCTCCGGGAACATTTCAAGAATTCCTTGGCAATCCAGGCGGCCCCTCGTTATCTGGTAATTATGACATTGGTTTGAGGGTGACTACAGCGAACGGTTGTTTTCATGTTGAAACTAAAAATGTGGTTGTTGAAAACGTTCCCATCGCTGATTTTATACCCAATTCAATAGCCGCTGATTGTCCACCTTTAGCTGTAGACTTCGAAAACATAAGTCTCGGGTTGCAACCTTCAGGAGTCACCGTAGATCGATATGAGTGGTATGTTGATTTGGATGATGGTAATGGTTTTGTAATCGATAGTATTCAGAATCCCACGGATCAATTCTTTTCAAGGGTATTCCTGAATGAAAAGCCAGTGGGAATAGACCATATTTATCAGGTTTTTCTAAGATCAGTAGCTACGAATGGATGTGCAGCAGAAAGCGATACTGTAGAAGTACGTGTACTCTCTGCTCCTGAATCCGGATTTATTTCTGATTATAGTATTGGCAATCCGAATTGTTCACCAGTAACTGTGAATTTTGCGGCAGATCCATTTACGCAAAGCTTGAACCCTGATTCCATAGTTTGGACGATTTCTTCATTTGGGAATCAGGTATATACAGAAACACAAGCATCCGGTAATCCGGATCTTGGAGAGTTAAGCTATGCCTTTACAAATGATTCTACTGTCGTCTTTCAATTCAACATAGAAATGGCTCCTTTCAGGAGTGATCTATGTATCGCTCCCTTTGAAGAAGCTATCAATATATTTCCGGTGCCACCTTCAGGATTTAGTATAATAGATACGGTTGAAAGTTGCACTCAAGTCACTTTCACTCTTCACGCAGATGATCCCAATCTAAGTGATTATCAATGGAACTTTTCCACTCTGCCCATCAATGCTTTTGGGAATAATGCAGAGATTTCGGTTACATTCAATCGGCCATTGGAAAGCCAGCCTGATGATAATCTACTTATTGAACTTAGGACAGTCAACTCCTTTAATTGCCCAAGCTCCATAAGCTCTTTGACGCAGACTATAGAAAATCAGGAACCAATACTGAACTTACAATTGGATTTATTGAGTGTTTCAGGAAATTGCCCTCCTTACATAGCAACTTTCGAGAATACAACAGTAGTACCCGCAGAATTAAGTCTAACGGAGTTCAGGTTTTTAGTAAGAGAAGGTGCTGGCCCTTTTGAGGAGCAAGCCATTGCTTCAGGAGATATTAATGGCGTTTTTACGTATGAATTCCCTGGTTCAGGGCAGTTTTTAACCATTCTTGAAGCAACTACTCCACTCAACTGCCAAAGTACTTCCTCACCTCCAGATACCATTGAAGTATTTGACGCCTCACTGGCGCGTTTCGATATTTTTCAAACAGAGGGTTGTGCTCCTTTGAACACCGGTTTTCTTGAAAACTCGATCAATTCTATTTCCACAAACTGGACTATTCAAGATTTATCGACGAATACAATTCTATTGAATAATGTAGATACTTCGTTCAGTTCATTTGAGTTTCCCAATACCACCAATACGACAAAGACCTATGAGATAACACTTCAAACAGTTTCGGTGAATGGTTGTATAAGTGATTCGGCAAGGTTGGTCACTGTTTTTCCAGAGGCCGAGTCACTTTTCATACCTGCTTCCAATAATTCCTGTGAACCCTATATCATTGATTTTACAAATGTTTCGAATAATCCTGTCGGGACTCAGTATGTATGGGATTGGGGAGACGGAACATTTACTTCAAGTAATTCAGACAGTATAGTTCATCAGTTCATTAACGAATCATTTTCAGCCACATTGGTCTATCCGGTAACTCTTACGACAACCACACCCGATGGGTGCATCGCTAGCTATACAGAGACTATTACTCTATTTCCTAGAGTTGACGCCCAAATATCTTCTGACATTGACTCAGGCTGTGCCCCCTTTAATGTATTGTTCAGCAATAGCTCTAGAGGTTCAGTACAAAATGAATGGATCATCAGGGAATTGACTGATCCGGCAAGTGCTCCAAAGATTTTTTCATCGGGTTTTGCCCCGTCTTTCACATTTGAGAATGAGACTGATGAAACCAAAGAATATCAGATCATTTATACTGCTGCTAACTCTGGTGGATGCATAGACCGCGATACCTTGTCTATAGTAGCTTACCCTAATATCATCGCTTCATTTGAAGCAACACCTTTACAACAGGTACTACCGGATAGAACTGTCTTTGTTGAAAATACGACCAACTTTGCCGGATCATGGCAATACTCGTGGACTTTTGGAGATGAAAATGGTACGGATGAAGCTTTTCCTGCCTCTCATGAATACGAAACCTTTGGTACTTATACCATTAGAATGAGGGCTTTCAGTGAACATTGTAGTTCCTTAGACTCACAAACCGTTATTATTTTCCCAATCGTACCTATGGTAGACTTTGTTGGTGCACCACTGGAAGGTTGTGCGCCATTAGAAGTTCAATTTGAGAATTTAACTCGTTTTGCTGACCCTGATACTTACGAATGGGATTTTGGAGACGGCCAGGGCCGTTCCACTGCCGAAAATCCTTCATACATCTATAATCGACCAGGTAGCTATACCGTATCACTTAAAGCGTCCAATGAACTGGGCTTATTCGATTCTTTAGTCAGACAAAATTATGTGGTTGTAGAAGCCCAACCTTCAGCTCGATTCGATGTAGAGCCCGACTTACTTTTCCTTCCGGATGATGTGCTTTTTACCTCCAATGGAAGTTTTGGAGCTACTTCCTATTTATGGGATTTTGGAGATAGAACCACTTCAACCGATTTTCAGCCTGAACACCAATACCTGGAAGAGGGAACGTACTTGATCTCATTAACAGCATTTACGGATTTTGGATGTGCTGATACGGCTTTCCTAAACAGACCTGTAATGGTAAGTAGTACCGGAAGGGTTAGTGTTCCAAATGCGTTTTCGCCAAGTCTAACCGGCCCTAATGGTGGAGTGGTCAATGATCTCGATCAAAATGATGTTTTTCTTCCAATCACAGAGGGTGTTGTGGGTTTCAACATGCTGATCTTTAATAAGTGGGGTGAACTACTCTTTGAAACAAACAATAAGGAAATAGGCTGGGATGGTTATGTCGATGGTGTACTTTCTCCTCCGGATGTATATGTCTATAGACTAAAACTCACCTTCTCGGACAGTCAGGAAGTGGAGCGCTTAGGCGACTTAACCCTCATTCGATAACCCTCCAAAAAATTAATCTGTCATGAAGAGACTATCTATACTGATAACAATATTTTTTTTAGGTGTAATGAACTCGTTAGCACAAGATGTTCAATTTTCCCAGTTCTCAGCTGCACCTTTATACTTAAACCCTGCTTTTGCAGGTTCGAGTTATGAACATCGCTTTTCAGCTAATTATAGAGTTCAATGGCCGAATTTGCCGAAAGCGTTCAACTCCTATGCCTTATCGTATGATTATAACATGCCGAGTCTAAATAGTGGCTTCGGACTTTTATTGGTGGGTGAAAACGCAGGATCTTTGGGCCTCCAAACTACTTCTATTGGTTTGGTGTATTCTTATAAGCTTCAAATTACAGATAACTGGGTGCTATCGCCTGGTATTCAGTTTTCATATACATTTAGAAATTTATCCGGCGCGGATAGAATCCAGGGGTTTAACCAATTGAATTTCGGAAATCCTGATATTCCACCCACTGATCCGGCATTCAGAAATATCCAAAGAACGGGTTTCGTCGACTTGGGAGCAGGTTTTCTGATCCATAACAAAAATATGTGGCTAGGCTTTGCTGCTCATCACATTAACCGCCCTGATAATTCTTTGAATGATTCCCCTATTGAACAAGAAGTTAAATATTCAATCCATGGAGGATATAGAATTCCGATACTATCAGGTCCTTTCAGAGGGGATAAAAAAACAAGTATTGCACCAGCTTTTCTATATAAAAGTCAGGGGGCTTTTGATCAGCTCGATTTGGGAATTCAGCTTCATTATGAACCAATATCCTTTGGAATCTGGTACAGAGGTATACCCATTCAACAAGAAGTAAATGACCAGGCAAGTCAAGATGCTGTTGTCTTTGTTATGGGCCTTCAATTTGCAAAGCTTGATGTGGGGTATAGTTATGACTTTACGGTTTCCGGACTGGGTGCCAATACCGGTGGAGCACACGAAATATCTTTTATGTACCGTTTTAATGTTCGTAAAAGCAATCGGGTTACTCGTAAAGAGAAATTCGTGCCCTGTCCAAGTCATTACTAAGCTTTATCCACAGCTATTTCTATTTTCAGGGAAAAGTCTATCACTTTGTTCTATCTCTGAACTCTTATGGACTAATTCTTATAAACTGGAATAATAAGGATCAATTCCTGTTTCCTGATTTGATTAATTTTAAATTTGATGAATGATATGTGTGGTAAATGAACCTTTCTGAATCGCTAAATCAATATCCAATTTTCAAACAAGTAGGTGAAGTAGCAGATCAATTAGATCTTGAAACCTATGTAGTTGGTGGATGGGTCAGAGATCTGTTGCTGAATAGACCTTCAAAGGATATTGATTTTGTATGCATAGGAAGTGGGATTGTTCTTGCTAAAGAAGTTTCAAAAGCCTTAAATGCAAGCAATCTCTCTGTATTTAAAAATTTTGGTACCGCAATGGTGAAAGCGGAAGACTACGAGTTGGAATTTGTTGGTGCAAGAAAAGAGTCGTATCAAAGGGATTCAAGAAAACCGATCGTTGAAGATGGAACGCTTGAAGATGATCAGAACAGGAGGGACTTTACGATCAATGCTATGGCGATCAGCCTAAATAAATCATCTTTTGGGGAACTGCTCGATCCGTTTGAAGGGCAAAAACACCTGAAAAAGAAGATGATCAAGACCCCTCTAAACCCGGACATCACTTTTTCCGATGATCCTTTAAGAATGATGAGGGCCATCCGTTTTGCAAGTCAGCTTCAATTCGATATTGATCCTGATACTTTCGAAGCTATTAACCGGAATAAAGAGCGTTTGAAAATTGTGTCGCAGGAACGGATAACTACGGAACTGAACAAGATCATATTATCTGAATTACCATCCTATGGTTTTAATTTACTCTTTCAGGCGGGTCTTCTTGATCATGTTTTTCCCGAAATGGTGGAACTACACGGTGTTGACACAATCAATGGCAAGTCTCATAAAGATAATTTCTATCATACGCTTAAAGTATTGGATAACACGGCCGAGAAATCGGATTCACTTTGGTTAAGGTGGGCTGCAATTTTACACGATATTGCTAAGCCAGCAACGAAGCGCTTTAACGAAAAATCAGGCTGGACTTTTCACGGGCACGAGGACAAAGGTGCTAAAATGGTACCCTCCATCTTTAAAAAACTGAAGCTTCCTCTGGATCAAAAGATGAAGTATGTCCAGAAGCTAGTCAGGTTACACCTAAGACCTATTGCACTTGTTAAGCGAGATATTACAGACTCTGCCATAAGACGTCTTGTTTTTGAAGCAGGAGATGATATTGAAGACCTTATGAAGCTTTGTAGGGCCGATATCACATCTAAAAATTCTGATAGGGTTAGTCGTTACTTAAAAAATTTTGACTTCGTGGAGCGTAAGATCCAGGAAGTAGAGGAAAAGGATAAGGTAAGGAATTTTCAACCTCCAATTTCCGGGGAAGAGATCATCAGTTTTTTTCAAATTCAACCGTCTAAGATTGTGGGAGATATAAAAGAAGAGATCAAAGAGGCTATTTTGGATGGAAAAATTAAAAATAATCCAAAAGAGGCAAAGGAATTGATGAAAGCAATTGGAAGTAAAAAAGGACTTTTAAAATCAAACCCTTAAATTCGCGAGATTTTTAATTTTTATCATTATGAGAAGCTGGTTAATCGTAGGACTTATTTTTATCAATTTATCAATTTCTTTTGGTCAGGAAATTGAAAACGAAGAGTTATACAATCATTACAAAACAGTATTTTCCAGAGCTACTAAATACAATGATGCTGCCGTAGCTCGTGATGCGGTAATCAATATGATGGTATTAAACCCAACAAGTTTTGGCTTGGCCGATACTTTGGCGTCACTTTATTTTGATGCACAACAGTATCCTTCAACAATTTTGGTCAGTAACGATATTTTGGCCAGTAATCCAGGCTATGCTCCCATACTCGAATTGAGAGCATTATCATACGAACAGTTGGGATTAAAAGCACGTGCTCTACCCGATTATGAATCCTTATATCTGAAAAATAACAATGTCTATACTCTTTATAAGATATCAACAATTCAGGGAGACCTTGGAAGGAATAATGAGGCTTTAACCAATCTTGATATTATTATAGCCAACGAAAAATCAATGGAAGAAAAGCTAGTTTTTGGCACTTCAGATAAAAAACAACAAGAGATTCCAATAAAGGCTGCGGCGTATAATATTAAAGGATTAATTTATCAGGCACTTGATAATATGGAAGAAGCGAAAAATAGCTACAATAAAGCATTAGAAGTTTCCCCTGAGTTCGAGCTTGTCAAAAATAATCTTGCAGAGCTGGAAAAATAATTCCAGCTCCTTTTCCCCGATCGTGCAACCTCTGCACAATTTACTCTGTCTTTCTTTACAAATCATAGGCATTGAATGACGAGTACTGTTCTTAACATCCATCAAAACATTGTAGATCAATGCCGAAAGAATGATCCTGATGGGCAAAGAGAACTGTACCGCCTGTATTCTAAAGCGATGTTCAATATCTGTTTGCGGATCACAAATAGTTATGAAGATGCTGAAGATGTATTACAGGAAGCCTTTGTAAATGCTTTTAAAAATTTTAAAAGTTACAAGGAAGAAGCAACGGTAGGCGCTTGGCTCAAGCGTATTATGGTCAATACAGCTGTTAACCATGTTAAGAAAAAGCGATTAGAGCTTGTACCCCTTGAAAACTCAAACCCGGTTCCGGTTTCAGAAGAAACGTTTGAGGAAAAAGAGATTACGAGTTTTGAGATCAGCAGGATAAAAGAGGCAGTAAACGAACTGCCCGATGGTTTTAGAGTTGTCTTTTCGTTGTACATTATGGAAGGCTATGATCATAAGGAGATTGCTGAGATTTTGAATATTACGGAATCTACTTCGAAATCTCAGCTTAACAGGGCCAAAAAGAAGTTAAGGGATACTTTGAATGCACAAGTGAATTATGGATGATAAACTGAGGAAATATTTTGAGGAGAACCGTTCTCATTTCGATTCTGATGAGCCTTCTGAAAAGGTTTGGAACCAAATTGAATCTGGACTTGGGCATAAGAAAAATGCTGACCAAAAACAGCCTTTTTTTTGGAAGGCAGCTGCAGTGATCTTGTTCGCAGTATCTGGTTTACTTCTAATGGAAAGGCAATGGGGTGGGAAAGGATTAAATGAAAATCAGGCCCGAGTAATCATCTCTGATGAGTTTCAGGAAGCAAAAGGTTTTTATGCTTCACTAATAGAACAGAAGAAGGACGAGTTACAAGAACTTGCTGATGAGAACCCTAGAATTGTTCAAGATTTCGGTCATGACCTTCGGGAACTGGATTCGCTTTATGTTATTCTGGAAGAAGAATACAAAGTGACTAAAAATGAAAAAATAGTTGATGCACTGATTGATAACCTTAAAATAAGGATTAAAGTATTGAACAGTCAGATCAACATCATGGAACAGATCAATCAAGAAAAAAGAAATAACGATGAGTATAATATTTAGAAACTTACCGATGCTCCTGTTATTCCTGAGTTTACTACTCAGCCAAATAGCAGAAGCTACTGAGAAAAGAAAAAAGGTTGAGAAAACGTATAATATCTCCAGCAAAACGGAGATTTATGTAGATAATAAATTCGGTACTGTAGAATTTATAAACTGGGATAAAAACGAGCTCAAATTAGAAGTAGAGATCATAGTTGATGCCCGGAACGAGCGGGAGGCTCAGGAAGCGCTTGATAATATCCGAATACGAATTAATGATAGTAATCCTAATTCGTTGTTGGAATTTGAAACAGATATTAATAATGGACGATGGAACCGGGGAAGAAATAGTTATGATTTCGAGATCAACTATAGGGTTAATGCACCCTCAGGAAATGATCTGGATTTGAGAAATAGGCATGGTGATATCTACCTGGATGATCGCTCAGGTAAAACACGTGTAGACCTTTCTCATGGAAGGATAAAAGCAGAGCAATTAACAGGAGATACAGACCTTGAGCTCTCCTTTGGCGATGGAAGTGTTCAATCGGTTATGAAAGGAAGGGTTGAGATCAAACACTTTGGAAGGTTGGTCATGGATAAGTCTGGCGATATTGAAGTTGAAAGCGCCCATAGTAATTTAAGAATGGGCAATGGTGGAGTGATTTATGCAAGGGTTCAGCATGGCGATTTTGAAGCTGAAAACTTGGTTAGTTTTGAAGCCGATGTTCAGCACAGTGATATCGAAGTTCGAGGAGTAGAAAAGATGGTTTCTGTCGATGCTTCACATTCCGATGTTGAGATTGATCGTATAGGTGAAAACTTCGAACGAATAGAAGTAGAAGGAGGCTTTTCCGATTTTGACCTTGGTATAAGCACTAAAAGTAAATTTGAGTTAGATGCACGAATGAGTTTTGGGAAACTGAATTATAGCAGTAGTGCTTTTAGTATTCCCTACGTTAATAAGGAAATGCATAACTCACGATATAAAGGCTCGATAGGAGGAGGAGGATCAGCGAAGCTATACGCTGATTTACAGCATGGCGATGTTCGCTTGAATGATTATTGATTAGCGTTTAGCATTGAGCTATCAGCACTCAGTTGTTGGAAAGATTTAATCTTTTAACTGAACGCTGATGGCTGAAAACTGAAAACTATATACTAAAGTCTTCTACTGTAAAGCCGTTATTGAATTTTATATTTTCTGAAGTCTGTGTCACAGAAGCAGTTTCAGGGTATTCTCCTTGCTCGTTAGGAATATAAGCTCTTCTTACAAGCGGTAATTGAAGCCCATTCATCTCGGTATAATCAACCTCCATTAAAAGTACGGCCTCTTGAACGCCCCAGGCTGGAAGAGAGAAGAAAAATCGATCTATTAGCTTAGTTTCAGGGTTTACGTAAACGATGTAAGAGTCATTTTCAGGCTTACCAGTAGTTTCTGAATCGTACGAAACACCTACTTTATCGTAAGTTACGCCGTTAACTTCTTCCTGTCCCATATATTCATGACTTGTTCCGGGGTCACCTAATTTGAAATTCATAGCGAACCAGAAGTAGTTAACCTTTCTCAGGAACTCGGTTCCACCTATCACTTCAGGACCTTCCATTTTTTCTCCATTCAAACTTATTTCAGGCTTATTGTCAATATAGCATTGAATAACTTCCCCTTCTGCTTCAGGCAAAACATTAATTTGATGAGCGCTGTATTTTCCCCATGAATTTTCATTATCGAAAATATATCTTTCCAATGAGACATCTTTTTTACCGTCAGAGGAAGCATAAGTGTAGGTGTATTCTACATCCTTCTGCTCCCAAAGCTTGTCCCAGCTTCCGGATGCCATTTCAACGGCTTCAATAATACTTGCAACATCATTTACATCGTAGGTAATTTCTTCTGGAGCTTCTTCTTCTACAGGAGCTTCGGTTTCGTTTTGGGCAGTTTCTTCACTAGCCTGTTTTTGGGAGCAGGAATACAGTCCAAAGACTAGTAAAAAGCTTAATGCACATAAAGTAGATTTGGGGGATTGTTTCATAATCGTTTTGGTTTATTTCTACTAAAGTTAAGCGGTTTTTTAATTAAATGAATGAAACCTGAACTGGAAGTCTATAGAATTCAAACAATTGGGATTTAGAAATACAGTATCAATTAGTCTTTTGGTTAAATATGATATCGATGTTTTCCTGGTAAGAAACATATCTAGAGCCTATCGGTAAGGTTAGTATTTTCACTAACCTTAATTTGAGAATTTATAGTTTGTGAGGATACGCCCCAAGCTTAATCTGCCTAATCTAAATCGGATGGAATCTGAGTGGAAATAGAATTACGATACGAATTAAGGGTTGTGTTTTAATTAGCCTTTATCCGGTTTCGACCCAGAACTTTTAGGTTTCAACAATATTGTTTCAAGTCCAAAGTATCATCAGGCGTAAGTATAGGCATGGCTAAATCAAAGAATCAAAGCCATAAGCTCTAGTAGCATATTGTTAAACTTAAATTTTATCGATTGTCTAATGATTAAACAAATTATGATTGTAGCACTAGCTCTAGGAGTTTTAGTGCAAGCCAAAGCACAGGAAAACGATAGGTTAGCTCGGGTTCAGAAAATTCAGGGTAAAGAGGTTTACATCCTGAGTGAGCCTGTTCGATCTTACGAAACAGTTAGAAGTATAAGAACGAGCCCAAAATGGATGTCTATTTTAACAAGGGGTGTCATTAACGAGCACGTAAATGATAAATCGGCCCAGTTTGTCTGGAAGGCCGGTAGGAAACTCAAAAGGAAAGGAGTGGATTTTGACGCATTACTCTATGTAGATGGGAAAAAAATAAATGTCATTAAGTTCACCGAGGAGGCTACAAGCGAGAATGAGGGAATAGCAAAAGTAAAAAGCATAAAAGGAGTCAATACTTTTGTTTTAGCCGAGCCATTAGACGATTACTCTGTTGTGAAAAAGGTTTATACTGGAGTTAAAGTGATCCCGTTCCTAACCTATGGATTAATTAATAATTCCATAGAGCGAGACATTAAAACACTAGCTAAAAAAACCAACAAAAAGACAGATTCTGTAAATGTAATTTACACAACAGGCCGAACAGGAACCATCGTATCTTTCAACTAAAAACTTAATATTAACTCTGGAGCTTGCTGAACGCGGTTTCGGAGTTAATATTTATTACATAATCGAAGTTCTGCTAAATTATGACTCAAACTATGAACAATGAGGCAGAATTTACTAAGACAAGGTGCTGATGAGCTGACGTATGAAATACGTGGTATTGTTAAGAAAGCAGAGCAATTAGAGCAGATTGGCCATAAAGTTCATTGGGAGAATATTGGTGATCCAATCCAAAAGAACCAGAAGCTGCCCGAATGGATGAAAGACACCATTATTAATTTATTGCTTGATAATAAAACGTTTGGTTATAGTCACTCCAAAGGTTTACTGGAAACCAGAGCATTCCTGGCTGATAAAACGAATAGTGTAGGAGGCGTTCAAATTGACGTAGAGGACATAACATTTTTTAACGGATTAGGAGATGCTATTTCAAAGATTTATCAGTTCTTAACGCCTACCTCGCGAGTTATTGGCCCGTCGCCGGCCTACTCAACCCACTCATCAGCAGAGGCAGCTCACGCTAATGCACATCCGATTACTTATCAGCTTGATCCAAATAATTCCTGGTATCCTGATCTGGACGACTTATATCTTAAAATAAAATATAACTCAAGTATTGTCGGTATCCTGGTGATCAATCCCGACAATCCTACCGGAATGGTTTATCCTAAAGAAATACTAGAAAGGATCATTGAGATAGCCAAAGAATTTAATCTGTTCCTGATCTTCGATGAGATCTATCAAAACATCATATACAATGATGCAGAAACAGCTCTTATGTCTCAAATTATCGGTGAAGTACCGGGAATTTCTTTAAAAGGGATCTCCAAAGAATTTCCATGGCCAGGTGCCAGGTGTGGATGGGCAGAGTATTACAATAGAAAAAAAGACCCTGATTTTGATAAGCTTTGTTCTACCATCGATAACGCAAAAATGATTGAGGTAAGCTCAACCACACTACCTCAAAGAGCCATACCTAAAATTATGCAAGACGCTCGTTATCAGGAATTTTTAGAGGAAAGTAATCGAAAGATCAGTGCTAAAAGTAAGCTCTTGTATGAGCTTTTCTCCGATATTGAAGGGATTCAGTTTAACCGGACCAATGGTGCTTTTTACAACACCATAATTTTCAAGAAAGGAGTTTTAAACGATCAACAAAAATTGTCTACTGATGACCCCAAAATTTTGTCCTTGTTAGATACTTGGATTACAGGAAACATGCCTTTAGATCAAAGATTTGTGTATTATCTGCTTGCTGTGAAAAGGGTATGTGTTGTACCCATCTCTGCTTTTGCATCCGATTTATTGGGTTTCAGAATGACTCTTCTGGAGGAAGATGAGTCAGAACAGAAACTCATTTACGGAAGAATAAGAGATGGATTGATGGAGTATTTGGGTTCTTGATTGCTGAGATAACGTTTTTCAGAGTCGTTATGATAACTTCAATCATTTACAATAAATCAATAAAGCTTATTAAGTTTCCGTTAGTACTATTTAAGTTAAAACTTATCCAAATTCTCTCATAAGCACCAACTACTCTTTTTTGTGAATGGTTTTTACAAGTAAACTGATACGTTTGAATAGTCTTTCAAAATTTAGAATATACTTTGAGATCAAGAAATGATCTACAAGTGTTTTGCCGTTATGCTCAATTGAAATAAAAAAGGAGTAATAGAAAACCTGACGTGGCAATCTAAATCTTATTGTAATCTCACAATTATCTAACTTACCTGATAACTCTTGATCTACTCCAGAAAAGCCTAGCTGAATCAAATTTCTAAAAGGATTTTTTTTAAAGTAGTTTCTTCTGAGGAAGAAATATGTGAACTCGTTATAAAGGAAAATTAAACCAGTAAACGTGATAACTATAATTACAACATGGTCTGAGTAAAATATACCAGATACTATCATACCTAAAGTCAGAACAGTATAGCAAACAATATCTTTGATTATATCTATTATCCTTTCCATATCAATCTAATTCTTGAAACAGCACTATTGCAGAAGTACCTTTTATACTGACAGAACCGGAATGACCAATTGATATACCGTTTTCATTGATTTCAGCTTTATTCAGGGCCAGATTCCAGTTACCTTCCGGTAGACCCACTTTAGCAGAAGATCTGCCTCCATTTAAGATTACCAAGATATTTTTCCATTCATCACCATTAGCATTGTCTTTAATGACGTAAGCCACCAATGTTTCTCCTTCGGTATCTAAGAATTCAATATGCTTCTGGATTAACTCATTGGTTTGCATTCTAAATGCAGGGTGACTTTTTCTAAGTCGAATTAAAGCCTGATAATAATCATGTAAATCCTTGTAAACGGATTTTCTTGTCCAGTCCAATTGATTTACTAAATCCGGAGATTTATAAGAGTTTTCTTCCCCATCTTTCGTTCTGAGCAACTCCGTTCCAGCGTGTAAAAATGGAATTCCCTGCGAAGTCAATACGGTGGTTATTGCCAACTTGTGCATATCAATCAATTTTTCCTCAGATGCTTCAGGGTTAGATATTTTTAGTTTATCGTATAGAGTATGATTATCGTGACAGGAAACATAAGTAATTGTTTGGTAAGGTTCAGATGCCCAGGGAGCATTGGAATAATTGACAGCTTCATAATCGATCTGAGGATGCTGTGTAGAAGCAACTATTCCGAATTTAATACTTTCTTTCAGACCTTCTTTACCACTTACAAATCCAGGCTCTTCATGATTTGACCATGGTCCTTTTAGTCCGTCCCTGATATCATCACTAAAAGCAGCAATTGAATCGAGTTTATGGGTATTGGCCTTTATTGCCTGCTTTTCCTGTGGCAAGGGTGTGGAACCTGCAGTCCAGCCTTCACCGTAAATAAAAATCGTCGGATCAATCTTACGGAGCTCTTCACTGATCATATTCATAGTTTCGATATCGTGTATACCCATCAGGTCAAACCGGAATCCGTCTACATGATATTCCTCTACCCAATATTTGACGGATTCAACCATATACTTGCGCATCATAGTTCGATCAGAAGCCGTTTCGTTTCCGCAAGCTGAAGCGTCGGAAAAAGTACCATCTTCATTTTGGCGATAATAATATCCGGGAACGAGTGTGTTGAATACAGACTTCTCCGTCTCGCCAGTATGATTATAGACAACATCCATAACTACTCTAAGCCCATTATCATGGAGCGTTTGAACCATTTTTTTGAACTCCTTGATCCTTACTTTTCCATCAGACGGGTTAGTAGAATAACTTCCTTCAGGAGTATTATAGTTTTGAGGGTCATAGCCCCAGTTGAAGTCATTCTTTTCTAAGGTAGTTTCATCAATCGTCCTGAAATCAAATGAAGGAAGTAAGTGTATATGCGTGGCTCCAAGTTCTTTGATATGGTCAAGGCCTGTACTTAACCCATCCGGACTTTTAGTGCCACTTTCCGTTAGCCCAAGAAACTTCCCTTTATTTTCTATTCCTGAGTTGGGATGCGTTGAAAGGTCTCTTATATGGAGTTCATAAAGAAGGATATCACCATAATTATCTATTGGTGGTCTTATATCGTTTTCCCAACCTTCTGGATCGGTCGCAGCCATATCGACGAACATACCTCTCATTCCATTCGCTCCGACTGCTTTGGCATAGACATCCGGTCTTTCTCCAAGCCATTGGCCGTCCTGCTTTATTTGAAACGTATAGTATTTATTCAGATAATCTCCTTGTAACTCGGTCGACCAGGTTCCGGATTCACCTCGCCGCATCTCCTTTTCCTCAACGGCTTCACTTCCTAAGCCGGTATCATAAATTCTAATTTTTACGGATTCAGCTGCCGGCGACCATATCTTCGCTTTAGCAGATGCTTCATTTACGGAGACACCCAAATCATTATCCTCATATATAGGATATTCATCGAATGAGGCGTACTCTACCTGGGTTTGTTTTTCAGAACAAGAAATAAGGCTCAAAATATATATGGTGATTAGTAGGAGAAAATTAAACTGTTTCATGTTTGTTGGATTGGTTCTTTAAAACAAGCGTTGGGTGTTATGCTTCCTTCATGTCCTTATTCATTTTTAGTAGAATCCTAACGCATACATAGAACCCTATAACACCTCCTAAAAATGGTAATGAAAAGGCTTGAGCAATTTTAGGTGATATAACCACTAGAAGAGCACTTATTACTGTCAATATTGTCATTTGCCTGTTGAAGGGAGATTTTTCATTAGTTCTCAAGTAATAGACAATACCTGAAAATGGAAGTAGCATATATACGTAATGATTGATCCAGGAAATTGGCGAGATGAATAGCGTACCTATAGCAATAAGCCCTACCTCCAGTGGAATACGTGGGTCATTGGCTTTAATCGGCCTTCTGAACAGATAAAGAAATAATAGGAGAATACCGATTTTGATATACCGCATAGCTCCTGCTATAGCTTCTTTAGGAAGATCCATAACATTTACGTACAAAGTCTTCGATCCTCGTAGTGTGTCCACATGTGTGAAATACCGATAGAAAAAAGATTCTAAGGATTGATTTGTATTCGTAAAACCCTGATCATTTTCTGCCAAAGCTCCTGTTTCGACGAAACCAAATAGAATTCCCAGCCAGCTTTGCATAATATCCAGATACCGATCAAAACCTAAGGCTATGGGTAATATGATCCCCCAACTTACCAGTCCACCAATTGCAGCCCAAAGAACAATATTCCATTTCCTTTTAAGTGCAAAATAAACGACGAAAAGTCCTGGGGTTAGTTTTATGGCGGTAGCAACACCTAAAAGAAAGCCTGCATGTTTTATTTTCTGTTCAGCGAAATAGTAAAGACCAAGTGCAATTAAGCCGAAAATAGCGATGTTCACTTGTGAGGTCTCTAAATTGGTTATTACAACACTAATGGTCATAAGAAGAGGCAAGGCCCATAGAGAAATACTATTGAGTTGATTTTCCCTATTTGAAATAAGGTTTGACATTTTACCCAAAGCCTTGGAACTCTGTAATACGATCCAAAAACTTAAGGCGAACCATACTAATGCTCCTAACCAATGTGGAAGAGGAACCAATGGGGCATATACCAATCCGAAAAATGGCGGGTATTTTCCTATGGTAAGACGATCATACGCATATTCTTTATAGACATTTACGTCATCATAAATAAGATCCTTACTGAAATATACAAAGTCGTCTAACTGGCTTCCATGACCTCTATTTGCCCTAATTCCAGCATTAGCCCACAGAAAAATTATGACTAATACCAGAATCACCCCTAGTATCTTTCTTGTTTTTGATTCAGTATGCTGGTCTTCGACTATGTTCTCCCAGAAATCAGACAGTTTTTGAATTAGCTTGCTCACTTTGTTAACTTTGCGCTCGAATTTGATAATTTAACCATTCAATCACAACATTACCTCTGCCGAAGCTTTATGTATCGATTATATTTTTTTCTAACTATTATCGTATTAACGATTTTTTCTTCCTGCGTGCCCGATCACCCAAAAGGGGCAACCCATCTCGTGAAAGATTTCAATTTGGCATGGATAGGTGACGAAAGGAATCAGGGAATAAACTTAAATCACCATAAAGGTGAATATGGAGGCGATAGTGTAGTTGTCGAAACGGTTTTTGCTTATGGTTTCGATGACGAATTCATTATTGCAAAGCAACACCCAAATCATTGGACTCCGCTCTATGGGAGATTAGAAATCCATGGAGACGGGTATGTTTTGTTAAACGAAAAAGATACTGCCCTATTAAAAGAAGAATATTTAAGCGAAGAGGATGGAAAATGGTATCTAACTAAAGAAGGCTTCGATGAGGCTCAAGTAAGTCTTTATCCTAATAGGTCAATAACAAATTATTATATCATATCAATAAAGGATTATTCTTTTCGCTTTTTTAATGCTGAGGAAAGTGTATTTATGTTTCCTGATGAATCCTCTTTCCTGAAAAAAAGATCAGAATTGGGAGTGAGCGAATCTTTATCATTTACCAAAGTCTTTGAAGAATTTGAATAATACTTCAAATGACTCTAATTCTCTGAATTAATTATTTTAATGCTGGAAGTCCCGATATATAAAAAGCTTTCAATTGTTATCCCAGTTTACAACGAAGAGCGAACGGTTGAGCTAACACTTGATAAGATCTTACAGGTTGAGTTGATCGGAGGACTGGAAAAAGAATTGGTAATCGTTAATGATGCCTCGACTGATGAAAGTTTCGAGGTTTTGAAACGATACAAAGAAGATCATTCTGAAATAGAGGTTAGTCTTTATGATCAGCCTAAGAATATGGGTAAGGGAGCGGCTTTGCATCGTGGTATCAAAGAGGCATCAGGAGATTTGATTATCATACAGGATGCAGACCTTGAATACGATCCCTTCGAATACAATATCCTTTTAAAACCTATTTTGGATGGATTTGCAGATGTTGTTTACGGCTCCCGCTTCATGGGAAGCAAACCACATCGTATTCTATTCTTTTGGCATTCTATCGGAAACGCTTTTCTCACATTCTTATCGAATATGTTCAATAACTTGAACCTTACCGATATGGAAACCTGCTATAAATTGTTTAAAGCTGAGATTATAAAGGGGCTTGAACTGAAAGAGAAACGTTTTGGTTTTGAACCCGAAGTTACTGCGAAAGTATCCAAACTTAGATCAACCAGAATTTATGAGGTTGGAATATCCTACTATGGAAGAAGTTATGCGGAAGGAAAAAAGATCGGTTGGAAAGATGGATTCCGCGCATTGTACTGTATTGCAAAGTACGGTCTAAAGTCATAGAGAATCCTTTCTAGGCATATTCCCTTTTTATTTCTTAATAATTGAAAATCAGGACTAAAGGGTTCCTTAATAATTAAAAATCTATAGTTTTGACGCCAGATTGGAAATATAGGTTTTCAACATGTTCAAAACATTACAATTCCAACGTATACTGATTCACTAATAGAACCTTGACTAAAAAGAGAATAGCAGTCATCGGGGCGGGACCTGCGGGAGCTACGGCTGCTTATGAGTTATCGAAGTATTTAGATTCCGGGGCAATATCCCAGCTTGATTTATATGAGGCTTCAAATAGTCCTGGTGGGTTGGCTAGATCTATACCGCTTTGGGGACAGCAGATTGATCTCGGACCACATCGTTTTTTTAGTAATGATAGTCGTGTAAATAAGCTTTGGCTTGAAGTTGCAGGACACGATTACGAAATGGTAGATCGTATTACAAGAATTTACTACAAGAACAGCTTTTTCAATTATCCACTTAAGCCATTTAATGCACTTTCAAATTTAGGTGTATGGGAGGCAGGGCTTTGTTTTGGAAGTTATTTAAAGGAAAAGGCCAACCCAACAAAGCAGGATGGTACTTTTGAAACCTGGGTTACAGGGCGTTTTGGAAAAAAGCTCTACGAGATCTTTTTTAAAACCTATAGTGAAAAGCTTTGGGGTATAAAATGTGATGAACTAGATGCCGATTTTGCTGCTCAGAGAATTAAAAAACTTTCGCTTTTTGAAGCAATTATCAACGCTTTTAAAGGCGGGAAAAATAATAAACATAAGACCCTCGTAGATCAATTTGCCTATCCCGCTGATGGAACAGGTATGATCTATTCCAGAATGATGGAAAAGATTATTGCCAACGGAGGAAAAGTGCACTTTAATAGGCCGATCAAAAGGGTCATTACCGAACATGGGAAGGTAACTTCGGTTGAAACAGAATCTGGAGAAGTTAAAGAGTATGATGAGGTTATATCTTCAATGCCGATTTCCCTGTTAGTCGATAGACTTCCCGAGGTTCCTAGTGAAATACAAAAGCGTGCAAAGAGCTTGAAGTTTAGAAATACTATTTTAGTTTATCTTAATGTGGAGGCACAAAACCTCTTCCCTGACCAATGGCTCTACATTCACTCTGAAAAACTACAAACAGGCAGGATCACGAATTTTAGTAATTGGGTTCCTTCAATCAATAAAGATTCAAAAGACACTATCATTTGCATGGAATACTGGTGCAATTTTGAGGATGAATTTTGGAGCTGGGACGAAAGTCGACTTATTGAGCTAGCGAAAAAAGAACTTCGGGCGACAGGCCTTACAGGTGATGCAGAAATCAGCAAGGGATCTATTTATAAAATACCAAGATGTTACCCTGTTTACTACAGCGGATATAAAGAAACTCTGAAACCAGTTGAACATTACCTTTCGAGTATTGAAGGCCTTCAGGTAATAGGTCGTTACGGCTCTTATAAATATAATAATCAGGACCATAGTATACTTATGGGCTTACTGTCTTCCGAAAATGTAATAGAAGGAAAGAAAAATAATCTTTGGGAGATCAATACCGATTATGATTCCTACCAGGAAGAAAGTGTGATTACCAAAACAGGTTTAGAGAAGTTCAATTAACGGTTTTTTTGGTGTGACTAGATTTTAAGAAAGCTTGTTTTCAAAAGTTTTCTCGGCTTTATCTTTTAAAGCTTTAGCAACAAAATCAAATCCTCTTTGAACATCTTTTCTATATAAAGCCATTACGAGGGGTGTTAAAAGTCCCCAGAATTTATCTTCTGTGTAATAGTGAGTTTTTGTATCGTCCAGTTTCTTTAAATCCTGAATACGATGGGTTTTCAGCCAGAAACCCCAATCCAATGACCAGCCTACTCGTTTCAAAGGTTCATAATCTGAAAAAGTCTCCTTCTGAATGATGGGTTTCTGATCAGGTTTCATATAGACCGTCATCACAAAAGGGTCACCTATAACTTTGGTTGTCTCCGCTTTTGGACAGAAGTCATTCCAGGTGTGGTAGTTATCAAAATTCTCAAGTATATCCCAAACAACTTCAATAGGAGCATTTATGGTGGATTCGGCAATTATTTTTTGCATAATGACTACACTACCACATTAACAATCCTCTTTGGTACAATAATCACTTTTTTAGGTTCCTTACCTTCCAGCCACTTTTGAACAACTTCATTACTCAGGATTTCAGGCTTCATATCGTCCTGTAGCATATCAACGGGGAAGCTGATTTTTGTCCTCATCTTACCATTGATGGAGATCGGATACTCAAAAACATCTTCCTGCAAGTATTTTTCTTCGTATTGAGGAAAGTTAGCTTTGGTTACACTTTCTGAGTGGCCGAGTTTATTCCACAATTCTTCGGAGATGTGAGGTGCAAAAGGGCTAAGGGCTATAACTAACTTTTCAAGTAAGTCCCGATTATTGCAATTCAACTCACGAAGCCTATTTACACAAATCATAAACTCACTGACAGGAGTATTGAAAGAAAATCGTTCGATATCGTCTTGAACCTTTTTGAAAGTTTTATGCACTACTTTTAAAGCTTCTTTCGAAGGTTCTTCATCGGACAAGTTTAGATTTCCTTTTTCATCAAAAAACAGAGACCAGAATTTTTTCAGGAATTTGTGAACGCCATCAATTCCGTTGGTATTCCACGGTTTTGATTGCTCCAATGGTCCAAGAAACATTTCATACATTCTGAGGGTATCAGCACCGTAGTCCTCTATGATCTTATCCGGATTAACGACATTGTATTTCGACTTGGACATTTTCTCTACCTCAACGCCACAAACGTACTTACCATCTTCCAATATGAATTCGGCATCTGCTAAATCAGAACGCCAGTTCCTAAAAGCTTCCAAGTCTAACTCATCATTGCGAACGATATTAACGTCTACATGCATTGGAATAGAATCATGATCTTTTCTGAGTCCATGAGAAACGAATGTATTGGTATTTTTAACACGATATACAAAGTTTGACCTCCCCTGGATCATTCCCTGATTAATCAGTCGCTGAAAAGGTTCATCTGTCGAGACATAACCTAAATCGAAAAGGACTTTATGCCAAAACCTGGAATAGAGTAAGTGAAGTACAGCATGCTCCGCACCGCCTATATAAACATCGACAGGCATCCAGTATTTAATAGCTTCCGGGTCAGCGAACAAGTTTTCGTTTTCAGGATTTAAGTATCGCAGATAATACCAGCATGATCCAGCCCATTGAGGCATAGTATTCGTTTCTCGTCTGACCTTTCCGTATTTTGGATGGTCAATATTAACCCACTCTTCAATACGTGCTAAAGGTGATTCTCCCGATTCCGAAGGCTCATAGCTTTCCACTTCAGGAAGTGTTAAAGGTAGGTTTTCCTCATCCTCTGCAACAACTCTTCCATCTTCCGTATGAAGTATAGGAATTGGCTCACCCCAATACCGCTGACGATTGAATACCCAGTCCCTTAGCTTATAGTTTATGGTAGCTTTTCCGGCTCCAGCAGCTTCAATTAACTCGATAGATTTGGGAAAAAAATCTTCACTTTTCCATCCATTATATGCTCCTGAGTTGAGCATGATGCCTTGACCTGGATATGCTTCATTGAGTTCTTCAATCTCTTTTCCATCGGGAGTGATGACCTGTCTAATTTCCAAATTGAATTTTTGAGCAAATTCAAAATCCCGTTGGTCGCCTCCTGGGACAGCCATAACTGCGCCAGTACCGTAAGAGATCAAAACATAATCAGAGACCCATATCTGGATTTCTTCCCCACTCACCGGATTAATAGCGAATGCTCCTGTAAAAACACCCGTTTTTGTCTTGTCAAGTTCTGCACGTTCTAAATCACTTTTCTTACTGGCTTCATCAATGTAGGCTTCAATCGAAGCTTTTCGTTCAGAGGTAGAAATTTTATCGACCAAAGGATGTTCTGGTGCTAAAACCAGGTAAGTGACTCCAAAAATGGTATCGGGTCTTGTGGTGAAAACGGTTATTGGCTCTTTGCTATTTTTCTCTTGGAAAGTGATCTCAGCTCCGTGCGATTTTCCTATCCAGTTTTTTTGCGAAAGTTTAATGGATTCCGGCCAATCCAGTTCTTCTAAACCACTAATCAATCGCTCGGCGTAAGACGTGATTCTCATGACCCACTGTCGCATAGGTCTCCGGACGACCGGATGCCCACCACGTTCGCTGACACCACCTGTTACTTCTTCATTAGCTAGAACAGTTCCCAGCGCAGGGCACCAATTAACCTGAATTTCGTCTTGGTAAACCAGGCGATGACCGTTAATAAATGCCTCTTTTTCCTGATCAGAGAGATTTTTAGGTATGTCGAGTTCGTCAATAGGACGTGCTTTGTTTTGTTCTTCATCGAAGAAGCTATTGAACAACTTTAAAAAGATCCATTGCGTCCATTTGAAATAATTAGGATCAGAGGTCTGGACTTCTTTATCCCAGTCGAATGAAAAGCCAATATTCTTAAGTTGCTCTTTATATCTTTTTATATTCTCCTGTGTCGTCAAGGCAGGATGCTTTCCGGTTTGAATAGCGTATTGCTCCGCAGGAAGGCCGAAAGAGTCAAAACCCATGGGGTGTAATACATTAAACCCTTTTAGTTTTTTAAATCTGGAAAGTATATCAGACGCTATGTATCCAAGTGGGTGCCCTACATGCAAGCCCGATCCTGAAGGATAAGGAAACATGTCCAAAGAATAAAATTTAGGTTTTGAAGTATCGGTATTGGTCTTATAAGTATTGTTTTCTTTCCAATACTGTTGCCATTTCTTTTCTATATTCTGAAAGTCGTAAGTCATAGTCTGTTTGAATGAGGGACAAAATTAAGTGAATAAAGGGCAATGGCAATTAGAATGATCAATGAACAATTAATATCACTCTACCAAAATTGAATAGCGTGTGGTCAATAGTTTTAAACTACTGAAATTTGTTGCGGTTTAAACCGCAAGAGAAACAAATGGTAAAACTACTTACCCCCTCGCTATAGGCTTTGAGAAAGAAGAGATTAGTAGAGGGTTCAAAAACAGACCTACGAAGTTTTCAAAACTTCGTAGGTCTCAAGTCTTAAATAAATTTAAGGGATTTCGCTACAAAGATTAGTTGATATTAACTGGAAGGCAATTCCTCTTCCCGGTTGTCTTCAGGTACATTGAAATCAATTTCTGAGGCTGATACGAACTCAATATTCGAAATTGTTACCTTTCCAATTTGCTCATCACCAAAACCACTATCGTCAGTCCAACCGTAGAAATCCCAGGTTTTGGAAAGTGTTACACCCTCAATAGTCTGGAAGTCATTGTAAACTACTGCATGAGGGTCTTCGCTGGCTTTCTCAGTACTTTTTCCAAAGGTTACAATATAAGCCAGTGCTTTTAAAACACCATTTTCTTCATGTTTAAAAAGTACATACCAGTCGTCGGGAGTATCTCCAATTCCAGACTCAAAAGTTAATTTTGCCGATGGTACTTCCCGACCAAACATGTCCTTATTTCCAGTCTCTTCCAGTTCGGTACCAGGGTCATTCAATTTGAATGGTGCAGCCAAAAAGTAAGGCCAAGTCAATAGGTGAAAGCGCGCTCCTGCGAATGAAGATGCTGCAGGGCTTACGAAAGAATTTTCTCCATCAAAAATAGCTACTGTGTTCAGGCTATCTTTTTGATCAATCCTTGTTTTTCCAGTAGAGGTCAGCATAGAAAGCGTCCCATCGATCAACGTATTGCCTCCGAACTCAACAATGAGATCAAGTTTTACAGCTTCTTTAGTATTCCATATCTGGGCACCATGTTTTTCTTCAATAGATGTAGTGAAAGGATGAATATTTTTCTCATTAGTTACTTCTTCAGCTATTTGGTTATTAGACTCGAAATCAGACTTTTTCTGATTACATGAAGCCACTAAGAAGCTAGTGATTATGATTATTATGTATTTGTTCAAAGTATTCATAAAGTAAAAGTAAGCATTCATCGTTTAATGAGCTCGAAAGTTATCCTTCTGTTTTGTTTTCTTCCTTCTTCGGTGTTATTACTCATTAAGGGATCGGCACTCCCAACACCATCGTAGTTCAATCTTGACTCAGATATACCCATTGAATTAAGGTAATTCACTACACTAGCTGCACGGGTTATAGATAGTTTTAAGTTATTTTCTTTGGAGCCCGAGCTGTCGGTATGTCCAACGATGTAAACTTTCAGATCATCAGAGGCTTTGAGAAAGTTCCCAAAGGCATCTAATTCTTCTTTGAAATAACTACTCAGCTTTGAAGAATTTACTCCAAAAATGGCATGGCGAAAAGAGTAAGTAGAGCCGTTCTCCAACCCTACATAAATGATCTTTTCTTTTTCACAATCGGATGATAGAAATAGTGTATCAGTCTGATAGATAAAAACAGTATCAACCCTTCCGGAAGCATAGATGATCGCTGTATCCTCTTCGTGATCGTGTTCAGGTCTTACATAAGGCTTCGGAGGTTTTGCATTCTTGAATCCCTTAAAGCGAAGTTTGCTTACATCATTTTGCCTGTCAATTACCCGAATGCATCGCTTATTAAGACAAACTACTCTGGAAAGAAAATAGTGTTTTCCTGCAGTTGGTCGGTTAAGGACCCTTTGATCTTGCAGTTTCAGATGAGAGACGAATAAAGGCTTATTGCAGCTGATTAATATAATTAGAACCAAAGGAATAAGTGTTTTCAATAGCTGTGATATTTCGTTCTCTCAATATAACAAACGAACGAAACATTAATAGTAAGCTCTACTGATCTAACCACTGCTTAAAAGCAGTTGCCTTTTCGCTGCTTACCAGGATAGGCTCCTCCGAGAAATGATTGAGATCGACCTGTAATTTACCCTTGAAATGTTTATGGACGGCTTCCACATAATTAGCATTGATCAAAAACTGACGGTTGGCTCTGTAAAAAAAATTCGGGTCGAGCTGATTGCTAAGGTCATCTAAGGTAAAATCACTTAAATATTTTTTATCGTTTCGGGTTACAATATGCACCACTCCATGTCGGGATTGAAAACAAACGATGTCTTCTGTTTTAATAGCCAGCATTTTTTCCCCTTGCTTAACTAAAAACCTGGATTTAAACTTTTGTTCAGTATGAGAGATTTTCTGTATCAACTCATTAATATCAATCCCTTCATTACCGAAGGCTTGCTTAAAGTTCTTGTATTTGTCCAACGCACTTTTGAGTTCCTCTTTTTTGATGGGTTTCAATAGATAGTCAATGCTATTTACCTTAAAAGCCCTAAGTAGGTACTCATCGAAGGCAGTGGTGAAAATAACAGGACATTCCACTTTAATCTTTTCGAAAATGTTAAAACTGATCCCATCACTAATTTGAATATCCATCAAAGCAAGATCCGGCCATGCGTGGTTCTTCATCCAACTGACTGTATCATCCACACTATCCATCACCTCTACGATTTCTATAGCAGGGTCTATTTCAAGCAAGATTTTTTCAAGCCTTCTAAATGCAGGAGCTTCGTCTTCAACAATCAGGACTTTCATTTTTACAAGCGATCAAGGTTTAGCATTCAGATGTCAGTTCTCAATTATAGGTAAACTCTATGTATCAAATATTACTTTTTAATCGTTTCGTGCTAATTGCTAATTGCTAATTGCTAATTGCTAATTGCTAATTGATTTAAGTCTTTTTCCTCTAGTAGGTTGATCAGTGGGACAGCTACCATATAGTTATTGGCACTGGTAATGATATCAATGGTTTTTTCTCCCAACAGAGCATATCTTTTTTTAATGTTTTCCAATCCGGTTTTTGTAGATTTCTCCAGGGACTCTTTCTTCTGAAGGTTATTTTTAACCACAATCGACTTTCCATTTTCAACATAAAGATCAATATGAAGAGGTTTTGATTTTGAAACTACATTATGTTTGATAGCGTTTTCTACCAGCATTTGAATTGTTAAAGGAGGGATGTTTAAGGATTCGTATTTTTGATCGATGTTAAAATTAGATTTAAGATTATCAGGAAAACGCATTCTCAACAAAAAGAGATAAGACTGAACAAACTCAATTTCCTCTTTCAGGGTGACCAACTCTCGCTCTTTGTTTTGTAAAATATATCTATAGACTTCAGAGAGCTTTTCCGTGAAAGTGATGGCTGAATTTTGGTCTTCTGCTATAATTGTGGTGAGGGTATTTAGACTGTTAAAAAGGAAGTGCGGGCTCATCTGGTTCTGGAGTACTTCATATTGAGTCCTGATCTGCCTGTTTTTAAGGTCTTCGTTCAATCTGAATACTTCTTTCCACTTGGTGAAGAAATAGAATGCTTCATAAGTTAAAGTTACCACTGTAGCTGCTACGAAACTGAAGGGTAAAAAACTTATATGCTCATTCCAACTTAGTATTGTTTCCCAGGATTCATTCTGAACAAATCGTTTTATAGGTATACCCGCTACTGATAACCATATAATGATTAAAAAAGCAGTATTCAATAGACGTTTTTTGGTTAAGCTAATATCAGGGTATTTTTTCCTGAAGAATCTAATGATGAGAAAGCATCCATTCCAATAAACTGCGGTGAAGCATAACGAATGAAAAAGATTTACTCCCCAAGTCCTATCTATTAAATGTTCAGGGTCAGTCATGGATGCAATAACTGCAAGGAGCGGGATTCCTATCCACCGAACATGTACTTCTTTTAGTTTTTCCATTGCATTACTAATGTACGCAATGATTGAAAGAGGTGGAACCTAACCGTTATGAAACCAAGATTTCCTGGGATGAAACGGAAAATTTTAGGCCTTAGTCTAAATAAAGTATGTCAATTATAGTCCAACCATTTCACCTATAGGATTTTAGGTTTTAGATAGGAAATCCCCGACTTGAAGAAGGTTACCATTATATACGGCCGGTTCGAACCGTACATTCGAACATCATAAATTTTAAAAAAATGGAACATTATCAGGAGAACAGTAGGAATAAAGAATTTTATACAATGAGGTTTACCGTTGTATTGCTAGGAATACTTATAGCCCTGTTGATTAGTTTTACTTCTTTAGCACAAACCCAGGTTGTGAAAGGAACTATAAAAGATGCTCAAGCAGAGTACGAACTTATAGGCGCAACAGTCGTCGTTTTGGATACCGATCCCCTTTTAGGTTCAACTACGGATGTAAATGGAAATTTCCGAATTGAAAATGTGCCTATTGGGCGCCAAACACTAGCGATTCAATACGTGGGCTATAAATCCATCACCTTACCGAATGTATTGGTAACCACAGGAAAAGAAGTGATACTTAGTATTAAGTTGGAAGAATCTGTTCAACAATTAGAAGAAATTGTTGTCACTTCCGATGCTGATAAGGATATGCCTTTGAATGAACTAGCCAAGGTAAGTGCTCGAACATTCAGCTTAGAAGAGGTTTTACGATACTCAGGAGGAAGAAGTGATGTGGCCAGATTAGCTTCCAGCTTCGCAGGTGTTAGTACCCCGGATGATTCCAGAAATGATATTGTTGTTCGTGGAAATTCGCCGACTGCTTTATTGTGGCGTATTGAGGGGCTCCCTATTGGTAATGTCAACCATTTTTCCACTCTAGGAACCACAGGCGGTCCAGTAAGTGCGCTGAATACCAATTTATTAAGAACCTCTGATTTCATAACAGGAGCTTTCCCAGCCGAGTATGGAAATGCGAATGCTGCCGTTTTTGATATCAATTATAGAGATGGAAACTCTGATACCTACGAGTTTACCGCTCAACTTGGAGCCTTTACAGGTTTAGAATTATTAGCTGAGGGCCCACTATCTAAAAATGAAGGTTCTTCTTTCTTAATATCATATCGTTATGGGATTGCGCGTTTTGCTACTCCGGGTACTTCCGGAAGTCCTATCTATCAGGACTTGGCCTTTAAGTTTAATCTGGGAAAAACTCCTCTGGGTAGAATTAGCTTTTTCGGACTGGGAGGATTAAGCAATATCGATTTCTTTGGTGATGATACGGATGAAGATGATCTGTTTGCCAACCCAAATGAAGATGCCTTTGTAGAAAGCCGATTGGGGCTGTTCGGAGTAAGTCAAACCCTTAGGTTGGGTAAAAACAGCTATTTGAAAAATACGTTTGGCTATTCCATTAATCAGAATGAGTTCGACCAGGATAATTTTGTTTTAGAATCTGAACCCAGAAGGGTATACAGGGCTACTGAAGCCGATAGTAATGATGATCGTTTTGCATACTCCACACAATTCAATACAAAGTTTAGTGCGAGAACGAGTTTACGAGCTGGGCTAACCGGAGAACTATTTTTCTTAAGGTCGAATGTAATTAATCGCGATGACTTACCAACTTCAATCATACCAGATGATAACAATGATGGAGTACCCGACTTTTTTATTCAAGAGCGTGATACTGATGAGAATTTTTCCTTGATCCAACCTTATGCACAAGCCGAATACAAGTTTACGGATGATATAAGTATTACTGGCGGGTTACATGCACAGTACTTTTCAGTAAACGATGATTTTGTAGTAGAACCCAGAGCAGCTTTGAGCTGGCAATTCAAACCTAATCAAAGTCTTAGTTTTGCTTATGGGCGTCATTCTCAAAATGTTCCTTTCCCAATATTATTCTTTCTGGAAGAAACTACCCCTGGGGTTTTGGAAGAAACCAACAGAGATCTGGAATTTATAAAAAGTAATCATTACGTAATTGGGTATGACCGCAAACTAGGTAGCGACTGGAGAATTAAAGCGGAAGCATATTATCAGGATATTTTTGATGTGCCTGTTGAGCAAAGCGATACCAGCTCATACTCAGTGATTAATCAAGGTGCAGACTTTGTGTTTGATGAACGGAGTTCTTTGGTTAATGAAGGAACGGCTTTTAACTACGGAGTAGAATTAACCATAGAAAAGTTCTTCAGCAACGATTACTACGGCCTTTTAACAACTTCTATTTTTGAATCCAGGTATAAAGGTGCTGATGGAATTGAACGAAATACCGCTTTCAATAACAATTATGTCGTTAATCTACTCTTCGGTAGAGAATGGAAGATAGGTAAGGAGAAGCGAAACACATTTACGGTTGATACTCGCTTGTCGACCTCAGGAGGTAGACCTTTTACACCAGTAAATGTACAGGCTTCGATTGCCAGTAATAACGATGAGGTTCTTTTTGAAGATCGTGCCTTTTCAGAAAGATTAGACCCTTATTTAAGATGGGATGTAAAATTTGGAGTACGTTTAGATAGCAAGAAAAAGAAAGTTTCTCACCAGTTCTTTCTGGATTTTCAAAATGTGCTTAACATCTCGAATGACTTCACCAGAAGGTTTAATGAAGTGACACAAGAAGCCAATACGGTAGAGCAAATTGGGTTTTTCCCGGATGTCTTATATAGGATCCAGTTTTAAGATCTGTATCCATTTTTTCAATCGCATGAATTCTGATCCCGTTTGGTCTCTGAAGCTCTAAATTACAGTGTTTTGACTTTAGTAAACTGGTTTAATGATTAAATTCATAAGCCAGGCTGACAGGAAACATTGCCAAAGCGAAATAAAAGACTATCATTTATGAAAAACGATAGACTATTATGAAAAAACTTGTTTCAATGTTATCGTCAATTGTCTTGGTAAGCATGTTGGGAGGATGTGCTTCTACCGGACTCACCGTTTCTTCTCACCGCACGGATATTGAACTATCCGAGAATAACTATAAAGTAATTGCGACCAATGTTATCGGAGAAGCGGATAGTGATGGGATAATAGGACTGAGTTTCGGAGTCGGTCAAGGTGCCTTACAGTTTTCGCTGATTCCGATAGAACGCAATCGTACGCTTTATAAAAATGCCATGGAAAACCTTTGGTCTAATTTTGAAGTGAAGAATGGCAGCCCAATAAATCGCACTTTGGCATTGGTAAACGTACGTTTTGATTCCTAGGCACTTAATACTGTAGCTTATACTAAGTTGAAAGTAGTGATCATCGCTGACGTAGTAGAGTTTTATTGAAATCTTGTCAATTTAAACCATTTTCCGTGGTCTGCAGATTTGCAGGCCATGGTTTAATAATAGAGGGATATTCTAGATAAACAATATGAGAAGCTTATCTATTATCTTCATTAATCATAACTATTTTATGCGAATATGACTCCTGCAGAAATCTTCAGATTAGTTAATACCATTATTTTACCGGCTTGGTTAATCCTTGTATTCTTTCCGAAAAAGAAATGGAGAAATCCGGTGATTTACACCTTTGCTGCACTCATGTCGGGTTTGTATTCCTTCCATGTGGTAACAGGTTTATCGAATTTTAATCCCGAAGTTTTCAATAGCCTTCAGGGTATTATGGATCTGTTTACTCAAGAAGAAGCAGTTCTTGCAGGCTGGATCCATTATTTGGTTTTCGACTTATTGGTAGGGAATTGGATTGTAAACCAATCTATTAAGCACGGGATAAAGCATTATCTGGTGATTCCTTGTTTGTTTTTTTGTTTTATGTTCGGCCCACTAGGTTATCTTCTATTTTTCGTCATAAAAACCATCAAAACTAAAAATGTTGTCTAGTACCTGGGACTATCTGTTTGAAACCAATAAGATTCTTGCTTATGGAAGTTTAATATTCTTATTGCTCACTATAATTACCCTCATCCTAATTCCTTTGGAAAGTCGATTGGTTTTAGGGATCAACCTGTGGATAAAACCTTTAAAATTCAGCTTTTCTATTTTGATTTTTCTTTTAACAAGCCTCTGGATGATGGAAGTGATTGGTTATCAGGGTTTAAAAAAGGATATTTTAAGCTGGGTATTGGTCGCGACTATGCTCTTCGAAATATTCTGTATCATTTTTCAGGCTGGTCGTGGGCAGTTATCTCATTTCAATGTTACAGATCCAATTGGTTCAGTCATGTTCCCATTAATGGCCTGGGCAATTACCATAGCTTACCTGGTTTACGCATTGATACTTATTGATTCGTTTCGCTATCCTTTAAGCGTATCTCCCTCAATGCTGTGGGCTATTCGTTTAGGAATTCTTGTGTTCCTTTTTGGACTCATAAGTGGTTTCATGATGGGGGGAAGGTTACAACATACGGTTGGAGTTCCTGATGGCGGCCCGAGTTTACCATTTACAAATTGGAGTACAGTTGCAGGCGATTTAAGAGTCTCTCATTTTCTAAGCATACACGCAATACAAGTTCTTCCGATAGTAGCACTCGCACTTACTTATCTTCCTAAGCCTGTGCAATCAAATAGTCTGATTATCATATTAAGTACTGGAGGTTTTTACTTCTTATTTACCATCGCAACGCTCGTACAGGCTATACTCGGTAAGCCTTTTATCCGACTTTAACTGAGGGATGAAGACGCTCATTTTCAGAAAACTAAGTTTTAGCAGATTTACTAACAGAACGGATTTAGCTGTTCATCGTGTCTATCCCGTAGCTCATCGAAGAAATAGGATTTAGGGTTACTTGAGCGTAATTAATTCCATTAATATTGGAATAAAATCTCTTAACATGAACCTATCGAAAAAATTTCTATCCATCCTTCCTATTTTTATTTGCTACACTTTGCTAGAAGTTCAAGCTCAAAACCTCATCAATGGATTTAGTGTGGGCAAAGGAAATTTTAACTTTTCATCTTCCTATACATACGAAACATTCGATGAACTTATCGTTGAAGATGAGGTGCGCGATATCAGTACAACATTAGGCGAGTTTGATGTAAATTCTATTTCACTTTACGGAGAATACGGTATTACTGATCGGCTCGATGTAATAGCTACATTACCATATATAATTACAATCGCTGATAACGGAATGAGGGAGATCAGGGAGGAAGGCTTTCAGGATATGTCTTTATTTTTGAAATATGCTTTTTACAGAAGGGACACTGAAAACACTTCCTTAAACGTAGTTGGAGCTGTTGGTTATTCATTTCCAGTAAGTGACTATGATCCGACTACTTCGGTTAACATAGGAACTCATACGAATAATGCCCGCTTAGCATTGGCAGGAATTAACCGCTGGAAAAGTGGATTTTTCGCTGAAATCTCAAGCGAATATGCCATAAGGAATGAAGGAGCACCTAATTTACTATCGGGCCATGCAAAAGTTGGATGGCTTAATGATAAGTTTTATACGCATGTTTGGTATCAGTTCTCGGAGTGTTTTAATGGATCAGTGCTGGGACAACCCGAAAGAAATTACCAGGACCTCAATACGGATGCGCAACGTATAGGTGTTCTTGTAGCTTACAAAGTCATACCACGACTGAGTGTATTTACGGGTGCAGGTACTTTTCTAAATGGTGAAAATATAGCTAACACCAAATACTTCGTTAACGTTGGTATATCAACCAGTCTGTATTTCCTTCAAGGTGTTTAAGGGAAATGAAGTGGGTTTTAGTGACTGTTCAGGTTGTATCAGGTGCTTTAGGCTTTTTCAATCCATTTCCTGGCTTCCACAAAGGGAATAATCCACGGACTAACTTCATCTGATTTCCTTTCTTCAGGATAGTTGGCCCAATTCCATGAAAAGAGTGAACGTTCTAAATGGGGCATAATAGCCAAATGTCTTCCATTTTCAGAGTGAATGGCTGCAAAATCATAATCGGAACCATTGGGGTTTCCTGGATAGGCCGAATAACTATATTTAGCAGAAATAGCATAATGACTTTCTTCTTTCGGAACATCAAACTTTCCTTCACCGTGGGCCATCCATATTCCTAATCTTGAACCCGATAAGCTTTTAAGCATTACACTTTCGTTATCCGGAATATCAATCGTGAGGAAAGAACATTCAAATTTTCCGGATTCATTATGCCTCATCTTTGGATGTTCAGAATCTCCGGTATTGATCAACTCCAACTCCATCATAAGTTGACAGCCATTACAAACACCTAAACTCAGGGTGTCTTCACGAGCATAGAAATTATCGAGGGCCATTTTAGCTTTTTCGTTGTAAAGAAAGGCTCCGGCCCAACCTTTGGCCGAACCTAGCACATCTGAGTTCGAAAAACCACCTACAAAAACGATCATATTTACATCGCTCAAATCTTCTCTTCCGGCGATTAGGTCGGTCATGTGAATGTCTTTCACATCGAAACCTGCTAAATAAAGCGCATAAGCCATCTCTCGATCGCTATTCACTCCTTTTTCCCTAATGATTGCTGCTTTAACTCCCGAAGGCTTTCGTTTTCTGGAGAGGCCTAAGTCTTCCAGTTTTCCGGTGTGTTGTTTTGGGAAACGGAAATTTAGAGGCTGGCTTTTATAGTTTTCATATCTTTTTTTAGCCAATTCCGATTTGGTTTGTTCCGAATCAAGTAGGAACGAAGTCTCAAACCAAATATCCCTTAATTCATCAATATCTAAATCGATCTTTTCTTGATTATGTAGAATCTCAAATTTTCTACCTTTTATAATCTGGCCGATTTCAGCGAAGTCTATATTTTGGTTTTCTAAACGATCAATAAATTTTTTAGAAGAAGCTTGAATAAGGAGTCCTGGATTTTCACTGAAAACAATCTGAGTTAACGGAGTGTCAGAACACGAATTTAGATTGATTTGCAACCCGATTTCGTCCTCTGGAAAACACATCTCTAGTAAACTCACGATCAGTCCACCGGAGGATACATCGTGGCCGGCTAAGATTTCACCTTCGGAAATTGCATTCTGAATTTCGTCAAAAACAGTTTTGATTTGATTTGCCTCTAAGGGTTCAGGAACACTTGAACCCAACTGACCTAGAACTTGACCAAAACTACTTCCACCAAGGTGAAAGTTGCTATCAGCCAGGTTAATGTAGATTAGTTTACTTTCATAATCCTTCTTTAGATTAGGCGAAACCGCTTTTCGAACTTCTTTAGCTTGTGCAGTGGCTGAGATGATCACCGTTCCCGGAGAATAGACCTCTGTACCGTCCGGATATTTTTGTTTCATCGAAAGGGAGTCCTTTCCAGTTGGAATATTTATACCAAGATCGATTGCAAATTGGGCAACAGCTTCTACTGCTCTGTACAGTCGATCATTCTCACCTGAATTTTTTGCCGGCCACATCCAGTTGGCACTTAGCGAAACAGATCTGATCCCATCTGCTAAAGGTGCCCAGACCAGGTTTGTTAAGGCTTTGGTGATTGCCAAACGACTACCTGCTTCCGGGTTGATGATTGAAGCCACAGGCGCATGTCCGATGCTTGTCGCGATACCAGAATTGGAACTGAAATCGATGGTGGTTATCGCTACATTATTAAGTGGTAGTTGAATAGAACCACAGCTTTGCTGTAAGGCAACTTTTCCTGTCACGCACCGATCTACTTTGTTGGTAAGCCAATCTTTACAAGCAACGGCCTCTAGTCTTAATACCTTTTCAAGGTTTTCCTTAAAATGAGCTGGTTCATAAGAGATGTCTTCGAAGTTTTCTTGAACCACCTGGTCTCTCAACTCTACCTGAGGGGAGCTCCCGAACATATGGGAGAGTTCCCAGTCTATAGGTGAATCTCCGGTTTTTTCATCGGTAAACTTAAAGTACATATCGTTGGTCACTTCGCCAACAACATACATAGGAGCTCTTTCTCTTTCGGAAATCCTTTTCAAAAGCTCCAGGTCTGATTCAGCAATCACCAATCCCATTCTTTCCTGGGACTCATTTCCTGCAATTTCTTTGTAGGAAAGGGTCTGGTCTCCGATGGGAAGCTTGTTCAAATATATCGTTCCGCCAACTTCTTCAACAAGTTCTGAAAGGCAATTTAAGTGCCCTCCTGCGCCATGGTCGTGAATAGAGATTATTGGGTTATTAGCATGCTCAGAAAATGCACGGATTACGTTGGAAACCCTCTTTTGCATTTCCGGATTTGCCCTTTGCACTGCATTAAGCTCAAGGTTTTTGCTGAAGTTTCCTGTGTCGACAGAAGAAACTGCTCCTCCACCCATTCCAATCCTATAGTTATCGCCACCCATAACGACGATCAAGTCGCCTTTTCTAGGCTTATTTTTTTGAGCATGCTCTTGTTTAGCATAACCGATACCTCCAGCCAGCATAATGACTTTATCGAAACCATAATGCTTTAAAGGCCCGGAATGCTCAAAAGTAAGTAGGCTACCACAAATTAAAGGTTGGCCGAATTTGTTTCCGAAATCACTTGCGCCATTAGAAGCTTTGATCAGGATCTCTGTAGGGGTTTGATATAACCATTCTCGTTCCGCAAACTGATTGACCCAGTCCCTATCTTTTCCAATTCTTGGATAAGAAGTCATATAAACTGCTGTTCCTGCAATTGGAATAGCTGCCGTTCCACCGGCCATTCTATCTCTGATTTCGCCACCGGAACCTGTTGAAGCACCGTAGAAAGGTTCGACTGTGGTAGGAAAATTGTGAGTTTCCGCCTTTAAAGAAATCAGCGATTCTATTTCTTTCGTCTCAAAATAAGAGCCTTGAGATTGATCTTCAGGAGAGAATTGCTCTACTACAGGCCCTTTAACAAAAGCCACATTATCCTTATACGCTGAAACAATATAATTCGGATTGGCTTTTGAAGTGGCTTTGACCAGTTGAAATAAAGTAGAAGGCTTTTCAACGCCATCAATAATGAACTTGCCATTGAAGATTTTATGACGACAGTGCTCCGAATTAACCTGCGAAAAGCCAAAAACCTCGCTATCTGTGAGTGGCCTTCCCAGTTGTTCGCTAACGGTATTTAAGTAACCTATTTCTTCAGGACTTAATGCCAGCCCTTCTGCTAAATTATATTCTGTAATGTTTTCAATGTATTGAATGGATTCCGGGCTGTGGTTAATGATGAAAATGTGTTCATTCAACTCATCATACCTCTTTTGAAGCATGGGATCGAAATGACCTTCAAAATGGTCTTCTGATATAAATTCTTCTATGCGTTTTACAGACTCAATTCCGGATATTTTGAAGATCTCAACAGCGTTGGTACTCCATGGACTAACCATTTCCTTTCTAGGTCCAATAAATCTGTTTTTAATTGTTGGTTTATCCAGATAAGTAGCCCCACTTAAAAGCCATTTGATCCGCCCCAGCTCTTCATCGGAGAAAGCAGTTTCGTGTTCAATAGTATAAGTGGACTGGTGATTAGAAGTGAAGAATGATATCATAAAAACAAAGCGAAATCCTTGAAAGGGCAAAAGTAAGTTTTAAAAAACTAATTCGCTTTGAGTTTGTAACTAATCTTCTTTCAAGAGCAGGGCAATTTCCTCTTTAAGTTTAGGCAGGTCGTTTGAAATGATTCCCCAAACTATAATTTCATCTACATTATCATATGCATATATCACCCAATTTTTAGTATCAACTATTCTTCTTGCGTTACTGATCTCGAATTTGGATTCCAGTTTCAAGATTCTGTTCATGGCTTCACCAATAATTTCAATCTCTCTTTCGATCGCCCTTCTAAGCATCTTGTTTTTTGAAAAATGTTGAAGTCTCTTTTCCCGTCTAAGTATTCTTCGATGGAACTTATAGAAGTTTTTATGTCAAATAAAGATTTTTTGATTTCAAGCTTCATAAATGACTCTCTTACTTCGGTTTATACTTTCTATGAGATAAGGGTTTTTGAGAGTTCTCTTGGTAGTCAAATCAATATCTCTGTTCAACAATTCTTTTAGGCGGTAATGAAGCTGAAAATAGTTATTGGTATATTCTTCAATATTTAGATCTTCTCGAAATTCTAATAAAAAATCAATATCGCTTTTACTACTATCCGTATTCGACGCCGCAGAACCAAATATCTGAAGCGTTTTAACTTTCAATAAGGAACATATTCTTTGAATCCCTTCAATACTTTTTTGATCAAAATTTATAAATACAAGATATGAAATATATTGAAGAGGGTTGCTTGGGATTTACGTTTAGCTACACTTCAAATTGAAGTAGTTAATACCTACTTAATCCTATCTAAAGGCAGACATTATTATTTATAGATCTTTCAAGATACTTGAAGCTGAAATGAATAATTCAGTCCCTTTCTTGCCCAAATAAAGCATTCCGCCGAAGTAATCGATTGTAACCGAGTCAAATTGCCTTAGAAAACCAGAACCCACAGTTCCGGATGATCTATATTTTCCGGATTTCGTATCCGCTACACGGATTACTTCTTGATTCTTGAAGTCATATTTGCCGGAAGAAAAAGAGATGTTCTTTCTTTTCGTACCGTAGATGCGTCCATTTAACCCGATTCCAATTGGCTTAGTATCTCTCTTCTTAACCCCTCCATTTTGAAACTGAAGTACTGCAAAAGAGCATCCTGTGTCCAAAAGGAAGTACTCATCAGAGCTGCCATTTACGGAAACATTTAAATAAGGCCTCGTCATTTCTACGCTCAGAGGGATTGCAATATCATTTTGTTTAGGCGCAAAGCATGCAGGCTCATTTAACTCCAACACAGATTCTTTGAAATTGATCTTTACAACAAAGCGACTAAACAACTGGTAACCGATTATACCGTCTATTTTTTTTAAAATATTTCTTGGAAGCGCATGTGCATCATTCATAAGAACGATACCGATACCATCACCCCGGATTCCGTTAATATCAATACGATTGTTCAGGGTGAGAATGCCTTTTGGGGGAGAACCGGTTCCTAGTCCTGCTACTGGTATTTCTCTATGATATGAGTCGTAATAACTTTTAAAAGTACTTTTTGAAAAGAGAATAATTGAACTGATACCCGTATCTAATATTAGATTGACGGAATACTTCTCATTGATTAGGGCCTTGAGAACAACGAGATTGTCCCAGGTTTCAAAGGAAATTCCAGTGCTCTGAAGATTGTCTTTGAAATAGAATCCAGCTGTAGAAGCATTTGCTGTTGATGATTCAACGCTAAGTATAAAGAACAAAATTCCGAAGGCTGCCAGAAGTTTTTTAAAGCATTCCGATGCGTTCATGTTTTGTAGGTTTGAATAAGTTGAACGCAAAGCACGGAAGAAAGCTATACCGACTTTGGTAGGATTTTTTTTAGACTAAAGTACCCCTGTTTAGCAAAATCGACGAGTCAAATAGGACTTCATTGGTAAATCGTAATCTCTTTCTTAACTTTCTGTATTAAACACAAACGAATGATTTATAAAAAAGAAAAATCAATCCTGACACTTGCTTTGGTTGCAACGATGTTGGTTTTTTCCTGCTCTACAGGGTCGGGGGATGCGGACTCTGCTTCTAATGAGAGTTATGAATACCAAGTGCCTGTAGAATATTACAAGCTTGATAATGGCTTGAAAGTGATTCTATCAGAAGATAAAACTGCGCCGACCGTTGCCGTAGCTGTTTATTACAACATCGGTTTTCGAATTGAGCCAAAAGATAGAACGGGTTTCGCTCACTTATTTGAGCACATGATGTTTCAAGGCTCTCAAAACCTTGGGAAATTAGAGTTCATTCAACTGGTACAACAGAATGGGGGAGTGCTGAATGGGTCTACCCGATTTGATTTTACCAATTATTTCGAAATCGTTCCTTCCCACAAATTGGAAACGATGCTTTGGGCAGAGGCCGATAGAATGAAAGGCCTGGCCATCACGCAAGATAATTTGACCAACCAGCAGGGTGTTGTGAAGAATGAAGTAAAAGTTAACGTATTGAATCAACCTTATGGAGGCTTTCCGTGGTTGGATATGCCACAATACGCAAACGAGAACTGGTACAATGCTCATAATTTTTACGGCGATCTGGAAGATCTCGATGCAGCCACTCTGGAAGACGTACAAAGCTTTTTTGATACCTACTACGCGCCTAATAATGCTGCTCTGGCTATCGTAGGGGATTTTGATCCTGAAGACGCTAAAGCAATGATTGAAAAATATTTTGGTGGAATTGCAACCAGCGAGCTTCCTCCAATGCCCGATGTTAGCGAACCAAGGCAAGAAAAAGAGAAAACATTTACGAAAGAAGATCCTAAGATCAACAAGCCTGCTGTAGCGTTTGCTTATCATATGCCAGAGAAAAATTCTCCTGAGTATTATGCAATGGGATTGATCGATCAGATACTACTACAAGGAAATGACAGTCGACTGCATAAACAATTAGTACAAGAGAACGGATACACCTCAACAGTTAGTGGAGGGATCAACCTTTTAGGTAATATGTTCAATTATGAAGGCCCCATGCTGTGGTTGGGTAATTTGATTTATGATGAAAACGTTTCATCGGATTCGATATTAGCAGTGGTAGATCAGGAGATAGCCAAGTTAGCAGCAGATGGGGTAACTCAGGAAGAATTAGATGTTGCTATGGTAAAGTTCAGATCATCACTCTACGATAATATCGGAGGATTCTTCGGAATTGGGCGTGCAGACTTACTTTGTACTTTTGCGTTATTCGATGATGATCCTTCCAGGATTAATGATATTGAAAGCAATTTAAAACAGGTTACAACCGACCTCGTAAAAAAGACGGCAGAAGAATACCTGAGGTCTACGAATAGAACCGTTCTAAAACTGGTTCCAGCCCAACAGGAAGAATCTGAAGAATTAACACCAAAACTTTAAGACCATGAAAATTAAAATATTGGTTATAGCAGCCTTGACTTTTTTATCTGTGCAGGGTATTGCACAAAAAGAAACACCTCCTAGTGGTGGTGAGCCAAAAAACTTCAACTTACCTGAGAAAACGACTTTCGAATTGGGCAACGGACTCTCCGTTACCCTGGTTCAGTATGGAACCATTCCTAAGGCGACTATTCAGGCTGTTGTGAAAACTGGAAACATACATGAAAATTCTGATCAGGTTTGGTTGGCCGATTTAATGGGCGATCTAATGGCGGAAGGCAATGTAACAGATGAAGGCGTGGACCTTAACGATGCTTTGGCTAAAATGGGCGGTGAGTTGAATGTAGCTGTTAGGAGAAATACAACAACCATCAGTGCCGATGTATTGGCAGAGTTTACAGATGATTTTGTAAAGCTTTTGGCCAAAACGATCATGACTCCTGCTTTTCCAGAATCAGAAGTAGCTAGACTTAAAAATGACCTGAAAAGACAGGTTAATGTTTCTAAAACACGTCCACAATCTCAGGCTAATGAGTCCTTTCAAAAACTGATCTATCCGGAACATCCTTATGGAAGGGTTTTTCCAACAGAAGAAATGATCGATTCTTATGATCTGGAAACCATAAAGGCTTTCTACAACGATAACTTTGGCGCGAAGAGAACCCATGTTTATGTTTCAGGCGTTTTTGATGAGTCACAGGTGAAAAGCGCTATTGAGACGGCTTTTGCAGACTGGAAGGAAGGAACGACAACAGAATACGATGTTCCGGAAGTTGCAGAAGCGGCATCTATTGAAGTACTTGACCGTCCGGGAGCACCACAATCAACCATCTATTTTGGACTGCCCGTAATAGATCCTTCTGACGATGACTACATTCCGCTTATGGTGACCGATGCTTTGCTCGGAGGTTCATTCGGATCGAGAATTACAGCGAATATCAGGGAAGATAAAGGTTATACATACTCGCCAAGAAGTGTGATCAGTGATGGGTATCGTTCATCGGTATGGAGAGAGCAAGCCGACGTAACTACTGAGTTTACAGGAGCTACCTTAAACGAAATTGTAAAGGAGATCAGGACGCTTCAAAATGAGCCTCCACCGAAAGAAGAGCTTGACGGCATCAAGAATTATATGGCTGGTTTATTCGTACTCAGAAACTCAACCAGAGGAGGAATTATAGCACAGCTGGCTTTTCTGGATGAGCATGATCTACCGGAATCCTTTTTAACAGAAAGAGTGAAGAAGATATATGAAGTTACTCCTGAAAAAGTAAATGAGGTTATGAAAGAATATATTCGTCCGGAAGACATGACTTTAGTTGTTGTGGGAGATCGCAGTGTGATCGACTCGCAACTAGATGAGTTTAAATCAACTATAGATAATTTATAGGGATAATAACCTATAAATTCTTTCAAAATCCCCATCAGTCCTGGTGGGGATTTTTTTATGCTGATAATCAGCGCTTTATCAAGTCGATCAGCATCAATTTATAAAAATTATATTTCTTCTTTAAATAGTTATATTATTTCTGGACTAAAAATCCTATTTTCACGAGCGATATCAGCAAAATGGATAAAGCAAAAAATAAACCTTACTCTATCATTCCCGATGCTTCTCAACCTGAAGAAGCTTTAGCTCAAATTATTGATTCGTTTAAAAATGATCATCAAAATGAAGATCAACTGATTGGTGAGATCAGAATGCTCGCAAAAGACGAAGCTCAAACATTCATATATCTAGAAAAGATCAAAAATTACCTTAATCCTCTGACTTGGAGGAAGTTACAATTATCGAAGATGAAGTAAGGCTTCGTGCTAGCCATAAACTTTTCAGATCTAATAGCTAATCTCAACAGTTGTTATGATGTCTTCCGGATAAAAGATCCACTTACCGTGACTGCTGGATCGATAATAAGTTTTACCAGCTCCTTCGGTAGTTCTTAGAAATACCCTTGGTTTTCGCTTATCTCGTTCTTTAAGATATTTACTATCTTTTTTAGAGAGTTCCGACCTAAACCTGACCACACCGGTACTATCCACCATCCTGATTTCTTCATCGTTAAATATTTGGCCTATGAGATCCGGGTACTCTTTTTTATATTCTTTAAAAAAATCTTTGGGCATCTTTTCATAAAGTTCAATTATTTTTTCAGACTGCTTTTTATCAGTTATCCACTCGAATGACATAAAAATGTCGCTTTCTAACCAAATATTTTGCCCACTGAAATCAAAAACGAGCTTCCCTTTATTGGTATTCGTTTGCTCAATAAAATTACCTAGAATAAGATCATCTGAAGGTTGTCCGGTTATTGGATCTACATAGTAAAACCTACACCTCATCTGATAATACTTTAGATTGTCGGAACCAATTCGAATGGTAATTTTATCTAATCGGTAGGGTTGATGAGATGCTTTTATAAGTGCTGCCATCTCAGCTCCTTTGGCGGGCCTGGAAAAGCTGAGACTTTTTCCTCCTAAACTCCTCCAGGTTCCAAATGAAGTTTGTTGAAGATTTTCAGGTTTGACTATGACTTCATCCAGAACCCGCTCTTTCTCACCCAAGGTCACGACTAGATTATTTTCAGAAAGTAAATCGCTAATGGCAAGTTCTTTTGTTGAAAAGCCGATTGCCGAGAACGTTATAAGTGTACTTTCTATTTCCTTCGGAAGCTTGAGTTCAAAAGTTCCATCTTCAAATGAAGACGTTCCATATTTTGAGCCTTCAATTCCGATATTAGCGTAAGCAATAGGCTCACCGATCTCGGATTTTAGCAGGCCTTTTACAATACTTTGTGCATACACAGACCTAATCCCAATCGAAAAGATCATTAAAACAACCAGAGGGAAAGGATTAACTTTAGTCAAAGCTTCACCTTAGACCTATTTAGAACCAACCGGCTCCGGGAATTCTGAAAGGCCATGGAATAGCAGCTAAAATCAAGATTAACGCAATAAGAAAATAGGTGCCAATAATTCCAAATTTCTTTCGGTCGCTACTTGCTCGCTTTGACTTACTATAGCCAAGAGTAATCAAGATAATGGCTACTAACATTAAAGAAATATGCTCTACTAAATAGAAACGTTGTACGGTATTTTTCATAGCTGAGGCTGAGAAAACAACCAAAGGGCTTATAAAATATAGTACCAAACCAAGTAAAAGCTGTACGTGCGAAAATATGAATGTGAAAAGTCCAAGCTTTCTATCCTTTTCAGTAAAAACTCCGGATTTCTTTTTAGCAAAGGAATTAATGATTGTTAAAATGAGCAAAACAAGAACGATCCATCTTAAACCTGAATGGGCATGAACTAATCCGTTATACATCTTTATCTATTTGGGTAATACTTATTTTAAAATTTGAAAAGTCTAATTTGAGGACTTTTGTTTAATTGAAAGGTATTTAATCTAACTTTTTGCTTCATATTCATCATGCCAATTTTTAACCGACAAGCTCATCACATGTTGATGGCCTGAATCAACCACTTTTATTTTTATGGAGTTCCTGGAGTTAATAATAGAAGAAAAGTATTCCTTTTTAATAACTCTATCCCTGGAACCTAGAAATAGAAAGGTTTCGATCTCATATTTTTCTATGAGTTGCAGGATTTCCGAAAGGTTAAACTTTAAATGTCGAATTCCCACCCAAGAATGATAAACACGAATTCTTTCTTCGGAATCTCTTAACTCGCCTCTTACAAATTTGATAAGTCCTGCATTCATCAACCTTGACCTGTCCATCAAATCAATTAACACAAAGAGTGCTTTAGGGTGGTAGCTCACATATTTAAAAATAGATCGTGTTAGTGAATTATGCGTTGCAAGTTTGTACCAAAAATTTTGTTTAAAGCCGTCTGGTGCAATAAAATGAATTAGATCAATTTTACTTAAGAATAGTTCTAGAGTAGCAAGCACAAACCTGCCTCCCATGCTAAACCCTAAGAGCGAAAACTTCTTGATCTGTTTTTCTGAAATAAAGTTTTGAAGTAATTCAAACCAGTCCGGTTTTAGAACTACACCTATTGAAGGCCAATTACTATCACCATGAAAGGGCAGATCAAATGCATAGATCGTATAGTAAGGCTCCCATGGGCGTAAAATCTTTATGAACTGCTCTTTATTCTGTCCGAAGCCATGAAACGCAAATAATACTTTTTCACCGCTTCCTGAGGTAACGTAAGAGAGTTGTCCTAATTCATTTTTAATATGCCCGGTCACTACCAACAAAGATATGATCAGCTGATCAAATTGATTTTAATCATTCAATTTTAATTGATATAAGTTCAATTGATTTGTTTCCACCAAACAAATACCGGGCTGAGCAAGCTACCGGCAATAAGTTCAAAATGGTGGATGAATATTAATGAATCATTAAAAGTTCAAAATTTCTAAACCTATTAGTTACTTCTCCGTTGAAACTCAGGAAACTTTATAAATATTTAAAGTTTCCGTGACGGAAAAATATTGGAAATCAAAGAGAGTATAATTCAAACTGCAGATCGTCTATTTATGGCTTATGGCTTTAAAAGGATAACGATGGATGAGATTGCCTCGGAACTAGGCATCTCTAAAAAGACGATCTATCAGTATTTCAAGGATAAGAAGGAGGTGGTTTATGAAGTTACAAAAGCCTCACTCGAAGAAGAGAAGAATATTATTGAAGAAACAACTCAACGCTCTGAAAATGCAATTGAAGAGCTTTTTCTGATCTCTCAACGGATTCGTCAGAAACACCTACAAATGAACCCGTATATTCTATCCGACCTGAGGAAGTACTATCATAATGCATGGCAATTATTCTTGAATTTTAAAAAGGAAATGTTCCACGATTGCATAAAGAACCTGATTGATAAGGGTATTAAAGAGGGATACTTTCGTCCCGAAATAAATTCTGAAATCCTAACGGTTATGCGCCTGGAGCAAGCTCAAATGGTTTTCGATACGGAATTGTTTCATCCTGAAAAATTTGAATTCAAAGAGGTACAAATCCAGTTATTGGATCATTTCGTTCACGGTATTTTAACCGATAGCGGCAGAGCTCTCCACGCAGAATATTTAAAGAACCAGACTTATGCTTAAGACCATACTATACATATACTTATTCATATGCATTTCCACTGTTTTGAATGCACAAGAAACTGTAAGTCAACTCTTTACTTTAAATAAAAGTCTTGAATATGCTTATGAACATAATGCAGATGTGCTTAATAAGGTACTTGATAGGAAAATTGCCGATAAACAAATAAATGAGGTGCTTTCAGAAGGCTTACCACAATTGAATGCAGATGCGGGTTTAAACTATAACTACCAGGTTCAAACTAGTCTACTTGATGCCAGTAATTTTGATCCTACTGCACCTGAAGGTGCAGAGATACCTGTACAATTTGGACAAGCTTACGGTGCCCAAGCACAAATTACGCTAGAGCAACTTATTTTTAAAGGCTCTTATTTTGTAGGAATACAGGCTGCTAAAGCTTTTAAAGAGTTCGCTGAAAAGGACTACACTAACTCCAAAGTTGATTTAGCTGAAGCCGTTTCTAAAGCTTACTACAATGCGTTAATAAGTAAAGAGCAGGAACAACTTTCATTCAAGAATTACGATCGTATCGATTCGCTTTACCGTGAAACCAAAGGTTTATATGAAAATGGGTTTGCTGAGAGTCTTGATTTACTCAGGTCTCAGGTAGAGTTTAATAATATAAAAGTCGAACGTGATCGTGCGACAGAATTCAAAGACGCTAGTTACAGAATGCTTAAACTTATTATGGGCTACCCGGCAAATAGCCCCATTGAGTTAAGTGACAAATTAGAAGATCTTGATCTGGGAATGGATTTATCAGCTGTTGAAACGTTCAACTATCAAAACCGAAGTGATTATAAATTGCTCAATGCAAATCTTAGTCTTGCCGAATTAGATGTTAAAAACGAAAAAGTCCAGTATTATCCTGAAGTGAATGCCTTTGTTAATTATGGTTCGAATACAAATACAGGTCAAGCATCGCAAATCTTTGATTTTGGTGACCGGTGGTTTGGGTTCGGAACGCTTGGTGCTACCGTCACTGTTCCTATTTTTGATGGCTTCAGGAAAAGCAGTCGTATTAAACAACGTGAAATAACGATCCAGAAAATACAGAACCAATTTGAGCAATTAGAAAATAGTATTGATGCAGAACTCATAGAAAAACAGGATCGACTTAGAACGGATATTAGAAATGTAGAGTTGCAAAGAGAAAATGTAGAATTAGCTGAAGAAATTTACAGGGCAGCAAAACTTAAATACGATGAAGGTATAGGATCCAGTCTGGAAGTTACAGATGCAAATACGAGTCTAAAAACTGCTCAAACGAACTATTTCAATGCAGTCTTTGATGCCTTAATAACCCGGATTGAGTTGAAAAAAGCATTGGGAATCCTACTTGAAAACTAAAACCGACTAAATAAGAAAAGATGGCTAAGGTCAGTACCATAAAAAATAGTATAGCATTCATGATTCTTTTGAGTGCTTTTGCCTGCGGAAGCGGAGACGAAACGACTGAATCAATTATCGCAGAGGGTGATCTGGAACAAATACGTTCTAAGAAAAAAGAGCTTTCGTCTCAACTGAAATCCCTTGAAGCTGAAATCACCAAACTGGATAAGGCAATAGATGATAGAACAGATGATAGAAATCTTCCTTTAGTAACAACATTTCAAACCAATGCTGAGAACTTCAACCATTACGTTGAATTACAAGGCGACGTCACAACAGATCAAAATGTCTTGATCTACCCGGAAGTTGCAGGGATGTTGATTAAAGTTTATGTAAAAGAAGGAGATAAAGTAAGAAAAGGCCAATTATTAGCCAATATCGATGATGGAGGACTGAGAAGTCAACTGCTTCAAATGAAAACACAATTGGAACTTGCCAAAACCACCTATGAACGAAGAGAGCGGTTATGGGATCAGAAAATTGGATCTGAGATTCAATTTTTAGAATCTAAAGCCAGTTATGAGGGACAACTTAATGCTATAGCTCAAATGGAGAGCCAACTAGCTAAGTATTCTGTTAAGGCCCCTTTCTCTGGTATTATTGATGATGTGATCCAGGATGAAGGTACCGTTGTGGCACCGGGAGGGCCTGGCTCCGAGGTTTTTAGAATTGTAAACTTATCCAATATGCATCTGGAGGTTTCCGTCCCTGAATCATACATCACCAGTGTAACTCCAGGGAAACACGTTAAAATTTATTTCCCAGTGCTGAACGAAACTGTTGAATCCAAAGTGCGGCAAACGGGTAATTTTATAAACCCAGATAATAGGTCTTTTACCGTTGAAATACCCGTGCCTAATAAAAGTGGTTTGGTTAAGCCCAATCTTACTGCAAAGGTTCAAATCAACGAATATCAAAATGAAAGTGCGATCCTGATACCCCAAAGTGTTTTGTCAGAGAATTCTGAAGGTGAACAATACGTATTCCTGGTGTCTGATATTCAGGCAGATAATCATGCTAAGGCTAATAAACGAATAGTTACCACAGGAAAAACTCAAGGAGATTATGTTGAAATACTCACCGGCCTTTCCAGTGGTGAAAACATTATAGTGGAGGGTGCCAGAAGCGTTAAAGATGGTCAGCAAGTCAAAATATTAGAACGTCAATCATGAGCGATCAAGAGAAAAAAGTAAATAAAGAATTTAGGCTTTCTTCATGGGCTATTGACAACCCTTCAGTAATCTATGTAATGATTGCTATTTTCCTCTTTGTAGGTCTCTCTGCTTATTTTTCAATGCCCAGAGAAGACTTTCCTGAAATCAAAGAGACCAAGATTTATGTAAGTACCCCTTTCCCGGGAAACACAGCCGAAGATATTGAACGACTTATCACTGATCCGCTTGAAGAAGAGTTAAAAAACGTAAGTAATGTCGTTGAAATTCTCTCTACCTCACAAGAAGATTATTCGATCATTACCGTTGAGTTTGATGAGGAAATCTCCGTAGATGCTGCCAAGCAAAAAGTTAAAGACGAAGTTGATGCTGAAAAAGCAGGTGAAGATTGGCCTTTATTCAATGGGGCTAAGGTTGAGCCAAATGTGTTTGATCTCAATCTTTCTGAAGAAATACCCATCATGAACATCAATATTTCAGGAGATTATCCGGTCGACAAACTGAAAGAGTTTGGGGAATATTTGGAAGACGAAATCGAAGACCTTGCTGAAATTAAGGAAGTCGACATACGTGGGGCACAGGAAAAAGAGGTAGAGGTAGCTGTTGATATTTATAAGATGATGGCAGCTCAAGTGAATTTCGACGATGTTATCCAAGCCATCAATAATGGGAATATGACGATGTCGGCAGGTAATCTTAAAGCTAGCGGACAAAGAAGGACTATTCGTATTTTAGGAGAAGTAGAAGACCCATCGGAACTGGAAGACTTCGTGGTAAAGTCTGAAAATAACGCAGCGGTTTATTTAAAGGATATCGCGAAAGTGAGCTTCGACGAAGAAGACAAAACTACCTATGCCAGAGAGTTCGGCCATAGTGTAGTAATGCTTGATGTTAAAAAGAGAGCTGGTAAGAATACGATAAAGGCTTCCGATGAGATCAGAAAGATCATTGAAATTGCGGAGACAGAATACTTCCCACAAGACCTGGCTGTTTCAATTACAAACGACTCTTCAACCAGAACACTCAACCAGGTCAGTGATTTGGTCAATAATATCATATTCGGAATCATCCTGGTGGTGACAGTTTTGATGTTCTTTTTAGGGTTTAGAAACGCACTTTTTGTAGGTTTTGCTATACCGATGTCCATGTTTATGTCTTTTATGCTCATTTCCCTTTTTGGGTATACGCTAAATACCATGATCCTTTTCGCCCTGATTATGGGCTTGGGTATGTTGGTCGATAACGGTATTGTGGTTGTTGAGAATGTTTATCGTTTGATGGACACAGAAGGATTGACAAGGGTACAGGCTGCGAAAAAAGGAATTGGTGAAATAGCCGTTCCAATTATTATTTCAACCTTAACGACGGTTGCTGCCTTTGTTCCACTAGGCTTGTGGCCAGGAGTGATGGGACAGTTTATGATCTATTTTCCTGTAACCCTATCTATCGTTCTAGGATCATCCCTATTCGTAGCGATTTTCATGAACTCCATGCTTGTTTCACAGTTCATGGAGACCGGGGATAAAGAACTCTCCAGAAAACAATTATGGAGATTAACGCTCATTATGACCCCTCTTGGAATATTCATGATGGTTGTTGGGGGTGATGTGTCTGGCCTTGGAACGCTCCTAATCGTAACAGTCGTATTATTTTGGATATATAAATATGCCATTAAAAGACTTGCTTTCGGTTTTCAGAAAAAAGCACTGGTACGCTTCGAAAATTTTTATGAAAAGAGGCTTAAACATGCGGTAAGGGGAGGTAACGTTTACTGGTACTTTGGAGCAACTGTTTTAATGCTTGTTGCAGCCTTTATGACTTTTGGAATGTCAGTAGGGTCGGGGCGTACTAAAATTGAATTCTTTCCGGATAATACGCCCAACCAGATCATTGTTTATGTTGAATACCCAGAGGGTACTTCTATCCAAAAAACGAATCAGATCACTAAGGAAATAGAGAATCGTGTTTATTCCATCATTAATGACGATGAATACATTGATAAAGACAGAAACTTCCTTGTAGAGTCATCAGTTTCCCAGGTTGGTGAAGGTGCAGGTAATCCCCAAACTGATGGTGGATCTTCTGCCGAAATGCCTCACAGGTCGAAGATAACAACCTCTATGAGGGAGTTTAAATATAGAAAAGGTAAAGATTCTGAAGAGTTAAGGGCTAAAGTACAGGAAGCCCTGGAAGGCATATATCCGGGTGTTGCTATTTCAGTTGAAAAGGACGCTGTTGGCCCGCCAGCTGGTTATCCAATCAATATTGAACTGGAAGGTAATGACTATGATGAGCTGATCGCAACGGCAGAAAACATGCGAAACTTTATCAACTCGAAAAATATCGCAGGAATTGAAGAGTTGAAGATCGATGTGAATAAAGGAAAGCCCATAATGCAAGTTGTAGTGGACCGGGGAAAGGCTGGAGAGTTGGGCGTTTCAGCGGGACAGGTTGGAAGTCAATTGAGAAGATCAATTTTCGGTGAAAAAGCGGGTGTGTATAAAATTGATGGAGAGGATTATGATATAAATGTTCGATTCAATCAGGATATCAGGTACAATACCAGTGCGATTTTCAACCAAAATATTATTTTCAGGGACCAAGCTAGCGGTAGGATCAAAGAGGTTCCGGTATCGGCTGTAGCCAAAAGGAAGAATACATCTGGTTTTAGCGCCATTAAGCACAGAGATACTAAAAGGGTGGTAACAGTTTATTCAGGTCTTCAACCGGGTTTTACCGCGAATGAAATTGTAGCAGAGATCCAGGATGAAATGGAAGAGTTTAAAGGAATTCCTAAAACTGTTGAAATAGATTTCACTGGTGAAATCGAAGAACAGGACAAGCAAATGCAATTCTTGATAGGAGCCTTCTTTTCAGGCCTTGGTCTGATTATGTTATTACTTGTCTTCCAATTTGGAGGGGTTTCAAAGCCAGCCATTATTATGATGGCCATCTTCCTGAGCTTCATCGGGGTTTTTGGAGGGTTAATGCTAACAGGTTGGCCTTTCGTGATCATGATGACTATGATGGGCATTATATCGCTTGCTGGAATCGTAGTAAACAATGGTGTGGTTCTTTTAGACTACACGCAATTATTGATCGACCGGAAAAAGGTTTCTTTAGGGCTATCTAAAGAAGAGTTTTTGTCGAAAGACCTGGCAGAAGAAGCCGTGGTTAAAGGGGGTAAGGCAAGGCTACGTCCTGTTATCTTGACAGCTATTACTACAGTATTAGGGCTTATTCCGTTAGCCATAGGCTTGAATATTGATTTCTTTTCATTGTTTACTGAGTTTGATCCTAAAATTTATGTAGGAGGTGATAACGTAATATTCTGGGGCCCCTTGGCCTGGACGGTGATCTTCGGTTTGATCGTTGCTACTTTCTTGACCCTCATTATCGTTCCGGTATTGTTTACCATTGTTTATAGAATCAAGTATAGAATTTTTGCTAAACAGGGAAAAGTAAGTGAAACTATAAAAATGAGGCAGGCGGCTTAAAGATTTTTCTGGCGATGGAAGGCCTTTGTATCACAACCGAAGAGATACAAACTAAAATTGAAGTAAGGACTATGTAGTTGTTAATCTTATGGAATTAGTCGTTGTGTAAATCCAATTCTAGCTTAGAAATTGACTTTTAAGCTTATCATGTTTCGTACTAAAATTGGCTTTGGTTCAGGTATCTTAATCGAGTCGAATTTTTAGTATCGATTTAAATTATATAAAGGGCACCACAAATACCTGAACCTGCGATTAAAGACCAAGAGATCCAATCTCTGAATTCGTTCTTTTTATGACGCAGCAGCAGAATATGAAGAAAAAAATGAACGATTAGAAATATGCTAAATCCATATCTAAACGAGTGATTATCTAAGACATCCGGTAAAAAAAGAATATAAAACAGAGGTATATGCAGGAAGACAAAGACAGTCATACCTAGTTTGTCATTCATGAAACTGGTAGCAGGAAATATTCTCCATTCGCTGCATCTTATGGCATCCATTTCGTGAATTAATATAAACGCTAATCCAAGAGTAAAGATATCTATCGTCATTCCTCAAAATTTGAGGCAAATAACCGTGATGTAACATTGTAATTTTAGACGGTTCAGTCTATTAAAGAGGGATTTCTAAGCTCTATTGCTATTTCTTTAAGCTCATTGAAGGAGTTTTGTAGATCTATAATCGTTAGATTATTTAGCGTAGCGCTTTGAAATAAGTTCTCAATACCCATCCTCAAAAGACGTCTTCCCGTATTAGAATGAGAACTAAAATTCAATTCTTTATTCCATATTTTTAGAATTGCGTTAACACCTTGATCCGTAATTTTTGAATATAACTCTTCAAATTCAGGAATGCTTCTATTCATCAATATCTGTCTATGAAATAATACATCATGTTTATATTTAGTTAAAACTTCGAACAGATCCGGGTTAATAGCTTTGCACTTTTTCTCTTCCTCCAAAATCATCATAGACCTTTCAAAGTGGTAGTCCAGTAATCGATCGATGAAAATTTCTAAATCCACAAAATAGTGGTAGAATGAAGATTTATTTTTGCCAACCTCTCGTGCCAGGCCTTCAACAGTAATTGCTGAAAGCCCGCACTCAGCAAAGATTTTGTGACCTGAAAGAATCCAGGGCTCTTCTTTCTTCTTCATTTTCGATTGATGTTCTTAACAACTACGATTTAATCGCCTTCACTCTTGTTAACGACCATTTCAATTGATGCTGATGAGTTTTTGTATTCATCGGATAGCATAAGAATTTTATAGGCTCCTATGCTTTTAACGAAATCATTATCATTTCCAATTTCAGAACTATAAAAACTGAATACCTCCACTATACTTTCAACTTCTACTCTTAACGAATATTCTACATTAGAAAAGTAATTACGATCCTTGTCTCCCGGAGGTCCATCGTACCCCCACTCCTCAATAAAATCTGTTATTTTTATTTCTAAGTATTCATCTTGATTCCCAATGGTGGAACTTTCATTACTCGATAATGTAAAAGCTTCTCCAAATGGTATTTTGGCTTTCTTCATTTTTTCCTGTGCAATTACATTTACCTGGGTCAAGGATATTGCTAAAACTGATAATATGAGACTCTTTACCATTGAATAACCTATAATATAAGCACCATTCTACTTGTTTTCATTTCTATCGGATGTTTTCAAATATCGAATTTAATGCTTTAAAGAAGCACTTGATTAATTTACAGCTCTTTCATTTCGAGCTTATTTTTCCTTTTACTTAGTCACCATGTCTTGGGGATCCCAATAACCGATGTGACTAATAATTTTGCCTTCACGATTGTAAGTAGTCATGTTGATTCCCTGAAAGGTAACTTCTTTTCCATCTTTGGTTATACCTCTACCCGTCCATTTTACAGTTGCTTCAAGCCATTTGACATAAATAAAGTCTGGATATAAGCCTACTGACTCAAATGAGGACATAAATGTTTCTCCAATAGTTGCGATTTCTTCTCTGTTTCTGGGACTTTCGCTTCCATATGGATCATTTAGATAGACATTATCTGCAAAGGAGTCTGCCCAGGTGCTTGCATTGCCACTTTGAGTAGCTTTGAAGTAATCATTTACCCATCCCGTTACAGTTTCCTTAGTAATCTCTTGTTGCTCATTGAGGTAAATAGTACCGCCACCATCTTCAAAAAAACCGTTAATAGAAGTCAAATTGAGATGACCAGAAGCATTTTTATATTTACCAGTTCCTCCAATAAACTCCCCATCAACCTCAATCTTCACGCTGCTTCCTTCCAACTCGAATACTCTGGATGTGTACGCCAAGTAAAGTAGGTCTTGTCCCATAGGGGTACCCTCTAATTCATACATGTTTATTTGCATCGTTCCGAAGAGCTCGTTTTTTCCTGTTCCTGCTAATACCCTGTTAGCGGTCGCTCCATTTATATGAGTATTTCCTTTCTGACCGTTGTCAAATTCCCAATGCCAGGAACCAGTTAATTGCCCTGCCTGAGCAAAAATGAAGGGATTATTTTGCTGAATAGTATACCCTCCTACAAACTGATACCCACCTATTACTTTAAAATCGATTTTTTCTTGTGCATTCATGATTGATATATTTAATACAGTGATTAAGGTTATGATTCTCGTTTTCATATCGTTTTTAATTTTGATATGGTAAAGATCCAATCATTATCAATCTTCAGATATAAAATAAGAAGGAATGGATGTTCTATTTCTCGGCCTGAGTGGTATCTCTATATTGAAGGGGCGTCAAATCGGTATTTGACTTAAAAAATTTACCAAAATGAGAAGGAGAGGCAAAGTTAAGGGTATAGGCAATTTCTTTCATGCCCAGGTCAGAATGAGCTAATAAATTCTTGGCTTCGGTTAGAAGCCTGTTCGAAATAAAATGCAGTGCTGTCTTTCCGGTTTCTTCTTTAATGCGTTCGCTCAGGTGATTGGCAGTGATGTTTAATAAAGCAGCGTATTCCTTAACACTTCTCTTCGATAAATAGTAATTGTTAATCAGGCTTTGAAATCGATAAAATAGCTGGCTATTGTTTGGCAGGTGCCCGAACTCCACTTCTTGTTCTTTAAACAAGTTCAGGCATTTGTAAAGCAGTACCAATAAATAATGGTGCATGATCTCTTCAGAGAAAGAACTACTCGGTTGATAATATTCGTTGTATAGCTGACTGAAGATTTCTTTTACTCTGGGCAGGTCTATACCCTTAATTTGTAAATAGTTGATTTCGTGTAGATCGAAGAATTTGAATTTTTCAAAAAAATCCTTTATTGATATAGGTAGTTTTTCAAGCTTGAAATTGATGATATAGCCTTTAATACTTGCATCCCTTTTCCAGGAATAAATATGCTGCGAAGAAATGAAGTAAATCAATGATTGGACGTCTTCGACGATCTTTTGATTAATGTTTAGTTGAGAGTTACCGAAATCTGTGATGAATGAAACCTGATAAAAAGATTTGCTATGAGGTGGCATAACCCATTTGCATCGATCATTGAATTCTTCAAATCTGTAAATGTGGAGGTATGGATTTTGCGTTCTGATTTCGAGGCCTATGTTTTCATAAAGCCCATTCATTTCTTTGAAGTGGAGGATATCTAGAAACTCATTTTGAGCCATAGTAACGATTGGTCTGCTTACCTAAATAAAGTTGAGTAAATCGAAAACTTTCTAATTCAAAGCAAATAAAATATACTGTAAATCATTCCAAGATTAAATCCTGAGTGACAAACTATTGCCCCAAGTAATGAGCCCGATCGTTTTTTCATTTTGAAGAATAGGATACTTACTAGAAACACCGCTAACACCCATAGAATTGTAGATATGGGGTAAAGCTCCCAGTTATTATTTATAAACACCAATCCAAAATGTGCAATATGTGTTACCGCAAAAGCCGAACTATCAATAATAGATGCTTTTTTATCTCCAAAGGATTTTGCAAAACTGCTATGTACAATACCTCTGAAAAATAATTCTTATCCAATAGAGCTAAAAATCATACCTGTTGATGTCATTATGGAGAACAGTATAAGTTTGTCCTTTTCAGAAATGACTTCAGGAATATTATACGATTTACCTATGTACTCATACCAGTTCTGAAAAGTACCGCCATAAAGTTCCTTTCCTACAAAGTAGAGTACTAGGCTAAACACAATTCCTAAAATGAATGCTATGACTATTGCCCCTATGCTCTCAGCTCTTTTAATTCCAATTTTCTTTCTTCCATGCTTGTTCAGAAAAATGAAAGGAACTAAAGCAGAAACAAACATTATCGCACCGATAGGTCCGTAATTTCCGGTTTGATTTGCTTTCAGTACTAGAATAAATCTTGGGATGCATATTAAGGCAATAAGAAAGAGTCCGAGTTTCCAATCGAATTTGAAATGCTTACTCCAAAATGATCTTAGTTCGCTTCCCTACATTTTTTTGATGCAAAACCTTTATTTCTTAGATAAAAAAGCTTTTGACTTTACTATAAATTCATCCTTGGTTTCACCTTCATGAGCACCATGTGCTACGTTCGGTAATATCCAAAGATCGGAGTTAGGCAAGTTTTTTCTTACTCGGGCTATTTCTTCTATATCCATACCTTCATCATCATCACCAACCATAACTAATACTTCAGGTCTTAAGGATTGTAATTCTTCATTGGTTACCCTTATCGTGTAGTTTTTAAATTGATCCATTATAGCTTTAATTTTTTCATCGGTTCCATGGGCAGGTATTAACCATGGAAAATTGGCTCTATTTTCAAAATTTAAAACCTTTTGATATTCAGGGAAATCATTGACTGTCCAGGTACCTACTGCTCCTATTGTTATCATCGATTCTATTAACGATGGATTTAAGAGCGCAAGTTGATAAAGGACATCACCTCCAAAACTAAAGCCAATGGCTTGAATTTTATCTAATTTCAAATGGCGAACCAAAAAATTAAGATCCTCGGCTACTGATTTTATTGACAAATTTTCTTTGAAAGCGTCAGATTTTCCATGGCCAGTTAAATCGATTACATATACTTCGTATTCTTCATCAAAGTCTTCAACATAAGGTAACCACGATTTGGAAGAAAGGGTGTAACCATGTAAAAGAAACAAGGGCTTTCCTTTACCATAAACTTCGTAATAGATATTCTTGCCGTTAACGAATACAGATTCGGATTTCTTCGGTATTTGAGAGAAACTAACAGTTGATATTAAAACAAGAATTATAAAAATAGTGTTTTTCTTCATCTAGAGGAGAGTTTGATTATGCTGAACATCTTTTATAACGAGCACTAGTGCTCGTTATCTACCTTTCAAAGATACGCTTTAAGCCTAAATTATCTATTGGACTTATATAGGGCTTCGGATATATGGTTTTAAGAAATCCCTTGAATAGATTTCTATAGGCTTCTCGGGTAAAAGTTTTGCATCTAATACGTGGCATTCCCGTAATCTTTGCAATGGAAGTTCAGGTAACAAGAAATAAACAAACCTCAATTCCTTAAAAAGCGTTTATATACAAGTTTATGTTTATTAAAACGTTTCTTAGCCTTAAATTTTCTTAAAGAAGTGTAGAGTCAAGAGACCTTATCTTTAGTTTACTGATGATATTTAAAGATATTAAGGCTGTAAAAGGGTATTTGGTGTCGAAGGCAATATCCTTATCAAGAACCTTCGTTTAGTCTCTTCAGATTTCCAATTGAAAATTTTCTAAAAATTTAGCCTTATATCCGTTTGATATTGCGATCTATCATATCTATTCCTTAAAATCTTGAATCTGGATTCAAAAAGAACTCCAATTCTTCATAAAATCAAATTTTACTTAAAATGAGGTTTTAAAAATGCCTTATATTTGAAAATTATATGAATTCAACTATTGTCAAGATGAATATCAAACGACTTCTTTTAGGGATTACATTTTCTCTTTTAATCCCGGCATTTTCCCATGCACAATCTACTGAACCATCCATCAATGGAGCGGACACGGCATGGATGTTAGTAGCAACAGCCCTGGTGATGCTGATGACTCCGGCAGGTTTGGCCTTGTTCTATGGAGGACTTACCAGAAGTAAAAATATGCTCAATACCATCGGGATGAGCTATGCTTCGTTCTGTATCGCTACTTTGGTGTGGGTAGTAGCGGGATATTCGCTTTCTTTTACAGGAGATGGAAGTATTATTGGAAATCTTTCAAATGTTTTTTTGAAATCCGTAAAGATCGATAGCGTTAGCGGTACTATTCCTACCATATTATTTGTGGCGTTTCAAGGAACTTTTGCAGCGATAGCTGTAGCTATTGTTAGCGGGTCGGTTATTGAAAGGATCAAGTTTTCTTCCTGGTTGGTATTCACTGTCCTCTGGGTTTTATTGATTTATGCACCCATCGCTCATTGGGTATGGGGTGGAGGCTTTTTAAGCAATAGTGGGGAACTGGATTTTGCAGGAGGAACGGTTATTCATATTAATGCAGGTGTTTCCGGTCTGGTACTGGCATTTCTACTGGGTAAACGAAAAGATCATGCGGTAGGCACGGAGCAGCCATCGTCCATTAAACTAACTGTTTTGGGTTCAGCATTGCTATGGTTTGGTTGGTTTGGGTTCAATGCCGGTAGTGAGTTAGCAGCCGATGCCTTGGCGGCAAACGCACTTATGGTCACTAATGTAGCAGCCTGTGCAGGTGGAGTGGCCTGGTTGCTTGTGGAATGGAGAAATGGAAGAAAACCTACCTTAATTGGTATGGCATCAGGAGTTATTTCGGGACTGGTTGGTGTGACGCCGGCTGCTGGTTTTGTTGCTGTAGGAGATGCCCTAGCTATTGGGTTACTTTCAGGAGCAGTTGGTTATTTTGGAGTTATCAAAATGAAAAAAATATTTGGTTATGATGATACGCTCGATGCCTTCGGTATCCATGGACTTGTTGGTGTATTTGGTGCATTAGCCACAGGGTTCTTTGCAAATCCATCAATCAATAGTGGTGTTGGATTGATTTACGGGAATCCTTTACAAGTTTGGGTTCAGTTTAAAGCCATTATCGTAACCTTAGTTTATTCTGGACTCGCAACCTTCATTATCTACAAGATTACAGACTTGATCACCGGAGGAGCTCGTGTGGACGAAACTATTGAATCACAGGGACTGGATAGCGCCTTTCATGGTGAGAAAGGCTTTGACTTGCCCGATGTGAACACATCGAGACAGGCGGGTTAAATTTTAGTGGTACAGTTTCGAGTTGAAAGAGGCTATCTCAAAAGTCTTATTCTGGTCATCCTGAACTTGTTCCGAGTCATCGGAACAAGTTCAGGATGACGGCTTCGAAAGACTTTTGAGATTTATAAGTCACACTTTAAAAGCTTCCAGCAAATCTCCTAGCCATGCATTGAAATCGAAGTTTTCAGCCGGGTCATACCCTAATCTGACGATAACCAAATCCATGGAGGGAATTATGAAAACTCGCTGCCCTTGAAAGCCTGAAGCCATATATGCATCTGTTGGAACATTCGGTAACCTTATATCTGTACCGTCAGTTCTATTAGCATTTAGCCAAAACTGGGCTCCATATCTGCCTTTGGAGTCTTTTGTTACACTTTTAGAATAATCCGCCCAGTCTTCAGGAAGGATGCGTTCACTCTCCCAGACCCCATCATTGAGGTAAAGAAGGCCAAACCTGGCCCAATCTCTGGGAGTGGCAAACATAAAAGAGGATCCTACGAAAGTTCCCGAAGGATCGGGTTCCATAACTGCACTTCGCATACCTATTTTATTGAATACGCGTTCCCTCGGGAAATTTAAATAATCATCACCAAGTTCCTTTTTTGCAATTAGGGATAAGATGTTGGTTGTCCCACTTGAATAGTACCATTTCTTTCCAGGCTCAAATTCAAGAGGCTTTTCAGACGCAAATTCTCCGCTGCTGCTTCTTTTAAAAAGCATCGCTGTTGCATCACTAGGTCCGGCATAGATTTCAGACCACTCCAGACCGCTACTCATTCTCATGAGGTCATCCAAAGATATTTCACTTCGTGGATCATCTTCTTTGCTCCATTCGGTTAGCACTGATTGATCTTCAAGAGAAAGTCTGTTGTCTTTGATTAATAAGGAGATTATGGTTCCAGTCACGCTTTTAGTCATAGACCAACCTAACTGAGGAACATCTTTATTGAATTCCTCCAGATATTGCTCACCGATCAACTGATTTTTATAAACCACTACAACGGATCGTGTTCCTGCAGGGTACAAATAAGATTCGTCATTAAATGCCTTATTGATCGCTTCCTCCAATACTTCCTGATTAAATCCATTTGGTAAAGTATCGGGTAAGAGGTCTCCCATTGGAAAATAAATGGTATCCGGGTTAAGAGGAAGTTTTTCAAGAGGTTCAAATTTTTGTGCCCTTAATTCTTCTTCCTCAATCTCATTGACTAATGTACACCCAAGCCCTTTTCTGTAAATAGCTTTACGTTCCGACAATCCAAAAACATTTCCTGTAATGGATTGATCATCTTCATTCAATTCAAAACTACCCAAAGAAAGTAAGGTGGAGTTTAACTCATTGTCTATAACAGATTGTGGTGTCCTTCCCGAGAGAAATACACAGGAACAAATGTTCTTAGCACCGTAAGCACTAATAACCGGAAGCGCTATTGAAACATAATAGATTCCGTAGGCGACAACAAACACTAATACCAGTAGAATTAACTTTTTAATCATAGACTTGTAACATTTGAGAGCTTAAGTTATCAAAAAGATGTTCTTAATAAGAGTACTCGCTATGGCTTTTGTTTTAGTATTGAATAGTGGTATTATTGTTTAAGAGAGTTTTTAATCATCCAACTAAATCGATATGCTGAGTTCTGTAAGAGAACACAAGGTTGAGGGGAATGCGCTTAACGAACTTTATAAAAAGCGTTTTAATCAGGTTAGAAAGCGTTCCCGGGAACTCTGCTCTACCCTGGAAACAGAGGATTTCGTTATCCAGCCGGTAATAGATGTAAGTCCTCCCAAATGGCACTTAGGACATACAACCTGGTTCTTCGAGAGCTTCATTTTGAAAGAATTTATGGAAGGATACAAAGAATTTCATCCTTCCTATAATTATCTTTTTAACAGTTACTACGAAAGTGTAGGCGAACGGTGGCAGAGGCCGAACAGAGGTCTCTTATCCAGACCCACTGTAAAAGATGTCATGGATTACAGAGAGCATGTAGACCATGCTATGAGTGATTTTTTTCAGTCTGTTGAGATCAATCAGGAAATTCAGAAATTTTTTGAGATTGGCCTTCAGCATGAACAGCAGCATCAGGAGTTGCTCGTATACGATGTAAAACACATTTTAGGGATCAACCCTATGTTTCCGGTTTTTAGAGAAAGGGAAATAGACCCCGAACCTTACGGAGAACTGGACTCTTCTTTTACTGAGATAGGAGAGGGGATTTATTCAATTGGTTATGAGGGCAATGACTTTTGTTTCGACAATGAAAAAGGAGTACATAATGTTTTCTTACATCCGTTCAGAGTTCAAAACAGGCTAATCACTAATGGCGAGTATTTGGAATTTATAGAAAGTGGTGGCTATAAGGACTTCAGGTTTTGGCTTTCAGAAGCCTGGACATGGGTCAATGAGCAAGAGGTAAAAGCACCTTTCCATTGGCATAAGATCGAAGGTAAGTGGAAATACTTCACGCTTTCCGGTCTTTTGGATATTCAGGTTGATGAACCTGTCACACACATCAACTTTTTTGAAGCGGATGCTTATGCCAGGTGGGCAGGAAAACGACTTTTAACGGAGTTTGAATGGGAAGTAGCTTGTGAAAAAATAGAACCTGAAGTTTCGGAAAAGGCTAATTTTTCAGATAAGAATATATTCCACCCTGAAGCAAGTAACCGAACACAATTTTTAGGCGACGCCTGGGAGTGGACTAATAGTGCATATTTACCTTACCCGTACTACAAAACCGATGAAGGGGCACTTGGTGAATACAATGGAAAATTCATGATTAATCAAATGGTCCTGCGTGGAGGCTCATGCGCTACTGCAAAAGATCACATTCGACCAACGTACAGAAACTTCTTTCATCCCCACTTAAAATGGCATTTTACTGGTATCAGAATCGCCGAAAGTATCTAATATCTTAAATGGAAACGACTACTTTTTTAGAAGACGTCGATAGAGGCCTATCGTCTAGTCCCAAATATCTTTCGTCCAAATATTTTTATGATGATCAGGGTGATAAGATTTTTCAGCAGATCATGGAATTGGATGAATATTATTTAACAAAATCGGAATATGAAGTCTTTGAGCAAAATAAAGATCAGATTTTAGAAGCCTTTAAAAATGGCAGTTCCGATCGTTTTCAATTATTGGAATTTGGTGCAGGGGACGGTTATAAGACTAAAGTATTGCTTCGGTATTTTCTGGAGATGAAAGTAGATTTTACTTATCTACCGATCGATATTTCTTCCTCTGTTTTAAAGGGTTTGGAAGAATCTTTATTAGAAGAACTACCAGGTTTATCGGTATGTGGTGTTGCAGGAGATTATTTTAAGGTGCTGAAAAAGCTGGGCGAGCATCAGGATTCGTATAGAAACGTAGTTCTTTTTCTAGGGGCAAACATCGGTAATTTTCCTTTGTCTGTTTCCAAAGATTTTTTCAATAACATCAGAAAAAACCTAGGTCCTAAAGATCTCTTTCTGGTTGGGTTCGACCTGAAAAAGGACCCTCGAAAGATATTAAATGCGTATAATGATGATTCTGGTGTGACAAGCTCATTCAACCTGAATCTATTGTCCAGAATCAATAAAGAACTGGGAGGCAATTTCCAGGTTGAGAATTTTGAACATTACCCTGTTTATGATCCTCTAAGCGGAGAATGTAAGAGTTATTTGATGAGTTTGAAGGATCAGGTAGTCACTCTCAACGGGAGCGACAAAACTTACCATTTTGATAAGTGGGAACCGGTTTACATGGAGGTTTCCAGGAAGTTCAGCTACCGCGAGATCGAACAGTTGGGAATGGAAGCAGGGTTTGTCATAGTAGATCGATTTACCGACTCCGATGAAAATTTTGTAGACGTGATTTTTCAACCTAATTCCTGATTGGTTGAACTGAAATAAGTTATTACCTTCGCGCTTCTATTTTATGCGCACGTGGCGGAATTGGTAGACGCGCCAGCTTGAGGGGCTGGTGACCGTTAGGTCGTGGAGGTTCGACTCCTCTCGTGCGCACTTCTTAAATGACCATTTTCAGTGTTTATCTAATTCAAATTTTAAAGTTAGGTAAATGGGTATCATATCAAATGATTCTTTTCTAAAAAGTTAATCGTCATTTAACGGACAAATGCTGGAAAATGTGAAGGAATTCTCATAGCTTATCATAGCCTCATCGTTAATTGTTTTAAAATGACATCTATGAAGCTACTCACTCACTTACTGATTACGATTTTTATTACCAGTTGTGTTGGTACGGATTTTATTGACGATAGAACACCATCTATCTCCATAGAACCGAGTTTAGACTCCATTTTATTGATTGAAGGGGAAACAATTGAAATTGAAGCCAAATTTATTGATCGGGAAGGTGTTGAACGTAAGACGGAATTGTTGTGGAATACCGGCGACCCTTCTATAGCAAGTGTTCCACAGACTGGTAAAACAATTACGGGAGTCTCGGAAGGTAGAACAACTCTATCGATAGGTCCTACCAATTTCACTGATTTCGACCCTGAAGAAGTGACCAATAGAGAAATAGAAGTAGTAGTCATAAAAGATCCTGTAATTGCGACCTTGGTGAGTATCACCACTGAAAACGGTGGTATAGTGATAGAGAATCAGAAACAACTATCAGCAGTAGCAATTAACGCTCGAGATGAAGTTATTGAGAACCCCGTATTCACCTGGGAGAGTGATAACGAAAATGTTTTGTCTGTTGATAGCACCGGGCTTTTGACGGCAAATAGTATAGGCTCTGCTAATGTTACAGCCAGTAAAGACGGAATTTCTTCCAGTAACTTAGTAGTTAATGTAGTTGCTTCCGATACAGCAGTTTCAGATATCGAACTAACCATCGAGGCTCAATTGCAAAGATTAGGGGCATCAGGCACTATAGAAGCGAGCGCGTTTAATACACTTGAAGAAGAACTATCAGATATAACGGACTTTAGTTTCAGTAGTAGCAATAGCAATATCGTTTCCATCGAGGATAATGGCGATTTTGTGGCACTTGGTGTAGGTTCCGTAATTATTCAGGCTTTCTTCGATGGTATTCAAAGTCAGGAATTGGAAATAGAGGTCAAAGACCCAAATATTCCCACTCAGTTAGAGATCACAACTCCCAGTAGTACTGTTTTATTAAATGAGTCATTACAATTATCGGTTGAGGCTTTAAATGCATTTGATGAAACAATTTCCACCACCATTGCATGGAGTAGTTCCAATTCCGAAATTGCTATGGTAAGTATTACAGGACTGGTAAGCGGTGTTGCATCCGGAATTTCTACCATAACGGCAACGGCAGATAATGGTCTATCAAGTGCTATTGCCATTATGGTTATGGGGAGTAATGCCAGGGCAGGTACTTTCACAGGAACCGGTGGATACTCCGCAAGTGGTTCTGCAATGTTGGTATTAAGAGATGATGAAATATTTCTTGAGATCAGTAGTGATTTTAGGGTAAGTAATGGACCCGGAATATTCTGGTTTCTTTCCAATACGACTAACGGACGAACAACACTTACACAAGGGCTACAAATATCAGAAGGTGCTGTGAGAAATGGCGCCGCCACATTCAATATTAGTCAGGTAGATTCAAACGTAACTTTGGATGAATACGACTTTATAGTGGTTCTCTGCGTCCCATTCGGAGGGCTTACTTTCGGTTTTGCGGAATTCGACCAGTAGCGCTGTTTGAATCAATAGAATTGAATATTTAGAATAATATGAAAAGAACCCTGGCCTTATTGGTAATCGCTATGCTTTATTGTGCGCAACTTTCTGCCGGCGGATGGACGAAGAAAAAAGGAAGTGGCTTTATTAAACTGAATCAGTTTTTCACGATTTCAGATGAGTTCTTTTTATTAAATGGAGATAGAAGCCCTTTGAATACGAATTCGTTGTTTATCACCAGTTTGTATGGGGAGTATGGTTTAACAGACCGTTTGACCATTAGTGGTTACTTACCGATATATACCCGGAATATTTTAAACGAATCGAGGTCTTTGACTACGGGAGAGGTATTAACGGAAGGACAAGAATTAGATGGGATAGGAGATGCTTTCGTTTCCTTTAAGTATGGCTTTTTTCAAGGAGAAGATGATCCCATTAAAATAAGTGTTGGATTGGAATTTGGTTTGGCTTTCGGGAGTTCGTCTATTGATAGTTTAAATCAGCTTCAGATCGGAGATGGAGAATACAATCAGAAACTATTTGTAGAAGCGAGCCACTCTTTTTATCCAGTACCTTTGTATGTATCTGCTTTAGTTGGTATAAACAATAGAACGAACGATTTCTCTGAAGAATTTCATTTCGCATTTGAATCTGGGTATAGCTGGAATCAAAAGTTCACAACAACGCTTAGGTTTGCTTTGGTTGAGTCTTTTCAAAATGGAGCCAGCGATATTGAATCATCAGGTTCAGGTATTTTTGCAAACAATATTGAATTTACGACTTTGAGACCGGGCCTGAATTACAAGTTTACGAACAACTTTGGAATAGATTTGGGAGCTATTTTTATTCTTGAAGGCCAACAAACCCTAGCGGATCCCGGCTATGAAGTCGGCTTATTCTATGAATTTTAGTATTTAAAAATTTCTAAATTGCCTGATATTAAAGAATTAGGCATTATGAAAAACTATGTTGTTGTCCTTCTACTAGCTTTAAGCGTTTGGTCGTGTGAGGTTAAAGATCCTATGCTCAAGCCCGAACCTCATTTAGAGTTAGGACAATTAACGACTTTTTTAGGCTGTGACCCGGACCGATCGTACATCATTATCGGGTATAGAAATCAGTTAGAGAGTTCAACCGAAAAGGAGTTTAGAGGGCAGGAGTACATTGTTTTTCTTTACATCAACGATGCTCACGATATCAAACAGGGAGTTATTCATAAGAACTCTGTGATCAAAAGGTAAAACATTACCTGATTTTTAGACTTATTTTTTTCAATTCAAATTCAAGCCATTTTAATATGACAGTCGATATTAGTTTGTTTTCCCAGATCTGTAAAGAACCAGGAGCCCCGGGATATGAAAAGAAGATCAGGGATTTAGTCCTTAAAACTGTAGAGCCATTTTGTGACGAATTAAGTGTTGATAACATGGGTAACGTCATCGCACTTAAAAAAGGGAAAGACTCTTCAAAAAGAGTAATGGCAGCCGCTCATATGGACGAAATAGGCTTTATCGTAACACATATTGATGATAAAGGCTTCGTAAGGTTTCAGCCCCTCGGCGGTTTTGATCCTAAGACCCTGACGGCACAACGTGTTATAGTCCATGGTAAAAAAGACCTCATTGGTGTAATGGGAACCAAACCTGTGCATGTAATGAGTCCGGAAGAGCGCCAAAAAATGCCTAAGATCAAGGATTTTTTCATTGACATGGGAATGCCAAAGGAAGAAGTAGAGCAATATATTTCTATTGGGAACCCCATCACAAGAGAGCGAGAGCTTATCGAAATGGGCGATTGTGTGAACTCAAAATCCATCGATAATCGTGTTGCTGTTTACATCCTTATCGAAACATTGAAAGAGTTAAAAGATCAGGAGATTCCATATGATTTTTACGGTGTATTCACCGTTCAGGAAGAGGTTGGGATACGAGGGGCGAATGTGGCTTCTCATACTATTAATCCAGATTTCGGCTTTGGTATCGATACCACCATTGCCTATGACTTACCAGGAGCTTCTCCTCATGAAAAAATTACCTCTTTAGGGGAAGGTACAGCGATCAAAATCCTCGATGGTATGACGATAGCAGATTATCGTATGGTTGAGTTTATGAAACAAACCGCCGATAAAAATGAGATCAAATGGCAACCCGAAGTACTTCCTGCTGGAGGAACGGACACCGCAGGCGTTCAAAGAATGGGAAAAAATGGAGCGATAGCAGGGGCGGTTTCTATTCCAACAAGGCATTTACATCAAGTGATTGAGATGGCCCATAAAGATGATATTATTGGAAGCATCGGATTGCTGGTAAGCTGTGTAAAAGAAATAGATAGCTACGACTGGAGCCATTGATCTTTTAGCCATTTTCTTAACTAAGAATATACATTTCGTTTTACACCTATTTTGAAAAAAGAATTTGAATCGCGCGCCGGGCATTTTAAGAAAACAAGTGAACAGCTATCGAGAAAACATTCTCTGATAGCTGTTTTCAGGATTTTAATTTTTGTTCTTAGTGTAATTTTTGTTTTTTATTTCGCTAATGAAAGGGATTATGTTGCATTAGCGGTAACCGTGTTTCTGTTTCCTGTGCCTTTCGGATTCTTAGTCAATTATCACAATAAAATTGCCTATCAACGGAATCAGGCAAAATTCATAAGCCAGATTAATGAGGAAGAGATTGTTAGGTTAGATGGAGAGCTAAAATCATTCGATGAAGGAGTCGATTTTTTTGATAATGGCCATGCTTACACAAGCGACCTAGATGTTTTCGGCAAGAACTCCTTATTTCAACTGATCAGCAGGGCTACAACACCTTCCGGAAGAAACGTACTGGCGGAGTGGTTTAAGGCCTCCGCCGTTAAAGAAGAAATTCTGGACCGGCAGAATGCTGTCAAAGAACTTGCTCCCCAATTAGAGTGGCGACAGGGATTTCAGGCTTCCGGAATGCATCATAATAAGGATAAGAGCATAGAAAAACTTACTTCCTGGTTAGAAGAAGAGAATCAGATATCTAAACCTGGTTTCAAGCAGTCGATAGCTATAGCACTTACGGTAATTGCTTTGGGTGTGATTGTTTATTCGATCATAGCAAACATCACTTTTTCTTTTGTTTTATTAGCCCTGCTTACAAATGGCATATTTCTGGGAAAGTACTTAAAGTACTCTAAAGAGGTATCGGAAAAAATTTCCAAGATATCGGAACTACTCGCATCCTACGTTTCCTTGATCTCCTTAATTGAAGCCTCAAATTTTCAATCGAAAAAACTGATTACCCTAAAGTCTTCTTTTGAAAATGAAGGAAAGACAGCATCCAAAGAGATTAAGAAATTAGAGAAGCTTCTTGACCATTTCGACAGAAGAGCGAACCCCTTTTACTTATTCTACAGTATTCTTTTGAACCTTGATGTCCATAGGTTGGTACAGGTTGAACAGTGGAGAATAAATAACAGAGAAAATATTCAAAAGTGGTTTGAATCTATCGGTCAGTTTGAAGTCTTATGTAGCTATGCAGCCTATAGTTATGCTAATCCAGACACTACATTTCCGGAAATAAGTGAAGATCGATTTGAGTTTTCTTCCAAAGATTTGGGACACCCTCTTATTCAGTCAGAAAAAAGGGTAAAGAACGACTTCGAGATTAAGGGTGAAGGAACCATCACTTTGATCACAGGGTCGAATATGTCTGGGAAAAGTACTTTTTTAAGAACAGTCGGGGTAAACATGGTATTAGCATCATCAGGAGCAACGGTCTCTGCCAAATCAGTGAAAACTTCTGTGGTTCAACTTTTTACGGGAATGAGATCAGCTGACGATCTTGATGAAGGAATTTCTTCTTTTTATGCTGAATTAAAGAGAATACAGCAATTACTAAAGCTGGTTGAAGATTCTGAAATACCAGTCATGTTTATGCTGGACGAGATACTTAAAGGGACAAACTCAAAAGACAGACATAAAGGAGCTGAAGCTTTAGTGAGACAGCTTTCCAAAACACAATCATTTGGCTTCGTATCAACGCACGATCTGGAGCTTGCCAAGCTCGCAAAAGAGCTGGATACGGTAAAGAATAAGAGTTTCAATAGTTCGATTAAAGATGATGAAATCATATTCGACTATAAAATAACAGAAGGCGCCTGCCATTCTTTCAATGCCAGCGAATTAATGAAGAAAATAGGAATTAAGATTCAATAAGTCAGGTTTATGAAAGACTTGCTGAAGGAAATAAGGGCATGCGAAATCTGTAAGACACATTTGCCCAATAAACCGAATCCTATTGTTGCTGTTCATCAAAACAGTAAGATCGCCATAATCGGTCAGGCACCAGGTAGAATTGTAGATGAAACCGGAATTCCATGGGATGATAAAAGTGGTGAGCGATTAAGAACATGGATGGGGATTGATAAAACCGCTTTTTATAATGAAGAATTAATCGCTTTAATCCCTATGGGATTTTGTTATCCCGGAAAAGGAAAATCAGGAGATTTACCACCCAGGAAAGAATGTGCTCCCCAATGGCATGGGCAGTTATTCAATCAAATGAAAAAGTTAGAGCTGATTATTTTAATTGGCTCTTACTCCCAAAACTACTACTATTTCAAAGAGTCCAATCGTCCGACTTTAACAGAAATTGTTAAAAATTTCAGGGAGTATCTTCCTAAATACTTTATGCTTCCACATCCTTCACCGAGAAACAATATATGGTTGAAGAAGAACCCTTGGTTTGAGGAAGATCTGCTTCCTGTTTTTAGGGAGAAGGTTTCAGAATACTTGAGGTAAGGCCTCTTCTCATTAAACTTTTTTTCGATCCCTACGCAACTTAATTTTTATTGTATTACGTATAATATGAACACGAAACTGACTTTAAGTCTAGAGCAAAATGTTATTGAACAGGCGAAAAGATATGCAAAACAGGAGGGAGAGAGCCTTTCGGAGATTGTAGAGAATTACCTGAAAGTTCTGACCAGGGAAAAACAGTATAAAAGAATAGTCAATAATCCTGTGGTGAACTCACTTAAGGGTTCTTTTAAAACTCCCGACATTTTTAACTATAAAGAAGAGTTATCAAAAGCTTTGTCTGATAAATACGAATAGTTTGTATAAATTATTACTGGATTCTGACGTCGTACTGGATGTTTTTTTTCGACAGAAAACCATATTCAGACTTCTCAGAGGAAATTCTTAGTCAATGCGAATCGGGAATGATTGCTGGCTTTCTCACTCCTGTAATTTTCAGTAATATGTATTACATCCTTAGAAGAATAGCAGCGCATTCAAAGGTTATTGAAAAGCTTAAGCAACTACTTTTGATTACTGATATCCTGAAAATGGATAAGTCCACCGTGATCCATGCGTTGAATTCAAAATTCAATGATTTTGAAGATGCTTTACAAAATTATTCAACGGTATCGAATAAGGAAATAGATGTAATCCTCACAAGAAACCTGAAGGATTACAAGCACAGTGAGCTTTCCATAATGACACCTGAGACTTTCTTGAAAATGCAAAGTATTAAAAGAGATAGGGGCAAATAGAGGTATCTTTTTATTGACTTGTCCAAGTCAATAAAAAGATAATGAAAAAACTTATTTCATCATCCAATACCCCAAATAAGCCATCAAAACACCGATGATGAGACTGCCCAAAATATAAAGTGCAAGGAGCAGATAAGATCCATCTCTAAATAAAGTCAGGTTTTCGAAAGCAAAAGCTGAGAATGTGGTAAAACCACCGCAGAAACCAGTAGCCAGAAATATTTTCGTTTCGGTACTTATAGCAGATTTAAAGGAAAGTCCGAAAACGATTCCAATGATGAGACTACCAATAATGTTCACAAGGAGTGTTCCTGTAAATACAGGTAGCGTAAAATGCTTTTGAACAAACTGGTAAACCAGATATCTGGCAGATGTACCGAGGAACCCGCCTAAACCTACCAGTAAAACCATCTTCATTTTTCGCTTTTCTTTATTTGAGTATATTTCTTGATTAATAATGTATGCTGAAAATAGATTAAAAGCGTCATTCCAGAATTTTTCTTTTCAAATTTTATGAAAAAGAAAAATATCAGGAATCTCATTAACAAACTAATTAGGTTCAATATCCAGATTTACGTATTTCCAAAATGATCAACATTACTAAGTATCTAACCCTACTTTTAATTTTCATATCACAAATTGTTCAGGCACAGCCCGATAAATCATCACCAGATGAAATCCAGTCAGCCGTTGAAAACCGTGAGCAACTCAGGGAGAATTCAATCTTTAAAAATTATAAAGTCAGAAATATTGGCCCTGTGGTTCAAGGTGGTCGCATTGTTGATATTGCTGTGAATCCGGAGGATCAACACGAATATTATACTGCTTACGCTTCCGGAGGGCTCTATAAAACAACTAATAATGGAGTCACTTTTGAACCGATCTTCGATAACAATGGTATCCTTACGATAGGAGACATTGCTATGGCTCCTTCAAATCCCAGTATCTTATACCTTGGGACCGGGGAAAACAACAGTAGTCGTTCCAGTTATGCTGGCTCAGGTATCTACAAAAGTATTGATGGAGGCGAAAACTGGACCTTCGCAGGGTTGGATGGCGTACAGCATACTTCACGAATTTTAGTTCATCCCGATAACCCGGATGTTGTATGGCTGGCTTCCATCGGCAACCTTTATTCCAAAGATGAACATCGGGGAGTTTACAAATCGAATGATGGAGGTAGAAACTGGGAAAAGACACTTTATATTAGTGATAGCGTTGGGATCATTGATCTTGTTTTACATCCTGAAAATCCCAACCAATTATTGGCATCGGCCTGGGAGCGTAGCAGAAGTGCGTGGAATTTCAAAGGTAATGGCCCTGGGTCTGCGATTTATAAATCAGAAGATGGTGGAAACACCTGGGTAAAGTCGATAAGTGGTTTTGCTACCGGAGAAAATGTTGGTCGGATTGGATTGGATATTTCAGAATCTGCCCCGAACGTAGTTTATGCCCTCCTGGATAATCAAACAGAAACCAAAGAGGAAAAGGAAAAGCCTAAGGATGGCAAGTTTCAGTTGGGTGATTTTGTGGAAATGAGTAAAGATGATTTCCTGAAGTTAGAAGATGAGAAACTCAGTGAATTTTTGAAAGGCAATTCCTATCCTGAAAAATATACCGTCGAGCGCGTAAAAGAAGACATTAGAAATGGAGTTTATAAGCCTAAAGCTTTAACCGAATATTTTGGGGATGCCAATCGTGCCCTGTTCGATACTAAAGTGACCGGAGCTGAGCTTTATCGTTCCGAAGATTTCGGAGGAAATTGGACTAAAGTCAATAGTTATAATCTGGATGGAGTTTTCTTTACTTATGGATATTACTTCGGACAGGTTCGGGTTGATCCTAACGATGAAAATAAGCTTTACATCTTCGGTGTTCCATTGCTAAAATCTTCGGATGGAGGAAAAACGTTTGCCAGGATAGATACCTTGGGTGATGTACATGTCGATCACCACGATCTGTGGATTAATCCTGAAAATTCGAACCATTTGGTTTTAGGAAATGATGGTGGGTTGTATACCAGTTACGATGAGGGGGCAAACTGGCGACACATCAATAACACCTCCGTTGGCCAGTTTTATACCGTCAATGTCGATATGGAGAAACCTTACAACGTTTACGGTGGATTGCAGGATAATGGTGTGTTAACGGGTTCTTCTAAATCAATCCCCAATCGAACGAAAAAATGGGAACGTGTATTTGGAGGAGATGGAATGTTTGTTTCAGCCGACCCCAAAAATAGTGACCTGGTGTATACAGGTTATCAGTTCGGAAATTATTATCGTATAGATCGTGATAGTGGAAAGCGTAAAAGGATTACCCCTCAACATGATATTGGAGCAAAAAGATTACGATTTAACTGGAGAACGCCTGTCATCTTAAGCTCACACAATGCCGACATTGTCTACTTTGCTTCACAATATGTACATAGAAGTTTAGATATGGGGGATACCTGGGAAACCATTAGCCCTGATCTGACATATGATAAGCCGCAAGGTAATGTGCCTTATTCAACAATTGTTTCACTGGTAGAATCGAAACTGAAGTTTGGATATCTGTATGCCGGAACAGACGATGGTAGGGTATGGGTACTGAAAGGTGCCGGATCAGAATGGAAAGAGATTACCGAAGGCCTTCCGCAAGGTCAGTGGGTTTCTAGTATTCACCCATCCGTCCACGATGAAGCTACAGTTTATGTGTCTTTAACCGGCTACCGATTTGATGATTTTGGGACTTATATCTACAAAAGCGATGACTATGGGAAAACCTGGAAAGATATCAGTTCGAACGTCTCCCATGAGGCAGTTAATGTAATTCTTCAAGATCCTGTTGAACCTGAATTATTATATCTCGGAACAGATCATGGAACCTATATAAGTTTGAATGATGGAGAATCATGGGAAATGCTAAATGAGATTCCCAATGTTGCTTCCTATGACATGATCGTACATCCAAGGGAGAATGAACTGGTAGTCGGAACGCACGGTAGAAGCATTTACATTACAGATATTAAGCCTTTACAAAAGTTAGTGTCTGAAGGTTTGAATCAACCAATTACAGTTTTCGAAACTGTTAAGATCAAGCATGCGGATAATTGGGGAGAGAAACGATTTCCTTATTTAAAAGCAAACGAGCCAAAGTCATCTATACTCTACTATATACCGTCTAAATTGAGCCAAGTCTCTGTGGAGGTAAAAGATGAAAAGGGAAAAGTAATTAGAGAAGAGACGACCTATCCGAAATCAAAAGGCTTCAACTACTATTCCTGGGACTTGAAAATGGAAGAGAAGAAAGGAAAGAAGAAGACAGGCAATCTCAATTATGTAGATAAAGGCGAATATGAAATTATCCTGAAAACAGGAGCTGATTCGAGTTCAACTAAAGTTGTTGTAGATTGATAACCCCTAGTTAGAACGTCATTATCCAACTTGATCGGAGTCCGGTGGGTAATCTCAATAATAAATCGTAACAAAGTATGATTATGAAAAATCTGATAATTATCCTTTCCATTAGTTTTGTTTTGACAAGCTGTTCTCAAAAGGAACAGCAATCAGAAAATGAGGTTGAAAGTAAAATTCCTGATAACTATCTGGACTACTCAGGTACAGACGTCGAGTTTACTGGTGGTGTAAAAATGATCCCTATCCAGACACCGAAAGGTGAATTCAACGTCTGGACGAAAAGAGTTGGGAATAACCCAAAAATTAAGGTTCTTCTGCTCCATGGAGGTCCAGGCATGACGCACGAACTCTACGAGTGCTTTGATAGCTATTTCCCAAAAGAAGGTATTGAATACTACTACTACGATCAACTTGGGTCACATTACAGTGATAAGCCTAGTGATACTTCACTTTGGGAAACCTCGCGCTTTGTCGAAGAAGTAGAGCAAGTCAGAAAAGCTTTGGGATTGAATAAGGACAATTTCTACCTGGTCGGACAGTCCTGGGGAGGAATTCTTGCTTTGGAATATGCGCTCAAATACCAGGATAACCTAAAGGGCTTGGTGATTTCTAATATGGTTTCCAGTATTCCCGAATACGAAAAGTATGCAGAAGAAGTACTTGGGCCTCAGCTTGACCCTGAGGTGCTTAAAGAGATAAAGGAGATAGAAGCCAACAAAGATTTTTCAAATCCACGTTACGAAGAGCTTCTGTTTAATAATTACTACACGAAGCATATTCTGAGAATGCCGGTTGAGAAATGGCCCGATCCCATTAAAAGATGCTTGAACCACGTAAACCCCGAAGTTTATGTGTACATGCAAGGACCAAGTGAATTTGGAGTTACGCCTGAAGCAACACTCAAGAACTGGGATAGAAGCAAAGACTTACCGAAAATCACCGTACCAACTCTGACCATAGGAGCCCAGTTCGATACGATGGATCCTGAGCATATGAAATGGATGTCAACCCAGGTTCAGAACGGGAGATACCTACATTGTCCAAACGGAAGCCATCTTTCCCAATTTGATGATCAAAAGAATTTCTTCAATGGCTTGATTGCATTTATTAGAGATGTGGATGGAGAGAAGTTTTAATTGAACTAATCTAATTTTAGTGAGGGGTCCATGTAGCGGTCTTGGTCTATACTAGCAGACTTCTCAAAAAGACGCAACCAATGCTGAAATTTTTTCTGGTATTCTTAACGACTTTGTTTTTTCAATTTTCCAGAGCTCAGGAATTTACCTTGATTGATGAGCGTGATAACCAGACTTATGATGTCGAAACCATCAACGGAGTTTCCTGGATGCTTCAAAACCTGAATCTGGAAACAAATCTTTCCCTGAAAGCAGACACTAGTCGAAGCGAAGCGTTGAAGAATCTCAAAGGCCAATTTTATCATATGGATGAATTGGAAGATATTTGTCCTGCCGGATGGCAGCTTCCAAAGGCAAGTGATTGGATTGATTATTTTATATACGTATCCAGGGGCAGAGAAGCATCAATACGATTCAAAGCGTTCCGGGAAAACATTGAAGTAAAGGGCTATGAAGGTGAGCTAGACGTTTTCGAACCGGGAAACCCTTTAAACCTTCAACCTACTGGTATTTATCAGGGTGATGAACATGTCTATAAAGGAGGTTACGCCAATTACTGGATCACCGATCTCCCAACTCAAAAGGATATTATGTTTGAAGCTAAGGGCAGAAGCATGAGGGTGAAACATGTAAGAGTAATCTATGAAGGTAAAGCACACATCCATCTTGGCAATCCATGGACTCAGATCCATTCACACGATCACCACTTAGAACACTCTAATGAAGATGAAATGAGGAGATTTATGGTACGCTGCGTGAAGTATGTAGAGAATCAGTAAGTTAATATTTTTTATCTATAAGGATTACAAACAACTTGCATAAGTTTTAAAGACATTATGCATCAAAAAAAATTCTTGATACTGTAGGGTATTTAGAAGTTTAACCGTTACCGAATTAATGAAAGTAATCAAAGTTTGTTTTATGCTCACTTTTCTGTTTTCGTGGGATGTGCAAGCCCATGATTTTAAGCTCGGCTATTTTGAAGTAAAGTCGAGAGAAAAAATTACTTCTCTTTTTGTACGTTTTGACCGGGAAGATTTATTGAAAAGTATCTCAGTTTCATGTAAAGATTACAATAAGCTGAGAAATTGCTTTGAAGCATATTTAAATAAACACTTTTACCTCGTTTTTGATGGCGATCGCCCATCATTACGATACATTGAGCACCAGTTCACAGAAGATTTTATAGAACTGACTTATGAAATAGAGATTGATTGCAGGGATGCCAGACGAATCGAGGTATTCAACAATTGTTTACTAGAGGCGAGTACAAGACAGCAAAACATTGTTGAATTTAACTTGCATGGTCAAAAAAGATCCTTTCGATTAAACAAAGACCGGATACAGACCACAGTAGAGTATAAAAAAGACTAACTGATTCAATTAAATATTAAAACTAAGCAAACCTGATAAAAACAATGAAAAACACATTTCAGTTTAGAATAACTCATAGTTTGCTTCCGATCTTTTTGGTATGCTTTCTAGTTTGGAGTTGTGGCGATGACGAATCGTCTGAGCCACCTAACAACAATCCTGTAGTAACCCAAAGGATTACTTCGGTTTCCCTGGTAGAAGGATTTAATATCGAAACCATTAATCTTGCAGGAGTGTTCACCGATGATGATGGCGACGCCCTGAGTTTCACGGCTTCTTCAGGTAATGAAGCCGTAGTTACAGTGGCCGTGTCAGGTGTATCATTAACTATCAGTGAAGTTGGTACGGGTTCTTCCATCATAACTGTAACGGCTAATGATTCTAATGGAGGTTCTGTAAGCGATGAATTTACTGTAACAGTTATGGCCTCCACTATCACTTGCACTAGCGATAACTCTACTAATTTTGACAATCGCCTTTGTACTGAATCACCTATGACAGGCAATATGTATTCAGAGAATATCAATGCTGGAATACGAGTCATTACTACTAATCGCGTGCCTGATCACGACTATGGAAATCAAATTCCACAGATGGTTACAGGTGGATTAATTTCTACTACCGAAACATTTGAACTGGATGCAGTTCCTTCTCTTGCGGCATCAACTACAGGCATTACTGTTGACGGGAGCCCTGCTTTCGATTTTGGCATTGGTATTAATGGTGTTCCAATGGATCCGGCTCCGGCAGCACCTTTCATTTTTGTTAATCCTGAAACAGGTGAAGAAAACCTGGATTGGGTATTTGAACCTACCAATAATAGAGATGCTGTTGGACTTGATTGTAATAATGCTCACTTACAACCTATTGGGGCGAATAGCACAGGGCTAATTCATTACCATGGTGACATGCAGGTATTTGCTGATGATCTATTAGCTGGATTGGGAACAGGGAGTATTGTGCCTTCGGATCCAGTACAAATCGGGTGGGCAGCTGATGGGTTTCCTGTCCTGTACCGGTTTGGACCAAATGCTGAGGGTAGTGCTTTGGTAGAACTACAACCAAGCTTTGGAATAAGAAGCGGAGAGCGGCCAGGTGATGGCGTTACAGCACCATGTGGTCCGTTTAATGGAAAATTCACAGCAGACTACGAATTTGACCAAAGCCTGGGGGAACTCGATGAATGTAATGGGATCCAACGGGATGTGACATTAACTACTCCTGCCGGGGGAGAAGAAACATTTTCATACTTCTATATGATTACTACCGAATTTCCAGTTATCGGTCGCTGTCTGTCTGGTACACCAGGTAACGATTTTGCAAAAGGCATGGGTATGGGCGGTGGAGGTATGGGGGGATAAAAAACACCGAATATGAAAAAGAGAAGGCTCATGAAAGTGGGCTTTTTTAATTTAGAAATGTGAGAATTAATATTATTTCAGGATTTCAGATGCTTTTGAATTTCCTCAAAAAACTCAAAAAAGTGATTCTCAAAATTTTCAAAATGCTCTTTGAGCTCCTGAACGCTTTCTCCCATTTGAATATCGAATTTAGTTCTTCTGGACATGCCCTGTAGTGCTCGTTCTAATCCTTCAACTTTTGAATAGTGAAAGAGCCAATCATCGTGCTTCATGAAGGGGAATACATGTTTGGCTTTACCGGGTAATTCAGGAAACTGCTTTTCAACGGAAGAGTAAACTGAAGTCGTGAAATCCTTTAGGGGCACTTGTGAATACTTGGAAAAATGGATAGCCAGGAAGTGATCGTAAAACATGTCTACAATTACTCCGGAGTAATGCCTGTATTTATCGACCAGTAGCAATCGACTTTCCCTGAAAACAGGATGGTTATCGGAATAGAAATCAATTTCTCGGTGAAGTCTAACGCCTTTTTGAATACCTTCTGGATACTTTTCATGCTCTCTGCCTTTAATGAAATCTCCTAAGAAGTTTCCGGCCAGGATTGCTTCATTTTCACCGGACAGAAAAGCATGTGCTAAAAAATTCATAAACTGTAAGATCAATAAAAATTATCCGAATGAAAAAGTTCGTACTTCTAACTATTTCCTTATTGTTCTTTCTAAGAGCATATGCTCAAGAATCGAAAGAGGAAATCTTCCGTATTCTGGATGAGCAAAGTAGCTGCTGGAATAAAGGTGACTTCGATTGTTTTATGGAAGCCTACTGGAACTCGGAAGAATTGATGTTTATTGGAGTAAGTGGTATCACTTACGGATGGGAGAAGACATTCGATAACTATAAAAAGAACTATCCAAACAAGGAAGCTAGAGGTATACTTTCCTTCGATATTTTAAAAGCCCAGGAAGTAACTCCAGATGTTTATTTTGTGGTTGGAAAATGGGATTTAGAGCGAGTGAAAAAGGAAGGTTCAACCGGGACTTTTACACTCGTTTGGAAAAAGATAAGTGGTAATTGGAAAATTATCTCAGATCATTCGGCTGCTGATCTTCCTTGATTACTTCCTAAACCCAAGAACAAACTTAGTTTCCTTATCAGGAACGGATTCGACCGACAAAGAACCTCCATGTTGCTGCATGATCTGACGGCTTAAGGCTAGCCCAATACCTGAGCCTTGCTTTTTAGTGGTATAAAATGGTATGAAAATACGATCTAATGCTTCTTTAACAATTCCAGGGCCGTTGTCTGTAATAGATACAAACACACTTTCAGGAGATGGTGAACTGACTTGAACATTTATTTCAGGGTTTTTCGTTAACTCAAGTGCTTCCCGAGCGTTTTTCAATAAGTTAATTAGAACCATTTCGATAAGATCCGGATCTAACTGTAATTCTAAATTTTGATTTGGGAAACTCAATTCCGGCTTTATCCCAGCCTCCGACATATCTGCTGCTGTGAGGTGAACAACATGATCTATCATTTGCCTTAAATCCACCACTTTAGGGTTAGGGGTTGGAAGGTTCGTATAATCACGGTAAGCATCTACGAATGTGACGAGCCCCCTAGTTCTATTTTGAATGGTTGATAGCCCATCTTGGATGTCGACCAGGGATTCTTCAGGAAGGGCGTTAACTCCGTTGGAACGATCGATCTCTTCATTTAAAATATCGGATAGGGTAGAGGTTAAAGAAGCTATTGGAGTAACGGAATTCATGATCTCATGACGAAGAACCTTCGTAAGGTTTCTCCATGCCTGGATTTCGTTCTGCTCTAATTCACTTTTAATGTTTTGAAGTGAAATCAGTTTGAAGCTTTTACCTTGAAGTTTAATCAGTGTAGCATTTAATGAGTATTGAGCAGAATGGTCGCACTCAATTAATCGTTTTTCTCCGGGTTTGATCTCGGATATGCCCTCATGAAGTTTCGGATTTATTTTTTTGATATCATCAACACTTCTCAACTGTGGAGTTTGGAGATAGCGTTTTGCAGCATTGTTCACGATTCCAATCTGCCCTGTAGAATCATAAGATAGCAAGCCAGTGGTAACATGTTGTACCACCGTATTAAGGTATTGAAAGTGCTCTTCTTTCTCCTTTCGCGTTTTTCTAAATGCTTCTAAAACGGCGTTGAATGCTTCATTAAGATCACTGAAGCTTTTTCCGGATTTGCTGTCCCGGGCAAAATTTGAAGTAAAATCAGAATAGCGTATAGATTCCAGAAATCGGTTGAGTTTTCTATTCGTTCCTTCTACATAGTAAATAAGTTCCGAAAGTGACCCTACGATCAAAAGTCCTATAATGATTGATCCAAACCAGTTTTCAGATTGATTTAAGTTTACAAAGAGAAGATAAATCAATCCACCGAGTATGATTGTACGAAATAAGATCCGCCAGCGAAAGTGTTTAAAGACCATATTTTTCCAATCTACGGTATAAGGAGGATCTGGTAAGTCCCAATTCGGTTGCTGCACGGGTAATGTTTCCATCGTGTTTTTGAAGAGCCTTTCTAATCAACAGCTTTTCGACGTCTTCAATATTTAATTCCTCCAGGTTTAACTGACCGTCTTTTGATTCACCTCCTTTGCTTCCAAAGAAGAAATCTTCAGGTTGAAGAACATCGTTCTGCGTCATAATGACAGCTCTTTCAATGGAATGTTGCAATTCTCTCACATTTCCTGGCCACTGGTAATGATGCATTCGCTTTATGGCGGCTTCGCTGATCGTTTTTATTTGCTTGTTATACTTCCCGGAATACTGTTTTAAATAATGATCGGCCAGCAATTTGATGTCGTCCTTCCGGTCTCTTAGTGGAGGGAGTTTTAGTTCGATGGTATTGATTCGATACAATAGGTCTTGCCTGAAGTCTTTTTCTTCTACCATTTCATCGACAGGCATATTCGTGGCACAGATAAGCCTGATATCAACATTAATGGGTTTATTGGAACCTAATCTGGTAACAGATCGGCTTTGTAGAGCTGATAATAATTTGGCTTGAAGAGGTAGCGATAAATTTCCTATTTCATCGAGAAATAATGTTCCTTTATGAGCTGCTTCAAAACGACCTGCCCGGTTGTCTTTAGCATCCGTAAAGGCACCTTTCATGTGACCAAATAGCTCACTTTCGAAAAGAGTTTCAGTAATCGCGCCGAGATCTACATTTACGAAGACTTCGCCGGCCCTTTTCGAACGACGGTGAATGGCTCGAGCGATAACTTCTTTTCCAGTTCCGTTTTCTCCCAAGATTAGAACATTGGCGTCTGTTTCCGCAACGGCCTCAATAGTTTGGAAGATTTTCAACATTTCAGGGCTTCGACCGATTACATCCTGGTATTTTTCATCAAGCTCTTTTTGCAAGGTTTGGTGTTTTACCTTCAAGTCATCGAAAGCGGCTTTAGACTCTCGGAGTTTTAAGGCTGAAAAAATAGTTCCAAGCAGTTTATCGTTATCCCAGGGCTTAAGAACAAAATCAGTTGCACCTGCTTTAATGGCATTTACTGCGGTTTGCACGTCTCCATAAGCAGTGATTAAGACCACAACAGCAGAAGGATCAATCTGAAGAATACGATCAAGCCAGTAAAAACCTTCTTTCCCACTACTAACATCTTTTGTGAAATTCATATCCAGTAGGATGACGTCATAAGATGAATTCTTGAGTAGGTTGGGCAAAGCTTCCGGGTTTTTTTCGATCTCTACAATCTTAAAATGCCTTTTAAGGAATATTCGAGCTGCTTTTAAAAGATCTTCGTTATCATCAACGACTAAAATGCTACCGGACTTTGCTGCTGTTTCTGTCATAGTTAAGGTTTATATCTGAGCTTATTCAAATAGTATACCCTTTTAAAAAAGCCCAATATGCATAATAAAGCTTGATTTAAGTTAAAAATAAATTTTTTAACCGTTCGAATTCGACCGCTGTTGTTTGAAATTGGGATAGTTTGCCGACCTTAAGGGAAAGTTTATAAGACGTATTTTATGAAGAACTTCTGTTTACTATTATGCTGTTTTTTGATGCTTTCTTGTGACCGTAAGAAGCCATCAGAAAAGGATCAAAATGATAACATTCAACTAAGTGAAACGAAGGTTTATAAAACTATAGGGCTCATTGAACGAACAGATCCGAGGATGAGCGTTCTTTTTGCTCAAGAAGCCAAAATTGAAGTTATCGCTGAAGGGTTTGAGTGGGTAGAAGGGCCGGTATGGGCTTCAGAATTAAATGCTTTATTGTTTTCGGATGTGAAAGAGAATAAAGTCTATAAGTGGACTGAAGAGGATAGTGTTTCGGCTTATTTAGAGCCTTCCGGCTTCACAGGAGATTCCACCAATAGCCGAGAAAAAGGATCGAATGGATTAGCTACTGATTCTTACGGGCATTTGGTATTATGCCAACATGGAGATCGACGAATTGCCAGAATGCTATCGACGCTGGATAAACCAAAATCAACGTTTGAAACCATCGTTTCTGAATTCGATGGGAAACAATTAAATAGCCCAAATGATCTCGTTTTTGACAAAAAGGGCAATCTATACTTTACGGACCCTCCATATGGGCTAAGTGATGCTATGCTGGATGATCCAGATAAAGAACTTGACTTTCAAGGAGTATATAGGCTTTCTGCTGATGAACGATTAACGCTACTTACTCAAGAGTTGGAATACCCGAATGGAATAGCTTTGTCTTTGGATAACAAGTCACTTTATGTTTCCAATTCCCAAGATAGGAAAGCATTGTGGATGAAATATCCTATTCAGGAATCCGGAGAGTTAGGTGAAGGTATTATTTTTTATGATGCAAGTACTTTGATCGGAAAAGAGGCAGGCTATCCAGATGGTATTGAGGTTGATTCAAGAGGTTTTGTTTATACGGCTGGCCCTGGTGGTTTATGGGTATTTGATTCGGACGGTGTGGTAATTGGTAAGATCCGATCAGGAGACTGGATATCGAACTGTACCTTTGATGAGAAAGAGGAAACTCTCTACATCACAGCAGATGATAAGCTGCTCCGAGTGAAATTAAAGGGATAACTAAAGTTTAAAATTTACGTTAATTTAAGTAAATTGAGATAAAATATTAGACAAATGTCCAAATCTGAGAATAACTACTCTACAGAATACGAGGCACCATCCAGTGTCTCAGATGTAGCTGTCGCTTATGGTAATCCTTTTAAAAGTGCTGGTATGGCACGTAACGGAGTGGCTCCCATGCTAGTAATGGATCTTATGGATCAGTTTAAATTTACTAAGCAGGAAACCGCCGAACTTATAGACGTATCATCCAAAACATTAGATCGGCACTTTAAGGCTGGCAGAGCTTTTAGAGGCTTACAATCCGATAGAATTTTAGAGTTAGGTAATCTTTACAATCAAGGAGTAGAGGTTTTTGGTAGTCAAAATAAATTTTTGAAGTGGTTAGATTCTAAACTACCCGCCCTGGGAAATACATCTCCGCGAGAGTGGCTCGATACTCAACTGGGTATTGAGGCTATTTCAGATGAGATCGGAAGAATTAAATACGGTCTTTTCGCTTGATCGTCTATCGGATTTGCCAAACATACCCACCTAAACATGATCCCTTAGACGGTTATGGTTCTTTTCTGCACGGTGCAAGGTGGAATTCGAAAGGCACTTACGCAGTCTATACTTCTGAATCTTTAGCCTTGGCAAGAAGTGAACTAGCCAGGCATATTAACCTGGAATCTGTTCCAGAAAATATGTCGGTCTATGAAATTGAAATTCCCGATAAGGACTTTCCGGAAATCAATCCTTTGCCTAAGACGTGGGATCAGGATCCGATTTCATTAAATGCGAAAGAGACAGGAGACAGATTTTTGAGTGATTCAAACAATCTTGCGTTTAGGGTTCCCTCTGTGTGCGACCCTAATTCACAGAACTTTATTCTGAATCCTGGCAGTATTGATTATGATAGGGTAAAAATAAAAAGAAGATACCCTTTCAAACCTTAGTGATTCAATACAGCATTTCCGGACTTAGCAGACTCTGGCGTATTCAGCTTACTGAGCTTTGGCAACATACTTTCGCTTTTCGATTGATATTTTTCAAGCCGATAAAGGATTTTATGTAAAAGAGATACGGCCTCGTTAATATATAAGCCCTTATTTAACATCACACATTCTGCTTTAAGTGATTGTGTTGCATCTGTAATCTCAGATCTCGAAGGGAGACCTTTCTTTGCTAAATTCTCTAAAACCTGTGTTGCCCAGACAACCGGGATCTGGGCGGCATTACAGATGCCTAATATTTCACGTTGAACCCATCCTATATCGTCCCAACCAACCTCAACTGCAAGATCACCTCTAGCGATCATGATACCTATTTTAGGTGCTTGCATTGCACTTAAAATGATATCAGAAAGATTATTGAATGCTTCTCGTGTTTCTATTTTTATAATAATCCCAATCTTTTCAAGACTGGTGTGTTCAGATATTTTCTGGAAATATGCCTCTACATCATTTGCATTATTAATAAACGATAGGTTAATGATATCAGCATGCTTTGTTACGAAACCTAGATCTTCCAGGTCTTTATCAGAAATGGATTCAATAGGGAGATGGCTGTCTGGAAAATTTATTCCTTTATCTGATTTCAGCTTTGACCCTTTATGCTTGGCTTTGAAAACTTGAACTGAAACTCCCTCTTTATTCTTCTCTACTACTTTTCCACCAATTTTTCCATCGTCGAAAAAAACCAAATGCCCCGGTTCTACATAATTTAAAACCTCAGGGTATGTACAAGAAATATGGGCATCTTGAAGGAGAGCTCCTTCAGAATTATAGAGTTTTGATTCACCAGGAACCTGATCATAGGAGAGCCTTAAAAAGTCTTTTTTGTGAATAAGTAAATGGTTTTCTAGTGCAGGTAGCTTTTCAATTTTTGCTGAATATTTCTGCCCATTTTTAAATATAAAAAATTTGGTGCCTTCCGTTACGAAAATTGAATCGAAGCAATGGCATAAAACCCCTCCAATTGATGTATTAGCGACTTTCATCTTTCGCTCTTTACCACGATTGTCTATGACCTCAATTACATCACCAATGTTTAAATTGGAAAGCCATTCTATATCCAAAGGGACAGCATACTTTGGTGAATCTTCAAAAAGCTTAGGTACAAGAAGCAAAAATGATGGCTTTGAGACGAAGCCCATATCATCTCTTTTAGGTATTATTTTCCTGACTTTGGCCCCAATCTTTATAGGTCCTGTTCTGATTTTTGGCCCAGCCAGATCCATAGCGACTTTCAAATTCTTTTTCAACTTTTGACTGGCTTTCTCAATGTTATGGATCATTCTTTTCCAGATTGAGGGATCATCATGTGCGCAGTTGATCCTAAAGCAATCCGTTCCATTATTGATGAGTTTTTCAATTAACTTGATGTCGAAAGCCGCTTCCCTAGGCAGTGTAACCATAATTCTAACCCTTCGGTCGTTTGCCTCTGGTCCAAAGAGTTCTGAAGTAATACAGTCATGATTACGGACTTCATTGATCTTAATTTCTTCCGAATCATGAAAACTATTGGCTTCTATTAAATTTTCAAGGTGGGTCTTAGTTAATTCAAGACTGGTTTTGATATGGCTTTCGGCATGTGCTAATCGTGACATGCCAATCCTATTTAACCACCTTTGAAGTTCGGTATGGTCTTCGGACCTGAAGGCTATGTACTGGATCAGGTTTTCAGCAGATTCATTGTGCTTAGGATGAATATTATATAAACGAGCTTCTAATTCATCTTTCGGAATATCAATCTTTTTCAAAAGTGCTTTGACTTTAGAAATGAGTTGCTCGATTTCAAGATACTTGATCATTCCTTTCGCAGAAATTTTCAGTGAATTAAAGATGTAATCCTGGATATTGAAATGACTACCGTTATTGAAGTAACTGACTTTTGTATTTTTTGAATTATAGTGAAGTAAAATGAGTTTACTTCACTGCTACAGATTAGGTTATACATCCGAATTCGAATTTTTGAAAGCTTTTATAAGCTATTGAGGTAAATGATATCATGACCGTCCGAAATCAGACGGTGACATCCGCATTCGATCAAACAATTAGCTATTTCATTTTTGTAAAATTTTATAAGTATCTAATAATCAATAATTTAATTCATTGGCATGACCTTAGTATATGATGTTCTGACGTAGAAGATATTTATATGGACAAGATCAGAAAAAAGAAAAAGTGGACGTTGAAGAAAGTTGGTTATATCCTTGGAGGAGGATTCATCGTTTTCTTCGTTCTTTTTCAGTTTGTTTGGGCCGACCGACGCTCGAAACTCAAAGTAGATCAAGATAGATTAACTATAAGTACGGTAACTCATGCTCCTTTTCAGGAACGTATTCCTGAAACAGGAACAGTATTGCCAAAAGAATCTCGTTATCTGGATGCCATAGAAGGAGGAATTGTTCAACAAGTGATGTTGGAATCAGGTACAGTAGTAAAGGAAGGGGATGTAATTCTAACACTGGCTAATTCTAATCTTCAACTAGATGTCCTTAATCGAGAAGCTCAACTTTATGAACAAATCAACCTACTGAGACAGACCAGGTTATCTTTAGAGCAAAACTCTTTAAGGTTGAAAACAGACTTAGCTGAGATCAATTATCAGATTGGTATTTTGGGCCCTCAGTACGAACGATCTAAAGAGCTCTATAAAGACAAAGTGATCTCCCTTGAGGAGTATCAGGGTATAGAGGAGAATTATAAATATCAGATTAAACGAAGAAAATTCACTTATGAATCTTTTAAAACAGATTCTATTTCAACGAGGCTTCAGTTGAGGCAGTTGGCTGAGTCAGAAGCCAGAATGATCAGAAATCTTGATGCAGTGAGTAAAATCTTAGATAATTTGGTAATCAAAGCACCAATTAATGGTCAACTTTCAAGACCTGAATTGGAGATTGGGCAATCCGTTAATACTGGTCAGAGGTTAGGACAGGTAGATGTAATCGGAAGCTTCAAAGTACGAGTTGAAATTGATGAAATCTATCTACCTCGTATTGATAATGGGCAGATTGGTCGCTTCACTTTTGATAATGAAAGTTATGCGATGAAAATTTCAAAAATATATCCTACTGTAAATAATGGAGTATTTTCAGTAGATATGGACTTCGTTGGTGATATCCCTCCGGGAATAAAAAGAGGCCAGACACTTCGAATAAGAATAGAATTAAGTCAGCTTTCAGAAGCAACCCTAGTAGCTGTAGGAGGTTTTTATCAAGACACAGGAGGGAATTGGGTATATGTATTGAATGAAGATGGTAAAACTGCGGAGAAAAGAAACATATCGCTGGGAAGAAAAAATCCGGACTTCTATGAAGTGACTGAGGGTTTGCAGGCTGGCGATAAGGTAATCACAAGTTCATACCGAAATTTCGGAGACAATGAAGTACTTGTTTTCAATTGACAATTATCAGTTAGCAATGAACAATTATCAATTGACAGTGTGAAAGAGAATTTAATACAGGAAAAATCATTTGTATTTGCTGTCAGAATTATAAAAATGTACCAACATCTAACCTCAGAAAAGAAAGAGTTTATTTTAACTAAACAAGTGCTACGAAGTGGAACTTCAATAGGAGCCAATATAGAAGAGGCTTTAGGAGGTAGTTCAAAAAAGGACTTTACTGCGAAACTTAGAATATCTTACAAAGAGTGTCGGGAAACCAAATATTGGTTAAGACTTTTGAACGAAACAGGGTACTTAAACAAAGAAGAATTTCAAAGTATATTTAACGATTGTGATGAATTGGGTAAGCTACTTTACTCAATTATAAATAATATCAAAACCAAATAATGTTAATTGTTAACTGATAATTGATAACTGAATACTATGATAAAAACAGTCAACCTACAGAAAGTTTACATGACCGAAGAGGTCGAAACGACAGCTTTAAACGAAGTAAATGTCGAAATAAAGGATGGAGAATTTGTTGCCATTATGGGGCCTTCGGGTTGTGGCAAATCCACCCTCTTGAATATTCTGGGCCTTCTGGATAACCCAAGTGATGGTGAATATCATTTTTATGATAAAGAAGTAGCAAAATACTCTGAAAGGCAGAGGGCTCAGTTAAGAAAGGGTTCTATTGGTTTCGTATTTCAGAGCTTCAACCTAATTGACGAACTGACTGTATTTGAAAATGTAGAGCTTCCATTATTGTACTTAAAAGTTCCTTCTTCAGAACGAAAAGAGAAAGTCCATGCTGTTTTGGAGCGCATGAACATCATGCATAGAAGAAATCACTTCCCACAACAGCTCTCCGGGGGGCAGCAACAAAGGGTAGCTATTGCGAGAGCGATAATAGCAAAGCCTAAAGTAATACTTGCCGATGAACCTACTGGTAATTTGGACTCAGCTAATGGTGAAGAGGTTATGGGGCTTTTAGCAGAATTAAATAATGCAGGAACAACCATCATTATGGTAACGCACTCTCCACATGATGCTGGTTATGCGCACCGAATAATTAATCTGTTTGATGGAAAAGTAGTGACTGAAAATATCAAAGAAGAATTCCACGTATGATTCAATTGGCAATTAGCAGTTAACAATGAGGAATTACGAGTTAACAAAGAAACTAGTTCAAACCTTTATTGCGATCCCGATCTGGTTGGAAGAAGTAATCTTATAAAGGATGGATCACTTCGTCCCCAGTTCTAGTGATGATGCCAGAAAATACCAATTGTTAAACCTCTAAAGAGCCAAATGCCAAATAGCCAAGAGCTTATATGATCAAAAAGCCCAATTGCTCTATAGTCTACCCGACAACCGGAATTATTAATTGTTCATTGTTAACTATTAATTGAAAAAATCATGTTCAGAAATTATATAAAGATAGCGTGGCGGAATTTGCTGAAATACAAACAGCAAACTGTCGTCAATCTTGTTGGTTTGATCAGTGGAACGGTTAGCTGCCTTATCATTCTGGTTTATGTATATTCTCAATTTGGATTTGATACACAACATGAAGATGCCTCTTCACTATACAGATTGCGTTCAGAGGTTGCGTTCAAGAGTACAACGGCTACAACTAATACAGCAGGATCCAGTCCTCCAATAGCATTTGCACTGAAAGAAGATTACCCAGAGGTCTCCCAGGCCTGCAGGGTGGTTTACTTTGGGGAAGGCTGGGAAAGCCTGATAAAGCCAGACATGGAACATATTGGATTTTATGAACCAGGAGGATATCTGGCTGATTCTACCTTTTTCGAGCTTTTTAATTTTCCATTTGTTGAGGGCAACAGAAAGAGTGCTCTCGACGGTCCTAATAAAATCGTACTTTCTTCCACACTTTCAAATAAGCTTTTTGGGGAAGAAAGTGCTGTAGACCAAACCATATTGCTTGAAACCGGTGGTGAATTTGTTCCCCTTATTGTTACAGGAGTGTTTGACAGCGATTTTGGAAAAACACACTTGAATCCAAATTATATACTCAGCATGAACTCTCCGGGTCTTGGAGCATTTGTGAATGGCGTACAAAACTTCGCAACCCAGAATTTTGCATATTCCTACATCAGGCTAAATGAAGATGCCGACGCTTCAGTTCTGGAGGCAAAACTGCCACAGTTTCTTCAGGCAAGAGGTGCTGATGATCTTAAGGCAGCTGGCTTTGATAAAAAACTGTTTTTACAGCCGGTTACAGATATTAACCTCTATTCCGCTGGAATTTCCAACCAGATTGACAAGGTTTCGAGCATTCAGTATATCTACATGCTGGTTTCCCTTGCACTTGTCATTCAGCTGGTGGCCTGCATTAATTTTATTAACCTTAGTACGGCCAGAGCCAACAGACGTGCAAAAGAAATTGGAGTGAGAAAATCTGTTGGTGCTGACAGAAAATCACTGATTGGACAGTTCTTGGGGGAATCAGTTGTACTTACAACAATAGCTGCATCATTAAGTGTTCCGCTTGTAAACATCCTGCTTCCATTTATTAATGAACTGCTGGAGTCGAAACTTGCGCTATCGCATCTTTTGGATTTCAGAATCCTTACTATTTTACTTTTTATCAGTATAACAACAGGGTTGCTTTCCGGTATTTATCCTGCCATATTTCTTTCATCCATAAGGCCGGTTAAAGTGTTAAAAAGTGTAGCTACATCTCAGTCTGGTAATGGAAGTTTAAGAAGAGTTCTTGTTGTATTTCAGTTCATAGTTTCTACTACCCTTATTGTAGCTGTCATTGTTATTTCTCAGCAGCTGAAATTTGCCCAGCAGAAAGATATGGGCTTCAGTAAGAATAATTTGATAGCCCTGAGACTGGGCACCAGTGAACTCTCGGCAAATTATGAATCATTGAGAAATGAATTCCTGAAAATACCAGGTGTGAGAAAAGCGGCAGGTACCAATCATTATCCTTCAGAATTCATATTTGGAGATCTGGGGATGCATCTTCCGGGAGCAGACCCTACTGTTCAGACTCTGGTCTATTATAATGGGATCACACGTAATTATTTCAATACAGTCGGAACAAAGCTAATTAAGGGGCGAGATCTTGCAGATTCAGACAGTAGTCAGGTTATAGTGAACGAAGCTACACTCAAGGCTTTTAATATCCCAATTGAAGAAGCTGTTTCTTCTAAGCTGATACAGACCTATGAGGGGGTCAGTACGGAATATGTTATCGTGGGAGTTGTAGAAGATTATCATTTTAAAAGCTTTAAAGAGCCAATAAATCCACTCCTGCTTTTCAACGAAGAGCAACCTGAATGGCTGGTTCTGAATACGGAAACTGATGATGTTGAATCGCTGCTTGAAGATTTGAATAGCGAATGGAAAGAAGCAGGATCAGAATCACCTCTGGTTTACAATTTTATTGACCAGGGAGTAAAAAGAATGTTTGAGGAGGAAAAGAGGATTGGTAACATTTCTCTTGTCTTTACGCTACTTGCGATACTGATCAGTTGTCTTGGATTGTTTGGGCTAATTTCATTCGTAGCTGAACAGAAGAAGAAGGAGATCGGTATAAGAAAAGTTCTGGGTGCAGGAGTCGATTCAATTGTATATCTACTTACAAAAGACTTTATAAAGTTAGTACTTGTAGCATTTGTTATTGCTACACCTTTAGCCTATTACTTTTTACAGGGCTGGTTACAAGACTTTGCTTACAGGGTAGAGATTAGCTGGTGGGTTTTCGCAGCCGCTGGATTTATGGCCATGGTGATTACGCTGTTAACGATAAGTGTGCAATCTGTTCAGTCGGCACTAGCCAATCCAACTCGCTCCTTGAGAACCGATTAATCAACTAAATGAACCGTTATGCTTAGAAACTATTTTAAGATTCTACTGAGAAATTTTTCAAGAAACAGCTTATTCTCGTTTCTAAATATCTCAGGGCTTGCTATAGGCATGGCGTGTGTAATCAGCATACTTGCTTATGTTCGATATGAATCTAATTATGATGCTTTTATTCCCGGATCAGAAAAAATATATAGAATTAACCTAGAGTGGAAGGATGATGGTCAGCATGTGTATTCTGCTGCAGTTCATCCGCCTTTAGCAGAGGTTATAAGTAAAGATTTACCTGCTGTTCAGAATTGGACAAGAATTTATCCTTATCCTTCTTATTTGAAATCGGAAGAGTCCGATAAATATAAAGAGTCGGGTTTTTGCTTTGCCGATTCAGCTTTTTTTAAAGTTTTTGATCTTGAGGGTATTGAAGGCACTTTGATTAAGTCATTAGAAAAGCCTTTTTCACTTGTACTTACTAAGTCAATTGCACTAAAGTACTTTGGTCGCACAGACGTCGTTGGTGAAGAGTTGATATATCAAGACGAACGCAACTCATTTTCTTTTAATGTAACAGGAGTCATTGCCGATTTACCTGATCAATCACATTTTAAATTCGGGATTTTAGCCTCTTTTTCAAGTTTAGATCAGATAATGCCATGGTACAATAACTGGCACCACCCTCAGGTATATACCTATTTTAAAACAATTGATAATGCCAATATTTCCGATCTTGAATCATTAGTTCAGAAAACGGCCTACAATTATTTACCGGAGTACATTCGCCCCGGAGAGCGAACTTACAGTCTTCAAAACCTTGGAGATATTCACTCTGGAATATCTTTGGAAAATGAGTGGAAGCCAACGATTAGTAGTGAGTACATCAAAATAATAACAGGAGTAGCCTTATTTATTTTAATTATTGCGAGTATTAATTTCATCAATCTTTCGACGGCACAATCGTTAAAGAGAGCTAAAGAAATAGGAGTAAGAAAAGTAGTTGGGGCGTTTCGTGGAAATCTGATTTATCAGTTTTTACTGGAATCAGTTTTCTATACTACCGTTTCATTCATTATAGCTTTACTTCTATCCAAATATGTTCTCATTAATCTCATTACGGATTTAACAGGAAGTATTATCAACGGCAAATTCGTATTTGAAGGATATAATATACTGATGGCGATCCTGTTTGTTATTGGATTGGGGGTTATCAGTGGAATTTATCCTGCTTTATATCTTTCAGGATTTAAACCTGTAAAGGTTCTGAAAGGAAAATTAACTTACGACCTGAGATTTTTGAATGTGCGAAAGGGCCTTGTTGGATTTCAGTTTTTGGTATCAGGTGTTTTAATAGCAACTACTCTTATTGTAAACTATCAGATTGATTACCTCAGAACTAAAAATCTGGGTTTTGAGAAAGATTTGATCTTAGGGATTAAACTGGTCGATCGCCAGTCAAAAAGTAGTTATGAAATTCTTAAGGAAGAACTTCTAAAAGATAGCAACATAAAGAATGTAGCAATTTCTTCTTCTCTTCCTGGTAGAAATAGTTTTGAAGACTTCTATACCGTTCCTGAAGGAGCTCCAGACGATTCTGATTACACCATAAAAACCTTAAGTGTGGGGACCGACTTTCTAAAAACGTATAATATAAACCTTGTTGAAGGTAGAGATTTTAGTGAGGATGTACTTACGGATCAAACGGAGGCTTATATTATTAATGAAGCAGCAGCAGAGCGTTTCGGCTGGGATGAAGCGCTTGGTAAGGAGTTAATGGTTCAATATTATACGGATGAGAGGGTAAGAAAAAAAGGGACTGCTATAGGAGTTACTGAAAATTTTCATTTTGAATCTCTTCATAATCCGGTTGAACCCTTAATTATAATGATCAATGTTCATCCACATTATGCTGATTACCTGTCCATCAGAACTAGCGGTAATAATCTTTCAACAACATTAAAAACAATTGAAGAAAAGTGGTCTTCATTTAATCAGGATAAGCCTGTTGAATACGTCTTTCTTGATGAAGAAATTGAAAAGGCTTATAGTTCCGAGCTGCGAGTAAGCAAAATTTTCGATGCTCTCACTGTACTATCCATATTCGTTTCCTGCCTGGGACTGTTTGGTTTATCTGCTTTTTCCGCCCATTTAAAAACTAAAGAGATTGGAATAAGAAAAGTACTTGGTGCCAGTACGTTGAATATCCTGAATCTCCTTTCCAAAGAATATGTGCTATTAATCATTGTAGGTAATGCCATTGGTATCCCGTTCGTAATCGTGTATGCTCAAGGTTGGTTAAAAGGGTTTGCTTATAGAGTTGATATAAACCCTCTGATTTTCCTTGTTTCAACAGCGCTAGCTGTCGGGATTGCATGGTTTACTATGAGTATTCAGACCTTTAAGGCAGCTTTGGCTAATCCCGTAAACTCCTTAAAAACAGAATAGAAGTGAATTCAAACCACTAAAAAATGCTTTATGCTTAGAAATTATTTTAAAACAGCCATCAGAAACCTGAAGCAGAATAAGTTTTTCACAGCTATAAACATCCTTGGCTTAGCTATTGGAATTGCTAGTTGTTTGTTCATCACAATTTATGTAGTAGATGAATTAAGCTTTGATAAATTTCACACTAAAAGTGAACAGATCTTCAGGATAAGGAATGAAGTAGTTTTTGGAGGAGTAGAGGGGAGTTACGTGGTTTCTCCTGCACCTATGGCTCAAGCATTAATTGATGAGTTCCCTGAAGTGGAGGAAGCTGGTAGACTCAGGACTATGGGGCCAATCTCTATTCAGATAGGAGAAGATTTTCATAAAGAAGGGGATGTCACTTGGGCTGATCAATCGATTTTAAACATTTTCGATTTCGATTTTGTGGCAGGGAATATTTCAGCTGCCTTGACTAATCCCAATACAATGGTTATCAGTCAAAGGGCTGAGGGACAGATGTTTTCTGGTGAATCAGGTTTAGGTAAAAGTGTAAGTTTTAATGGTAATGAATATGAGGTGACTGGGGTGTACAGAAATATTCCAACGAACTCACATTTTGAATTCGATATGATGCTTTCCATGGAAGGTAATGATGAGTCTAGAAATGTAGTTTGGCTTAGCAATAATTTCCATACCTATTTCGTACTTCAACAGGGAACTGATTACAGAGCATTTGAAGATAAACTGATTCTCCTCCTTGAAAAATATGTTGAGCCTCAGATACAACAATTCCTGGGAATGAGTGGAGAAGAAGTTGAAAAGGCAGGAGGTAAATTGGAGTATTTCGTGCAACCACTTACAGAGATACATCTACACTCTAATTTCTTTCCCGAACTAAAACCGAACGGTAACATAAGCTATGTGTATATTTTCATTGCTGTTGCCCTTTTCACTCTTTTAATTGCTACCATCAATTTCATGAATCTTTCCACAGCAAAGTCATCGAATCGCTCAAAGGAGATCGGTGTGAGGAAAGTACTGGGCTCTTTTAAAAAGCAGCTTATTGCACAGTTTCTGGTAGAGTCTCTCATTGTAACTTTTGCAGCTTTCTTAATCGCTTTAGGTTTTGTGGAGCTTTTTATTGATGATCTATCTAATCTGGCTGGTAAACGATTAAGTTTTTCTTTCTTCTCTGATTGGAGTTTAATGCTGGGCATATTTTCCGCAGCCCTTATTCTAGGAATACTCGCAGGTAGTTATCCGGCATTTTATATGTCAGCTTTTAGCCCAATTAATATTCTAAAGAATAATCTGAACCTCGGTTTGAAAGGGGGGCGATTGAGAAGTTCGTTGGTTGTAATTCAGTTTTTCATTTCTACGGTACTGATAATCGGCACAATTGGAGTTTACAAACAGCTTCAATACATTCAGAACAAATCATTGGGTTTTAATAAAGAAAATGTAATTATAGTTGATGATGCTTATATACTGGATCAGGATTTACAGGCTTTCAGGAATAAAATGCTTCAGGAAAATGATATCCTTTCTGCTACGGTATCTTCTTTTTTACCAGTCGATGCTTCTGCCAGAAGTGATAATTCATACTTTAAAGATGGAGTTGATATTGCCCCCGAAAATGCTGTAAGCATGCAAAGCTGGCAGGTCGATCATAACTACGTTGAAACAATGAAGATCGATTTGATAGAGGGTCGTGATTTTGAATTAGGGCGCGCTTCCGATTCAGCTGGGGTAATATTGAATCGAAGAGCTGCAGAACTTTTTAATTATGAAGGAGGAACGGTAGGGAAAAGAATTGTGCTCTACAGTCCAAGTAGTGATGGGGGGATAAACACTGACCAGATAGGTTATTATAACATTATTGGAGTCATCGATGATTTTCATTATAACTCTATGAAAGAACCGATAGGACCATTGGCATTATTTATTGATCGGGGAAGTCGTGGATCAATATCTTTCAGGGTTGAATCGAATAACATTCAATCCACAATAGCTAAGTTAGAAGCAGGATGGGAAGAGCTTTCACCATCACTACCATTCAGTTTCAGGTTTTTAGATGCAGAATTTGACGATATGTACCGAGCTGAGGCTCGAGTAGGAAAACTGGTTGGTATCTTTTCAATACTTGCTATTTTCATTGCCTGCTTGGGACTTTTTGCGCTATCATCATTTACTGCCGAAAAGAAAAAGAAAGAAATAGGTGTTCGTAAAGTATTAGGGGCATCGGTAGGCGATGTAGTGGTTATGCTTTCAAAAGACTTTAGTAAGCTGGTACTTATCGCTTTTCTTCTTGGAGCTCCAATGGCTTGGTTCTTAATGAACAACTGGCTTCAAAACTTTCAGTACAAAACAAATATCGGAGTCGAAATTTTCATACTAGCTGGTTTAGTCTCATTTCTGGTTTCCTGGCTTACGATTAGCTTTCAGTCGTTGCGAGCAGCAAATGCAAATCCGGTAAACTCTTTACGAAGCGAGTAAATCAATGAACAATGAGTAATTAACAATTAAAAATGAACGACAGCATTCAGATTTCAGCACTCAGCTTTCAAAAGTATTTTCTGAAAGCTGAGTGCTGAACACTAACTACCAATGAGCTAAATCCAAAAAACTATGCTACGAAACTACTTTAAAATATTCTTCCGATCGCTTCAACGGAATTCGGTTTATTCTCTGATCAATATTTTAGGACTATCCATAGGAATAGCATGTTCGGTGCTCATAATGCTTTGGGTTTTTGATGAATATCGTTTCGATTCTTTTAATAAGAAATATGATCGGCTCTATAGGGTTTTAATGAATTACGATTATGAAGGAAATGTAGAAACGAATGAAGCACTGCCCTACCCCCTAAAAAAAGCTTTAGATGAAGAAGTTCCTGAAGTTACAAGGTCAACTTTTGTCACCTGGGGTGATGAGTATCTCTTTGATTATAATGATGTTAACCTGATCCGGCAAGGACACCACGTAAGTCCTGATTTCCTGGAAATGTTTTCTTATGAACTAATTGAAGGAGATAAAGAAACGGCATTAAATGATGCAAGTAATGTTGTCATCAGTAAAGCTTTAGCTGAAGATTTATTTGGCGATGAAAAAGCTTTGGGTAATATCGTTAAGCTTAATAATAGCGATGAGTTTGTGGTATCAGGGATTTTTGAAGATGTTCCTAGTAATTCTTCTTTTCAATTTGAATTCCTTTTACCCTGGTCGCATTATGTTAATCAGGACTGGTTGAAAGACTTGGAAGGCAACTGGACGAATAATTCATTCCAGGTTTTTATAGAATTGCATGAAAATGTTCAGGTTGATTTAGCGAATCAAAAAGCGGGTCCGCTGGTACATAAAAACATACCAGAAGATATTTATAATAAGCAGGTTTGGTTTTATCCTATGTCTGATTGGAGATTATACTCCGAGTTCGAGCATGGGAAAGTTTCAGGAGGCCGAATTGAATATGTGAGACTGTTTTCCGTTGTTGCGATATTTATCCTGCTTATAGCCTGTATCAACTTTATGAATCTGGCAACTGCTCGTTCAGAAAAAAGGGCTCGTGAAGTCGGAATAAGAAAAAGTGTTGGGTCCGGTAAAAGAGAGCTAATACTTCAGTTTTTAAGCGAATCCATACTGATTACTTTGGTTTCTTTTTTATTAGGCTTGTTCATTGTGGAGCTTTCTTTAAATGCTTTCAATGATCTTGTCGGGAAGGAATTGATCATGCCTTACGCTTCGGGTATATTCTGGGCAATTAGCTTCTTGTTCGTTTTAACCATAGGCTTATTTTCAGGAAGCTATCCTGCCTTTTTCTTATCATCTTTTAGGCCTGTTGAAGTTCTTAAGGGAAAATTAAAAATCGGGAAAGGTGAGATTGCTCCTAGAAAAATATTGGTTACCCTTCAGTTTGGATTTTCTATCCTATTGATTATCGGAACGGTAGTAGTTTATCAGCAAATTCAGCATGTAAAGCAAAGGGAAGTAGGTTACAAAAAAGATGGACTAATTATGGTTTCAACTACGGCTCAAATAGAAAGTAAATTTCAAACCGTAAGAAACGAATTGGAAGCGACAGGTGTAGTATCATCCATTACAAAGTCAAATAGCCCTGTTACCGATATTTATTCCACTAATAGTGTTCGTTGGAAGGGGCTGGAGGAAGACCGGTTTATAGATTTTACCACGGTTGCCACAGAATATGATTATGCTATAACCATGGGTGTTGAAGTTTTAGCTGGAAGGGATTTTTCTCCTGAATTTTCTAACGATAGCATAAATGTTGTTATTAATAAAGAAGCTGCGGAACTCATGGGTTTTGAGGATCCTATTGGAGAGCAAATTTTTATGTGGGATGATTGGGTTACTATTGTCGGAGTAATAGATAATGTGCTCATGGGCTCTCCTTATGATAATATTGAGCCAATGGTGGTTCGTTACGTACCAGAGTGGAGCAGCACTGTTTCTATCAGACTGAAGGAAACCAATGATATAAAGACTTCATTAGCAAAAATTGAAGATGTTATGCGTAAGCATAATCCAGGTTATCCTTTTGAATTTCGATTTGTTGATGATGAATTTAATAAGAAATACACTTCTATTTCTTTAATCAGTAAACTTGCTAACCTCTTTGCTTTCCTGGCCATTTTAATCACTTGTTTGGGCATCTTTGGTCTGGCAGCGTTTACGGCTGAACAAAGAACCCGAGAAGTAGGCATTAGAAAAGTATTGGGCGCTTCGATTCCTAATATTATGATGTTGATCTCTAAAGATTTTGCAAAGCTTGTGTTGTTTGCATTTATAGTTGCAGGTCCAATATCTTGGTGGGCACTGGATAATTTCTTGAACCAATACACCTATCGAATTAATATTTCATGGTGGGTGATACCCGCTACAGGAGTGTTTGCACTGATCTTAGCAGTTTGTATAGTGGCTACACAAGCGTTAAAAGCAGCAGTTGTTAATCCGGTAAACTCTTTAAGAAGTGATTAAATCAATGGACAATGAGTAGTGTACAATGAGTAATTAAGAATGAATAATAGCTTTCAGTACTATCTCCTGATTGCTGAAAGCCAAATCCTAACCCCTAATTGATAAGTCCCATGATCCGAAACTACTTCAAATTATTCTTCCGATCGCTTCAACGGAATTCGGTCTATTCCTTTATCAATATCGCTGGTCTTTCTGTAGGGTTGGCCTGCTCCATGCTCATTATGCTTTGGGTATTCGATGAATATAATTTTGATTCATTCAACAAAAATTACAATAGCCTGTACCGTGTATTAATGAACTACGATTATGAAGGAACGGTAGAAACCAATGAGGGACTTCCATATCCCTTAAAAAAAGTATTGGACGAACAGATTCCAGAAATTAAAAACTCGGCTTATGTAAGTTGGGGAGAAGAATATCTTTTTGAGTACAAGAACAATAACATAGTTCGTCAGGGCCTTCATGTAAGCCCGAAGTTTTTAGAAATGTTTACTTACGACTTTATAGAAGGAGATATTATAACAGCTTTGAATGATGCTAATAATGTTCTCATCAGTGAATCTTTGGCAGAAGACCTTTTTGGTGGAGAAAAAGTATTAGGTAAGTATATTAAACTTAATAACGATAAAGATTTTGTAGTAACCGGAATTCTAAAGAATGTTCCACAGCATTCAACGTTTCAATTTGATTTTCTAATTCCTTGGTCTAATTATGAAAGACAAGAGTGGCTTAAAGATACTGAAGAGGACTGGAATGATAATTCATTTCGGATTTTTGTGGAACTTCATAAAGATGCCAGTATTGTTCAAGCCAATGAAAAAGCTAATCCACTAGTAAGAAAAAACTTACTTGAAGACCCTTCAAATAAGCAAGTTTGGTTTTACCCGATTTCTGGTTGGAGATTATACTCCGAGTTTAAAAATGGAGTTGCGGAAGGTGGAAGAATAGAATATGTAAGGTTATTCACCATCATAGCTTTTTTTGTTCTGATCATCGCCTGCATCAATTTTATGAATCTGGCAACTGCACGTTCGGAAAAGCGGGCCAGGGAAGTGGGTATCAGAAAAAGTTTGGGTTCCGGGAAAATGGGACTGATTTTTCAGTTTTTGAGCGAATCTGTATTAATGACTTTAATTTCCTTTTTATTAGGGTTGACAATAATTCAACTTTCATTAAATACGTTTAATGAGCTTATCGGTAAAGAATTGACTATGCCCTATACTTCAGGTGTTTTTTGGGCTATTAGTATCTTATTTATTCTTACTATAGGCTTATTTTCAGGAAGCTACCCTGCCTTTTTCTTATCATCTTTTAGGCCTGTTGAGGTTCTTAAGGGAAGATTGAAAATCGGGAAAGGTGAAATAGCACCTCGAAAGGTTCTCGTTACTCTTCAATTTAGTTTTTCAATTCTATTGATCATTGGAACAGTAGTAGTTTATCAGCAAATCCAACATGTAAAACAAAGAGAAGTGGGTTATGAGAAAGATGGATTAATTATGGTTTCGACGACTAGTGAGATTGAAAGCCAGTTTCAAACTGTAAGAAATGAGTTGGAAGCTACGGGAGTTGTTAAATCTATAACAAAATCCAATAGCCCGGTCACGGATGTTTATTCCGTCAATGATGTCCGATGGAAAGGCCTGGAAGAGGGTAGGGTCGTTGAGTTTGTAACCGTAGCAACGGAGTACGATTATGCTAAAACCATGGGAGTGGAAGTAATAAAAGGCCGCGATTTTTCCCCGGACTTTGAGGCTGAAAGAAAAAAAGTGATCATCAATAAAAGAGCTTCTGAAATAATTGCACTGGAAGACCCTATTGGTGAAATGGTTTTCTTCTTTGGTGAATGGAGGGAAATTATTGGTGTAATTGATAACATGGTAATGGGATCACCATACGACCAAGTTGATCCAATGATGATCACATTTTATCCCGATTGGAGTGGTACGATTTCAATCAGGTTAAATGAAACGAAAGACATGGAGGCTTCATTATCTAAAATAGAAAAAGTGATGCTCAAACATAACCCTGGTTATCCTTTTGAATATCAATTTATTGACGAAGAGTTCGATAAAAAATACACCTCCATTTCATTGATTGGCAAACTGGCAAACTTGTTTGCGTTTCTGGCGATATTAATAACAGGCTTGGGAATATTTGGTTTGGCAGCTTTCACTGCGGAACAGCGAACAAAAGAAGTGGGGGTAAGAAAGGTGCTTGGAGCTTCTGTCACGAACATTATGCTGCTGATCTCAAAAGATTTTGCACGTTTAGTCGTGTTTGCTTTCGTAATTGCCGGACCGCTCTCCTGGTGGGCACTGGATAATTTTCTAAGTCAATACTCTTATAGAATAGATTTGGCTTGGTGGGTAATACCTGCTGCAGGCATGTTTGCATTGATCTTAGCAGTTTTTATAGTAAGTACTCAAGCTTTGAAAGCCGCTTCAGTTAACCCGGTGAAATCATTAAAAAATGGCTGATGAACAATTAATAATTTAAAAGAAAGAATAGCATTCAGTTGTCGGTGATCAGCTTTCAGTATTACCTTCTGAATGCTGAGCGCTGAAAGCAAATACTAATACTTAATTGAAAAATCTATGATTCGAAACTATATCAAAACAGCCTTTAGAAGTATAATGAAGAATAGGGTCATGACCTCTGTCAATATCATTGGTTTGACTCTTGGTATCACCTGTAGCCTTGTACTCTATACCTTAATTAACTATTGGCTGAGCTTCAATAAGCACGAAAGCAATTACGATTCTGTATATCGATTAGTGCATTCATGGTCCTTTCAGGGGAATGAGTTATTAACTCCGGGAATTCCAACCGTTTTACCCAATGCTTTTCGGGAAGATTTCCCTGAAGTTGAAGAGTCAACTTTTCTGAGTTATTTAATGAATCCTGTAATAGGCATTAATCCAGGTCAGGTAGAGGAGACCATTTTTCAATCGAGCGGTGTAGCTTTTGTGGAGCCTTCTTACTTTAATTTATTCGATAGGAAAATTTTAATGGGCTCAAGCCCTGAGACTTTTAGAGAACCTAACAGAGTCTATATTAGTACATCTTTAGTTGATAAATATTATTCAGGGAAAGATGTTTTAGGGGAAAGAATCACCGTAAATGGCGATATGGAATTGGAGGTTGTTGGAGTGATTGAAGATCATTTAGAAACCTCCGATTTTAAATTTGAGATGCTGATTTCGTACCAAACCGTTAAAAGCCAATATGAAGAGTATGGGTGGTATAGTATTTCAAGTGATGATCAATTTTATGTAAAAAGTAAGAATCCTGAGGTTTTAGCTTCTATTGAAAATCGATTTTCTGATTTTTTAGAAAAGCATGCTGATAATAACTATGGTGTAAACCGTTACTACTTTCAACCACTTTCAGATATTCACTATAACACAGCTTTCAATAGTTTTTTCGGAGATTTAGTTGCTAAGCAAAATATTTGGGCACTTGGTTTTGTAGCCATTTTTCTTATTGTGATAGCCTCAATCAATTACGTTAATCTCGCAACGGCGCATGCGATCAAAAGGGCCAAGGAAGTTGGGATAAGAAAAGTTATGGGAAGCAGTAGAAAACAACTGGTCTTTCAGGTGTTTGGCGAGGCTTTTTTAATCGTATTATGCTCGATTATGATCTCTTTAGGATTTGCAGAAATTAGCCTTACCTGGTTGAATTCTTTTATGGACATTGAACTCTCTTTAGCTTTTGAAGAGGTAAGGTTTATTCTATTTTTGTTGGGTATTTTCTTTACGGTAAGCTTGCTTTCCGGAATTTATCCCGCATTAGTTGTTTCCGGATACAACCCCATTAAGGCCTTAAAGACGGATATTCTTGAAAAGACTTCTAAGAAAAAACTGACTTTGCGACATTCCTTAGTGCTGGTTCAGTTTTTTGTTGCACAAGCTTTTATTACAGGTACCATGATCGTTTATTTTCAGACTCAATATTTGAACAACAAGGATCTCGGTTTTAACAAAGAATCGGTTGTGGCTATGTCAACTCCTTCCGGAGAGCCTGATGAAAAGAGGAAGTTATTTAGAAATAAGCTAGCTCGATTGAGTGGAATTGAGGGGGCAACTTTAATGTCGACCAATCCGACTTCATCAAGCATTTCCGAATCTAATTATAGTTTGGATGGCGGTGATGATGAAGAAACGGTAACCGATGTAAAACGAATAGATCATAATTATTTGGATGTATTTGACATTCCAATTTTAGTAGGTGATAACCTTCCCGAATCTGATACTGTTCGAGGCTATCTGGTGAATGAAGCTTTTGCCAGAAGGGAACAGACTACATCTGAAGAACTCATTGGATTGCCCTTAGAGCTTAATGGTTTGGAAGCACCTATTGTTGGAGTAGTGAAAGACTTTCACACCAGGAATTTAAGACAAGAGATAAAGCCTTTGGTGATGAGCAGCAGACTTGAACATCAACAAAGGATTTCAGCTAAAATTTCTGCTTTAGATATGGAGCAAATGCTAGCTCAAATAGAAACGACATGGGGCACGGTTTATCCTGACTATCCTTTCGATTACCAATTTTTAGATGAATACATCGCTAATTTTTATAGGTCAGAACGTAGGCTTTCAAAGATCATCAGCATCTTTTCGTTAGTCGCCATAGGAATTAGCTGCTTAGGACTTTTTGGTTTGGTCACTTTTATATCTAATCAAAAAGTTAAGGAAGTTGGTATTAGAAAAGTACTCGGAGCCTCAATCGGAAGCATTATGATACTTTTCAATAAAGAGTTCGTAAAGCTCATTTTTATAGCATTTGCAATAGCTGTTCCCATTGTATGGTTTTTTATGAAGGAATGGCTCTCTCAATTCAGCTATAAAATAGAAATGAGCCCTTGGCTATTTGCTTTAGGGTTTATTAGTACGCTGATCTTAGCTTTTGTAACAGTGAGTTATCAATCTTTAAGAGCAGCCATCGCGAATCCAGTAAAATCTTTAAGGAATGAGTAAAGACAGCATTCAGATGTCAGCACTCAGCTTTCAGAAAGTGGTTCTGAAAGCTGAGTGCTGAACGCTAACTGCTAAATAGCTAAAATCTAAAACCCTGTGAGCCTATGATCCGAAATTATCTCATAACAACCATTCGAAACCTGACAAGGCAGAAACTTTATTCTTCCCTTAATATTATTGGGTTGGCTATAGGTTTGGCTGCATTTACTTTTATTTTCATTTGGATAAATGATGAAAAATCATACGATCAATTTCATTCCAAAAAAGATAGGATTTACCGAATTGCGAGCCATGTGATCACACCTTCTGAAGAGTTTACTCAGGCCGTGACTTCAGCTGTAATGGGGCCTGAATTAGAGTTGACTTTTCCTGAGGTACTGAATTCGGTACGATTTGATTACAACGATGCGATAGTTAAAAGAGATGATGTAAGCTTCCTGGAAGAAAATATACTTTTAACTGACCCTTCTTTTTTTAAGGTTTTTGATTTTCGATTGCTTCAGGGAGATGTGGAAAAAGCTTTATCCGAACCTTATCAAATTGTTCTTTCCGAAAGCATGGCCAGAAAATATTTTGGAAAGGAAAATCCACTCAACAAAACCATAAGATTGAATCTCTACGACCCAGAGGGAAATGGCGTAGACTATCTGGTTACCGGAGTAATAGAAAATTGCCCTACGAACGTTCATTTTACTTATGATATGCTGGCTTCTTTTTCGACTTACACTCAATTGGAAGGTGTCAGATTAGATGGAATTTACGGATGGAGCAACAACGGGTTTTACACTTATATTGAGGTAGATGAAAATACGGACGTAGGTAATTTGAGATCTAAAATCGCTGGCTTTGTTGATGAAAAAGTTAATTCTCAGCTCACTGATTTCAATTTAAGATTTGAATTTATTCTACAGCCGTTAAAAGATATTTATCTTAATTCGGATCTTCGTTATGAATTCGGGAGGACAGGCAATGCCCAAAGCCTTAAACTTTTTGGTACAATTGGAATATTTATTTTAATACTTGCAGGAATAAATTATGTGAATTTAGCGACGGCCCTTGCTTCAAAACGAGCTACAGATGTAGGAGTCCGAAAGGTGATTGGAGCCAGGAAATCCCAGCTTATTGGTCAATATCTAACTGAATCAGCAATTATTGCTTTAATAGCAGGAATATTTGCACTTGTAATCATGTTCCTTACACAGGAATGGTTTTACAAATTAACATGGAAGCCATATTTGAGTATACTCAATTTAAAAGTAATTCTTTCCGTATTGGGAAATTCCTTGATACTGGGACTTATATCTGGAGTTTTGCCGTCTTTTGTACTTTCGAAAGCGCCCTCCGGTGTATCCTTGAAGGGATATTGGAAATCTGGCTCAGGAGGAGTAACACTTAGGAGAGGCCTGATCATATTTCAATTTTCAATCGCTTTAATACTTGTAGTGGGTGTTTGGGTAGTGAATTCCCAGATGGATTTTATTGAATCCAAAGACCTTGGTTACAATAAGGATAACCTCATTTATTTGCGAGTAAATGGTAATGAGGAAGTTAAGGAGCACTTTGAATCGTTTAAAAAGGAAGTATTAGGATCCTGTAATTTTTCTTCTATGGCCCGTTCAAGAACATCTATAATTGGAGGATTAAGTAATTCATGGGTAAAAACAGTTAACAATACCGGAGAGATGGTTGAATCAAGCATGTATCGTATTCGCTCCGATGAAGAATTCATTTCCACCTATGAAATGAAATTAATAGCAGGTCGTAATTTTTCAGATCTTTCAAATAAAGATTCTGCCGCTTTTATAGTAAATGAAGCGGCTGTCAAAACTTTAGGGTGGGATACCCCTGAAAGTGCTATTGGAAAACCATTTGAACAATACGAAATTCAGGGAGAGGTGATCGGTGTAGTTGAAAACTTTCATTACAATTCTTTAGCTCAGCCTATAGATGCAGTGGCCTTACATAAAGATCTATCCAATTTTTCGGGGATTACGGTCAGGTATCGAAATGTAGATTTTGGAAATGCTATCGACGGACTGGAAGAAATTTGGAAAACACATTTTCCAAATTCAATTTTTGACGCACGATACTTGCAACATTCTTTAGAAGAACAATATCGAAGTGAAAAGCAGTTTGACCTGTTGTTTAGATCATTTACCATGGTCTGCTTAGTTATAGCTTGTGTTGGTTTGTTTGGGCTGGTTACATTCTCCTCACAACAAAGGTTAAAAGAGATATCGATCCGAAAAATACTTGGATCATCATTAACGGGAATCGTTTGGCTTTTAACCCGGGATTTTATGAAAATGGTAGTAGCATCATTTTTAGTGGCCTTTCCAGTCGCATGGGTTTTGATGAAAGACTGGTTGGATGGATTTGTATTTAAGGTTTCTTTAAATGCCTGGGTATTTATTGGAAGTGGACTTTCGGTATTACTTATAGCTCTTTTTACTTCAGGCTTTCAGTCACTGAGGGCAGCGCTTGCTAATCCTGTTAAATCCTTGAGAAGTGAGTAATTCAATTAGTAATGATTAGTTGTGAATTAAAGATGAAAAATGAATAATTACAAACAACAGATAAAGTCAACACGAAGCGTCATCCTGAACGGAGTGAAGGATCTTTATTTCTATGAGATCCTTCGTTATCACTCAGCTTTCAGAACCACTTTCTGAAAGCTGAGTGCTGACATCTGAATGCTAATTAGCCAAACGCCAAATAGCTAAAATCTAACACCCAATTACATAACTACTAACCGAAAAAATTATGATTTACCAATACTTAAATGCTGCTTTCAGATTCTTTAAGAAGAAATGGGCTTTAAGCTCTTTAAACATTGTTATTTTTGGGATAGGTATTGCAGCTAGTGTTCTTATCTTAAGAAAGATCAGCTATGAATACAGTTACGATAAATTCAATGTCAATCACGAAAATATCTACAGGGTTAGTCACGATCATTATTATCCCTATGATGCGTATCAAAGTTCAACGGCTACTTCATTTTACCCTTTAGGTCAAGAACTGAAAGAACAATATCCGGAGGTAAAAGAATTTGCCAAAGTCACCTCAAAAATCACCAATAGCACCGTTAAGGTGGGTGATAATACTTTCCGGGAAGATGATGTATACGTAATAAACCCATCGTTTTTCAATGTATTCACCATAGAAATGATCAATGGTGACACTTCAAATGTGGAAAGGTTTGATGTTTTTTTATCAGAATCTTTAGCCACCAAATTATTCGGAGAAACTAACCCTGTTGGAGAGTCTCTTGATTTATGGGACGGTAATATAGTCAGGGTTAAAGGGGTTTATAAAGATGTACCGGAAAACTCGCATTTCCGGTATGATCTTTTAGCTGTAACATTACATGATAGAGAGCGTAACAATTGGCAAAACTACGGCTATCATACCTACATTGTTCTTAATGATGGGATCAACTCAGCAGAGTTCGAAGAAAAGCTAGTGTCGTTTAGTAAAGAGTTTTCAAAGCTATCTGATGAACAAAGCAATGTCGACTACCGGTGGGAGATAAAATTACAACCTCTAACCAGCATACATTTGAAATCAAACCTGGATTTTGAGCATGAGGTTAACGGTGATTTACAAAGTGTAAATCTGTTGATTATTATAGGAGTTTTCATCATTATCATTTCCTGTTTCAATTTCGTAAACCTGACGAACTCGATGTATGCCAAGCGATTTTCGGAGTTTTTTCTTAGAAAAATACACGGAGCATCTTTGGCTAATCTCCTAAAACAATATGCTTTTGAGTCTTTTATACTCCTCCTTATAGGTTTATCTGTGGGAGCTTTAATTTTGTTTGCACTACCTTATTTTAGTGGTTATTCCATCAATTTAAGTTCGCAGACCGAGTGGTTTTATTGGGGTTTGTTAATCATAATATCCATATGCCTGATTATATCGGTAATACTTCCTTCTTCAGGTTTTGCTCTTATTAACCCTCTAAAATTCACTAAGGGACAAGATTCATCCAACTCCTTGATCAAAGGCCTGGGGAAATCATTAATTGTGGTGCAGTTTATTATTTCATTCATTTTAATTGCAGGGGCCATTACTATAAATGAACAACTGGATTTCATCATCAAAAAGAATCCGGGTATCAATGTTTCTGATGTTGTTACAGTAGATTTTCCGGGACTATACTACCCAGAGCAAGAAGGGGATTTGAATAAAATGAAGTTTGATTTAGAAAAACAGGCAGGTATTCAAAACGTATCTTTTTCAGGTTCTGTTCCTGGTAGGGGATTTAATAATGATGCTTCCTTTCGATTTGTTGAAGATCCAAGTGATAAATCAAAGCTCAACTACCTTCTGTTTGTCACTCCTGAATATTTTGACACCTATGAGCTTGAAATTCTGGAAGGAAAAGTATTCGATGGGCGATCGGACGATTCCTTATCCATCGTAATAAATGAGACAATGGCGACGGAATTGGGTGTTGAAAATTACAGCGACTTAATCGGAAGAAAAGTTGTAATGCCCTATGGCACGGTGTATAGTGATTTTGAAATAGTAGGAATCGCTAAAGACTATTATCATGAGTCTCTAAAAGAAAATATTGTTTCCTGTGCGTTTGTATCCATGCAATATGGGGGATACGTCAATAAATTGGCGATAAGGTTAAATGATTCTGACCTTGCAGCCAGACAGGAATCTATAGCTGCCGTAAAGAAAACCTTTAATGACCTCTTTACACATACTTTCGAAACATCTCTGGTAGAAGAAAACTACTCAGGTCAGTTCAACTCTTATGCTGATTTCTCTAATTTAATTAAAGCTTTATCTGTTTTAGCCATATTTATGGCAGGCGTTGGCCTCTTTGGGCTTGCGTCTAACGAAACAGCAAAAAGAACCAAGGAGGTAGCCATAAGAAAAGTAAACGGAGCGAGAATTCTCGATATCTACGTTTTATTCTTGAAGTATTTTGTAAAGTTAATTGGCTTAGCTTTTATTATTTCATTACCGGTTAGTCTTTACTTTGTTGATGATTGGCTAAATAACTTTGCTGTTAAGTTAGAAATAGGAGCTTGGTTTATAGCTCCGCAGATTCTGATAATAACTATAGTAGGATTTATTTCGATTAGTTATTATCTGATTAAAGCAGCATCTCAAAACCCGATTATTATATTGAGGAATAAAGAATAATGCTATAATTTATATTTCCTCTCTTTCTCAGGGACTATAAAGTCCTTGAGAAAGAATATTAATTTTAAGCAAAACCGTATGTAGTGTCACTCTGGTGTCCATTAAGTACCCATGATACCCCGCACGTTAGCCAGACATCAAAGTAGATAACTCAGATGTACACCAAATACAGCATCTATACTTGGATTTGCTGGCCCGCTTACTGGTACCTTTACATTTAAGCCAGGCCTAAACTTATTTAAGGTTGCACTTACTGTAAGCCCAAGAAGCGTATTGAATCTTTCATCAAATTCAAGATCACTTTCCGATAAAATACCTTGTGTTTGAAAACCTCCTAATACAGTTACTTTTTCATTATCGTAACCCGCCTGAAAACCAAGGTCCAGTAAAAGCTCCGAATCATCCTGCTCAAAAAAATCATCATTTTCTGTTAAAATACCAAGATCCAGGCCTCCTCTTCCGCGAAAAGAAAACCCATTTCCGGATTGTATATAATTTAATTTGGCATCAATCCAAAACACATCCTGAGTAAAGCTTTGGATTTGAGCATAATCGGATAAAAGGCCTATGCCAGCAGCGTCGCCGTCAAAAAAATCATCACCAGTTGAATTGGTTGGAAGGTGTACACCAAGTTCTCCGAAAAAACCATTAGATAAGTTTCCAATTTCAGTTCCTAAATAAACATTTCCTAAAATAAATTCACCTTCAGAAGAGACGTTTCCGAAAAGGAAATCATTATCAATTCTGGCAAAAGCGGTTGGAACCTCAATCGCAATTCCAACTTTTTGTCCTACAGAAAAATTTCCGGAAATAGTAGTTCTACTAGTCGCAGTATTAAAAACATCAAATCCTTCTGGTAAAATAGGCTTAGACCACTGTATTGAGATTTTATTAAGAGATCGCTCTTTCCAAAAGCTTTGTGCATCAGCTAAAGAAGAGCACATAAATAAAAGTAGAGTGATTGAGTAAAAATGAATCTTTTTCATAGCTATAGTTTAAAATTTTTAAATATAGGTTCATTTATTTCTCTTGTATAGCTAAGTCATAGAAAATGTTAAAATCAGATTGCCCGATATCAGACAACGCTATCCGTTCACGGTCCGTCACCGGCTAGATATATCCCTACAAGTCGGGCCTGCGTACGGTATTCGGCGAGATCATCAAAGAGATCGCTCTTGACCGGCGTCCAGCCAGCAGCT
>JBCCDY010000003.1:0-371756 GCA_039030555.1 Bacteroidota bacterium
AAAATCAGTTATGAAAAAATTCAATTTATTCTGCTTTAGTATTTCTTTGTTATTAGTAATGAGTTGTTCTGACGAAAATGAAGTTGATATTGAAAATTCAATTTCCTTAGTGGAATCTTCTATTAATTGCTCAAATGGTAACCCAACTCAGGATTTTATTATTTTTCCTAATCAATTCTTTACTGGTTCATCAATTGACCTTTCCTTACCGATAGGGGTAACCTGGGATAGGTGCGTAGTTGTTAATAGTGGAGGAGTAAGAATTTTTATTAACGAAATACGGGAGAACGATGTACTAGGGAGTATTTTCAACGAAAGATCAGCTCCTAATACTGGGCGATTTGAAATTCCCTCTTCTGTTTTAGAAGTAGGAAAAACCTATACAATCAATATTCAGGTGGAAATAGCTCCATTTACTTTTGTAAATGACGAATCCACCCCTATAACAATTGTAGATAATAACCTTAAGACCAAAATCAATGCTATCACGAGTCTAAATGATTCAGGTACACCTGGAGTTTTCTGGAATAAGGACGCATTTTTTACAGAGGAAATTGAATTAGAGTTTATTTTTAATGGAGTTTCCAATGGTACTTTTTTAACTGCTAATGATGGAAGATCTGGAACAAACGGTTACCTAGGATTTGATTCGGGAGAGGATAATGGAGTGAGAGTTAATATATGTTCCTCTGGTAATTTTTCTGATACGGAGAGCGGCGGTTTTTTTGACGATTAATTTAGTAGAAAGGTTTAAAAGAACACTCTTCAAAAAGACAGTCTCTTCTTTTGAAGAGTGATTCTTCAGTCGTGATGGATAGTTCTGTGTTGATTAGGATAAAACTCATCAAGCAAACTTTCATATCTTTATTTTAGCGCTTAGATGTAAGACCATTTTTATTTTTAAAAACTCCAAACATCAGTATGACGCTCTAAATTAATCTCTGTGGGTCACCCTGACGCTCCGAGTATTCGGAGGAAGGGTCTAAAATATGTTAAGTATGAGTTATTACGGATATTAGAAATTAAATGTGAATGCCTGTTTTGAGTAATAATTACTTTTTCAATAAATCAAATTTGTATAAGGTTTGCCTCTTAGCTTAGAAGTAGCTTTAGACCCGTCAGGTTTTAAAAACCTGACGGGTCTTTTAAGCCTATTACTTATTCCGGATATTCAAAAATTAAACCCCCAAGTTCCTCCAAAGTAAATTTTTAACTCTTCAATAAAACTTTTTTCTCCATACATTCATCTTAAGGCCAAATAACGGATGATATGTATGGAGAAACCTTACTGGACATCGCCATGATGCACTCCGATTCAGTGATTGATCGGGCGCAGAATGGGGATAAAGAAGCATTTAATCAACTGGTAAGTCTCTGGTATAAAAGAATTTATAATTATGCTTACAAATACTTTTCAGAGCACAATTTAGCTTCTGAGGCTACTCAGAAAACATTCATTTTAGTTTATCGAAAAATTGACTCACTCAAAAACCCTGACAGCTTTAAGGGGTGGATTTACCGAATAGCCACAAACTGCTGTCATGAAGAAGAACGCTTAAGAAAAGTGAACAGCAACTCTGAGCCAATTGACTTAGAGTTATCTGCAAAGGATAGAAGAGATGATCAGGTCGGGGTTGAGGATAAAATAGTAAATGAGGAGCTATCGGAAGTTTTGATCGAATGTCTTGGGCAAATTAACCCGGAACAAAGACAAGTGATCATTATGAAAGAGTACGAAGGTTTCAAATTTCGTGAAATAGCAGAGGTGCTTGATATCTCTGAAAACACAGCTAAATCAAGATTATACTATGGTTTGGCGGCATTGAGAAAAATTTTAGAAGAGAAGAATATCACAATAGAAAGTTGGTGCAATGAATAAGAAAATTAACGAGCATAAACTGACAGCTTATTTATACGGAGAACTCTCGGGGCAAGAGCTTGAAGAAGTTAAGAACCACCTGGATAAAAATCCTGAAGAGAAAAAACGTGTAGAGGAACTGAATCAGGTAAGGAGAATTCTGGGGAAGTTGGAAGAAAAAGAAGTCATTGAACCTGTCTTTATTTGGCCTGAAGAAAATCTTCCAAGACCTGAAAATGACAATTTTTACCACTCAAATTGGTTTAAGATAGCATGTTCTATCACGCTTTTTATCGTTATATTTTTCATTTCAGGATACTTTTTGAGCGCAAGCTTAAAAATCAATAATGGCAGTTTTGTATTGGGTTTTAATTCTGAAGATCAATCCAAAATTGTTGCACCCGTTCAGGAATTTACAGCGGAAGATATAGAGTCCATTATAGATAAGAAATTAAGCTCTATCTCTGAAAATAACACTCAACAATTTCAGGAATTAAGCGACCAGATCCAGCTGATTTCAAATAAAAAAGTACTCGATTCTGGTAAGATCATTTCGATGCTTGATCAGGAATCAAATCAATTAAACAATAATCTTCAGGCTTATGCCAACCAGATCCAGGAGGAAAACATCAATGCCCTTAGAGACTTAGTAGTTCTCTCCTCAAAACAGCAGCAAGCTCAGTTTGAGACAACGCTTGTTGAGTTTTCAAAATATCTGGAACAGAAGCGAAATGACGACTTAAACTTCATTTTGCTAAACCTCAAAGATTTAAAACAACATTCTGATAACTATAAATCAAAAACGAACGAGATACTAGCCTCTTTAATCGAAAAGGTAAACGACGGAAACAATTAACATGATGAATAAAACAAAAGGAAAAATGGCAGCCGGAATTGTAATCACATTTTTCATATATGCATCAACAATTGCTCAAGGGATTGATAATGAAAGAATGAATAAAGACCTTGAAGTAGCTGAAAACATATTAAGCACATTAGGAAGGCAAAGCTTTGGAGGTGATTCTAGGGAGTATTTATTTCTAGGTGGGGATGATATTGAAGGAAGCTATATAGAAGGTTATGGGGTGGTTTTTAGTTTTCCTTCAAATTTTCTAGGACACAGTATTGTTGTGAGTAATCCTGGACAAAGAATCATAGTAGGTAGTGGAAGTGGAGGCAATTATGATTATTCATATTCCTATGATGATGTAGATGTTGACGTACAAGTTGATCCTAATGTAAACATCAGCGATCTTTCTGAGAAAAATAAAGAGTCAGTAATTGAACTGATGAAGTTGTTTTTGGTCGATTACGCTGATCTGATTGGTCAATTAAAACCAACAGATAGAATTATGATTTCCGAGGAAGGCAGCGATTTTGATTGGGATTTCCGCTTTTTTGATGAAGATAAAGGAAATGTTTCTAAAACACGATTATCTGCTGAAATTCTAAAATCAGACATTACAAAATATAAAGAAGGTAAGCTGACACGAGATCAGGCTCTGGAGAAAGTCAAAGTAATTGATAGAGCTGAAAATCAAAAAAAGTATCCTGATCTGGAGTTATTAGCCAGTATATTTGATCGACTCTACAGAGAAGATTTATCGGATACTTATCATTTAAATGGGAAAGTAAGATTTGAAAAAATTGAAGGGCTTGGAGCCGTTTTTTCATTGAAGTTACATCAGCATGATGGAAGTGGAAGAAGCTTTTTCGGTGGATACTCGAATGCCAAATCAGATGAAGAGGACAAAAGATTATACCCTATTTTCATAGAAGAATTCAAAAGGAATATTCTGGAATATGGACGAACAATCAAATCAATAGATGGGCAGGAACAGCTTTTGGTCAAAGTAAATATGGATCATTGTTCTGACTGTCCGATTCCAAAGAATATAGCGGTATCTGTTAAGGTAGCTGTTTTAAAAGACTATTTATCTGGGAAACTCAGCATTGATGATGCTCTTGGAAAATTGAAAGTCTCAGAAGCTTCAAAATAGTATAAAAGAATCTCTAAAGTTCATATCTTGAAATTAATGCCGTTGAGTTAAGCGTCATACTCCGCTCCGAGTATTCGGGGTGACGGGAGTATCTCTAGTTTTCTTTTTCCCGGAAGCGTGCGATTCCCTTATCACGTAAGAGTATGACGGTGCTGTTTATTTTTAACTAAACGGCATTGATCTTGGAATTACTTAATTTTAAGATATGGACTTCACCCTTTTCGACTCCTCTTTTTGGCAAGAATTCTATAAAAAGGCCATTGGCTGGAGTATAGAGAATTTACCTTCTTTAATACTCTCAGTCATTTTATTTTTTGTGAGTCTCAAGCTTTTGAAAGTGCTCATAAGGTCAGCAAAAAAGTTGATCATGACTAAAGCCATTTATAATGAAGAAACAGATCTTGAATCTGAAAAAAGGGTGAATACCCTCTCAGGAATTATTTTTGGAGTGGGTAAGATCATTATCTGGATTGTTTTTCTAATGATCGTACTCGGGAAGTTCGGGCTTGATATTGCTCCAATTTTAGCTGGTGCCGGGATTGTAGGTTTAGCGGTAGGCTTTGGGGCACAAGAGTTGGTTCGCGATTTCATTTCAGGCTTTTTTATTCTTTTAGAAAACCAAATAAGGGTGGGGGATGTAGCCATAATCGATGGAACGGGAGGTTTAGTTGAAAAGATCGAATTACGGACAACCACCTTACGGGATTTTGCTGGAGTCGTGCATATCTTTCAAAACGGGAAGATTAGCACATTGGCTAATATGACAAAGGAATGGTCTGCTATGGTATTTGATATTGGTGTAGCTTACAAAGAGGATACTGAAGGTGTCATAGACGTGATAAAAAAAGTCGGCACTGAGCTTCGCAACAACTCTACCTTTGGATCAAAAATAATTGAAGATATTGAGGTTTTTGGGCTCGATAAATTTGGGGACAGCGCTATTATTATAAAAGCAAGGATTAAAACCGTTCCAGGCGAACAGTGGACTATAGGCCGTGAGTTTAGAAAAAGGTTAAAGTCAGCCTTCGACGAGAAAGATATTGAAATTCCATTTCCGCATGTCAGTGTTTACTGGGGAGAAAAAATTAATCCACTTAGACTGAAGATGGAGGAGTTGCAAAAAAGCTAGATCAAGCTAATAGAATATTTTTTTATCGGTCGAACCGCTCCAAGCGGTCTGACCGATGCCTTTCTGAAAAGCTTTTTTACTCCTTCTATTCAGCAGCCGATGAATTTATAGTTCCTCCGAAGAAAACAGAATTCAAAAACAACTTATTGGTACCGTACCAGAATGCCCTAAAATTCGGGTTAAAGGAAAAAGAGACAATTCTTCCCCTTCCGTATTTACTAACGATGATTCCAGGGGTGTTTTTAACTTTTTCTATGTTTTCCTCTGAAATATAGCCACTCTGAAGAGGCGCAGAATCAAATACCAAAGCTTTAGAATATGGATTTTTTACGTCTTCAAAATAGACATTGCCATTTACGAAAGTGGAAATACTTCCATCTTCGTATCCAAACCCGATTGGATTAGAAGTATCTAGATTTGCACTTAAAATTGTACCTCCGGTAACCTGCGCACCTCTATACTCACCAATAGATTCATAAGGTTTTCTTCCGGAAGAATCGGGTTCATTATTTTTCATTTCAATTCCAATGATAGACTGATTTTTTAGCCATTTATTGGCATTCTTTATAGCAACGACCCTTCCGCCTTCTTTTACCCATCTTTTCAGATTATCGACCGCATTTACCGAGATTCCCGTATAATTTCCATGAGCTAAAATGAGCGTATTGTATTTGTCAAGATCAGCCCTGTTGAAAACCCTGACTGGAACCATACTCAACTCTATATCAAATCGGTAATCGAGTAGGTGCCAGATCTCTCCAGCATCGTAAGGTGAAATACCGCCTTCAACTAACATGAGAATTCGCGGTTTTTCTATGTTCTCAAAAGTCCTGCTCCCAAGGTTTACACCCGCTGTTAAGCCGGTATTTAATGGGGATATTCTTGCTCCTTTTTCTACTAGGTCTTCCAGAGTAGTGTAGATGTCTTGCGAGCTTTTATCCTGATTTTGCACGGAAATAAGGATGGATCCCCTATTAAAATTCTCGCCATTAGATGAAAATTTTTCCGTGGCTACTTTAACGCGAAACCCCGTTTTTAAAAGGTGATTCAGGTATTTTGGTGAAAAATATTGATCCCAACCTAAAACGTATGCATAATCACTTTTTTCAAGCTTTTCATCAGCTAAAGGTTGAGCTTTAAACTCAGCTCCCAAGAGGGCGGAAGCGTATTGTTTTGAGCTTAGAAATTCATAATTGAGATTGAATGCAAGAGGAAATGTCCAGGCAGATACATCATAGAAAAGACTATCCTGAAATGAAGTGTTTTTCTCAAAAATGGCCTTGATCAATCGATATTGTGGCTGATTGAATGGTACGACATAGCTGTTTTCAGAAGGATACTTTTTGCTGCTGTAACTCTTATCTTGCTTTAACCGATAGATTTGAACCTCATGTTGACTTAATATTTTTGCTAATTCGAAAGATCTATCCGGGTCGTTTTCTGCACCGAAAATTACAGCTTTTCTGGAATCGGTGCCTGCTTCTGAAAGAGCAGTTTTATAAAAATCCTTTTGATGTTGGAGTAGCTCATCCTTCAAAGCAGAAGCAGCCCTCGTTGTTGATAAAGAAGTTGTAAACTGGTTTTTTATGGTGAAGGGAAAGGAGATATCTCCATGAATACTCTCTTGCAGATGGCCTCTTGAACTGGCTTGCTCAAAGAGAATTCCAACTGCACCATTAACATCCGGGTAAGTAGAGCCTTTTCCATAATAATAATCATCGAAACTCTCTTTTGAATAGTATAAAGAACCGATTTCATCTAATGCTTTGGCATGATATTCTGCTATTTTTTCGGTAAGTACAAAAGTGTTTTGCGGAGTGATCGGATTGTTTCTACTTGGAATTCCTGGCTGAAAGAAATAAGTCGCGTTTGTGCCCATCTCGTGATGATCAGTCAAGACATTTGGTTTCCACTCATGAAATTTTTTGACCCTGTTTTGAGACTCTGGGTGCTGCACTGGAAGCCAATCCCTATTCAGGTCGAACCAGTAATGGTTCGTTCTTCCTCCAGGCCACATTTCGTTTTGCTCCCTATTGTAGCTGTCGGCAACCAGATTTTTAGATTTATGACTGTTAGCCCATGTCGAAAACCTCGTTAAGCCATCAGGGTTGAAAGAAGGATCAAGTAAGATTACACAGTTACTTAATAATTCTTCTATTTCTTTTCCCTGTGCAGCAGCATAGTAATAAGCGACGAGCATAGAGGCATTACTTCCACTGGATTCATTCCCATGAATACTATAACCCTGCCATACCACTACAGGCATAGAAGAAACATCTAGAGATCCCGATTTCGAAGGATCTGTGATACTGACATGCTGACTTTTAATACTAGAAATGTCTGCGTGGTTATCTTCAGAAGTGATCGTGAGCAAAAGTTGGGGTCGGCCTTCATAAGTATTTCCGGTTTCCTCTACGGTTACTCTGGGAGATGCAAGAGCGAGCGCTTTCATGTAAGCTACTAAGCGGTCGTGTGTGATGTGCCACTCACCCACATGATGCCCTACAACCTCTTTTGGGGTAGGAATAGAGGAATCAAATGACACATTTTGAGGAAGATAGTATTCTAAATTTCCCTGCGAGACGCAGTTAAAGGATATTAAAAGAAGGAAAACAGTTATCTTCTGATATAGCATAGTCTTTAGGGTATTTTACTAATTGGAAATCTGAAAATATGGTTAAAGTTTGAATATGCCTGACCGCTCGTAACAATTGTTGATTTGGAAACTTTCTATTTTCTATTAGCTTATGTGTGCGTAATAGCGATTTTAACTATGAATAAGTTTATTAAGACTGCACTGACATATGCTTTTTTACTAGTATTCATTAGTTGCAGTTCTACAAATAAGGATCAAAGAATAACGCAGCAAGAGGTTGACAGTAGTAAAATATTCTCCGAACCTATTGACTTCGATTATGCAAAGATCAAAGCAAGTGGGACCTTAAAGGCCATTATAGAAAATAGTTCTACCAGTTATTTTCTGTATAGAGGTACTCCGATGGGTTTTGAGTATGAATTATTACAAAAGTTAGCACAGGACCTTGACTTGAAACTGGAGCTGATTGTAACCAATAATATCCGTGATGCCTTTGAAAAACTAAACACCGGTGAAGGGGACATATTAGCGTATAACATGACTGTTACTAAGGAACGAAAAGAAATCGTTGCCTTCACGAATTATCATACCTTAGTAAAACAAGTTCTTGTACAACGAAAGCCTGAAAACTGGAGAGACCTAAAACGTCATGAAACGGAAAGCCAGTTAATAAGGAATGCCGTAGATTTGATAGGTAAAGAGGTTGTTGTCAGGAGAAATTCTTCTTTTGTAGATCGCTTGGAAAATCTATCTGATGAAGTTGGAGGTAATATACTAATAGCTGAAGATTTCGACGATGTGCAAACGGAAGATCTCATTAAGAAAGTAGCCAATGGTGAAATAAAGTATACCGTGGCCGATGAAAATATAGCTCTGGTCAACGCCGCATACTACCCAAATATAGATGTGAAAACGCCATTAAGTTTATCACAGCAAATAGCATGGGCCACAAGGAAAAATTCCAAAGAATTTCTTGAAAAGGTTAATAATTGGGTTGATAACAATCGATCAACTCTTGAATATAATGTTGTTTATAATAAGTATTTTAAGAATACCAGAGCTTCTGCCAGGAGAGTTAAAAGTGGTTTTTTAAATGTTGATTCCGATCATATCTCCGAATATGACGAACTCATAAAAAAAGCAGCTGAAAAAATAGATTGGGATTGGAAACTGTTGGCTTCCCAAATGTACCAAGAGTCTAAATTCGATCCGAAGATCAAGTCATGGGCAGGAGCAGTCGGATTAATGCAAGTATTGCCTAGGACAGCAGAATCATATGGCGTTACAAATCTATATGACCCCGAAGAAAATATCAAAGCTGCCACAGAACATATTCTTTGGCTTATGGCCTACTGGGAAGATAAAATTGAAGACCCTAAAGAACGTACTAAGTTTATTTTGGCATCATACAATGTAGGTCAGAGCCATGTGATGGATGCTATGAGGTTAACTGAAAAATATGGTAAAAATAAGTTGGTATGGAAAGATAATGTTGAGCAGTACTTATTACTAAAGAGTAAACCAGAGTATTACCTGGATGTAGTTGTTCAATCGGGGTATTGCAGAGGAGAAGAGCCTGTAAAGTATGTGGATCAAATATTTGAGCGATATAGAATATATTCAGGATTTATAAATACTTAGTCCATTTTTTAATGTAAAATAGTGCATTGTAAAATGAAATGGAACAGTCACTAACCGAGCTTTATAATCGATATAAAAGAGAAAGAGATATTCACATCGATGAAGAGCAGTTTACTTTTTTCGTAGTCTTCTTCCCTTCCTTATTAGTTATAGTAAGTGATGGTATTATTGATATGGAAGAGTGGGAGTATTTAAAACAACTTTCCCATTTTATGGCTAAATCTTTTAAAGAAGATCACCATGAAGAACAAGATATTGAGGCCCTAACCAAATCGTACCTTTCAGAAATCAGTTATATGATCAGACAACTGAGAGGCTGGGAAACGGATTTCCTTTACACTTTAAGAGATTATTTGAAAGCTACTCCCGAAGCCAAAATTACAGTTTTAGATACCATGATGCTATTTGCAGATGCTTCTGACGGAACTTCAGAAAAGGAAGAGAAACAGATGAAAGATATAAAAAGCTTACTCGACCTATAATATGCAAAATTCGGTAGCAGAGCTTTACAAAGATTACACTCAGGAAAGAAAAATCGACTTAAGCCCTGAGCAATTTGCTTCTTTCTTAGCCTTTTATCCTGCACTATTGGTGGCTTCCAGTGATGGAATCGTAGATAAAGAAGAATGGTTATACTGTAAAAAATTAGCGAGTGGTTTGGGAAATTCTTTCAGTAGAGACGATTCAGAAGAAGACCACGAAAATTTAACTCTGATCTATCGGTATGAGTTCAGATACCTTCTAAAGAATCAGGAAATATGGGAAGAGCGATTTTTGAAGGTTGTTAAAGAATACCTAAGTGAGAACAGTTATGCCAAGGAATTTGTAAATGAAACCATTTATCTTTTTGCAGATGCATCAAATGGCATCAGTCAGGAAGAAATGGATACCATTAACTGCTTGGAAATAAAATTAGATCTTAAATAACGTGAGTTCGATGTAACTGACGCCGAAAGTTGCTTTAGACCTCATATGGACCTGCCCGAATGACAAGTCGGGCAGGTCCGTAATCTCACGGAAGTTGTTTTTGAGATTCCCGATATCCCTAGATTCGAGTATTACGACATATTCTATGTCGAACTCAAGTTAATTAATTTGAGATAATAGAATTAGAGTGATTACAATACTGCCATAGTATTTGATCACTCTAATTCTATTTTGATAAGGCAGCCACCATAGGACTACCCACGGTTTGTAAAGACCAATCAGAAATATGAAGCCGAATAGATATAACAGTACCTCAATTACTTGAGAATACATGTTTAAACAATTTAAAGTGTTCTTTTAATTTCTCTATTCTCGAAGCCTTCGATTACGTCACCAACTTTAATATCATTGAAGTTCTTGATGCTTATACCACATTCGTAACCTGATCGTACTTCACTTACGTCTTCTTTATAACGTTTAAGCTGGTTTATATTTCCTGTGTATACTACGATACCATCTCGAATCAGTCGGATTTCGTTATTTCTTTTAACGTAACCATCGGTGACCATACAACCGGCAACTGTTCCAACTTTCGATATCTTGAATACTTCCCTTACTTCAATATTACCTGTGATTATTTCTTCCACTTCAGGTGCAAGCATACCTTCCATGGCATCCTTAACATCATTGATAGCATCATAGATCACAGAATACAGACGAATTTCAATCTCTTCATTTTCAGCTATTCTTCTGGCGTTGGCTGAAGGTCTAACCTGAAAACCGATCATAACAGCGTCGGAAGCAGAAGCTAATAAGACATCAGATTCTGATATCTGACCTACTGCCTTATGGATAATATTAACTTGAACCTCATCAGTGGAAAGCTTAAGAAGTGAGTCAGAAAGTGCTTCGATGGAACCATCCACATCACCCTTCACAATCACATTAAGCTCTTTGAAACTGCCTATTGCCAATCTTCGGCCAATCTCATCAAGTGTAATATGCTTCTTAGTTCTAACCTTTTGCTCACGCTCGATCTGAGATCGTTTCGTTGTAACTTCTCTGGCCTCTCTCTCTGTATCTACTACATTAAATTTCTCACCAGCTTGTGGTGCACCATCTAATCCTAAGATCTGAACCGGTGTAGCCGGTCCTACTCTTTTCAATTTTTTACCTCGATGATCGAACATGGCCTTAACCTTGCCGTAATGTGCACCAGCTAGAAGCACATCTCCAATTTCCATAGTACCACTCTGAACCAATACCGTAGCTACGTATCCTCTTCCTTTATCAAGAGATGCCTCAACCACCGTCCCTGTACCATTTTTATTAGGGTTAGCTTTAAGTTCAAGCAGTTCAGACTCTAAGAGTACTTTTTCGAGTAGATCATCTATGCCTTGTCCGGTTTTTGCGGAAATCTCCTGGGACTGATATTTCCCACCCCAATCTTCAACTAAAACGTTTATAGCAGATAACTCTTCGCGAATCTTATCTGGATTGGAATTAGGTCTATCAACTTTATTTATGGCTATTACGATTGGAACTCCAGCTACCTGTGCGTGATTAATTGCCTCTTTAGTCTGTGGCATAACCGCATCATCGGCAGCGACAACAATTATGGCAACGTCAGTAAGTTTGGCACCACGCGCTCGCATAGCAGTAAAGGCTTCGTGACCTGGTGTATCCAAAAATGCTATCCTTTTACCGTCATCGGTCTTTACGTCGTAGGCACCAATGTGCTGTGTAATTCCCCCAGCTTCATCAGCAATTACATTTGTATTTCTGATGTAATCGAGCAACGAAGTTTTACCATGGTCAACGTGCCCCATGATGGTAACGATCGGAGCTCTATCTTCGAGATCCTCCTCCGAGTCTTCTTCTTCTTCAATATCAACTTCCTCTTCTTCATTACTGAATTCGACAGCAAATCCGAAATCATCTGCTATAACTGTTATGGCTTCTGCATCGAGTCTTTGATTAATCGAAACAAACATTCCAAGACTCATACATGCCGCTATGACATCATTTACAGAGACATCCATTAATGATGCGAGGTCATTTGCCGAAATAAATTCGGTTACCTTAAGTGTTTTTGATTCTTCCTGCTCTTCCTGAGCTTTAGCCTCGTTTGCACTTGCGATAGCAGAGCGTTTTTCCCTTCTATATTTTGAACGGTTTACTCCACCTTTCTTACCCCCACTTAACTTGGCAAGGGTGGCTTTGATCTGCTCCTGGACGTCTTTTTCTGAAAGTTCCTCTTTAGGATCTTTCTTACCACCTCTATTCTGGTTCCCTCTTCTATTATCGTTTCCTCCAGGTCTTTGACCCTGACCCGGAGATCCATTTCCAGGTTGTGTTCTTAAACGTTTTCTTGGGCGTTTTTTCTTTTCTCTTTCCTTAGATGCATCAGAAGAAGCAACAGGTTTTGGCTCTTTCTTTTTCTCTTTTGGAAGTTCTATTTTACCCAGAACGGTCAGTCCTTTGAGAGAATCAGCTTTTGCTTCAATAACTTTCTCCTCTTTTTGCTCGCTTTTTTCGACTTCGGGGATAACTTCTTGTTCCTGTTCTTCTTCTTTTACTTCGTTTTTAGGCGCTTCCTCCGGTTCTTTTACCTCTTCTTTAGCCTTTTCAGTTTCGGGTGCTACAACTTCCTCCTGCTTTGGCTCTTCTTTCTTTTCTTTTTTAACAGGCTCCTCTTCTTTAACTGTTGCCTCTACAACTTCTTCCTTTTTCTCTTCTTCTTTCGGACTTTCCTCTTTTACAGGCTCTTCTTCCTGTTTCTTATCTTTATCAAGGTCTATTTTTCCAACGACTTTGATGCCTTGTAATTTATGAGAAGGATCAATCTTCTCTTCAGGTTCTTTGGCTTCTGCTTCTACCGAAAGATCTTTGATCAGAATTTTTTCTTCCTCGTCTTTCTTCGGGGCTTCTTCCGGAGATTCTGCATCAATAACAAAATTATCTGTTTTCCCACCTATGGTAAGACCAGATGCTTCCTCCTTATCCATTGCAGAAGACGCGTACTCCTTCGAGAGCATGTCGAATTGCTCGACTGTAATCTTAGTGTTGGGCTTATTATCGATTGAAAAGCCTTTGGATTCAAGGTGTTCAACGATAGTGGAAGTTCCAACATTAAGCTTCCTCGCTACCTGACTTAAACGCATCATTCTTTCTTCTGCCATATATTGCTCTACTCAGTACTCTTATTTTTAAATAAGCCTCGAAATTATCAATTATAATGATCAATTACATCATAAGGGCTAAAAAGGCTTATTCAAACTCTTGTTTTAATATTGACTTAACATCTTCCACGGTCTCTTCCTCCAGTTCAGTTCTTCTTACAAGGTCCTCGCTGGTGAGTTTTAAAACACTTCTTGCAGTGTCAAGCCCAATTCTTTTTAATTCATCAATGACCCAATCTTCAATTTCATCTACGAATTCATCAAGATCCACATCTTCCTCTTCACCCTCATCAAGTTCTCTAAATACGTCAATCTCGTATCCTACTAATCTACTGGCCAGTTTAATATTCAATCCACCTTTACCAATAGCTAAGGAAACCTGATCTGGTTTTAGGAATACGGAAACCCTTTTTTCTCCTTCAGCTAATTTAATACTTAGTATCTTTGCCGGGTTTAGTGCCCTTGAGATGTATAGGTCGAGATTATCTGTGAAATTGATTACATCAATATTTTCATTCTGAAGTTCTCTAACGATACTATGTATTCTGGAACCTTTCATTCCTACACACGCTCCAACAGGATCGATCCTATCGTCGTATGATTCCACAGCTACCTTAGCTCTTTCACCGGGTTCTCGTACTACCTTTTTTATGGTGATTAACCCATCATAAACTTCAGGTACCTCATTTTCAAAAAGTCTTTCGAGGAATACAGGAGAAGTTCTTGACAATACAATTCTAGGATTTCCATTATGCATCTCCACTCGATCTACGATCGCACGAACTGTATCTCCTTTTCTATATCGATCCTTGGGAATTTGTTCATTCCTAGGAAGGGTCAATTCATTTCCATCAGGATCAACCATTAAAACCTCTCTGCTTAAGGTTTGATAAATCTCTGCATTAATGATTTCGCCAACCAGATCCTTATATTTCTGAAATACAATATCTTTTTCAAGGTCTTTGATTTTTTGCATCAAAGTCTGCCTTGCCGTCATTACGGCTCTTCTTCCGAAATCGATAAGTTTAACCTCTTCGGCTACTTCTTCTCCGATTTCAAAATCAGGTTCAATCTTTCTCGCCTCCGTTAAACTAATTTTGTCGTGGTCCCAAATATCCTCCGAGTTGTCATCAACGATCTCCCTGAATCTCCAAATTTCCAGGTCACCTTTATCGGCGTTGATGATGATATCAAAGTTTTCGTCGGTATGATATTTTCTTTTGATCATCGTCCTGAATACATCTTCCAGGATTCGGATCATTGTAGGTCTATCAATATTTTTCTGCTGTGCAAAATCAGCAAACGACTCAATTAAATTTTGTACGTCCATTTCTTTATCAGCGGGTTATTTAAACGACGGAATAATTTTAGTTTTAACTATTTCAGATATCTGAATTTTAGCTTCTTCAACTTTTTTCTTTTTTTTCGTTTCAATTACGATGAAGTTTTCATCAGAGAATTCAATCAATTTGCCGGTGATCTCCGAGCCTGAATCAAGAAAAATTTTAATCTGCCTGCCAATATTTTTCTTAAACTGACGAGGTGTTTTCAATGGATAATCCAGGCCAGGTGAACTAACTTCAATTTTCGAAACTTCATCAATAAGACCTAACTCTTCTATTTCATGGTTAATACATCTACTTATATCAGAACACGTATCAATAGAAATTCCATTATCCCCATCGACCACTAAGTGAATTTGATAGCCGTTCGTTCCTTTTTTCGATTTCAATTCAACCAAAAAAAGATCTTCTTCCTTTATGCAGGAATTGGAGATTTCAGATAATTTCGTTTCTGTTAAGACCATAAAAACAAAGAAGGGGACAAATGTCCCCTTTAAGGTTTTAAAAACGCTGCAAAGGTAATGTAAATTATCGAACTTTGAAACCTTGTGGTTATACTGGTCAGTTAGATCAATAAGCTGAATAAAAGAGTATAAGAATACCAGTCAGTTTATCCGTTTACTTATTTTTGTTTTATGTTAGATCATTTGCGCATATATAATAGCCTCACAAAAAAGAAAGAGAAGTTTGAACCGCTTAATCCTCCTTTTGTGGGAATGTACGCGTGTGGCCCCACAGTATACTCCAATGTTCATATAGGTAACCTTCGTACTTTTTTAACTTTTGATATCGTCCTTAGGTATTTAAAGCATTTAGGTTACAAAGTTAGATATGTTCGTAACATCACCGACGTTGGACATTTGGAAAATGATGAGGACGACGGGGAAGATAAAATCGCAAAAAAGGCAAAGCTTGAAAACCTGGAGCCTATGGAAATCGTCCAGCGATATAAAAATGATTTTCACGAGGTCTTATCGCAACTCAATTTTCTTCCTCCAAGCATAGAACCCATGGCAACAGGGCATATTGTGGAGCAAATAAATATGGTCAAATCTCTTTTGGAAGCAGGTTATGCTTATGAGTCTAATGGCTCTATTTATTTCGACGTCCTGAAGTATAATGAGAAATATGATTACGGAAAGCTTTCCGGAAGAGTTCTGGAAGAATTAATGGATAGCGGAAGAGAGCTTGATGGTCAGGATGAAAAGAGGAATAAAGTAGATTTTGCTCTTTGGAAAAAAGCATCCGATTCACACATTATGAGATGGAATTCTCCATGGGGTGAAGGCTTCCCGGGCTGGCATTTAGAATGTAGTGTAATGTCAACCAAATATTTAGGAGAAACTTTCGATATCCACGGTGGAGGTATGGATTTAAAATTCCCTCATCATGAATGTGAAATTGCCCAATGCAAAGGTTCTACAGGTGAAGAACAAGCCAAATACTGGATGCATTCTAATATGTTGACCGTAAACGGCCAGAAAATGAGTAAGTCGCTGGGAAATGTATTCCTCCCGGATCAGCTTTTCTCAGGTAATCATGAACTCCTGGATCGTTCATACAGCCCGATGGTGGTCCGGTTTTTTCTATTACAATCGCATTACAGTAGCACCCTGGACATTTCTAAAGATGCTTTGAATGCGGCATCTAAAGGTTATCGAAAGCTGTTAAATGGGTTGAAGCTGGTAGAAGAAATGCAGTTTAATGATGCTCCGGAAGCTGAAATAAATGAGAAAGCTCAAGACCAGGTTTCGAAACTCTGCGACAATTGTACATCTGCTATGAATGATGACTTTAATACGGCTTTAACGATTGGTCACCTCTTCAATTTGCTTAAGAAGATCAACTCCATTCACATCGGACAGATAAAAACTTCTGAGCTGGGTGAGGCATTGTTTAATCGCATGAAAGAAACCTATTCAAAGTTCATTGTTGAAGTACTGGGGCTTAAGCAGGAGGTTCCACAGGGAGGTGAAAGCTTTTTAGAAATTATTTTGGGGATATATAGGGAGGCCAAGAAAAATAAGGACTACGATAAAGTAGATGAACTTCGAGGAGCCCTGAAGAAAGAAGGAATTATTGTTAAAGACTTAAAAGACAGTGTTGAATGGGCATACGAGGAAAACTAAGTCGACCTATTATACTCTTCCTTTCTGTAATTATTGTTTCCTGCTCAGATACAAAAAAGGAAAGTTCAGGTACATCAAAAACTTTAAAAAATGAGGCATCTCTTAATCTTGAGGTTCCTAAATTTAATGAAGACTCTGCCTATAATTATTTGGCTTCCCAGGTTTCATTCGGCCCCCGGATACCTAATACCAGAGCTCATACAGATTGTGGAGATTATTTATTATCCAAATTAGAGAGTTTCGGGGTAAAAGTAGAGGAACAACAATTTAAGGAAGAGGCATTCGACGGTACATTACTTTATCTTCGGAATATCATTGGCTCGATAAATCCATCTGCTTCAAAAAGAATATTATTGGCAGCTCACTGGGATACCAGGCCTTTCAGCGATAAGGATGAAGATGACCCTAGAGGGACTTTTGATGGCGCTAATGATGGCGCCAGTGGAGTAGCAGTGCTTTTGGAGATTGCCAGAATTATCAGTCAGGATTCTCTTCAGAATATTGGTCTGGATTTCATTTTCTTTGATGGAGAAGACTACGGAGAACCTCATAATAACAGCAATAGCTTACCCTTAAAAAATGGTTTAAAATCGTGGTGGTGCCTTGGCTCACAATATTGGTCTAACAATAAGCACCAAAAAAATTATAATGCTTTTTACGGAATACTATTGGATATGGTAGGAGCAAAAGGAGCTACTTTTTATAAGGAAGGATACTCTATGGCCAATGCACCGAGTGTCGTGAACAAGGTTTGGAAAACGGCACAGGCTCTAGGTTACGGATCCTATTTTGTGAATTCCAATACAGGGCAAATAACGGACGATCATGTTTTTGTAAATGAGATCGGTAAGATTCCCATGATCGATATTATTGACTATAAATCGGATACTTTCTTTTTTGAGCATCATCACACTCAGAAAGATGATCTTGACTATATAAGTGAAGAAACTCTTAAGGCTGTAGGGCAAACAGTACTTCAGGTTATCTATCAGGAAGATATGTCCTCCTGATTGTTTTGCCATAGCCAGGCATCACGCATAGCATCCGCAAGAGTATATTTCTGCCTCCAGTTCAACAAGCTTTCTGCCTTTTTAGTATTGGCATATACAGCTTCGACGTCTCCAGGCCTTCGAGGTACTATTTCATAGTTAATGGCGATACCGGTAGCTTCTTTGAATGCTTCGATGATTTCTAAAACAGAATTACCGTTCCCGGAGCCTATGTTGAATATTTCGAATAATTGATGTTTTTCCTGACTTGAAAGCCATCGTAATGCTTTAACATGAGCGTTTGCAAGGTCCATAACATGAATGTAATCACGGATACATGAACCATCTCTTGTATTATAATCATTGCCAAAAACCTTTAACTTACCTCGCTTTCCGATGGCTGTTTCAGTAATGTAAGGGATTAGATGATGTGGTTCTCCATGTTGTACTTCACCTATAATACCAGAAGGATGCGCCCCGACAGGATTAAAATATCGGAGCGAAATGATATTCATATCGTAAGCTCTGGAGCTGTCTTTCAAAATGTCTTCACATATCTTCTTTGTATTACCGTAAGGGGATTCTGCAGGCTTTGAAGGTGCTTCTTCAGTAACAGGAAGATCATCCGGATTTCCATAAACGGTGCATGAAGAGGAAAAAACAAGATTATCTATTTCATACTTCTTTAGACTATTGATCAGGTTGAGGGTAGAATTCAGGTTGTTCGAATAGTATTTTACTGGCTCATCGACCGACTCTTTTACTTGTAAAATTGCCGCAAAATGGATTACTCCCTTTATATCTTTATTTCTTGAAATGTATTCATCCAACTCCTTGGCATTACACATTTCAATCTTCTCGAAGGCAAACCGCTTTTGGCAAATCTTCTCCAAAGAATCCAGAACTCCTATGGAAGCATTGTAAAGATTATCGATGATTACAGGCTCGTAACCAGAGTTGTGAAGCTCCACTACAGTGTGTGAGCCTATGTAACCCAGACCGCCCGTAACCAGAATTTTTTCCATTACTCTTTTATTTTGGACATGAAATATTCAAGTGTCGGTTTTAAGCCCTCTGACCTTGAATATTTTGGCTCCCAACCTAACAGTTTTTTGGCTTTTGCAATATCAGGTTTCCTTTGCTTAGGATCGTCCTTAGGTAAGTCCTTATATATGATTTTGGAATCCGCCCCAGCCAATTTTATAACTTCTTCAGCAAACTGCTTGAGTGTAATCTCTTCAGGATTTCCAACATTAACCGGAAATTGATAATCACTTAATAACAATCTGTATATTCCGTCAACGAGATCATCAGCATAGCAAAAAGATCTGGTCTGGCTACCATCACCAAAGACGGTCAAATCTTCGCCTCGTAAAGCCTGGCTTAAAAAAGTCGGTAATGCTCTTCCATCATCTAACCGCATTCTTGGGCCATACGTATTGAATATCCTCACGATACGTGTTTCCACTCCATGAAATGTATGATATGCCATGGTGATAGCTTCCTGGAATCTTTTGGCTTCATCATACACACCTCGAGGTCCTATTGGGTTAACATTTCCCCAATATTCTTCATTTTGAGGATGTACCTGTGGATCTCCATAAACTTCAGATGTTGAAGCAATAAGTATACGCGCGTTTTTTGCTTTTGCTAAACCTAACAAGTTATGGGTGCCCAAAGAACCTACTTTCAAGGTTTGAATGGGCATTTTCAGATAGTCGATAGGGCTAGCAGGAGAAGCAAAATGAAGTATGTAATCCAATTCCCCGCTCACGTGGACGTATTTGGTTACGTCATAATGCTGAAAATGAAAATCTTTTTCTCCAACCAGATGTTCTATATTATCCATAGAACCAGTGAGCAGGTTATCCATTCCTATAACCTCATAACCTTCTTTCAGAAAGCGATCACAAAGATGTGATCCTAAAAAACCGGCAGCTCCTGTAATCAGTACTCTTTTCTTCGACATGTCTTATCGCCCTATGCTGAAATATGTAAAACCAAGTTCTTCCATCTCTTCCTTATCATAAACGTTTCTTCCATCGAAGATTACTTTTTCAGATAAAGAACTAGAGATTTTATCAAAATCAGGAGTTCTGAAAACAGGCCATTCGGTCATAATTAGAAGTGCATCCGCATTTTCTAATGCCTGATATTCATTTTCAGCATAAGTTATTTTATCGCCCATGGTTATTTTCACATTCTCCATAGCTTCGGGGTCATAAGCGCTGACGGTTGCGCCTTCTTCAAGTAACAGCTCAATATTCTTTAATGCCGGGGCTTCTCTGATATCATCAGTATAAGGTTTAAATGCCAATCCCCACATAGCGATTTTTTTACCATTCAAGTCACCTTTGAAATAGTCTTTTAGTTTTTTGATGAGTTTCGTCTTCTGAATTTCGTTTACATCCATCACTGAATTCAGGATCTTAAAATCATACTCAGCTTCCACAGATGATTTTGCAAGTGCCTGTACATCTTTAGGGAAACAGCTTCCGCCATAACCGATGCCAGCGAATAAAAAGCGTTTACCTATTCTGCTATCCGTACCTATTCCTTTTCGAACCATATCCACATCAGCACCTAACCTCTCGCATAAGTTTGCGATTTCGTTCATGAAAGTGATCTTAGTCGCTAGGAATGAATTAGCAGCATACTTCGTCAATTCCGCTGATTTTTCATCCATAAAAATGATGGGATTGCCTTGTCTAACCAATGGACGATATAAAATTTCCATTACCTCTTTGGCGCGATCAGATTCAGTACCAACAACCACCCGGTCCGGTTTCATAAAATCTTCAACGGCAACCCCCTCGCGTAAAAACTCTGGGTTAGATACGACATCAAAATCTACTTTTGCATGCTCACTTATAGCTTTACTTACTTTTTCTGAGGTGCCAACTGGGACGGTGCTTTTGTCTACGATTACTGCATAATCTTCCAAAATAGGCCCGAGGTCCGAAGCGACTTTTAAAACATATTGTAAATCAGCAGAACCATCTTCACCCGGAGGGGTCGGTAGGGCAAGAAAAATAATCTTAGCATCTTTTATACCTTCTTTAAGGTTAGTAGTAAATTCAAGTCTACCCTGTTTTATATTTCTATGGAATAATACATCCAAACCTGGTTCATAAATGGGAATTTCTTCATTGCGAAGTTTTTCTACTTTTTCCTCATCTATGTCTACACAGGTCACGTGATTTCCTGTTTCTGCAAAACATGTCCCGGTTACTAATCCTACATATCCGGTTCCTACGACAGCTATTTTCATAATAGTTGATTTTAAAGACCGCAAAGATAAAAGAGTAAATGAGAATCAATAAATAATAAACGGTAGTAACAAATATTTAAATCGCCAGTTTTGGTTCCAAACTAACATTCGTTTGGGAGACCGAAAACGTTTTCATAGTTTTGTCGGTTTCCGAGAGAATACAAAAATATTTAGAGCTTAAGAATATGAATTTTGAATTAAACGAGAACCAGAAGATGATTGCCGAAATGGTTCAAAATTTTGGCGAGAAAGAGATAAAACCACATTTCATGGAGTGGGATGAGAGCCAGGAGTTCCCTGTAGAGGTATTCAAAAAACTTGGTGAACTTGGCTTAATGGGAGTTTTAGTTCCGCAAGAATATGGAGGCTCGGGTTTCTCCTATCTGGAGTACGTAACGGCTATAGCTGAATTAGGAAAATTAGATGGTTCAATTGGACTTTCTATGGCTGCACACAATTCACTTTGCACCGGACACATACTTCAGTTTGGAAATGAAGAACAAAAAAAGAATTGGTTGCCAAAACTGGCTACTGCCGAGTGGATAGGTGCCTGGGGGCTCACAGAACCTAATACGGGGTCAGATGCAGGCAATATGAGAACGGTAGCTAAAAAAGATGGCGACCATTGGGTTATTGATGGCGCCAAGAATTTTATTACACACGGAAAATCGGGAGATATCGCTGTAGTTATCGCAAGAACTGGTGAAGTAGGGGACAGCCACGGTATGACCGCATTTGTAGTGGAGCGAGGAACGGAAGGATTTGAAGGGGGAAGAAAAGAGAATAAATTGGGAATGCGTTGCTCGGAGACTGCTGAAATGATCTTTGAGAATTGCAGAATACCAGAAGAAAATATTTTAGGAGAAGTTGGAGAAGGATTTATTCAATCTCTAAAAGTTTTAGATGGAGGAAGGATTTCAATAGCAGCACTAAGTTTAGGTATTGCCAAAGGGGCTTATGAAGCAGCACTTGCTTACTCTAAAGAAAGAAATCAATTCAATCAAGCTATATCCAATTTTCAAGCTATTTCTTTCAAGCTTGCAGATATGGCAACTTCTATTGAAGCGGCTGAGCTTTTGACTTTTCAGGCTGCTGCTATGAAGAACGAAGGTAAGAATGTAAATAAGGAATCCGCTATGGCAAAATATTATGCTTCAGAAGTCTCAGTGGACGTAGCTAATGAAGCCGTTCAGATTTTTGGAGGGTATGGTTATACAAAAGATTATCCTGCTGAGAAATACTATAGGGATGCAAAACTTTGTACAATTGGTGAAGGAACTTCAGAAATCCAGAAGTTGGTGATCTCAAGAACACTGTTAAAATAGTATTTGAATTTAAATAAAAGTTATCGACCTTTGCAAACCGTTTGAAAGGAGGTGTAAATAATGTTAGTAATTAACGTAAAAGAAAACGAATCAATCGATAGAGCCCTTAAAAGGTTCAAGAAGAAATTTGAGAGAACTGGAGTTCTTAAGGAACTTAGAGCCAGGACGCATTATACCAAGCCTTCTATAGAAAGAAGAACTACAAAGTTGAAGGCCGCCTATAGGCAGAAGGTAATTGAACAATACGAAGGTTAATCGTTCATATAGATTTTATTAAATTGGTACTGTAACTTTTTGCAGTACCTTTTTTATGCTCAAAACTTTTTTCAATTACCTCACTCACGAAAAACGTTACAGCCAACATACGATCACTTCTTATAAAACTGATCTCCTTCAGTTTCAAGATTATATTGATACAACTTACGAAACGTCTTTTGATGATATCAACCATCAAATAGTTCGTTCATGGATGGTAGAGCTTAAAAAGCAGGGCAATTCAGCCAAGTCCATTAATAGGAAAATTTCGACACTTAGAAGTTTTTATAAATACTTAAAACGTGAAGGTCTTATTGAAAAAGATCCACTCTCTAGAGTGAAGTCAATGAAACCTGAAAAGTCATTGCCACAATTCGTGAAAGAATCAGACATGACCGCTTTGCTTGATGATTATACTTTTGACCCTGGATTTCGGGGATTGAGAGACCGACTTATCCTTGAGTTATTATACGGGACGGGAATAAGGCTTAATGAGTTAATAAATATTCGAGATTTTGATATTAACACCTCTGAAAACACGTTAAAGGTATTAGGGAAAAGAAATAAAGAAAGAATTATTCCTTTACCAGTGAGCTTACTATATTTAATAGAAGACTATAAAGTGGCAAGGGATCAGGAAATAAAATCTTCTGACGAAATATTACTTGTTACTGATAAAGGTGACCAATGTTACCCGATGTTCATTTACAGACTTGTTAAAAAACATTTGACCCACTGTACAACGCTAAATAAAAGAAGTCCCCACGTGCTCAGGCATACTTTTGCTACCCATTTATTGAATAAGGGAGCAGATTTGAATGCGGTAAAAGACTTGCTGGGCCATGCTGGATTAGCAGCAACTCAGGTATATACCCACAATTCGCTTGACAAGATCAAAACGGTCTTCGATCAGGCACATCCTAAAGCTTAATGTTAAACCTTTAAATGAGAGATCATGAAACTACAAATGCATTCCATTCACTTCGACGCCGACCAGAAGTTAATCTCATTCATTCAGAAAAGAACGGATAAACTTGAAACATTCTATGACCGGATTATCGACGGAGAAGTATTTTTAAGATTGGAAAAGAATGTTCATGAAGGAAATAAAGTAGTTGAGATAAAGCTCAACATCCCCGGAAATCAATTCTTTGCAAAAGAACAGTCAAAAAGCTTTGAAGCAGCAACGGATGAAGCTGTCGAAGCTTTAAGAAGACAGTTAAAAAAATATAAAGAGAAACAATTGAGTAAGGTAAAATAATACCTTTAGCTTAAATCATAACCCCGCTTCGAATCATCTGAGCGGGGTTTTTAATTTCCATCCTACTAGATTTTCAATTTGAGAAACAGTTTTGGGCTCATCTTTCAAAGTATCTTTCTTCAGAACTTTTTTTGAAAGAAACTCCATTGCAGGTATCGTCCAGCTTTTACTTTGACTGTCTGTATACTTCTTCAACAGGGCGATTTGATAGATATAGGTAAGTTCTCCAAATATTTTCTTTGCCGTAGATTCTAATTGTTCCTGAGCATAATCTTTAGCCTCAAAAAACGAATCATTTAGAATCTTCAATCTCATTTTTAGCTCATCTCCGTATTCTACTTCTGAAAGATTATTGATGGTGTCTTCTATTAAGAGCTTAAGCCCTTCCGATTTGAAGCTGGCTCTTAGCATATCGAGGTACATAATGTTTCCAGCTCCTTCCCAAATGGGTAGAACCATCATATCACGCATAATTTTTGGTATAACCCCGTCTTCTATGTATCCTATTCCTCCCATAACCTCCATAGATTCACGAACTGCATAAACGCCGTTTTCTGCCGTTTGTCTTTTGAGCATTGGAGTCAGGATTCGTAAAAGCTCACTACTTCTCTGGTCCCCGGCATCAGCTTGATCCAATAGCCTGATGGCTTCCCAACTCATATAGAAATCTCCCAGATACCCGGAAGCTAATTCAAAAAATTTATCCCTTATTAAAGCATGTTCAATAGCCATTTTTCCAAACGAAGGTCTATGACAGGCAAACTGATAGGCTTCTATCAAAGCTCTTCGATACCCTGCCAGTGCGGCTACTGAGTTGTAAAGACGTGATAAGTTGACCATATCGGCCATTATTTTAAAACCCTCTCCCTCCTTTCCAATCAATTTCCCAACAGTATCAGTAAGAATGATTTCGGCACTGGCCATCGAACGAACCCCCAACTTGTCTTTTAGACGTATGACGTCCATATAATTTTTAGTGCCATCCGGTTTATTCGGCTCTATCAGAAAAATAGAAAGGCCTTTGGTTCCAGTCGTTTCCGGACTAGTCCTTGCAAGCGCAAAAATGATCTCTGCATTGGCATTGCTGCAAAACCATTTCTCCCCATTTAGATGATAGTACCCATTTCCTATCGATTCAGCTTCTACCAGATTAGTGCCTACATCAGAGCCTCCGGCTTTCTCCGTCAGGAACATGGCTCCGGTGAAAAATTCGGAAGCGTTTTCTGTGTAGATGTGTGGAAGTAAACGGTTTTTGTCCTGTTCTTCGGAGTGTCGATCGAGTAAGCGCGCAACTCCGTCAGTCATACATAAAGGACAGTCTAGACCGATCTCACCCATGGCAAACAGAAAATTGCTAACGAATCCGAGTTGGTGGGTCTCGGACGAAAATTTTTGTCGAAGTTCCGGTTCCCACTTTACTCTGAACATCTCCGATTCAATGGCGATTTCGGTAAGTCGATGGTAAGCAGGATGGAATTCTATTTTATTAATCTCTTCCCCGTAAAAATTTCTTTTGATGAGTTTAGGGCTATGTTTATCTGCTTGAAGTGAAAGCTCATCTATTTCACAGGCTAATTGCTCACCAAGCCTATCCCAGTTTTTCTGGCAGTGTTGCCTTCCCTTTTTGGAGACATACTTCTTTATAAAATGATTTAAAATCAGGTCACTTTTGAACAGGTTTGAGCTTGACTTGAAAGAATTGGAGAGTACTTGATTTTTATTTTGGGGCTTCATTTAATTATTGGCAATGATAATTCGAAAATATTTAATCAAGATCGATTAGATATTCCAAATCATGCATGTCTTCAAAAATTTTTACTCCTTCCTGCTTAAGAATATGCTTATTATTCTTATTTGCATAGGCTAGAACATTAAAACTGCCTTGCTTAGCTGCCCTAATTCCCTCTACACTGTCCTCTATAACCAGACAACTTTCAGGTTTAAACCCCATTTCTTTTGCAGCATGAATAAAGATATCAGGATCAGGTTTCCAGCTATCGATCTCATAAGAGCTAAACATCTTTCCCTTAAATTTATCGAGGAGATTAGTGGTGTTAAGATTTGCCTCAATTTTACTAAGAGGCCCGCTGGAAGCGACACAGTATGGGATGGGGATTTTTTCGAGAGCCTTGTGAATTCCATTAATTGGTTTCAGCTCTTTTTTAAAAGCTTCTGAGGTTCGTTTTCTGTACTCTCCCTCAAATGTCTCAGGTAGTTTTAACTGTCCCTTTTGTTCTATATAATCAAAAGACTTTTTCAGGGCACTACCCGAAAAATTGGTTACAGCAAATTCATAGCTTATCTCTACACCTTGACTTTCTGCCATATCAATTAGGGTTTTTATTGAAATTTCCACACTATCTACAAGTACCCCATCGCAATCAAAAATAACGCAGTTATATTTCATGCTTATCTATTACTGACAACATTTAGGTAAATTTTCTGTTCTGATAATCATTGAAATGAAAGTCTATAAACTCAAAAGAACTCAAAAATTAAATATCTCGATTAAGGAGGCTTGGGAATTTTTCTCTTCTCCTCTGAACTTAAAAGAAATCACTCCGGAATTTATGCAATTCAATGTCCTAACTGATTTAGAGGGCGTGAGAATGTATGAAGGAATGATTATTGAATATACCGTACGGCCTAAGCTGAATATTCCTATTCATTGGGTAACGGAGATTAAAAGTGTTTCAGAGCCTTATTTCTTTATTGATGAGCAGCGATTTGGCCCTTATAGGTTCTGGCATCACGAGCATCATTTCCAAGAAGTGGATGATGGCGTTATAATGGATGATATTGTTCATTATGCTATTCCTTATGGTTTTTTAGGTAGAATAGCAGGAAGTCTGTTCGTTGAGAAAGATGTAAATGATATTTTTGATTATAGATTTGATGTTCTAGAGAAGAAGTTCAATCAAAAAAAGAAGTCGGAAGCTGTTTTAGTATGATCTGGTTTAATTTAATCATCGTTTTTACCACTTTCTGGTTTATGGAATTCATGGCGTGGTTTACTCACAAATACGTGATGCATGGATTCCTATGGTCTTTACATAAAGACCATCATCAAAAGGAACCAGGGTTCTTCGAAAAAAATGACTCTTTCTTCCTGATTTTTGCGATTCCAAGCTCGTTACTAATGTTTTTTGGAAGCTATCAGTCTTTGGATTACAGATTCTGGATCGGTACCGGAATACTTCTTTATGGAATAGCTTATTTTCTGGTGCATGAAGTTTTGATCCATAAGCGTTTCAAATGGTTCAAGAAAACCAACAACATATATCTAAAAGCGATAAGAAGAGCACATCATATACATCACAAGCATTTAGGAAAAAAGAAGGGAGAAAACTTCGGAATGCTCATTGTTCCTTTGCGTTTTTTTAAGGAAGTCATTCAATCCAGTTGATTTTGGAGCCTTACTATTACCTCTTGCTGGATTTATTTACTATTTCATTCCCATTGGTTAGAAGTTTTGAGCATAGGATTCAATATGCCAGGAAATGGAAAGCTCTTTTTCCAGCCATCTTGATTACGGGCGCTTTCTTCGTGATTTGGGATGTTGTTTTTACGGCCCGAGGTGTTTGGGGATTTAACAGCCGATACTTAATAGGAACCGATATTATTAACCTTCCATTAGAAGAATGGCTCTTCTTTATAGTAGTTCCGTTTTCTTGTGTATTCATTTATGAATGTGTAAAGTATTTCAAAAAGCCTGAACTCTGGCCCAAAACAGGTAGGCGAATAGGGCTGGCTTTAGCCATTTTTCTTCTGGTTATTGGAATACTGAATATCGGTAAAGCTTATACATCTTTTACTTTTTTGGCACTTGCAGCTTTTTTATTGATGCATGTCTTTGTTTTCAAAAGTCAATATTTGGGGACATTTTTCTTTTCGTACTCATTAATCCTAATTCCTTTTTTAATGATTAATGGAATCCTTACGGGATCTTTTATTGAAGGTGAAATTGTTTGGTATAACGACGCCGAGAATCTTGGAATACGAATATTCACGATTCCTATAGAAGACACCTTTTATGGAATGCTCTTGATTCTAATGAACGTTTCGATTTATGAGAATATCATGGATTATTTCTCAGCCAAGAAACGAGTGTTATCAAACTAATCCCCCGATCCAAAGCTTTAAAGCTTTGGATCACCCCCTTTTTACAAAAAGGGGGATTCTGTATTTTGAAAGCCTATCTCAAACAATTACCTCATTTTTATTTAGTGGTTATTTTCTCTCAAAAATCAACTCTAAGCTTTGTTTCTCTTTAGATTCTATACAGATGTCAATGATTCCCCCTTTTCGGAAAGGGGGTCAGGGGGATTTCATAACTTATAGTTCTATTTACAAATCATGTACTTTCTTGCTTACAATAGAAATTTAAAGGAATTTTCACGCTATTTACGTAACAGCAGTACTCTTTCTGAAGTGCTGCTCTGGCAGGAGTTGCGTGCGAGTCAGTTAAAAGGATATGCATTCAATAGACAAAAAACACTCGGAAGATACATTGTAGATTTTTATTGCAAGAGACTAAACCTCGTTATAGAAATCGATGAAGAAAGCCATCATCATGATTTAGCCCCCTTAAAGGATAAAAAGCGTCAAATGGCATTGGAGGATTTAGGCCTTTCATTTTTACGCTTTGATGATGGTGATGTCAAACACCAGATGCATCATGTGCTAAATACCATTATTCAGTTTATAGAAAGATGGGAGAACGACAAATCCCCCGATCTAAAACTCTAAAGTTTTAGATCACCCCCTTTGGAAAAGGGGGATTCATTTCTTCGACAACCTCATCAGAATTTCAGTCTTCAAGTCTTCAAATTCTTAACGTTTGTATAAAAGGAGAATTGATAACTGTTTAGAATCCTATCCCTGTGATGAACTTAAATTTATCATCAACTTTTTCATTACAATTCCCCCTTTTTAAGGGGGTTAGGGGGATTTTTATGTAGTTTTAAACTATTGGGTCAGTTAAATTTTAAATGTACTTTCTTCCTTACAATAAGAATCTAAAGGAATTTTCAAGGTACTTGCGAAATAACAGCACGCTTTCAGAAGTATTGCTTTGGCAAGAACTGCGAGCAAGTCAGTTAAAAGGATATGCATTCAATACACAAAAACCACTCGGAAGATACATTGTAGATTTTTATTGCAAGAGACTAAATCTCGTTATAGAAATCGATGGAGAAAGCCATTATCATAACTTAACCCAAATAAAGGATACAAGTCGTCAAAAAATACTTGAAGGTTTTGGATTGTCCTTTTTACGGTTCGATGATATTGATATCAAACGCCAAATGCATCATGTGTTAAATACCATTGTTCAGTTTATAGAAAGATGGGAGAACGACAAATCCCCCGATCCAAAGTTTTAAAACTTCGGATCACCCCCTTTTTTAAAGGGGGATTGTGCCTATCGAAAGCCTATCGCAAATAATTTCTTGATTTTGATTAATTAGTACCTCTCAATCAAAAATCAATCTTAAGCTCTACTTCTTTTTTTACGGCAACACCTTCTTGAATAGCTGGGAACCAATTTGGACCTTTCTTAATGAGTCTAATAGCTTCTTTTCCCAAATCTTCCTTAGTTTCTTCCAGAACTTTGAAGTTGGTTAACTTACTATCATCTTTTACATCAAAACTGATGACTGCATAGTCGCCTTCTCCAACTTGTTTGGCTTTTTTATTCTTAGCGATGTATTCTTTTAAGGCATCAAAACCATTGATGGGTGCTGGTTCCCGATCGCCAAAAACAGAAGCCTTTTTAGCTCTCGGGGTAGTCTCTTTACTTTTTGCCCTTGCAAAACTTTGAGAAGCTCCTGCTGCTTGCTCATTTGTGCTTAAAGCACTTGTTTGAATAGGTCGCCGCTCATCAGCTACTACTTCTGCCAGTTCAGAAGAAACCACTTCCTCAAAAACCACTTCTGTTATTTCTTCCTCTTCAACAACATCTTCTTCCTGAACACTTAAATCAATAGCCACAATCTGTTCTTCCGCTTCTTGCTTTTTTTCTGTTGCGTTGTAAGCTAAGGTTTGATTCTTATTGGTTTTAGGTAATTCTTTTGGCTTTTCTTCAACCGCTTGTAATGATTTAGATTCGCTCTCAGTTAATTCCAGTTCTTTTATTTCTTCCTCTTTTTCAATTTCTTCTTCGGTTTCAGCTTCTGAGTATTCGTAAGCCAGCTCATTTTTGCTGTCATCATCTTTTTCAGTTTCTATTAAGGGAGCTTCTGAGAGTTGATTGTTAATTGTATTTCTATTCTGAACATAAAATACCGTTGTGACAACAATTAGAACGCTCGCCGCGATACCGGCAAGTAAATACCAGTCGATCCCTTTCTTTTTTTGCTCTATTCTTCTGGAAAGCCGACCGTCTAGATCTTCCATACTGCTGGAAAAATCACTGGCCTTTGTATGTTCCAAGCCCTCTAGAGCATCAGATTCGAACTCGGATTCAAGAGCATCTTTTTCAAGCTCATGGCTATCCTGATTACTTAAATCTCCTTTTAAGTAATCCTCAAGTTCTTTCCTTCCAATATTTTTCTTATCCATTGCCAACCTCTTCTAATATCTTTTTTAGGTTACGTTTACCGTTCTGGATCTGGCTTTTCACCTTTTTCAAATCGAATCCCGTTTCGTCTGAAACCTGTTGATAACTCTTTTTATCCAGATAAAACAGTTCTATGCACTTCCTTTGAAGGTCATTCAGCTTTGGAAGTGCCGTTTTGATCAATTCTTCTGTTGTCGAAATTTCACTGTCCTCTTCAATAGGATGCAAAACGTACTCACTTTCCATACGATCATGATCAATATTTTGATCAAAAGTATTTCGCTTCTGTTCCCGGAGTGCCATTAAACAATGGTTTTTTGTAACTACGTACAACCAACTTTTGAAACGATCGACTTTTTGATTTGGCAACTTCTTAATAAGTACTTCAAAAATATTCATGGTTTCATCCTGTGCCTGCTCCTGATTTTTCAGATACTTCATACAAACCCCAAATACGAGGTGCATGTATCTTTGATAAAGCTGTCCCAGTATCTCCAAGTCCTCATTTCTTAAGTACAGTTCCAGCATGGATTCATCATCCATTTCGTCGTATTGAGCACCTTTTTTATGACTGACCTTCAACATTTATAAAATGAATTTATGGAAAATGAATCATCTGTGCATCCTACTGCAAAAACTTAATAGTTATGAAAAAGCACATGATAATCACCACCGCTATAATGATGTTGATGATCTCCACATCATTCGAAATGTTTGATCTAAACATTAAAGGTCAGATTTATTCTTTTGAGACCGGTAAGCCTATTGAGAACGTATTAATTGTTTCTAATGGAACGGGAGAAAAAACAACGTCCAAAAAAGATGGAACCTTCTTAATAAAGAGTACTGGACTTGGAGATGAATTATTTTTTTCGAAGACTGGATTTCAGTCCCAAACAATCACTGTAAATGATAAAAATGAAATCAATGTAGCTCTAGTAAGAGAGATGAAGTTGGATATGGAGTTGGCCGAGGAAGAGATATTGTATGAATACGCTCCGGCTATGACTAAGGAAAAAAAACTCAGAAGTTTATCTGGTAAGGCTATAAGATCACAGTCTCAAGTATTACAGTATGCCCCTATGGACGATATTTATACAAATCATAACACCGAAGAGTATGACCTAATCAACGAAAATATTTTCCACACTCCGAAAGCAAATCCACTGTCTACTTTTAGTATTGATGTGGATGGAGCGTCTTACGCCAATGTAAGAAGGATGATCAACCATGGGCAAAAGCCGTATAGAGACGCTGTTAGGATAGAAGAATTTATAAATTACTTTGGTTACGATTACCCTAATCCCAAGGGAGAAGATCCTTTCGCAGTTTATAGTGAGGTAGGAAGAGCGCCCTGGAATGAAAACCATCAGTTGGTACACATAGGCCTTCAAGGGAAAAAGCTTGATTATAATAATCTGAAAAGGTCGAACCTGGTATTTCTAGTAGACGTTTCTGGTTCCATGTCAAGCCCAAACAAGCTTCCTCTTTTAAAAAGCAGCTTGAAATTGATGATCAACGAGCTTAAAAGTGAAGACAGGATCGCTATTGTGACTTACGCCGGGGCAGCAGGGCTTGTGCTTCCATCAACTCCCGCATCAGATAAAGAAAAAATATTTAAAGCCATCAATGATATGGAGTCCGGGGGTTCTACAGCAGGAGGTGCAGGAATTAAATTGGCTTATAAAGTAGCCCAAGAAAATCTCTTTGAGGATGGAAACAACCGAATCATTTTAGCGACGGATGGTGATTTTAACGTTGGAGCTTCTTCTAGCTCGGAGATGGTACGGCTGATTGAAGAAAAGAGAAAATCAGGTATCTATCTGACAATTACAGGTTTTGGGATGGGCAATTATAAAGACGGCCGGATGGAACAGATCAGCAATGCAGGAAATGGGAATTATTTCTATATCGATAATATAAAAGAAGCTAAAAAAGTCTTTGTTTCTGAACTACGAGCGAACCTTTTCACAATAGCGAAAGACGTTAAGATACAGGTTGAATTCAATCCTAAGAAAGTTCAGGCTTATCGATTGATTGGGTACGAGAACAGAAAGCTCAATGACGAAGATTTTAACGATGATAAAAAGGATGCCGGGGAATTAGGGGCTGGACATACCGTAACAGCACTTTATGAAATAATTCCAGTCGGAGTCGAATCCGAATTCCTTAAGTCGGTAGATGGTTTGAAATACCAAAAACAATTGGGAATAGCATCTGGGTATTCTTCGGAGCTCATGACTGTGAAGTTAAGGTACAAAAGACCGAAGGAAGATACTTCTAACCTGATTGAGCGTGTGGTTAAAGATCAAAATGCTGATGAGCTTTCGAATAACTTTAAATTCTCTTCAGCAGTAGCCCAATTTGGAATGCTATTAAGAGATTCCGAGTTCAAGTCGAATTCTTCCTACAAGAGCGTTCTGGCGATGGCTAAAAATTCAATGGGAAAGGACGAGGAAGGGTATCGTAAAGAGTTTATTCAGCTCGTTGAAGCTATGAAGCTGATGAATCCTTAGTCATAGTTAAATAATCAGTTGGCTGAAAAATTTTTCAGCCAGCTGATTTAAATGCTTATTTCTCTGAAATATCAAATACTTCAATTACCGGTAAAATTGCTGGAAGCATACCGCAACTAAAAGTCTCATCAGGCCGATCAAAGAAAATAACTTCAACCTCTAAGCTGTCTGTAAGAAATTCATTAGAAAGTTCCAGTGGGTGATGATTAATACCATCGATTTGTATTACCCAATCACACCCATCAGCGGCTATAGAACCAGTGTTCAAAATGATAGCATCACTTGATACCTTACAGTCGACGTATTCTACACCGGCACATTCAGCAAAACAGGAATTGCTATATACTTGACCATCTGAACCACATACAGGATCAAATATTTCAATACATACACAATCGGCAGAATCCTCTCCTTCATCATTACAAGAGAACGCCATTAAAAAAATGGTTAAAATTACAGCGGAAGTTTTAAAAATAGGTTTTGTCATATTTTTTCATTTTCCTCTAAGACACACCATTATGCATGTTGGTTGGAAAGTTTATCGCATATAAAATAACCTTTTCGTTTTTACCTCTTAAATCAATTTCACCGATCCTTTCGGGTGGATAGATTTTTATTCGAGCTAAGAAATTCATCAGATCTTTTATGACTGAAAGTACTTTTCCGAAACCATTGCAAGCTTCTTGTCTCCTAAAGTCAGTAGATCAAAGTTCTAATGACCTATCGGAATAGTGAGTGTAAAAATACTGCCCTCTCCCAGTTTGGATTGTAATTCTATTTTCCCTCCAATTGATTCTGCGAGTTTTTTAACGATATATAAACCGAGGCCCGTTGAAGATTCCCCGGCAGTGGGCACAGCTGTGAGCCTTTGAAATTTCTTAAACATCTTTTGCTGGTCTTCCTCACTGATTCCAGGGCCGAAATCCTGTACGATGATCTTAACGTCCTCTTCTCCTTGATCGAAAAAGACATTTATTTCAGAATTCTGATTTGAAAACTTTATGGCGTTAGAAACCAGATTATCTATGATCCTATTAATAGCAAACTTATCACTCAGGATACAGATCTCATTATGCGTGAGGCTGAGGTTAAGTTCAATATGTTTTTTACTTGCCTGATCTCTAAAACCATCTAGAGAAGCTTGCAGCTCTTCAATGAGACAATATTCGGAATACTTAGGCTCGATAATAGAGTCAGATAACGCATTAATTTCCAGTAGGTCATTAATTAAGGCCTCTCCTCCTAAAATAACGTCTTCAATCATTTGCATATAGGTTTTCTTCTCCCCTTCGTCCTCGACAAGATTTATGAGATTTAAAAAGCCTTTTATCTTTTTGAATGGTGACTTAAGGTCATGAGCAACAATACTCATTAACCCATCTTTCTCCTCATTGAGCTCTTCTAACTTCCTATTGGCCTCGATCATTTCCTCGGTTTGCTCCAAAAGATCGCGCTCAGATATTTTCATTTCCTCGTAAGCTCTTTTGAGATCACTTTCTACTTTTTTCTTTTCAGTTATATCGAAAGCAAGAGCAAAATATTGATACGGATTTTTCGATTCATCTTCGAAAGGGATAATCACTTGGTCAATCCAATAAATCTTACCTTCCTTCGAGCGATTACAGATTTCGGACCTCCATGGTTTCCCGTTGAGTATGTGACCCCAAAGGTTTTTATAAAAAGACTTCGAATGATAGCCAGAATTTACAATAGAGTGCTTAGACCCTATTAACTCATTCAGTTTATATCCACTTATTTTGCAAAAATTGTAATTAGCATCTGTGATACTTCCATTCACATCCGTGGTAGATACAATAGCCGATTTATTCAAAGCTGCCCTTTCCACAGCCATACGTCGGTTAGTAGATTCTTTCTGAACCAACACCTGGTTTAGGTTCTCATTGATAGTGGATAGTTCTTCAGATTGCTGCCTCAGCTCTTCTTCAAGCGTTTCTAATTCCTGGTTTTTCTGAATTAGCTCATTTTCTGAATTCTTTTTTTCTGTTATATCCGTTATAAAACCTTCGAGATAAAGAAGTTGACCTTTACTGCTAAAAACGCCCGCACCTTTTTCAAAAACCCATTTTACTCCTTCTTTTTTAGTATGAATTCGAAACTCGAGCTCGTATGGTTTTTTTCTCGAGGTGGCTTCCTGAATAGCATCCCACACCTCATCAGCATCTTCTTTATGGGTTATTTCCCCCAAAAAAACCTGATCTCTTATAAAGGCCTCTTTGGGATAGCCGGTAAGTTCTTCTGTGCCTTCGCTTGCAAAAATCATGGACCACTTTGTATTGTTCTTACAGCGATAAACCATTCCCTGGATTTGATTCAGAAGGGAGTTGAAATTTTCCTCTTTTCGAATTACAGAAGCTTCAATTGACTTTCTGAACTCAAGGGATTCGAAAATAGCTTCGGTATAACTGGGCTCTCCATCCGCTAAAAAAACAAGGCGGAGATTGCCTTCCAGAACGATTGATTCACCATTTTTTTTATAGAAAAATAATTTTCGAGACTCGGCTTTCTTATGCTTGATAAGCACTTTAAAAAGACGCTCGTGTTCTTCAGGGTAAACGTACAGATCCTGAATTTGAGGTACCGTATTTTTGAAGTCTTCAATACTTTCGTAGCCAAGGCTTTTTGCAAAGGCAGGATTTACACTCACAACCTTTCCAGTAAGATCGGCCGAGATATAGCCATCACGCATTCTAGAGAAAGCCCTTCTATAAAAATGATCTTCCATTTAAAGCAACGAAACCGTTACACACAATATAGGATGTTCTTCCAAATTCTTCTATTTTCATTTGTTAGGAATAAGTAAATAATGACAGCAAAAATCCGCTTCAAAACCCATATCAAAAATTCATTCCTGATTGCCGTTGGGATTCTGTGTGCGGGAATGGGACTAAAGGGATTTCTATTGCCGAATGGGTTTTTGGATGGCGGGGCTATGGGAATAGCGCTTCTCTTGGGAAGAGTAACAGACGTTAACCTTGGAGTGTTAGTGCTGCTCGTTAACCTGCCTTTCGTTTTTTTGGGAGTTCGACAGCTTTCGCTGGGGTTTGCCATTAGAACAGTAATTTCTGTGATACTACTCGCTATTGTCATTGAGGTTATTAATTATCCTCTTGTTACAGATGATAAATTACTTATTGCGATTTTCGGAGGCTTCTTTTTAGGTGCGGGAATTGGCTTGGTTATGCGAGGTGCCAGCGTTATTGACGGAACGGAGATTCTGGCGCTTTACCTAAGCCGTATAACAGGAATAAGTATTGGAGACGTTATATCGATCATCAATGTTGTGATTTTCTCATCAGCCTTTTTCCTGGTCGATGTGGAGATTGTACTTTATGCTATGCTTACTTATCTGGCCGCATCGAGAACAGTCGATTTTATAATTCATGGTATTGAAGAATACGTTTCGGTAACCATAGTATCCAACAAAAGTGATGAGATAAGATCAATGATCACTGAAAAATTAGGAAGAGGGACAACCATATTTAATGGTAAAAGGGGGTTGAAGGGAGAAGATCGTCAAAACGTTGATGTAGATATTCTTTTCACAGTTGTGACCAGGCTTGAAATCGTAAAATTGAAAAATGAGATTGAAAAAATTGATTCTGAAGCTTTCATAGTACAGCAACGGGTCGATGACTCTAAAGGTGGGATGATCAAGAGGAAGTTCGCGAAGGTGCATTAATATCCTTTTTTGAAAGGCTCTCTAATTTCTTTTCTAAAAAATTTCTTTCAATGGCATTTGAACTAAGCTTTATGGCTTTCTTCAGATGTAGTACTGAAAGAGCCTTTTTATCGATCTTTTGCAGCATATCTGATTTAATGAGGTGAAAAAGATAATTATCTTCCAAATCATAGGTAGCTTCTAAAGCTTCTAATTCTAACAATGCTGCTTTTGCTCCGAATACCTTTTCCAATGCTATTAATCGGTTTAGCTTCACGATTTGACTGCATTTGATCTTCAACAGATAATCGTAAATAACTAAAATATCTTTCCAGTTTATTTCCGCAAAGCTTTGGCTTACCGCATAATGACTTTCAATGGCTGCTTCCAGAAAATAATCACAAATAGATTCTTCATTAGAAGCTTGAAGTAAGTAATCGTAACCCGTTTGAATTAACGTTTTATTCCATTTTGATCTATCCTGCTCCTCTAAAGTAATGGCCCCTCCTTGCTCATTTAATCGTGCATCGAATCTTGAAGCTTTGAAACACATTAGTGCAATCAGTGATCTAATTTCGAATAAAGCAGCGAAGTTGTTTTCTTCCAGAATGAAAGCCAGTCGTAAAGCTTCTTCGCAAATTTCTTTTTTGATAAGTAGTTTATCGGATGTGGCTTTATAACCTTCGTTAAACAGTAAATAGATCACTTTTAAAACGGATTGAAGGCTTTGGTGCGAATCTTTAATTTCAGGGATTTCTCTTCCTTTCAGCTTTTCTTTAAAGTTGGCCTTTGCTCTAGTCAATGCTCTTTTAGTGGCTGCTTCGCTTTTCTGAAGAGCGATACTAATCTCTTTCGCGTTCAATCCACAAACGAGCTTGAGGCTCAACATAAGCTGTTCCTGATCTTTTAACATAGGATGGCAGCAAGCAAATATCAGCTTCAACCATTCATCTTGAATTTCATCATCATCGGGCATTTGAAGCTCTTCTGTCGAACTCATGATCTGGGTAGTGCTTTTTTGATCTCGTCTTAGCTGATCAATTATTTTGTTATGCGCAACTTTATAAAACCAAGCCTGTGGATTGTCTGGAATCTTCGAAAAAGACCAGACTTTCATGGCCTTGAACATAGCTTCCATTATAGAGTCTTCTATCAACTCCAAATGCGCAATTCCAAATTTTCTGGAGAGGAGCGCAGTCAGGTTTCCATATTCATGCCTGAAAAAATGCTCTATAATGAAGTGCTTACTATTCATTTTAAGATAGATAAAACTGCCTATCTACATTTAAGACAGGCAGTTCTAAATTACATATCCATAGTTTCTCTAACTTCAATTTCACCCCCTATTTCGAAAATAGGACATGCTTTAGATAATTCAACAGCTTCATCAATATCTTTAGAATTGACTAAAAGATATCCGCCTACCACTTCTTTTCCTTCTGTAAATGGTCCATCAATAATCGTATTACCTCTTTCTTTTACCTGCTTACCGTGTTCAGCTAAAGGCATGCCGTCAATTAACTTTCCTTTTTCACTTAATTGTTGCATCCAGTCTCCCCACCTTTGCATATGGGCTTGTGCTTCTTCTGGCGATAGTTTTGCGTAAGGCTCATCACCGCCTCTGAATAAATACAAAAACTTGCTCATGATTGAATAAATAGGTTTGTTAAACATAATTTCCCTAATGACGATCATGATTCCAAGTAGGGGACAGCTTTATGAAGAAACTTTCTCGATAGCTCCATTTCATTCTATTTAGCTAAGCTCTCACCTAGATATATTTTAGATCGAAGCTCAAAGTAGAAGCAGGACTGCTGTAGACATCTGTTCTCATTCTTATTCCGTTAATCCACATATTTTAAATAGTTCCACTTTTCAAAAAGCAGTAAAGAGTATCATAGACCACAGAGAAAAATGATATGTCTATTTAGGGAAGGTGGACTCTTTTTTGCTTTAGTTCTAGAACTAAAATCTTAATTATGAAAAAGTTAAACTCGATTTATTATTCAATAATGCTCTTTGCCGGGCTAACTTTTATTGTTTCCAGCTGTAGTGACGATGAGCCTGTGGTTCTTTCAACACCTACAATAACATTTGCTAGTGGAATTTCTTCAACCACTGCTTTTCCGGGAGATACGGTAAACATCCAAGGGGTTGCTATGGCTGAGGCAGGAGTAAATGCAGTAAGAATAACGATTGGCTCGCAACCTGAACAAGAGATCTTTACGCGTCCTTCAGGCGTTTCTCAAACTGAATATTTGATCAATGAGAATATAGTAATTGATAACAGTTCTAATCCTGGAGATCTATTTGTTGAATTTACAGTAGTAAGTGATGACGTAGATCAACTGCCAGTTACTGAAATATTTACAATTACCGTTGAAGAGGGTATTGATGAATTTGTCGCTGTTCTTATAGGAGGATTTAACAATAATTCTCTAGGAAGTTCTTATGATACCCAGGCAGACTCGGTTTTTACTGCGGGAAACCTAAGAAACATGGGTATGAATCAATCGAGAATAGATTTCGTTTATTATTTCGCAGATATACCACAGCGAACTATAGCATCTCCGGATAATAATGAAGCTGAAATAACTTGGAATGAGCAAAATACTCTATCCTGGCCTTTCGAGACAAATGAAAACTCTACCAGATTTAAAGCAACTCCAAATGGATTTGATTTTGAAGCTGCAACTTCTCCTCAAGATTTAGCAAATGCTTTTTCTGAGGTAGGTACAGGAGAAAGCAGGGTTACTGACCTGAGTATTGGGCAAACTGTAGCTTTTCAATTGGATGCTGGCCGAGGTTCCCGATTTGGCGTATTTGAAGTTATAAATGTTGAAGGTAATAGTTCAGGTGCAATCACGATTGATGTCAAAATTCAACTCAGTAATAATTAGAAAATTATAAACACACTTAATTTATTGATAGGTTTGAGTCGTCTCTTATGAGGCGACTTTTTTCATTTGTAGAAAACGGAACCATGTTGTTTAATAAATTAAGAAGAAAGACATTCGGTTTAACATTAAGTTTACTAACTGTGGTAACATTCTCTTGTAGCGATAGCGAAGAGCCGCAAGAGTTTGCAGCACCGATCCTTTCGGTCAATACCGTCCCACAGACTATTAATGATACTGTTCGAATTTCTGCAGGTTCTTCACTGAATATCGCTATAGGGCTGCAAGCAGCAGCTGGGTTTCAGAATTTAGAGGTGACGGGGATTGACCTAAGCGACAATATAGTTTTCAATGATGAAACTATAAGCGATCCCAACGATTTTGAAAATTCATTCTCAAAAGAGATAGATTTTGATTTTGACGACCCGCAACTTTTATCCTCCATTGTAAACTTTGAAATAACCGTAGTAGACCGGGCAGGTCAGTCAGACGTCGAAAATTTAATCGTAGTGGTCAGTTCTCCATCTGTAGCACTTAGGTCAATGGTTCTTCTTGGAGCTCAAATTAACAGTAATCCAAGCTTTTACGATGCCATAGGAGACAGGAAGTTTTTATTCGATGAAGCTCGGTCTGAATCCGTTACGGACAGTTCTATAGTTGATTTTGCTTATTATTTTGGAGAAGGCATGAATAGCTTATCTGCTATCGATGATGAAGAATTAAACGATGTTTTCGTGGCTGCCAACTCAAGCTTTTCTATTGAAAATGGTTTTACTACCAGAAACGCTACAAGGTTTGTGAACGTATCCGATAATGTATCATCTGATGATTTTAATGATATCGTAAATGGAGCACAGTTATTGGGTGCTGCTTCTCTTGCTGGTGAAGGGACTTCAAGAGTAACTAATCTGGAAGTTGGAAATGTGATTGCCTTTCAATTAGCGGATAGCAGAGCAGGTCTTTTTGGCTTAGTCCGAATAGTGGAGATAAATGATACGGATGGCGAAGGTACGATTACCGTAGATATCAAAATTCAGACCTTGAACAATTGAGAGATAATGAAAAAGGGACTACCTAATTAAAGACAGTCCCTTTACTATATTTATTATTGAAGCTTACACTCCAAAAGCTTCTTTGATCTGGTCTACATAATCTAATTTTTCCCAGGTAAACGTCTCCACTTCTTTTTGCACATCACCGCTTTCGTTTACGAAATGTACTTTCTTGACTTCACTTGGTCTTCCCATATGTCCATAAGCAGCTGTTTCAGAATAAATAGGTTCTTTCAATTTTAGCCGCTCTATGATTGCAGCAGGACGCATATTGAAAATAGATTCAACCTTTTCAGCGATTTCACCATCACTTAAATCAACTTTAGCAGAGCCATAAGTATTTACGTAAATACCCATCGGATCAGGTACCCCGATTGCATAAGAGACCTGAACCAGAATCTCGTCAGCAATGCCTGCTGCAACCAGGTTTTTAGCGATATGCCTTGTAGCATAAGCAGCAGATCTATCCACTTTTGAGGGATCTTTACCAGAAAAAGCACCGCCTCCATGAGCACCTTTTCCACCATACGTATCTACGATTATTTTTCTTCCGGTTAGGCCGGTATCACCGTGTGGCCCCCCAATTACAAATTTTCCAGTCGGGTTAATGTGGTATTTGATTTGGTCATTGAAAAGGACTCTGTTCTTTTCAAGCATTTGATCCTTAACCCTTGGGATCAACACATTTTTAATATCATTGTTGATCTTTTGAAGCATTGCTTTTTCCTCATCAAAATCATCATGCTGGGTAGAAACAACGATAGCGTCTATTCGAATAGGATTATTGTCATCATCATACTCGATGGTTACCTGAGCTTTTGCGTCAGGTCTTAAATAGGTCATTTCATTATTTTCCCTTCTGATGTCGGCAAGGGTTTTTAAAATCCTATGTGAAATGTCAAGCGCAAGGGGCATGTAGTTTTCAGTTTCGCTGGTAGCATAACCAAACATCATTCCCTGATCGCCGGCACCTTGTTCTTCATGCAAACCCTTACCTGATTCGACACCTTGGTTAATATCCGGAGACTGCTCATGAATAGCAGATATAACACCACAGGAGTCGGCTTCAAACTGATATTCCGATTTCGTATACCCAATTCTTTTAATGACATCGCGAGCCACTTTTTGTACATCGATGTAGGCTTTCGATTTAACTTCACCGCTTAATACAGTTAAGCCAGTAGTAACCAAAGTTTCGCAGGCTACTTTTGAGTCGGGATCGATAGAAAGAAAATGATCTAGTAAGGCGTCTGATATTTGATCGGCAATTTTATCGGGATGTCCTTCCGATACCGATTCGGAAGTAAATAAATAAGGCATATACTTTTTTTAAATGGTCATTGTTTGAGGAGGCCAAAATTAGCTCAATTGCTATAAAGTAAAAAGATCGTAGGCATTTTGTGTAAGTCGGGCGGATTGCCTTTCCACTCTTTTACAGTTTTAGAGGCAATCATTTCATCATTTCCGGTAATATCCCTTGCAATACAAACCATAGTCGATTCCTGACAAGTTGTCATTAGGGTCTCAAACAATTGATTATTTCTATAGGGAGTATCCATAAAAATTTGCGTTTGATGAGTTCTGGAATCCTTCTCCAAACGCTGAATGAACGATCTCTTCTCCTTTTTATCGATCGGTACGTAACCATGAAAAACAAAAGACTGACCGTTGAACCCCGAGGCCATCAAAGCAAGGAAAATAGAGGATGGCCCAACCAGAGGGATCACTTTAATTTTTTTTTGATGTGCAGCTTTTACGAGCTTTGAACCTGGGTCTGCGATACCAGGGCAACCGGATTCCGACATCAGTCCAACATCACTTCCATTAAGAAGGAGATCGACCCAAAACCCTAATTCTGAATCTGGGGTGTCTTTATTTAGAATTCTAAAATCAATTTCTTCAATATTCCTTCCGAGCTTTAGAGTGCTTATGAAGCGGCGTGATGTTCTTACATTTTCCACGGCGAAATAATCCAGCCTTCCACACGCTTCAAAGATACTCTGGCTCAAGACCTGGTTTTGGGTGTCTTCTGAAACTACTGTTGGGATCAATATCAGTTGTCCTTTCTTCACTATTCGTTCAGTAATTTCATGGTTGAATCGAAAAACAATTGAGGCTGTTCTGCGTGCAACCAATGCCCTGATTTATCAAAAGTTTGAAGTGATGAATTCGGAAAATGCTGTTTTATTTTTTGATCGTCTTCATCAAGAATATAATCTGAATTACCTCCCCTGAGAAATAAGCTTGATTTATCAAACCTTTTAGAATCATTTAGCTCTTCTCCAATAGCATCAAGTTTTTCAAAGAGTACTTCCAAATTGGCTTTCCAGGAGAACGTTCCATCTTGGTTTCTGTCCAGATTTTTCATTAAAAACTGACGCTCCCCAAAGTTTGGAATGGATTCGCTTAGTTTTTTATCAATCTCACCCCTACTTGAATAGTCTTTTAGCTCTAAGCCAAGTAGCGCTTTAAAAAGATTTTCATGCCTTATTGGATATTTTTTAGGCCCAATATCAGCTATAATTAGTTTTTCAACGAGCTTAGGGTGATCGCAAGCAAAATTCATAGCTACTTTTCCACCCATGGAATGACCGATCATAAAGGCCGAAGAAATGCCCTCGCTTTCGTAAAGTTCTAATACGTCATCGCTCATAAGAGCATATGAAAAATCTTCACTATGCTCTGTATTACCATGGTTACGCTGGTCAGGAATAATTACCTTAAACTGCTCAGCATACTTTTTTGCCAAAGTCACCCAGTTATCTGAAGACCCTAAGAGGCCGTGGAGGATAATCAGAGGTTTACCCTCTCCATATACCCGATTAAAAAGCTTCATTTTAATTGTCTTAAATACAGTTGGATAGTGTTTTCCAGTCCCAAATAAAGTGCGTCACAAATTAATGCATGACCTATGGAAACTTCTTTTAGATTTGGAATAGAATCTTTTAGAAATTTTAAATTTACCAAGTCCAGATCGTGGCCTGCGTTTATACCTAAACCCAGATTTACAGCTAAAGAAGCCGCTTTGACATATTCTTTTATGGCCAATTCTTTATTCGAATGATAAGACTTCGCATATGGCTCTGTATAAAACTCAATTCTATCAGCGCCTATTTTTGCGGCACCTTTAACCATTTTTTCATCAGGATCAACAAATACAGATACACGACTTCCGAAAGACTTAATTTCACGAACTATTTCTTTTAGATAATCCTGGTTTAAAATGGTATCCCAACCTGCATTAGAAGTCAGGGCGTCTGGGCCATCGGGTACAAGAGTTGCCTGTTCCGGTCTGGTCTCTTGAATAATTTTCAAATAACGTTTATCGGGATAGCCCTCAACATTGAATTCACTTGCGACCACTTTTTTTAAATCATAAACGTCCTTTTCTGTGATGTGTCTTTCGTCTGGTCGTGGATGCACGGTGATACCTTGCGCTCCGAAGCGCTCACAGTCAAGAGCTACTTGAACGAGGTTTGGATTATTACCACCTCGCGCGTTTCTAAGCGTTGCTATTTTATTTACGTTTACACTTAAACGGGTCATCTATCGAAATGAAATTTATATTTGCTGAAATTATTCTTCTGAGAAATCAAAGATAACCTCAAGGAAGAGATAAAGTTAAAGTAAGAATTATGAGTTTAAAAAATAAAATAGACCAGGAGATTAAACAGGCAATGCTTTCAAAAGAAAAAGAAAGGCTTACCGTTCTGAGGGCAATCAAATCTCAGATTTTACTGGCACAAACCGAAAAAGGAGCTTCAGATGAAATTACTGAAGAATCGGAACTAAAGCTTTTAACAAAGGCAGCTAAGCAACGAAAAGAATCTGCTGAGATCTTTCAGAAAGAAGGCAGAGACGATCTTTATAGTAAAGAGATTTTCGAATACGAAGTCATTAGTCAGTTTTTGCCTAAACAGCTCTCCGATCAAGAGCTGGAAAAAGAGGTCAAATCGATCATAGAAGAAACAGGTGCTTCAGAAATGAAAGATATGGGTAAGGTAATGGGTATTGCTTCGAAAAAATTAGCTGGGAAAGCTGATGGAAAAAAGATCTCAGAGCAGGTAAAGAAACTGTTAGCTTAGCTTGTCTCCGGTTGATATTGTCTTATTAGCAGGGCTCGCTTTTGGTTTGATCCAGGGGTTCAGAAAAGGTCTGATTATGGAATTAATAGCTCTAATGGCATTTTTTGTTGCCATTTTTGGAGCTATTAAACTTATGGATGTCACCATTAGCCTTCTTCAAGAATACACATCTGTAGAGAGTGCTTTTATCCCTTTCTTAGTTTTTATTGGACTGTTTGTTTTGATCTTGTTTGGAATAAATGCTTTGGGAAAGCTTTTAAAGAAAGTTATTCATTTAACTCCTTTTGGAATGTTCGATAGTATAATCGGTGGAGTGATAGGTATCTTAAAATGGGCTTTCGGATTTAGTATAATTATTTGGGGGATCAATTTTTTTGATAAATCCTTTATAGATCAATATTCTGTTAATTCACAGGTACTACCCTTCATAGAGCCTATTGCCCCCAAACTGATTACGGCTACCATCAGCTTTCTACCGTTTCTTAAGGACTTATTTGAGAATATTAAATAAATCTGACTTGGTTCTGTTTATCGACAATTTTGATTCCTTTTCTCATAATCTAATCGATTATCTGGAGCAGGCAGGAGTTCGATGTAAGCTCATAAGAAACGATACCAGATGGGATGAACATACTCTAACTGGCGTGAAGGGTATCGTTATCTCTCCAGGGCCTGGGCAGCCGAAGAATGCTGGCTTTCTGATGGGTTTTTTAGAGAAAATTCCTCAACAGATACCCGTATTGGGTATTTGCCTGGGGCATCAAGCTATTGGTGTTTATTTCGGGGGAAAGTTGGAAAAAGCGCTTAAACCAATGCACGGGAAGGTGTCATCTATAACTTTAAATCAACATTATCTTTTTAATGATCTTCCTTCGGAAATAAATGTCACTCGTTATCATTCATTAGTACTGAAAGAGCTACCTGACTCATTTGAGGAAATTGCATTCAGTGGTGATCAGGAAAATATGGGAATGTCACATAAAACTCTTCCATATGCCTCTGTTCAGTTTCACCCCGAGGCATTTTTAACGGAGCATGGTATACAAATCATAAAAAATTGGGTTGACTACAATAAAATTGTAATTTGACAAAGTCAGCAAGAAATTATGAGCGTTGAAACAGCTTTAGAAATTAAGGAAAGTGGCGACTTCAGGTATATAGAGGAAGGGGCGGGGGAACCGTTTGTTTTACTACATGGTTTGTTCGGAGCATTAAGCAATTGGCAAAGTGTAGTAGAAGAGTTTTCTGTTACTCATAAGGTAATTATTCCTCTCTTACCGATTTATGAAATGCCGATCAGGGAAGCTGGCCTTGAAGGATTGGTTAAGTTCTTGGAGGACTTTATAAAATTAAAGCAGCTCACCGATTTTAATTTAATGGGAAATTCCCTGGGAGGACACGTGGGCTTAATATATTCACTCAGGCACTCAACTCAAGTAAAAAGACTTGTTTTGACAGGCAGTTCTGGTCTTTTCGAGAATTCTATGGGCGGTTCTTTTCCAAAGAGGGGAAGTTATGATTACATAAAGGAACGTGTAGGATATACGTTTTACGACCCTAATGTAGCTACTGAGGAATATGTGAAGGAAATTTTTGAAACGACAAAGAGTATTCCGAAATGCATGAGAATAGTTGCTATAGCTAAATCGGCTCAAAGGCATAATCTAGCGACTGAGTTACCACATCTGAAAGTAAAAACGCTGCTCATCTGGGGGCTCAACGACACGATTACGCCTCCGGAAGTTGCACATGAGTTTAATAGATTAATACCGGGATCTACCCTTAAATTCATAGATAAATGTTGTCATGCGCCAATGATGGAACATCCCCAGCGCTTCAATGAAATTTTGGGCTCGTTTTTGCGTAACAGTTAAATTGTGATAATAGCATCAGAATTAGTTAATCTTCTTATACCACCGTTAAAACCTTCTGACAAATTAGGAAAGGTATTGACGTGGATGGACGAATTACGCGTTAACCAACTTCCAGTAGTTGATCATGAAGTTTTTCAAGGCTTCGTTTTGTCCGATGAGGTAATGGATATGAACGATGCAAAGGCGGCAGTTTCGGAAGTTCAACTACACGGAGTCAATTGTTCAATCAACGAATCCCAGCATTTTTTCGATGTAATGAAAACGGCAAGCGATTTCGAAATGGAAATGGTAGCTGTTTTAAATGATGTTAATCTATACCAAGGTTCGATCGGGATTGGAGATACAATGAATGCTTTTGCACAAACTACCTCAGTGCAAAACCCAGGAGCCATTTTAGTATTATCACTAAACCAGATTGATTATTCTTTAAGTGAAATAAGTCGTTTGGTAGAGTCAGATGATATTAAAATTTTGAGCAGCCATACATCAGTTGATGTTATGGACCCCTCTAAGCTCAAATTAACGCTTAAGTTGAACGAAACAGAAGTTTCCAGGGTAATGGCGACGCTGGAAAGATTTAACTATAGGATCGTAAGCCAATTTAAGGACACCACAACAGTCGATAACAATCAGGAAAGGCTCGATATCCTAATGAAGTATCTTGACTTATAAACTCTAAAGAATGAGAGTTGCACTTCACGGTAAAGGTATTTCAGACGAGAAATGTGACATAGTTCGTGAAATCCTCAAAGAACTCTCGGTAGAGGGTTTTCAGCTATCACTTTCAGAAAGCTTTAAAAAAGAGCTGATAAGCAATCAAATCGAAGTTGGAGAATATGAGACTTATAGTAAAGAAAGATCTGACCGTTTTGCTGATTTTATAATTAGTATTGGTGGTGATGGCACCTTGTTAGAAACCGTAACCCATATCGGGAAAAAAGAAATTCCCATTCTAGGCATCAATATTGGAAGATTAGGTTTTCTAGCTACGACAACAAGGGATCAGATTTCAGAAATATCCAAATCGCTTAAAAAAAGAGAATATACCATTGATTCCAGAACATTAATTAGCCTCGAATGCGATGAGTGTCTCTTTGGAACCAATAATTTCGCTTTAAACGAGTTTGCAATCTTAAAAAAAGATTCCTCATCTATGATTGTTGTTCATGCGTACCTTGATGGAGACTACCTTAATTCATATTGGGCAGATGGACTTATAGTGGCTACTCCTACTGGAAGTACAGGTTACTCCCTGAGTTGTGGAGGGCCGGTAGTTTTACCTCAATCGCACAACTTTGTGATTACACCGGTAAGTCCTCATAACTTAAGCACCAGGCCGTTAGTCGTTCCTGACAGCAGTGTGATTTCTTTTGAAATAGAAGGTCGCGGAGAAAACTTTCTCGCCTCGCTGGATTCAAGATCAGTGACTGTGACCGCAGACTATAAATTAACTGTTCGGAAGGAAGAATTTGAAGCTAAATTGATCAGGATAGATGAGTTTACTTTCGTAGATACCCTTAGAAATAAACTTAGTTGGGGCCTAGATGTGAGAAATTAAATTTTAAGATTGAAAACTAATCTGTTATTTTAGGTTTCTGTAGTACGAGCGAATTACCAATCAACATGAAAAAAGCTCTTGTTTATACACTTATATCAGTTTTTGTTATTCTTCTATGCGAAGATGCCTTTTCCCAAAGAAGACGTGGAACTCGGCAGAAAAAGTATACATCCAGAGCTTTTAGGAAAAAACAAAGTAGAATTTCAAACTATTCAGGTGGAAGAACAGGGAACTTTGGTAGGCCGAATAAGTACTCATCTATTGGAGTATCGGTTAATGCATTTAACTACTTCGGAGATATAGCACCGGTTCCTGATCGATTTGCCTTAGATATATCATTTACACGCCCTGGATTTGGAGCTGTTTATAGTAAACACTTATCATCTAGATTTGCGGTACGAGGTTCTTTGACTTGGGGAAGAATTTTTGCTGATGATCAAAGCGTATCTATTGATCGAGGAGACGGAGAAAATAGCCCTAGGGCAATAAGAAATATTGAGTTTCGAAATTCTATTATTGAATTAGGTATAACTGGTCAATTGTTTATTCTTCCGGAAGGAGTCACGTTTAACCCATATATCATGGGAGGTGTAGGAATCATAAGACATAACCCACAGGGTCGTGTTCCTGAGTTTCAAAGAGCAGACAATGGTTTGGCAGGAGCACCATTTACTAATGCCGGAGAGTGGATTGATTTAGAACCTCTTGGTACGGAAGGCCAGTTTTTAGAAAGCGGACCAGCGCCTAATTCTTCCTCCTATAATCTAACCGAAATTGTGATACCACTAGGAATAGGAGTTAAATATTATCTTTCCCAAAATCTCGATCTGGCTTTTGAAATTGGTTATAGGCACACATTCACTGACTATTTAGATGATGTTAGTGGAGGTTACGCTAACTTTTATGATTTTGAAGATCCTTTGGCCAGAGCTTTATCAGACCCTTCTTACATAGTAGGAAACACAGAAGGCAATGAAGTTGGATTTGTACAGACCGCGCGCTCCGACGGCCTCGGCAATGTAAACGTCGTACCGGGTTATGGAACAATCAGAGAGCCTGTTGTTTCAGGTGATCCGGGAAATATTAGAGGTAATCCAGACGATAATGATGTATATATCGTTACTTCCATACAGCTCACTTATGTATTGCCAGGAAGTACAAGAAGGGCTAAATTCAGATAACAAATAACACTAAGCTACTTGAAGTCAACCCTTCAAATTTTTTGCGTACTCATATTAGTAATTCTTTTTTCTTTTTCTGCAAAAGCACAGTTTAAGGAGCTTGGGATAGGAGTAGGAGCCTTCAATTACACTGGCGATTTAGTAAGAGGTTATGATTTTTCGTTTAACAGACCAGCTGTTCATATTTTTTACCGAAGGAACACCAGAGATCATGTAAGTTTCCGCTATGAAATTGCTGGGGGACAATTGGCAGGAAATGATGATGACCCAATAGACGCCTTGGCCATAGAAAGAAATGCATCATTTGATATTTTTATACTTGAAGGTTCAGCAAGCTTTGAATATAATTTTCTCGACTTTAGAAAAGAAGGTGCTGTTGTAGACTTCACTCCTTATTTTACTGGAGGGATTGGAGTAATGAGAATGTTTGATGTTGGGGAAAGAAATGGAGATTTTGACCTTACTCAACCCTTTATTCCTTTTGGGGTCGGAATAAAAAGAGCATTCAGTAATAACATAAATGTGGATTTTCGCTTTACAGCAAGAAAAGTATTTACAGATTACCTGGATAATGTTTCAGGGGGAGATGTAAGGTTTAAAGATTTCAACTTTGGTAATGATAATGATAGTGATTGGTACTATCATGTAGGTATAAGTATATCTTATGTATTCTATACTCTACCGTGCCCCTTTCCATATTTTTGATTTAATATGTCCCGATCAAAGGTTTTTTGTACCTTGCAGGCTGTTTGAGGAACTGCGATGATAGATTCACTGGATAAAGCTAAAATTCCAAAGCACATAGCCATAATAATGGATGGCAATGGCAGGTGGGCCAAGAAAAAAGGTGCTGCCAGAATTTTTGGTCATAATAATGCTATAGAGTCAGTTCGTTCAACGGTCGAAACATGTGCAGAACTTGATGTAAAGTACCTGACCTTATATGCGTTTTCTACCGAAAATTGGTCAAGGCCTAAATTAGAGGTTGATGCATTAATGAAATTACTGGTTAGAACACTTAGGAATGAAATAGAAGAGCTAAATAAGAATAATGTTAAACTTACTTCTATAGGCAATACTACTAATTTACCGACAGCATGCTACAATGAATTAGTTGAAGCACAACAAGCTACGGAAAATAATAAGGGATTAAATGTCGTTCTTGCTTTGAACTATAGCGGAAGGCATGAAATTACGGATGCAGTTAAGAAAATAGCTAATGAGGTTAAAGAAGGAAAAATTACAACTCAAGACATTAGCACTGATTTGTTTTCAAATTATCTCTATACTAAAGACATAACTGATCCGGAATTGATGATAAGGACTAGTGGGGAACGTAGATTGAGTAATTTTCTTTTGTGGCAATTGGCTTATACGGAATTGTATGTTACCCCTGTTTTATGGCCCGATTTTAGAAAAGAACATTTAATTGAAGCTATCAAAGACTTTCAGAAACGTGAGCGGCGTTTTGGAAAAACTAGTGAACAACTCAAAAAAGAGTTAGTCAATGGTTAGGAATATCATTTTAACATCATTCATTTTTTTTACCAGTGCTTGTGTTTTTTCTCAAGTAAGATTTGGTGGAAACTTCAGTTCACAACCCAAGCCAGTAACAGAGTTAAATTATGCCCAGCCAACGGAGTATGAAATTGAAAAAATTGAAGTAAGAGGTTCGGAGTTCTTAGATGAAAATGCTTTGATATCACTATCCGGATTAAAAGTGGGCGACAGAATAAGAATTCCGGGAGATGACATTACGAATGCAATTCGAAAGTTATGGAAACAGGGCATCATAGGTGATGTGTCCATTTCTATAACTTCAATAAATGTTGGAAAAGTAAGTCTTGCGATTGATTTAAAAGAAAGACCTAGGCTGTCTAAAATTTATTTTGATGGCGTTAATAGAACCCAATCTTCTGATTTAAGCGATGAGGTAGACTTAATAAGAGGAAGGGTACTCACAGACGCTATCATAAAAAATACAGAGCTTGCTGTAAAGAAATATTTTACTGAAAAAGGTTTCTTAAATGCTGACGTACAAGTACAACAAACAAAAGATACTGTTCTTTCAAATAGCGTTCAGCTCAAGATCACTGTAGATAAGAAAAGTAAAATAAAGATAAATCGTATCCGGTTTTTTGGTAATGAGGCTTTTACGGATGTAAAGCTTAGAAAGAAGTTAAAGTCCACTGGGGAAAAGCCAAGATTTGGGGTTTTCAGAGAAGCATTTAATGGATTAGTTGGGCTAGCTAAAAAAAGTAACCGACAAGAGTTAGCAGAATGGGATAGGGATGTGTCTGGTACAGATATTAAAAAGTTCCTGAATAAGAACGTTAAACTCAACATATTCAAATCATCAAAATTTGATCGTACTGGCTATAAAGAAGACAAAGCAAACTTGATTGCTTTCTATAACTCCAAAGGATATAGAGATGCTGAGATCGTTAATGATACTATTTTCGATCACGATCGAAAAACGATTAATATTGATATTACGGTTGATGAAGGGAAGAAGTATTATTTCAGGGATATAATATGGAGTGGTAATTTCGTTCATTCCGATTCTACGCTCAGCAAAATACTTGGTATAAAGCAAGGAGATGTCTATGATCTGGAATCATTAGATAAGAGGCTTAATTTTAATCCAACAGGTGCAGATGTTTCTTCATTATACCTAGACAATGGATATTTAGGTTTCAATATTCAGCCTATAGAGGTTAGGATTGATGAAGACTCCATTGATGTAGAAATGAGGATTTTTGAAGGGGGTATCTACACAATTAATAATGTAATCATTACAGGGAACGATAGAACAAGTGATCATGTAATTAGGCGTGAGATTAGAACATTGCCAGGCGAAAAATTCAACCGCTCATTATTAATTCGAACCAATCGAGAGCTAGCCCAACTAGGTTATTTCAACCCAGAAACTATTGGGATAAATCCGGTACCTAATCCTACTGACAATACCGTCGACATCGAATATGCATTAGAAGAAAAACCTAGTGATCAAATAGAGCTTTCAGGTGGTTTTGGAGGTCAGTTGGGCTTTGTTGGTACGGTAGGGCTCGTATTTAATAATTTCTCCATCAGAAATATTCCTAACTTTGATAACTGGAGGCCTCTCCCGGTGGGCGACGGACAAAAACTAGCCGTCCGAGTTCAGGCTAATGGTAGAGTGTTCCAGAACTATTCACTTTCTTTTTCTGAACCATGGTTAGGAGGTAAAAAACCTAATAACTTTTCAGTGAATCTTTCAAGGTCTGTAAATCGTACCCGTAATATTGATTTTAGCACTGGAATTGCTCTAGGTCCTGATGGACAACCGACTTTAGATGCTGAGGGCAATCCAATTCAACTAAGAGGGAATGAATTTAATGGCTCTTTGAGTTTAACAAGTGTAACCGTTGGTTTAGGACGTAGAATTCGCTGGCCGGATGATTTTTTCACGCTAAGTAATTCTGTTTCTTATACAAGATATAGATTGGATAACTTTGCTAATGCAAATAACTCTGTTGGATTCACAACTGGAACAGCTAATAGTGTTGTTTTTAATACAACATTGGCGAGAAATAACATTGATCAACCGCTTTACCCAAGGTCAGGTTCTTCTATCGCCCTTAGCTTAAGCCTGACACCGCCTTATTCCCTTTTTACTGACCGGGATTTCTCGCAGGTGTCGAACTCGGAACGATTTGAATTCATTGAGTATCATAAATGGACTTTTGATGCTAAATACTATTTAAACTTAGTTGGTAAGTTGGTATTGGAATCGAGAGCACATCTTGGTTTTATAGGATCATACGGAAGCAGTATAGGTAGTTCCCCATTCGAGAGATTTATTTTGGGAGGTAGTGGGCTTGCAGGCCAAAACAACTTCTTATTAGGAACGGATATTGTAAGTCTCCGTGGATATGATGATAATTCGATCTCACCTCGTGAGACATTGGTCGACCCGGTTACTGGAAATCAAAACTTTATTAACGGAGGGGTAGCGTTCAGTAAATTTGTTGCGGAACTGAGATATCCCATTTCACTTAATCCTTCTGCTACTATTTATGTCCACGCCTTTGCTGAAGGGGGTAATACTTGGAACGATTTTGGACAATTTAATCCAAGGTCTGTATTTAAATCAGTTGGGTTTGGGGCAAGAATATTTATGCCTGCATTTGGTCTGATTGGTATTGATTGGGGGCAAGCTTTGGATACAACAATAGATGGTATTACACCTAATCAACAAGTTTTCCAGTTTACAATAGGCCAACAATTAAGGTAATGTCAATTTCACAAAAATTATTTTTGGTATCGCTATTGCTTATGCTAGTAAGTAATGATTTAAAGGCACAAAAATTTGGTTATGTAAATACGGATTTCATTCTTAATAAAATGCCTGAGTATAAAGAGGCCACATCAGAGATAAATAATTTATCATCCAAATGGCAAAGCGAGATACAGGAGCTTTATAAAGAAATAGAAAGTTTATATAACGATTTACAAGCCGAAGAAGTACTTTTGACCGAAGAAATGAAGCAGGAAAGGCTTACGGAAATTGAAAGCAGAGAACTTGAGGTTAAAGAGTACCATAAAAAGGTTTTCGGTTTTGAAGGTTTATTCTTTTTAAAGAAAAAAGAACTGGTTAAGCCTGTCCAAGATCAAGTATTTGAAGCCGTTGAAAAAGTAGCAAAAGAGCAACGACTGCAAATTGTATTTGATAAATCTGGTGATTTGGTTATGATCTATACCGATCCAATTCATGATTATACAGATTTTGTATTAGAAGAATTAGGTCTGGGAGACCCTAATGATGTAATAAAATAAGTTTAAGAAAAGTAAAAATGAAAAAGAGAGTTCTACTATTTGTTTTAGTTGGTTTGTTGTGTGCATATAATGGAAATGCGCAAGAAAAAGCCCTAAAAATAGGTTACACCAACGTAGATTATATATTAAGCTTAATGCCTGAAGCAAAAGCGATTGAGTCAGATTATAAATCTTATGAGGCTCAGCTTCAAAAGCAGCTTCAATCAAAAATTGAAGAGTTTCAAACAAAAGCGGCAGCCTTTGAGAGAGAAGCGGGTTCTATGACTGAAGTTATCAGGGCAGACAAGCAGAATGAGCTTCAAACTTTGCAACAGTCTATCCAAAAATTCCAAAGAGAAGCTGAAATTTCACTTCAGAATAAGCAAGTTGAATTATTTCAACCTGCTTATAAGAAAATTACGGATGCTATATCTGACATAGCAGAGGAGAATGGATACACCCATGTGTTTAGTGATAACGCGAGTGGACTACAGGTATTATTGTATGCTACTCCTGAGGATGATGTATCTAACTTGGTCTTAAAAAAATTAGGTATTGATCCTCCTGTTGCGAACGGTGGAAATTAATTGATTCTTATTAAGAAACAGATGAAAGCCATTGCTCATTTGAGTAATGGCTTTTTTATTTTACGATAAATGAGAGCAAAAATAGTAGCACCAGCTAAACAGGTCGACAGGAAAACAATACAAGAATTCATAAAGTATTTTAGTCTGAATGAAATTGAATGTGAGCTAGGTGAAAATCTATTTTCTAGCTCTCATTATTTTTCAGCATCAGATGACCAGAGGACTACTGATCTTCAAAAAGCTTTAGATTCTGATGAAATCGATGTTATTTTTTGTGCCAGAGGAGGGTATGGAACATCCAGAATTATAGATGATCTCGACTTCTCTAAGTTCGTATTAAATCCCAAACTTATCGTAGGATTTAGTGATATAACCGTTTTACTTAATCATGCTTCCAATCTTGGATTTCCTTCTGTTCATGCTTCGGTAGGAGGTATATTTGATGCTTCCAATAAAGTAAAAATGAGCTCTTTTTTTGATCTCATGGAGATACTAAAGGGGGGAAATTGTAAAATGGAAGCTAGTAAGAATGAAAGGAATAGATCTGGTAAGGCTTCGGCTGAGGTAGTGGGAGGAAATTTATCTTTACTTTCTCATATAGTCGGAACACCATCAGCCATACATGATCGTGAGATAATTTTAGCAATAGAGGAAGTAGATGAGTATTTATATGCCATTGACCGAATGTTTGTACAACTTAAAAGATCAGGGATATTTAACTTGGTGAAAGGAGTTATCATTGGTCATTTCTCTCTTATTAAGGATGGAAATCCTTCTTTCGGGTCACTTGTAGAAGATATCGTATTAGAGCACACTCCTTCTCATGTTCCTGTTGGTTTTAATTTCCCATTTGGTCATAAGGATGAGAATAAGCCGTTTTTTATTGGTAAAAAGGCAGAACTAAACGTAAGTCGGTCAGGCTCTTCTTTAGTTTATTTATAAAACAAAGCCTGCAATTAGACCTACGGCAATAATAGCTGGAGAAGGAATTTTAGTAAAGTACAATAGGGCAAAGGTTATTATCATCAAGATGTAATTGATAGCAGAGTCATCTAATGGTTTAAACATCAAAAAAGCTGCTGCTATTACCATTCCGGAACTTGCTGCATTAATGCCCTCAATTGAAGCTTTAACAACCCTATATTTTTTTAACTCATTCCAAAAACGGATAACGAAGAATATCAAAAAAGTGCCTGGAAGAAATATTCCTAGAGCGGCAACTAGTGCACCAATAATTTCACCTCCAATACCAAAGGATTTCATGCTTAAAGCGCCAATGTATGATGAAAAAGAAAATACAGGTCCTGGAATAGATTGTACCAAAGCGTATCCCGATAGAAATTCTGTGCCACTTAAATAAGCTTTGAATTCTACAAACTCGGTATAAAGTAATGGGATTAATACTTGTCCTCCACCAAAGATTAAGCTTCCATTTCTATAAAAATTTTCAAATAGCCTAACAGGGAGTGACTGAGTCAATCCACCGAGTGAAGCTGCTCCAATAAATACAATAGCCCAAAGAACGAAATTACTCCAGCTTATTTTAATTCCCGCTTTATCTTCTTGTTCTAAGGCCTTATACTTTCTGCTGGTGGCTAGACCACTTAAAATAAGGATAACCGGAAATAGGAAAGGTGATTTTATATGATATGCTAGAAATGCTGAAACGATCATTAGCGCAACGCCCTCAGAAGTTGTGACTACTTTTTGACTGATTTTTACAGCAGCATGAGCTACAAATGCAACGGCCATTGGCTGGATAAAACGTGTAAAAGAAAGATCTATATTATTACGGTTTAAAGTAGAAATTACCAAAGCGGCACTTGTCATAAGTGTGATGGCTGGAAGCATCCATATCAGTAATGTAAGGTAAGCGAGATTGGCTTTCCCAATTCTAAAACCTATAGCCGTTATTGTTTGTGTAGAGGTTGGCCCCGGCAGTATTTGACATAAGGCATGCAACTCTATCAATTCTGATTCGGTAAGATACCCTCTTTTGTTTACCAAGAGGTCAAGAAACATGGCCATGTGGGCCTGAGGGCCACCGAATGCGGTTATAGACAGATAAAAAACATCCCTCAAAAAAATAATGTTTCTAACCCTTCTCAACAGGATTTTTGATTATTATTTCTTAAGCCCAATTTCTGCTAATCTTTCATGGAGGAATTCACCCGCGGTCATATTGTAATATCTTTTTGGCTTTTCTTTAGAAACACAACTATCCAAACATGTCAGATCCATTTCTGATCTAGGGTGCATAAAAAATGGTACTGAATACCTCGAAGTATTCATTAATTCTCTTGGGGGATTTACTACTCTGTGAATTGTTGATTTCAATTTATCATTCGTTAATCGAGCAAGCATATCTCCCACGTTCACAATGATTTGCTCCGGTAACGCAGTAATAGGTATCCATTTGTTATCCCTCCTCAGTACTTGAAGGCCATCCGCGCTCGCGCCCATTAAAAGTGTAATAAGGTTAATGTCGCCATGTTCTGCAGCTCTGACGGCATCATTAGGAACCTCATCAGGATTTTCGATCGGAAAATAATGTATTGGTCTCAGAATACTGTTTCCGTTTCTGACCTTGTCTTCAAAGTAATCTTCTTCCAAACCTAAATAAAGTGCTATAGCCTTAAGCATTAGATTAGCTGTATTTTCAAGTGTGGTATAGACTTCGAGAGTTGTACTTTTGAACTCTTCAATTTCGCCTGGCCAAATATTATCAGGGTATTCTTCTGCCAATTCGTCATCCGAATTCGGTTGGCCTATATGATAGAATTCTTTAAGGTCGCCTGTATTTCTACCTTTAGCGTGTTCCTTACCTTTTCCAATATATCCTCTTTGCCCGAAAAGCTCAGGTTTTTCGTACCTTTCTTTAGTATTATCAGGCAAATCGAAGAATTCTTTGATACTACTGTATAGCTCTTTGGTTAGTTGGTTGGATAGGCCGTGGTTCTTTATGGCAACAAAACCAATGTTGTTAAATGCTTCACCAAGTTTTTCAACAAAAGTGCGTTTTTGATTTTCCGTTCCACTTCTAAACTCTTCTAAATCCAGTGAAGGGATTTCATCATACAGAATTGTGCTCATGCTGTATCCGTTGCATAATTATTAAAATAAGATACTATGATAGTACTTCTTTTAAAACTGATAGAGACTTTAAATTTTTCAAGTTCACTAAGTGAAAGCTGTAAAAATCTATGATTTTGGATAAGAGTACTCTTCTTTGATCGTTGGAAACCCGTAGATCATTGCTGTAGTCTTGAGTAGAAAACTGCTGAATTAAAAGCTCTTGTTCACTTAAGATTTGGTTTTCGGTAGAGCTTGAATTAAAAAAATCGGGAATAGACAAGCCAAGAAGTGAGGACAGTTTAACTAAAAATTGAAGGTGAAAATTTTGAATATTACTATTCAGTTTATCCAGTTCGATTACAGAATTATGAATAAATGCAAATAGAATATTGGCCTCTGTATCTTCGGTTAATATTTTCTTCAATACCTCCGATAAGAATATGGCTATGAAAGACTTATGATGATGATAGGGTGTTGAAGTGGAAACATAACCAATACGATATTCCGATATTCTATTGATCTCTTTTTGAGGATGTTTGTAAACGACGAGATCCAATAGGGTCAAGGGCTGAAAACTCGATATTTTCTGTTTTGACCTACTGCTTCTGATTCCGTTGATAATGTAAGATTGAATTCCGTAGGTTTCAGTGAAAATATGTGCAATGATCGAAGTTTCTTTATACTTAATAAAATTGATTGCTATGCCTCTGGTTTTAAATAGCATTACTCAACGACAGCAAATTTCCCAGCGAAGTTTTCTTCACCATCGGCAGTGCTACTCAAAATAAGATAGATCCCGGTCTGTACTTTTCTTCCATTCAGATCCCTGGCATCCCAAACGGCTGTACCTCCATTAGAGAGCACTTCTCTTACCAGCTTCCCTGAGACGTCTGTAATTTTAAGATTCACATCATTTGCAAGTCCGGATATTCCTACCAGACCTTCAAAATTAGAAGGAACCGGATTCGGGAAGACTTTAACATCACTATGGAATTCGTTTCCAAGTGTTGCAGTTCCTCGAAAAGAGACAAGACCTCTATCGGTAGCAAAGAATATTTCTCCTTTAGTATTATCTATACTGATAGCAGAAATATTATTGGAGACCAAAAGACTGTTTTCAGTATTGAGGGTGGTTTCAAGCTCGGAAACAGATTCATTGAACAGAAAGGCCCCATCAGCTGTTGATATCCATTTTCTATTCCCCCCATCTATTGCTATTTCTACTACGTTTTCTTCATCGAAAAGCAGCCTACCGTCAATAATCGGCACGAAAGCTTCAATTTGATCATTGTTTATGATGTCAAAAGGAAAGGTGAAGGCTGCTATGCCGGAACTGGTTGCCGCCCAGATCTGGCCATCCAGGTCTTCGATTATGCTGTTTATTGTGGATGAGGGTAAACTACCATTGGATTCGGAAGAAGATAACTGCCTGAATGATCCACTTTCTTCATTAAAAACAAGGATACCTGCATCTCTTAGAATTATCCAGACATCACCTGTAGATGCGATGAGTAGTTGCTCCGGAAATCTCGAAGCAGGAATATTAAAGCTGAAGGATTCCCACTCTCCGCCTACATTCAGTTTATGTAGGGGCAAGTCGGAGTCGAAATTTGCGATCCATAGATTACCCTCAAAGTCACTTTTTACATCTGAGATTAAAATAGAAGTGCCGTCGCTATCTAAAGTGCTTCCGGGAGTCATATCATTTAGCACAATGAATTCTTCAGCAAGATCCCAGTCTAATACCCCGGAGCCGAAAGAAGCAAATTGCACTTGATTAGTAAACCCATTCAGGTTCATTGATACCAGATTTTCAACATTAGGAATGACATCACTTGTAAACTGATTCCATCCTCCAAGCTCAAATTGGGAAAAACCTTCACTTAAGTCTACAGAGTTAGAGTTTTCATGAACGGCCAAAGTCGTTCCATTAAAACTTAAAAGATCGGTTATTTGGTTAGAAATAGGTCCAGCGGGTATAATTGAGCTTATTTCTGATTCCTGAATTTCCAACAGCCCATTTTCAAAATCTGCTACATAAAGTTGCCCATTTTCCAATATTTCTATGGATTGAGGTGAAGCAATTTCATTTGCAGTAAGGCTGCTAAAGCTTCCTGAACTTTCTATGATCAAGACTTCCTCTTCTGTCACAAGAAAAAGATTTCCGTTTCTACTTTTTAATTCGAAGGACTCTCCGTTAACAGGAACAGAGGTTTGGATCCAGCTTCCATTTTCATATTGAAATAAGAATCGATTATCTATTGCTGCATAAAGTGTGTTATTGAATAACTCAATGCTGGAAACAGGGCTATCGCCTTCTACCTGAGTACGGTCCCAAACATTAAAGTCTAAACGATTAACGGAATTACTTAAGGAAGCTGAAATCACCCCGGTATTTGTTGCCAAAAAGATCGTGTCTTGGAAAAAAGCACTACTATTTATAGCTATCTGCTCTCCCGCTGGGCCTAAACCAACGTATGCTTCATCGACTTCTATTTCAACCGGGTTAATAACTACAACCCCAAATTCAGTAGATAAATAAGTAAGCCCTTCATTTTCCTTTATATTATTGATCCTTCTTCTTCCAATAATATTTGAATTAGTAATGACATTGAAGTTAATGAGCTCATCTTCTCTCCAAAAATCAAGATCACCATCCTCATAAGTGATTAAAAGCATATTGCTAGAGCTCAAAAATTGAATTTCAGCGAAGTTGACGGATGATATATCATCATTAATGGTAATCGTATTCAGGCTTTGATCCTCCAGGTCAAGAAAAAAGAGACCGAATTCTGTCTGGCAGAATACTTTGTTTTCACCGAAGGTTAAATTGATGGCATTAGCATATGATGTATGTGACCGCCAGGTTCCAATAGGAATATTTTCCTGTGCGTAGGTAGTTGTTTGAAACCAAAGGAAGAATAGGAATAAATTTTTGTTAAAAATGTTCAAGTGCTTATGGGCTAGTATTTAACTTTTATCTATGTTTTCTTTCATTCCTTCGTTAAAACATCTTCTGCACCTAGGTTCGTAGATATCTTTTTCACCGATGACAACTGTTTCTTCGGACTTTGTTAAACGAAAAGAATAGGAAGCAATGTTACCGCACGCGGCGCATATAGCATGTACTTTAGTAATGTACTCCGCAACAGCCATTAAGTTAGAAATAGGTCCGAATGGTTTCCCACTGAAATCCATATCCAAGCCCGCAGCTATTACTCTTTTCCCTGAATTTGCCAGCTTTACACAAACATCAACTACACTATCATCAAAAAATTGTATTTCATCTACTCCTACTACTTCTGTCTGGCTCGCCAGAAGTAAAATATCGGCTGGAAAATCGATACTCGTTGACCGGATTGTAGTTTTATTATGTGATACTACTTTTTCATCGTCATATCGTTTATCCACCGAAGGCTTAAAGATTTCTACTTTCTGCCTTGCAATGATTGCACGATTTAATCGCCGTATAAGTTCTTCCGTTTTCCCTGAAAACATACAGCCACAGACCACTTCTATCCATCCGCTTTTTTCTGATGGGCGTATTTTCCCAATATTCGGTTCAATAAACATTTACAGCTTTCAAAATAAAAAGACAAAAGTAGTAACATTGTACCGACCGAATAAGTATCAATCCAAATAATTCAAGTGTGGTAATTGATTAATCTTCGGTACGGAAATGGTCACATCATCTAAAGGCAAACATTGACAGGCTAATCTTTCTGATGAAGAAATAACGTTTTTTTGTCTAAGCTTTTCCTCAAAGGGTGAGTGTTCCGAAATATTCTGGCGCCCTTCAATAATTTCAAACTTGCAGGTAGTACACCTTCCTTTTCCACCACATGCATGCATCCAGTCTATTCTTTGTTCAGCAAAATGTTGAAGGAAGGTCAATTTACCTCTTTCTGCATGGAGTTTCTTCTGAAGATTTTTTATATGTATTTCCAATTCGAGGGTAGATTATCAAAGTTAAAGTAAGATAGATGTTAAAACTTTCATGATCGAATTATGATTCGTCTGGTAAATGAAATCATTACCTTCAAAGAATCGTTTACTGAGTGAATAAAAAATGAAAATGTATAGCGGTCTTAACCTCAACTACATCTCCGATTACAGTAAAAAACTAGCTGATCTGATCGAATCAGACGTATACAGTACGAAAGAAAAATTAGGTGGAGACGACTTAATGAAAGTCACCAAAGTAGAACAGATCAATTACTTTTTATTGAAAAACCTGTTTGTCAATTGGCAACAGGACTGGCAGCGTTTCAAAAGTCCATATTTTGACTTTAATCATCCGGAAGTAGATAAAAGCCTAAAAGATTTCATGAATAAGCTGTCAAATCACATTTCGGTAAAAAGAGAACATTTCGCCCCTTTAATGATCAATGCAATACAGAATAGTATTATTCTGGCTTTCTCTCCTTATGACTATTACTTCAAGGAAATAGAACAGATTGACGATCCTATTCATGTAGATCGACTAAAAAGTGTTGAAAAATACATTAAGATCAATGGTCATTTGTACAAAGCTTTTTTGAATAAAACATATTTGGATAGCCAGTCCGAGGTATCAAAACAGAAAGCCCTCGACGTACTCAATTATATTTTCGAGACTATTGAAGATATCCCCGAGGATTACGAAGGTTTTGTAAGTCAAATAAGTAAGATCCTGCCATTAGATATAGAAAAAATCTACAAAGACGGTGCTAATGCTACGGCCATAGAAAAAAGTGAGGAAACAATTATTTATGAAAAGACTGAAAACGAAGAAGAAGAGCAGAAATCTTCCCACTCTACTCCCAAACTGAATAAAATCTCGAACATCAGAAGGAGCCTTGGAATTAATCAGCGCTATATGTTTTTGAGAGAGTTATTTGGCAATAATTCTGAAGACTTCGAGAAAGCACTGGAAAGACTGGAGGGTTTTGATAATCAGGCTTCCGCCAGGATTTATTTGGAAGAACGTTTTTCTGTAAAATATGAATGGGATATGGAGTCAGAAGAAGTTCAGGAATTCTATGAAGTATTAGAAAGGCGTTTCTGAAGCTTAACGTGCAAAGACCTGCATTCGATGGGCATCAATTTTTATCAGGATAAAGAGTAAAACAGTAAAAGTCCAAAGAGAGGAACCACCGTAGCTGAAAAAGGGGAGTGGTATTCCAACGACCGGAAATAGGCCTATTGTCATTCCGATGTTTATCAGGAAGTGAAAGAAGAGTATGGATGCTACGGAGTAACCATATACCCTGGCAAACCTTGACTTTTGACGTTCCGAAATAGCGATTATCCTGAACAGCAAAGCAGTAAACAAACCGATGAGTACCAAACTACCTATCCAGCCATGTTCTTCACCTATAGTACAAAAAATGAAATCAGTACTTTGTTCAGGTACGAAGTCAAATTTAGTCTGTGTGCCCTCTAGAAAACCTTTTCCACCGAATCCTCCCGAACCAATAGCAATTTTAGACTGGGTCACGTTCCAGCCAACTCCTAAAGGATCTATGTTAGGGTTGAACAATACTTTGATCCTGTTTTGCTGATGCGGCTTTAGAATATTATTTACGAAATAATCTACACCGAATACGGCTCCGAATATCAGGGCAAAACAAGCTATGCTTATTGCTATATTTCTCCATGACCGTCTAACGATGATCAACACAATTGCTAAAACCACACCTATACCTATGAATAGCGTCTGAAAAGGTAAAAGTAAGGTCAGTACAAAAATGGCTACGAAAACAATTCCCAGTACAGGAATTATTCCAGGAAGACCCTCCCTATAGAGTACGATGATAAATGAGCCGAAGACCAGCGCTGTTCCTGGATCGGGCTGCAACACAATGAGTATCGCAGGAACTATGATGATCATCGCAGCAATGAAAACATTCTTAAGGTTATCGAGCTTAGCAGAAGGATCCTGAAAGAATCGAGCTAAGGCTAGAGCCGTCCCGAATTTAACGAATTCTGAAGGTTGAAGCCTGAAACTACCGAGCTCAAACCATGATCTTGCTCCAGACACCTCTTTTCCAAAGAATAAAACCAGGATAAGAAGTCCAATAAGTATTCCGTAAATGATATAAGCAACACTACTATAGAATTGAAACTCGATAATCATAATAAATACAATGATTACTGCAGCGGTCGCAATCCAGAGTAGCTGCTTGCCAGAGTTAATGCTTAGACTGAAAATGGAAATATCAGCACCTTCTTCGTATACAGAAGCATAAATATTCAGCCAGCCCATGAGTACCAAGGCAGCGTAAATCAAAATAGCTGTTAAGTCTACTTTTCGCCCTATGCTATCCTGTCCTCTCACTTAATAAATAAATTCTCCGGCTAAAACGTAATCTTCCATTCTCAATTCAGCTGAATCTCGTTTTATGTACTTTTCGATCATTAAGCCGGAAATGGCAGCGGCAGCCCGTGCCCCCTGTCCGGCATTTTCTACATACACAGAGACAGCAATTTTGGGCTTGTCTCTTGGGGCAAATGCAATAAAAACGGAGTGGTCTTCTCCATGTGGATTTTCAACAGTCCCGGTTTTTCCGCAGACTTCAATGCCTTTTAGTTTTGCCCGGTATTGACCTGTTCCGGATTCAATAACTTTGGCCATAGCCTCTATAACTACGTCGAAATGAGGAGCATCAACACCGGTCTCTATTTTTTGCTGATACTTTGGTAAGGGTTGACCGTTTTCACCTATTGATTTTATGATGTGTGGAGGGTAATAATAACCTCGATTTGCCAGAATACTTACGAGATTTGCCATTTGAAGAGGCGATACACCTAACTCTCCCTGCCCGATGGATAGAGAATAAACATTGGAAAATTTCCATCTGTTCTCTCCATAAATATTATCGTACAGGCTTAGCGAAGGAATAACTCCTCTTTTTTCATTTGGGATATCGATACCTAACCTTCTTCCCATTCCGAAATCTAAAAGGTATTCCCTCCAACGTTCAAGACCGATTCTGGCATCGATATAAGTGTTTGGGTCATCATTTTGATTAATAATAGACCGGAACACATTATAGAAATATGGATTACAGGAATTCTTAATAGCTCCAATCAAAGTTTCACCTGGCCCGTGTCCATGGCATCCGATGAGATTTTGATTGCAAGAGTAATATGTATTGAGGCTTACTACACCTTCCTGAAGTGCTACTAAAGTCTGGAAGAGCTTAAAAATGGAACCAGGAGGATAAACATCTGCCATGATGGGCCTATTGAACAGCGGCACCAATGAATCTTGTTGGAGCTTGGTGAAGTTTTCTCCGAACATCCGGCCCGTCATGAGCTCAGGGTCGTAAGTTGGTGCCGATGCAATGCTAAGAATTTCACCAGTAGCAGGTTCCAGGGCTATAACGCTACCTACCTTACCTTCCATTAGCTTTTCAGCGTAAATCTGCAATTCAGTATCTATCGTTGAAACCAGATCTTCTCCAGCAATGGCATCTGTATCAAAAATTCCATCTTGAAAGGATCCTTTTTCGATACCCCTTACGTTTACCATTTTGAGTTTTTCTCCTCGTTTACCTCGAAGATGTTTTTCATAGGAAGCCTCCAGCCCGCTTATACCAACATAATCACCCTGTAAATAGTACTCTGAGGTATCCCTTTCCAGTCTGGATTTATTAATCTCGCCAATGTAACCGAATGCATTGGCCAGTATTGGATGTTCATAAGCCCGTTTTATCCTTGGGACGACATTGAATCCCCGATAATCAACCAGTAGATCCTGAATTTTTGCGAATTCCTCATTGGGAATCTGTTTAATGAAAACGGATGGTTTTACATAAGAATATTCTTTTGCTTCCTGAATTTTTTCATTGAACTCTTCTATGGTTAGATCAAAAAGAGCACAGAACTTCGAGGTGTCACGAACGGAAACTTCACGGGGAACAACCATCAAATCATAAATGGGGCTATTGTATACCAACAACTCACCATTCCTGTCTTTTATCAATCCTCGATAAGGATATTCTATGACCTTCTGAATGATATTATTTGCGGCTGCCTGCTTATAATCGACGTTTTTTACCTGTATAGAAAAAAGCTTAGTGACGAATATGATGGACACTAATAAAATAAAGCCTTGAATGATAATTCTCTGAGATCCACTCATTACCTTCTAGTGCTGCTTTTGTAAAATAAAAGTTGATATAGAATTATAAGTAATAACGAAAAAAAGCTGGAAAAAAGCGCTTTTTTTAAAGTTAAACCAAGTAGACTTAAACTGCTGGCTTCAATAGCAAATAAAGTGATATGGTGAACGAGTATGAGTGGCAATCCGTAAGAGGCCATCCATTGAAATCCTAGTGCCTGAATCGATAAAGGCATGTTTTGATCGTACCCTCCTCGTGGTGTCAACAACTCAATCCACTTATTTCTAACGAAGGCCACAGCTACACAGGCAGCCATATGTATTCCGATAGAATCGTAAAATACATCCATAATCAAACCACTGAAAAAGCCGATAAGAAGAAGGCTGGCAGTGTTTACTTCAACCGGAAGAAATAGAATGAAACCAACATAAAAAAATGCGAAAGCGGTATCAAACAATATCATATTTCTTAGCAGTAACAGTTGAACTGCATAATAAATAATCAATCGATATATGTGTACAAAGTAGCTACCCCTAATCATTGAACAACTTTTGTTCTAACGAGTCCTTTTCTACCACAATTTTGTTCTTTATAACATAAGCATGCTTGAGGTCTCGAAAATCTGTGGCTAAGTCAATCCGGATGTTGTAAAAAGTTTCATTTTCGTCTATGGAAGCTTCTTTAATAGTTCCGATAAGAATATTCTGAGGGTAAACAATACTGTATCCTGAAGTAACCACAGAGTCCCCTAAATTAATATCCAAGTGCCTTGGTACATAAAGGAGGCGTGCTTCAGTTGGATCTCTTCCATCCCATTTTGTGGTGCAAAGCGTATTGCTCTTTTTTATTAAGGATGAGGTTAACATTTCAGAATGCAAAACGGAAACCACCGTCGAAAACCTCCTGGAAGTAGCTTTCACTTTGCCAACAATTCCTTCCGCTCCAATTACGCCCATACCTGGCTCTATTCCAGAGTCGTATCCTTTATTGATCGTCAAGTAATTATCGAAACGCGCGATGGACTTATTTATAACTTCAACAGGTTCATATTCAAACTGATCAACTTTTGAATAGTCAATTTTGAGCTCTTTATTCACGAACCTGGAACTCTGCCTTAATCGTTCCAGCCTTTCGCGTAGCAGCGCGTTTTCTTCCGATAAAAGTCTGTTCTTTTCCTGAAGTGTAAAATAATCACTTACTCTGGAGGTATTTTTTAGTATCGAAGCAGCTAAAAAATTTGATGAGTTTAAAAAGGAAGCACTCTGGTACTGATTATTTTGAATGATCAGATAAGCGCAAACACTCTCCAGAAATAAGAATAAGAAAAAGGCTCTGTATTTATATATAAATTGAAATAACCTATACATAAAAGTTTATGTCATCAGGACAGCTTTGTACTGATTCAAATTTTTCAGTGACATTCCAGTACCTCTTACGACTGCTCTTAGCGGATCTTCCGCTACATGAATTGGAAGCTTTGTTTTAAGGGCTAATCGTTTATCTAATCCTCTTAAAAGTGCCCCACCTCCAGTTAGATGAATTCCATTATCATAAATATCTGCTGACAGTTCAGGAGGAGAGATTTCAAGGGCTTTTAAAACCGCTTCTTCAATTTTTGAGACAGATTTGTCGATCGCAAAGGCAATTTCAGAGTAAGAAATATTGATAACCTTTGGAATACCAGTCATAAGATCACGCCCCCTGATTTCGTAATCTTCGGGGCCATCATCTAATTCGGTCAAAGCCGATCCAACCTCAATTTTAACTTTTTCGGCAGAGCGTTCACCAATAAGTAAATTGTGCTGCCTTCTCATATAATCAAGAATGTCTCTATTGAATGTATCTCCGGCAACACGAATGGACTGATCGCAAACAATACCTGAAAGTGCTATAACTGCTATTTCTGTTGTTCCACCTCCAATATCGACGATCATTGAACCAACAGGTTGTTCGATATCAACACCTATTCCTATGGCTGCCGCTATAGGTTCGTGGATCATATAAACCTCTTTTGCGCCAGCATGCTCAGCGGAGTCTCTTACAGCACGTTTTTCAACTTCCGTAATTCCGGAGGGAATACAGATCACCATTCTATGAGAGGAGGGAAAAAAGGATTTCTTTTTCTGCCCGTCAATCATCTGGATCATACCCCTGATCATATGCTCGGCCGCATGGAAATCAGCTATTACACCATCCTTTAATGGCCGAATGGTTTTAATATTCTCATGGGTTTTTTCATGCATCTGCATGGCTTCCCTTCCAATAGCTAGAACCTTATTGTTGTTTTTATCGATCGCAATGATCGACGGTTCATCCACTACAACTTTATCACGATTAATGATAAGTGTATTAGCGGTTCCAAGATCTATTGCTATATCACTGGAGAAGAAATCAAATATTCCCATAGAATGTCAAATCGTAAACGGTGAATTGAAATTTCGTCAAAATTTCTAAAAAACTTATATAAACCAATATTACTAATGAAGAAAATGCCTGATACCCGTAAAAACCATAGACATTTCGTTCTTATTACAGAAATCTATTGAGTTCTGATCTTTAATTGACCCACCCGGTTGGATCACTGCCATAATTCCTGCTGAATGGGCTATTTCCACACAATCCGGAAAAGGGAAAAATGCGTCGGAAGCCATAACTGCTCCCTTAACATCAAAATTAAACTTTTTGGCTTTTTTAATGGCTTGCTCTAAAGCATCTACCCGTGATGTTTGTCCAACACCTGAAGACAGCATCTGTCCGTCTTTCGCCAAAACAATAGTATTGGATTTAGTTTGCTTACAAATTTTACTTGCGAACTCAAGATCATTCAGCTCACTTTCAGTTGGCGATTTAGAGGTAGCTGTTTTAAAACTTTCTTTTTGGTCTGTAATGCTGTCTTTGTCCTGCTCAATCACTCCATTCAGAAGGCTTTTAAATTGCTTTTGAGAATGAAGCCTATCTTTTTTAACCAGAAGGATTCGATTTTTCTTTTGTTTTAGGACGGTTAAAGCATCTTCCGAAAAAGAAGGAGCGACTAGAACTTCGAAAAACAGGGAATGCATTTCTTCCGCAGCTTCTTTAGTGATTTCGTGGGTAGAAACTAAAATCCCGCCAAAGGCCGATACCGGATCTGCTGCCAGGGCTTTTTTATACGCATCTAAAACAGAATTTCCTGTCGATGCTCCGCAGGCATTGGTATGTTTGAGTATTCCGAAAAAGGTATCATCATTGAATTCTTCTACTAAATTGACAGCTCCGTGGATATCAACTAAATTATTATAGGAAATTTCTTTTCCATGTATCTGTTCTACGAACTCATCCAGATTCCCAAAGAAATGCCCTTCCTGATGAGGGTTTTCTCCGTACCTAAGTTTTTTACTGTTTAAATAGCTTTGCTTGAAAGCCGGAATCTCAACTTCAGTATTGAAATAATTGAAGATTTGCGTGTCATAGTGCGACGATATATTGAAAGCATGGGCGGCAAATGCTTTTCGCTCTTCAAGCGACGAAAAGGTTCCTCTTTCTAACAATAGTTCAAGGTCCTGATACTGATCCTTTGATGGTACGATCAAAACGTCTTTGAAATTTTTTGCTGCTGCTCGGATCAGCGATATTCCCCCAATATCTATTTTCTCTATAATCTCCTGCTCTTCGGCATTTTCTTGTGCTACAGTTTCCTCAAATGGGTAAAGATCAACTATGACCAGGTCTATTTCGGGAATTTTATATTCTTCCAGTTCTTTCTGATCTGAGGAAACATCATCCCTTCGGAGAATTCCACCAAATATGCCGGGGTGTAAAGTCTTTACTCTACCCCCTAAAATGGAAGGAAATCCTGTCAGGCTTTCAACTTCAATAACTGAAGCTCCTAAACTTTCTAAATACTTTTGTGTGCCTCCGGTAGAAATGAGTTTTACGCCTTCCTCAATCAATTTTTTCACAATGCTTTCCAGACCTTCTTTGTGATAAACCGATATGAGTGCAGATTTAATAGTTTTCTGAGCCATTATAATATTGAGATTAGGATTGGGCTTACAAAGCTATATATTTCACAGTCCTTTCCTAAGCAAGTTTTCTATCGTTTCAGGATAATATTTATGTTCCATCTGCAGAACTTTGGTGGCAACTTCTTCAGCACTATCTGAAGGCTCTATTGAACAGCTTTTTTGAGCTATTATAGTGCCTTCATCATATCTTTCATTGACAAAGTGTATGGTTAAGCCCGTTTCTTTCTCCTTATTCTGAACGACTGCTTTATGGATGTTTATTCCGTACATGCCTTTTCCTCCATATTTTGGAAGTAGGGCAGGGTGTATATTGACAATTTTGTTCGGGTATGCCCTTATGAGATACTCAGGAATAAGCAATAAAAAGCCAGCAAGAACTATGAAATCTATATCGTATTGTTTTAAGATTCTGAGTAAATGAGATTCATTCTGAAATTCTGACTTTATACATACAACGGAGGGAATACCTAGTCTGTCTGCCCTATCCAGCACACCAGCTTCTTTTTTGTTAGATAAAATTAATGAAACGCTTGCAAGGCCCGAGTCCTCAAAGTGTTTTGCTATTGATTCCGCATTTGAACCACCTCCGGAGGCGAATATTGCTATTTTATACATTTAGAGAAAGATCATGCTTAACACTCCAAAAACCATTAGCCTTTTACTGTAACTACTTAGGTTAGAAAACATCTGTTTAGTATCGGCCCTGTAAACTTTGTAGGTGAAGTGAACCAGAAGAAAGCTCATCACAGTAAATAAAATCATAATTATGAAGTTATTGGATTGATAGGAAAGTATACTCAGAAGAGAGAAGAAAATGGTGATTAGAACGTAAATGATCTGTTTTGTCTTTCTTGTCCCTAAAATGATAGGAAGCGTTTTACAGCCGAAGCTTTTATCGCCTTCATAATCTTCAATATCCTTGATGATTTCCCTGATGAGCGTAATGAAAAAAGCGAAGACGGAATAAATAATCAGCAGATCGCTGAGTTGACTTAGGTGAATACCTAAAATCAGTAATGACAAGGAGGTAAGTAATGCGACCGAAAAATTTCCTACAAAAGGCTGTCGTTTTAAGTGGTTAGAATAAAACCAGAGCAAAAAGGCACTGAGGGTATTCAGAAAAAAAATACGCCAAGAAATCAATGCACCAAACAGGATTGCAATAGCATAAGCCACTATTGAAAAAAGAAGTACCCACCTTCTTTTGATATACCTTCCTGCAATGACTTCATCGGGCTTATTGATGTAATCAATTTTGATATCGTAATAATCGTTGATCAGATAACCTCCAGCTGTGATCAAAATCGTAGAGGCGTAGATCAAAATGATGCTATTCGGGATAGAGGAGATGCTAAAGGAAACATCCAATAAATAAAATGTAGCAAGAATTTGGGTAAAAAGAACTATAGCCAGGTTTAACGGCCTAATGATTCTTATCCAGGTGATCTCAGTCAAAAAGAGAAATTATAATTTTGCGTGTGTCCCATCACAGAAGCCGGGATTAGAAGTATGCTTGCACTGGCACCAAGCTACTTTTTTAGCTTCTTCTATTTCAATTTTTCTCGGAGTAAAGTCAGTTCCTTTATGAGAACCATCGCAATAGGGTTGATTACTGCTTTCTCCACAAGTGCACCACCAGTAAGTACCTGCTTCAACTTCAATAACGATAGGCTCTTTTTTTGCGATCTTTGGTTCCATACTTATCATTTTAAATGATGGGTTTTCAGATAAATAATAAACAAAGTTAGGGGCTATATATCAACTCAACAGCTAATTATATTTTTCAATAATACCTTTCGACAAGATCTGATAAAGTGTCTTGATATGATTATCCTTAATCATTTCCAAATGAGCCTCCATTGTTTTTTGATCACCCCGTTTAGCCGGTCCGGTTTGGGAATGTTCAGGACTTTGTTCAAAAGCTTTCTTTAGTGTTTCGTTAACTAAGGGCTCAAGTATTTTTAATTCCATACGGCTTTCGGATAATATTTCTTTGGAGACCCCCAGCAGATGATTCGTGAAGTTATTGGCAAAAACTGCAGCCAGATGTATTCTTTTTCGTTGATCAGAATTTACCTTTTCTGATTTACAACCTAAGCTTGAAGAAAAAGAGCGTAATTTTTCTTCGGTCTTTTTATTTGACGCCTCAATACATATTGGCACTTTTTGAAAATCAACTATTGTACCTAGACTAAAGGTCTGTAAAGGATAAAATACACCTGTATTTTTTGAGACCGCGGAGATAACATCAATAGAGGTCGCTCCTGAAGTATGTGCCAAAATTGTTTCTCCCAGATCAGGGAGGTTCTTAGCGATTTCTATAATCGCATCGTCCGAAACGGCTAATAAAATAAGATCAAATTCATTTGGGCCTATCTCAGATAGATTCAGTGACTTTTCAAATCCTTTCAACCCGCCAAGCTTTTCAAAGCTTTGGAGGGTTTTACCAAATACTTTTTTTACCCCAGGGTCAACGTACTGGAAATGCCTGATCAGATGATAAGCTACATTTCCAGTCCCGATAACCGCAATTGAAGATATCATTAGTCCATAAAAGGATATCTATAATCATGTGCGGGAACGAAGGTTTCTTTTATAGTCCTTGATGAAACCCACCGCATTAAATTAGCCATAGAACCAGCTTTATCGTTGGTTCCGGAAGCCCGACCTCCACCGAAAGGTTGCTGCCCTACTACTGCACCTGTAGGCTTATCATTGATGTAGTAGTTACCCGCAGAATGTCTTAATTTTTTCGTTGCAAGGTCAATGGCATATCGATCCTGTGAAAAAATTGCACCCGTTAAGGCATAAGGAGAAGTTTTGTCAACCAATTCCAAAGTTTCTTCAAAACGTTCGGCTTGATAAACATAAATCGTAATCACGGGACCGAATATTTCTTCACACATCGTGGTGAACATAGGATCTTTTGTAACGATTACCGTCGGCTCTATGAAGTATCCTTTTGTTTTATCATAACCTCCACCGCTTATGATCTCTGCAAGGTCACTTTCTTTTGCTTTTTCAATATAATCACTGATTTTATCGAATGCCCTTTCATCAATCACCGCATTGAAGAAATTCTCAAAATTCTCTACGCCACCCATTTTTATACTTCTCAAATCTTCGAGTACATAGTCTTTAACCTTATCCCAAAGATTGTCTGGAATATATGCTCTGGAGGCTGCTGAACATTTTTGTCCCTGAAATTCAAAAGCCCCTCTGGTTATGGCAGTTGCCAGTGCTTTATCATCAGCCGATTTATGAGCAACTATAAAGTCTTTTCCTCCTGTTTCTCCAACAATTCTTGGATACGTTTTATATAAACTGATGTTTGTGCCAATAGTCTTCCAAAGTTCTTGAAAAACAGCCGTACTACCTGTAAAATGTAATCCTGCAAAATCAGGATGTTTGAATACTACATCCCCAACATCAGGTCCATCAGCAAAAACTAAATTGATCACTCCGTCAGGTAAGCCAGCCTCTTGAAATACCTCCATAACGACTTGAGCAGAATAAACCTGAGAATAAGCGGGCTTCCAAATACAAGTATTACCAAGCATTGCCGGTGCACTTGGCAAGTTTCCAGCAATAGAGGTGAAGTTAAAAGGTGTGATGGCTAAAATGAATCCTTCTAATGGTCTTTGTTCCAATCTATTCCACATCCCCGGATTGGAATCAGGTTGTTGTTTATAGATGTCGGTTACGTATTTAACATTATACCTAAGGAAGTCCGCAAACTCACAAACAGCATCGATCTCCGATTGAAATGGTGTTTTGGATTGTGCGAGCATAGTAGCCGCATTCATTTTGCACCGGTAAGGGCCAGCCAATAAATCAGCTGCTTTTAAAAAGATGCTGGCACGATGTTCCCATGGAAGATTTTCCCACATTTCTTTTGCTCCTAAAGCAGCCTGAACGGCCTGCTCTACATGACTTTTATCTCCTTCATAAAAATAGCCGAGTGTATGTTTATGATCATGAGGAGGGGCCATTCTCATTTTTTTCCCTTCTAAAATCCTTTCTCCACCGATATACATCGGCACTTCTATTTCTTTGGAGCGTAACTCATTTATGGCATCGATTAGCTTTTCTCGTTCGCTTGAGCCAGGCGCATAAGAAAAAACAGGTTCGTTTTTTGGCTCAGGGACTTTATAAATTGCTGCTGACATTTATTTGAAGGATTATTGTTTATAAAATTCTTTTCAATTCGGTTAAATTACTAATGGTATATGTCGGGTCAAAATGCCCTTTGAAATTATCGGGGTTGAAAAACACCTGATCGATCTGTGCTTTTTTTGCTCCTTCAATGTCAGTAAGAAAGTTATCACCAATCACAATTGATTCATCTTTGGAGGCTTGAGCCAACTGAATAGCATAATCAAAAATCTTTGAATGGGGCTTTTTGGATCGCGCATTCTGTGATGTTGTAACGGTTTTGAAATATTTCGATAAACCGGAAGACTCTAATTTTTTTGTCTGAGTATCTTCAAAGCCATTGGTAATGATATGCAAACCATAATTAGGACTTAAATAGTCAAGCACTTCGAGACTCCCTTCAATAAGACAAGATTTTACCGGGCATTGGCTCATGTAAAATTCACCGATTTCGTTTATCCGGGAAAAATTCATCCAGCTTTTCTTTTCAAGAATTAAGCGGAAACGTGTTCGTCTTAATGAAGCGCTGTCTATTCTACCTTTATTATACTGGTTCCACAGCTTTTTATTAACCTCTCTAAACTTTAAAATAAAATCATATTCTTCGAATTCGGATTTAGTGCCCAGGTCAAAAGTTGAATAAATTTCTTTAAGCGTAAGCTCTGAATTCTTTTCGAAATCCCATAGAGTGTGATCCAGATCGAATAACAGATGTTGATATCTCTTTTCTTGCTTCAGGTTTGTCATAACATTGATCAAGTTATACCGTTAGATTGGAACAAGTAGACAAAGTGTAATTTTTTACCGTTCTTTGCAGTGAAATAGGACGACTTTTTATTGATGAAAATCCTTCAATTTTTTCTTTTTTTTTCATTATTAGTTTTAGTTGAAAATATTTCTTTCGGACAGTCATCCAGACCAGTAATACAACTTTCGGGGATAATTGTTGGGGAGGACAGTACATCCGGAGTGCCCGGCGTACATGTTTACGTTCCGAGGGCAGGAAGAGGTACCAGTACGAATATATATGGATACTTCTCAATGCCTGTTTTGGCAGGGGATAGTGTTGTTATTAGTTCTGTGGGTTATGTAAACCAACATTATAAAGTTCCGGCGAATCAGGGAGAAAATATCACTATTATCGTTGAGCTGGTAACAGATACAACCTTTCTTAATGAGGTTCAAATATTTCCATATCCGACCGAGCAGCTCTTTAAGCAAGCAATATTGGCCATGAACCTACCAATTAATGAGTATGAACAGTCGCCTACATTAGGTCCCGAAGTATTAGCTAGGATGCTGCAAAATTCTACCTTTGATGCTTCAACTAACTACAAATACTATACTGAACAGCAGTTCAACAGGCTTCACTTGAAGAATACGTACCAAAATGCTCAGACAGCCTTGCTTAACCCTTTTGCTTGGGCAAACTTTATACAGTCTATTAAAAACGGCGATTTTAAGAAGAAAAAATAAATCCTGGACATTAATAGCTTACCGAGTACTTGAAGGATTCCTTAGAGATTTTTCCACTTTTTTTCTTTTAAAATTTTAATTCATAATAATTCCATCTAAATTGGAATTTAATAATAAAGAACCCTAAAACACCCTTCTAATAGTTTTTTATGGAAGAGCTAACAAAATTAATGGATATTGTAACGGAGCGCTCAAAAAAGGTGCTTCCTATAATAGAGTCGAACGCTTCTAGCTTTGAAGACAACAAAGAATTTCAACTTTATGAGTTGGTTCGGTCTTCGGAAAACCCTACCGATGATGATCTTGCAAAGAAGATGTATAATACATCTGCAGAAGATCCCAGGTTCAAAATGTTAAAACACAGGCTTAGAAATCGTCTTCTAAACCACCTCTTTTTTATCGATTTCAAAGACGATCAATCGCCTGTAGCTTATCAGCACGAGCAAGAGGCATTGAACCAATATTACTATATACAGACCCTTTTAAAGAAAGGAGACTTTAAGCTTGCTGAAAAGCTGATTAATAAAAATCTATCTTTTACGAAAGAGTTGGAGTTCACCAACCTTTATGTAATGACGCTGGAAAAATTAATGTGGCTATTTTCACATCAAAGGAAGGTAAACCACTACGACGAAGTTGAAAGTGACTATAAGGATGCTGTAGCTCTTCGTAACATCGAAGAAGAATGTGAGCAGGCTTTCTTAAGCTCAAAACTGAGGTTTAAGAAGTCAAACAACTCCAGAAAGAAGAATCAGGAGCTTACTTTAGAATCTATTAAAAAGCTAGAGAAGGCCTTCAAACAAACGAACTCTTACAATATTTTTGAACAGTATTATAAGCTGAAAGTACTCTATCACCGACAACTTGGTGAGTTTAAGGAGCTATTAGCCTTCTCCGAAGAAATTAACGATCTCTATGATGAAGACAAGCTGAACAAGCAACGCTTCGATATCAAATACAATCAGCTTTCTCAAATACTAAGCTTACTTAAAACCAAAAGCTTTAAAGAAGGAATTAAGTACTGTCAGTTCTATCAAAATTCATTTGATAAGAGTACTAAAGAGTATTTCCAGTATATGGAACTCTACTTCCTCTTATACATGTATACAGAGAACTCCGCAAAAGCATACGAAATTATGCGGGAGGTCAATAAAAATGCATATTTCGACAATTTGAGCTCCAATTATAAGCTTAAGTGGGGACTTTATAAATCATACTTATTCCTCGCTAAACCGGATAAGCGTTTGCTTAAATCTTTTGATGCAGATTTCTTCTTCAAGAATGATTCAAAATTCAAGAAAAAGCAAAAAGGTCTTGAAATCGCTACTTTGATACTTCGCTATGTGGTAGCCGTAGAAAATAACCAACTGGATGAAATACTTCCTATAGTAGATCGTTTCCGTAAATTTTCGACGCTCCAACTCTATAATCCAGCAAACATCAGAACTCGTCTATTCACTAAGTTTTTGACCCTCATTTATGAGAAAGAGTTTGATTATCAAACCTGTTTATCACGTTCTGAGGTTCCGCTTTCTAAGCTGAAGAGTGCTCCTTTACCAGGTGATGAATCAATAGAAATTGAGGTGATTCCCTATGAAAGCTTATGGCAAAGGGTATTAGATTCGTTAAAAGCTTTGGGGGAAGAAGCGCCTAAGTCTTAATACAAGAAACAAAACGATAGTGACCATTTAAACTCTTGATCGCTTCAACTTCTTTGAAATTAGCAGTTGAAAATAAATCAAGAGTTTCCTTATAAAGTAGATGGTTAATTTCCAGATAGATGTATCCTTCCGGATGCAAATGATTTATGGCAAAGTCGCAAATCTTTTCATAAAAGAAGAGCGGATTTTCCTCAGGAGCGAATAACGCCAAGTGAGGCTCGAAAGCTAAAACGTTAGCTTTCATTTCCTTTTTTTCTGCCAGTGTAACATACGGAGGATTGCTCACGATAAGCTGAAATTGCTGATCGATTTTAGAGTTGCAGATATCATCATGAATGAACTCAACTTCAGCTTCTAGTTCTACAGCATTTATTTTGGCTAACTGTATTGCACTTAAACTGATGTCGCTGGCAGATACATTTGAATTGATTATCTCATTCGATAATGTTGAAGCTATGCAACCTGAGCCGGTTCCGAGATCAATAATATTTAAAGACTCTTTACGATCCTTAAATCGATTGATGATTAAATGACATAATTCCTCTGTTTCAGGTCGTGGGATCAGTACGTTTTGATCAACCTTAAACTTTCTTCCATAGAATTCTACAAATCCTATAATCTGTTGAATAGGCTCTTGTTTTTGCAAACGCCCTAAGCAGTCTTCAAGTTTATGGAAGGCTTCCTCAGAAAGCTGGATAGAAGAATTACTTACTCGCTGTAATTCTGATAGGTTGAGAATATCTTCCCAGATTAACCTGGATATCCCAATGATCTCTTCCGCCTCATAGATATGATTAATACTAGATTCTATTTTTTCCAGTAGCTCTTTAGTTTTTAATGATTTATCCATAGTGAAACCCAAAGTTCACGCAATATCTTATCTTCCCAAACAAATAGAAATCTGAAATTTAAGGTCTAGGATAATTGGAGCAGCATGAAAAGTATATGTCGAGAGCTATTGAATTAGCAAGATTAGGAAGTGGGAAAGTCAGCCCCAATCCTATGGTTGGCTGTGTTATCGTTAGTAATGATGAGGTAATTGGAGAAGGATGGCATAGAGCATACGGAGGTCCCCATGCTGAAGTCAATGCGGTAGATGATGTAAAAGACTTAGATCAATTGAAAGACTCAGCTTTATATGTAACGCTTGAGCCATGTAATCACTACGGTAAAACACCACCTTGTACAGATCTGATTTTGAAGAATGAGATGTCAAAAGTTATTGTTGGATCGTTAGACCCGAATCCGCTCGTAGCAGGTACAGGAATAGAAAAACTAAGATCAGCCGGGGTTGAAGTGGAAACGAATGTTCTGAAAGATCAGTGTTCAGAATTGAATAAGCGATTTTTCTGTTTTCATCGAAAAAAAAGGCCTTATGTGATTTTGAAATGGGCAGAAACGCAAGATGGTTTTGTTGCTAGAAATGATTTCGACAGCAAATGGATCAGCTCTGAACTTTCTCGTCAATTAGTGCATAAATGGAGAACTGAAGAAGATGCTATTCTAGTCGGCTATAAAACAGCCTTCTACGATAATCCTTCGCTTACCTCGAGGGATTACTTCGGAAAAAATCCTTTAAGATTACTTATTGATTTCAATCATGATTTACCGAATACTTACAATCTATTCGACGGAAAAGTAAAAACCGTAGTGTATTCTGTACAGGAAAAAACCTCTGAAAGTTCAAAGGTTGAGAACAGTCTTATTAGAAGTGCTCATATTGTTGACGATATACTTCATGATCTTTTTAAGAAAAACATACTTTCATTAATTGTAGAAGGAGGCTCAAAAACGCTCTCTCAATTCATTGAATCTGGTAATTGGGATGAAATAAGGCTTTTTCGAAGCGGTAAGACCTTTGAAGATGGTATTCAATCTCCAATCTTTGAAGCTGATCTACAAGAAAAATATGAAATGGATGGAGATGAACTTTTTATTTATTATCCGCGTAAACAGAAAAAATAATTGAGATGGCAGAAGAACTTTTCGTAATAGAATCGGAAGATAAAACTGAAAAATATAAGTCCTTAATTCAACAGATAGAAGCACTTATCGCTGATGAAACCGACCTGGTAGCAAACCTTGCAAATGTAGCTTCTGCCCTTAAATTCGGAATGGATTTCTTTTGGGTAGGCTTCTATGTTGTGAAGAATGAAGAATTAGTATTGGGGCCTTTTCAAGGCCCGATAGCGTGTACAAGAATCTCAAGAGGTAAAGGGGTATGTGGAACATCATGGGATAAGAATGAAACGATTATTGTTTCTAATGTCGATGAATTTCCCGGGCATATTGCCTGCAGTTCCGACTCGAAGTCTGAAATCGTTTTGCCGATTGAAAAGAATGGTGAAGTAGTTGCCGTTTTAGATATTGATAGCGATACAATCAACACATTTGACGTAACTGATAAAGAGCTTTTGGAGCCTTTAATGAAAACGATTGGGACTAAGTTTTAATCGCCTCTTAAAAAAGTAAGATTAGTTCGGGTCGGTTTTTGGCCTAAAAATCTGAAATTCCACTCTTCTGTTGAGCTTGGCATCCTCTTCATTAGTCTCCTCAACAATGGGTCTTGAACTTCCATAACCTTCCGCGATAACCCGTTCTTCCCCAACTCCACCAAATAGAGTAATATATTCTTTAATGGCTTCCGCTCTTCTTTGGGATAAGTCCAGGTTAAAATCCGGAGAGCCTTCTGAATCGGTATGGCCAGAGATTTTTAAGCTGAAGTCGGGATGGTCGAGCAGGAAATTCGAAAGCTTATTTAAATCACCATACATTTTTGGCAACAAGTCTGCTTTCTCCTTTTCAAATTCAATAGATTCAAACTTAAGCTTACTGGCTATATGCTCGGCTTTTCGGTTAATTTCTGTATCGCCATCTAAAAAGATGAGCTCTTCTATCCGGAAAAAATTATCGCCTTGAATTACCAGTAAATAATTCTGTTTGTTAATTAGGTTGAACTCGAAACTTCCGTCGGGTCTGAGGTATTTTGGAGCCACTTCAATTCCGTTATCAAGATCAATTACAGAAACGATTCCCTCAAAGGGTTCATCAGTAGCAACATCTAGCAGAGATCCTGAAAGTACAGTCTCGGCATCGGGTTGAGCAGCCATTGGAAGAGGGAAAGAATATAAGTCTGTATTTGTTGTGGTATTCCCGTCTTTGGACTTTGCATAAAACAGATTCTGTGACTGGGCATCTATGGTAAAATAAAACTCGCTTTGAGAGTCGTTCACCAGTGGGCCAATATTGATAGGTTCGGTTCCTGAACGCCCTAGCCACCGGGATTTATAGATATCAAAACTTCCAAAATTCAGAAGATGCCCGTTGGAGCTAAAATAAAGTACACTCTTGACCGGATGATAAAAAGGACTTACATCGTTTCCACGTGTATTGATTATGGGACCTGCATTTTGAGCGGGTTGCCAAATCCCATCCTTTTTATAAGTGAAATAAATATCGGAAAGCCCAAATCCCCCAATTCTATCTGATGCAAAGAAAATGGTGTCTTCCGTATGAGATAAAGATGGGTGAGAATCCCATGAAACGCTATTTACATTGGCGCCTAAATTTTTAACATCATCCCAAGTGCTGTCGGCTTGCAATCGAGCCCGGAATAAATCGCAGTGGCCATAAGAATCTGGGGATTCACAACGGGTGAAGTAGAGCGTTTTCCCATCACGTGTAATGGTCGCAGAACCTTCATTGTACTGACTGTTTACACCCTTAAATTCTTTTGCATCTTCCCATACACCGGAGTAATTGGAAAAATATAGATCTTCATTTTCTACAGGTGAAAAATCGCGAACTACGATGTTCCTCTTAGAAGTGAATATCATAATCTGATCATCACTTCCAAGAGAAGGAGCGTAATCGGAATAAGTTGAATTCACATTTTCACCCATATTGATTAAAACACCACGTGGTGGAACCAGCGTATCTACAGCTTTTCTATACTCAACTAATTCATAATAATAATCCAACGGAACGTAGTAATCCGTATCATTCGCTGTTAATGAATCATAGTAGAGCTCGATGGTTTTAATATCAATATCTTCTCTGTGATGCTTCAGAACTAATCGATAAAGCTTTTTAGCATCGCTTAGCTCCCCAAAAGTCTCCGTGAGCTTGGCTAATCTCCAAAGCAAATAAGTGTCTTTGTAAAAATTCTGAATCCCAAACCTTTTTACATAATTAAGGAGCTTAGGATATAGCTTTTCCCATTCTTTATTTCTATCGAGTTTTATTATGGTAGAAAGCTCAGATTCATCATAAAAATTCGGAACCTTATTTACGTTCGGAAATTCGAACAAACGGACTTTACTTAGATTTCGGAACTCTATAGACTGATCATTAGTTGACCTGTTCCTTTTCTTTTTCCGTTGGGCTTCGGTCGTATGACTGAAAAATAGCCCGAAAAATAGGATAAGGATATACGGAGCAATAATGAATTTACGATACACTACTGTCACTATGTCTTTAAAGTCAGTCGGTTTTTGTGTAGACAATCTAAAACCAAACATAATTCATACCAACGAATTAAAATAATGTTATGGTATGGATGTTGATTTAATCTACGCTTCTTTCCTATTTAAAGATATATTGCATAGGAAGTGTCAGAATGACAGTTATATGAGTAATAATAATTTTTTGAATTCTATGATTCTTTCGGAATTGTCTGATAATGGCGATTCAGGAGAATTAATACAATTAATATCGCCTGACGGTGAAAATCAAGATCAGAACTTTCCTGAAGAGATTCCCATCTTACCTATAAAAAATACGGTTCTATTTCCGGGAGTTGTGATGCCAATTACGGTAGGACGACAAAAGTCTATCAAATTGGTAAAAGATTGCTATAGTGGAGATAGAATACTTGGTGTAGTAGCGCAGAAAAACACGAAATCGGAAGAGCCGGAGGTTAAAGATCTTTATGAGATTGGAACAGTAGCTAAAATCGTAAAGATGCTGGTATTGCCCGATGGTAATACAACCATCATCATTCAAGGACAAAAACGATTCAGTTTGGGCCAGATAATGAGTGATGACCCGTATTTAAGAGCAACAGTTAATTACCTTACAGAAACCCCTTTAGATACAAAGAATAAGCAATCTTCTGCACTCTTAGACTCTCTGAAAGATGCCGCTACAAAAATTTTGAAGCTTAACCCTGAAATACCACAGGAAGCGCAGGTAGCACTTGATAATATTGAAAACTCAAGCTTTCTAACGCATTTTCTATCCTCCAACGTGAATGCAGATGTCAAAGACAAGCAAAAGCTGTTGGAGATCAATGAAGGTTCCGACCGTGCTACGGTATTATTACAATACATGCATAAGGACATCAGCCTTCTGGAAATAAAGCAGGAAATCCACAACAAAGTCAGTCATGATATTGATCAACAACAGAGGGATTACTTCTTAAGACAGCAGATCAAGGTATTACAAGATGAGTTAGGCTATGATGGCCCCGATCAAGAGGTAGAAGCCTTAAGAAAACGAGGCGATAAAAAGAAATGGCCTGATCAGGTAAAAGAGCATTTCAATAAGGAACTGGATAAAATCATGAGAATGAATCCAGCTGCAGCAGATTACCCAGTTTCTGTCAATTATGTTGAGCTTTTGGTCGATCTTCCATGGGGAGACTTCACAAAAGATAATTTTGATCTCCACAGGGCCAAGAAAATTCTTGATGCAGATCATTATGGACTTGAAAAAGTAAAAGAAAGAATACTAGAGTACTTAGCCGTTTTAAAACTTAAAAATGATCTCAAAGGACCTATTTTGTGCCTTTATGGCCCTCCGGGTGTTGGGAAAACGTCTTTAGGAAAATCGATAGCCAAAGCCCTGAACAGGAAATATGTAAGAATGTCTCTTGGAGGAGTTCATGATGAAGCAGAAATAAGAGGCCATAGAAAAACCTATATAGGTTCCATGCCCGGAAAGATCATCCAAAATCTCAAAAAAGTTAAAACTTCGAACCCGGTATTTGTTCTTGACGAGATTGATAAGGTCAGTTCTGATTTCAGAGGAGATCCGGCTTCAGCTTTACTGGAAGTTCTTGACCCGGAACAGAATAATGCCTTTGCAGATAATTACCTGGAGGTAGAATATGACCTCTCTAAAATTTTATTCATCGCAACCGCAAATAGTTTGGATACCATTCACCCGGCTTTGAGGGATAGAATGGAGATCATAGAAGTTTCGGGATATACTCAAGAAGAAAAAATACAGATTGCTAAAAAACACCTCGTTCCTAAGCAAAGAAAAGAACACGGTCTCAAAACGAAAGATATATCTGTTGGAGAGCCAGCCATCTCAAAAATTATCAGCGGATATACCCGAGAGTCAGGTGTAAGAAATCTAGAGCAAAAAGTTGGTAAGGTAATCCGAAATGTAGCTAAGTCAGTTGCAATTGAGGAAGAGTACCAAAAGAAAATCACTCCGAAAGAGGTGAAAAGAATTCTGGGTTCTGAAATTTTTGATAATGAATTTTATCAAGGAAATGATATGGCCGGGGTTGTTACAGGCCTGGCCTGGACCCAATCTGGAGGGGAAATTCTCTTTATTGAGTCAACATTGAGTCGAGGAAAAGGTAAACTTACACTTTCCGGTCAACTGGGAGATGTGATGAAGGAATCGGCAACGGCTGCATTAACTTATTTAAAAGCCAATGCCGAGAGGTTCGGGATCAACTATAAAGTATTTGATCAATATGATCTTCATCTTCATGTTCCTGCAGGTGCGGTTCCCAAAGACGGGCCTTCCGCTGGTATTACAATGTTAACCTCTCTTGCTTCGTTATTCACGCAACGAAAGGTGAAAAGCAAGCTTGCTATGACGGGAGAGATTACATTAAGAGGTAAGGTACTTCCCGTAGGAGGCATAAAAGAAAAAATATTGGCTGCGCGAAGGGCAGGCATTGAAGAAATCCTTCTATGTATCCGAAATAAGAAAGATATCGAGGAGATCGACGAAGAATATCTAAAGGACCTGAAAATAACTTTTGTAGAATGGGCCGACGAAGTCATGGAAAAAGCTTTGTTGAAAGAAAAGGTAAAATCAGCTATTGATTGGGTTATTGAGGAAAAAACAGAAGCTGTATAAACACTTTAAAAAGGCTGATGCCGAAAAGTATTCCATTTGTATTGCTGATTGGCTTATTTAGCCTGGAAATCAGGGCTCAAATTGGTGGAAGAAGATCTTTTGAGAGTTTAAATGTTCCTCAGAGTGCTGCTCAGGCTAGTCTCGGAGGCGTTAATGTTTCAAATAGCCTCATCGACCCCGCATTAATACTTTCCAACCCGGCATTGCTACGTGAAGGATTTGAAAACAGGCTTACCTTAACCTATTCTTCTTATGTAGCCGGGATAGACTATACATCCTTTGTTTATCCATTTCAGTTTAAAGATGTTGGTTTGTTTAGTGTTGGAGTTCAATACTTCAATTTCGGGGACTTCGAAGGTTTTGATGATACCGGAGCACCAACAAATGATTTTCAGGCATCTGATTTTGTCATTTCTGTAAGTCATAGTCGTTCTGCTGGAAATTTTAGATATGGGGCTTCTATAAAACTCGCCAGGGAGTCTATTGATAACTTCGGAGCCACGGCTTTTTTATTTGATCTCGGAGGAGTTTTTATTCATCCGGAGAAAGAATTTAATGTAGGGCTGGCCATTAAAAACACAGGGTTTTTATTATCCGATTTTTCAGAGACAAGTGATTCTAGTGTTCCTTTCGATGTTCAGATTGGTACCACTTTCAAGCCGAAATATATGCCCGTACGGTTTTCGTTAACCACATATAATTTATGGACGGGTGACGTCACTTTTTTTGATCCAGAAATTTCTGAGGACAGTCCAAGCACTATCGACAGAGTATTCAGAAGGGTTGCCATAGGAACGGAACTACTTTTAAGCAAAGGTGTTAATGTACGAGTAGGGTACAACCATTTGGTTAGGCAGGAGTTGAGATTGGAAGAAGCGTCAGGTGGAGCAGGCTTTTCTTTTGGATTTTTAGTGAAGATCAAAGCTTTTGAAATTTCATATACCAGAAGCTTATTTCACGTAGCTGGAGGAAATAACTATTTCACACTCACTACCGATTTCAAAAGGATTTTAAAAAAAAAACAGTCAAAGACAGGAAGTTTATTAGAAAGTAATGGAAAATAGCAAATACATGACTCCTAGGGAAATTGTTAGCGCCCTCGATAAATACATAATCGGTCAAAAAGAAGCTAAAAGAAATGTAGCGATCGCATTGAGGAACCGATGGAGGAGAATGAATGTAAAATCGGAGCTGAAATCCGAGATTATTCCAAACAACATCTTAATGATAGGCCCAACAGGGGTTGGAAAAACGGAGATAGCCAGAAGATTAGCCAAGCTTGCTGATGCTCCTTTCGTAAAGGTGGAAGCTTCCAAATTTACAGAGGTTGGTTATGTAGGTAGAGATGTAGAGTCGATGGTACGAGACCTTGTAGAGCAGTGCGTCGGAATGGTAAAGAAAAAGAAGAAAGAGGAAGTTAAAGCCCGGGCGGAGGTTGTAGTTGAAAATATAATTTTGGATACACTCATTCCACCTGTTAAACAAAGCCAGCCAAAGAACGTCACGATTGATAACGGAGATACAGAACCTCAGTCTGACGCAGAACTCAATGAAAAAACAAGAGAGCGATTTCGTGACAAAATACGTTCGGGAGAGCTTGATGATCGAAAAATAGAGATCAATGTAAAGCAAACAGGCAACTCGGGAATAGGGATGATCGGTTCCGGAGGTATGGATGAAGTTTCGATGATGAACCTTCAGGAAATGGTCAGTAATATGCTTCCTAAAAAAAGTAAGAAGCGTAAGGTTTCTATCGGAGAAGCACGGAAAATATTATTGGAAGAGGAAGCTTCCAGGCTGATCGATATGGATGAGGTTAAGGAGGAAGCCGTCAGAAAAACCCAAAATACTGGTATCATATTCATTGATGAGGTAGATAAAATTGCAAAGGGTGGTGGCTCCAAACAAGGCCCTGATGTAAGTCGCGATGGGGTACAGCGTGATTTATTGCCTATTGTTGAGGGAAGTGCCGTTAACACCAAGTATGGCATAGTAAACACAGATCATATTCTATTTATAGCTGCTGGAGCATTTCATTTCAGTAAACCTTCGGATTTGATTCCTGAGCTTCAGGGTCGTTTTCCGATACGTGTGGAACTCGAAAGCCTCACTAAAGACGATTTTTATCAAATACTGAAGGAACCTAAAAATGCACTTACCAAGCAGTATTCGGCACTTTTAGATGCAGAGGGAGTAGAATTGACATTTACCGATGATGCTCTGCATGAGTTAGCTGAAATTGCTTTCAGAGCTAATTCAGAAGTTGAAAATATTGGGGCAAGGAGGCTGCATACGGTGCTTAGCCAGTTGCTAAATGAGTTTTTATTTGACGTTCCTGACGTAATAGTTCCTAACGCCAAACTATCGATAACGAAAGAACTGGTCACTGAAAAGCTGCAAAATGTAATTGAGGATAAGGACTTGAGCCAGTATATTTTGTGATAGGTATGATTTGCATGACCACTAAATGCAAATCACCGTCATCAGTTCAATAAAAGGAACTGAGCATAAAGTTTATCATGTTCATTCAAGCCTAAGTTTTTCATTTTCTTGATTTTATTTCTGAAGGCAGAACAGGTAGCAACTCTAAGTTCAAGCTGATCGGATAATTCTGTAAGTGTCATGTCTGAACCAGAAATTTCAATGTGGGCTATGTAAAAGGCTTTTAGCAAAGGGAACCGTAGATTATGAAAAACAGTATGAGATTTTACGGATTCAATATATCCACAGCTAGAACATCTTCTCGCTAGAGAATTATCGGTGCTGTATCCGGAGTAATAACATTTTTTGCATGTAAACCCTTTCCGCCATTTTAAATCTAGTAGATATTTATGGCAGCTTAAATCATTAGGGAATACTTTTTTGAACTCATAAAAGCTGACACTGTTCGAAAGCAATAGTTTCTGCATTTTAAAACGAGTCTCCTTTTTTAAATTCCAATTGTCCTTATCCAGTATTCTATTTATTTTATTGATTTCTTCTGCCTGCTCTGCTAGTTTTTCATTTACTCTTTCTATCTCTTCCTTTTTTGCATTGATTTCAAGCGTTCTTTCTTTTACCTTTTGCTCTAATTCTTTATTGACTTTATTCTGGAGCTTGCTGTTTATCTCATGTTGAGTAACAATACGCTTCATAGCCCTGTCTTTTCTCTGTTTAATGATTCTGACCTTATCACCTAGTGCTAAAGAAAGTGTCACCAAATGAGCCAGAAATCCTGCATTCATGCTGTAAAAGAATAGGGCAACATCTGAGCTTATGCCGCTAATACCAGTCGATAGTAAAAGCTTTATTACTGCACCGACCATGAGGAATAAAAATGCCAGCATCATGAGTCTGGCAGGTTTATATCCTTTCCAGAAAAAATAAATGCTTAATGACAAAAGTATAATAAGTGGTACAAGGTCAATGAACAGATAGTCAAAAAAAGTTGGAGCTAAAAAAAGGCAGAATATGAAGTAAAGTGACCTCAAAGTAATTAAACCAATCAATACCTTATCGGCCCAGGACGCTTTATTCTCCAGATGTAAAAATCGCCGTGTAAACAAACAACTGAACAATACGATCAGGTACATGAAAACCCCATAAGCGAGGCTGTTCCACCCATGTACTATAGGCCACACAAATTGATAGGCAAACCCATCCAAGCTGCTAAAGAAAAGAACGATGCTAAAAGCATAGCCAACGAAATACAGGTATGGAGTTTCCCTTATTGCGAAATATAGAAGCAAATTATACAAACCGATAAGTATGATGAGTCCATAAAAAAGCCCGAATAAAAAATATTCGTTGAGTGAATAGTAGGTGAAGTAATCAAATGAGCGTATTACTAAAATTATATTGACCGGATGTGAAGCTTTGATGTTGAAATAATAGGTAAGTGCATGGTCATGATCGTTTTCAATGGGGATTACGAAATTTTTATGCTTAATCCTTCTTTGTCTAAAAGGGTTTTCATCACCTAATTCTACAATGCTATAGTTCCCTTCTACTTTCGGGATATAAGCAACGATATGGTCGATAGTCTGGTCAAAAAACTCCAATAACCACTTTTTATCAGAAGAGCTTTTATGTTGAATTCTTACTTTAAACCAGTAACTGGAGTTTAGATTATAATTTTCAGGTGCAAAATTATGGTTAACAATAAATTCATCTTGAAAGTCCTCCGATAGTATGTCTTCAAATGTGAGGTTGCTTTCCGGGTCTTCGAGGTACTCTATGTATTCATGAACAAATATGTGTTGATCTTGAGTGTCATTAATATAATAGATATCCTGTCCGGAGAGTTGAAAGGGGATTATATAAAGAATTAAGTAAACAATTTTTTTAAAAACATTCACTTTAAGTATTTCTATTTAATTAGTTCCTTAATTCTTTCGAAGTCTTTCAAATTAAAAATTATCCCTGGTTTATATACTTCTAATAAACGAGCGTTTGAATAGATCGGGGTAAAATTATCTGTTCAAGTGCTGTTGTTGAACCAACATACAATTTATAGCTTATTTTTTTCTCTGTTGGGTTCATGATTATTGTTGCAATGCTACGGTCGTCGTTCATGAACGAGGTGCTCAATAAAATACTTCTACTACTTGCTGTACTGACTCGTTTAGCCCCAGGCCGTATGAATTTAGAAAAATGACCGATGTAAAAGTAAGAAGGGGTATAAATAAGTTCCCCCGTTTGAGTATCTGCATGAACAGGCGAAAAACAGAAATTTCCGACATGATTAGGCCCACCTTTTTCATCAAGAAGTATGTTCCAGTCTGTCCAGCCTACCGTGCCATTATTGAAATCATTAATGATCGAAAGTCCGTACTTCTCGCCATTAGGCCAGTATTGATATTTTTCAGGATCGAAGCTTTCAGCGGTGCCCTCCGTAAATAGTAACTTTTTAGAAGGGTATGATTCATTGATGAGGCCAAGATTATCGAACATAGGTTCTCCACCTGTCCACGTTTCATACCAATGAAATCCAATGCCCCAGGCATATTTTTCAGCCTCCGGGTCTTCCAGAATAGTATTGACCCTGTGGTTAATAAGATCTCTGTTGTGGTCCCAAATAATTATTTTCTTATCTCCGAGTCCTTCTTTTTCCATTGTAGGCCCTAAGTTATTTTTCAGAAAATCCCTTTCTTCCTCAGCGGTATAAATGCAAGATTCCCATCGTTGCGTAGCCATAGGCTCGTTTTGAATGGTGATTCCCCAAATAGGAATTCCTTCTTGTTCGTAAGCTTTAATGAATTTGGTGTAATAAAGTGCCCAGGAGTCATAGTATTCCTGTAATAGTTTACCTCCGCGAAGCATGTGATTGTTACTTTTCATAAACGCCGGAGGGCTCCATGGACTTGCATACAATAAAAGCGCTCCGCCAGCAGATGTAATTGCTTTTTTGATTAGGGGTATCCTGAATTCCTTATCGTGTGCAATACTGAAACTGTTCAGACTTTTATCTTCACCAGAAACGTATGTGTAGCTTCCACTGCTAAAATCGCAACTGTGAATATTGGTGCGTGCGAGTGAGTAACCTATTCCTTTATCAACATCATAGTAGGAGTCGAGAAATTCTTTCTGTTTGTTTTCAGGTAATTTGGCGAACACTTCGGCAGAAGCATCCGTAATAGCACCTCCTATTCCTAAAAAAGTCTGGAACGTTTTATTAGGGTTTACAAATACAGCAATCTCCGTTTCTAACGGTTGTTTTGCTGCTGTAAATCTGGCACCTTCTACCTTCGAAAGCCTTAGTGTTGCATCTTTTGCGGTAACAAAAATAGATACTTCCCGGCCCTCATAGGAGATATCACTGTTACTATTAAGTTTTGCTACGGGTTCTTTTTTTTCAATGTTACAACCGAATATGATAAAAAGGATGAAAACAGGAATGATACAGGTATTCTTCATTATTAATGTATTTGGAATAAAAAATATAATGCCATGCTTAGCTGGCACTATATTTTCAATCATTTATTCGACGGAAAATGATGGCGTAGGCGCAGAAAGGTCTAAAGTAATCGTAACCGTTGTTACCTGGTCTACTATAACATCTTCTATACTCACACCAATCTCATTAGCGAATGATTCTAATATCACCGCATTGTTTTCGCTATCAGCAATAGGTTTTATCACAATACCCCAATCTTCATTAGCCCTGAAAATGAAACGTGCATCCTCATCGCCACTCTCATCTATTAGTGGAATAGTCCTACTCCAAACACTTCCACCCTGATAATCCAACGGTTCGTCCCCTCCCCAGGCATTTTCGATTACATTTCCAACAATACTCCACCGGTCAATTTTTAAGAACTCAAATGTGAAATCGTTCAAATCAACCGTGATACGATATTGTCCGGTTTCAGAAGGCGTAATAATACCTTCTCCCCCTTCTACTAATGATCCTCCATTTCCGCCAAAACTTCTTGCACCCTCTTCCTGTCGGGTAAAAAGTTTAAAAGTACTATTCGCTTCGAGCGTGGTATAGATCTCAAAGATATTCAAGTTCAAACCTGATCCGTCTCTCAGGGAAACCATTTGTATACCGTTGCTAACATCGTCTCCAACTTCTGTTGCTTCTCCGGAAACGAAAAGATTTGATGGAATGATTTCGATAAACCTCTTTAGAGTGATTTCTACAGGAGCAGTGAGCTGAACCTTACTTAAAGAGGTAGTTTCTACTGCCCAGATAAGCTGCGCCGTTTCTTCGGGTTCTATACCAACATCAGCTAAGGCCTGATCAAGCAACGCATGGCTTATGGATATTGACTCTGCTAGTCCGTTATTTTCTGAGGGTATTGAAAAGGCCGGATCACTGAAATCACCTCCTGGCAGGTCCATTAGAAAATTATAAGTGATGAGAAACCCTCCATCGTTAGAGGCAGGATTCCATTCAAATTCAACCGTCTGACTCTGATTTTCAACGTCAAGCTCTATGCTTGAATTAGCCATCGGCCCGGTTACCTCGGCTCCAACCAGTTCAAAATCTATGGTAGGGGCCAAATTGCTTTCTTCTTCACAGCCCGATAGTAGCATAAGGCTAAAAGCTAGAGTAGTTAATAAAACTAGATTTTTCATGATTTTTACTTTATTGTTTTAGTGTGTTTATTTCATTTTTCCTTACCATTTTAGAGTAGCCAGCGAGGCAGCTGGTAAGGTGTAATTGATTTTATTTGACCTGGAATTAATTGTGATTTCCTCTTCGCTTGAGGAACTATTCATCAAGACTATAACTCTTGAGCCATCCGGGTTTTCAAAGGCAACATTTTCCAGGGTACCCGATACCGGATTGGTTATTAACCTCCGGGCACCTGGATTTACAAATTTTGAAAAGTGGCCTAATAGATAATACTCGGGGTTTTTGACTACGGTACCACTTCCAGTAACCGTAATTACTCCCCTACACGTTAGACAACCGTTATTGGTAGGGCCTCCGTTTTCATTAAGTGCCAGGTTCCATAAAAGAATACCTTTGCCACCTCTTCTCATTATTGGCGAAAAAACGTTGCTCATAAACCAGCCAATTTCACCACTAAAAGAGGTGCCTTCATTCTGAATACCAGCCTGTTCCGTAAAATAGATTTCCGTATCGGGGAACTCGTCCAACACTTTATCAATATCAGTAGGGTTTCCTCCATAAGCGTGGTAAGCTATGGCATTGGTGTATCTAGAGGCATCCGCATCTCTTAATACTTTTAAAGGATACTCAGGATCGCTTTCTACCCGGTAATTGTGGTCATAAGCAATAATTTTAGTGAGCAAACCTCCCATTTCGAACGTAGGGCCAAGATGATTTCCAATGAATTCACTTTGTTCCGATGCTGACATGAGCATGCCGGGGTATGTGGAGGGCTCATGAAGGGGTTCATTTTGAGGAGTTATTCCACTAATTTCAATACCTTCTTCAGCATAGGCCTCAATATACTTCGCAAAATAATCCGCATAAACGCTGTAGTATTGAGGTAGTAATCTTCCACCAATAAATGAACGGCTTGATTTCATCCAGGGAGGGGCTGTCCATGGGGAGGCGATAAAAGAAATATTGTTATTTATCCCAAGAATTGACTGGGCCACAGGAATAACCGGATTATCGGCTATTTTATCATTGGCTATGGAAAATTCCGAAAGGTCAGGGTCTTCTGCTTCTACAATATCATTGTAGGTGTAATTCCCATTTCGGTTGAAATCAGAAGCTCCCATTACAAGTCTCACAAAGTTTAACCCAATTCCTTCTTCATTTTCTGCGAAAAGGGCATTGAGTGCTTCCTTATTCCCACTTAGTAAAAATGCAGAGGAGCCTGTTAAGGCTCCGCCGAACCCTTGAATAGGTGGGCCTTTATCGCTTTCGGTGATGTTGATGATAGCACCATTTCCTTGATCAGAAAAGCCCAAGTTTTCCGGAAGCTGCTGTAATAATGTACTACCATTAAGCGATGTTAGAGTAACTTCAATATTCCCGACTTCAACGATCGGATCTGTTTCTTCTTCTGAAGAAGTACAGCCACCACATCCTCCAAAGACAAGAGAACAACTGACTAATAGAAAAATAGCTTTCAAAAGGCTGCGCATATCAGTTTAAATTAGGATTTCGATCAATTTCCTCTTGTGGAATAGGGAAGTCCAGTTGAGCTTCTGTTATCGTGATGCCTTTTGCTTCTAAAATAGCCGCTGCAGCAACCTGAAAACCCCTTCTTCTTAAATCGAACCATCGTTGCCCCTCATACATCAGTTCAACCCTACGCTCGTTAAATATGGCTTCGTCAACATCAGTAACATCTTCTGGCCCCGAATAGTCAGGAAGCTGGGCACGGTTGCGTATCTGGTTCAATAAATCGATGGCTTCCGAAGTCCTGTTCAACTGATTTAATGCCTCTGCCCTCATAAGCAGTACATCAGCATACCTCATAATGATGTTATCGTCCGGTGAAGCAAAAGCTTCACCATTTCTCCATTTAAAAATGAACAAGGTGCCATCCCTTTCTGTGAAAGACGTTGCCTGGCGAACATCTCCAGCTTCAAAAGCAGCAATGCTGTTGGGGGTAGGCGTATTAAATTTAAGGAACTCGAAAGATGCTTCAGGGACAGGGAGTACTAATTCCGGAAAAACATTACCCTCGGCCCCTCCGGTGTATTGAACACTAAAAATGACTTCAGAGTTGTTTTCATTTTGCTGATTAAACAGGTCTTCAAAATTAGGAAGTAATTGAAAACCCCGGGTCATCACCTGGGCTGTCCATCGTTCCACTTCATCAAAATTTCCAAGTGTTAGTTCGGTACTGGCCAAATAGGCCTCTGCTGACCCTTTAGATAATCTTCCGGGTAGCAATGCAGCAGGGAGAAGTTGCTGGGCCATTTCAAAGTCTAATAAGATTTGGGCGTAAATATCTTCTTCAGGCGTTAGGCCAACATTGATCACGTCTTCATCAAGTGATGTTGTTTCGGATAAGACCAACGGGACACTACCCCAAAGCCTCACGAGGTTAAAATAATGAAGCCCTCTTAAAAAGTAAGCCTCTCCTAAAATCCTATCTTGGATGCCTTCATCAAAAACTGATGGGTCCATTGCCCCAACCCTTCCAATAACCGTATTGGCACGACCTATACCCAGGTAAATTTGCCTCCAGGTACGGGTAATATTTTCATTGGTTGCTCTTTCTGTAAAATTGTCAATAGCAAAGTTATTGAGGTTATCTCCACCGGCGAAGCAATTATCAGAGCGTACATCTCCATAAATGTAAATATCAAAACCATAATAGGAATCAGGTTGAAGAGCATCAAAACACCCTACTATTGCAGCTTCAGCATCTTCCTGTGTTTGGAAAAAATTAGCTGAGGATATTTCGGTAACGGGAGCGATCTCCAGAAAGTCATCACATGAGTTAAGAAAACCTGCGACGAGAATTATAAAAGTGATTTTAACTAAATATTTCATTTCCGTATTTTTAAAAGCTAAGGTTTATACCAAAAATTATAGATCGAACCTGTGGGAATGTTCCGAAGTCGATGTTTGGTGAAATGGTACTTCCCTCATCACGACTTACTTCAGGGTCGAAACCGGAATAGTCGGTTATGGTAAACAGGTTTCTACCCTGGGCATAAATTTTAGCCTTACTTAAACTCAATTTGTCTAGTATGGAAGTAGGGAGGTTATAAGCAATCGTGAGCTCCCTTAATTTGATGAAAGAACCGTCTTCCACAAATCTATTTGAAGCTCTGTTGTTACCGGCAGGATCACCGAAAACTGCTCTGGGTAAGGTGCCGTCAGTATTTTCCGGAGTCCATCTGTCCAGTACTGTAGTAGATTGGTTGGTGAAACCCGATTGGTTTTCAAGTTCAAAGCGAGTGGCGTTATAAACATCCTGTCCTTGTACTCCCTGAAAGAAGATGATCAGCTCAACACCTTTATAGTTAAGGGTATTTGTTAATCCCCAAATATAGTCTGGTAAAGCATTGCCAATAATCTGTCTGTCATCGTCATCGATAATTCCATTATTGTCCAGATCTGCAAAAATCACATCCCCCGTATCGTCATCTATGCCTTCGGAAACGAACCCGAAAAAGTTGCCAATGGGCTCACCCTCTTGCAAAATGGCTACATTTCCCTGGTCTGGTACGCCTCCTCCAAAAATGGGCTCTGACCCGATTTCCAAAACCTCATTTCTATTTAAGCTGATGTTTCCACCGATATTCCAACTCAGGTCTTTGTCTCTTAGAACATCTGCAAACAGGGCAAATTCAACCCCCCTGTTATCAAGAGAACCGATATTTCGTAATGCATTGGTGAAGCCGGTGGTATTTGGGATCTGATCATTCAATAGAAGGTCAGTTGTCCTTTTGTAATATCCTTCAATCGTTGCACTTAGCCTGCTATCCCATATTTCTACATCAATCCCTACATTATGTTGTGCTGTCCTTTCCCATTGCAACGATTCGTTTTCAACCCTGGTAGCAGATGCCCCGGGTAGTATTTCACCATTTATTGGAAAATCGGCTCCTGCGACATAAGTAGCCAGGGAATTAAAGTTTCCAATTTCCTGATTTCCGGTAATTCCGAAACTGTATCTTAACTTAAGTAAATCAAGAAAAGAATTGTTTTGCAGAAAACTTTCGTTGGTTAGGTTCCATGCTGCAGAGGCCGACGGGAAAATGCCAAAACGGTTTCCGGCCCCAAAGCGCGAAGAGCCATCCGCACGGATTGAAGCAGTAAGAAAATACTTTCTATTTATATTATATGAACCCCTTAGAAAGTAAGAAACCAATGACCATTCCGCAATATCGGCGTCTATAGCAATAGGGTCAGACGCAGCTCTGGCAGTGGGTATAATACCGTTTGCAAACCCCCTTCCAAGTAAAAAGGTGCTTTCAAATGTTGATCTTTGCGCTGAACCTCCAACTAGAACATCAAGGTTATGCCCGTCAAATAGATCAATATTATAATTGAGGGTGTTTTCCCATATCCAGATCAGCTCATTGAAAGTACTATTCGAAGCTTCCCCTTGTTGTGCACGGCCATTCCCTGTAATAAATGGGTCGACAAAACGATCTTCTTTGGAACTGGTGTAATCTATTCCAATAGAAGTCTTGAATTTGAAGTTTTTCAGAAAATCATATTCCACAAAGAGATTACCTATAATTTTATCACTAAACGATGTGCGGCTTTCTCCCCTCACAATGGCGATGGGGTTTTCAAAAGCCTGAAAAGGGTTGGTCGGAAAAGTACCATCCTCATTTATGACAGGAATTATGGGTGGCGTACTAAGTGCACTAAGCACCACTCCGCCTTGATTTACCCTCTGGTTATCATTAATTACGTTGAAGTTAGTTCTGCTTAAACCAATGTTACTACCTACTTTCAGGCCGTCCAGGATGTTTTTATTCTGATTGAATCTGAGTGAAAAGCGTTCGAAAGATGATGGTGAGATGACCCCTTCCTGTTCCTGGTATCCTGCCGAAGCATAAAAAGAACCATCATCAGAGCCTTTCGAGAAGCCAAGCTGGTAATTTTGGACGGTAGCCCGGTCAAATAATTCATTTTGGAAATCGGTATTGAACTGCCCATTGAATGGATCCTGCACGATAGGCAAACCGGCATTCTGCCGAGAAGTGTTAACCAAATCGAGGTATTGTTGTGAATTTAAAAGAGGTAGGGTTTCCGATACTTCATCGAAACCGGCATAAAAAGAAAAATCGAGTGAGCCTTTTCCTTTTTCGCCTTTTTTGGTTTCAATAAGTACCACTCCATTTGCAGCCCTTGCCCCATAAATTGATGCTGATGCAGCATCCTTTAAAATATCAATGGAGACGACATCCGCAGGATTGATACCTTCGGTGTTCTGTACTGGGACACCATCGACAACATATAAAGGTTCATTACCCGCACCTACTGATGTTCCTCCACGAATTCGCACATTAATAGCATCGCCTGGTGCTCCGGAAGATTGTACTACTTGAACTCCGGCAGCTTTTCCATTTATGGCCTGCTCTACGGTTACAAAAGGTTTATCCTTTATTACTTCGTCATCTAATGAAGATATCGCAGTAGTTAACTCAGATTTAGTACGTGTTCCATAACCAATAACTACGATTTCTTGCAAGGTTTCAACATTTAACTCCATCTCAACATCGATCCGATTACTCACTCCGACAGAAACTTCCATTGTGGTATAGCCAACGAATGAGAATACTAAGACATCTCCTTGGGAGGCTTGAAGGCTATACTCGCCGTTAACATCTGTGATGGTACCATTTTGAGTACCCTTCACCAGGATGGATACTCCTGGTAATCCCTGTGCATAATCACTTGCAGTGACTTTTCCGGTAATGCTCTGGCTTTGTCCATAAAGAACTATTGACAAAACCATTAGCCAGGGAATCAGTAAAAATTTTAGCATAATTGTGTGTATTAGGTTTGAAATTCATTTAGTTGACGCTTCAAGGAATCACGCTAAATATTCCTTTTTACGTATGCAAGGATGGTTTATGAATTATGCAAACGATTGCTGAAAATGAGTGAAGAATTACAGTAAAAAATACGCTTCAACAACAGGTATAAATCTGTAATTCAAAGCGCTAGCAAAGCTTTTTAGAAAAAAATATACTTGCTGATATCAAACAGAGATAAATTCCAAAAAAATTGAGATTTTCCAATTAATTAGACCTTTGTTGAAATCATCGAAATAGAACAGAATTTAACCAGGCATTTTTTGTAAATTCAGAAATGACTGAAGCAAAAAAGGGAAAGCTTAAGGAGCTGGAGGATAAAATCAAAGCTGAAAAATTGAACAAAGAGAATCCTGAAAAACGGGATTCTTCCTGAGTCATCGAATAGATTAATTCTTATTCAATAATCATTCTAAACGACCTTTTCTCTTCATCTGCAAAAAGATTTAAAATATAGATTCCACCTTCCAGGAACCGTAAATCCATTGGGATATTAAAATAAATCTGTTCTACAAATTCTTCTGAATACCTCCCTTCCCCGTTAACTGAAGAAACTGTCAATCCTAAAGGCTTAAGTTCTGAAAGCTCTACTTCAATTGAAAAGAGCCCATTGTTTGGGTTCGGATAGATCTTAACTTCTTGAATTAAACGTTCTTCTTCCAAAGCTAATCTTCCATTCGAACCAGCAGAATCCAATTCTATTATGGTAATTCTCTTATCATAAAAATCTTCACAACCGTTTTCAAAAACTGCTTCCAGGGAAGGGAAGTATTCTCCGGCTTCAGAGTAAACATGCTTTGGAAAATTAAATAAACTATCAAGTTTTCTGGAGTCATTAAAATCCCATAGCATAGAAGTTGGAACAGAAGAGGGAAGCGCTACAAAATACAAAGTGTCGTTTTCGAAAGCCTCAGTAGCTGCCAAAAAGAAAATAGAATCTATCTGCTGAAGCAGCTCAATATTCACAGTATCGCTATCGATACAGCCGTTTTCATCAATAACCCGAACAGCGTATTCGCCAGATTCAATAACCTTTATGCTCTGAGCAGTTTCTCCGGTTGACCATAAATAATTTCCAAAGGCACCAACAGTAATTTCTGTTTCTTCACAGGCAATGCTGCGATCGGGGCCCAGATTTACAAATTCATCTACTCCTAATTCAACAAAAGTTCCAGCAGTTATCATACAACCATTTGTGGCTTGAATGTCAACTTCAAAAAATCCATTTTCCGTAACTAAAATAGTTGAAGATGTTTCCCCGGTTGACCATAAATAAGTCGCTTCAGGGTTTAATTCTGCTAATCCTTGACCTAAAGTAATTTGATTGCCACAAGTCCTTGTCGTATCCTGAAAGTTTACGGAAGCTGACCCTGCCAAATCTTCCAGCGAGGTACTGTTTAAAATTGCCTGAATGGTATCGGAATTTTGGCAACCTTCAACACTTATAATTTCTACACGGTAAGTTCCATCATCAACTAATATGACGGTAGCCTCTTCAGAAATAATTTCATTTTCTAAGTTGAACCAGGTAAAACTGGCTCCCGGGTTAATATTTTCCAACGAAGAACCCACTTCCAATTCTGAAGCACAGGTGCCAAACTCATCTTGCAAGTCAGAAATTGGAAGTGGAAAATATTCATAAATAAGGGTATCGAAATTGGAGCACTCAAAGCCATCTGTAATTTCCAAAATATAAGTTCCACTGTCTTGAACAGTTAACGTTTTGGTTTCGGATAACTCTGTTCCTTCCAAATCTGTCCACAGATAAGCGGGGAAATCATTTTGAGGATTCAATGTAATTTCAGTACCAGGGCACTCTATTCGATCTTCTCCAATATTTACAGTAGCAAGCGACTGAATAAAAACTTCAATGGTATCGAAGCCAAAGCATCCCATTGAGTCAAAAACCTGTGCTACGTAGGTTAAATTATCATTTTTTACAAGCGTTTGTAAAGTCTGACTTGTTTCATTTTGGATTTCTTCCCCTTCTAAAAACCATTTGAAGGTAAACAACTCAGTATTTAAAATTTGAATTCTTAACTCGGTCTCCGTTTCCCTGCAAACTGTAAAATCATCTCCCAAAGTGAATTCAGGAATATCGCAATAACTGGCCGTCCATATTCCATTGATGTCTTCAATGCTTGAAGCTATAATTTCATTGGAAGCGATATCCGTTTGACTTTCAAAAAACTGCCAGCTACTTCCATTATCCTTTGAATTGAATAATTGAAGATTACTCTCCCTATCAGCTAAAGAGTCTAATTCTGAATCAAAGTATCTAAAGCTTAAAACTCCATTTGTTCCTTCTGATGGAAAACTGATCTGATAGCTTCTTTTGATGCTTCCGTTCGGAAGAGTTGCAAACTGGTTGTTATTTCTTTTCACGGAGTAATCACCTTGTTGTCCGGTTTGGTAGCTCACTTGTAGTCCGGTATTTCCCAAATCCAAGCCTGAAGAAAGCGTATCGGCAGTTACATCTTCAAGGGAAGCTTCTAACCTTCCTGAATTCCTACTGAAAAAATTACTGGCTGAACGTTCGTTTTCCAGAGTTCCAAAAATTCGTTTTTGTTGACCGGGTAAAGAGTCGAATGCATTGAAAACCAGTAAAACGGTATCTTTTTCTGAAAATAAAACTCCATTTTCAAAATTAAGCCGGTCTGTAATCTGAATGTTTCCCCTAAGCTTTACCGAATCGTTCGAGTTGATGGTAAGAGTACTGAATGTAGTTTGTGCTTGTGAGAAAACGCTATCACCCTGAACTTCAATCTCACCAGTAGTTCCATTGGTTACTGAAGAAATGGTTTCATTTATAAAACTCCCTGAAACTCTTAAAGTCCCACCTGCATCAATTAGAAGTTCTGCTTCTTCAGAGCCATGATTATAATCACCAGCTACCTGAAGCTCCGTACTGGGACAAACCTTTACCGCTCCAAAATTCTTGAATACCACTTGTTGGGCATTCAACTTCGAGGAAACCGAAACCAAAACAAGACCACAAAAAATATGAAGAAACTTCATAGCTTATTTGATTATTGAACCCTCATAATGAAAGCTAAAACATAAAATGGAGGTCGGTTTTCGTGAGCTTGATTGTCTAGCCCGTCAACAGAACCATTTCCAACCTTGCCATCGAAATCCGAATTGTTATGCCTATGACTAGCATTACTTGTTTCAAGAAAACCGATAGTTGTTTGATTACTTGCAGCATCCACCACATCGAAGTCATCGCCAGAATCATTATTATTTAGAGGAGCATTATGAAAATGGCTACCACTCAATTCTATATGAATGTCGGCATCATTTTGGCCATTCGATCTTGCCTCATGGTGGTGCCTGGGTAGTTCAGCTTTTGTGAGGGTATGTGTCTCTTCTCCTCCTGTTTGATTCACAGAATAATTTGTTGGGCCATCAGAAGATTGTCCGACACCTACAATAAAACGCCCACTTAAGTTTGGTGTGCCATTATTTCCGTTGCACAATGCCCAGCCATTGGGTAGATTTATTGTATCGCCTGACCACATGATAATTCCTCCTAATGGCACCGTTCCGAAACCATTCAAAGTACCGCCGGTACCCGTTACGTTCAAATCTGTCTCGACATTTACAGCAGTATCAGTGACGGTTAGTCGCTGGTTACCCACAAAGGCATTCGTAGAGCCGGCCCAAACTGCCACTGTTGAGCCTCCTAAATTTAATTGCCCATCCCTGCTTTCATCAGCTCCGAATACATCTTCAAACAGTTCAATGAATGGACGACTATCAGTAGCATTGGTGTTGGTGTAAAGGTTTAACCGGTTGATACGATCCTGCCATGGGTTTAGGCGTATAAAGGAATCCAGTATTGGATCGAAATAGCGGAAATTTCTAACCTGAGAATTGAAGACTAAAAGTCCGGCTGTAGCCTCAAAGTCCTCCGGGTAATTTCTAATAGTATCCAGCAGATTACTTCCAATTTGATCGGTCGTTAACCTGGGCATTAAAAATCCCCTGAAGCCATTGGCAGCATCCACCCGTATTTCCAGCATGGCCGATCGATTAGGAGCCAATCCGGAACCGCTATAACCAATGACCGTTTGAGCAAAGAACTCATTCGATAAAAACGATAAAAAAAGGAGATAAATGATCTTTTTCATGACACTAGTTTTCAAAATTATTGGAGTCTAAATTCAGTATTTCAATATTCGATTCGGCAATGATACCCTGCTCGGAATAGGCTTTCACCTGGTATCGGACTTTACCTTTTGTGGTGTTTATTTCATCGATGAATGTTGTTTCTTGTTGAAGGCTGGAAATAGGTTTCAGCGATGACCTGCCTTCGCCTCTATAAATAATATAGCCTTTTATAAATGGGCTGTTCACTGGTTCCCAACACAATTCGGTACATTTATTTTCTTGCTGAAAAATTATGGAAAGGCCGTTTAGTGGTTGTTTCCCACTTGTTTTCAGGTATCGTTTTGAAAAAGTATTTGAGGGCTCCGATCGATTTCCTGCCTCATCTTTCGCAACGAGGTAATAACCGTATTTTACTCCATTCAAAACATTTGAGTCGAAAAAATGGAGAATAGAGGTTTCAAGCAATTCGGAATTCAATTTTATAAATTCCGTTTCATTTTCAGAGCGGTATAAGTCATAGCCCTTTAGGTCTTTTCCTACATTGGGTATCCACTCGATTTGCAGTCCTTCGGTAATCGAAAGCACCTTTTTTATTATTGGTTTGACAGGAGCTGTTACATCGGGCAAAGTAGCCTCAACAACAGCGGATTTCATGCTGTAGTTAAAAGAAGTATCGACTGCAGAAACGGCGTATACGAACTCACTGGATGTGTTTTTTGGAAGTTCGTCAATAAAGATTGACTCCATTAAAAAAACGTCATTTAATAAAATCATTGAACTAATATTTCCATCACTTTTTTTGACGCCTCGGAATATCACATAGCCCATCAGGTCACTATCGGAACTAGGGTTCCAAGTTAATCTTACTAATCCAGTATCTATTTCTGCTGCTAAGCCTACTGGAGGCTCGGGAGCAATGATATCGCGTACTTCCACATAAATTCTTGCTACATTTTCGTTTCCGGCTTCATCCGTTGAAGCTACCCAATAGTAGGCCCCTCCAGGCCTTCCAAAATCATCTGAAAACGAATCAGATGATTTGTTCAAGGGCGCATTATTTAATTTGACCCATTCGCCATTTGAAGTGAGCGATCGATAAATATTGAACCCGTACAAATCTTTTGAACTCTGAACACGCCAGCTGAGTTGGACTTTAAACGTATCGGCTTTGGCTGTTAGGTTGATGGGTGGGAAAGGTGCTTCAAAATCAACTGCTTCAGCAAAAATGATGGCTGATCGGTCACTTTCCTGTCCGAAGTAATCGATCGTGGTTACTTGATATTCATAGGAAATACTATCAGTCACATTTCGGTCTTCGAATAACGGGTTTGGATAACCTCTTTTCCCATTTTCATCTGTAATTTCCTGAATGGCTTGTGGCTGGTCAGTAATTTTAACCCAGTCATTTTGTCCCCCGGTTTTCCTGTAAATGTTAAAGGCAAAATAGCGCTCTGTGTTTGGAGGCCAGTTTAATTCGTTTGCGCCAGGTTTTCTTGAAATTTCAATTTTATGAGGAGCTGTTTTAGCTGTGTATTCTGAAGAGGTTATAAGCTCCGAAACCCCAACTTCTGTTTCTTTTCCCTCCTGAATTCTGTTGACCTGGTACTGATAGGATAAGTTATTTTGGGCAGTTTCATCATAAAATAAAATACCAAGGGCTTCTGCAAATTCAGGGTCTTTAATAGCAAAAAGAGCAGCTATTCCTTTTGTGAAACCACTTTTAAATTCTTCATAATCGGTATTTTTTATCATTTGAAGCATACCGTAAGCCTGTTCGTTATTTTCTTGTAGATAAGCTTCATTCCTTCCAACTTGAATAGGTTGATCGGTAAGTTTTTGCCAATCAGCCTGACCATCATTTCTCCGGTATACATTAAAACCTTCGGGGTAATACACGTTCTCATCGAACCACTTTACCGCAATTGCAGAACTGTTGGTATTTCGGTAATTGTTGGAAACAAATACTTTTCCTTGTTGGGCAAGGAGAAGATTGGCTGTTAGAATTAACAAGAGGGTGAATACTAATTTTTTAACCTTGCCGATAGAACTTTCCTCCTCCGTCTCCCGATTTCTCGGGACGGCACCTCCTGTAGAAGGAGGGCAGCTTGTAGTAAAACCGAAATACTTTTCTGAAAGACTTGGATATGTTGAATAAATATGCATTCTGTAATTCTCCATTTCTAAAAAGTCTTATCGAATTTGGTTTCAAAATCGGCTTTAATCACTTTTACAATTTCTATCTCACCAGATAACTCACCGGTAATTCTTGTTCTATTTTCAAAATATGCTGTTAGCCGTCCATCTAATTCGGCCCTAAAAAGTGTAATTTCTCCGCGGATTAAAGGAGCCCAGTATTCTACTCCGAGACTTGCGCGTGCATTAGCCCAGATTCCTGCCTGTTGTAAAGCAAACCTGGGCTTAATTCTAGCCTCAATCTCAAAGCCCAGGCTGGCAGAAGCTTCAGCATTTATTCTTGCACCTATTTTATCATCTCCAACTTTCGCACTTCCAGCTCCACCCCATTTGAAGTTAACTCCCAATCCAAAATCACTATCGGAAAGGTGCAGCCAGCCGCTACCTTCAAAACCGGTGCAAAGCGGTTTTACCCAAATCTTTCGTTCCCTGTTACCAATATCCAGGCTCCAGTCACCTGGTTTGGCATCAATGGCTACCCAAGCCCCCAAACAGGGCGGAACGGTGGAGGAAACAGCTCCATTAGCGATAAAATGAGATTCAGAGCTATTGTAAGAAAACTCTGCGTTGCCTTTTATTCTACCGTCAGCATCTTCGGTTATGCTTCCAATGTAAAGCGGCCCTTGCATTTCGACGCGTTGGACATCTTCGCCGTATTCTATTTCGGCTTCTCCACCCACACCGTTTATTGTTGCCAATTGTTCCGCCGAAATCAAACTCTCGATACCTTCAATGCTTGCTCCTTGCTTTCCGCCCTTCAGAGTTACATTGTATTGCTCTTTACTTAAGCTCGATGAGATATTTTTACTGGCATCGCCTGTTAAGGAAAGGTTTACATAAGGAGACTCTATTGAAAGCGTCGCTTCCTTGAATTTTTTAGTGCTTAACCCCAACGTATTTCCGGAGTGAGATACCTCGATTCCGTATTGCTCCCTTCCGGAGATATTTACACCTAATGAAACGGAGCCATCGGTAAAGGCTATGAACTCATCTTCTCCTCCAAGCTTCAAACGCTGTTCTCCTTCCTGGAACTCAGCTGACCGGTCCCTATTTAGTTGGATGACTTTGGAGCCATCGCTCAGCACCAATGATTTCTCTTCTGTCACTTTTAGCGAATTGCTTCCATCTCGTACTTCTACAAAATTTTCACCCCCATAAGCCAATAATTGTTCTCCTTCTTCAAATGAAATTTGACCTTCAGCTACGTTTAATTTCTTTTTGCCCAATTGAAAATTGAGGTACGATGCTCCACCGAGTTGAATTTGCTTATCGGCCTGGGCGAAACTGAATTGGTCTTTTGAGAATAGAACTTCAGTTTCGTTGGAAGTAAGTGATAATGATGGCTCGCCTGAGGTCAGGTTCAAACTGGCTGATTTATCGCCAGAAATTAGCTTTAACAGTTGATTATTAGCTTCAATACTGTTTTTTCCATCGGTAGCCGAAAAGCTTTTATCGGAATTCAGGACGACCTGGTAATTTCCATAAACAGCAGAAAGCCCTTCTGTTGAAACCAGTAGTTCATTACTGCCTTTTGTCAGACGAGCTGTTTTGTCTGAATTAATTTCAAGTGTATGGTCTCCATCATTAAACTGAAAACCGCTTGAACCCAGAGTTACATTTTTTTGACCATCGTTATAAGTAAGTACCTGCTCGCTGAGGTTTAAATCAGCTGTATGGTTTGAATAAGTTATCCCCAAAGCATCTTTAGAAACTGAAAGTTCATTGCCATTTGAATGTCTAAAACGAAGGGAATTATCAGAAAAGTAGGAAACGGAATAATCATTAACCGATAGTTGATAAGAATCACTTTCACGAGCCAGTGAAAATGTTTGTCCGTTGTTCATGTAACTTACGGAACGTTGGTTATTGTTGCCCAAAGTAATTTGGAATGTCGTGCCGTTCGATCCAATAGTCAAATCGGCCGATGATCCTGAAACGATTAGGCCTACCTCCATTTCTCCCGATTCAAATTGAAGTTCTCCATATCCGTTTTCGTTTAGCGGAAGCTCTTTTAACTCATTTCCTTCCAATAATCTTATGGAGTTGCCGAAAGAGCTGGCATCAAGCGAAAGGTTTGTATTCCCTGAATTTATGCTCACTAAATTTTCAGAGCTCACTGAAATGGCCATGCTGCCTTTTTGAAGCTCAAAAGCTGTATTATTAAAAGAAGAACTCGTTTCAAAACCCAATGAAAAATCTTCTTTTTCAAGTTTCAATGAAGAATTTGACGAGGATGAAACATTGGCCGCAATTTCCAAATCCGATTGACTAAGCGTAAAGGTTACAGCTTCAGTAGATGCAGAAACTGCAAATTCCAACTCTCCAAATTTACTTTCTATTTCGCCCGAATTAGTGTCCGGATCAGCTGAAATAAATAATCGATCATTTGTATTCGGCTGAATTTCCAACGAACTAAAATTGGTATTTTTATTGACTATCAGACCTATTTTATGTTCCCCATTGGAAAGCAAAAATTTACTTTCAGCAGCTTGACTGGAAGCATCAATCAAGTTTCCCTGGTAAGCCAGTGTAAATCTGGAGCTATCGACCATTATTTCAGTTGAAATACTATCGGCTCCCTGAGCAAGCACAAATTTTCCTTTTCCATTACTTTGGTTAAATGCAGAATGAAGTTTACTTCCCTGTCCATTTTCTAACCTAAAAAAGGTTGATTTTTGAGATGGGTTGGCTTGAAGGGCTAATAATGTTCCTTCCAATTCAAGTTCGAAAGAGCCTGTTTTCTGCTCGTTGAGCCCGGCAAAAATTCGATTATCAGAATTGAAAATTAACTCTGCGCTACCGGAAGCCGTTTCTTTATTTCCTTCAATATTGAAAAAGGTATTTTCATCGGAAAAGCGGAACAAACCACTTCCCGATTTGCTGGCCTGCACTTCCAATGTTTTACCCTGGGCGTCAAGTGCTAAGGCTGTAGAACCTTCCTTGGTGTTCAAAGAAGATAGGAATCGGTTTTGATCGTCTTGATAATTGAAATTGGCTAAACCTTCGCTTTTATTGGCGTTGAATGAAACAAAATAATTATCGAATTCAAACTCGAAAGCTCCTTTTCCGGCCTTATCACCTTCCACCAACATTCGCTTACTTTCGTCGTATTGAAGCTCAAGCCGACCGGTTCCTTCTTTGGTATTTCCTTCCAGGTTTACCCTCTTTTTTTCATAAGCCAAATCGAAGCCGGCACTTCCCAACTGGCGATCGAATGATGACTCTAGGCTCAGCTGATCGAAGTTGAAATTAAGGCTGCCACTTTGCGTTCCCCCGATGTTCAGTTCAAATGAATTGCTGCCGTTTACAAGGTTCAGTAAGGATTCCCCATTGGCATTACCGCTCAACGAAATATCATTGGATCCAAAACCGGCATTTACAGACATATTTGGAACGGAAGAGAGATCGCCCGAAAAACTGGCGTTTACCTGACCTGCATCGAATGACACTCCGGCCGTTTGGTCATTGGCTTGAATCCCGAAAGTTAAATCGCCGATCGGGACTTCAAGGTCAATATTTTTCACCAATTCGGAAGCGGCCTTTCTAGCCGCTTCCTCAGCCGCTGCTTTTGCAATTTTCTTTTTAATGGCAGCTCCGGCACCAGGCGTTCTTCCCTGTGTATTTAATGCGGAAAGGTCGCCTTTCATAGCGATATTGAATCCTGATTTTTCAACCAGTACTTCGGCCCCTGCATCAATTTTAAACTTTTGTCCCCCTTCCGGATCGATCATTTGAATGTAAATCCCCGCCCCGAATTCCACATCAGGATTTATGATCAGGTTCGGACGATTGTTTTTCACGGGTTGTTCCTCATCAATGGACATGTGGCGGTAAATTCTACCTTCCATTGCTACCAGGTTGAAAATATTGAAAATTGGTATTCCAAGGCCAGTTTCATCTACGAAGTAAGCGTCAACATACCAGTATTTTGTAGGGCCTTTATCACCGAGAATCAGGTTGGCTCCAAGCCCGACTTCTGTAGGGATTTTTAGCTTTCCGTTTACTCCTCCCTGGAGCGATGTTCCCCACTTCGGATCGTTTTTGGTCATAATGAGGTAGCCGTTGAAATCTGCAATGGCAGATGTGGCACTAACCACCAATGAATCAAACTTTAAGGTTTCGTTTTCGCCAGAATTAGGCTTTGGGGCAGGTATTTCCGGCCGTATAGGAACTGCAGAAGCAGTGGTATTTTCCGGGAGTTCACCAACGGCTTCCACACTATGGATATTGATTCTTGGCGGCCCTCCGTCACCGTTAAATTCTTCTCCCAAAGGCATGGTAGCTGAATAGCTAAACGCATAACTTCTGTTGCTGAACGAAGCCGCAACTTCATCGAGAATAATCTCATAGCCATCATATTCCCCCTCCACATGTTCATTTAGGGCAAGTGAACCCCCTCGTTTTCCAAAACCGATGTGGTAATCCCCATAAACTCTGAAATCTTCCACCGAACTCATAAGCACACCGATGTATGGAATTTCCAAATCTACAGATAGCGTAAGCCGTTCATTTTCTTCAAAAACAGCCCTAAGAATGGTTACATCAACCCTGTTTTCTCCGCCGTACCGGTTGAACACAAAGCTGCGTTCTTCAAGCGTTTCATCAAGATATCCCACTTCAAAGCCATCAGAAGTGAGGGGTAAAGTATAGAAAAAACGCTCATCGCTACTAATTACAGGAATGTTTACAAACCCTTTAAAATACCCTTCGGAGACTTCACTATTTTCTATGTCAATGAGGATTTGCCTTAGATTTCCTAAAAAGGTGTTGAAATACGAAAGGCTGCTTTCATTCGCTTCAAAATTACTTTTCAAATAAAACTGAAGTCCACCATTGGTTATCCATCCTTTTTGATCGGGTACGGTATTCTGAGTAAAACTTTGAGAGAATGCTTTTTGAAGGCTGAGCTGTTCATCATCAATATTTTGACCGAATTGGATTTCGTACTGCTCGAAATTCAACCCAACCCATTCGGGTTCGTTCGCCAAAGACCCTCCGGAACGTTCGAATGAAAAGTCCAGAAAAGCAGATTTGGGTAATAGGCTGATGTTAGTTTCTTTCGTTAAAGAAATTCGCTCATTCTCAAGCCTCAAATCAACCTGATTATAAAATAGTTGATTCCAGTTTTTGAAACTATAATTTACGGCCGCATTCGATGCTGTAACTACATTTTCGGGCATGATTACTTCACCGAAAAACCGCTGCTTATAGAAATTATTAGTGATATAAAAATCGGATTCTGTATTTAAGTTTAATTCAAAATCAAAGGGTTGCAGTAGTTCAAAACGATTCTGATTGCTTAATCTGCCTGAGCCATTGAGTTTAAATGCATCGTAATTAACCCAAATCGAATCGGAACGGATGAAAATAGGCTCGCCATTTTTATTTGGGAGGTGAAAGGGCCATTCCACCATTCCATTAATTTCCAGTCTGTTCTTGTTCAGCCTGATCTTATTAGGATAAAACGTGGCTGTTCCATTCTTATCGATTTCCGGAGTAAGTGAAATGTCCGGAAACTCATCGGGTAATTCATAAATAATTTCACCACGAGAAAGCACCAGGCGGCCCGCTGACGATATCAATTTTAAGCCATTGAAATTGACTTCATATTCAGTTCCGTTTTCTTCAAGCTGAAGCAAGCCTTTACCAGAAAGATTGTTGAAATCCTCATTATTAAGTGAAATGATTTCAACTTCGTGCAACCCGGCAATGAAAGAGGAGATTTTTGGGGCTGAATTGATCACAAAAGGCTCGGAAGCTGCTACTTCAATATCTTTTGAATAAGCTTTTACCAGCCAGACATAACTTGTTTCACTTTCGAGTTCAACAGGAAGGGTGAAACTACTTCCGAACGAGTTAATGGTTTCAGGAAAACTCCTTTCAAAATAGCTATCTCCGCTTTCCAATGCCAATTCGGGGTTTTCACCCTCTTCAATTTGTACCAGTTTAATTTCGTAGTGATGGGGCTGGCCATTTTCCAAATTATCCGGTGCTGCCCATGAAAAGTTCAACCTCGACCTTCCACTTACTAAAGCATTGTTTTCAGGGGAAGAAATGGCTATTTCTCCTCCCGTACTGAAACCGAAAGTAAACCAACATACGTCGCTGAAACCATCGTTTTTAAACAGGCCAAGATTTTCGGAATCCCTGGCCCTTACCCGGTAAGCGTAGGTTTTACCATTTTCCAGAAGAGGGGAAGCAGGATCGTAGAGAAAATTATTGATGTTGGTTGTCGTTTCAAAGATGGGTAGTCCCGAGCGAACGGCTTCTTCGGGGTTCAAACCCTCGGGTACTTCGGTTAAAATGATATCATATTCTGTAGAAAAAGCACTATTTGGGGAGCCTAAATGCAGAGGTAGCCATTGAAAGGCAATATTTTGAGGTTCAATATCTAAAATTCTGGAGCCACACTGCGGAAAGGTAATTTGCGGTGGATCGTTCAAAATGACTGTAGCGTTGGAGAAAGCTTCATTTGAAATCGGGGTTCCAGAATTAAAATCGAGTACCTGTACTTCAAATTGATAAATTCCTTCGGGAAGGCCATTTTCGATGATTCTATCCAGGCTAATGCCTGAAATAATCATATTATTATAGTTGAAATAATCAATCAGATCAAGTCCTGAAAACTGTTCTGTTTGCCCCGGAATTAAGTTGATCGGTGGAAATACAGCATTCGGATTGGTTTCCAAACTGATGTTTCCATTTGTGAGCGTGAATTGGAGTTTTACATTAAAAGAAGGAACACTGAAATCGTTGAACGTGGCTGTAACAAATAATTTATCGGTACCAGCGGAAGCATAATCTTCCAAGTTGGTAGAGAATGGAGGGATTAATTGAATGTTGGTAGTTACAGGAAAACGCTGGGCGAAAGAGATAAAAGATATCAAAAAGAATAAAAGGAGGGCTATTATTCTAAACCCCTTTTTTGGTGAAGTTACACCTGGCTTTAGCAGGTTAGTGATTAGCTTATGTTGCATGGCTTCCATAGTTTAAAATCGATACCTGTAATTGATTTGTCCCCTGTACTCTTGAAATGATGGTGACATGCTTTCACTATCATTGTTGTTCCTGGTAATCAAAGCGATCCGAGAATCGATGGAATGGTGTTTATCGAACCTGAAGGTTCCGCTAATGCCTGAGTTGGTTGTGAAATTCTCAGAATTCCCGTCTCTAATCGAATTGTAGCCTCCTGCAGTAAGCCGCAGTTGAAGTTTATTTTTTAAGAGATTTTTTGAAACGCCTGCGTTTAAGCCATAACGTTCGGAATTGATTCCTGAAATATCGTTCGAGTTAAAGTTCAAGCCCAGGTTAAATCTTAGTTTAATCGGAAGGATATTCAGGTTGTAACTGCTGTTGAGGTTCCAAAGCCCTGAGTTATTCAAGCCTGCATTTTCAATTTGAGCATCGATATTTTGGGTTTGATAATTAGCGTTCAAAGAAAACGAATGATTCAAATCGCCGGAGCGAACAGAGTAATTTACTATGGCCCCATAATTATCACTTACCTGAACATAGTTTAAAGAATCGGCCTGGAATTCATCCACCAGATATTCTACTGTGGAAGAAAAGCTTGAATAATTGAGCCCGAAGTTGAGACGGTCGTTCACGTTTACGTTCACGCTTGCATTTCCAGCCAGTCGTACAAGAGTGGTCGACTCATCTCCTTCAAGGTTATTTCTTTGCCTTCCGAACCCTCCTCGTGCGTACACTTTGTCTTTGAATAAATTCATCCCAATATTGAAGGCAACTTCCTCACGGTCATTATTGAAAAAATAGGTGCTTAGCGTTTCATAGCCAGGATCGATTCTTTTGTAGTTAACTTCAAAATCCATTTTTTCAAGCTGATAATTGGCCTTTGCCTGGATGGCGTCGTAAAATTCGCTGCTCACATTGGCCCTGAACAGGCCACCCAGATCGTTGAAAATGCGTCTGGTAGTTAAAGTGGTAGGTTCAGCGTTTCTATCTCGGTTTATAGCGCTCGTAGCAATTTCGAAAGCTACACTCAACCTCCTGGTAATTTGATAACGGCTATCAATTCCGAGAACCAGGTTTTCTTGTGGGTTAATGTTCAGACTGTCTTCTACCTGGATGGAATTTTCATCATCATAAGCGCGGAACATGACCAAATCGACATAGCTTGCATCATCACCGTAACCTATTTTGAATCCGAATCCACTTCGACGGTAGGTTGGAATGATGAATGAGGAGACAAAGTTGCTTTCAACAGCTCTTCGAAGCCTTCCATAAACAGCTGAAAACCGGATTTTATTTTCAGGACGAAGTTCCACTCCTGCGCCTAAAAAAGAATTCCCGTTAAAGGTAAAAGGCGAGAAATTCATGGTAGTGTATCCCAGATAAAGCTTCACCCACTTATAATATGGAGTTACCCCAAAACGATTAAATGGCTGGCGAACGGAAGTGTTTTGGGAGCTGTATAAAAACGAAAACGGAAGTAAAACCCCGTATACATTTAGGTTTATATTGCCGGAAGTCGTCCAAATAAAAGGGTCGAAGCGATCTTCAATTCCCGATGCGCAATAATAATTTGTGCCTAATGAAAACGAACCAGAGACTTTAATGGGGTCTTCATTTCTTACGCTTTCTAAGTCCTGACTTTTCAGAAGGGAGTAAATCAATACCAGCGATATGGTTAGTAGAACCTTCACTTTTTATCTGTTATTCCTATTTCTAATATCTTTTTATCGAGCTGTGCGATTTGGTGCTGATAGAACATAAAAAGATAGCTGATCAACAAGGCAAAGAGAAGAGTTACTCCAATTTGAACGATATCTATTTTTTTCAGCTTTCGCATAATTGAATCTGGAAAGAAAAAGCTGAAAAGCCCGATTTAGGCTATGGACAAAACTATGGACAAGTTTGTAAATGGCGGATAGTGAGCAATTAAGAACTGCATTCAGTTGTCAGTACTTAGCTTTCAGAGCAACTTTCTGGGTGCTGAGTTTCAAAAGCTAAAACTCAACAATTAAAAATCAAGAATGACGAATAGCGTTCAGTTGTCAGCGATCAACTCTTAGCTTTCAATACAAACTTCTGAGCGCTGAATGCTAGTAGCCAAAAGCCAAATAGCAAAATGCTAAATAGCCAACAACCCAAACACCTAATATCCCAATGCCCTAATAATCCAACCCCCTAAACCTTCATAATAAATTCTTCAAGGTTGGCTTCTTTTTGGAGGGCCAGTTTTTTGCGTAAACGATATCGAGACTTATTCACACTTTCGGAAGATATTCCGAGCATATTGGCTATCTCATGTGTATTCAAATTCAATTTTAGAAGGGCTGCCAAGCGAATTTCAGCAATGGAAAGATCTGGATGTTTAGTACGAAGATTGCCAAAAAAACCCTGGTTTACTTGCTCAAAAAGTAGCTTGAATTCAACCCATTCGTCATCCGTTAGAATTGTTGATTGCATTAATTTGTCAATTTGACCATTATAAGATGGACAATTAAACGAAATCTCTTCCTTTACTTTTTCCAGCTCTTCGTTCAAGCCAGCTATCCTGGCATTTTTCATGACCATATTTCGGGTGAACTGTTTCAACTCTGTTTTATAATATTTTATTTTTTCTTGCGACAACCTAATTTCCTGTTCTCTCAATTGTCTATTTTTTCTCATTCGGTACCTTAACCAGCTCACTGAGATCAGGCTAATTACAAACAAAGCAACAAGTCCGGCTATAAGTCCATTTCTCTTGATTCCGGCATTGGCTTTTTCTAGTTCCAGCTTTGCAATTTGTTGTTCCTTTTTTTCGGATTCATACTTAGTTCGAAGCTCATTTAACTGTGAGGTTTTGTTTTCGTTGAAGATGGAGTCTTTTATATAAGTAAAGCTTAGGTAATGGGTGTAAGCTCTCTCAAAATTTTCAGCTATCGCATAGGCTTCTGAAAGGTTATGATGTGCTGCTTTTGCTCTTTCTGGGTAGCCTAGTAGTTCTGCTCCTTCAAGCGCTTGGTTTGCTGCGTCCAAGGCTTTATCAATTCTCCCAACCTTTCTATAGATTTGAGAAAGAATATTCTGCGAATGGATTTTGCTACTGAATAACCCAATACTATCAGAAAGGTGTAAAGCATCTCTAATGAATAAAATGGCTTTTTCGTAATTTTCCAAAGATTCATTGAGCGTTCCTATACTCATTAAAGAGAACGCTATTCCTTCCAGATCATCCAATTCTTTGGCCAGGGATAATGACCTTTCATGAAATTCTAAGGATTTTTCCCATTCTTGCTTTTGCTTATATACGTCGGCTATATTGGCTAAATAGACCGATTCAAAACGTTTATTACCAAGCTCTTCCGATAATTCTAGTCCTCGTAGATAATACTCAAGGGCTTTATCCAGTTTTCCCTCTGATTCGTAAGTAATCCCAAGATTGTTTACTACCATCACCATACCCGATGTGATGTGTGCTTTTTCACTTATTTTAAGTGACTTTAAATAGTATTCAAGAGCGGTGGCATAGTCTCCTCGATTCCGATAAACATTTCCAATGTTCATCAAAGCAGCAGGCTGACCTTCCAAATAATCAGTTTTTTCATAGATACTTTGGGCCTCCTGGCTACATTCTAATACTTTATCCAAATCACCAGTTCTATAATAGGTTACACTCATATCGTTCAGGACCTTGGCGGTGCTTTTAGCATCTTCTAACTCTTTAAATAGGTTCAGCGCCACTTCATAACTAAGAATTGCACTATCATAGACACCCGTTAATAGGTATATGGCACCCAGATTACGGTATGCCGTTGCTTTTTTATGATCAAGACCCAGCTCCTCTGACATTTGCAAGCCCATCAAGACATATTCCTTAGATTTATCTATATCTGAGTACTTGTATTGCCAGCCTATTTCATTCAAAATACCCACTTTTTCTTCTTCATTTGCTATTTTAAGCTGGCTCTTTAAACTATCTATTATTGTTGAAGTCTGTGATAAAGACGTATTGAATGGCAGGAATACAAAAAAAATAATATAGAGATATCTTTCCATCATCAAAGCTTTTAGAATTGACTGCTTTAACTATAACAAGTTAATAAATAGATATCGTTAGTCTACAATACTCTTCATGATGGAGTTATTAGCTTTATAATGTTTTGATATAATTACATAATGAAGATTAAATCGAGATTGTGCGAAATCTGCTTAACTAAGGCTATTTGTTATTCATAAACTTCAAAACGTAATTGAGGACAAAGATCTAAGCCAATATATTTTGTAAATTCGGAAATGACGGAAGCAGAAAAAAAGAAAAAGCTTAAGGAGCTGGAGGATAAAATCAAAGCAGAAAAATCGAAGGAGGAAGATTCTGAAAAGCCGGAATCTTCTTTGAAAGATTTGGGTGATTTTGATCTCAAGCAGAACTTAGGAGCTTGTTAACCTAAGGAGTAATCAAGCTTTACTCATTTACGAAAACACGTTTAATACGCTGACCTACATTGGTTAGTAATTCGTAAGGTATTGTTCCTATTTCTTTCGCATGATTGAGAATTGAGAAATCAGGGCTAAAAATAATTACCTCATCGTCTTCTTCTACGTCGATGTTAGTAACGTCAATCATCGTCATGTCCATACAAATATTTCCAATAACAGGAGCTGACTTGCCTTTAATCATCATTTTTCCAACACCGTTCGAAAACCTTCGGTCATAGCCATCGGCATATCCAATATTAACTACCGCTATTGTTTTATCTACATTCACCTTACCCATTCGTGAGTAGCCAACTGTCTGTCCGGCCTTAACGTTCTTCACTTGTGCTATTCTTGATTTCAGCGTTCCAATAGGCTGTAAGTGATTTTGTCTTTTTCCGGTTGTATCTATGCCATAAAGCCCTATGCCCAAACGTACCATATCCAAATGATAATCCGGAAGCTGAATAATACCGGGTGAATTCAAGGCATGTTTTATTATCCGATATCCCAAAGTAGCTTCAATTTTTTCAGACAGTCTCAAAAAGAGCTCGACCTGTGATTTGGAGAAATCATTTTCAGCTACATCGTCGGAAGCCGCTAGGTGGGTAAAAATCGTTTTGACCTTGAGGTCTTGACTGTCGGCTTTCAATAATTCACATAGCTCATCAATTTCACTTTCCAAAAAACCTAACCTATTCATTCCGCTATCAATCTTCAGATGGAAATTCAGGGGTCCGTTTTCCTTTGAAAAGTCGATCAAAGTATTCAGCATCTTAAAACTGAATATTTCAGGCTCAAGCTGATACCTTTTCATAAGTCCAAATTGGTCTTCATGGGAATTCATAACCATTATGGGCAAATGGATGCCGTTCTGTCTCAAAAACACAGCTTCATCGGTATAGGCTACTGCCAGGTAATCTACTTTATGATATTGAAGCAGATTAGCTACTTCCAGACTCCCTGAACCATAAGCAAAAGCTTTCACCATCACCATGATTTTTGTTTTCTGATCGATCTGTGACCTATAAAAATTCAGATTATGAGTGAGCGCAGAAAGATTAATGATCAGTTCAGTATCATGTGTTTTATCTTGAAGGGCGTCAACTATTTTTTCGAAACGGAAATTTCTTGCGCCTTTAATCAGTATCACTTCATCGGTGAATTCCGTATGATCAAGCTGTTTTAGAAAGTCATCTGTTGCATTAAAGAATTCTGAGGGGGTTGAAAATAAATCCTTATTTCTACTTAAAGACTCTCCAATACCGATGAAACAATCAATTCTTTTTGACTCTAGTAGATCGCTGATCTTTTTGTAAAGCTTTTCATCTGATTCAGAAGATTGTAGGATATCAGATAGAATTACTCTATGAACTCTTTTCTGTTTTTGACTGATTAAAAAATCCAATGCAATCTCCAGTGCAGAAAGATCATTATTGTAAGTATCATCGATTATGTAATTATTGTTTTTAGCTCTCTTGAGCTGAAGTCTCATTTTTACGGGTTCAAGCAGTAGAAACCCTTCTGAAATGGTCTTTTCATTGAAACCGAGAAATAGAAGCGTGCAAATGCAATGGATAAGATTTTCTAAAGAGGCTGAATCGGAAAAAGGAGGGGAGAATTCGAAAATTTTATCTTCATACTTTACAGAAATCAGATTTTTATCTTTTTCTAATAACTGAAATGTAGAATTCTCATGAGTAGACCAATCCAAAAGTTGAGTCTGATTTGATTTTGCTAACTCGTTCAGGGCGGTATTTATTTCCCTGTATTCGGAAGGGTAAATAACGGTATTGCAGTTTTTGAAGAGCATAGATTTTTCTTCTGCTTTTTCTAATCTGCTACTGAATCCCTGATCATGGGCGGGTCCGATATTCGTAAAAATGCCGATGGTAGGCTGAATGATCTTTTCAAGCTTCTCCATTTCGCCGGTTTTAGAAATACCAGCTTCGAAGATTCCGAAATTATGCTCTGAATCAATCTTCCAAACGGATAAAGGTACTCCGACCTGAGAATTATAACTCCCAGGATTTTTCACGACGCTATATTTACTTTCAAGTATGATGCTCAGCCATTCTTTAATAATTGTTTTCCCGTTACTTCCGGTTATTGCAACAACCTCTTTCAGGCTTGATGAAAAATGGCCTCGCTTCCATCTTGCAAGCTCTTGAAGAGCAGAGCCTGTATCGTATACACGAAAAATATTGGCTTCGGATAATCCTTCTTGTTTGGATTCTGACTGAATAATGAAATTTCGAATGCCCTGATTATAAAGGCTTTGCAAATAGTCGTGACCATCATGGCGATTACCTTTTAAGGCAATGAAAGTAGATCCATAAGCTATTATAGGTTTTCGGCTATCAATGAAGATTTCGTTGATAGGTAAATCTTCCCCGCTTTGAACTGATCGACCTTTTATTATAAGATGAAGATTACTGAAACTTAGTATTTGGTCATTTTGGTTCATGAAGAAATTTTATTGGGCAAGTAAACTGGGCGACAAGCTTATTGAGTTGAAATAATTAATATCTGTGAACTTTTTATTAAATTTAAAGTTCTGACATAAATTAAAAATGAACGACTTTGGATTTAATTATTGATTCCAAAAAATTCCTGACAGTTTGTACTCTACTTTTTTTCTCTTTCGCATTAGACGCAAATGCGATTGGACTTGTTCAAAAACCCTACGAGACACTCGAATCTACTGAAATTGGTGGATCTTCTCCGGAAATAGAACAAGATAGTGCCTTTAGAAATCTAAAGCGTGGGCCGCTCTTGCTAAATCATATTAATAATTCCATTGTAGAAGAGGATGATTCCGAAGAAAGTGTGTCTACACTTTCATTTAATTTCATTCAATATGTAATCGGAAAATTTAAAATTCAGGACTATCTCTAATTCATTAGGATAAAAGCTCCCCAGTAAAATGGTTCTTTGTACTCCTCTTTAAGTATGTTTTGTGCATACAGAAAAGATTCCAATTTATCGCCAGTAGATATCCATTTTGAATAGAAATTCGTCATTAATTTCTGGGTAGCTGCGTCGTCCACTTTCCAGAGACTCATCATAATGGTTGACGCTCCCGCAATTTGAAAAGCCCTTTGGAGCCCGTACACACCCTCACCCGATTTTGATTCACCTAAGCCTGTTTCGCATGCACTTAAAACAACCATTTCGGTATCGTTGAGGTCAAGATTCATAGCTTCATAGGCCGTGAGTATGCCATTATCTGAAGTGCTTACTTCTCTGACATTCAGATTTTCAACTGTTGATTCAGCATTGGCCAGCATTAGCCCGGATCTTAATAGTGGGTTTTCTTTAGCTTTACTTATTTCAACCCCATAAACTACGTCTTCTCCTTCCGGCAAATCATTTAGAAAATACCCATGGGTCGCAATATGAAGAACATCAGGATTATTCACTTTCTCCTTTAAAACAGATTCGCTAGCCTGTTTTTCCGTAAACTGAGACACATTCAATCCATTTCTTTTGGCCAAACCTCCTATTTTTTCCAACTCGACTTTTGTGCCTGGAAGCTCAGCTATGCTGCCTGAGTTGCCGAAATCAGGATATCCGAACATGAGCAAGTCCGAAGCTTTCCCTTTTTTGAGCAAGGCTATTTTATCTATATCACGAGTGCTGGTTAAGTTGACGAATTGATACTTTTCACTTAGAAATGATCCTTCATCGGTTTTTAAGGTGTTTAGGTTGATTTGATTATAAATTCCATCGGAGGAAATGAAAATTCTGGCACCATCGGTAATTAAGGGTTCTATTGGCTTCCAGTAATTATCATAAGATATGTTATCATCAACTTTATACTGGATTGACCTTTTATAATAAGATGATAATTTCCCTTCCAGATCATTTCCATTTTCTATCACAGCCAATTTTTTGCGCCCAGATTGATCTAAAATTAAGGCACCATAAATCACCTGATCTTCAAATCTTTTCTTGAATTTTGGTATCCGAATTATTTCGATGGCAAGCTCATTCGCCGATAATTTTTCGCTTAGATCGGAGCTCGTAATTTGGTTTATGGAATTACTTTGAGCGAATAAAGAGGACTTCTGATTCAGGGCCCTTTCCAATTGATTAGAAGCTTTTTCGAGCGAATCAATGTTGATGTTTCTTTCCCCGACATCACGTTTAGATAAAGTATAATAATAGCCCAATTCCTCTTTTAGTACTTTCCATTGTGAATACAATGATTTGAGCTCTTCATCATCACCGGAGAGGATTTTGTTCCGGAGTTTCGAAGAGGTATTGAATAAAATACCTTTCGTTGTTAACTGTAAATCATAAAGGTCATCTAATAAAGTTTCGTCAGATTTGTGGTTCTCCATAGCAAAAGCATAGAATTTTAATATGGAAGGCCGGTTTTTTGACCAGAATTTTGACTTTTCGTTTTCGCTCATTGCAGGGAAAAATTTAACCAATTGCTCAAGGATCAATTCATTTAAATCCCTGAAAGAGGTGGAAGCATTTTGAATATCTCCCATATTCCATTCAACAACCGCTTTGTTTTCAAGGCTTTTTAAATAATCGGGATGCGTCTCTTCGTAATTGGCTAGTATCAATTCTTCACTTCTTAAAATATTATTCAGGGCTTCATCGTAATCGTCGACAAGCAGTTGGTATTTGGCCAGATTGAGAAGGGTATTACTGTAGGTTGGGTGGTTGACGGAGAATTTTTTCTCGTAAATATCCAATGCATTTTTCAATAAGGCCTCAACTCGCTCTGTTTTGCCCTGCTCCAGATAAAGTGCCGAGAGAATGACCTGTATATCTGCATAGTCCTGATGTTTTCTTCCGAAACGTGCTTCTTTTAATTTTTTAAGTGCCAAAAGTTCTTTTTCAGCATCTTGATAAATCTTTTGCGCTTTTAGAATGAGTGCTTTGTTGATCCTGATTTTACTGTAGTCTGCACTTTTCTTACTCAATTTATCAGATGCCAGTTCCAAGGCTTGATTTATAGATGTAGAGGCATTTTTGTATTGACCAACTTCCTGATAAAGCATAGCCAGGTTGTTATTCAGAATGGCCAGGTCAAGTTTTATTTCATCTTTTCGGCCTTCCAGAATTTGCTTTGAAGCCATCAGGTATTCTTCACTCTTAGTGTAGTTTCCAAACTCATGTTCCAAAAGTGCTATGTTGTTGTAAACAGAAGCTAGTGCAAGGCTTTCAGATCCGATCTGAGACTTAATAAACTCTATAGTGGATTTATTTAGTTGCTCTGCAAATGAATATTGACCAACGGAGTGATAAAAAATCCCAAAATTGATTAAGCTTTTGGCAATAGCATAGTAATCGGGAGTCGTTAGCGTATCCATTACAGGTTCAGGAATATATGCTGTAATAGAATCCAGAGGAGAGCCTGGGTTCATCACAAAACCTAGTAATGCTGTAGAGGAAAAATAAGGTCTGAGTGCTTCAGAGAAATTGAATAATGCTGCCTGTTTATTGATCACTAAACTTGTTCCACCCGATCTATTGAAGTCAAATGCTTGCTGATACGCCTTAAGGTTTGGTTTCTTAACACCCTGCTCTTCATCTTCGTAATTCTTTGCCAGGAAAAGAAATACATTCTGATCATCGTCCCTACTTGTGAAGAACGATACCTTTTCAGCTTGAGAGAGAGCAAAATTGTAATAGGTAGTATCTTTAACCAGCTGTTTCAGTTGCATATTTTCAAAGGCAACCTTCTCACGTTCAGCCTGGTCTTCCTTCATGCCTTCAGCGGTTTGTTCCAGAAACTTACCGAACTTTTTACCAAATTGTGCCTGGATGTTGCTTATCAGGAAGCATATTAAAATTGCTAGGATGAACCTCATAAGAGCTTTTTTAAAGTGGCTTTAATCGCAATGAAAATACCTTTTACCTAACAACATCACAATTATTTTTTTGATGTTAACGGAATGAAAATAGTAGGTTGGTCAATTAAATCCTCAACCAGCCATTTAGTCTTTGGAAGATGAAATAAGCGATTCTATCTCTTCTAGTTTGAGCTTGCCTTCATAATAGGCTTTACCGAAAATGACTCCAAATAATCCCATTTCATTAAGTTGTTTTATATCATCGATTCCACGAACGCCACCGCTAGCAAGCAACCCGATATCTGGAAATTTTTTTAAAATCTTTTCATAGAGGTTAAATGCAGGCCCTTCCAGGCTTCCATCTTTAGAAATATCAGTGGTTTTTACATATTTAAGTCCCCTTGAATAAAAGAAATCGATATGATCATAAAGATCCATGTCCGACTTTTTTTGCCAACCTCTAAAAACTACTTTTTCTTTGAGGCTATCAGCAGCTAGCGTCACTTTTTCTCTTCCATAGGTCACTACCCACTCCGAAAATAGCTCTGGATTCGTAACCGCGATAGAAGCGGCAGTTACATAAGCGCCACCATATTCAAAAATTTTACTGATATCACCATCGGTTTGCGCACCTCCTGCAAAATCGATATTAAGAGATGTATGAGCTGCCATGGCTTCAAGCACATGATAATTTACCGGAGAACCCTTTCTGGCGCCATCCAGATCAACCAGATGAACGGTCTTTATTCCATGATCCTGGAACCGGCGAGCGAAATCAATAGGTGATTCTTTATACTCTTCTGTTTTTGAAAAATCGCCCTGACGGATTCTGACACATTTTCCGTTTTGTATCCAAATGGATGGAATAATATCTATCATAATATTCTAATGAAGCTCAATTCAATACTAAAAGATAAGATTAAATCACTCCGTCATGCTCTTGTCCGATAAGGAAACCTTAATCTTTCAGAGAAATAATTTATAAAATATCAAGGATATCCAAGCCACTATGCTTCGAGGAATTGTCGGATTCTGATACTTATCTTTTTGGCATTGCGGTGCCAATTTAGAAAAGGAGAACATAAGAATGCAAGGACACAATTAAAGTTCCTTTCATGAAAGAACTTTATTTTTCAACCTCAAGTCCTGTAACCAGCCTAAATCCTTGTCCATGAATGGTCAAGATTTGTAACGCAGAATCTTCTTTTAAAATTTTCCTAAGCTTGGTGATGTAAACATCCATACTACGTGCATTGAAGTAGGTATCGTCCTTCCAGATCAACTTGAGGGCTTCCGATCTATTTAAAGTCCTGTTTACATTTTTAACAAGCAGTTCAAGCAACTGACTTTCTTTGGAGGTTAGTTTTCTGGTGTTGTACTCAGAGCTTAAATTTTGTCCCTGAACGTCGAATTCAAACTTGCCAATATTGTATTTCTGTATTTTAGGTTGAAGTATTTGTTGGCCTGCTCTCTTTCTAATGGAGTTGATTCTTAGTAAAAGCTCTTCCATACTAAAGGGCTTTGTAAGATAGTCGTCTGCCCCAAGCTTTAAGCCTTCTATGATATCGGTTTTCATAGACTTCGCGGTCAGAAAAACAATGGGTACGTGCTCATCGATTTCCCGTACTTCCTTTGCAAGCGTAAAGCCATCTTTTTTGGGCATCATGATATCGAAAATGCAGAAGTCGTAAGAATTTGATTTAAAACTCTTTAGTCCTTCAACTCCGTCTCTGCAAAGTGTGGTTTTATAACCTTTCAGATCTAGGTATTCCGATAAGATTTCTCCCAGGTTTTGGTCGTCTTCCACAACCAGAAGTTGTGGCTTATTGCTTTCCATGAGGTAAGTATATTTCGAAATTACAACCTGAGGTCTTATTGCTTTTTACTTTGATGGTTCCGTGATGCTCCTTGATGATTGACTTAGAATAATGTAATCCTAATCCGAACCCCTTTACATTATGCAGGTTGCCTGTATGAACCCTATAGAACTTATCAAAGATGTGTTCTTTATCATCACTTTTTATTCCGATACCATTGTCGGATATGCTGATGATGATCCCTGAAGCAATATTTTTGGTTTGAATGCTGATATAGGGTTCTTCTTCCGTGTATTTCACTGCATTATCGAGCACGTTGAAAATGGCATTTGTTAGATGGAGCTCATCTCCGGTCACATGGGTATTTTTAGCTAAAAACTTCTCCTCTATCTTGCCATTTCTGGATTCTATATTCAAACGTATGCGATCAATTTGCTTTTCGAGTACACTCTGAAGATCAAAAAGATCCTTTTTCAACTTCAGGCTTTCTTTGTCCATGGTAGCTAATTGTAAAACTTTTTCTACCTGGCTGCCTAGTCGCTTGTTTTCTTCATCAATTACCTTTAGATATTTCGACAGCATCTTTTGCTCTCCTTGTATTTGAGGATCTCTTAAGGCTTCGGTAGCGAGTGCTACCGTAGAAATTGGTGTTTTAAACTCATGCGTCATGTTATTGATGAAGTCATTCTTAACCTCTGACAATTTTTTCTGCCGAATAACGACTTGCAGTACAAAACCAAAACAACTGATGATGACTCCTATGAAGAAAATGGATGATGCCAATGTAAACCATGTCCGCTCCAATATAAATTGACTTTCGTTCGGGAAATGCAGACTTAGTAAACTAGACTCCTGAAATTGTGTGTTGGGAAAAAGTTCTACCTGATATTCGGAGTCTTCAAGCTTTTCGACATGGTGAGGTTTCTGAACAATGAAGGTATCCTTCGAAGGTGAAAAAACGGCAAAGCTGTATGTGATATCAATGCCCTTATTTTTGAGTTCGTTGGTAATTAGGGAGTCAATGCTAGTGGCATCAATCCTTTCTTCAAGTTGCTGGGACAGAATTATTTTATCAATTACGGAACTTACAAACTCCTTTTTTTCAATTAGAGGCTTATTTCCGCTGGAAAAGGTCTTTATACTTAAATTTTGTGGGCTTGCTAACTGTTTTACCCTTTCACTATCGATTTTAATATCAAAACTGATTTCTTTATTCAGCCTCTCCATTTCTTCCTGGAGCTCCTCCGCATTTTTGACAAGCTCATTTAAGGATTCATCTTCTAAAAACTTCTCGTTAAGTCGGAAAGCAAAATCAAATTTTTGGTTTATGTGTGAAGGATTGTTTTCGGCTGAATGCCTGTCCCGTCTTACATCCAAAACTATAATGGAATCGTCAGTTCCTATGGAGAACGCTTCCTGTTGAGCTCTTAGAAACTCAAAGGTCTTCCCGGCTATTTCGCCCTCCTCCAGTCTAACGGAAACCCTTTCAAGGGCGTCATGTACATCCTGATTAAATCGATCTTCTCCCAGTCGAATCGCTTCCTTGATCCAATAGACCTGAAACGCAATCAATCCAAGGAGTGCAATTGACATCAATCCGATGACCCATATGAATGTTTGTTTCTTCACGAGTTACCAAAAATACGTCAGAGAACGCTTCCAGTTTGGTTTTTAACGTTTTTTAACATCAATTAACCTCTTTTTAACTACCGGAAAGCTCTAATCGCAGTATAATTGTTTAATCAAAATCAACAATCATGAACAAATTCCTACTAATACCTTTATTTCTGAGTTTGAGCTTTCAAGCCTGTGCTCAAAGCAGTGGCAAGATCACTATCAAAATAACCGACGAAACATCGGGGGAGAAGAAGACGATTGAAAAAAGCTATAACTCACGAAAGGAAATGTTCCAAGATGAGGAACTTCATGATTTTGACTTATTTCCTCATGACCTTATTGTACTTGACGATTCTGTAAAATTTGACCTCCCTATTTCGTTCGATAGGATCAACGAGCTTACTGAAATGGCCTCCAGGTTAAGCGGGAAAGCAGACATTGTAGTTTCAGGTATTGATGTTGATATTAATGAAGAGGAAATAAGGGCACATGTCGAAAAAATTACGGAAGAATTGAGCGACTTCAAGCACTTCGAAACAGACCATTTTAGAAGAAAGAAACCAGATTGAGTTTTCGGTGACCTTTAAACTATTGTAGTAAATAATTATTACGTTAGTTTTGCGCAGGGAGTATGGATTCATACTCCCTTTTCTTTTTTATATCTGGTTAAAATATGGTAATCGAGAACGGAAAATATAAAGTGCAGGGGCTCGACCTTGTTGAGGTGGCGAAGGAGTTTGGAACTCCTGTTTATGTGTATGATGCAGCTAAGATCGAAGAGAATTATAAGAAGCTTCGAGGGGCTTTTTCAGAAATGGACGTGAAGATAAAATATGCAGCCAAAGCCCTAACCAATATTTCTGTTTTAAAATATATTAAGAGTTTAGGGGCTGGAATGGATGCAGTTTCACTCCAGGAAGCTCGAATAGGCCTAAAAGCTGGCTTTTCACCTTCTGACATTTTCTACAGTCCAAACAGCGTAGGCTTTGATGAGATCGAAGCAGCTGTTGAATTGGGATTAGTAGTTAATATTGATAATATCTCTATTTTGGAGCACTTCGGAAACAGATATCATGATTCGGTTCCTGTTTCCATTCGTTTGAATCCGCACATTATGGCCGGAGGAAACAAAAAGATTTCCACCGGACATGCAGATTCTAAATTTGGGATTTCTATCTATCAGTTACCCCACATTTTGAAGGTTGTTAATACCTATAACATTAATGTACAGGGGTTACACATTCATACAGGATCTGATATTCTCGATGCGGAGGTTTTCCTGAAAATGGCTGAAATCCTTTTCGGGATAGCTATGGATTTTAGGGATTTGAAATTCATCGATTTTGGCAGTGGTTTTAAAGTGGCATATAAAGAAGGAGATTATACCACCGATATTTATGATGTAGGGCTGAAGCTGGGTAAAGCCTTTAAGGCTTTCTGTAAAGACTACGGGAGAGAACTTGAAATCTGGTTTGAACCGGGTAAATATTTAGTAAGTGAATCCGGTTATTTCTTGGTTCAGGCTAATGTGATTAAAACGACTCCCGCTACTGTTTTTGTAGGCGTAAACTCCGGTTTGAATCACTTGATCAGGCCTATGATGTATGAGTCTTATCATGAGATCATAAACATATCAAATCCTAATGGTCTCAGAAGAGTTTATACAGTAGTAGGATACATTTGTGAGACCGATACGTTCGGTTTAGACCGCAAACTGCACGAAGTCCGAGAAGAGGATATTCTCGTTATGAAGAATGCAGGAGCTTATTCGTTTATGATGTCATCCAACTATAATTCAAGAGTGAAACCTCCTGAAGTATTTATCCATAATGGAGAGGCACACCTAATCAGAAAGAGAGAGACTTTTGAAGATGTAATGAGAAATCAGATTGAGCTAGACTTCTGATACCTCCAATTTGAATCCGACTCCGTGATAATTTACAATCTTCACATTTGGGTCGGATTTTAAATATTTTCTGAGCTTGGAAATAAAAACATCCATACTTCTTCCAGCGAAATAATCATTTTCGCCCCAGATTTTTTTTAGAAGCTCTTCCCTTTTAACGATAGTCGATTGTTTCTGAACCAGGTATCGAAGCACATCGGCTTCACGCTGGGTTATACTTCTTTCATCAGAATCAATGGAAAGGTGTAGATTTTTATAATCGAAATGATATTGTCCAACCGCGAAATCATTGGGTTCTTCTTTTTCCTGTGAGCTCGTTCTTTTCAGAAATACTTCTATTCTACAAGCCAGCTCGTCCATGTTAAAAGGCTTGGTAATATAATCATCTCCGCCAACCTGGAAGCCTTCAATGACGTCCTCTTTCATGGATTTTGCCGTCAAAAATAAAATAGGAATTTGCTCATTCTTATTTCTGATTTTCCTGGCAAGACTTATACCATCTTCCTTCGGAAGCATAATATCGAGGAGGCATAGATTAAAATCGAATCGATTGAAACAATCATAACCATCCCGACCATCCCGAGCGTGTACTACCTGATAACCCCTTTCTTCAAGATTGTCTTTAATCACAAAGCCAAGATTTTCATCATCTTCTACAAGGAGCAGTTTTTTTGTCTTTTTCATATTTATGCCAATGGTAATTGAACCGTAAAACAAGAGCCGCTGCCAAGTCCGCTTTGAATATTGATCTTACCTCTATGGGCTTCAATCATGGTTTTAACATAGTTAAGGCCAATTCCGAAGCCTTTAACGTCGTGAACATTTCCTGTAGGTACCCGATAAAACTTCTTGAATATCTTCGAAATTTCATCTTTTCCGATACCAATGCCATTATCTGTCACCTCTATACATACGTTTGAATTCTGATTAAAGGTTTTCAATTTGATAGTTGGTCTCTTCTCGCAATACTTAAGCGCGTTATCAAGAAGATTATAAAACACATTGGTTAGATGTAAGCGATCTGCATTTACAGTACTTTCTGTAGAAAGAAAATCTGTTTTAATATTAAAATCACATTCTTTATGAGCGTTATTAATCTGCTTTACGGAGCTCATTAGAATTTCTTCAACGCTTACTTTTTCTTTGCTAAGCTTAACTTTATGCTTGTCGGTAGTCGCCATTTGAAGAACCCTTTCTACCTGATTTTTAAGACGGTCGGCTTCCTCTTTTATTATAGCCGTATAATGCGACAATCGGGCAGGACTTTTTATGATATCAGGTTTATTTAAAACTTCTGAAGAAATGGAAATTGTAGAGATTGGAGTTTTAAACTCATGGGTCATATTATTAATGAAGTCTTTTTGAATTTCAGATAGCCTTTTTTGCCTTAGAATTACCGCCATAGCGTAGACAAAAAAGATAATCACAACAACCATCATCAGTGTGGTGAACGACCAGATACCCATTTCCGCAATCGTGCTTCCAATCTTATTTGGAAAGTGTACCCCGAAATAGTAGTCGTTTCGATCCAGTCGTGGGAAACTAGCCCTGGCTTTGTAATTGTCTTCCACATCAAGGTTTACATAACTACCGTAAACCAATTGCTCATGACTACAATCGTAGATGGCATATTCAAAATCCATTTCGATCTCCCGTTTTTTAAACTCCTTCCTCAAGCTGCCCTCAAGCTTCTTAGGATTGATGAAGTCGTTCACATTCACCAAATAGTAGCTGGAAGATACTTTGTTAACTGGATTGAGATTTGTGACCTGTGTGTTTGAACAGGAAGCCATTTGTTCACTCACCTTTTTTAAAGCAAGATTGACTTTATGAGAGAATTCTTTCTCTTTCAAATTGAATGCACGAATCACCCAGAATGCCTGTATGGTCACCATACCAACCACTGCTATGGCTCCGAGAATGATTACAAGACGGATATGTGCATTTTTCATAAATCAAAAATAAAGCATGAAAAACAGAAAACTCACTCGTTAACAGGTCTTTAACATCATTTAAGAATCGGTTAACAACAATTCTGCTGAACAAAGGCGATGTTTGAATAAACTATTTAACTGTAATCAATTATTTTTACCAACATATAATTTTAATACTATGAAAAAGCTTCAATTTATTATTGGATTACTCTTGTTATCTGTTTCAGTTCATGCTCAAGATGAAAGCCTGACTGCGGAAGCAAAACCTCTGGCCCCTCTTATGAGTCTGGAAGCTGATGCTCATGATTTTGGACAGATAAAACAGGGCGAACCTGTTACAGCTACTTTCAAATTTGTGAATACTGGCGCTCTACCTTTAATCATTACCAATGCGAAAGGATCGTGTGGTTGCACGGTGCCTAGCTATACGAAAGAGCCTATTGCTCCTAATGCTACTGGAGAAATAATGGCCACTTATAATGCTGCTAACAAAGGTGTATTTACTAAAACAGTTACTGTAACGACTAACGAGGGACAATCGCGAATACTCAGAATAAAAGGAGAAGTAATAGAATAATTCCTATTTCATTTTATAACTAAGAAATTCAAATAGAATTATCATATTTGCACTCCGAATTTCTTGGGGCATTAGCTCAGTTGGTTTAGAGCACTACCTTGACAGGGTAGGGGTCGCTGGTTCGAATCCAGCATGTCCCACAATCAAATCTTAGGAGTTTTTATCTTTAATACTTAATAAGGGACTTTTCTTACTGATTTAGCGGAATAGTCGCTGTTTCGTTCCGATGCTTCGGAACCAGCATGTCCCACATAATTCCTTCACTCGAACTCTTCTGGAAAGCCTTCCTTTGAGCATATCATAGGTGAGTTTCAAAGCAAATACTTTTATACTAAAATTGGCTCTGCTCATTTGTTTCATCATTCAAGATTCTTTTCGTTTTATTCTCTCAAACAGGGTCAATTTTATCTTCATTTTGGGTAAATTCATGCAAGGCATTTTAAAGGCGGTCTAAATATTTACTCAAAGGTTTTAGAGTTTGTATTTTTTATTCATTTTCGCGCTTTAAAAGAAAAACCACCTATCTTAATTATTAATAATTTCAGGTCCAACCGCAATTTGATTATGAAAAAACATTTACTAAGATCTATTTTAATCCTTTTCGTTCTATTTCCGGGGCTAATATGGGCACAGGGTGTTACCACCTCCGGTATGAACGGACTTGTAACCGATGAACTGGGTGAGGCTCTTCCCGGTGCTAACGTAGTAGCCGTTCATGAACCTAGTGGAACAAAATACTTCGGAACTACTTCTGAAGGTGGCCTTTTCACCATACAAGGTATGCGTGTAGGTGGCCCATATACAGTGACTATCTCATTTATTGGTTTTGAGAACTATATTCTGGAAGGAGTATCATTAACTCTAGGTGAAACTTATTCCGTATTTGCATTTTTAAGCGAAGATGCTGTTCAGTTAGAAACCATTGAAATTACTGGTATTCAAGACCCTAATCTGAGTGTTGATAAAACAGGTGCTGCTACGAGTATTTCGCAGGAGCAAATTGTTAATCTCCCAACGATTGGTCGTAGCGCGCAGGATTATTATAGACTAACACCAGCAGCTTCAGGCAATAGTTTTGGAGGAAGGAATAACCAATTCAATAACTTTTCCTTTGATGGAGCTTTGCTGAACAACCCTTTTGGCTTGGATGCAGCCGTAGCTGGAGGCCAGGCAGCTGCCAACCCTATATCTTTAGATGCTGTTGAGCAGATTCAGGTTTCGTTATCACCGTTCGATGTACGTCAGGCAGGATTTACGGGAGCTGCAGTTAATCTTGTTACACGGAGTGGTACTAATGAAGTATCAGGATCTGTTTTCGGGTTTTTTAGAAATGAAAATTTAACTGGTGGTGAGGTAAGTGGTAATGATATAGTAGTTCCAGAATTGAATGCCACTCAATTTGGCTTTAGAGTAGGAGGGCCTATTGTAAAGAACAAATTATTCTTTTTTGTCAATTATGAAGGCGAAAGAAGGGAAGATGCCGGCTCAAACTTCTTAGCCGCAAGAAGCGAGGCAGAGGCCCAAGCAGCTCTTGATGGACAACTTCTTGGCGTTTCCAGAGTCTTAGCTAGTGATCTAATAGCCGTGAGAAATGCATTAGGGGCGCCACCTTTAAACTACGAAACTGGAGAATTTGAGAATTTTTTACATGATAGAGAAAGTGACAAATTTTTGATAAAACTAGATTGGAATGCTCATCCTAACCATACGGTATCATTCAAATACAATTTTTTGAATTCTTTTAGAGATCTACCAGCAAATGAGAGTGCTATTTTAAGTAGAGGGCCTAATGTTCAAACATTACAGTTTTTTAATTCTGGATATCGAATTAATAATGATTTGAACTCTGCGGTATTAGAAGTAAACTCTAGACTAGGGGGAGGAAAATATTCTAATAGACTATTAGTGGTATATCAAGATTTTAAAGATCGAAGAGATCCGTTCAGTTCTCCATTCCCACCTATTACTATTTTTGAGGGCGCTTCACCATATATTATTGCAGGACATGAACCATTCTCCATTAACAACGAACTTGACCAGGAAGTACTTCAAATAAGTAATAATTTTGATGTAAATCTGGGGAATCACGTATTTACTGGAGGATTTGTTTTTGAGCGTTTTGAGTTTAGAAACTCATTTAATCTCACCTCTTTTGGATTTCCTTTTAATTTCGGTAGAGGAAATCCTTTTGATAATGTATTCGATGATGTCGATCAATTTCTAAGTACCGTTCAAAACGATCCTGCATTTTTTACAGATCAAGTACCAGATAATCCAACATTTAACAATGATTTTATAACCGTAGGACAAATAGGAATTTATGCTCAAGATGAATGGTTTGTTAATTCGCAATTAAAATTAACCTTAGGCTTAAGGGTTGATTGGCCACTTTTCTTTGATACGGAGCCTAGGTTTGCTAATACAGATCCTGTGGTTTATTTCGATGAAAATGGAACTCCTCTTATACCAAACGCACAAGGAGTCACAATAGATAATACTGTTTTTCCTGATCAAGACCCATTATTTTCACCACGTTTTGGGTTTAATTATGACGTTTCTGGAGATAAATCGTTCATCCTTCGGGGAGGATCTGGATTGTTCACTGGTAGGCTCCCATTTGTGTGGATTGCCAATCAGGTTAGTAATCCAGAAACTGGTTTTTTTAACTTTAATGTCACGGCACCTGATTTCAATTTTCCTCAGGTTTGGAAAAGTAATTTAGGAGTTGATAAAGTTCTTCCTGGAAATATTATCAGTTCACTAGATATTAATTATTCTCAGGATGTTAATTCAGTTCTAGTAAGAAATTTAGGAATAGGTACACCAACACAAAGTTTAAATACCAGCTTCGACCAAAGACCAGTTTATGGGTTCTCTGGTGAAGATAGAGTATTTTTTGATGCTGATGGAGATGGTTCTCCAGAGCCAGGTATTAATGCTTTCGTTTTTGATAATGAAGACAGAGGTTATCAATTTAATGTTTCAACCCAATTTCAAAAAGGTTTTGAAAACGGTATATATGCGACCTTCGGATACAATTATAATCTATCAAGAGACTTAAGCAGTATTCCCGCAGAAATCTCCGGAGATGCTTTTGGGTTGAATCCTATTTCCGGAAATTCCAATCAACCTCGTTTGACAAATTCACAATTTGGAAATAGACATCGTTTTATTGGGTCAGCTTCGAAAAAATTTAGTTATGGCGACGGAAAATTTGGGACGACCTTATCCTTCTTTTTTGAATACGCAGAGGGTAATAGGTTTTCATATGTTTATGCAGGAGATCTTAACGGGGACTTCTTTTCAAATGATCTGATTTACATTCCCACTTCAGCGGATATAAACAATATGATATTTGCAACTCCTGACTTTTTGGATGCACCTGGAACTGTTGGTACAGACGCAGAGCAACAATTACAAAGGGCAGCTTTAGAAGCTTACATTTCAAGTGATGAATACCTGAGAGAAAATCGTGGGCAGATAAGTGAAGCAAATGAAGCTATCAGACCATGGTTTTCAACTTGGGATGTACGATTATTACAAGATTACAATTTTGAGGCAGGTGGTAAAACTAACACCATTCAATTCAGCATAGATATTTTGAATTTTGGAAATTTACTTAATTCTGACTGGGGAGTAAGAGAAATAAATACTAGCGGAATTGAATTTGAGACTCCGATAGGTGTTGATGGATTCGATGGAAACGGTACCCCGGTATTTAGTTTTGATCCTAGTCAAACTAACCCGATCACAGATGACATAAGTCTCCTTTCAAGATGGCAAATCCAGTTTGGGTTGAGGTATATCTTTAATTGATTTTAGCTTGATTTCCTAGAAAAAGCCTTCCTTCATGACGGAAGGCTTTTTTTATTTTTAAAACCTCAAGGATACTGAAATTTCAATAAATACGTCTCAGGATTATCGGTCTTGTAAACTACCTGAAAGTGTAAGGGATTATTCTGAACTGCGGGATATAAATAGCGTACCGTCGAACTATAGCCCAATTGGTCTATCACCACATAATCGACTTGCTTCTTTTTAAGATCTTCAAGTAATACCTGATCTTCCGGAGTGTATTTATAATAATTGGTAAACCTTTCAGAATACAAATGAAACAAGCTCGGCTTACGACAAGCAATAACAGAACCTTCAGGTGTATTCTTCTTAGCCCATTCAGCCACTTCATAATAATTCTTCCAGTTTGTAGAAAGCCTTTGATAAGACTTTTCATTTAAGGCTTTCACTTCAGGCAAAAAGAATAAAATGAAAATGCTCAGAATCAAAGGGTTGAAACTAAATTTTATAGTTAATTTATCTAAAGAGAATATGATTAGCTGATATAAGCCATATATGAAAAGACCCATTAAAATAGGGATAACGGGAAGAACTAATCTTACTCCGATGAATATTTCAGGCCAAAGCAGTAAAATCCCAAAAGTGCCTAAAAGGTAACTGAATAGGAGCCAATTGAATTCACCAAGCTTAGTTATTCCGTAAACAATCAGTCCAACGATGACGAGGCCAATCATCCAATCACCAAACCCTGTCGTTTTATAATCAACTTCTACAAAAGGAAATATTCCATTTGGAATCTCTTTGGTGAGATACCTTTGAAAGTTTTCACCAAAACGATTGATCATATCTGAAACAGAAACAACACCTTCTTCTGGTCGATACCGGTTTTTCATAAAGAGGTGTGTCAGGTAAGAATTTGATCCAATACTTTTCCCTCGGAGGTACCAGGGCAAAGCCAGAACAACAAAACCAGCAAAGTAGGATAGTAGGTATTTCCAGTTTTTTGAAACGATTAAAAAAAGTAATATTCCTCCGAATAGAGCTATACCGATTGTCCTGGTGTGGTAAGAGTAAGAGAGTGCAAGCAAAGAGAACCAAAAATACTTTTCCTTCCAAGGGGATTTTTGAAAATCGGCCTGAACTAAAAAGTATAAGGTGAGTAGGGAGAAAAACGTAAATGTAATCTCACTCATCATTAAAGACGCATAATAGAGAAAATGCGAGTTCATAAGAAAAAGAGCCGCAATAACAACAGCAAGATTTTTTTCTTGGGTCAGCTTATCAAAAAGAAGAAATACAATAAATGCTGAGGCCAGAAGCAAAATTCCGTTGGTTATTTTGACAGATTTGAATGAACCCGTTGAAAATTTAATGGAGGTGGCTACTATTACCGGATACCCGGGAGGAAAATAATTATCGGGTTTCAAGCTGACATTACTTAAGTCGGTGTAACCAGTGCCCGACGCCAGAGATTTCCCTAGCGTATAGTATTTCGCGTTATCCCCAAGGACTTCAACCTTGGAGTTGAAGGTAAATGTGTAGCATCCTACAAAAAGGGCGAGTATAACGATGAAGTAGGGCCAGTCATTTTTTTTCATTGATCACTTTTTGGCATTAAGTATAATTCTAAAAAACAGATCCGCTGTCAATTTGTCATAAAAAAACCTTCTTATATGGCTTGGCATATCCATTGATCAATTAGAGACAGAATTTAATTAGCAAAGAAATAAATAATCATGGGAAAAATTATAGGAATAGACTTAGGTACTACTAACTCCTGTGTGGCAGTGATGGAAGGTAATGAGCCCGTTGTAATTCCAAATAGCGAAGGACGAAGGACTACACCATCTATTGTTGCTTTTCTTGATGATGGCAAAGGTGAAAGAAAAGTTGGTGATCCTGCAAAAAGACAAGCGATTACAAACCCACATAACACCATAAGCTCGATCAAGAGATTCATGGGCAAGAAGTTTTCTGAAGTCTCAGAAGAGAAGAAAATAGCATCGTATGGTGTTGAGAGTGGTAACAATGATACAGTAAGTGTTAAAATTGGTGACAGAAGTTATACAGCTCAAGAGATATCAGCTATGGTTCTTCAAAAAATGAAGAGCACTGCTGAAGATTATCTTGGAACAAGCGTAACGGAAGCGGTAATAACTGTACCTGCATATTTTAACGATTCAGAGCGTCAGGCAACTAAAGAAGCCGGGCAAATAGCTGGTCTTGATGTAAAAAGAATTATAAACGAGCCAACGGCTGCTGCACTTTCTTATGGTTTGGATAAGAAAAACGCAGATATGAAAATAGCAGTGTACGACCTTGGAGGTGGTACATTCGATATTTCAGTGCTTGAATTAGGTGATGGTGTATTTGAAGTAAAATCTACCAATGGAGATGTTCACTTAGGTGGTGACGATTTCGATACGGTGATCATGAATTGGTTAGCTGAAGAATTTTTAAGTGATGAAGGTATCGATCTTAGAAAAGATCCTATGGCCCTTCAGCGTTTGAAAGAAGCCGCTGAAAAAGCTAAGATTGAATTATCAAGTTCGAGCAGCACTGAAATCAACTTGCCTTATATAATGCCAGTTGATGGCATTCCAAAACACCTTGTTAGATCGCTTTCCAGAAGTAAGTTCGAGCAGCTTTCCGACAGCCTGATTAAAAGAACTTTGGAGCCATGTAAGAAGGCTATGAAAGATGCAGGTTTATCTCCTTCAGAAATTGATGAAGTGATTTTAGTAGGTGGATCAACCAGAATTCCTAAAATCCAGGAAGAAGTAGAAAAATTCTTTGGTAAAAAACCATCTAAGGGAGTAAACCCTGATGAAGTTGTAGCGATTGGAGCTGCTATTCAAGGTGGTGTTTTAACTGGTGAAGTAAAAGATGTACTGCTTCTTGATGTAACTCCGCTTTCATTGGGTATTGAAACGATGGGCGGTGTGTTCACTAAATTGATAGAGTCTAATACAACTATACCAACTAAGAAGTCAGAAGTATTTTCTACGGCTGCTGATAATCAACCTTCTGTTGAGATCCATGTGCTTCAGGGAGAGCGATCCATGGCGAAGGATAACAAAACAATAGGTAGGTTTCACTTAGATGGTATTCCACCTGCACCTCGTGGCGTTCCTCAAGTTGAAGTAACATTCGATATTGATGCCAATGGTATTATGAATGTTTCTGCTAAGGACAAAGGAACAGGTAAAGAGCAAAAAATTAGAATTGAAGCTTCTTCAGGCCTCACAGAGGAGGAAATTGATAAAATGAAGAAAGAGGCTGAGGCTAATGCTGAATCCGATAAGCAGGAGAAAGATAAGATCGATAAGATCAACCAAGCCGATAGTTTGATTTTCCAGACAGAAAAGCAACTGAGTGAATATGGTGATAAGCTATCTCCGGATAATAAATCCAAGATAGATGCTGCTTTGGAAAAATTAAAAGAAGCACATAAATCCCAGAATATCGAAGCTATTGATGCGGCATTAAATGAGATGAATACCGTATGGCAAGGCGCTGCGCAAGAAATGTATGCACAAGGCGAACCTAGTCCGGATGCTGCTCAGCCAGGCCCTGATGCAGGGGCAAACGGAGCAGAAGCTTCAGGCGAAAATACGTCAGGTGCGGATGATGTTTCTGATGTAGAGTACGAAGAAGTTGACGATAAGAAATAAATCAATTTCAAATCAATTATAGATGTAAAGCTCCACTTATTAGTGGGGCTTTTTTTATTTCTTCAAAATGTAGTAAAGGTCAAGGCTTTCTTTGGGGTTTTCAGAGATTAAATAATCCTTTTCAGTAATAGAAAGTACCAGATCGTCATCTTGCTTTTGAAGCTTAACACGATTTACCCTATTGAGCATATCGTAAGGAATACGAAGAACGGCAGCCGGCAGCCGGTATTGTAAATTGAAAATATCGTACTTGGTGAGCTTTTCTACTGATTTCTTATTTCTTTCATAATATTCCATCACCTTCTCAGACCCGGCTACTCCTTTGGTGTCCACCTCAGAAAATATTTTCGAACATAATTCTTCCAGCTGATCCGCAGTGTATTCCCTGATGTGCCATGGATTACGGGTTAGTGTTTTTTTGATGTTTGGCGTGGAGATCAGTGCCATCCCACCAGGTTTTAAAACCCTATGAATCTCTTTTAGAAAAGAAACATCATCTTTAATATGTTCAATAACCTGAAAACTAACTACCGTATCGAATGAATCAGATTTGATATGCTCGAAGGGAGGGATGTTCGACCTGAAGAACTTAGCTTCAGGATACTTTTTGGATAACCTTTCTACTACTTCGCCTATTTTATCGATTGCCGTATAGCTTTCCCCCCATTCAATAAGCTGATCTATTCCTCTGCCTTCACCACAGCCTACTTCTAAAATATCACCTTTTACATAAGGTTCTGCAAGAATGTAAGCCTTCAAAAGCCTTTGATGTATTGGATTATCAGAAGGTATTTTATCCGATGTGATCTCCGTTGTATAGGTTGCCATATGTGTAGCTAGTATTTCTTCAAGTTTACCATTTTATCAATCCATCAAAAATAAGGAGGCTATAACTCGTATTTTAGTAATGAACCATTATTCTTTAAAAAATTATAATATCTTCAACATCCCAGTAAATTTTTTAGGCCATTGGAAGTTGAAGACAAATACAAATATTTTGATAGGGATTCGAGTTGGCTATCTTTTAACTATAGAGTTTTAAAGGAGGCGGAAGATGAGAGTCTTCCTCTTTATGAACGGATTAAATTCTTAGCGATATATTCATCCAACCTGGATGAATTCTTCAGGGTAAGAATGGCCAATCTTAAGAGAATAAGGCGAATAGGTAAGAGAAAAATCAATGCAGAACTCGATATACGTCCTAAAAAATTACTAAAAGACCTTCAGAAAATAGTTAAATACCATCTTTCGGAATACGGGGATATTTTTCAAAAGGACATTATCCCGGAGTTAAAGAAGAATGATATTTTCGTTTATTGGGACGAAGAGATCAAACCTGAACATTGGCCTGCGGTCAGAAAGCATTTCCGAAGTAAAGTTCTTACCTTTTTACGACCGGTAATTGTAACGGATAGCAATATAAATGAGGTTTTCCTGGTCAATAGAGCATTATATTTCATCTTATTATTAAGAAAGAAAGGAGATGATGAGGGCAAAGAATATTTTGCATATCTCAACATTCCTTCAGACAACCTACCCAGATATATACAAGTACCTTCTATTGGAGATAAGCATTACATCATAAGTCTGGATGATATTATCAGGCATCACCTAGGATTTATTTTCCCCGAATATGAAGTTATTGAGAAGAAGAGCATTAAACTCAATCGAGACGCTGATCTTTATATTGAGGATGAGTTTGCAGGTGATCTGGTTCAGAAAATAAAGGACCAGCTTGATAAAAGAAATATTGGTATCCCTGCGCGTTTCCTATACGATAAAAGTATTTCTGAAAAGCTTTTGAAGCTGGCTAGCGATATTTTTTCAATAGATGAAGATGATCTCATTGCTGGTGGAAGATATCATAACATGAGTGACCTCATGAAGCTCCCTAATCCTTTGAAGCCTAAACTGGAATCGAAATCGCCACCAGATCTTGTCCGAAAAGAACTGGAAACACCTTTAACGATATTTGATTCTATTGATGAAAGGGATATTATCCTTCATTTTCCCTACATCTCTTACGATTACGTGCTTAAGTTCTTCAACGAAGCAGCAATTGATCCTTTTGTATCAGAAATAAAGGTTACACTTTATCGAATCGCTTCTCAGTCTTTTGTTGCAAATGCATTGATCAGTGCTGTAAAAAATGGAAAACGAGTAACGGTATTCGTTGAAGTTAAAGCACGTTTCGATGAGGAAAATAACCTCATTTGGGCACAGAAAATGGAAGAGGCCGGGATCAGGATTATTTATAGCATACCTGGCTTGAAAGTACATGCTAAGATCGCTTTAGTTAAACGACGGGTTAATGACGTTGAGAAAACATATTCTTTTTTGGGAACAGGTAATTTTAATGAGGTAACAGCAGGTATTTACGCAGATCACGGATTAATGACCTGCCATTCTGAAATGAATGAGGAAATCGATTCGGTTTTCACTTACCTGTATAGACGTGATGAGCCTACTGAGTTCAAACACGTTTTAGTTTCTCAGTTCAATATGATCGATCGCTTTATAGAAATGGTGAACCGTGAGATAAAACATGCCGAAGAAGGGAAAGACGCGCACATCATAGTGAAAGTAAATAATCTGGAAAACAGAACTATGATCGATAAACTCTATGAGGCAAACGAGGCCGGAGTTAAAATTGATTTAATCGCGAGAAGTATCTGCTGCCTTGTACCCGGCGTTATAGGTTTAAGCGAAAATATTCGTACCATAAGAATAGTCGATGGTTTCCTGGAGCACGCACGAGTCTGGGTATTCCATAACAATGGATCTAATGATACATATATGGGCTCAGCTGATTGGATGAATAGAAATTTACTGAGTAGGATAGAAGTGGTATATCCACTTTACAATGAGGAAATTAAAAAAGAGATGCTTCAGATCTTAAAATTTCAGATTCAGGATAATACAAAAGCTTGTTTAATCGATGAAGATGGGGCTAATATTCCGATCATAAGAAAGAAAGGAGCAAGACGGGTGAGGGCACAACACAATACGTATCAGTGGCTTCAAAGAAAGCTTTCCTGATTTACTTAACAGCGTAGGCTATGATAAAAGATAGAATAGCACCTACGAATCCAAACATAAATATGGTATAACTGATCCTAAGTAATCTGTATTTCTTACCGAGAACAGCACCGAGAAAATAGATGTCTTTAATTAAACTACCATAAAGATATTCTCCGTCTCCCATCATTTCTTTCATACCCCATTCATAATCTTTGAGAGGCATTTTATGGAAGTTACCAAAGAACAAAAGGTTAGTCTTTCTATCCTTAATATCTTCTTTGGTGAATTTTCCTTCCGATATGTTCGGAATCGTAGAGAGTATAGCTAAAACAATTGTTGAAAGACAAACTAAAGTCAGGATAAGCGTGGGGACGAGTAAATAGGTGCTTTCTTCCACTTTTCTTATCAATACTGAAACGACTACTGATAGTATGATAGAATTGATAGAGATCATGATGTTGGCTTTGTTATCGGCCATGGCACTGAGGTCAAGGTGATTTTTAGAAGTTAACCTAAACATCGTTTCTATACCTCTATCGGGTTTCAGTTTTTTGAGTTCGCTAATCTTATCTAACGATCCGCGTACATTTTCTTCTAGTTTTTGTGCTTTCTTATGTTGCTTTTTCTTCTTTTTCCTTAAAGTTTCAACCTTTTCAAGATTAGCTGATTTAAGTTTTTCCAGCACATTTTTCCCATGATCAGTAAAAAACTTATGCTCTCCGAGAAAACGTTTATTTTCCTTAAGCCAGTCTAATTCGCTAAGCTGATTGTCTGAAGTATTGTTAAATTCTTTTCTTAATAGCTCGCTTTTTTCAAGAAACTGATCTGTGGCAAGGTGGAACATATCCGCATCACAAATAACCGCCTCTTCAATAGATTGGGGGTTTTGAGGCATTTTGGTAGCTTCAATACAAGCTTTTGCCTTTTCGACCAGATCATGATCTATCTGATGCTTTTTAGCAAACTCCTCGAGTATTTGGATACTTCTCTGTTCATGATCTGTGCAGCCTTCGGCATAACCAAGATCATGAAACCAACCGGCTAGCAATACAACTTCCTGTTGAGATTCGGAAAGGTTCTCTTTTCCCGATATCAATTTGGCAAACTTGACCATATCAAGTGTGTGCTCAAGTGTGTGATACACATACTCTTTAGGTAGATTTTGCTTAAGGTAATTCTTTACAAAATGCTCTGCCTCTTCAAGAATGTTAGTCGTGATATGCATATAGACCGAGTAATATGTAAATTAACCAAAATAATGCTAAAATATTTTTATAGGAGTTATTTAAACCTTAGCAAAGTCATTTTGATGTCATCTAGAACTTCCATTTTTATGCTTTTACTTCTATTGACGTGCTGTCTTGTAGAAATGCAGGAAACTACTGCTTATGGGGATGCAGATTTATTTTACAGCTTAGGTAATCCTTCTGAAAAACAATTCCTCACGACGGAATTGGAAGAAATCTCCGGATTGACCTATCTGGATAGTGGTATTCTGGGATGTATTCAGGATGAAGAAGGGATATTTTTCAAATATGATTTTAATAAAGAAACAGTTGTAGAACGGATCAGATTTCATGGGAATGGAGATTTTGAAGGAGTTGAAATAGTTGGTGACAGGGTGTATGCGATAGAAAGTAATGGTGATTTAAGGCATTGGAATATTAATGAAACCTTTGAACCTGACGCAAAGAAAATTGAAACACCTTTGAGTTCCAAGAATGACGTTGAAGGTTTGGGCTACCTGGAGGAAAAAAATTATATACTTATGGCTTGCAAAGGAGACCCTGACTATGACGATCATAATGAAAAGGGAGAAGCTATCTATGTGTTTGATATAGACAGAGGGGAGATGCTTGAAGATGCCTTGTTTACTATCGAAGAGGAAGACATAGAGGAATTCATTGAAGATTTTATTGGGGAAAAGATTAAGGATGTTGAGTTTAACCCTTCTGCCATTGCTTTGCATCCGTTGGAAGAAAGATATTATGTGATGGCCTCATCAGGAAATTTACTGGTTATTCTTAATGCCGATTATGAGATAGAAAATGTGGTAACACTTGATCCGGCAGTTTTTCGACAACCGGAAGGTATCTGCTTCGCTCCTGATGGGACTATGTATATCTCCAGTGAAGGGCGAGGATTTAGCGCCTTTATTTTAAAATTTGACTACGCGAATTAAACTCTGTGATCTTTAAAGTGCCACCTCATAATTTTGCGCTTTAAGTATGGTTCGCAGAATTATAACAAGCAGTTGCCTTTGGATCCTTGTCTTTTCATTTATTAGTAAGTCAGTCTACGCTCAAAAAACAGATTCTGTAGCTGTTGCAGCTGGAAAGCATTACAATAATGTAAGCAAGCTTTATAAGGTCTTATTAGGCAAAAATTACCGTGAAGTTTGGGCAAAAGAAATAAAATTTCCAATAGTTAGCATAGAAGAGGAAGGCTTTGAAATTCTGGAGTTAGGAGGGGGTCAACAAACCAAATCACTTAAGCTTAGACATAAAAATGGGAAAGAGTATTCTCTTAGAAGTGTAGAAAAATATCCGGAAAAAGCTGTTCCTTTTGCTCTCCGTGAAACCATAGCACAAGATATTGTTGAAGATCAGATTTCGGCCTCATTCCCGTTTGCAGCTATAACAATACCTCCATTAGCAGAAGCCATAGAAGTATTACACACCAACCCAAAATATATCATCATCCAAAAAGGAGATTATCTGGGACAATATAAGGACGAGTTTGGGGGACGGCTGGCTCTTTTGGAAGAAAGGCCCGATGAAGACTGGCAAGACTCTGATTTCTTCGGGAATTCCAAAAACATTGTAAGTACCTCTAATATGTTGAAGAATATTGAGAAAAGCTCTGAAAATAAGGTCGATAAGTATGCCTTTTTGAGAGCAAGAATTTTAGATCTCTTTATTGGGGATTGGGATCGCCATGAAGATCAATGGCGTTGGGCTGAGTATGATTCCGGGGCATTCAAATTTTATACACCCATACCCAGGGATAGAGACCAGGCTTACTTTGTTAATGAAGGACTGATACCTGGATTTGTTGGGAGTAGATGGGCTTTGCCTAAAGTCCAGGGTTTTGATGAAAAAGTAAATTATGTTGAAGGTTTTATGAGCGGAGGTCTGCACTTAGATCGAAGGATTTTATCGGAGTTAAGCAGAGCAGAATGGAATAAAATCATCCAATTTGTCCAAAACCGACTTACCAATGAGGTAATTGAGCAAGCACTCTTACGCCTCCCGGAAGAGGCTTATAAGATTTCCGGGAAAGAGATTGCTACGATATTAAAGGTACGAAGGGATGATTTGAAAGAATATGCTCTTGAGTATTATGAATATTTATCTAATGAGGTAGACGTCGTTGGCAGTGACTTACAGGAGTCTTTTAGCATCTACAGAAATAACAAGGATGTAAAAGTAATTGTAGCTGATGTGAAGGACTCAACAAGGATGCTCTATACAAGGGTTTTCGATTCGAAAGAAACCAAAACCATCAACATCTTTGGAATAGGTAACGACGATCACTTTTTATTGAAAGGCAACTCCGGGAGCTCAAGTCCGATAATTAACATTATAGGAGGAAAAGGAAAAGACCGTATTGTTGATAGTTCTTATGTTTCAGGATGGAGGAAAAAGAATCGATTTTTCGACTCAAAGAAAGGATGCATTCTGAGTTATGTAGGCCCGGAGACCAGTATTAAAAACTCAAAGAAAGAAAAAAAATACCGTTACAAGAATGACCATTTTACGCCCAAACAAGTAAAACCACTTTTGAGATTAGGCTATGATAGAGACAGAGACCTAGCTATCGATCTAGGTTGGAGATCTACCTCATTCGCTTTGTTTAAAGATCCTAACGTGGCTCAACAAGAATTCTATCTAAACTACCAGACCGGCTCAAAAAATTTCGAGGCTTACTACACAGGCTCATACACATTGAATAATGAATCGCTTGAAGTTATTGCCGACTTCAATCCAATGTTCAATAGGGTTGAAAATTTCTTCGGACTTGGCAATGCGACGGATTATATCGAAGATTTTGGAATTTCCTTTTACCGTTTTGAAAGCCTTGGTCTGAATTTGGGTTTCGGACTCCGAAAAAGTATTTCGAACCACACCATTAGAGCCAAAGGAGTTTACGAACTAAGAGATCTTGATAATTCAGGTTCGGTACCAATAGGTGAAATAGTTGGGGATAACGATACAGGTTTTTTTAGTAAAAGAAATTATTCTGGTTTTGATTTAGGCTACGCTTTTAACAATGTTGCAGACAAAGTACTTCCAAAAGATGGAGTTTCTTTTGAAGCCTCATACCGTAATGTTTGGGCACTTGGAAGCAATGCTAACAATTACAAAGCCCTCGATGTAGATTTCAGATTTTACAAAAGTATTTCTACTTCGAAAAAATGGGTGATTGATAGCCGCTTGGGGTACGGAAGAAATTTCCGAGAATTTGATTTTTTTAACGCTCGAACGCTAGGGGGGCTAGATAACTTAAGAGGTCTAAGAAACAACCGCTTTTCGGGTGAAGAAGTATTCTTCAATAACACTCAGCTAAGAGTTGAGCTCAAAAGCTTTCGATCTTATCTTTTTCCAGGAACCTATGGTTTGTTGTTTTTCAATGATACGGGGCGTGTTTGGTTTGATTCTGAAAACTCAGGTAGATGGCACGTAGGCTATGGGGGAGGTATTTGGATTGCGCCTCTTCGGCAGTCTTTGTTTGTGTTCTCTGTAGCAGGCTCCAACGACAGCAATGAAGTTATACCAACCGTGAGTAGTTCTTTTTTCTTTTAATAAATTTTTTGAATGCCACTTTGGGCTATAGTGGATATATGTGGCATATTTGTCTCGTTAACGACTAAATATCTACCATCAAACCAACCAACATGAAAAAGAATTACGCGCTCATCGTAGTTTGTTTAGCAATGCACTTTGCTCAAATCTCTTATGCCCAGGACGAGGAACAGAATGAAGCAGATACCAGTAACTGGATAGTAGGGGGTGAATTTGCCCTTACATTTTCACAGGTAAGCTTAACAAACTGGGCAGCTGGGGGTGAAAACTCCATTGCATTGGCCACTTTTTTATCGCTTTCAGCCGATTACATCAAAGACAGAGTTAAATGGGAAAACGATTTAGAACTAGGATACGGTTTTCTTGATCAGGGTGATAATGGTTTCAGAAAAAGTGATGACCAGATTGTATTTAACACGAAGCTCGGCTATAATCTAAGAGGCCCATGGTATTGGACCAGTTCTTTGAATTTAAGAACGCAGTTTGCAGATGGACTTCTTTTTCCTGAAGATTCTGTTATTTCCCAATTTTTTGCTCCAGCATATCTAACAATAAGTTCGGGTTTGGAATACAAACCAAACGATAAATTTTCGGCAGTGTACTCACCAGCTTCAGGTAAAATTACTTTTGTTTTAGATGATGATCTGGCAGAAGTTGGCGCCTATGGAGTCGATCCCGGGGAAAACGTAAGAACGGAACTGGGTAGTTATTTACGATTGAACTATAAAGATGAGATTGTTACTAACGTAAATTTAGATACCAAGCTCGAGCTATTTACAGGTTACCTAGATAATGCAGGGGAGATTGATGTGCTATGGGATCTGAGAGTTATCATGAAGATCAACAAATACCTCTCGACCAACCTGTTTACACAACTTATTTATGATGAAGATATCGAATTCGACGTTTTCAATGAAGTCGGAGAGCAAATAGGTACAGAAGCGCGAGTTCAATTTAAGCAGGTTTTAGGTGTGGGCCTGTCTCTTAAATTTTAAGACGCTTTAACAAGATTTCATACTTAAAGAGCCTGAAACTTACATTGAAGAACACAAAAGACATAATCGGAATTTTTTTTTCAGAGAAAGCATTCTTGTCTTTTAGTAATAAAAAATTATAATATTTTTATTTTATTCATGTCAATTTAAAAGGTGCTTAAGAATGTTTTTTCAGCTGTTTTTTTATATTTGTGTAATATCCTATGTATATTTTGTAATTCTAAGGAGAAACTTACAGCATTATTGAATAAAACTTTAACCAAAATACAATAGCCAACCATGTTCTCAGAAAAATTTGGACAAGCAGTAGAAGTTTGGAATTATTGGGGAAAATATATTTCCGTCGGAGCAGCTGCAATAGGTGTTCTAGTTCTCATTATCTACGGTATCCGATTGGCCTCTCAAAAGGAGTACAAGGATAAATACGATTTCATAAACAGGTTTGAGATCAAGTATTTATGGTCGGGTTTATTATTTCTTATCATATCAGGCGTAGTGTATTCTAACACACTGGTTTCTGAATCCAACGTGATTTGGTTCCTGGTCAGGATTTTCGTTAGCGTAATGCTTGGATTGATCATTGGAGTAGTAGTACAAAATATCTTGAAGTTTTACTATCCTTTTTATGTGGAAAAGAGATTGAAGAAATTGAGATATACGGCAAGGGTATCACCTAAAAGTGGAAAGCCTATGAAGCTTTTGAGTGAAGAAGAAGAAGATGTTTATCTGGATGAAGGTATGCAGGCTGAAGAGGATGCTTTCTCTATTGATTATGATGTTTGGATTGATGAAGAAACCGGATACACAAAAATAGAAAAGTACAACGGTCGTTTACACGCATTAAAATGTCCTGAGTGTAACTACCAAACACTAAAAGTGACTAAAGAAGAACTTATGAAAGCTCCTACTACAGATGAAGAAGGGGAACTTATGAAATATTATCAGTGCGGTTACTGCGGTTATAAGCAACGCAAAACATTCAATGTCGCAAAATTGAGTGAGCACGCAGGTCCTGATAAATCTACAGTTCCTGTGGAGAGTTGAGAAGAATAAGAATTAAAGATTTTTAAGAAAAGCCCCGATTTTATTGGGGCTTTTTTATGGCCCTATATTAATGCAAATGTTTTTCTTTTCGGTGAAGAAACTAAGAGAATCATAACCACCTTCGCGGCCTACTCCAGATTCTTTTAATCCACCGAAGGGAGTTCTTAAATCCCTTACGAGCCAGCAATTTACCCAGATAACTCCCGCTTCTATTTTAGCAGAAACCCGATGTGCCTTATTTAGATCAGTTGTCCAAATAGATGCTGAAAGTCCATACTTAGTCGAATTGGCATACTCAATAACTTCTGGTTCATCTTTGAAAGGAGTCAGGGTAACGACAGGTCCAAATATTTCCTCCTGGTTTGTCCTGCATTGATGATTTAGGCCTTCAATAACGGTGGGTTGAAAAAAGTATCCATTAAGATCAATCCTCTGACCACCAGTTAAAACAGTACCGCCTTCTTCTTTGGCAAGTTTCACATAGCCCGATACTTTTTTAAGGTGCTCTCTTGAAATCAGAGCTCCTATCTGTGTACTATCTTCTTTTGGATCACCTTCTTTTAGCGCCTCTACTAAGTCAATAAATTTTTCCTTAAAGCGACCATACATGTCCTCCTGTATGAAAATCCTGGATCCGCAAAGACAGATCTGCCCCTGGTTCGTAAAAGACGATCTGACAGAAGTTTTGACTGCATTATCTATATCGCAATCTGAAAATATGATGTTGGCATTTTTTCCGCCTAGCTCTAAAGAAAGCTTCTTAAATGATCCGGCAGTAGATTGTGATATTTGCTTGCCCGTTTTAGTTCCACCGGTAAACGAAATGGCCCTCACTTCTGAATGTTCTACGAGAGATTGCCCTACTTCACCCCCAAGTCCATGAAGAATATTCAAAACACCATCAGGTATTCCTGCACTATGGCAGAGCTTAGCAAGATAATCAGCAGTAAGAGGTGTTAACTCTGAAGGTTTAGCCACAACAGTATTTCCTGCTGCTAAAGCCGGAGCAATTTTCCAACTCAATAAATATATAGGCAAGTTCCATGGACTTATGCAAGCGACTACTCCAAGAGGCTGCCTTAGCGTATAGTTAAAAACGTCTTCACTGGTTCTGTTAAACTCAGATGAAAACTGTTGGATTGCAGAAGCAAAAAACCTGAAGTTTTTAGCTGCTCGCGGAATATCAACTGACTTTGATAAGTTTATTGGCTTACCTGTATCCAAAGTTTCCAGCTCCGCTAACTCGCTGGAGTTGGATTCAATTTGATCAGCTATTTCGTTCAGTAATTCGGCTCTTTCTTCAATGAGTGTTTTTGACCATGATTCAAAAGCTTTTTTTGCAGACTGAATAGCTATGGTAACATCAGCTTTATCTGATCGTGGTATTTTCGCTATGATTTTGCCACTAGCTGGGCCAATATTTTCAAGAAACTTTCCACTTTGTGGTGGTACAAATGCCCCATTAATGAAATTATTGACTTCCAGCATAGAAGGAGTTTACTTTGATTTTATCTCACCAGTATCCTGAAGATGTTTCACGAGCTCTTTAGGCTGATGATTGTCTAGTCTCGGCCCATATTGAGTAACTACCTTAGCTGAAGCCAAGCTAGCGATTTTACCAGCCTCTTCGAAGGTATGGCCGGAAGTTAAGCCATATAAAAACGCACCGGCAAACATATCGCCCGCTCCTACAGAATCGATAGGTTGGATTTTATTCGGAGAAATATCGATCATATTTGTGCCATCATAAGCCAAAGCACCCTTGTCGCCTAAAGTGATCACAAATGTTTTTGCAATGGTCTTCATTTTTTCTTTGGTATCACTCAGGTTATCGGTTTTAGTAAAAGCCCTCGCTTCTTCCTCATTTCCAAAGATGAGGTCCAAACCACCTCCAACGACCTTACCCATGCCTTCATTAAAGAAGTTGATCATATTAATATCGGAGAATGTCAGGGATGTTAAGACTCCATTTTGACTAGCAATGTCCTTCGCTTCAAGCATGGCATCCAAAGCTGTTGGGCTACTTACCAAATAACCTTCCAGATAGACATATTTAGAATTTTTTAAGGCATCCTCTCTTATTTCATTTTTTGAAAAATTAGAAGTGATCCCTAGAAAAGTATTCATGGTTCTGTCGGCATCAGGGGTTACTAATACCAGGCATTTTCCGGTGATACCCTTTTGAGCATCCTGCTTTTTCAGATTAGTATCTACACCGGCTTCATGGAGGTCATCAATGTAAAAATGACCAAAATCATCATTCGCGACTTTGAAAGCATAGTATCCTTTGCCTCCGAATTGATTTACACTAATGATCGTATTGGCTGCTGAACCACCGGATTTCATCATTTCCGGTTTCAGGTCGAGATTTTTTAAGAGCTCTTTTTGTCGCTCTTCATCTACCAGAGTCATGATTCCTTTATCGATTTTGTGTTGATCCAGGAAATCGTGATCTACTTCTACAATTAAATCTACAACAGCGTTTCCGATGCCATAAACGTCATAAAATTTGGACATAGTATTCTTTTAATCCACGAATATAACGGAATGTAATGGACTAAAAGTTTATTCAGTCCAACTCCACGGATAATTCTCGTCGATGAATTTTTTAGCCTGCTGCGTAATGTGAAGGGGCTTGAACGTATCAATCATTACCGCTAACTCTTCTGTTTCTTTAGCGCCTATACTTTTTTCAACAGTACCCGGATGAGGTCCATGAGGGAGCCCTCCGGGGTGTAGGGTAAATGAGCCTCTATCTATTCCTTTTCTACTCATGAAGTTACCTTCGGCATAATAAAGAACTTCATCAGAATCTATATTGGAATGATTATAAGGAGCTGGAATGGCCAGCGGATGATAATCGAACAGCCGAGGTACAAAAGAACAGATTACATAGTTTGTTCCTTGAAAAGTTTGATGAACGGGCGGCGGCTGGTGAATCCTTCCTGTAATGGGTTCAAAGTCATGAATAGATAAAGCATAGGGATATAGGAAGCCATCCCAACCAACCAGATCGAAAGGATGCTGATCGTAAACATAATTATGTAAATGCCCCTGCTTTTTTATTCTTACGAGATACTCACCACTCTTAAGATCATAATCGATAAGTTCCTCAGGAGGCCTGATGTCTCGTTCGCAATAAGGTGAATGCTCCAATAGTTGCCCAAGTTCATTTCTATATCGCTTAACGGTTTCTATTGGGCCTGAAGACTCTAAGATCAGTACTTTGATAGGATCGTTTTCCCATTCCATTCTGAATATGGTAGTTCTGGGAATTACTACATAATCGCCTTGCCTTACTTTCAAAGTGCCAAATTGGGAATGTAATACGCCTTCACCCTCATGAATAAAGAGTAACTCATCGGCTTCTCCATTTTTGTAAAAAACATCCATTGACTTTTCAGAAGGGCAGCTCAAATAAATAGTTACATCTGCATTGGTCATAAGCGGAACTCTGTCCAGAATGAAATCTTTTCCTGTTAGATTAACTTTTGAGGTATTGAGGTGTGTTTGCTTTAATTCATAAGGCTCTAATACATCTATTTCAACCGTAATCGGTTTTTGAATATTGAAAACCCGGGTTGGAGGATTTTGGTGATAGAGTATAGAATAGATCCCGGAAAACCCTTTGGAAGAGACTAATTCTTCTGCATATAATTCCCCTGAAGCATCTCTAAACTGAGTATGTCTCTTAGGTGGAATTTTACCAAGCTTATGATAATAAGACATTACCTATAGTTTTGTGCGAGGGTTTCTGCTTGCTCCAACAATTCTAATGCTTCCTGAAATACTTCGTTCGTTTCATTAAAGATTGGATAGAATCCATCGTTATCCCAAACTCGTCTTGCGATCTGAGCTTTCAAATGTGTTTTCAAAACATCTTTTGATCGTTCATATCCTTCTTCATCAAATTCCACTCCAACGGATTTCCCGGTTTTAATCAATTCGTTCAAATCTTTTTCGGTGACCTCAAAGTCCAACCTATAATCTTCAAAATCCATCTTCTCCAAACGCTTTTTATTATCCTGGTAATACTTAAGTGTAAACTCACCGATGGCATTACTTGTGAATAATCGGTTCAGATAAGCAGAAGACTCTAAAGTATCTATCGAAACAAAATGATCGGGAACGATTCCTCCTCCACCAAATACCTCTCTACCGTTGAGTGTTTCAAACTTTAAACTATCATTAACGTGAATGCTGTCTTCATGGAAAAGCTCACCGTTTCTAAATCGGTCGGATATGTCTTTATCGTATTCATCATCCTCACCATAAGGCTTTTGTATTGACCTTCCGCTTGGGATGTAGTATCTGGAAATGGTCAGTCTGAGTTCTGAACCATCGCTTAGTGAGATTGGCCTCTGCACCAATCCTTTACCAAAAGACCTTCTTCCAACTACTAAAGCCCTATCGTTATCTTGAAGAGCACCAGCAACAATTTCCGAACCTGATGCACTTCCCTGATCTATCAAAACGATCACAGGGCCAGTTTCAAACAAACCTTTTCGCTGTGCCCTTGCTTCACTATCGTATTTGCTATCCTTTCCTTTGGTATATACAATGAGTTCGTTTCCTCCTAAAAGCTCATCGACCACATCAACAGCTCTATCCAAATATCCTCCCGGGTTTCCTTGTAAATCAACAATGAGGTTTTTCATTCCCGATTCTTTCAATTCCCTGAGCTGAGTTTTGAATTCGGTATAAGTAGTAGCGGAAAAACGACTGATTTTAATATATCCCGTTTCTTTATCGACCATATAACCTACGTCAACAGAATACTGAGGGATCTTATCTCGTATGATATCAAAAGCTAAAAAATCCTGCTTTCCTTTCCTTTTAATTCCAACCTCTACTTTACTTCCCTTCGGCCCTCTTAGCCTTTCGAAAACGCCTCGATTCGTGATTCCAATTCCGGCAACTTTTTCACCATCGACACTGATTATTTTATCGCCTGTTTTTATTCCGAGCTGCTCCGATGGCCCTCCATTTAAAGGTGCAACAACATAAATGGTATCTCTTATGATTGAAAACTCGATACCTATTCCGTCGAAGCCCCCTTCCAATTCTGATTTAGCCAGCTGAGCCTGTTCAGATGGAATATAAACCGAATGAGGGTCAAGTTCATCCAACATATGAGCAATTGCATCTTCTATAAGTTCGTCTGTGTCAACTTCATCTACGTAATCATTTTTCACATAATTCACGATTTCCCGAAACTTCATAATACTGGAAAGTGGTGATTTCGGGTTAACGCCAGTATCGGTCATTCGAGCTCCAATTAATATTCCGGCTGATATGGCTATCCCAAGCAGAAAGGGAAGCTTGATGTAAAAATTAGTATTTTTCACTAGAGAAAATTATATAGTATTAATTTAAAACGCTTTCGGAAAAGAAACGTTTTAGCTTCTTTTCATCACAAACATTTATTAGGAATCTACTTATATTTGTCTAAACTGAAAAAAGTCTTGCTAGATAAAAATATTAAATCGCTAGTTGAGGAGAATTATGTTCATGGTTTTATTCTGAATTCGTTCGGAATTAGATTTTATGAATTTTTTGAAAAAACCCTTGATGAAGTTTGCGATCAAAAAGGACTGAATCCTTCTTTTGTGATTAAAGAGTTGGAGAGAAGGTCGTACGGCCAGCCTATCTTGCAAGATCAGATCAGTACTTTTTCTACAGAATTGATTATAAGCTATCTAAAAAGTGCTCACTTTGAGTTTATAAAGCATAAGCTTCCATACATCGCCGAAATTATAAAGGACGCTGAGACAGTCAGTTCCATCAGCGGAACGCTTTTGGCGGACCTTAAGATTTTGTTCCCACTTTTTGCAGAAGATTTCATACACCACATTTACGAAGAAGAGGATACGCTTTTTTGCTATGTAAAAAAGCTTGGAGATTTTTTAGATGGAAAGCTGGTCGCCGGAAAGATCTTTTACGAAATGGATAAATACTCCATGAAAGAATTTGCATCTGAGCATGAAGACCACGACGATGAAATGGAAGGGATCAGAGCACTGACGAATGGTTACAAAGTAAACTCTGATACTGATTTGGTAACTAAGGTCTTATTTTTTGAGCTACAGGGTTTTGAAAAAGAGTTAATTACACACGCTAGTGTTGAGAACAAAATACTTTTCCCAAAAGCCTGTCGATTGGAAGAAAAAGCGTTATCTGAAATTAAACGAATTTCCAGACTCAATTAATGGGTCGAATCTTAGCTATTGACTATGGGCAAAGGAGAGTAGGGTTAGCAGTAACAGATCCCTTAAAAATTATCTCTTCGCCCCTCACCACAGTTCCCGAAAAAGAGTTATTTGAGTTTTTAAAGAATTATTTCGACTCTGAAGAAGTGGAGTTGGTTGTTGTGGGAGAGCCCAAGAAACTGGATAGCTCAGATACTAATGCTTCCCCATTGGTCAGGAAATTTGTGAAACAATTTAGATCGAAATTTGATAGTATGCCTTTAGAATTGCACGATGAACGTTATACATCGAGCATGGCAATGAAAGCTATGATTTCTGGCGGAATGAAAAAGAAAGACCGCAGAAATAAGGAAAACGTAGATAAAATAAGTGCGACAATTATCTTGCAGTCTTATTTAGAATCTATTAATAGATAATTAATTCAACAAACAATGATATATCCAATTGTGGTTTATGGTGATCCGGTTTTGAAAAAAAAGGCTGGAGATATTGAGAAGGGAGAAATTGATGTGGAAGAATTAGCTTCTGATATGGTAGAAACCATGCATGCAGCAAGCGGAATAGGTTTGGCGGCTCCACAAATTGGCAAACCGATCCGGATGTTTGTGGTCGACGGAGCACCTTTGGATGAGCCGGAAATGAAAGATTTTCAGCAGGTATTCATCAATCCTATAATAGAAGAAGAGATGGGTGAGGAGTGGGCATTTGAAGAAGGATGTCTGAGCATTCCCGACATCAGAGAAGAAATAAAGAGGAAAGAAAAACTTCGGATAAAGTACTATGATGAACACTGGAATGAACATGAGCAAGAATTCGATGGGATGAAAGCTCGTATCATCCAGCATGAGTACGACCATATTGAAGGCATTTTATTCACAGACCACCTGACTGCTTTCAAAAAACAACTTTTAAAAGGAAAACTGATGAACATTAGCAAAGGAAAGGTTAGAACGGATTATAAGGTCAGGATTCCGAAGAAAAAATAATTTTCTGCTGTTATGCAATCGAAATTACCACTGGTAGGTACTTCTGTATTCACCGTTATGTCATCTCTGGCTTCCGAATATGGAGCTATAAATCTTTCACAAGGGTTCCCCGATTTTAAAGTTTCTGAGGAGCTTATTTCAGGCGTGGAGAGGTACATGAAAATGGGAATGAATCAATATGCACCATCCTCAGGAATAGAACCGCTAAGAAAAGCCATTGCTGAAAAGAATGGAAGTCTTTATGGTTGTAATATTGACCACGATAAGATGGTTACCATTACCTCCGGAGCCACCGAGGCTTTATTCTGCGCATTCAGTTCCGTAATCGAAAAAGATGATGAGGTTATTGTACTAGAGCCTGCTTATGATTCTTACATTCCGGTCATAAAACTCAATGGTGGAATCCCGGTTTCAGTACCGCTTAAATTTCCCGATTTCTGCATCGATTGGGATTTAGTAAAAGCCAAGCTGAACGAAAAAACAAAAGCAATTGTAATCAACACTCCCCATAATCCAACGGGGAGCACCCTTGGGTCGAACGATTTGTTAGAGCTGGAAAAGGTGGTACTAGAAAATGATCTGTATGTGATCAGTGATGAAGTTTATCATCACATCATATTTGATAATAAAACACACGAAAGCGTTCTGAAATATGAAGAGCTTAGCAAACGCTCTTTTGCGGTTTTTTCATTTGGAAAGACTTTTCATACAACAGGATGGAAAGTTGGTTACGTTATTGCGCCTGAAAAGCTAACCGAAGAGGTTAGAAAAATACATCAGTATTTGACTTTTAGTGTGCACACACCTACTCAATTTGCATTGGCAGATTTCCTATCAGATGCTTCGAATTATAACGAACTGGGATCATTTTACCAGGAAAAGCGGGATTACTTCCTAGATGCGATTAAAGATTCAAAATTCAAACCCATTCAGTCTTCAGGTACCTATTTTCAGCTTCTTTCTTACGAAGGTATATCTGACCTTTCAGATGTAGAGATGGCTGAGAAGATGACAATAGAGAGCGGACTGGCTTCAATTCCGATTTCAGGTTTTTATTCTTCAGGGAAAGATGATAAAATTCTAAGGTTCTGTTTCGCGAAGAACAACGGGACCCTGGAAAAAGCTGCAGAGATTTTATGCAAGATCTAACTGTTTCCTTAATTCAGGCAGATACTTTTTGGCACGACCCCGATGCCAATAGGGCAATGTTTGAAGAGTTTATATGGTCTATAGAAACAGATACAGATCTTATTATTCTGCCTGAAATGTTCACCACAGGCTTTACAATGGAAGCTTCAGTGGTATCCGAGCCAGATAATGGTCCAACTTTCCGATGGATGAAAAATTTAGCACAGCAGCTGAATTCGGTCATAACGGGGAGCATAATTGTTAAAAGCAATCAAGGCTATTTTAACAGATTGATCTGGATGGAGCCGGACGGTTCCTATCAATCTTATGACAAAAGACATTTATTCCGGTTTGCTCAAGAAGATGAGACTTATTCAGCGGGAAAAGATAAGTTGATCAAAGAATTAAAAGGATGGAAAGTCAACCCTCAAATATGCTATGACTTAAGATTTCCGGTATGGTCAAAAAATAGATATGAGGAGAAGGCCGGCTTTAATTATGATCTGTTATTGTTTGTTGCAAATTGGCCAGCAGCGCGAGTCTCGGCTTGGGATTCCCTGTTACGCGCTCGTGCCATAGAAAATTCCGCTTATGTGATAGGCGTTAATAGGGTCGGGAAAGATGGGAAAGATATTTCCTATAATGGACATTCAGGAGTTTACGATCCTAAAGGTGGAGAAAAAGTATTTCTGGATAATGAAATAACGACAAAGACGATTACTTTATCCAAGAAAGAACTTGATAGTTATCGCCATAAGTTTCAAGTCCATAAAGACTGGGATTCATTCGATCTTCGAAATTAATCCTGGTTGTCCTCTTCTTTCAGTAATCGATTGTACGTCTTTTCGAGTTTATTCCACTGATAAAGTTTATATAAGAACCAGCCTATAAAGAAGATTGCAAAACGTACCGTTAGATACGGATGAAACAAATGCAATTCCGGTTCAAAAATATATTCATCGTCGAACCAAGCCAATAAAGCTGTTAAAATACAGGCGAAAAGCAAGGAGACTGATCCCAGATAAACCCACTTATTGAGCTTTCTTTTTTTACTCCAGTACAGAATAAAAGCATCTTTATTCATCGTTGCCTGAAGCGTGAAAGAACTCTTTCAGTAAATCTTTCTGCTCTTTCGCATGTAAATTTTGGATGAATTTAGTTGAGCCGAGCGTCTTACCCATTTTACTAAGTTTGGGACTTTCTCCATTTACAATAAGCATAATTGATTTATCCTGCTGTCGGGATATGGTATCGATAAACTTAGTGACCAAGCCAAGATTCTTCTCGATATTAACATCGATGATTACAAACGCCTGTTTGGCTTGCTTTAAAAGATCCGTTGCATAACCTGCAACAGAATTTTCAGATAAATTGTCAAAATCGAACGTCACAACTTTTGGAAGCTGCTTTTTCGTCCACTCTATAATTGGGTTTTTGAAGTTGGTTGGATACTCTTCTCTTACCTCCACGTGTATCAGAACCTGCATAAGTATAATAAAAAAAATGAACTTAAATTCTACGGAAAGCCAATAGCTTTTGCCGTGGAATGTCTTAAACGTTCAATATAATGTTTTGTTGTTTTTGATCTAATGCATGCACATTAATAAACATCAAATCATTCTTTTTTATTGATTTTTGGAAACAGTCCTTCTCTAAGAAGTAAATAATTATTGCATTTTTTAGTGTATCAAGGCTGAATAACTATCTTTGAAGTTCGATTACCAACCTAGTCGAGAATTATCTTTCGTATGAAAGAAAAAACCAGCCTATACGAATATTATAAATTGACCGAATCGAATGATGTTCCTTTCATTTTTAAAGGAGCATTGTTTCATGATGCACTTTTTCAACTCGGAGAAACAATTCGCGACAGAATGAAAAGCGATGAAAGAAAGAAAGTAAAAATACTTTCGGCATTCATTGAACTGGCACAGAATATTAAGCTCCATTCAGACGAAAAGGTATATTCAGATTCAGAAAAAAGAGATGTTGGTGTAGGGTTGATCATTTATAAAGAAGATGAGAACTTCTTCAAGTTAAGTGCTGGTAATCGAGTTAAAAAGACGGATTCCGAAGAGTTGAAACTAAAATGTGAGAAGATTAATTCTTTGAATCGTGATGAACTCAATAAACTGTACTTGCAAGAGCGCAATAAGTCCATTGAAGAAAACAGAAATGGAGGAAGTGTGGGCTTGATAGAATTAGCCAGAAGATCCAGAAATGTGCTTTCTGTTTGTTTTGATGAGGTCGATGATCACCATTCTTTTTTTACAATTGAAGTTAAAGTAAGTAAAGCTTAGTTAGCGATATGGAAAATCTATATATAGACGGCGAAGGATTTATCCCCGAAGTTAATTTTAATGCTGAGAAGGGAGAATTATCCATATCAGGTAAATCATTTCATGAAAATACCGACGCCTTTTATGAGCCAATCATCAACTGGTTAAAGGAGTATAATATTCAAACTTACCAGCCGACGACCTTAAATTTTAAGATGACCTACTTCAATACTACTTCTTCAAAATCATTTCTTCAACTTTTGAGGATACTTGAAGATTATAAAGGTGAGGTAACGATCAACTGGCATTACCAAAAAGATGATGATGATATGCTGGAAGATGGGGAAAACTTTGCTACTGATACGGATATGAAATTCAACTTTATTGAATATCCTTAGTCCGATAGCAGTTCAGTTATTTAGAATTGACTAATCCTTAGTGACTTTCTCCGGAGTCTTCTTTCTTGTTGGTTTTAATAACGTCTATTACAGACATAGCTGCTATAAAACCGACTAAACTTCCTACTATCCAAATAAAAGTAGCGACACCCTGAGTCATTATTGGTTCGTCCATATTCTTTTTCTTTAATTCAAATATAAAAATGTTTATACCAGTGAACCAAACTTATTAATGACGAGAGAGAATTTTTTTAATGACGTTTATGAAGTGGTTAGACTCGTTCCAGAAGGCAGGGCGACGAGCTATGGAGCTATTGCGAATTATCTCGGTCTGAAAAGCAGCGCAAGAATGGTAGGGTGGGCTATGAATAGTTGTTTTGGAGACCCAACCATTCCGGCGCATAGGGTTGTAAACAGAGTTGGAGTGCTTACCGGGAAAAGTCATTTCCCAACTCAAACGGCTATGGAAGAAGCTCTAAGGAAAGAAGGTATAAAGGTTAAAGATGATAAGATAGAGGACTTTGACCTTGTGTTCTGGGATCCCAATAAAGAGCTATCAATCTGACCCTACGAAGCTTTTCGGCTTAAGAAAAGTCCTAAAAAAGTAATTACCCCGTTGATGATGAGTAATTCGAAGCCAAACTCGTATCCATTGAGTAATTGCTTATCGTAGTCGCTGAGAAGTTTTGTTAAAATCACCGATAAAACACAGATCATAGGAATCCACTTATCGGTTGCTTTGAATTTCGTTAAGATGCCATAACCGAAAAGCCCTAAAAGAGGTCCATAAGTGTAACCTGCCACTGTAAATAGAGAGGCAATAACGCTATCGTCATTAATAGCCTCGAATACGATTACACATAGGAAAAGTAATAGAGAAAATCCGATGTGGACTTTTCTTTTAATGGACTGAGTCTTTTCTTCTGAATATTTATTTACATCCAAAAAGTCAACGCAGAACGAGGTAGTTAGAGCTGTTAAAGCAGAATCTGCACTGCTGTATGCAGCAGCGATGATGCCCAGAAGAAATAAAATAGCCCCTATGGTACCAAAATGGTTTAAGGCAAGTAAAGGAAATAAGTTGTCAGCTTTGGAAGGTATTTCAATCGAAAATTGATCAGCATACAAATAGAGTAAAGCACCTAAAAACAAAAATGCAAGGTTTACCACCAGAAGTATGATACTAAACCAAAACACATTTTTCTGACCATCAGAAAGCGTTCTGCAAGATAAATTTTTTTGCATCATGTCCTGATCCAAACCAGTCATTACCACAGCAATGAAAGCCCCGCTTAGAAACTGTTTGATAAAGAATTGGTCACTTTTATACTCCCAAAAAAATGTTTTGGATAAGTCACTTTCAGAAACCATTTCAACTAGTCCCAGAAAGTTGGTTCCAAGCTGGTTTCCAATAATGATTATGGATAATCCCAGGGCAAGCAGCATAAACAAGGTCTGGAGCGTATCGGTGAACACAATGGTTTTGATACCTCCTTTATTGGTATAGATCCAAATGAGTAATATGGTGATCAGTACCGTCAGGAAAAAAGGAAATCCGAAGGAATCGAAAATAGCAAGCTGAAGAACAGTAGCCACAAGAAACAAACGGAAAGAAGCTCCTATAGTCCTGGAAATCAGAAAGAAAGCTGCACCAGTTTTGTGAGCTTTTAAGCCAAATCTTTCTTGAAGATAGGAATATATAGAAATGGTTTTTAATCGATAATATACTGGCATAAGCACCAATGCTATTACAGCATAGCCAACCATATAGCCTAGCACAATCTGGAAATAGGAAAAACTACTGCTTCCCACCCAGCCAGGAACGCTAATGAAAGTTACCCCCGATAATGAGGTTCCAATCATACCAAAGGCTACCAGATACCAGGGTGATTCTCGGTTACCAGAAAAGAAGGTGGCAGAATCTGCTCCTCTTGAAGTAAGTTTAGATACCCCGAAAATCAATAAAAAATAACCGGAGATAATTCCGATGATCAGGTAAGGACTCATCTAATAACGATTCAAAAACACCTTTTTAGTGTTGGCTAAAAAGCCAAGTATACACATAGATATTAGTATGGAGAAATAAAACAACGATTCTATGCTTATATTTGCATATACGTTAATTGTGTTTCGCGCCTTATATACTCAGCCTGAATTGGATAGTGCGAATTTTCGTTCGCAGAAGTTAAGGTTTACGGAGTATAATTGAACGTTATTCTAAATATATAATTAAGCTTATTCTAATTCGAGCGAAAGAAGGAGTGATGAATACGATATTTTTTAAAGGGTCTATTGAAGTACAGGAACTTGAAGAAGTTTTAATAGAAGAAACGGAAGAGAAAGACCTGATCGTCCTAAATGATGATTACAATACTTTTGATCACGTGATAAATACGTTGATCAAAGTATGTAAACATTCTAAAACCCAGGCGGAACAATGCACTTACATCATTCATTATAAAGGAAAGTGTGCGGTAAAAAAAGGTACTTTAGATCAATTGAAGCCCATGAAAGATGGTATTCTTGAGGCCGGAATCGATGCCTTAATCGCTTAAGCATGCAATTTCCATCAAAGCTGGTCGAAGAAGCTGTTGACCAAATATCAAGACTTCCAGGAATCGGCAAAAAAACAGCTTTAAGGTTAGTCCTACACTTCTTAAAGCAGGATAAGGAGTACGCATCATCTATATCGCAAGCCATAACAAAACTTCGGAACGAAATACAATATTGCAAACAGTGCTTTGATATTTCGGATGGGGAGATATGTAGAATATGCTCAGGTATAAAGCGAGATCATTCGATGATATGTGTCGTTGAGGATAGTCCGGATGTTATAGCCATTGAAAACACCAATCAATATCAAGGACTTTATCATGTATTGGGTGGAGTTATATCCCCTATCGATGGGATTGGCCCTTCTGAATTGAAACTCAATGAATTATTTCAAAGAGTAGAACATAATCAACCAGAGGTTGAGGAAGTTATTTTGGCGCTAAGTCCAACGATGGAAGGAGATACGACTTCTTTCTACATCACCAAAAAGCTTAAGCCTTTGGGAATTCGTGTAACGACTATTGCACGCGGAATTCCTATTGGGGGCGAATTGGAATATGCTGATGAGATTACGCTCGGACGAAGTATTATGACCCGTTCCGATCTTTCCGAAGACTGATCGTTTATCTACATTTTCACCAGTTCTACATCCAGATCCAACTCTACTTCTTCTCCAACAATTAAACTACCACCATCGAGGGTATCATCCCATTTCAGGCCAAAGTCAAATCGATTAATACTTCCTTTTATAGAGAACCCTGCAAGCGTTTTATCATAAGCATTGATCTTTCCACCGAATTCGGCAGTGAGTTCGACCTCTTTTGTCACATCTCTTATAGTCAAATCGCCCTTTATGGAATATGTATTTCTGTCTTTTTTTTCAAATGAAGTACTCACGAACTTGATTTCAGGGTACTTTTCGGCATGGAAAAAGTCTTCATCTTTCAAATGCTTATCCCTGGTCATGTTTTCGGTATCAACACTATTAACCATTATGGTAGCATTTACAGAAGACCCACTAAAATCATCGTTTTCACCACTAACCAATTGACCTTCAAATTCAGTAAATCCGCCAGTAACGGTAGATACAACTAGATGTGTGACATTAAACTTTACCGAAGAATGGTCATTATCGATTTTCCATTTAACCTTATTCTGAGCGTGAGAAAAAGTCAAACTGAAAAGAAATAATAAAGTCAGGGAGAAGCTTACTATGTTTTTCATTTTTGGAGAAGTTGTTTATCTAGAATTTACGTGAAATTCTTTCAATTTGAAAATCTGAGATTATCCCCAAGCCTTCAAAAGCAATTTTTATATGGATAAAAACGCTCAAGATGAGCGGTCTAATGAATCGTTTTTCTAATTTCGCTGCGTAATACAATACTATATCTATGGACTTAATTTCTAAAAGACTTACATCACTAAAAGAATCAGCAACTTTAGCCATGGCTTCAAAAGCAAGGGAGCTAAAAGCAACAGGCGCTGACGTTATAAGTTTGAGTTTAGGGGAGCCGGATTTTAAGACTCCTAAACACATTCAGGATGGAGCTAAGGAAGCCATAGATACGGAAAAGTACTTCGCTTACCCACCGGTTCCCGGATATCTGGATTTACGGGAAGCTATCGCGAAGAAGCTTAAGGAGGAGAATAACATTGATTGCACTTTTGAAAACATCGTCGTTTCAAACGGAGCGAAGCAAAGCATCGCTAATGTAATGTACAGCTTGCTTGATCCGGGAGACGAGGTTGTTGTCTTTTCTCCTTACTGGGTGAGTTATTCGGCAATCATTCAATTGGCTGGAGGAACTCCCGTATACATTAAAGGAGATTTGGAAAACGATTATAAAGCTACCGCAGAACAGCTTGAAAAAGCGATTACAAGTAAAACCAAAGCTTTGATCTACTCTTCTCCATGTAACCCGACCGGTGCGGTATTTACGGATGAAGAGCTACATGCCATTGCGGATGTCATTCGTAGACATGAGGGAATTATTGCAGTAGCCGATGAGATCTATGAAAAAATTAATTACACGGATTCAACCTTAAGTTTAGGCTCATTAGAAGGCATGAAAGATCGGGTTGTGACAGTAAACGGGTTTGCAAAAGGTTTCGCTATGACAGGGTGGAGGGTTGGTTATGCGTGTGCTGCTTTACCAATAGCCAAAGCCTGTATTAAAATGCAAGGTCAAATTACATCTGCAAATAGTTCTATTTCACAGCGTGCTGCATATACTGCTATTACAAGCGATTTGGGTGCAACTATAGAGATGACTAATCAATACCAAAAAAGAAGAGATGTTGTATTCGAACTTTTAAATAGTATTGAAGGCTTCAAAACGTTTCTTCCAAAAGGAGCTTTTTATTTCTTTCCAGATGTAAGTCACTACTTCGGGAAATCTAATGGCGAAAAAACGATCAATGATGCTAATGATTTCGCAATGCTTTTATTAGAGAAAGCACATGTATCCGTAGTATCAGGAGAAGCATTTGGTGAGCCAAATGCAGTTAGAATTTCTTATGCTGCTTCCATGGAAGATCTTGAAGAAGCGATTTCAAGAATCAAAAAAGTGCTTTCAGATTTTAGTTGATATAGAACATCAGATATTGGTTTTATGCTTTCCAACTTAAAAGCACTTTGGCATATAATCGATGTCTTCTGTTGAAGAGATATTTTATAAATCTATGCTGATTGTTACTTTACCTCCAAGACCCTTTTCAACAATTTCGTAAAGGGTTTTAAGTGTCAAATTGCTACCATCGTTCTCAACTCTGGAGATGTAGGTTCGCTTTTTGTCGACAAGTTCACCTAGTTGTTTTTGAGTCAAGTGTTTTTGCTCGCGCGCCTGGCGGAGTAATAACCCAATTTTCAGTCCCTCAACTTCACGTTCAAGTTGATCTCTTCGGAGAGTTCCTTTCTTTCCGTAGAGCTCATCTTTTATGGTTTTCCATGATTTAGTTTCCATATTCATTCGCTTTCTCTCGATAATATTCTTTCATTAAACGTTGAGCCCTTTCAATTTCCTTTCTGGGTGTTTTCTGAGTTTTCTTTTAAAAGCCATTCAGAAGAATCACAAGTTGATTGCCATCAAAAAATCAGAACACTCTCCAAATGTTTGATCCCAGTTGAATTCTTGCTTCATAAAGTCCGGTAGTTCCGGTTAAATGCTTCAAGTAGTTGCTGGGAATACGTTCAAGAGTTTCAATAGCTTCAATAATTTTGAAAACCTTGTCTTGGACTTTAACCGTTTGCCCTTTCAAAAAGTCTTCAAAATAATGTTTGTAAGCAATGACCTCTCGGATCCTGTTCATACGATAAATGTAACTTAAAAGTTACTTTTCATCAAGTTCATTCCAATGATATCTAGGGAAGATGTTAAGCTATAAGTGTGGTAAGATAGTTATTAGATCACTCCGCACTTTTTTATTCGAACTTTAGACGAGTTGAAATGGTCTTATCTCAGTTTAACCTCAGCTTTCTCAATAACCCTTAAAGTTTTTCACAGCCTCCACAAAATACTTTACATGATCAGGATTTGTATCAGGATATACACCATGGCCCAGATTGGCTATATGTCTGTTTTTTCCGAATGCCCTTAACATTTCTTCGGTCTTCTTCTTAATAAGGTCTTTATCTCCATAAAGTACGCATGGATCCAAGTTTCCTTGTAGAGTCTTTGTATCACCAACTAGTTTTCTACTGTATTTTATATCCATATTCCAGTCCAGCCCAATGGTATTGCAATTGAGCTCGCTCATTTTGTCCAGAGCGAAATAAGCACCTTTAGCAAAAACAGTTATAGGGACTCCTTCAATCGCATCACAAATTTTCTTGATGTAGCGAAGGGAAAATTCTTCGTAATGATCAGGTGGAAGTATACCCGCCCACGAATCGAAAACCTGTATAAGGTCGCACCCTGCCTCTACCTGAGCTTTCAGATAATTGATGGTGCTCAAAGTGATTTTATCGAGTAATTTTTCGGCAACCTCTGGATTTTTATAGAGAAATCTTCTGGCTTTCGAGAAAGTTTTACTTCCACCACCTTCTACCATATAGGAAAATATGGTCCAGGGAGCACCAGCAAACCCAATTAAAGGCACCCTTCCATTCAGTTCTCGTTTTGTGATTTTGATAGCTTCAAGAACATAAGAGAGATCTTCTTCAGCATCAGCGATCTTAAGGTCCTCTATTTGACTTTCGCTTTCAATAGTTTTAGGAAATGAAGGACCTTTTTTTTCAATCATTTCATAAGTAAGTCCCATAGCCTCAGGGATTACCAGAATATCCGAAAAAATAATAGCTGCATCTACGTCCAGTATATCCACTGGCTGAATAGTAACTTCCGCAGCCAGCTCTGGCGTTTCAACCAGTTCTTTAAACCCGGAAAGGCTGTTTCTTATAGCTCTATATTCAGGTAAGATTCTACCGGCCTGTCGCATTAGCCAAACCGGTGTTCTTTCCACGTCTTGACCCAGTGCAGCCTTCAGAAGAATATCATTCTTTAATGTCATTCGGCAAATATAGCTTTTAGGAGAAATTCTGAAATGAATACTCGACTATCTCGTGGATAGATTTAGTATAAATGCCCGAAATTTTAATTTTCTTAACTTGAATTACGATATAGAGATGAATCACAATACTCGATTGAATTATGGGATTTTTATTCGACAGTTTTAAGGGCTGGGTCACTTATTGCGAAGAAAAAAAGATCAGTCTTTATCAGCCCGTAATTGATTACGAGAAAGAACAGAGATCAGCAATAGAGGAAGAGATATGGAACGGTCTTTCTGAAGCTTATCAGGTTATGAAAGACGCAGTGCACTCCGGTTTAACCGAAGACATGTCTTCAAGATCCGGAATGATAAATAATGGAGCAAAGAAGGTCTATAATAATGAACTCGTAGTCCTTTCAAAAGAATTCCAACAACTTATTTCAAGGGCACTTGCTGCTAAAGAGGTGAATTCCTGTATGGGAAGAGTAGTTGCGGCTCCAACAGCCGGAGCTTCGGGTATTCTTCCAGGAACTATGGTCACACTTCAGGAAATCCATAAACTATCTGATGAAAAAATCCTGGAGGGTTTATTAGTAGGTGCTGGTATTGCTTTAATCACGGAGAAAAAGGCTTCTTTGGCCGGATCTGTTGGAGGTTGTCAGGCCGAAACGGGCAGCGCCGCAGCTATGGCTTCCGGTGCTATAGTGTATTGTCTTGGTGGAAATAATCAACAAGTTATGAATGCAGTTGCTATCACAATACAGTGTATGCTTGGACTTGTTTGTGATCCTGTAGCCGGATTAGTCGAGGTTCCATGCGTAGTACGAAATGCGAGCGCAGCTGCTATAGCTAATTCAGCTGCTCAGATTGCTATTTCTGATGTAGATGCAGTTATTCCGGTCGACGAATGTGTTGAAGCAATGGGTGAAATAGGCCAAAGTATGGAAAGTCGGTACAAAGAAACGGCCATGGGAGGGCTAGCAGCTACATTAACCGGAAACAGCATAGCTAAAAAGGTATTGATCAGCGATATAGAAATCCTGCCAGATGAAGAAAATCAGTGATAATCTTCAAATAGAGGTGATCTGATCTGAAAAGTACTTAAAGAAAATAGTCTGAACAAAGGACCAGAAAATTGCACTTATAAGCATGTTTATGAGGACTTGATGCCTTTTAGCCCCAAAAGCTATAACGATTAGAGTCCCCCCCGCAGGCATAAGAAGGAGCGGAGTTAAGAAAGAAACACCATATACTCCGTATTTTCTCCATATTTTCACAAACCTTCTCGTTTTCTTGGTAAACAGCCTCCTATTGGGATTGAATTTATTAACGACCCAAAAACGAAATCCTGCACCTGCATATGTAAGAACAACAACTGTGGTCATCATTCCTGCTGTAGTAACTAAAACGATTTCAAAAACAGAAAGACCTGCCGCCAGACCAAGAGTAGGGCCGAAAACAAATTTCAGGGTTGACAAAAGATAAGGAGCCAGATATTTGGCTAACCCTAATTCCATAATACAGCTTGTTTAAACAATTACCGAATAAGTATATATCCCGTAAACTAATAGGAGTATAATACCCTCCCAGCGTTCAATATGTTTCCCGGTAAACATAAAAGGTAAAATTATGAAGGTAATACCCAGCATCCATGGCATATCCAGGCGGACAATAAGCGGATTCACTTGTATTTCTTTTATGATGCTGGTGATGCCCAGAATAGAAAGCACATTGAAAATATTTGACCCCAATAAGTTCCCAAGGGCAAGGTCTGTTTCTTTTTTTATAGATGCGATGACTGCTGTTGTTAGCTCAGGGAGGCTGGTTCCTAACGCAAGCACCGTGATTCCGATTATACGTTCGCTTACTCCTAATAATGCAGCAAGATGTTGGGCACCCCCTACAAACCAGTCTGCTCCAAAATATAGACCTGCGCAACCGACGGCCATAAACGTCACATCTTTCAACTGGCTTGAAGAGGGAGCAGAAGGTATATCATCATCTATAGCAACTACGAACTCTGTTTGGCTTTTAGATTTAACGATTAAATATACAACATAAGTAACCAGGACGAGAACAAAGGAAATTCCAAAAACATAATTGATAGATCCTGACTGAGCTATGAAGAATAAAGCCAGGGAACTTCCCATGGTCATTGGCCAATCCAGTTTGAGGCTGGTTTTACCTACATAAATTGGAGAAATTAATGCTGTAACTCCTAGTACGAGCCCAAGATTGCATATATTCGAACCAACGATATTTCCCATGGTCATGTCAGGGCTTCCGCTCAAAGCGGCACTAATACTGATTAGTAATTCAGGAGCTGATGTTCCGAAGGCAACGATGGTGAGCCCAACCACCATAGGAGATATATTGAACCTAAGAGCAAAGCTGGATGCCCCTTTAACCAAAAAATCCCCTCCAAGTATTAGGATAAAAAGACCGACTAAGAGAAGGAGTATGTTTTGGTACATCTATTAAAATTAAATTTTTTGACCAAAAGCTAAGTCTCCGGCATCACCTAGTCCGGGAACTATAAAAAGATTTTCGTCCAGTCGTTCATCTATAGAACACGTCCAAATGTTAACACCCTTACCACATTCAGTTTGAATATTTTCAACACCCTCTGGCGAACTTATTAGGCTGCATAAATGCATGCCTCTGGGCGTTCCAAACTGTTTCAAACCCCTCATAGCCTTTATAAAGGATTTACCGGTTGCGAGCATGGGATCTATTAGAAGAATTTCTTTGTCATTTAAATCTGGTGAGGAAATATAGTCTAAATCAATTTCAAGATCATCTTGATGATTAGCTTCATTTGCTCTTGCTGCTCCGATGAAACCACTTTCAGCATTCTGAAATATAGAACTGAATCCTTCATAAAAAGGTATCGCTGCCCTTAATACACAGATCAGCACAATATCATCAGCTAAAACACTAGTTCTTTTCACACCATTTGGCGTATACACTTCAATATCTTTGTATGTCAGCTTTTTTGATATCTCTATAGCCAGAATTTGTCCGATAAGTTGAAGATTATTCCTAAATACACTTTTGTGCACCTGACGATCTCTATCACGTAATTCAGATAGAAAGTTATTGGCGATTGAATTATATGTGTCAAGGACAAACAGCATGTATAGGTGATTTTTACCTCGAAAACGGCCAAACCAGTAATCAAAACGCTCAAAAGATATTAAAAAATGTAGAATAAAGTTCATTTTTTTGGTATCAGTCAATTTTATAGGAATCACTTGAAGAGGGCTTATCTTTGACGATGACAATGCCGAAAATGCTTAAATCATTTTCGACTTACTGAAACTATATGAAATTGTACTTACTGAAACTATATGAAATTGTTAAAAGAGCTTTGCTCGGTTTTAGGGGTATCAGGCGATGAGTCCAGAATCAAAAGATTTATATTTGATTATGTTACTTCGGAATCTGATAATTGGCTGGTAAAACCCAAGGTGATATCCGGCGAAGATTTTCAGGAAAACATCATACTGGTGTTTGGGGAACCCAAATTGGCTTCTTATTGCCACATAGATACGATAGGGTTTTCTACCCGATATGAAAATCAATTGGTTCCTGTGGGCGGCCCAGTAACGGAAAGCGGGTTCAAATTAGTTGGTGAGGATGCGTTGGGATTCATTGAGTGTGAACTTGTAGTAGATGATGAAAATAGATTGTTTCACGATTTCAAAAGGCCAATTCAAAGAGGCACTAATTTATCCTTCAAAACCGATTTTATAGAAACGAAGAACTATGTGCAGAGTAATTATCTCGATAACCGATTAGGGGTTTATGCTATGCTCAAAGCCGCCGAGAAAATTGAAAATGGGGTAATTGTTTTCAGTACCTGGGAAGAACACGGAGGTGGGTCGGTTCCCTACTTGTGTAGATATCTATACGAGCAGTTTAAGATCTCAAAATCACTGATTTCGGATATAACATGGGTTACCGATGGAGTTAAACATGGCGATGGCGTAGCGATTTCTCTCAGAGATCGAAATATTCCAAGAAAAAATTATCTAGATAAGATACTTGAGCTTACAGAAGAATCTGGGGTTCCGTATCAGCTGGAAGTGGAAGCTTCAGGCTCCAGTGATGGGAGGGAACTGCAACAATCACCTTATCCTATTGATTGGTGTTTTATAGGAGCAGCAGAAAGCAACGTCCATTCGCCAAAGGAGAAAGTCCATAAAAGCGATATTTCCTCAATGATTGAGCTTTATCAATATCTTTTTAAATACCTCAAATGAGAGTGCTGGACAAAAGCTTTGAGCTGTATTTAGAGGAAAATCTGATAAAGAAAAGGATTCAGGAATTAGCAGATACAATTAACAAGGATTACAGAACGGATAGCCCTCTTTTTATAGGTATTCTCAACGGTTGTTACGCTTTCATGGGCGATTTGATGAAAAATATAGATATCCCATGTGAGCTTAGCTTTCTTAAGGTAAGCTCGTATGAAGGAACTGAAAGCACTAAGGAAGTTAAAGAACTTATAGGTCTAAACGAGAATGTTGAGAACAGGCATTTGGTTCTGGTGGAAGATATTGTTGATACAGGCTTAACCATGATCAATATCCTGGAGAGCTTGAATAAAAAAAATCCTAAAAGCGTTGAAATAGCTTCTTTACTTACCAAGCCTGAATCTTTAAAAGACCGTGTGAACGTAAAATATAAAGGATTCGAAATCCCTGATAAGTTCGTTATCGGTTACGGTTTGGATTACAACGGATATGGCAGGAATTTGAATGATATCTATCAAATTGTTCAATAGTTATTTTTTTGAAGCCTTCTAAGCTCCAATTGTTATATTTGCAATCTTTTCAAATAATAAACCTTTATGTTGAATTTGGTACTATTCGGCCCTCCAGGTGCGGGCAAGGGGACGCAAAGTCAAAAAATCATAGATAAGTATAATCTAATTCACCTTTCTACAGGGGATCTTTTCAGAAAGCACCTTAAGGAAGGTACAGAGCTGGGCAAGTCAGCTCAAAAATATATGGACGAAGGATTACTTGTTCCTGATGAAGTGGTCATAGGAATGGTCGATGAGAAAATAAGAGAGACTGAAAGTGACAGCAATGGATATATTTTCGATGGCTTTCCTAGGACGGTACATCAGGCGGAAACGCTTGATAAGCTTATGGATGCTAAAGGCAATCCGATAATGGGCATGATCGCGCTTGATGTTCCTGAGGCGGAGCTTGAAAAACGTATTATGGAGCGAGGTAAAACTTCAGGAAGAGAAGATGATAAGAACCTTGAAAAGGTTAGAACAAGAATCCAGGTCTATAAAGAAGAAACCCTTCCCGTTGCTAACTATTACGAGAAACAAGAAAAATTTGCAAAAATAAACGGTGTAGGTAGCATCGATGAGATTTTTGAAAAAGTAACCAAAGTGATAGATTCCTTTTAATCTATCACGTTTAGAAATTACAATTAATCCCTGTTCTCTTCAGTAAGTAAGACTGGAATCGCTATGTCTAATTCGAACTTCATCGATTACGTAAAAATTTGTTCCAGATCGGGTTCAGGCGGTGCGGGCTCAGCACATTTCAGAAGAGAAAAATTTATTCCGAAAGGTGGCCCTGATGGTGGTGATGGAGGCAGGGGAGGTCATGTGATCCTAAAAGGAAATAGCCAACTCTGGACTTTAATCCATCTAAAGTATAGGAAGCACATCATAGCAGGAAGCGGAGCCAACGGGGAAGGTAACAGAAGGTCTGGAGAGCAAGGAAGCGATGAAATTCTTGAAGTACCCTTGGGAACGGTAGCTAAAGACGCTGAAACTGGTGAGGTGAAATTTGAGATCACAGAACATGGAGAAGAAAAAATCCTTACGGCCGGGGGGCGTGGAGGTTTAGGGAATGATCATTTTAAAACTTCCACAAACCAATCTCCGAGATATGCTCAACCTGGAGAATCCGGTGTTGAAGAGTGGATAAGCCTTGAGTTAAAACTACTCGCCGATGTTGGCTTAGTAGGATTTCCAAATGCAGGAAAATCCACTTTACTATCGGTGATATCAGCTGCTAAACCGAAAATTGCAGATTACGCTTTTACCACATTGGAACCAAACTTAGGTGTAGTATTGTATAGGGAACAAAGGTCATTTGTAATAGCTGATATTCCCGGAATTATAGAAGGCGCTTCGGAGGGGAAAGGTATTGGCTTACGCTTTTTGAGACATATAGAACGTAATTCGATCCTGCTCTTTTTGATTTCTGCTGAAGCCATTAGTATAAAGGAAGAGTTTAATACTTTGCTTTCGGAACTCAGGAAGTACAATCCTGAATTACTGGACAAAAACCGTTTGCTAGCCATCACTAAATCAGATATGCTGGATGATGAATTGATTGGCGAAATGAAACAAGAATTACCTGAAGATATGGATACGATTTTTATATCGTCGGTTCAGAATAAAGGAATTGAGGAGTTGAAAGATAAACTTTGGGGATCACTCAATAACTAATGGCTGTCAATATGACAGAAGATTTCATTGGCAGAATAATTGACCTGAGTGTATAAAATAAAATTATAGTATTGATTTTAAGCAGTCTTTGATAATATGGAGAATCAGGAATCTTTAAAAGAAGAAGAGGAAAATACAAATACAGTCAGCGAAGAGGTTGTTGACGAAACAAATAGCGGCGAAGATCAAGTACAAAGCGAAGAGGAGTCTTCGAACGGAGAATCTAAAGAAGAGGTTGAAGAGCAGACGGAGGAGGAAAAACTAGCTCATGAGTTAAGTGAACAAAAGGATAAGTACTTAAGGCTATACAGCGAATTTGAAAACTTCAGAAGACGTTCTGCAAAAGAGCGACTGGAATTGATTAACACAGCAAGCTCGGGCTTAATGGAAGGACTACTTCCAGTCTTGGACGATATGGAGCGTGCCCTTAAAGCTGCAGAAAGCGATAAGGACAACCCAATCATCGAAGGGCTGGAGCTTATACACCAAAAGTTCAGCAAAATATTGAAGGATAAAGGGCTTGAGGAAATTGAAGTTGGAGAAGGCTCTGAATTCGACCCTGAGTTTCAGGAAGCGGTTACGAAAATTCCTGCTCCAAGCAAAAAATTAAAAGGTAAGGTCGTAGATGTAATCGAGAAAGGATATAAGATGGGGGAAAAGGTGATACGGTACACTAAAGTAGTGATAGGAGAGTAAGATATGGCTAAAAGAGATTACTATGAAGTTCTTGGGGTAAGTAAAGGTGCTTCCAAGGACGAAATAAAAAAGGCATATAGAAAAATTGCCATTAAATATCATCCGGATAAAAACCCTGATGATAGTGAGGCAGAAGATAAATTCAAGGAAGCTGCAGAGGCCTACGAAGTATTGAGTAATGAGGAAAAGAAAGCTCAGTACGATCGTTTCGGACACGCAGGAATGGGTGGTGCCGGTGGCTTCGGTGGAGGCGGAGGCGGAATGAATATGGAAGACATATTCTCTCAGTTTGGGGATATTTTTGGTGAAGGTAGTCCGTTTGATAGTTTTTTTGGAGGCGGTGGCAGAAGGTCAGGTCGAACTAGAAAGGGAACTAATTTAAGAATTAAGCTGAAACTGAATCTTCAGGAGGTTGCTAATGGAGTTGAGAAAAAGATCAAAGTAAATAGGCTCGTCGCAGCCGAAGGTGTAACATTTAAAGACTGTGAAACTTGTAGAGGTACCGGTCAGGTAAAAAGTGTTACCAATACTATGCTGGGCCAAATGGTTTCAACCAGAACTTGTCCAACTTGTGCAGGTACAGGTAGAATTCTGGATAAAAGACCTCCTGGAGTTGATAATTCAGGGTTAACAAACAGGGAAGAAGTAATAAGCATCAAAATTCCTGCTGGTGTAGCGGAAGGTATGCAGCTTTCAATGTCCGGGAAAGGTAATGAAGCCCCCGGAGGTGGAGTTGCTGGTGACCTGCTTATCGTCATAGAAGAAGTTGAAGACGATGTGCTTAAAAGAGATGGGAACAACATCATTTATGATCTTCACTTAAGTTTCCCTGAGGCAGTCTTAGGAACGAACAAGGAAGTGCCAACCGTAAACGGGAAAGTTAAAATAAAAGTGGAGGCAGGTACTCAAAGCGGTAAAATACTACGCTTAAGAGGTAAAGGATTGAAAGATATTAACGGTTACGGTCACGGAGACCAGATGATCTACATTAATGTTTATACACCTAAAAACCTCAGCAGAGAAGAAAAAGATATTATGGACAGGTTAAAAGAGTCGAAAAACTTTTCACCCGAGTTCAACAGTAGCGAAAAAGGATTCTTTGAAAAAATGAAAGAATTTTTCTAGATCATTTATTTTGTACGAAGACTCCTTAAAAACCGATGTCACTAGATTAGTAGACATCGGTTTTTTTATGTATTAAAAAATTGTAACCCTATCGTGATAATACCGTTACCTCTCACATGCAAAGAGTTTTCGGTGCATTATTTTTTTGCTTTTGCATAACACATCTTACCAACGGACAAAGCAAAGAGCATTTTAGAATAGAAAAAGAAGGCGAAGGAGATCAGCTCATTCATTTTCATTTTAATTCACCTTCCGGTACTTCTTTTATAAAGGTGACCAGTGACGAAGATCCTGTAAATATTTACGGGCATATTGATAGGTCTAAAACCAAGTCGATGTTTTACGATCGTGAGATCGGCGTGGATAAACATGTTTATCTCGACCTGGAAGAATCAACACAGAATAGTTTTTCCAGTTCCGTTTCCTTCGGAATGCTATCTGATAAAAAAGGAAATGAAAACGACTGGAAGATCTATTTATCTAAATCAAATGAATTTGGACTTGACTTGAATTATGGTCTCGGGAAAGCCGATATTGATCTGTCGGGACTTGCAACCAAACGACTCAATCTTAATAGTGGTAGTGCGGACGTAGTTTTAGGTTATCAGGAAGGTTTTTCAAATGGTACCTCCATGGACACCATGAATATAAAGATGGGGTTTGGCTCTGTCCTTCTTATGAATGCAAATCTGGCTAAGGCGAAGCAACTTATTGCTGATATAGGCTTTGGAAATTTACGAATGGATCTTTCTGATGAGGAAGTACATGAAGGAAAAGTAAAAGCTTCAATCGGTGCTGGTAGCTTGACTGTTAATGTTCCGAAATCAGGAGTTCCCGTTAAAGTGGTCATTAACAACAGTCCACTTTGTAGAGTAAAATTTGCGAAAGGTTTTCAGGAGATTGAAAGAAACGTTTTTATCAACAAAGCTTATCAATCTGATTCTGAATCAGCCTTACTTTTCAATCTCGACGTGGCTTTAGGAAGTATCACCTTCCAAAATAAACCATAGCCTTTTTTACCGTTCAGAATAATTTTTGTGTTTTCTGTAATATTTCATTACACCTTGCGACTTATCTACAAAATTAGATAACCGTTTATGAATGAAATACTGTTAGACGTTGAAAGCGTTTCTAAAAACTACTCCAATCACAGAGCGCTTGATAACGTCAGTCTAAAGATTCCAAAAGGCTCCATATTTGGACTGTTGGGACCTAATGGCGCTGGAAAAACAACACTCATCAGGATCATCACACAGATCATCCAATCTGACTCAGGCACGATAAAGATTTCGGGGGAAACTTTAAACCCATCCCACATTAGGGCTATAGGTTATTTGCCAGAAGAACGAGGCTTGTATAAAAAGATGAAAGTTGGTGAGCAATTGCTTTATCTTGCTCAGCTCAAAGGTATGCCGAAATCTGAGGCAATGGAGCGTATAAAAGTCTGGTTCAAGAAACTGGAAATTTCTTCGTGGTGGAATAAGAAAGTGGAAGACCTCTCTAAAGGGATGGGGCAAAAAATCCAGTTCGTAGCAACCGTGCTTCATGATCCTAAGTTGATTATTCTGGACGAGCCATTTTCAGGCTTTGACCCAGTGAATGCCAATATTATAAAAGACGAGATCCTGGAATTGAGGGAGAAAGGTAGCACTATCATTTTTTCAACGCACAGGATGGAATCCGTAGAAGAACTTTGCGATGAGATCGCCCTGATCAATAACTCAAAAGTTATTCTGAACGGTAAAAAGACCGATATCAAAAATTCATTCAGAACAGGAACCTTTTTTGTCAACTATGCAGGCGATCTAATAAATCAGGAAGTTGATTTTAAGATTTTGAATACGTCCTCTTTAGATAGTGGCCTATCGAGAAGTACAGTTCAGGTTAAGAACGATACAAACCCCAACGATCTTTTGAAATCACTTATCAATCAGGTTGAAGTTCATCACTTCGAGGAAAAGATTCCAAGTATGAACGATATTTTCATCAATATGGTAAACAGGAAAGACAATGAGTAAGATAGGATTAATCATACAGCGCGAATACGTAACCCGGGTAAGAAAAAAATCATTTCTCATCCTCACCATTGTTACGCCTTTAGCTCTTATTGGGCTTATGTTCGGGATATTTTACTTTGCCCTCAATGATGTTGACGAGAAAGTAATTGAAGTCGTTGACGAGAGCGGTTACTTTGAGAATAAGTTTGAAGATTCTGAAAGCATTAAGTTTTCCTATGAAAAATTAAGTCTTGAAGAGTCCAAACAGCGTTTGGTAGAAGAGAGTCATTTCGGAACCCTATACATACCGGAAATTGATATTGATTCACCGGATGGAATCATATTTCTTTCCAGCAGTAATCCAAGTCCTACTTTAATGAGAAGGCTTGATGGTGTTTTGAACGACGAGATAGAAAACATCAAACTTGAACGGTCGGGAATATCACAATCGAAACTGGATAGCCTAAGAAGTGACATCTCCATTAAAACTTTAAGCGTTACTGAAGAAGGTGAGGAAAAAGAAAGCTCTGCTGCAGCTTCCTTTGGAATAGGCTACGTTTCCTCTTTTTTGATCTACATGTTTATTTTCTTGTACGGAGCTCAGGTAATGAGAGGCGTTATAGAGGAAAAGACGAATAAAGTGGTAGAAGTGATTGTATCTTCTGTTAAGCCTTTCGACCTTATGATGGGTAAAATAATAGGTGTGTCGCTGGTTGGACTCACACAGTTTATCATTTGGATCGTTCTGATATTTGTGGCTGGTTCTGCTGTTATGGGTACTCTCGGTTTAGAAGAAGCAGGCCAGATGGCAGAAGCTTCATCAACAGTTCAGGCTCAAGGTGGGGCTGAAAGTCCTAAGGCTGTTGAAGTCCTCAATCAGATCACCTCCTTGAATATGGTCAAAATAGTTAGTTTATTCCTGTTCTATTACTTGGGAGGTTATCTTATGTATGGGGCTTTATTTGCGGCTGTAGGAGCTGCCGCAGATAGCGATACTGATACTCAGCAGTTTATGTTTCCTATAAGTATGCCCTTGATCATTGGGATCATTGCCCTTGGCTTTGTCCTTCAGGAACCGAATGGAAACATGGCTTTTTGGCTATCGGTGATCCCTTTTACTTCCCCAATTGTAATGATGGCAAGGATACCTTTTGAAGTCGTAGGAACGGGAGAGTTAATTTTATCAATGGTTATGCTGGTTGGCGGGTTTTTCCTTACGACCTGGATTGCTGGACGGATTTACAGAATAGGAATACTGATGCATGGTGCAAAAGTGAATTACAAGACGCTAGCAAAATGGTTTACGATGAAGACTTAACACATTAGACTTTCATTACTCTGTCACTATTTTGTACATTTCCAAAGTACACACGCTCTAACCTAAGTGTTAAGGAAATTATATCAAGACAGGACAAATATTAAATGGGCCAGCATCACATTTGCTTTCGTAATTGGTGCTGGTTCAATTTTTTATACCAATACCATAATAGAAAGCTTGAGCGATCGCGAAAAAAAGTTTATTGATCTTTTCGCAAGGACTATTGAGTACACCTCAAACGAAACCAATAGAAGTAACCTTACTTTTCTGAACCAGGAAATCGTAGTCTCCAATGAGACTATACCAGTCATTCTTACTGATGCATTGGAAAACCCGGTCTTATGGAGGAACCTGGATATGGATACTTCGATGACGGTTGTTTCGCAGCAAAGATATCTCAGGAAGCAACTGGCCATTATGAAGAAAGAACACGAACCTATCGTGATCACATTTAGAGATGAGCAAGGTGAAGTATATGATTATCAGTATGTTTTCTACAAAAACTCTTTTCTTTTATCTCAACTGAGGTACTACCCGTACGTTCAACTTTCCATCATCTTCGTATTTGCGATTTTGGCCTATTTAGCTTTCAGCTATTCAAAAACGGCTGAGCAGAATAAAGTTTGGGTTGGATTAGCGAAGGAAACTGCCCATCAGCTTGGCACTCCTCTTTCCTCTTTAATGGCTTGGTTGGAGTACTTAAAAGCCGATGAAAATTTTAAAGACCAGGAACTGGTTAAAGAACTGGATAAGGACATCGTTCGGCTGAATATGATTACGGAGCGATTTTCCAACATCGGTTCTGTACCTATGCTGGATTGGACAAATGTGCATGAAGTAGTAAATAATACTGTTCAGTATTTGAGAACTCGTCTATCATCTAAGATAAGGATTAATGTCAGGGCTATGCCTGTAGATATCAGAGCGCAAATGAATAAACCTCTATTTGAATGGGTTATTGAAAATATTTTAAAAAACGCGGTTGATGCGATGAGTGGTGAAGGCGTTATTGATATCAATATTAAAAGAGGAAAAGCCGGAGATGTTGTTATTGATATTAAGGATGAAGGAAAGGGAATCGCCAAATCAAAGATTAAGGAAGTTTTTCAACCAGGATATACCACTAAACAAAGAGGATGGGGCTTGGGACTTGCATTGGCAAAGCGTATAATCGATAACTATCATGATGGTAAAATCTTCGTGAAATTTTCTGAACCAGATGTAGGCACAACCTTCAGAATTGTTCTGAAATAGGCTTTTGCTAGAGCTCCAAAAAGTGCTCGGTTACTTTGGTTTGATAAATTTATAGCTTACTTTTGCACCTCGAATTTCAAGCACAAAATCGTACTAATTTAATCCAAAATGGCAAAAAATATAGGAAAGGTTACCCAGGTTATAGGTCCTGTAGTGGATGTTGCTTTTGATGATGAGGGCGCTATACTACCTAATATCCTGGATGCACTTAGGGTAACAAAATCAGATGGAACCGAAGTTATACTGGAGTGCCAGCAGCACCTCGGTGAAGATCGTGTTCGTACCATCGCGATGGATGGAACCGAAGGACTGGTAAGGGGAATGGAAGTAGAGGATAAGGGAAGTCCTATCCAGATGCCAATTGGAGAAGATGTTAAAGGAAGGCTTTTCAATATTGTTGGAACAGCCATCGATGGAATAGATCAGCCGGAAGCTTCAAAGGGATTACCAATCCACAGGCATGCGCCTAGGTTTGAAGACCTTTCTACATCTACTGAAGTTCTTTTTACTGGAATTAAGGTCATTGACCTGATCGAGCCTTATTCGAAAGGTGGTAAAATTGGTCTATTCGGAGGTGCTGGTGTTGGTAAAACCGTATTGATTCAGGAATTGATCAACAACATTGCAAAAGCTTACGCAGGTTTATCTGTTTTTGCAGGTGTTGGAGAGCGTACCAGGGAAGGAAACGATTTGCTTCGTGAGATGATCGAAGCGGGCATCGTGAATTACGGTGACGAGTTCAAAAAATCAATGGAAGAAGGTGGATGGGACCTTTCTAAAGTAGATAAAGATCTTTTGAAAGATTCAAAAGCAACCTTCGTTTTCGGGCAAATGAACGAACCTCCGGGAGCACGTGCAAGAGTTGCACTTTCCGGCCTCACCCTTGCTGAGTACTTCAGGGATGGTGATGGAGAAGGACAAGGAAAAGATATTTTATTCTTCGTTGATAATATATTCAGATTTACACAGGCAGGTTCAGAGGTTTCTGCACTTCTGGGAAGGATGCCTTCTGCTGTGGGGTATCAGCCTACGCTAGCTTCTGAAATGGGAGCGATGCAGGAAAGAATTACTTCTACTAAAAGAGGGTCTATTACTTCAGTACAAGCGGTATACGTACCTGCTGATGACTTAACTGACCCGGCACCAGCTACAACTTTTGCTCACCTTGATGCTACCACGGTACTTTCAAGAAAAATTGCCGAGCTAGGTATCTACCCTGCCGTTGATCCGCTAGATTCAACTTCAAGGATTCTTACTGCCGAGATTGTTGGTGATGAACACTACACTTGTGCACAAAACGTAAAAGAGATTCTTCAGCGTTATAAAGAATTGCAAGATATTATTGCTATCCTCGGAATGGATGAACTTTCTGATGAGGATAAACAAGTGGTTCATAGAGCAAGAAGGGTGCAAAGATTCTTATCTCAGCCGTTCCACGTTGCAGAACAGTTTACAGGTATCCCCGGACAACTTGTCGATATAAAAGATACCATTAAAGGCTTCAATATGATTATGGATGGTGAACTAGATCACCTTCCGGAGAAAGCTTTTAACTTGAAAGGAACAATCGATCAGGTGATCGAAGACGGTGAGAAAATGCTGAAAGAAGTTTCATAATTATTTGATACCGGATGTATTTAGAAATAGTAACGCCCGAGCGTAAAGTTTTTGAAGGAGAAGTTGATAGTGCGAAATTTCCAGGAAGCCAGGGTGAATTTCAAGTACTGAATGATCACGCTCCTATCATCAGCTCTCTCAACAAAGGGATTGTTTTTTACAAAGACAAAAAAGGGCAAAATGAAGTTGAAGTTGGTGGAGGCGTTGTAGAAGTCCTTAATAATAGAATAGTAGTGCTTGCCGAATCCGTTGCAGCCTAATTCTCATTTCAAGATTTTCTAGAAAAAAGATCTTTCACTCTACGGAAGGTCTTTTTTTCAAACTCCCAGAAAAAAGAAAATTGCCCTAGTACAAAGGCATAAAATAATAGTACGATTTGATAAATTGGAAGGATGAGCACGTAATATGCTAGTGAGATCCAAATATTGTGCTCAGCCGACTCTTGATTGATGATAGAAAGAATCGGCTTTTTTGCAAAAAGTACAGTGAATCCAGTCAGAGCAAAAACTAGAAGTACCACTATAACTTGCCATAAGTTTTTGAGGCCCCATCTATTCTTCAGCTTTTCGAAAAAATTCATATCAGACCATAAATCTAAGTGATCTCCTTATTACTTTAAGCGTTGAGAACAAACTAATTCTACTTTACGAAGATGGGTTTAATGATACCGGAGTGCTTTGCTTTGATACCAATATTCCCCCTTTTTTGATAAAAGGGGTGAGGGGGATTTCAAAAAAATATCAAATTAAAGCACTACGCTTGACTATCAGTTGACTTCGTAAGGTAGAACTAATAAAGAAATGAAAATCACTTACTACGGACATTTTTGCTTTGGAATGGAGGTAAGCGGTAAAAACCTGCTTTTTGACCCCTTCATTACCCCAAACAAATTGGCTCATAATATTGAAGTAGAAGATATCAAAGCCGATTATGTTTTACTCTCACATGGTCACCAAGACCACGTTGCCGATGCTGAAAAAATACTTCATCAAAGTGACGCCACCTTAATCTCAAATTACGAGATCGTAAGCTACTATGCAGAAAAAGGGTTTGAAAAGGGTCATCCTATGAATCATGGAGGTCAAGCTAAATTCGATTTTGGTTGGGTAAAATTTGTAAATGCAGTCCATTCCAGTGTTTTACCAGACGGAACCTACGGAGGAAACCCGGGAGGTTTTATCATAAGAACAGAGGATGTTAATGTATATTTCGCAGGCGACACGGCTTTAACATACGATATGAAACTGATTGGAGAATATGAAGATATAGACTTAGCTATATTTCCGATTGGCGATAACTTTACTATGGGGCCCAAAGATGCCATAATTGCATCTGATTTTGTGAATTGTTCAAAAGTTGTAGGAGCCCATTATGATACCTTTCCTTATATCGAAATAGATAAAGAAGGTGCGAAAACATCTTTTTCCAAAGCTAGAAAGGAACTTATCCTCATGGATATTGGGGAATCCATTGAGCTTTAAGAATGAAAACAGAAGAACTCTACTCTGTATTTAAGGATTCAACCGGTGTTACAACTGATACCCGGAAAATAGATCGCGGAAGTCTTTTTTTTGCCCTTAAAGGAGAAAATTTTGACGGAAATCAGTTTGCAGGTGAAGCCCTTAAGAAAGGGGCTTTGGCCGTTGTAGTAGATGAAAAAAACCTCCAGGGTAAAAAGGGTCATATTCTTGTAGAAGATACCCTCAAGGCTCTTCAAGCACTGGCTAATCATTATCGTAAGCAGTTTAAAATCCCTTTTATAGGAATAACAGGTTCAAATGGGAAAACCACGACTAAAGAGTTAATCACTGCCGTACTGAAGCAAAAATACAATGTTCTTTCTACGCTGGGTAATTTGAATAATCATATCGGTGTGCCTCTGACCTTGCTTCAGGTTGACCAATCTACAGAAATAGCTGTAATTGAGATGGGAGCTAATAAGATCGGCGATATAGCTGAATTGGTAGCCATTGCGCAGCCTAACTACGGATTGATCACAAACATTGGAAAGGCACATTTAGAAGGATTCGGATCACTTGAGGGGGTAATTAGAGGGAAAACAGAATTATATGATTTTCTAATTAAAAACGAGGGCAAAATTTTTATCAATACCCATAATCCTATTTTGTCCAATATGATCAAGAGGATGAATGATCCTATTACTTATCCTGGTAAAAATGATTTTTATGCATGTGAATTCATTAGTGCAGACCCTTATGTGAGATTACTTGATGAAACAGGAAATGAAGTCAAATCTGGACTCATTGGACAGTATAACTTCGAAAATATAGCAGTTGCTTTATGCATAGGTAAATATTTCGGAGTTGACTCTGATCGAGTCAAAAAAGCGATTGAAGAATATGATCCTAAAAACAATCGTTCCCAGATTATCAAAAAGCCGAGCTGTAAAATTATTTTGGATGCCTACAACGCTAATCCAAGCTCCATGGAAGGTGCATTAGCAGATTTCAAGAACATTGAGTCTGAAAAAAAGGCTGTTGTTTTAGGAGATATGAATGAAGTGGGTAAAACCAGCAGGGAGGAACATAAAAAAGTCGGACAGCAGGTAGAAAGATTGAATTTAGACCTTTCCGTTTTCGTTGGTGAAAAAATGTTGGATGCTTCTAAAGAAGTAAAAAGTTCTAAATACTTTTCTGACAAGAATAAATTAAGATCATATTTAGAGGAATTAGATTTTAGCAAGTATGCTGTTTTGATCAAAGGTTCAAGATCGATGGGGCTGGAGCAGGCAGCTGATTGGATTGACTAAAAGTCGAACTCTTCTTCAGATAATTCTACTTTCTTGCCCGTAGTATCTTTTTCGTTTTTCAAGGCTTTCTTAAGCTCGGACAGCTCTTTTTTGATGTCATCCTTGACTTTTTGAGCTATTGCACTTTTATCCACCTTGGTCTTAAAGTCATCGGAATTACCGCTTATATGAAGGAAAATATTAGAGGTCCCTGATTCTACTTCTTCAACCCTGCCATACCTTGAGTCTTTATCTACTTTTTGCTTTACGGTATTTTTTAAAGGTATTTTAACATGATAGTCAATTTTCTTATCGAAACTATGGATTCCTTCAATCTCAATATTTCTAACATTTGACTGAATTTCCATTTTTGGAATCCTGATGACGGCCTTATCTATGATGATCTCATTTTTCAGCTCTCCAAATTTCAGATGCTGAAGATCTTCCTTTTTAAAATAGGATTGGAGTGCCATAACGGGTTCGAAGTCATTCAATTCACCGTTCATGATGGTTAAGTCAAATATAGCCTTTAAGGAGCTCCAATTTGGGGTCAGTTCGCTATCCAGGTTTACATTTATCCCGCTTTTAAAATCAAGTAGACCTTTTAGGTTCTCACTCTTTAAAAACGACTGATTGAAATTAGAAAATGAGTTAAAGAATTTATCCAGCTGAATATTTTCGGAATGGATATTTAAATAAGAATTGTAACCGTCCGAAAGCTTCAATAAACTTCCATTGGCTTTAAAAACTCCTTCATTTTCTGAGAAATTAAGGTCAGAAGCTGTTATAGACTCTTGAGCAATTCTAAAATTCCCTTTGAGGTCTTGAATGGAGAGTTTTTGATAATTAAGTTCTTTTATAGAAGTATTGAGCTTAATGTTCCAGTTGGAAGGGATCTCGAATTTTGAATCAACTGGTTTAGTTTCTCCAAAAGATAGACTATCGTTCAGATCCAGTTTTTCAAGAAAAATATCTACATCTAAAATGAGCGGATTTTTAGCGTCAACTAAGTAATCGAAAAAGCCTTTATGCGAGCCCGTAAGAGAGAAACGCTCACCATTGAACTGACCTTTAATATCATTTAATGCTATCTGATTATTGTTTAAGATCAGATTTCCCGAGATATCTGAATAGTTCCATCCATTTCTTAGCCTTGACGTGAGATTTTCAACAAACACATCTCCGGATAACTGAAAGCCTTTTGTTTTATAAAAATCCTTTCCGATGGAGCCTTGATACTCCATATCAACCGTTATAGAACCACTGATATCTTTTAAAGGAGAATCATTACTATTTTTTCCGGTAATATTTGCTAGACGACTAAGCTCTTGTATAGTAGATATAGACAAGCTGCCTTTTAACTCTTGAAGGTCATCCAGTACAACTGACCCTTCTATTGGTTTGCTATTTAGGAAACCTTTATATGATTCTATTTCAAGCTTCACGTTTTTGAAGGAATTGATATCGTGCAGGTTGATCTTACCCTTTAAATCAATGCCTTGAAGTTGTTGATCATATTCTTTAAGTATAACCTCAGAATTACGAGCCTCGATATCTGAAGAGAGTGAGATTCGTCCATTAATGTTTCCAGTTAAAACGCCTTTATAATTAGCAGTTGCCTTTATTTGATTCTTTCCGATCTGATCCAATATCCTCTCCAGATTAAGAAGTTTAAAAACCTGTAAGGATTCATCCTCTATAACAAAATCGATTTCCAAATCGGATGATGGGATCGTATAGGCTCCATTTAGGTTTGCAACCAAATCTTTGGTCGAAAGCTTAACTTTCTTTAAAACTACTTTTTCCTTACTCGTTTCTAAAGCGCTTCTGATCTCTAGTTTTTGGTGAATTAATAGCTCTCTGTTTCTTGATCTTAGGAACTCTGAGTGTAAGGACGCTATTATTCCCAGATTCCCTGAGCTATAGCTTAAACTTCCATTTTCAACATTTGCTGAAAGTGAGGTTTGACTTACATCATCGTCGAACTGTAGTCCTATCGTATTCAAATCAATCTGAATACCAGCGAGTTCATAACCCCCTTCTAAGTTAGAGTTGGAGCTATCGGAAAATAATCCAGTCCAATTCCATTTTTCACCTAATTCACGCTCTATTCGCATGGAGCCTTGGCTTATTTTCAAACCCTTAACTTTAACTTCATTGGAGATTATTAGTGGTAAGATTTGCAGATTTAAAGAGATTGTTTTTGCATCGAGAAGTGTATCGGTATGGATAAGCTGAACATCACTTAATTTGATGGATAAGGATGGGAAGGTTTCCCAAAAGATAAGCTCAGCATTGGAAATACTTACATCTCCCTGAATATTCTCATTTATTAGATCATTGAAAGCAGGTAGTATCTTATCCTTATTGAAAAAGATCAGAGAGCTAACAGCAATTACTAGCAGAACAACTGATAAAAAGGATATAAATAAGAGCCTTTTAAGACGGACCTTTTTCATGCGGTGAAATATACCAGACTATTATCATCAAACGAAATACCACGATTATGAAGTATATAATTAAAATCTCGAATTTTATTTGTGAAGTTGAATAGGAGTACTATTTTTGCAATCCGTTTTTGGGCGCTTAGCTCAGTTGGTTCAGAGCACCTCGTTTACACCGAGGGGGTCGGGGGTTCGAATCCCTCAGCGCCCACGTTTTGCAAAAGGACAGTCATAAGGCTGTCCTTTTTTTGTTTATGTGTCACGGTTTCAAAAATGAACAAGACACACTTATTTTTTTATTCAAGCAATGAGTTTCAACCACAATTATGTTGGTTTAATTCAGTTTAGTTGTAATTTTTAAACAATAGTCATCTTCATAGGATTTTTATTTTGAATTTACCGTTCTGGCATCACTAAACATCGGGTTTGAATAATAATAAAGAGCTTCTTAATCATATAAAAGCCGGAGGTCAGGAGGCCCATGAAGCCTTTAAATCAATTTATAAGGATAATTATCCGAAAGTTAGTCATATGATCTTTCAGAAAGGGGGCAATGAGGAAGATGCTAGAGATGTTTTCCAGGATAGCATGATTGTTTTTCATAAAATGGTTTTGGAGAACCGTTTTCGCGAGGAGTCTGGCATAAACACACTGATTTATGCCATTTCAAGGAATCTTTGGTATCAAAAGTTGAAAAAGACAAAAAAGCATGAAGACCTTTCTGTAGTAGAAGATACTAAGGGCGTAGATGTAACTATGGATTGGGATGGGTTCACACAAGAAAAGGTAGTCCGATCACTAATTAATGAACTTTCGGAGGATTGCCGTAAAATTATAAGACTGTATTACTACAATGAATGGTCAATGCAAGATATACAGAATGAGTTTGGATTAAGTAGCTCCCAGGCAGCCAAGAATAAAAAATACAGGTGTATGAAAAACCTGATGGATATATTTAAAAAAAAGGGGATAGAGATCACCTCTTTTAACGTTTGATTAATGAGCGAGGAAGAACACCATAAAATAGAGCTTTACCTTAAAGGAAAACTTTTAGGTTCTCAGTTAGAAGAGTTCGAACATCGTATGCAGTTGGATACTCAATTCCGTAGTGAAGTAGAGCTGTTTGGTCTCGCAATTAATGCAGTTAAAAGCGACGGGCTAAAGAGTGACCTGGAGGCCATCCATAAAGAATTGTACGAGAAGGACGAAAAAGTAATAGGAATTAGTGGAAGAAGGTGGTTTTATGTATCCGGAATAGCTGCTTCAATTTTGATTTTTGTAGCAGTTAGATTTTTTATTTTTAATAATCCTAATAGCTCTGAACAACTATTCGAAACTTATTTCAGCCCCTTTCCCGATTATGTTACCAAGCGAAATCCTGGAGACCTTATGGAGTGGGAAAAAGGCTTCCAGGCATATTCAGAAGGAAATTATCAATTAGCAATTTATTACTTCACGGAAGAAAATAATCCAAAGAATTTAGAGGAGGACATCTTATTTTATCTGGGGATGAGTTATTTGGCCAATGAAAAAAATTCGGAGGCCATAGTTACCTTTTCAGAACTGTTGCAACAAAGTACCAAGTACCGGCAACAGCTCCACTGGTACCTTTCTCTGGCCTACTTAAAATCAGGCCAAATCAACGAGGCTATTTCTATTTTGGAAAAAATAGAAAGGAAAGAATATCAAAATGAAGAGGCCAGAGAACTTTTGGAGCTATTAAGCGACCAAAAGGAAAATGGAATCGGCTCAAATTCAACAAAAACTACTCCATGAAGCTGAGTATATCGGCTATGAAATAATCAGACGGGCTAAGAAAGATGAGTTTGGAATTTACTGGGATTCTTTACCAATAGATACAAAAGAAGATGTTCAGGAAAGCATCTTTGCTGGCGATGCTGGCATTATTTTATTCTTGTCTGAATTGGCCAAACAATCATCAGATACTATTTTCGATACCACAGTTAACTCAGGTCTTGAGGCTCTTTATAATAGATGTCTTTCAAAACCTACGGATAATTACGCCTTTTATACAGGTAGGGCAGGAGTAGCTTATTTGTGTTCTTTATTAGTAGGAGAAAAAAAGAGTAAAAACTACAGGATTATGCTATTGACCTCATATCAGGTTGTGAACGCTTTTTAGAAAACCCTGAGAAGGTTAGCAATTTTCTAAGCGGTATATCCGGAACACTTTTAGCTTTGGTATATATTCATTCAAAAACGGATAGTGAGTGCTTAAAAGAACCGATTAAACGGTTTGTTGAAGCGCTCCATAAAGATGTAAAATTAGTCGAAAAGGCCTTTACTGGGATCGCTCAGGTGAAATTACGAAGGGCTTATGTGGTATGGCTTATGGAGCTGGAGGTATCGGATTTGTATTCAATCAACTTGCCCAATACTTTGAATATACTCCTTTTGAAAGAATTGCCCAGGCCGCTTTTCAGTATGAAAATGATCATTTCGATAATGAATTAAGCAACTGGCCTGATTGGAGAAAAAATGAAACAAGTGATCTCACAAAGCAAGTATTGGAATCATCTTATTTGGCTGATAAGAAATCGTATTTCAAAGAGAATAAAAATTCAATGACTTGGGCTAGTGGGGCTCCCGGGGTCGGCTTTTCAAGACTATACAGCTCCGATAAAAGAAGCCTTTCTGATGTAGAATTAGCATTGAATATCACTTATGAAATGTTAAACGGGAGTAAAAAGTGCAGCTTGCTCACATTAGGTGATGGCCATTTAGGGAATATTATTTTTTTATCACGCGCTCAAAAGATGCTTGACAAAAAAACTCATGATCAATTTATTTTTGAAAGCGTGGAGAATATACTTGTATCTAACTCACTGAAGCATAATCGGAGTACTTTAGATCGAGAAGTTAAACGAAGTAAAAATATTGGTTTGTTTGAGGGGTATTCAGGCTTAGGCTATTTCTACCTTAGTTTAATAGATGCTCCAACTATTTCTTCTATTTTGAGCCCCACTATTCAGGGAACCTTTAAAGGAAATTCCAACGAATTTTTTAAATCGATTCTAAGTATAAAATCAACTCTTTTATTAAAGTCATTTCCTAAAACATACCGTAATCTAAAAGAAAAGCACCACCAAAAGCCTGAGGATTTTATTCATGAAAGGACTGATTTTCACAATATTTTCAATGCTTTTCACCAGCGGATCTTAAAAAAACCAATTATTAAAAATGACCATAATTTATTGGACACATATTGCTTAGAAAAGAAATGCCTGGAGCTGGATAGCGATATATGGAGTTTGAGCTATGTCAATACAAGGCAAGAAGTTGAATTGAAGAAATCATTGCAGCTTATAGATACTATTGATGAGTCTAATTGGAATACTATATGGCTCTCATTAATGGAGGATGCCAGAGTTATTGACTCTGGAAGAGATTGCGATTTTCAAAAACAGATCAATAAGATGTATGGGAAAGGGCGGAACAAGAACCCGATCCTTCTAATGCCAGGTGCTAAATCGACTATGCAATTAACTCTAGACCCTTTTATGCAATTCTTAGTGGAAAAACTAAGAAAAGGAACAGACTTAAAAACGCTAATGGAAGCTACTTTTGAAAAGTTCTCTAAAGAGCAGAAAAGTGAATTGAAGGATCTAAAGATATTTACAATTGATGCGCTAAAGAATATCACCAAACTTGGGGCTATTCGATGGGACTCTAAATTTGATTCTAAAAAGAAGGTCGTTGAAAGTGAGTTATCTAGATTTGATTTTAAGTAAGATTCTCTTCCGAATAACTTAATATAAATGATGCAATAAGAATAGCTTTAATGTTTATCATAGAGAGTTACCTTTTTTAGTATCATACCAAAAAATCTTATGATTTTTCTTTTTGACCGGGTATAAGATAGGCACTCTCTCTAAGTCTAGTCATCAGAATAAAATTATTTTGACTCATTATGATGACCTCTTTACGTTTTGTACAACTAAAGGGAGACACAAAACAGTTTAAAATGAAGTTTATTGGATTTAAAGCCGATTCGAAAGACACAGCAAAAGAGGGTCAAAAATCTTTTCAAAGTATATTCTTATGGAATATAAGATGGGGTACTATCTTAACGTTTTGTCTAATGCTCTTGATTCTACTTGCAATCTGGTCTATAAAGTACCATACCCAACTTAGTCATTATACGCCATAATTGAGTTAAATAGTCATTAGCGAAATTTGGAAGAAAGGTTAAAAATTAAGTACTAGCCCTCTTTCCTTTCTACTAACAGTACATAACCCTCTTCAAGGTTTAAATAGCCCTGTTCGTAACAGAAATAATAGATATCACCAGCCTTGGTTGTGTATGTATTGGTATTGAAATCGAAATCGAATCCCTTTTTCAGTAGTTTTTCCCGGTGGATTTTCTTCTTTCCATCTGGGTTTAATTCCTTCAGTATCCTTCTGTTTTTAGATAGGGTATTGTTTACGTTTCTCATGTAGTTGGTTGTAGCCGAGTTTGCTTTATTATTGAAAGCATTTCGACAAGCATCCGAACAAAATTTTTTATCAATCCGACCATGAACAGGTCTGCTACATTCAGGACAATACCTTTCTTCCATAATATTAAAGTATTGATTTTCAGGAGTAAAAACAATTACAAACGACTACAAACGGATAATAAATGACTACAAGTAATTAAAAACCGAATCGAATTTGGAAGAAACCCCAGCTTTGCCAATGTCAAACGACAAATTCATCTGTCATCAGGTGGATCACATTAAAAACTAAAATTTATTATCATGACAGGTTTAAAAAACAGCGTACGATTAATTGGTCGGTTAGGAAACGATCCTGAAGTAAGGACTTTTGAAAGCGAAAGAAAGATGGCTTCTTTTTCTTTAGCTACTAATGAGACTTATTATAACAATAAGGGAGATAAGGTAACGGATACTCAGTGGCATAACATTGTGGTGTGGGGAAAGAAGGTAGATGTTGTAGAAACGTACCTTAAAAAAGGTAGTGAGATCGCTATGGAAGGCAAACTTATAAATCGTTCTTATGAAAAGGATGGAATTAAAAAGTATGTAACTGAGATCAATTTGAATGAACTTCTTATGATGGATAGAAAAAGTGATTGATAGAGGATATTGTAACGATAATCATCTGAAGCTGTCTTAGAAGTAATTCTGGGATAGCTTTTTTTATTCTACTTTCAAATTCCGTATTGGTAGTTCTATCCCAAAAGAGCCAATGTGATTGGTTGCGAATAATGCACCTTTATAAGATTTCCATTCAGTCCATTCAACTTTTAGCCCTCCAACGGGAATAATATCAACCCACATTTTCCAGGCGATAGGGCGATAATTTTCATCGAGTATCCATAAGTAAGAATCACCAGGGGTAACCCCTCCTGAAGAGTAGGTTACCATCAATCCATGTTTATCTGAGTCTTCAATTTCTACGATAGATCGGCTTGTTCCGGGATCGTTTACTTTGAAGGGAGCCACGAGCCAGAAAGAGTCGTTTGTAAAAAACTTCCATGCTTTCTTTAAGTAATCCTCTTTTTCTTCATCCCAGAGCGGCTCTCCATTTTTTATAACTTTCCCGCTTAAATCCTGGGTATTGAGGACCACTTCTACATCATCCCATTTGACCTCTACAATATTCTCGGATTTATTCCAGACATAGGCATGTCCCCTCACGTATTCCCATTGCAGTACTTTAATGGAATCATACGATTTATGATTTAAAGCTTCAAGCATCTTTTGTGCTAATAGGTCAGCTTGATCCGGTCTAAATCCTTTCGGCTTATCCTCGTGGATGTATCTTAGAAATAGTACAATTGATAAGGCCAAAAATAGAACTATGGCAATAAAGACCTTAAACACTTTCAATTCGGGTTATTTCTTTGATATGATTCGTCTTCGTAAAAATAGCGCTCAAATGTTTTAGTTGAAGGGTTAGGGTCTTTGAGAATTTTTATAACCAACCATACTAAAAGGAAATGCAGTGTTATAAACAACAAGAATATCCATGAAAATGAAAATTGAAATGAAATACTTATGAGGTATATAACCAATACAGAGCTTACAATTAATACAGCTTTTGATAGTTGTCCCATTTTTCCTTTTTATAAAAAAATCGACTTGAAATGAATTTGTTTAAAATTGTTATAGAACTTAAATGAACTGATCGTTCCAGATTATTGTATTTTGTATAGTTATGCCCAAAGCAGAGACATTTGACCGGACAGAAGTTATCCAAAAAGCGACCCAGCTTTTTTGGAAAAAGGGCTATCATGCAACTTCGATGCAAGATTTGGTTGATACTACAGGATTAAACCGCTCGAGTATTTATAATTCTTTCGAAGATAAGTTTAACCTGTTTTTGGAATGTTTGAAAATGTATCAGGGAAACGAAAGGGCGAAAGCATTACAAGTCGTTTTCAAAGAAACTTCACCTATAAAAGCAATTAAGGTATTTTTTAGAAATGGAGCTAAGCAATCATTTTGCGAAAAGAATGGATGCTTTATCGTTAACGCTACTACGGAGCTAGGAAAGTCGGATAGCCTGGTGGTTGATTTTTTAGAAAAGAATGAAAGGTCTTTAAAAAAAATGTTTAAAGATCTTTTAGATGACGCTAAGGCAAAAGATGAATTAGACAAAAGTGAAGATACTGAAGCCCTAGCATCCTATTTATTCTCCAGTTTTCAAGGAATAAGGGTGACGAGCATATTAGCAAAAGATGAGTTGGAATTGAATAAAATTGCTGATTATACCTTATCAGTTCTGAAATAATTCAATTTATTTGAAACGATCGTTTCAATATTTCCGTTATACTTTTCATTAACAAAAATCAAAAAACAAAAATGTCAAAATTAGAAGGTAAAGTAGCCATCATAACTGGTGGTAACAGCGGAATAGGACTAGCAACAGCTAAGTTATTTGTTTCAGAAGGAGCTAAAGTAGTCATCACAGGACGAAGACAAGAAGCTTTGGATGAGGCTGTCAAAGAAATAGGAGGAGACGTTAAAGCAGTTCTCGCAGATTCAGCCGATATTTCGAAAGCCAAAAATATTGTGGAAACTACAGTGAATACTTTTGGTAAAATCGATATTCTTTTTGCAAATGCAGGGGTAGCTTTTTTTATGCCTATGGACCAGATTACCGAAGAGCATTTCGATACGCATTTCAACATCAATGTTAAAGGCCCATTTTTCTTAATAAAAGAGGCTATACCTCATTTGAATGATGGAGCTGTAATAATTAATAATACCTCTATCGTAGGCCAAAAAGGATTTGATAATGGGGCTGTTTATAGTTCAACCAAAGCAGCCTTCCGATCACTTTCAAGAGTTTTGGCTAGTGAATTGAAAGCAAGAAAAATACGATCGGTAAGTGTGGCACCAGGACCAATAGAAACTCCTATTTACGGTAAAATGGATATGCCGGCTGAGCAGGTACAAGAAATGGGCGCAGGTTTCGCTCAAAGTGTGCCTCTAGGACGTTTTGGAAAAGCAGAAGAAATTGCTAGTGCTGTTTTATTCCTGGCTTCTGACGATGCCTCTTATGTAAATGGCGTTGAATTAGAAGTTGATGGTGGAATGAGCCAGATCTAAAAGAAGAGAACTAAATAAATCTAGGCTAAATCAAAGCCGGTTTGAATTAATTCAAACCGGCTTTTTCATTTATGGAGATAATTATGATTGGTATTGTGCCACCTATTCATACGAATTAATGCTTGATGTGCTTTCTATTTTTTGTTTACTGTTATAACTCTTACTTTTCGAGGTGGGTGTTAGCGAAAGCATTTTTATCAACGGAAGATTTCTTGGACAAGAGCTTTCCGGTGTTCAAAGGTTTGCCCGTGAAATAATCGAACAGCTATCTTATCGTTTATTAAATTTGGTAATCCTCGCGCCCAAAAGTGTAAAGCTCGATTCATTTTTTGGGATACCGATTCGAAAAGTAGGCATAAGCTATGGGTACTTGTGGGAACAGTTTGAGTTGCCGATATACCTTTTAGCTAAGGGTAGCCCATTGTTGATTAACTTCGGAAACATTGCTCCGGCATTTTACCGGAGACAAATCATTACCCTCCATGATATTGCATTCATACTTCATAAAGAGTGGTATTCAAAATCTTTTAAAACCATTTATGGGTTGGTAGTTCCTATTATTGTGAAGCGAAGCCTACATATACTTACAGTTAGTAAGACCGAAAAAAAAAATATACTCCATCAATTTAATATTAACGATTCCAGAATATCTGTTTTGTACAATGGTATACCATCGAATTTTTTGAATCTTTCTCCTGAAGACTTACTAACAGATCAGATTAAAGAGCCATACATTCTTTCCGTGGCATCATTTAACCCACGCAAAAACCTTAGTACTTTAATTAGTGCATTTGAGCGTTTGGGACAATCAGATTTACAACTGGTCTTGGTTGGCCGAACTGGAAAAGCTTTTGGAAATATTGACTTAGATAAGCATATAGCTGATGATTCAAGAATTATTCACATGAGTGATGTTGATGACTTGAGTTTAGCCCGGCTCTACTATAATGCTAAAGCTTTTATTTTTATCCCTTTTTATGAAGGTTTCGGAATCCCTTTAATCGAAGCTTCATTTTTCGGTTGCCCTGTAATATGTTCGGATTTAGAAGTATTTAAAGAAATAGGGTTAGAAAACATGAAATATGTTAATCCTCTAAAAACAGAAGAAATAGCGAATGCAATGCAGGAAGTGTTAAATTCTAATAAAAGACGAGAAATTGTTAAAGGAGAGGGGTTTGACTATAAAAATTCAGCTGAAATCCTTTTTTCTATCATTGATAAATACACTTCAAAACCTTTATGAGAATCGCTGTCGTTCATGATTGGTTTTCTTATGTGGGAGGTGCGGAAAAAGTTGTTGCAGAGATAATATCAACTTTTCAGAAACACTATATTGAGGTTTTCTGCCTTGTAGATTTACTAGAAGGTAATGACCGAACAAGGATATATCAAGGAAGAAAGGTGAATACCTCTTTTATACAGAAGCTTCCATTTTCCAGAAAAAAATATCGGTCCTACCTTCCTTTCTATCCTTTTGCTATCGAACAGTTTGATTTATCAGGCTTTGATCTTATCATTTCTTCCTCTTCCTCAGTCGCAAAGGGTATTTTAACTCATCCATATCAAAAGCATATTTGTTATTGCCATACGCCAATGCGTTATGCTTGGGATCTATATCAGAGTTATCTTAAAAAAGAGAAACTCGAGCACGGGTTAAAATCCTTTTTTGTAAAAATGGTTTTACATTATTTAAGAGTGTGGGACCTGTCTACTAATAATCGGGTAGACCTGTTTTTAGCCAATTCTAAATACGTCGCCGAGCGAATTCATAGGCTTTATAAAAGATCAGCAAAGGTTGTTTACCCTCCGATAAAAGTGATTAATGTTGAAAAGTACTCTGGTAAGAGGGATTATTACCTGGTGGTTTCAAGAATGGTTCCTTACAAAAGAATTGATTTAATATTAGAAGCGTTTCATGAAAACCCTAGTCGTCAATTGGTAGTGATAGGGACTGGCCCAGAATTGAAACAACTAAAGCTTATTAAAGGAAGCAATATCGAATTCAAAGGACACATAGACTCTAAAGAAGTTTACGACTATATGAAGCGAGCCAAAGCAGTTATATTTGCTGCTGAAGAAGATTTTGGCATGACCGCGGTTGAGGCTCAGGCTTGTGGAACACCAGTGATCGCCTATGCTAAAGGTGGGCACAGAGAATCAATAATTGAGAATAAAACAGGAATTTTGTACACTTCTCAAACGAAGGAATCAATTCAACAAGCCATTGAACAGTTTGAAAACAGTTTTCCGGAAATGTCTATTCAAGAATTCGATCATTTGGAGCTCTTTTCAGAAGAAAAATTTAGAAACAAACTGACTGATATTGTAAATGAACAGACGTCTGCTACTTGAGCTAAGATTTGTTCTACTTTTATTCATCATGTTTTTCCCGATAATAGGAAGGGGTGTAACGGGGATACTCATGGGTCTCTTCGTCTTTTTGTCGGTCTGGGGTGCACTAATCGTGAAGAAGCGAGGCAAAATTGCAAAGAGAAAAATTTCTTATCTCATATTATTTAGTAGTCCGGTCTGGGCGTCCCTAATCAGTCTTATTTATACTGAGAATATTAATCATGCTTTATCCGACCTTGGAAGATTTGTTATGCTTGCATTGTTTCCGTTAGCATTCTTCTTAAGCCCACCAAGGTTTTCTTTTCGCCAAAAGAAGTTGTTATTTTCTACTTTCCTCTCAGCTAATGTGCTTGTAGTATTAATTTCGTTTTTCTATCTGGGTTTAGTGGGTGGTTTTACTCAAATCATAGAAGCTAAAAACCCAAGTTATACCTTACGTACATCATTTACTGATTTCACCTCTATTCATCCGACTTATGCTGGTATCAGTTTCGCTTTTTGTCTTATTCTATTAATATTATTTGAAAAATCTGCTCTAACTCAGCTATTCACACTTGATAGGGTCAGATATGTATTAATAACTCTTTTCATCATATCTCTAAGCTTACTGCAATCTAGAATGCCTTTAATCGCTCTGGTCTTTATAATTGTGCTAATAACGATAATGTCCACATACTCTAATAAGCGCCTCAAAAGAAAAAGCCTACTGGTTCGTGGGTTATTCTTATTAGTCATTGTTTTTTCTTCACTTTTTTTTTCACCTAGAATAAAGGAATTAATAGAGAGTGATTATAAAAGTCCTACACCAGAAACTAAAGGCTCAGTTAATATAAGGATTGGTATACTTGATTGTACTAAACAACTATTGAAAGATCATTGGATAATAGGATTGGGAAGAGGCGATGTACAAGATGGTCTGAATAACTGCTATAAAGATTACTCTGTGAAATACTCCCAGATAGTTAACCATAATACCCATAATCAGTATTTTGATTATTGGTTGAGTACAGGACTGTTAGGATTAGTATTGTTTATGCTATCCATTGTCTTACCTTCTATTTATGCTTTAAAGGGCGATAACTTATTGTACTTTTCCTTTCTCTTATTATTTGCGATATGCTTTCTAACGGAGAATATTCTGGTTAGAAATTACGGTATTGTTCTATTTGGCTTCTACAATTCTTTTTTTGCCTTTGATAGATAGTTTTGAGCGTTTGGCAGATAAGTTTTACCATTTGGTAGTTACGAATAACTTTTATTAGGTTTATATAACACTACAATAAAAACCTGATTGCCACGAAAATTCTCTAAATATTTTAAGACTCTCAATTTTTTGATGAGTCTGATGATAGTAAATGTTAGCTTATTTATTTGCTTAAATATAAATGAGCTTTCTTTTTATAACGAACAGCTCGTTTACTTAGTATCTTCTGTCAACATAGTTTGGGTAATAACTTACCTGGCTTTTCAAGGTTATAAGATCCATAGAACTTCCAGGGTGTTTGAAGTCATAAAGAGCCAATGGAAAATCACTTTATTCCATTTTTTTGTTTATTCTTCTTTTACGCTTCTTGGACCTTTAGATATCGGCAATGAAATAATAGTTTCTTTCTATCTGATTCTGGCAATTATTACTGGTGCATGGCACTTCTTATTTACGCTTTTAATACGATCATATAGAACTTACGGCCTAAATTTCAGAAAGGTCATTATTATTGGAGATGAAAAGAACGGACGGAAACTGCGTCATTTTTTTCAAAGTTCTCCAGGATACGGATTTCGGTTTGTAAAGCTTTTTGGAACAGGCTCCGAAAGCACTCAAGAACTAAAAGAAGTGGAGCAATATGTGATTCAACAGCATATAGATGAAATATACTGTTGCTTGCCTCAAGTATCTTCAGAAGACTTGAAACGTCTTGTAGATTTTGGGGAGATTAATTTCGTAAAAGTAAGAGTCCTTGGTGATTATAGTCTTGAGGTTAGTTCAGACCAATCCAGATTGAGTTGGTATGGTGATATTCCCGTTCTAAAACTTACATCTACTCCGTTAGATGAATGGCATAACCGACTTATAAAAAGGACTTTCGACTTAATATTCTCGTCAGTAATTATTGTATTTCTGCTTTCGTGGGTTTATCCCCTAATTTATATATTGATAAAATTAGACTCTAAAGGGAAAGTACTTTTCAGGCAGAAAAGAAATGGTAAGAATAATAAGGAGTTTTATTGTTATAAATTCCGGACAATGAAAGTTAATAATGACTCTGAAATTTCACAAACAGCTCCCGACGATTCCAGAATTACAAAGATCGGATGTTTTTTAAGACAAACGAGCTTAGACGAGTTACCCCAGTTTATAAATGTGTTTAAAGGAAATATGTCTATAGTTGGCCCTCGCCCACACCCTGTCACCCTGAATTCCTACTATTCACCTAAGATCGAGAAATTTATGCTAAGGCATGTTGTAAAGCCGGGTATAACTGGTTTGGCACAGATAAAAGGCTTTCGGGGCCCGATGGAAACTACCGAATTGATGAGGTCTAGAGTAATCTTAGATAAGTTTTATCTAAAGAATTGGTCAGTATTTTTTGACTGTAAAATTGTATTGAAAACGATATTTCTTACAAAAAAGGATTTGTTGGAGCATATTTTTTCTGCAACGCAGCTCGTATCAAAATCGAATAGCTTACAAGTCTATGAACAGGCTGAGTAAATTAAACCAACTAATTAACTCTTTCAGTTTATCTCATCAACAATATTTCTTTGGTTTAATTGTAGGAGCTTTTTTTTTAAGATTCTATAGTCTAGACTTTCAAAGCCTATGGTGGGATGAACTTGTTTCTGCTATTGTAGTAGGGCCAGATTATAATTTCAAGGACATTGTATTGTTTTCATTTTCCGAGGATGGAAACCCTCCATTATATTACCTACTTCTGAAATTATGGATTTCTATTATCGGTTATGATGACTGGGGTATAAGATCCCTATCAGCCTTTATTGGCGTTGCTAGTGTATGTGGTATATATTTTTTAGCTCGACAAGTTGGTGATATAAGGTTCGCAAGGATAACTGCTTCGGTAGTATGTCTGGATTTATTTCATATTTATTACTCTCAAGAAGCAAGAGCATATATTTTGCTATTCTTTTTGGGCTGTCTCTCCAGTGCATATTTCATAAGGCTAACAAAGAGTTTTAATTTTTCTGATTCAATAATGTTTATGCTTACATCAATTCTTTTGATGTACACTCACTACTTCGGAGTTTTTATCCTTATAGCCCAGGTTTTATCAATCCTAATTTGTGCAATTTTAAAGTCCAATTATAGTTTATTGCCTAAGCATTTAATTCACTTTTTGATTATTGGTATATTTTATCTTCCGTGGATTATTGTAGTATATCGTCTGGCCGGACTAACGGAATTCCCCAAATATATTCCATCGATTAAAAGTATAATCCATCATTTATTACAGGTCTTAGGAAAAGACCCTATTAAAATTGCAGCTTTCCTATTTTCAATTTTGATGATCTTTAGAAAATCGATATTGGGATTTAAATCAATTTACTTTCCTCTTTGGATTATAATTCCTTTGACAGGCTCTTTCTTGTTTTCCGTTATAAATTTTTGGGTTTTTCAAGTTAGGTACATGATGGTGTCTTTAGCGTCCTTCATTATCCTTACATCACTCAGTCTATACTTTTTGGACAAAAAATATAAAACGGTTCTCTTTACCATAGTACTTTTGATGAGTTCCTCAGCTAATCTTATAATAAAGGATTACTACTGGTCACACAAAAAAGCAAATATCAGAGACCCCCTAAGAGCATTGTCGTCATATAATGTTGATGCTATTCCGATTTTTACTATTGATCGGAGAAGTACTGTTTTTAACTATTATTTAAGTCAGTATGATTCTCCTCAACTCTCAAAAGATATTTCCGAGCAGAAGTTCTCTGACTTGGACAAGATGGAAGAGTTTTTGTTCATTGGTCCACTAGAAGAAAATAATGAAATCCAGGTATGGGTAAATGAGAATTTTGAGATTCATGAGAAGATTAAAACAGGCGGAATTGGAGTACGTCATTACGTAAATACATCTAAAAAACACATTGAGAAACAATCCTTACTCTAATGAAAAGAAATATCGGCTTGGATTTTCTTCGTGGAATAGCTGTAATCCTAGTTCTTTTTGCCCATAGCGATTACGATAGTATTCTTCAAGATATTGGGTGGGTAGGGGTAGACCTTTTTTTTGTATTAAGTGGATTTTTAGTTTCGGGTTTGGTCTTTAAAGAGTTTAAAAGGAATAATTCTTTTGATGCAAAGAGATTTTTAATACGTAGAGGCTTTAAAATATATCCGCCATTCTACATTTTTCTTTTGACGACTATCATCCTGAATTATGTTCTTTATCAAGAATTTTTTGAGCTCAATCTCATTTTAAGAGAAGTATTTTATTTACAAAGTTATAAGCTAGGTATTTGGCACCATACATGGACTCTTGCGTTAGAAGAACACTTTTATCTTCTACTCACCATGCTCTCCGTAATTATAATTGGCTCAAAGATTAGATTTTCGAAGACTGGCTCTTTAATATCTATTTTTTTACTGATAGTACTAGTTTTTACATTTCGTTATGGAACCGCACTAAAGCATATAGATGAAGTTCCTTACTTTCTATTCAAAACCCATATAAGAGGTGAAAATATTATTTGGGGAATACTGATTGCTTACTTGTACCATTTTACAAATTTCTATCAATGGTTTTCGAAGAGAACTACTCTCTGGCTATTACTCTCAGTAATTCTCTTTATCCCTAATTTTTTCTTTATCGGTGGTGGGTTCGTTTTAAACACTTTTGGGATAACTTTAAATGGAATTAGCTTTTCAGTTTTAGTACTGATTTTTCTTAATCTTTTTGAAAACAAGAAAGTGAACAAAGGCTATGATCTGGGTTCAATAATTTTCAAACCCATTTTGTTTACAGCATACGTAGGTTTGCATTCCTACTCCATTTACTTATGGCATTTGTTAATAAAGAGAGTGATGTATGCTTTAAAGGCAGGTAACGTCCCTATATATTTTTTATTAGCATTGACTTTTGGGATTATCTTTTCGATTATTATTGAAAAGCCATTTCTTAAGATACGAGATAAGAATTTCCCATCAGTCAGACACAGTTTTAATGGTCAATAAGAATGAGTAACTCTGAGCATGTTATTTCTTTCTTTAGAAAAAAAGCAAACTTAATCTGGCCAATCGTTCTTATTGCATCCGTATTAAGATTATATGGATTAACCAATGAAAGTCTTTGGATAGATGAACTTGTATCCGCTGTAATTGCAGATCCTAAAAATACTCTTGGATTCATTACAGAATTTTGTTTTAGGGAAGATGGGAACCCTCCCTTGTATTATCTTATTCTTAACCTATGGTTTAACCTATTCGGGTATAGTGATTTTAATGCACGACTACTTTCAGCTTTGTTTGGAATACTAGGGGTTTTCAGTGTTTATTCCTTAGGAAGGAAGGCTTATACAATTAACGTAGGACTTATATGCGCTTTGCTATCATCGATAAACTTTTTCCTGATTTATTATGCCCAGGAGGTTCGTGTGTACTCCATGCTATTTTTGTTCACCTGCGTACTTTCGTCATTGTTAATTGATATATATCGTTTCGCAAGATTTAAAAACTACTTTCTCTATGGTTTATGTTCTTTAATTATTGTTTATAGTCATTACTATGGATTCTTCGTTTTAATTGCGCATTTCGTCTGGATTCTTGTTCAATGGCAATTGAAAAAGATTGATAGAAAAGTCTTATTTGAATTTTGGGGAACATTAATAATTATTGGAGTTTTCTATCTACCATGGGTTTTAGCAGTAATTCGTCTTTCTACTATTGATGATTACTTTACTTACACACCCAGAATTACTTTCATTTTTGACTATATCTATAAGTATTGGGGTAAGAACCCTGTCGCATTAATCATAATGATCTTTTCGATCTTTGTTTTTTTTAGAAGAGCAGCTAAGAAAAGTTATGACTTACTATTTGGTCTGTTATTCTTTATACCTCTATTACTTCCTTTTATTAGATCGGTAATAGTAACCCCTATTTTAGAGATAAGGTATACCATAGTTGTTTTGCCAGCCTTATTAATGATTATTTCAAGAGGTCTTAACGCTATAAATAAAAAGAGACTGAAAACCGTGCTAATGCTAGTTTGGGTTCTAGCTTCGATATTGAATATTTCCTTTGTGAAAAAATATTATCTAAATATTGAAAAAACACAATGGAGAGAGTTGGCATACGAAGTATCTAATTTTCACGGATTTAATGGAGAGATCATTTATGTGAGTAAGGCACAGAGGAATATTTTACATAGCTATTACCTGAAAAAGATCAATACAGAAATAAATGTGCTAACATATGAGGATATAGACTTTGAGGGAGTCACAGATTCAGAAGCATTTTGGACATTAGGCCCAATTCCAAGTGATATGAAATATCTCAAAGATCATTTTAATTTAATTAAAGTAATTGAGGTTAAAGGGATAGGGGCCAAACTTTTCACTAGAGCTAAAAAACTTTAATGAATAACATCATTATAAAGGTCAACGGTCTGCTTTGCTGTTTTTGACCAATTAAATTTTGAGGCTTGTTTAAAACATTCTCTTTTTAACTCATTTCTCAGCACTTCATTACTAATTATTTTCAACATAGCCATTTTGATACTCTTGACATTTTTTGATTTAACAGGTATACCCGCTTTTCCTACAACCTCTGGCATTGAGCTATTGTCACCATAGATTACCGGAGTTCCACAACTCATGGCTTCTAGTAGTGGTAAGCCGAAACCTTCATAGTGTGATGCATATACAAATGTTGTGGCTTCAGAATATATTATGGATAAGTCTGGCTCATCTATGAAACCAGTGAATATTATTTTTTGCGTACTTCTCTTACTAAGATTTACTAGATCATCATTTTTCCAACCTTTCTTACCAGCTATGACTAGATTTAGATTAACCCCAGGGTTGCTTTCGATTAATAGATTGAAAGCTTCTATCGTGTTAAGGAGATTTTTTCTGGGTTCTATGGTTGAAAGACATAGAAAAAATGGTTGTTCAGGAATAGAATATTTACTTAGAACTAAAGATGCCAAATTTGACCGAATGTTTAATCGAAATTTTTCAGTGTCTGCAGCTTCATAAACCACGTTGATTTTTTCTTCAGAAACTTTAAAATCTTTTAAAACATCAATTTTAGTAGAGTTCGAAATAGCAATGATATGGCTATTTCTGGATACAATGAACTCGGCTCCCTGGCTTGCCTTTTTTATGTTTCTTTTTCTATGAAACTCGGGAAAATAAAGGTGGGTGAGGTCATGAATAGTAGTAATGAATTTACTTTCTGCCTTTTCAAAAAAATGGTAGTTCTGCATTAACGTAAGGTGTATCAGGTCATAAGGTTTTAGTTTTGCAGCATTATTAATAAGCCCTGCTTTATTTAGGATCCGGATGACAAGAGCTCGAAGTTGTTCAATGCTGAATAAGCTTTTGAAATTTTGAATTGAGCCACTAACAGTTTTGTTGTAGTAGAACTTGATCATAAATCTCACTATCCAGAAGTTTTTGTACTTTTTCGCTAAGTCCTTCGCTTTTGATCCCCGTTTCAATGGAATGGATTTCTTTATTAGAAATTTGTTCTTATAATCTTCTAGTGGATAGATTTTTCCAAGAATAAATATATCAATAGATAGTCCTCTTTTTTTTAGAAAGTCTGATTGATCAGCTATGCTTTTGAGTAATTCTTGAACGTATCTTTTGATACCATCATTATGCAATTCAAGTAGTTTAGTTCCGTCAATCAATATTCTTTTTAAATTTTTATGAGAATATTCTACCAGATCATATTCTTGCTGAATTTTTTTGACGTTGCCTACCTTGGTATATCCTAGTTTTTCCATCGTTGCTCCATGATAACACCAAAATACATTGTTTAAATGTGGATCTATTTCATTTTTCCAACCACCTGTAATTCCTTTCCTAAACTTTTTATTGGCTATTTCATCCTTATCATTCTCAGATAATTGCAAGCCTTTTCCGGAACCATATTCCGGTGAACCAAATTTTAGATCACTGAATGTGGGGATATGATTTTTTTTTGGCTTTGGAAGGTCAATTATTTCTTTTAACTGTTCTGTAAAATGTAGTGGATTTTCAATGAAGTCTTCATAACGAAAAATGAAATCAGCTTTTTTAAGCCACTTTTCAACATTCTGAGACCATCCTCCGAAATAACTGCCTTCTGCGGCTAATATGGCTTCTAGCAGATTGCTTTTAATATTAGTATGTTCTTCATAAAAGTCTTTTCTGTAATAGGCTAGTGATACCAAGGAATCTCTTCCATCGCGTACTAAATAAACACTAGGCTTATTTCTTAATTTTTTCGGGAGTTGTTCTGGTAAAAGATGAGTTTTAACAAAAGGATAACTGTCAAAATTCGGGTCTAAGGGATATAAATTTTCTATATGATAAGTACTGGATTTTAATCCATATACTTCAAATAATACGTTTCTAAAAAAAGTATTACCAGAACGAGGGTAGGAAGCAAGCCAAATCAATTTAGAAGTGTCTTAGGTTTTAACATCGAAGGAGGTTTGATTTTACATAAAGGGGTTGATTCTACTTTATCGATACTGTTTCAGAATCGCAAAGAGTTATCGTCTTCAGATGATAAGCTCTTCAATAGAAGAGCTTTTTCATAGAGAAGTACATCCTCCTCGTTCAAATCTTTAATTTTTTCCCTTTCAGTCTTAGTAATAGAATGATAGTGAGCTTTTTTAAATGCTTCGTTAGAGTTCTCATGTGTTAGGTTTATTTTTTGCCATTTCATCATATTGGCAAGTTGTTTCAAATCGTTATGAAATGATTCTATGAAACCAAAAAAAAATAAATCCTCTAACTCTATACCTTGTAAAAATTTTGACATTACATTTCTATATTCTTCCATACTTAAAAAGTCAATTATGGGCATTCCTTTATACTCTTTATATGGATTAGTTTCAGGATTGTTGTGAATGGTTCTTTGTTGAAATAAATACCATGAAATTGCCCTTTCAACCGGGTCTCTAAGCCATGTGATTACTTTTGAATTATTCCATTTATGAATGAGTCTTAAGTGTTTGTAGGTAAGATGTCCATGTAAAACCTTTGTTTTACTGGGCATAGTATAAATTGATACTTGCTTTTTTACTTTCCTTAGTCTATTCTTTCTTTCTATATAATGATAAACTTCTCCTTTATTGTAGTTCTTGTTACAAATTTCTAAAAAACTCGTTCCGGCTGTCTTAGGAATATGAATTGAGATGACTTCCAACATAATTAACTAAATAGGCTAGCATTTTTCAGATCAAGGGCTTTGTTATAAAGCTCTATATCTGCAGCATTATTTTCCTCTATAATCTTTATCGTTTTATGTTCATTTATTATAATTTTTTGAGAGGAAGTTTGATTACTTTGATATCTATGAAGGTTTTTCCAACCCAACTTTTGTTTCAGGATGTTAATATCACTCTGATAATCCTCGACAAAGCCAATAAAAAAAAATTTTTTTAGATCGATGCCTTCCAAGAACTTACTCATTCTATTTTTATTGATTTCCAAAGATGCAAACTCATCTAAAGATTTGACTACCTTTCTGGTAATATCCAATCCTTTTTTTTGCTCTTTAAGCTCTAATTCTAAGATCTTTACCAGATAAAAATAATTAGATATAACCCTTTTGACAGGATCTCTTAACCATGTTATAATATGAGCCCTTTTATCAAATTTATAACGCCTTACTAAATCCAAATAAGTAAAGTGACCATGTAATACTTTAAGCTTCCGAGGTAAATGGGCTTTCGAGATTGTTTTGTTATTAAGTTTAATACCATAAAGATCTTCAATGTCTAGCCGGCCTACTCTTCTTTTTCCATATACGCTTTCTAAGGAATTTCTAAATGAAGTACCAGCAGTTTTAGGGATATGGATAGATATCAACTCTATATTTTCGCAATTGATCATATTTTTAAAACTGTTTTAAATGGTATTTAGAAAGCTTTGTGATTCTTCACGCTCATAACTACTTGAGTATCTTTTCAGGTAGTTTTCTATACCTTTTTTTACATCAGAGGTTTCGTCAACTTTTTTGCCTTGATCAATTGTAATAGTGCGAGTCCCTACATTGATAATATTCTTAAGATCATGCGAAATGTTAATTATTCCTGTTTGAGGTAAAATTTCACTTATTTTTTTATAGCACTTCTTTTTGAATTCGTTATCAGTTACTGCTAATCCTTCATCAAGTATCAAAATATCAGGTTCTGTGGCTAGTGCGATAGATATATTTAGCTTAGCCTTCATCCCGGAGCTGTATCCACCAAACGGAGCATCTATATGTGGTTCTATACCGGCGAAAGAAATAATTTCATCGAGTTTTTGAGTTATTTCAGGCCTTGACATTCGAAACATGGCTCCCTTAATGAAAATGTTCTCTCTACCTGAGTAGAGTCTATGAATTCCAGCATGTTTTTCAAATACCGATGCGATTCTTCCATGAGTTTCTATAGTACCCTTGTCTACTGGGAAAATACCATTAACCAACCTCATTAAAGTAGTTTTCCCAGCTCCATTTTTCCCTAACACTCCTAAAACTTCTCCCCGCCTCAGTTGAAATGAAATATCTTTTAGAGCCCAAAACTCATGTTTTCTTAATTCAAAAGAGCTTTCTTTACTTCCAAGCATATCTAAAATACCATAGAACATGCTCCATTTTAATTTTTTGGTAAACTTTTTTGATGCAGATCTCGAATCGACTAATAAATCATTCATAATTAAAAACCTACAAAACTATTCGAGTATTTTTTCTATAAGTTTATTAACAGAAACCAAGAAAAACTGAACGATAAACAAGAAAAAGAGTAGAACTATTATTGAGTGCCATATGAAAATTAGAGGCTCATACAATTCTCCTTTGATTATGATATCTCTAGCTGAAGATATAAAGTATGTTAGCGGGTTGTAACTTATAATCACATTTAAAAAAGATACCTTAATATCCGTAGTGTATACAATTGGCGTCAAATAAATTCCAAACCGAATTATTTTATCCAAAAAAGTATAGAGATCAATAGAAACGACTTCTATCATATTTAGAATCATACCTACCGATACACCAAATAGCATTAATGGGATAAGGACTATTGGTAGAAATAAGGCTTCAAGTCTGATAGGGATACCATATATAAAGAAAACAATTAGAACTAAGGCGAATGAGACTAAAAAGTTAAAAATGTTCACCAACGATTTTTCAACAATAATGATTTCATATGGGAATTTGACTTGAAAAAACATTTTTCCGGAAGAAGAAATAGACTTACTAATGTGCTCGTAAAACCCTAGAAATAAATTCCAAAAAGTAATGTTGAGCAAAAGAAATATAGGATAAGGTATGGTAGTGTCACCGGGTTCGAATAGACCAGCCTGGTTAAGCAAAAGCCATATAGTTATATTCAATAGAGGATAAACGAAAATCCATGTAATGCTTAAAAAAGACTTTTTGTATTGAGAGATTAAACTTACCAGAACTAATTCACGAATAAGATTCTTATAGTTGCTCACATTTTGAACAATACTCTTCCATGTGGAGAAAATGCTTAAAAATGATTCTTGTTTAGGAATATTGATATTTGAAATACCTTTCATAGGTTACTCATCAAGATTTACTTGCTTTCCTAACTTGCGAAAATAGTATATTCGAATAAATTAAAACCTTTTTATGGTAGTCATAAATTCTAAAAGAAGTTGAAGAGCTATTTAAGCAACCCAATACTAATCATAGTTGGGTTGTTTCTTGTAATCGAGCTAATAGCTACCATGTTTTCTCCTTTTCGAAATTACCCTAATGCAAGTAATGCGCTTCGTAATCCTAAAATGAAAGAGGGTTGGCCGGAATATCTGGAAGGAAGGGGCAAAGTTGATGATAAATCAGCTGTTATAATTACAAACTCCCAAGGCTATGGAGTTGAATTCAAAAACCCTGATTCAATATATTTTTCTTTTTTGAAAGAAAGATTAAAACAGAACAGTCCAGGTCTAGAGGTTGAAAATTGGGCCCTGACAGGCTTAAGGACCGCTGATATAGAATTGATGACTATTAAGGCTCAGCTCAGAAATGTAGATTATATTTTTTTAATACTTCATTGGGATAATTTTGATTATAAAAATGAGATCAACTTAACCTATCCTAATACTGATGTCAATCTTCTTATTGGAGACATAAAATCTTGGGATTTATTGGAGCATACACTTGTACAAGAAAGTTTCGATAACGAAGATGTAATTGAACGATTCGTAAGACTAAGAATCAACACACTGAGATTAAGAACACCTTTCTATCGAAAAATCTCAAAATATTTTTCGATAGAAGATCAAATTTTCTATTTAGGACAACCTTTCAGGCTTGAAAGAGGGGCGGATGTTCGAGATGAAAACTTTAGGAGTGATCTCAAGAAAAGAATTGAGAGGAAAAAATATAAGGGACAGAAAGATAGAGATGTCAACATCAAGCAAGTAACGGAACGTTTAGCTACTTTTTATGATTTCAATATGTTGTTGTCTAAGAGACTCAAAGAAACGGGTACTAAGCTAGTTTATATTTGGGCTCCGATCGCCTGGGAAAGAGTTCCTGAGCGTAACGTAAATTCATCAAAGATATTTTACGATTCAGCTTCCTTATTTCTTTCAAAACTTGACATTTCCAATATTGATCTTACCAATAAAGTTAATTCCAGGTATTTCTTAACTAAAGGCCATTTCACGAAAGAAGGCCATCAATACTTTTCTGACATCCTGACGCCAATTATCCAAGGTGAACTTCAATAACTATTCTTTTTTCATATTTCTTTTCTCAGTAATTGTTCTTTACAGGTTCTTACCGTGGAAATACGGAAGAATAACACTTGTTCTGGCGTCATATTTCTTTTACGGAACTGCTAACTTCTATTATTGCTTCCTACTGCTTTCTTCTACTTTAATCGATTACTTCGTAGCCATACAACTAAGTGAGACTGAAAACCAACGTCATCGGAAAACACTTCTGTTTGTGAGCATCTTGATGAATATTGGGCTACTATCATTTTTTAAGTATTCTGATTTTACGATAAGAAATGTGAATAACTTGATTACAGGATTCGGTCTTTCCGAGATTTCATCTTTAGAACTCATACTGCCCGTCGGCATTTCATTTTATACTTTTCAAACGCTATCCTATACAATTGATGTTTATAGAAAGAAGACTGAGGTTTGCCATGATTTTTTAACATTCGCCCTATATGTAGCTTATTTCCCGCAATTGGTTGCTGGCCCAATTGAAAGGGCCTCTAATCTTATCAATCAGCTGAAAGTCAAACATAAAGTAGAGTACGATCAATTTATGCATGGTATCGAACGTATTTTGTGGGGAATGGCGAAGAAAATGATCGTGGCGGATCGTCTGGCAGTTTTTGTTAATGAAGTCTATGCTCAGCCTAATGAGATGAATTCTATTTTGTTGATACTCGCCTGTGTAGGCTTCATGCTTCAACTTTACCTCGATTTCAGTGCTTATACTGATATTGCTATAGGATCTGCGAGATTAATGGGGGTTAAACTTTCAGAGAACTTCAATTATCCTTTTGCCGCAGTGAACGTAACGGAATTCTGGGCCAGATGGCACATCACACTAACAAGTTGGTTTAGAGACTACGTTCATCGTCCTTTAGGAGGAATAAAAAGATCGAGCCTTCCAAAGACTTTTATCAATACATTATTGGTATTTACTTTAATTGGTTTGTGGCATGGAGCGGCATGGAATTTTGTTTTTTTTGGAATTTATAGTGGAGTGTGTCTTGGTATACATCAAGCTTTAAGACTTTGGGGCAAAGACCTTTTTGTTTTTAAGTGGTATAACCCACCTCGTTGGTTAGGTATGATTTTGTTTGGGCCCATAATTTACGTTGGAGGTATTTTCTTTAGATCTCCTGATGTAGAAACTTTCACGAGTTTTTTTGTTGTAATATCAAAACTTGACCTGTATATCCCTTCCGTTTATTACACTTACACAGTTTTAATATTTGTTATTCTAGTTGCACATTGGATACGAGCTGAATATTTACCTCTAATACGCGCTGGGAAAATCATTCTTAACTATAATAGACTGTTAAGTGTAATGATACTTCTGATTGCCCTTTGGTTGGGTGCTTACGATTATAAAGAAACCTTCATTTACTTTCAATTTTAAGGTGTACTATCAACCCATACCTCACCATCTTCAAAAACTTCTTTTTTCCAGATGGGAACGGTTTGTTTTAAAGTATCAATACAAAATTGGCAAGCCTCGAAGGATGCTTTTCTATGCGGGGTTGAAACAGCTATCACTACAGCCAGTTCTCCAATTTCCCGTACTCCTATGGCGTGAACAATTGAAAGTTTTTCGACTGGCCATTTTTCTTTTGCCTCCTTAGCAATCATTTTAAGCTCTTTTAAAGCCATGGGCTCATAAGCTTCGAAGTCAAGCTTAACGACGTTTTTACCTTTAGTATTATTACGAACTGTTCCAATGAAAACATCTACGGCACCAGCATTATTAGAATAGACGGAGTCTATAATTTGTTGAACGTTGATGTGCTCTTGTGTTAGTTTAATCATGATTTAACCCCCGCTAACTGGCGGTATAAGAGCTACTTCATCACCATTATTGAGAACTTGATTACCCAAGATATATTCGTTGTTGACGGCAAATTTAAAAGTAATCTCACTTTTTAATTTCGGAAATTTCCGGAACAATTCTTCCTCCAAAACCCTTAAATCAGATTGAGGATCGAGATTAAATGAATAATTAGAAAATCCGGTTTTTTCTTTCGTAATCCCAAAAAATAGTACTGAAACGTTCATAGTGCTTAAGTTGCGCTATCTTTAAAGTGATAATCAAATAAAGGTTAAATTTACTTCGAATGAAGATAAGGATAAAGGGTAATTCGGTAAGATTTAGATTAGATAAATTAGATCTACAGCTTTTAGAAGAAAATGGGAGGGTTGATGAAAAGACGGAATTCCCTTCAAGCACATTCATATACTCCGTCCTAAGCAGTAGAAATGAAGAAATTGAAAGCGATTTTAAATCGAATAGAATAGAATTAAGGCTGCCGGAAACTTTAATACAAAAATGGATAAATAGTGATCAGGTTGGTTTTGAAAATAATGAAGGCTCCTTAAAGATTTTGATTGAAAAGGATTTTCAGTGTTTGACCCCTCGTGAAGAAGAGGACGATTTGAATACATTCCCGAATCCATTGGAAAAACATACTTGCTAATTGGAACAGATACAGGGTCAACATATTTTCGATAACCATGGAAGGCCAATCAATTATCTGCGCCTTTCAGTAACAGATCGCTGTAATTTGAGATGCTTTTACTGTATGCCTGAGCAGGGAATCAATTACGTAAAACGTAATGAGCTATTAAGTTACGAAGAGCTAGAAGCCTTGGTACTAATTTTTTCAAAGCTTGGGATATCAAAAATTCGAATTACGGGTGGAGAACCTTTTGTGAGAAACGATTTGATTGGATTTATTGGAAAAATATCGAATTACGATGGAATAAGTGAAATTGCTATAACAACGAATGGAGTATTAACAGGTAAATATCTGAAACGGTTGAAAGAATATGGAATTAAGAACATCAACCTCAGTCTTGATTCTATCGATAAAGAGCGTTTCAGGAAAATTACCAGGAGAAATGAATTCGACAGGGTGTGGGATTTCTATCGTGAAGCCCAGGATATGGGATTCGATTTAAAGATCAATTGTGTGGTGATTGATGGCCAGAACATTGATGATATTCTTCCAATGGTTGAATTGACTCGGCATGATAATGTCGATGTTAGATTTATAGAAGAAATGCCGTTTAATGGAGATGGTGCTCATTATCCCATTCTAAAATGGACACACAAAAAAATACTAGAGCATATTCAATCCGGCTTTGACCTGGAAAAACTTGAAGACGGTTTACACTCCACTTCAAAAAGCTATAAGGTTAAAGGATTTACTGGTTCATTTGGGATTATAGCCGCTTTTTCAAGGACTTTTTGCGGGTCATGTAATCGAATTCGAATGTCGGCCACAGGAGATCTAAGAACATGCCTTTATGGAGAGCCTGTACTTAATCTTCGAGATATGCTTCGTTCAGGAGCTTCCGGAAATGAGATTGAGGAATCATTAATTAAAGCTTTTAAAAGCAGGGCGAAAGATGGGTTTGAAGCTGAGAAAATGGCTCAAAAAGAACCTAGCGAATCAATGTCGGTTTTGGGAGGATAGTTATTAGGTAGCCTAAATCTTGACACCCCAGATATTCATAAGTAAAATCCTTATCCCAACATATAAAACGAGTAGGGCTGTAAGCGACTTGACTTTATCAATACTCAGGCTTTTCAAGCTGATCCTTAAACCTAGTTGACCGCCCAGAAAAACAGCAATTAGCAGGGGTAGTACGAATATAAGATCAAGGGAAAATTGATTCGATATGACCAATCCCGTTATCCCGGATAAAGAATTGACCAGAATGAAAAAGCTGGAAATAGCTGCAATCTGTTTTGATGTACCCCATTTAGTGAGGTTCAAATAAGGAGAAAGAAATATACCTCCTCCAATACCGACTGTTCCAGATAGCAGCCCAGCCATTCCGCCGGAAATTAAATTAACAAGCTTACTATTTTTCCCTCTCTTTAAGTAAATCTGTTGCTTATTGATGAAAATCTGGATAAACATTGCAATAGCAGCTAAAACAAGAGAGCTACCCAATAGAATGAAAAATGTAGATTCTTTTAAACTGAAGTTTGCACCTAAAAATGCGAGAGGAATACTTAGAACTACGAACCCAGAAGCACTTTTTAAATCAAGGATATTTTCTTTTCGGAAGAGGAGAATATTTGAAGAAACAACGAGTACGTTACACAGTAAAGCAATCGTTCTGATTTCGTAAAATTCGGTTAGAAAAAGGCTTAAAATAGCAAGATAACTCGAGCCTCCACCGAATCCTACTGAAGAATAAAAGGCAGCAACCAGGAAAAAAAGTATAAACAGAAAAAAGTTTTCTCCACCCATTATTCCATGAAACGGAACCTAAGAAAAGCTCAAGAGGTCTTTAGACTAATTTTTTCGAGGTCTTCAGGCGTATTGACATTGGTTAAAAAGGAAGCATCAGTAACTTGTAATTTTTCTACATCATTATTGATCAATACTTTCCTTGGACAGCTATACCCCATACCCAAAAAGCTCAAAGCGCTCTGATATATTTTTGGCTCGTATATAGCCATTAACGGTTCATGCCATTCTGTTTCCGGATTGATAAAACAAGTAGCGGCTTTTGAGGCATTCCTGGAACTCAATAAGTTTTTTATGCTTGCAGGATCAATTAACGGTAAATCGATGGCTACTACCAACCAGGCTGAATCAGGGTCGTGCTGGAAAGCACTTAATATTGCTCCGAAAGGACCTAGACCGTAGAACTTATCCGTAATCACATCTCGTCCCTCAAACTCAGAAAGCTGATCCTCTCTACACGAGAAATACACTTCATCAAGCTGCTCAGTTAGTAAGTCGTAAACATAATCCTTTTGGGGCTTCCCGTGATAATCTATTTTCGATTTATCCTTTCCCATCCTCACGCTTTTTCCACCGGATAGGACTAAACCTTTAATGTTAGAGATATTTTGCTTTGGAATATCAGATAAGAAATCAGCTAATTCTTTTTCCTGCCCATAAGAGAAAAACGGAACCTCAATTTCATAAGATTTTCCTCTTAAAAGCATCAATCGTTCGTATTCTTTCTTTATATCCGATTCACCTTTATCGTCGAGCGCATAAACAGCCTGGATATCATAAGTCTTATCCAGTTTTTTGGAAAGGTCTTTTTCAGGGTCTAAGACGAGTACTTGTTTTTCAGTCTCAAAATGATTGTTATTAACCAAAAGTAAGTCTGTATCGGATAATCTCTTCTTTATTTGATAGGGATTCCATACGTCTAACTTTACTGAAGAAATACCACTTCCCTCTTTAGTTAAGGTATAACTCAAATGATTTTTGGGCTCTTGACTGATATCTTTTTGGTGCTTTTCATCGAGATAAGAAATATTCCACCCACCAATAAGCTCGGCAATTTTATTGGCTAGAGGTTTCAGCTTAGAACAGGAAGTTCCAAACAAACCAATTTCGTTTCTTGCATAAAATCCGGATTGAGGACGGGCAAGTTTGGCGTGTTTTTGATGTTTACCTTTTGAAATCTCTTTTTCCACCTGTTTTTTCAATTAATCTGGTTTCTGTGATAACAATATTGTGAGAAAGTGCCTTACACATATCGTAAATAGTAAGTGCTGCTATGGAGGCGCCAACTAAAGCTTCCATTTCAACTCCCGTCTTTGATTCTATCGAAGCCAAGCATTTTACTTCGATTTCGTCTGGTTCGTTTACGGAAATCTCGATCTGGCAATTATCCAGGCCCAAAGGATGGCATAATGGAATCAGCTCCCCCGTTTTTTTAGCGGCCATAATCCCAGCTATAACGGCTGTCTGAAATACAGACCCTTTTTTAGTTTGAATGTCGCCTTCTTCGAACTTCTCCATAACCTCAAAGGGCATTTTAATAATGCTTTGAGCTATAGCCTTACGCGTGGAGATGGATTTATTTCCAACGTCTACCATGGAAGGTTTGCCTCTGTCATCAAGATGTGAAAAGTCTTTTGTTTCAGACATGATCACAAACGTCTTTCAGATTCCTGGATCGGAACATCGTTAATGCTGGCATATCGTTTTTTCATGAGGCCAGACTCATCAAACTCCCAATTTTCATTTCCATAGGCCCTAAACCAATCCCCATTTTCAGTCCGATATTCATACTCAAACCGAACGGCAATTCTATTATCTGTAAAAGCCCATAGCGATTTCTTTAGCTTGTAATCGAGTTCTTTTTGCCATTTCTGTGTTAAGAAGGATCTTACTTCATCTCTACCATTAATGAATTCTGAACGATTTCTCCATTCTGTATCTTTGGTGTAAGCAAGGCTTACTTTTTCAGGATTTTGTGAATTCCAGGCGTCTTCTGCTAATTGGACTTTCTGTGTTGCAGTTTCCTTATTGAAAGGTGGGAAAGGTGGTTTCTGTTCCATTTTTTCGATATTTAGAAGTATAGATAATATCTCAAGTTGAATATTGTAGAACTAACACGAAAAACCTAATCGTCGTTCTGCTATGAACTTACCAATTGTTAAAAAACATGATCAGCGTAAAAAAAGCCGAGGAAATAATATTAAGCAATAGTAGGACATATGGCGTTGAGAAGATTTCTATGCAGAAATCTTTAGGACGAATTTTACAAGAAGAAATACGAAGCGACCGCCCATTTCCGCCTTTCAATAGGGTTATGATGGACGGAATTGCAATTGACTATAAGGCTTGGAAGGATGGAGTTCGATCGTTTAAATGTGAAGATACACAAGCTGCTGGTGAAGCTCCGAAAACGTTATCGAACTCAAATCATTGCATAGAAATCATGACAGGGGCCGTCTTACCTCATTTATGCGATACAGTAATTCGATATGAAGACCTCCAAAATAAATCGGACTTTTTTTCGATAGGCGATATTGAAATAAGGAAAGGTCAAAATGTACACCCTCAAGGGTCTGACTTAAGTGAGGGCGAGGTTCTGATTGAAAAAAGAATGCAAATTTCGGCAGCGGAGATAGGAGTACTGGCTTCTGTAGGAAAATGTGAAGTCATAGTTTCAAAAATGCCAAAAGTAGCGGTGATCTCGACTGGTGATGAGTTAGTAGAAGTGGATCAAATCCCTGAGTATCATCAGATCCGGAGATCTAATGTTTACTCTATGCTTTCAGGATTGAAGGGCTTGGGAGTCGATGCAGATACCTTCCATCTAGAAGACGAAAGAGACAAAATTGAGTTTGAGTTATCTAAAATCAACAAAGATTATGATGTCGTTTTATTAAGCGGAGGCGTTTCTAAAGGAAAGTTTGATTTTATTCCCGAAGTACTTGACCATCTCGGGGTCAAAAAATTGTTTCATGGTGTTTTTCAAAGACCAGGTAAACCGTTTTGGTTTGGGAATAATGAAGGCACTACTTTTTTTGCATTCCCGGGAAATCCGGTTTCAACTTTCATGTGTTTTAGGAAATATTTCGTTCCATGGCTTAGAGAATCTCTTAGAGAAAAAGACCGGACTGTGAGCTACGCTATTCTTGACGAAGATTTTCACTTTAGTCCTCAGCTGAATTATTTTCTTCAGGTAAAAACAAAAATTAATAAAAAAGGAAATTTGACTGCAAAACCAATTGTTGGAAGAGGCTCCGGAGATTTTGGCAATCTGCTTAGATGTAACGGCTTTTTGGAGCTCCCCTCTAATCAAAATCATTTTGAAAAAGGTGAGGCTTTTCCATTCATTCCTTTTCGCTAGCTTCTAAATCCTAATATCATTACATCATCGATCTGTTCTTGTGTTCCTTGCCAGGTGTTGAATTCCTGCTCTAATTCTATTTTTTGATCCTTGAGAGGCAAATGATTGATTTTAAGTAAAAAGCTTCTAAGCCTTTTGGTAGAATACTTTTTATCGCGAGTGCCTCCAAACTGATCCTGAAATCCATCGCTCATCAAATAATAGACCGAATCTGTATTTAGTTTATTGGCATGAACTTTAAAGGATTTTTCAAGTCTAAATATTCCACCAATAGCATGTCGATCTCCTTTAAAAATTTTGATTTCCTGCTCTTTAGTTATTTCAATCATAGGATTTTTAGCACCAGCAAAACTTATAGTCTGAGCTTTTTTGTCAACAATACATAAGCCGATGTCCATCCCGTTCAAATTCTCATTGGTTTCTTGTCGTAACGTTCGCACGATTCCTCGATCTAAACCCATTAGTATTTCGCCTGGGTCAATGATCTTCTTTTCAATAACCAATTCATTTAGTAGCTCATTTCCAATCATACTCATGAATGCACCCGGAATACCGTGTCCGGTACAGTCTGCAGCCGCTATAATTACTTTATCATTTCGGTTAGATATCCAGTAAAAATCACCACTTACGATATCTCTTGGCTTATAGAAGACAAAGAACTCCTGAAAGCTATCTAAGATTGTAGCGTAAGAAGGAAGAATTGCTTCTTGAATTTGCTTAGCATACCGAATACTTTCTAATACCAATTCACTTTTGCTCGTTAACTGTTCACTTTGCAGCTCTATCTGATCCCTTTGTGTAGCAATTTCTTCATTCTGCTGTGCGAGTTCTTCGTTCTTTATACTTACGGCTTCAAGCGCTTTTTTTCTGGACCTGTTCAGTTTAATAAGTATGAATGCAGCGGCCAGAAAAATGATGAGTAGCGATACAAGGAATAGAACAAGATTGTTCTTATTCTCTATTTCCAGATTCTGGATTTTCTTTTCTCTGTTTAAGATCTGTATCTCTTTATCTTTTTTTTCAGAATTGTATTTTTCCTGAAGATCCATAGTCAACTGTGTTTTTTCATAATCAAAAATGCTGTCTTGGACGTTGGATTTCAGGGAGTCGTATAAAAATGCTTTCCTATAATTCTGCTTTTCTTTGTAAGAAAGTGATAAGACATGGTATAGATCGTACCGTTCGTAAACTGACCCATAATCTTCTGCCAGTTGAATGCCTTTTAGGAGATACTCTATACTCTTATCGTAGTTTCCCAGGAAATAATGGCTTTCTCCTAATCCATGTAGTGAATATACGTGGCCACTTGTTCTTGCTATTTCCTGATCAATGGCATAGGCCAGATTAAAACTATTTAAAGCTTCCTTATATCTTTTTAAATAGTTTAGGGTAAAACCAATATTGTTGAGAGCGATAGCTTGCCCTCTTTTATTACCTAGCTCGCGATCTATCTCTAAGCTTTTGTAATAGTACTCCAACGCTTTTTCATAGTCTTTTTTCTGCTTATTCAGTGCTCCGATATTATTGGTGATGTTGGCAATTCCTTTCTTGTTGCCAAGTACCTCAAAACCCTCCAAAGACTTCTTGTAATATTCTAAGGCTTTATCGGTTTCTTCCAGGTAATAGAATACCCCGCCTAAAGTATTATTGGTAGTGGCAATTCCTAAGATGTCTTTCTGATCCTGGTAATACTTTGAACATTCGATTAGAACTTCTACGGCTTCATCAAATCTACCCAGTTGTCTCAAGCTTTTGGCTAGTGAGCTCTTTATTAAATAATGCTGGGTACTATCTTGTTTGCTCTCAATTTCATTCAATGCACGATTGAAATAGTTTATCGAACTATCAAATGAACCACTGAGGTAATGAAGATCCCCTAACCTTCTGCAAGTTTCGAAAAGCCCTAATTTTTGTTCTTCAGAATGTCTAAGTGCTAGTTTTGCATAATATTTAGCACTATCCAAATCATTTTTCTCTACCTCTTTCGATAATTGCGCATATATAGAAACCTTACGGAAATCTTCAGCCTCTGAAAGCGCTTCTTGCAGGCTGTCAATTCGCAGATTGGACTGAAGAAAAACCAGTAAAAGCAGGTATTTCAAGATCAGGTCAAATTGTTGTAGTTATGAAATTTAGGAATTTCTTACTTAGAAGTAAATTATAGACCCGACCAGGTGTCAGCTAGCTGTCCTTCGGCAGGCTTTACATCAACCGGAATTCCAGTTAAATGAGCCATGCCGGATACTTTTTCCAATTTATCAGGGCCATCGGCAGCCAGAATATTAACATTCACCCCGGTCGCCTTTTTAGCCACACTTAATTTGGAGTGTTGATGACCCCATCCGTGTGGTAAAGCTACTGTTCCAGGCATTAAGTCATTTAGAAGTTTAATAGGTACTCTAACCTTAGCTGTTTCCGAAGCCACATCGGCAAGATCGTTTTCGTTCAAGCCTGCACTTTGAGCATCCTTAGGGTGCATGTATAAATAATTAGTATACCCATCTCTTGAAATGAAACGCTCAAGGTTATGCGTCCAGGAGTTGTGTGTCGTAACGGCTCTTTTAGTGATCAACTTCAACTTGCTTTGCTCTCTTAGCTCCAATTCAAAATCAGTATTAAGCTTTTTAGATTGATCTAATAGAACAGGAGGAGCTAAATGGACCTTTCCATCTTCTGTTACAACTCTTTTCCCTAAGAAGGCTTGATCAGCATGATCCTTTCTCTCTACTCCATGTGGCTTTTTTAGGAGCTTTTTGAATCCCTTCTGGCCGGTCGCTTTCAGTAAAAGGTTTAAAACCATTTCCTGGGGGACTTCTTTGAATTTTTTTCCTTTCAATGAAGTGTGAATACTTCTAGCGGCTTCAATGAATAATTGGGCAGCTTTTGAATCGAACATATTTACTCCACAAGCCTTTGCAAGGTCAATATAGATAGAAGCTTCATCTCGTTGTTCTGCCTGTGGTTCAAGAATTGCTTTAGTGGCCTGGAGGTACGGTTTGGACTGAAGTCCGAGCATAAGTGGAAAAATGAAAGGAAGGTCAGGTCTTTGTAATGGATCGGTGCATGGTAATACATGCGTGGCAATAGAGCACGTTTCACTCGGCTGAATATCCAGACAGACTAACAACTCAAGGTTTTCAAATGCTTTTTTCAAACGCTCCGAATTTGCCATGGTAATCAAAGGGTTTCCTCCTGTGACAAAAAGAGCACGAATCTGTTTGTTTCCGGGAGTTAAAATCTCGTCTGATAGTATTCCACCCGGGAAGGTGTCATTCACTGAAGCAAAATCTCCCACTCTTGACCTATCCGGACGAAGAAGCACACCGTTTTTCTTTCCGAATTTTATAAAATCGGTTACGCCCATACCCACGAGCGTCCCACCTTTTCTATCCAGGTTACCCGAAACTGCATTGATTACTTCCTGAATCCAGAAGCATAGCGTTCCATTGGTGCCCATATTAACCCCTGTAGAGCAGTATAAAGCGGCGCCGTCTGCCTCTTTATACTTTTTCACCATGTCCTTCAGAACATCGGCAGGAATATGAGTAACTTCTTCTGTTTTTTCAGGCGTCCAGGGCTTAGCTAACTCGAGTACTTCTTCCAGCCCCGTCATGTAAGTGTCAACTCTATTTTGATCCACCCCTCCAATTTTGTTCAATTCATTGAGGAAGGATAGATAGAAGAAAATATCTGTATTCGGTCTGATAAAGACGTGTTCTCCTGCAACTTTTGCCGTCTCAGTTTTCCTCGGATCCACAATAAAAATATCCACACCCTTAGAAGCCATAGATTTCAGTCGCTGGATTGGATTTGGAACCTGCAAGAAAGACCATTTCGATATAGCCGGGTTTGCTCCAACGATTATCAGGCAATTTGTATTATCCAGATCAGGAAATGGCTGAGTAAATGGAAATCCATAAACATGATGTGAGCCTGCAAATTTGCTGGCACAGTCCTGAGTGGCTGAGGAAAACATACTTTTTGATCCGATGCCAGTCATAAAACCTTGAGCGAACATTGGATGGAGTACGCCAAATCCGGCAGCGGTACCAACATACATGGCTATTGAATCTGGGCTAAACCGCTTTAAAATATCTTTTGTCTTGCTTCCAATATCTTCTAAAGCTTCTGACCATGATACACGAACTTGTTCTTCGCCTTTTTTCATCATAGGATACATCAAACGGTCGGGAGACTGATACATTTCATGTTGCTTCAAGCCTTTCACGCAGCTAAAGCCTTTAGTAGCGATGTGATCGTTATCAGGTTTAATATCAAGCACCTTCCCGTTATCAAGTGTGACTTCTAATCCACATGATGCTTCACAAATGCGACAAAATGTATTTTTTTTCTCTACAGCCATAGTTTGATTGATAATATCTTTCGTAAGATAGGGCTTAAATGATAAGTGCTCAAAGTTTGAGAGGTTGATGGCGAAAAGAGCCAGTTTTTCAGAAGTAAAACCTTCTGGACTTTAAGCGCTGACTATCATTTTTAAAAACTTCAATGCTACACCAGTTTTATTATATCGAATTGCTTCTTTGAACTGATACAATAGACGTCTTTTCAAGGCACGTTTTTCATCTTTAGTTCTACTCAAATCACTGATTTTCTTACATACTTCGTAAGTGGAAAGCAGTTGCCGATCTTCTTTACGTCCCAAATTTTTCGACATGGAAGACTCCAATACACGTATTTTAGTGTTGACAGCAGGAGCGTATGCATACTTCCAGTTTCTGGAAGATCGTACCCAGAAATCAAAATCTTCATAGCTAAGTTGCTCATCGTAACCATCCAATTCCTCTAATACCTTTCTCTTGATGGTCATAGTTGGAGCTGGGATAAAGTACCTGCCAACCAACTGAGTGTAAATATCTCCTTGGGGAGGGTCTTCGATTCTTATTCTGGGATTAGACCCGGAAAAATGAAAGCCTAGAAAACTGCCTCGATCGTCGATGTATTCAGCATCTGAATAGGTAACACCATATTCTTCCGGCAGCTTTTGAAGTACTTCTAAATCATGTTCTACCCGATTAGGGCGAAGTATATCATCAGCTGCAAGGTCGATAAAATATTCACCGGACGATTCTTCAAAAGCCTTGTTGAAGGATCGGCAATTCCCGAGGTTCTTTTCGTTCTGAATGAATTTGATCTGTGGTTTATTCTCTATGAACTCTAAGATTTTCCTAACGCTATTGTCCCTGCTAAAGTCATCGATCACAATGATTTCCAACTTCTCATAGGTTTGGTCAATAGCGGATTGGATAGCATCTACGACAAATTTGGAATGGTTGTAACAGAGGCAAACTACCGTGACGAGCGGACTATTCATCTAGCTTCAATTGGAAGGTTTTTTTCCTCGTTTCAATACCGCACATCCTTTTTTTGAATGAAGCTAGACCTTCATTGGTCTTTTCTCCAAGCATAGAGGTACCTAAGTCAATATAGTCCCACCCTTGTTCCTGACCTGTTTTATAAAGTGAGATCAATAAATACACCATAGGACTGAGCGAGTTGTATTCAGGGTTTGAAGCTGGGAGGAAATAATAGAAAACATCTTTTTTTACCATAACTCCAATGCAAACAGCATAAGGCTCTTCGCCATTTGAAACTGAAAATATTTTATAAAATTCAGGATAGATCTGGAAATATGTTTTTAGTTCTTCCAACGAAATTGACACATTGTGATTTCTGTTCTTCCTACACTTCAATACAAACCTGTATACTTCCTCTAGTTTACTTCCAGGCTCTTCTCTAAATATCAGATCAGATTTATCTGCGATTCTAAGTCTTCTCTTTTCGCTTTTATGAATATTATCCGATAAAGGCTCACGGTTTATTTGAAGATGATGATTAATGCTGTCTCCAATCACCTCAAACCCATTCGATATTAGACTAGACTCTACTTTTTCTGCTTCAGGGCTGTAAATGGGAACTTTATGATTGACGATTACTTCATCAATCTCCCATTTTGAGACTTCTCTAATTAGGATTCTGATGCATTCACTTATATTGCTTTCTGAAATATCTCTGTTCCATTCAAAAGAGCCAAACGGTAGCTTGGGAAGGCTAATTAATTTTCTATTTTCTTTTACAAAGTGAATTTTCCCGTAAAGCTTTGAATTCTTAAGCTCAAAAGTGAAAGCCTCTATTTCCGAATACTTCAACTCCAAAAGACGTCTGGAATTATAAATACAAAAGTCTTTTTCAAGAGGCTCAGGAACTGTATTAAGGTTCCCCAAATGACTAAGTTTCCAATCTTTTGCACTCATATAGCTTATTATTAGCTAAAACTACGATATTTCAGTCCTCATACCGTTGTGAATGATATACCTTTTACTCAGCATAATTTTACATGTTGCAATCTTCCTGATATTTAGGTTTTACGCGATCTATAAAATAGATCGCCTGGGTGCAATTATTGTAAATTATATAGTCTGCGTTTTAACAGGCTTAATCTTTTTACGAGACTTCGCTAAAATTTCCTCCGTAGGTTTTGAAACTCCCTGGATTCCATGGGCTATTGCAACAGGAGCATTATTTGTATTCACCTTTAATCTAATGGCTTATTGTACTCAGGTATTTAGTGTCACCGTTTCATCGGTATCGAGTAAAATTGCCCTGGTGATTCCTGTGGTATTTAGTCTTTTTATACTGAAAATCGGTGTCGAAGGATTTACGTTATTCAATTACATCGGAATACTGCTTGCACTCTCAGCGGTAGTTTTAACTTCTTACCAAGAAAATAAGGAAAATATACATGTAAGTGGATTAATTAAGTGGCTAGTTCCCTTAGGAGTTTTCGTTTTCAGTGGGTTTATCGATGTAATACTGAATTATGCAAATTATGCTATGATCCCCTCAGAAGAAGAGAAGGTATATCCCATTTTTGCTTTTTTATCTGCAGCAATATTTGGCTTGGTAGCATTATTGATTAGAAGAAAAAAAGTAGGAATAAGATCAGTCATAGCAGGTATCATATTGGGGATTCCTAATTATTTTTCCATTTATTTCCTTTTAAAAGCATTATCTTCATTCGAGAATAACGGCGCTGTTTTATACCCGTTCCTGAATATTGGAATAATTCTGACTTCTGCACTTTTCAGCGTCATTCTGTTTAAAGAACGACTTTCTGGAATAAATAAACTAGGCCTTCTTTTTGCAGTTATAGCAATAATATTGATCTCCTTCGGGGGATTTTTGTAATTCTTTTTATGGATAAGATTATTTACCTGGCTTTTTGCTTTACCAGCTTTTTTGCAAATGCCCAATTCAAAGAAAGCTCGACTAAAGATCTTGTTATCGAAGCAACAAGTAGTATTTATAATCTTGAGTTCGACCATGCAGATTCTATTATTAAAATCATTGAGCCCACTTATTCCAACCACCCGGGCCTTTATTTATTAAAAGCCCTTGACCTAACCTGGAAAAATTGGCCTTTATCTTCAGAAAATGAAGCTTTTGAAACGATTACTAAACAACTTCAACATGCTTCAGACTTATGCGATAGTTTACTTGAGATTGATGAAAACGATCCGGAAGCAATATTTATGGCCCTATCGAGCCATGGTCTTTTAGTTCAGTATTATGCTGATGATGGCTCTTATCTCAAGTCTGTTGGTTCAGCGAGGGCTGCATATCGTTTTATAAAAGAGGGCTTTGAGCTTAAGGAAGAATTTGTAGATTTTTATTTCAGCACCGGCTTGTATAACTATTACGTTGAACAATATCCCGACTCACACCCTATTTACAGGCCATTGATGTGGTTTTTTAAAAATGGTGATAAAGAGAAAGGTATCGAACAAATGGAGTATGCAGCAAAGCATGCTGAACTTTCCAGCGTAGAGGCACACATCAATCTTACTTATGTCTATTTAAGATATCTTGATTCACCGCTTGATGCACTTCGGCATACGAGCTATCTCGTAGAAACCTACCCAAATAATTTATTCTTCAGGGGGCTACATACGGAAGCACTTTCAGCTAACAATCGTTTCGAAGAAATGGTTGATCATAGTAATCTTCTAAAAAAATCAGATATCCATATTTTTAAGTATACAGGTTTTCTATTTGGAGGGGAAGTGTATGAGAAATATCAGAAGGATCACACAAAGGCTGAATTGCATTATCAAAAATTTATTGATAATGTAAAGTCCAAGAATAAGCAGGTTGAAGATTACATATCAATGGCTTATAATGGGCTTGCCAGAATATATTTAAGTAAAAACGATAAAGAGCAGGCAAAAAAATATGCAAAATTGGGATCCAAGTATGCGTATTATGATCGTACCGAGAAAGAAAGCGAAAGAATTCTCGATTCCATTTAATGTTTGAAGAAAGAGATTGGTTTTATACGATTTCTAAAAAATCTGAAGGAGAGTACAAAGAAAGGGGAAGTCGTTTTATATCATTTGCGTTTCCAGTAAATGATGAAAACGAAATAAAGGAGAAACTTGATTTACTTAGAAAGGATTATAAAGATGCCAGGCACCAATGTTATGCCTATAGGCTTGGAATAAACGGAGAAAGCTTCCGGGCAAATGATGATGGGGAGCCCAGCAATTCTGCAGGAAATCCGATTTTAGGACAAATCAAATCAGCAGGTCTCACGAATACTCTGGTTGTGGTCGTTCGCTATTTTGGAGGAACGAAGTTGGGTGTTGGTGGATTGGTCAATGCGTATAGAACAGCGGCAAATGAATCCATTCAAGCTAATTCAATCGTTAAGAAATACGTAACAGAACAAATAGAAATTAGCTTTGATTACGATGATACTAATACTATCCAAAGGATCATTAATCAATTTGATTTGAGTATTGAAGAACAAAAATTTGACATGAAATGCTCCATGAGACTTTCAGGCAGAAAGAATAATGCTGAGGAATTTAAAAAAGCTCTGAGTAACTTTATATCATTTTAAAAATGGGGCTTGTTATACTTAAATCTTGCCTTCTTCAAGTAGCTTCATAAACAACAATCGGCTTACCCAGGCATCTGTGGCAGCATAATCGATTTGAGCTTTGGATAAGGTATGCTTTTCCCAGTCGGAAACCTGCTGACGCTTTGAGATACGGCTGTCTAAAATCATTGCTGAAAGATTACGCATCCCAATTTTTTTGAAGCCGATTTTTGGAGCTTCCTCGTTCAAGTCTATAAAACCCTCGGGTTCGAACTTTATGAGCTGCTTTAGCTCTCTTATGTCATCTCTTAATCCGATGCCGATTTTCAATAATTCCTCCGCTTCGAAAATAGGTTTCAGGTCTTTGAAATCAGTGAGCATATTCAGACGAAACAAAAAGACTTTATCTGAAGTAGCGATTTGTAATAAGGCCACAGGATGATAGACACCTTTTTTAAAAGCAGGCTTTGTTTCTGTATCAATACCAATAATTTCTTCTTCAAGTATTTCATCGGTACACGATCTTACATCCTTGCTCTTTTCAATAAATACAATTTCCCCTTCGTACTTGAGTACCGGCAGGCTACTTATAGAATCTTTTTCAATATCGAACAGCACAACTACTTTTTAAGGCGGGCGATCTTGATTCCTGCATAGGCAAAAAAGATCGTCATAAATGGACTTATAATATTAAAAAAACAAAATGGCAGATAGGTAAAAGTCGAGATGCCGAGTACCCCCGATTGATAAGCACCGCAGGTATTCCATGGAATCAATACTGAAGTAACCGTTCCGGAATCCTCTAGTGTCCGACTTAAGTTCTGAGGCGCGAGTCCTCTTTCACGATAAATGTTAGAATACATTTTACCGGGGACTACTATTGCAAGGTATTGATCGGAAGCGGTAAGGTTGAAGAATATACAGGTAGCCGCTGTAGAGGATACAAGAGACCCAGTACTGTTAGCCCAACCGATTATCACTTGAGTAATTGTTTTGAGCATACCACCAACTTCCATTACGCCTCCAAAGATCATCGCGCAGATTATCAACCATACGGTGTTCATCATTCCAAACATTCCGCCTGTATTTAGCAGTTTGTTCACAGTCTCATTTTCAGTGACTACGCTAATATCCGTATACAAAGATTTCAAAACTGCGGTATACCCTGCTTTAACTGCATTATTGTATACTCCGGATACGTTTTCGATCACTTCGCCCTGAAATACCAAAGCGAATACGGCTCCTAACAGTGTGCCTATAAAAAGTGCTGGCAATGCAGCCACTCTTTTTATGATTAATAAAATCACGCAGGTTGGTACCAGAAACAACGCAAGATTGATGTTAAAGGCACGATCTATGGCTCCTAAAACCAAATTTATATCCTGTATTTCTCCACTGGGCTCAATCGTAAATCCTATGATTAGAAAAATGATCAAAGCAATAATGATTGAAGGAACGGTGGTGATGGTCATATACCGAATATGTGTTATCAGGTCAGTACCTGACATAGCTGGAGCCAGGTTAGTAGTATCGGAAAGAGGGGACATTTTATCACCAAAATAAGCCCCTGATATAATAGCACCGGCAATCATACCAGCATCAAATCCCAGAACTTTTCCTATAGCGAGCAGAGCTACTCCTACGGTTGCAATTGTTGACCAGCTGCTGCCAGTTGCAAGAGACACTATAGCACTGATAATACAAGCAGCAAATAAAAATATGGAGGGGTCAAGGATTTTTAAACCATAATAAATCATGGCCGGAACTACTCCACTAAGCAACCATGTACCTGCTAAAGAACCAATGATCAATAAGATGAGGATAGCTCCCATTGCAGAAGTAATGCTCTGTATGATTCCATCTAATATTTTTTTCCAGGCCAACCCCTTGAAATAAATGATAAATCCAGCTAGAGCTGCTGCCATAAGCAAGGAGATTTGGTTTGGGCCGTAGGTAGCGTCATCACTAAAAATGATCACATTGAGAGCGAGTAGAAAAACAAGGAAGATAATCGGTATTAGGGAAATAATTAGGCTTGGCCGAACCTCGGAATCACTCATTAAATAATCGAAATACGAGAAAAATAAACACCTAATATAAGGATTATCTAATAACATGCTCGGCCAGCTCTTCGCCGACTAATGCTCCTATAGCTACGCCCATACCCCCCAAAGCTACACCTACTGCAATATTATTAGAGTATGTTTTAAGTATAGGCCTTTTATGATCGGAGAAACCCATAATTCCAGACCAAACCATGTCTATCTCAGTCGTTGTATTAGGTAGAATATTATCATGTAGGTCTGACTTTAGTCTTTCAAAGATTTTTTGATTGATATCCAAGGAAGTGGTTTTTTCATTTTCAAAGTCCAGTTTTCTTCCACCCCCTAACAAAATTCTGTTCTCAATATTCCTGAAATAAAAGAAGCCTTCGTCGTAGTGAAAGCTCCCTTTGATCCTTAGATTTTTTATTGGTTTGGTAACCAATACCGTTCCTCTGGCAGGTTGCACATCTATCTCGGTAATGAGCTTTTGTACAAACCCATTTGTACAAACAGCCACTTTATTTGCTTTAAATAAATGCTGTGAGTTATCCGAACTACAGAGCAATTCAACAAAAGAGCTTTTATCTTCCAGTTTTTCAACCGAACATCCGGAATGTAGAGTTATATCATTTTGATGAACTATCTGCATTAGCCTTTTAATGAGCTTTCCGGTATTTAACTGTCCTTCAAAAGTATTTTTAACCAGGCTTTCAACATAGTCCTTATTTATACCGAAAGAGTCGATCAAAGAATTAGAATTTATGTAAACCCTTTCTTTAAAGATCGGATGTAAGAGTTCATTCAAGAAGTCCAGTTTTTCCTTATCGAACTTTATGCTTTTAGGTATTATTTCGAAGCCACCTAGATTTTCATAATCGATTTTGTGATCCCCTGTGAGTTCACGAAGTTTCCGGAGTCCTTCCCATCTTCTGGTTACTAAATCTAAAACATCCTCTTTTTTATGTTTAGAAAGATCAGACCATAATTCCGTAGGGCTTCCAAAACAGGCAAAGCCCGCATTTTTTGTACTGGCGCCAGAAGGTAAAAGTCCTTTTTCGAGTATCGCAATAGAAGCTTTTCTATATTTTTTCCTGAGGTTGATAGCCGTAGTTAAACCTACAATCCCTGCCCCAATGACGATAAAATCGAATTTGAGCAGGTGCTCTCTTTCCCAAAAGCTAGTTGTACTCATTAGGGTCTTTCAGATTACACACTTATTTTACTTAATTAAGTAACAGAATTATGCTAAATCCTGAAAAATTAGTTGAAAAAGCACGTACATCAAGCTTTTATCTATGGCTGTTCAATCGTGCAACCGAAAGATTAATACCTTTTAATAAGCCACATGGCTTTAAAATCTCAGAACTCAATGAAAACAGCATTAGAACGTTTTTACCATATAAAAGACGTAATCTCAACCACATAAAAGGGATTCATGCGTGTGCGCTTGCAACACTTTCGGAATTTACAACGGGCGCGTTACTTTTAACAGGTCTTCCTTCCAACAAATACAGGATCATTTTACAAAATCTAGAAATAAAATACTTCTATCAGGCTAAAAAACCAGTTAAAGCATTCTTCGAAATCACGCCGAAATGGGTCGAAGAGAATATTATAAAACCATTAAATGAAAATGATTCTACCGTGGTTAAGTGTGTTATCGAAATACAGGATGTTGATGGTAATCATATATCAACAGCGAATGTCTATTGGCAGCTAAAGGAATGGGCAAAAGTAAAGACTCGTGTATAGGTCTGTTAATTTGTATATTAGATAGATCAACAACATTTAACAGATGAGAAAAATAGATCAACTTTTAAGTGAGTATGGGGAAAGCCACCAAAATCCAACCAATAAATTAATACATTGGGTGTGTGTCCCTGCTATATTCTTTAGTGTGATAGGGTTAATCTGGTCCATTCCTTCGGGCTTTTTAAACCAAATCACTGGAGTTTATTCGCCTTTTATTAACTGGGCTACCATAGTTGGGGTTCTTGCCCTGTTATATTATTTCAGCCTTTCAAAGCCTCTTTTTATGGCTATGGTATTTGTGATGCTGGTCTTTTTTTCTTTGTCTAATTTTATTGATCAGAGTGAGTCCTTATCCTTGTTTTTAGTATCCGTATCAGTGTTTATTATTTCGTGGATAGTTCAATTCTACGGACATAAGATTGAAGGTAAAAAACCATCCTTTTTTAAAGATGTTCAATTTCTGTTGATAGGTCCATTATGGCTAACACATTTTATTTTCAAAAAATTAGGGCTTTCATACTGATCTGAGATCCTTAAACTCAGAAGTGGCAGAAGTGCAAAACGATTCGAGTAAGATAAAAAAGCTAGAGCAAGAGCTCGAAAAAGCACTTAATGAACTAAATAAAAAAGATAAGCTCCTTTTCAACCAAAAGCTAGAGTATGAAACACTAAATCAGGAGCTTCTCACCATTAACGAAGAACTCAATGCATCAAATGAGGAGTTACTGGCTGTTAACGATGAACTGAAACGAAATGAAGAAGCGCTTTTGCAATCAGAGGCCAATATCAAAACGCTTTTAAACAGTACGCTTCAATTTTTTTATCTAATTGACGTAAATCACCGTATCATAGCATACAATGAATTGGTAAGGCGCCACTTCAAAAACTTCCTGGGAAGAGAAATACAGGTTGGAGATGACTTTTTGGATTATCTGGATCAGTTATCTATTCCGGAATTTCTTGAAGAATTTAAAGAAGTATTAAATGGGAAAACTAAGTCAGGTTTAAAGACAGTAAGGGTTCAAAATGGACCGAAGATCCATATCAAATACAGTTATGTTCCGATCAAAAATGAAATTGGAGCAATTGACAGAGTATGTATTAATACACTAAACGTTACCGATGAGATTGAGGCTAAAAAAGAACAAGCTGAAAGTCAACGAATCATCAATTCTGTTTTTAAAACAACAGATGTAGGCCTCTGTATAATGAATGAGGAGGGTTTTGTAGTTAAAGTGAATCCCAAATACGCTGAAATCTATGCGATAAGCGTGGAAGAGCTACAAGGTCAGCACTTTTCTATTGTTTATTCACTAAATGAAGCTCAAAGATCCGCAGAGGCTTATGAAAAATTCATCACAGGGGATATTCAATCGGAGACCGATGAAAAACCATTTACAAGACGTGATGGAAAGCTAATCCATATCTATATCACCAGTGAAAAGATGCAACTTGCCGATGGTGTTCAATTAACCCTGGTAACCGTAAGGGATATAACTGAAACAAGAAATACGCAAAGACTACTTGAGGACACACAAGGGCAGTTTAAAATCGGAGGTTGGGAATACGACCTCGAAACACAAACATCAAGCTGTACTAATCAGGTGTTTGATATTTATGAGGTCTCTCATGACTATGTATTCACCCCTGAAAATGTACTTAAATTCTTTCCTATTGAAGAACATCAAAAACGAGTAGAACAACTGCGCGATTGCGTAACCCAGTTTAGGAGTTTTGAGTTTGAAATACCTTTCATCAGTGCCAAGAAAAATCTTAAACGGGTCAGGTTAAGATTTAGCCCAGTAGTAGTGGAAGGGAGAACTGTCAAGGTATTCGGAACCATTCAGGATATTACAGTAGATTGGAAAAACAGATTAAAAACGAAGGAAAGTCAAGAGCGATTTAAAAATCTATTTCAGTACGCGGGTGATTCAATATTTCTAATCGATAAAGAAGATTTTTCTATAGTAGATTGTAATATTTCTGCTTTGGAAGACCTTGGATACGAAAAAGCGGAAATCCTTAAGAAGAACATCAAAGAAATAACCCCGGATCCTTCCAGAATGATGGTTTCTTTGAAGGAAACTATTGTTCAAGGTCAGTCATTATTTGAAGGAGAGAACCTAACTAAAACCGGAGATATATTCCCAGTAGAAGTTAATGCCAGGGTAGTTTCTACGAATGGGAAGGAAATGATCCAGGCTTTTGTTAGAGATATTAGTGAACGGAAAAGAGCAGAATCTGAAATTAGGAGTAGCGAAGAACGTTTTAGAAAAGTATTTTCTGCCAGCCCTCTTGGAATGACCATACTGGACCTGGAAGGTAATTTTGTGGAAGTCAACGATCGGCTTTGTAATATTCTTGGTTATACTAAGCAAGAGTACTATAACCTAAATTATAGGGACGTCATCTATAATGAGAATACAGAGGAAGACGAAAGGCTTGTAAAATCCCTAATAGAAAATGAGCTTCCTCATATTGAATACGAAAAGCGGTATATTCATAAGAACGGTAGTGTCGTCTGGATTAAGATTACCGCTACAATGATCAGAGATGAAAAAGGTGCTCCGCTTTATGGCATGAGTATGATTGAGGATATCACCGATAAGCGGAAAGCACAAATACTTTTAAGGGAATCAGAGGAACGCTTCAGAAAGATATTCGATCAAAGTCCTATTGGCATCAGTATAATCTCACCAGAAGGGTATTACTTAGATGCTAATGAGCAAATGGCCAAGATTATTGGTTACAAAAGGGAGGAAATTTTATCTAAAAACTATGTAGATGCCACTCACCCTGAGGATAAGTCAAAAGATGCAAGGCTTACCAAGAAAGTATTCGATGGCGAAGTCCCTTATTTCTCATTGATTAAAAGATACATTCGAAAGGACGGAAAGCTCATTTGGGCAAAACTAACCGGTACAGTAATTCGTAACGAGGAAGGTACACCGATCTACGGTTTAGGTATGATTGAAGATATCACCAAAACCAAAGAAGCCGAAGAAAAATTGCGTCAAAGCGAGGAAAGGTTTGAAAAATTAGCAACTATATCTCCTGTCGGTATTTTCAGTACCGATAGAGAAGGTAACACAACTTATATTAATAAACAGTGGTCAAAGATTACGGGATTAGATATGGAAAAAGCATCAGGATCGAATTGGTCTACTGCCCTGCATCCTGATGATAAAAAAAGAGTATTTGAGGAATGGATGAATGCCGTAAATGAAGATGTTGAATTCTCATCCGAGTTTAGGTTTCAAAGACCTGATGGTAAAGTTACCTGGGTACTTACACAAGCTACCAAGAAAGAAAATGAAGATGGTGAAACCATAGGTTACATAGGAAGCGTCACCGATATAGACGGCAGGATACAAGCAGAAGCGGATCTTCATCGCAGCAATTATGAACTTCAAAAGATTAATTCAGAATTAGACAGGTTTGTTTATAGTGCCTCACATGATTTACGATCTCCGCTCGTATCTATTCTCGGCTTAATAAATCTTTCCTTTCATAAGGAGGATGATCCTGAAAAGATCGAACTGCTTGAGATGATGAAGAAGAGTGTTAAGAAGTTAGACGACTTTATTCAGGATATTATTTACTATTCACGGAATGCGCGCTTGGATGTTAAAAAAGAAAAAGTAAAAGCGCTTGAGATCATAGAAGACTGTTTGGAAAACTATGGTTTTATCGATGGTTACGATGAAATAGAAAAGAAAATTGAAGTTCCATCTGATTTATTAATAACAACTGACCCGGGTCGTCTCAAAATCATTTTAAACAACCTTATTTCTAATTCCATACGATTTAGAAGGCCAGGTGAACAGCGACCTTATATTCGCATAGCAGTTAAGTCGTCTCTCAAAAATTTGAGGATAAGTGTAGGGGACAATGGGATCGGAATAGACAAAAATCATATTGGCAAAGTGTTTAATATGTTTTACCGGGCTAGGGAGGAAAAAGTAGGTAGTGGACTGGGTTTATTTATAGTTAAAGAAACAGTTGATAAATTAGATGGTGAGATAACGGTTGAGTCTAAAGCAGGCGCTTGGACGAAGTTCAACATAAAAATTCCAAACGAAATTTGATTTTCATGCAACTATAAATTGTCACTTTTGTCTTTGAAGGATAATCAAAATAAAACTATATGAATAAACTACTTCTTATTCTAATAATAGCTTGCACAGTATCTACTTATTCACTTTCTGCACAGAAGGAGACCAGGGACGTCGGTGATTTCGATGAAGTATCTTTGGGCCTGTCTGTTGATGTAATCCTAAAGCAAGGAGATAAAAATGAACTCGTTCTGGAGGGAGACAGCGATGATCTGGAGCGGATTGAAACCAGAGTATCAGGAGGCGAATTGAGGATTCGTAATAAAGATAAAAGCTGGGGCTGGAGTAATAATTCATTCAGAGGAGTAAAAATATATATTACCATAAAGGATGTTAGAGCATTATCCGTTTCCGGATCAGGATCTATGACTACAGATGGTAAAATTACCGGAAGGGACATTGATCTTAAAGTAAGTGGTTCGGGTGATCTGGAAGCCGAGTTCGAAGTGGAAGAGCTTTATACCAAAATATCAGGAAGTGGAGACATATACTTAAAAGGAAAAGCGGATTATATGGATGCAGGTATAAGTGGTTCCGGAGGATTCTCTGCAAATGATTTTGAAGTAGAAGATTGCGATATCAGAATAACCGGATCCGGGAGTGCCAGAATTCATGTAAATAAAGAATTAAAAGCGCGGATAACCGGAAGTGGTAAAGTTCTTTATAAAGGAGACCCAGAAAGGGTAGATGCCAATTCAACAGGCAGTGGTACCGTTCGGAAGATTTAAAGAACAATCACATCTTATACATACCTTTAACCCCGACATGTCGGGGTTTTTTGGTTTAAAAGGATTATGAGTAAGGAGAGTTTAAACTTGGATAGAGGGGTTGAGAGAGCAAATGCATTAACGCATCTGTTAGGAGCTGTGTTGTCAATTATCGGGCTCATCATGATGTTGGGCTTGGCGGAGGTTTCCAGTAATTATGTAAAGCTTAAATCCAGTCTGATCTTCGGAATAAGCTCAATACTGCTCTATCTGGCTTCCACTGTATACCACAGTGTGTTTTCGGTAAAGCTTAAATCCATATTTAAGATAGTTGATCACTCTGCGATTTTTGTTTTGATCGCAGGTACTTATACACCATTTGCGCTCATCGCTTTAAAAAATGAAGGAGGATATTTTCTCTTTAACCTGCTATGGCTCATCACTCTTGTTGGTACTCTTTATAAAATATTTTTCTCTAAACGCTTCAAAATCCTTTCAACCATCATTTACCTTTCCATAGGCTGGTTAGCAGTGGCTTATATGAAACCGATATATGAAAATATCGGAGCCCTCGGTTTCATTTGGCTAATCGCTGGAGGGGCATTTTACTCTCTTGGAACTATATTCTATATGGGTAAAAGAAAATACAGTCATTCCATTTGGCATCTTTTCGTCCTGGGTGGAACAATTAGCCATTTCATATCGATTTACTATTTCGTATTACGGATGTAGGTTTTAGGTAATTACTAAACAGATTTATCGCTTCATAGCGAGTAATATCAATTAAAATTTAATTGATGCGTAATATATTTTTCTCCCTGCTTTTAATATTTCCTGTCTTCGGATTTGTAGAAACCCCCGATAAAGAGCTTGAAATCAAAAAGTTGGTTAAGGTAATAGAGGATTCGAAAGCTGAGGTCTTCGAAGAAGTATCTTACATTCCCCGTGATATTTTAAATCAACTGACCGAGATTCTGAAATCTGAATACGATATAGAAAATGAATTTGTTTTAAATGAGAAGTACGCTGCTCCTGCAAGAAGTTATGATTTTAACAAAGGCATATACAGGAGATTGAATTTTGGGTTGAATAAGGGTAATAAGTGGGTAATCTCATATCATATTTCAACCAAAAGATTCAGTTATAACAACATTCTTTATCTTGATTTAAGCAGAAAAGAAACAATAGTAAAAAGCTTTCAGATTTACAGGCCATCGAATAATCCCGAAGGTTTACTAAAGAAGCTTAATGATCCTAAATCTGTAGAACTCACTTATCATTCTCGCGAGGGTATTTCAGAAAATATTTTTTGATAGATCAGAATCGCTTCAAACAACTTTTAAAGTTTTTATCTTCAAGTTCAGAAGTTATAAACGATTGGAAGACTATAGTAAAATTCTGGAAAACATTGCTCGCTATGCTAAGCTCAAAAAGGATGATGAAAAAGAATTTACAAGCATATTAAGAACTAGTAGAGTAAAAAAGAGGCAGTTTATTGTACAGCCAGGCTTCGTCTGCACTTACCAGACTTATGTATACGAAGGAGCTTTACGCTCCTATTTTGTTGATAATCAAGGCACTGATCATACACTTCAATTCGCAATAGAAGATTGGTTTATCAGCGACTTCAACAGCTACACCAGCCAAACCCCGGCATCAATTTATGTAGAAGCCTTAGAAGACTCTATTGTCCAGCAAATGGAGTATGAAGATGTCGAAAAACTTTGTGACTCAAATCCAAAATTCGAGCGTTTTTTTAGACTTGTGGCTCAAAAGTCATTTGCCTATTCGCAGAGAAGGGTTTTATCTAATCTGGGTAAAACCGCGGAAGAAAGATATCTCGAGTTTCAGGGTATGTATCCATCTATTGTTCAAAGAGTTCCGCAGTATGCCCTGGCATCCTATCTTGGAATGACCCCAGAATTTTTAAGCAAGATCCGTAGGAGAATGGCCAATCAATCTTGAACTAGTTCAAGTACTTTTCCTAACCTGGTTCATATTTATCCTATCGCCTGCAACCCACCTTTGTAAAGAAATAATTACAAATTAAAGCGATTTACAAATGGAATTAGAAACACGAGCGCCTTCTTACAAAGACGGACTTAAAGAATTAAGAAAAAATCTTGGTCAAATGCTTCCGCCAGAAGCTTTGAAAAAGTTTGATAATGACGCTGATGGGCTAGCCGAAGCTCATAAGTCAGTTTTGAAAATAAATGTAGGAGATAAAGCCCCTGACTTTTCTTTAGTTAATGCTGTTGGGAAAAATATCAGGCTATCTGACCTTCTCATAAATAACAAGGTAGTAATAACCTTTTACCGTGGGACTTGGTGTCCGTATTGCAATTTGCAGTTAAGCCAGTATCAGCAAATACTGAATGAAATTCGGGATGCTGGTGCAAGCTTTATTGCAATCTCTCCACAAACACCCGATGAGTCATTGAATATGACTGAGAAAAATGATCTGAAATTCGAGGTGTTGAGCGACATTGGAAATATGGTAGCCCGGAAATTCACCACGGTATTCAAAAATGGAGATATGCCAGTGCAGACCATGACTGAACTGGGTTTTGACTTCGACGCCCATTATGGTGATGACTCCCGGGAACTTCCGGTACCGGCCGTTTTTATTATCGAAAAAAATGGAAATGTAAGTTTTGCAAAAGCAGTCAGTGGAGATTATAGGGAAAGAGTGGATGCAGCTGAAATCTTGAATGAACTTAGAAAGTAAATCTAAAGTGAAAAATATAGGTTTTATAGGATTAGGAATAATGGGCAGTAGGATGGCTGCCCATTTACTAACACCGGATTTTAAACTTAAGGTTTATAATCGCTCTTCTGAAAAAGCTCAAAAGCTAGTTGAGGGAGGAGCGACGCCAACCGCGAATCTTTCTGATTTAGCACAAGGCTCCGACATCATCATTACTATGCTTTCAACTCCCGAAGTAGTCAGGGATTCAGCATTTGGTAACAACGGATTCATCCAAAAAATGGATAAAGGAGGAATATGGATTAATTGCAGTACTGTAAATCCTACTTTTTCCGAAGAAATGTGTTGGCTAGCCCAACAATCTGGAGTCAGGTTTATAGATGCACCGGTGGCTGGCACAAAAGGGCCTGCTGAGGCAGGAGAGCTTTTATTCCTCCTTGGAGGAGAAGCAGAAGATATAGAAGAGGTGGCTCCTTTGTTTGAACTGATGGGGAAAAAATATCTTCGTTTAGGGAAAGCAGGTAAAGGTTCAGCCATGAAAATGCTGATCAATCAATTGTTGGCACAGTCTACAGTAGCTTTTGTGGAGGCTATGGTTTTAGGAGAAGCCATGGGATTAAAACAGGAAACTCTGTTTAATGTATTGACTGCAACCCCTGTTGTGGCACCGGTGATATCAGGTATTCGTCCAAAACTGGAAAGTGGTGATTATGATCCTAACTTCTCATTAAAATGGATACATAAGGACCTTCATCTCTCAAGCTTGACAGCTTACGAAAAAGAAGTTCCCTTACATAATCTTGGGGTTACGAAAGAACTCTTCGGGCAAGCTAAACAAAATGGGTTCGGTGATATGGATTTTAGCTCTATCTATGAGTTTATGAGAAATAAAGAGAGTGACCTCTAAGTATTAAAGATCACTCTTCTCAGTTAATGGTGGAGCCACCATCAACTGCACGAATAGATTAATAACCAAACTCAATAAACTAAGATAAAAAGAACCGAGATTGATGGAGGTACCGACTCCCACTTAAATATTTGTCCTGATTCGGTATTACCATATCCCGATTCAGTTAAAAAGTATCCTGATTAATCCAAAAAGCCTGTTCTCTTCCGGCTAGCATTGTCATATTTACGTTAGAAAATCATATAATTATGAATATAAGTAGTATGACAAGACAACGACTAGCTTACCTGAGTGCCGGAATCATATTAGCAGTTTATCTTTTATTGATCAGCGGGAACCTTCGAGCCCAAAATGACCAGGGATATATTTATGGAAAAGTTACGACGATTGACGATAAAGAATATATCGGAGAAATTAGATGGGGAAAAGAGGAGACTTTCTGGGATGACATATTTAACTCGACCAAAGAGAGAAATCCTAATCTAAAATATCTTGATCGAAGTGATTATCAACATATTCGAAACAGTAGGTCGGATGACGACGATAACTGGGGTAATTTTTGGGAAATCTGGGAAGATAAGTATAGCGACTATTCGCATCAATTCGCAGCCCGTTTCGGAGATTTCAAGGCAATGGAGATCAAGGGAAGGAATGATGTAGAAATTGAGTTCAAGAATGGTCTTAGAATGGATTTTGAAGGAGGTTCAAACGATCTTGGAGCCAAGATTAGGGTTTATGATCAGGAGATAGGCCAGATACGATTGTCATGGGACAGGATCGATTTAATCGAATTTATGGAAACTCCTAAAAACCTTCGCTACAAATACGGTGAGCCATTAACCGGAACAGTTTCTACTTCGATAGGGAAGTTTTATGGTATGATCCAATGGGATCATGAAGAGTGCCTTTCCGAAGACCTTCTTGATGGAGATAATGAAGATGGAGACATTTCAATTCCTTTTGGAAATATAAAGTCAATCACGCGGGATGGCCGAGGTTCGGAAGTAGTTTTAAAATCAGGCCGTGAAATGTATTTAAGGGGAAGTAATGATGTCAATAATGAGAATAGAGGTGTTATTGTTAAAACGCCTGAGATCGGAAAAATAAAAATAAGCTGGAGGGAATTTGATGAAGTAGTATTCGATGATGTTCCAACTACATCCGGTCAGGCATACTCAGATTACAAAGAACCTAAAGAATTATTCGGAAGCGTCTTCACTAAAGACGGAGAAGAGTTTTCAGGAAGAATAATTTATGATCTGGATGAAGAGTTTGACTTCGAACTTTTAAATGGAAAAGATGAAGATATCGAGTTCATTATACCCTTCAGGAATATAAAAAGTATCGTTCCAAAAAACTACAATTACTCTACGATAGAGCTTCGAAGTGGTAAAAAAATACTCTTAGGTGACGCTCAAGATGTATCCGACAGGCACGATGGCATACTTGTATTTGAAAATAAGGAACAGCCTGTCTATATCCCGTGGGATGATGTTGAGCAAGTTGTTTTCAAATAACTGAGGTTGCCGGTTCAAATTTTCATGCTGACTTCCATATCCATAATTGATTGTATAATTTCAATTGAATGAAATGGTAGTCAGCATTTTTATGCGAAAACACTTAGTAAAAATAATATTACTGCTGGTAGTTATTACTGCAATAGCACTCTCCCTGAGCTTTCTGGATCTTCAAACAGAAATCTACCTTGCTTTAAGTTGGATCGCTGTCATCATTATTGCCTTTATCTACGGCAATAGATTAATATGGAAAGCACTGGATCAATTCCTGACCTGGGCCCGGTTTATGTCTTTTCGCTTTTTTGTTCAACTGATAGTAAGTGTTGTCTATATCCTGGCTATCGTAAATGGATCTTACTTTCTGCTAAAAAACTTGCTCACTTCAGATCCTCCCACTCCCGAACAAGTAGAGTTAATGAATCTTTTTGGGGTAATCATCGCAGTACCGGTACTTTCTATAAGTTTTGGACTTCATTTTCTCAAGGCATGGAAACAGTCAGAGTTGGAGTCTGAGCAGCTGCAAAAGGAAAATGCAAGGTCAGAATTACTGGCTCTTAAAAACCATCTTGACCCACATTTTCTTTTCAATAATCTTAATATTCTTTCAGCTTTAATTGATAAAGATAAAGAGCTTTCCAAAGAGTTCCTGACCAAGTTTGCCGAAGTTTATCGTTTCCTATTGTCTAATAAAGGTGATGAGCTGGTTGACATCAGTAGCGAGCTGGAATTTCTTGATGCTTATATTTTCCTGATCAATTGCCGTTTTGGTGATAATGTAACGGTTGAAAAAAATGTGAATTGTAGACCAGAGGCATGTTATATTCCACCGCTTACTCTTCAGATGCTTTTTGAGAACGGTATTAAGCACAACATTGTGAGTGATGAAAAACCACTTCGCTTTGAGTTACTCTCTACCGATGATGATTATCTGATTGTGAGAAATAACCTGCAGGAGAAAATGAACAAAGGATTTTCCCATGGTTCTGGTATTGATAACATAAAGAAAAGATATGCCCACTTTTCAGAAAGAGAAGTTTATATTAAAAAGAATGAGCGTGTTTTCGAAGTCCACGTTCCATTAGTAGAGGTGGAAGAATTTTGATTCAATTAAGAATGAAGAATTAGAAATACCATCCATGAATAATAAACCAAATACCAATAACCCAATAACCTAATACCCGAAAATCTAACAACCCAAAAAATGAAAGTCCTGATCATAGAAGACGAACATCTTGCAGCAGAAAAACTTCAAAACGATTTAAAGAAAATTGAACCTGAAATTGAATTTTTAAAGGTTATCCAGTCTGTTGAAGGGGCGTTGAAATGGCTTAAGGAAAATCCAGCCCCGGATCTTGTTTTTTGCGACATTCATTTATCAGATGGTTTGAGCTTCGATATCTTCAAGTATGGAACAGTAACTAGCCCCGTAATTTTCACAACTGCATACGATCATTACGCAATTCGGGCATTTGAGGTGAATAGCGTGAGTTACCTCCTCAAACCGATTCAGCCGGAAAAACTAAAAGACGCCCTTGAAAAATACAAAAAACTCAATAAGGAGAAACAGCCGGGTCAAACCAGGGAATTTGATCGCCTTGTCGACATTATTCAAAGAGGCTCCTCCCAATTCAAAACACGCTTTCTGGTTAAAGTAGGGCATAAGATCAAATCGGTTTCAACTTCGAAAATAGCTTATTTTTATTCCAGAGATAAGCTGAATTATCTAATCACCAAGAACGACGAAAAGCTACCTATTGACCATACATTGGAGGAGGTAGAAAAAATGCTTGACCCCAAATGTTTTTTCCGCTTGAATAGACAATTCATTACTCAAATTGATGCTATTAAAGAAGTTCATCCCCATTTCAAAGGACGAATGAAAATTGATCTGCAGCCTGGCATAGATGAAGAGATCGTGGTAAGTAGCGAGAAGACTCCTGCTTTTAAGCAATGGCTGGATCAATGATAGTCGATTTATAATTAAGAATTAATGCCATTTAGCTAAGCTCTTATCTAGCTTTCAAAGGCAAATTGAACCTTTTTTCAGGCTAGGTTCAGTTTTTTCTCGAACCGACTTTGCTGTTTACGATTGTGAAGACAAACTTGGGTAATTGATCTCAGGTTCATTTCTCTTCCAAAATAGCCATGAGCTTTTTGTTGAGATAAAGCTTTTCTTTTCCTAAGCGGACAGAGCTTAATATTCCTATTGATTCGAGTTTCATTAAGTAATTCCCTACGGTTTTAGCTGTTCCTAAGCTAGCATCAATTAAGTGTTGTCTTTTGGTATATGGCAGTCTAAAAAGTATTTCAATAAGTTCTTTGGAATAGATTTTAGGTGCTTCTTTTTTTATTTTTTCTGAAACCGTCTCCATTGAGTTCAAGATGTTGGCTAAACGTTTAATTCCTTGCTTGGAGGTCCATTCTATCATTTCAAGAATATACAGGACCCAGTTTCCCCAATCTCCTTTTTCGGTAACCTGCCTGAGGTATTTATAATACTCGACTTTATAGTTAATGATGTATTCACTAAGATAAATGGCAGGGATATCCAGAAGTTTTTCAATTTTCAGATAGAGTAGTAATAGTATGCGGCCTGTTCTTCCGTTACCATCCGAGAATGGATGAATGGCCTCAAATTGATAATGTAAAAGAGCTAGTTTGATTAAAGGGTCGTACTTCTTGTTTTCATTGATAAACTTTTCAAGCTGATTTAGTTTTTCGCGAATGATTGACTCTCCTGAAGGAGGAGTATAAATAACTTCTCCTTTTGGGTTGGATAGAGTGGTTCCGGGTGTTGCTCTAATGGAAGAAGAGTTTTGCTTAACGCGCTGCATAATATCAATAGAGAGATTAGTCGTTATAAATGGCTTTGATTCTAATTGCTTTAAACTATGCCAGAGTGCTTCTTTATAAGCAACTACTTCTTTGGTTTCAGCACTATCAAATTTCTTATCAGCTATAATGGACTGGTATAACGCATCGTTGGTTGTAATGATATTTTCAATTTCCGAACTCGCTTTGGCTTCTTGTAAGTGTATTGTATCTAGGAATAAAGTAGGATTCGGAAGGTTTGTAATAGCCCCGTTTAATTGTGCTAGAGCCCTGCTTGCAGAGATGGTTTTTTTGAAAATTCCAGGAGTTTCTAGATCAACTTGTGGTGGGAGGTCTGGTAAATCATTGTAAGGTTGTTTTTTATCGTATGGATTCATCTAAACGAGGGTAATCTTTACACTTATCTTTTAGATGAGGGTAAATATAGGTAAATTTTACCTTCGTTCTCTATTCGGAGGTAAATGTTACACTCGTTAAAGTTTTCTATAGTGCAGCATTTTAGGATTCTTAGTTTCAATTTGCCTCAATTGTAACGCAGATTTTTATTACTATTTTGGCCTTTTAAACTAATAGATATGCATCCCAAAATACTCCTTTCCCTTCTTATTACTGTTTTCTTATCAACCACTATTTTCGCTCAGGATCGGGTAACCGGCAAAAATTTTGCAACACGCTCTGAAGTAATTGCAAAAAACGGAATGGTCGCAACTAGCCATCCATTAGCTACTCAAATAGGGATTGATATTCTCAAGAAAGGAGGAACTGCCGTAGATGCTGCAATTGCTGCAAACGCAGCTTTGGGATTGATGGAACCTACAGGTTCAGGAATTGGAGGCGACCTGTTTGCTATTGTCTGGGATGCTGAAACTGAAAAACTATACGGTCTCAATGCGAGTGGACGATCTCCTAAATCACTTACTTTAGAGTATTTCAAGAAAAATGGACATGAAAAAATACCTTCTCACGGTCCACTTCCTATAAGTGTTCCGGGTGCTGTAGATGGTTGGTTCGAACTCCATGGTAAGTTCGGAAAGTTGAAAATGAGTGAGATACTTCAACCCTCTATCGACTATGCCAACAACGGATTCCCAGTGACTGAGCTTATAAGTTTTTATATGAGGAGGTCAATCCCATTTTTTGAGCGACAGGGATTTCCGAATATTGATACTTACAAAATAGGTGCTGAGGCTCCCAAAAAAGGAGAAGTGTTTAAAAACCCCGACTTGGCCAATACCTATTCTACAATTGCTAAAAAGGGAAGAGATGGGTTCTATAAAGGGGATGTAGCTAAGACAATTGGTAAGTTCATGAAGGAACAAGGAGGGTTTTTGTCTTATGATGACCTTGCTTCACATAAATCGGAATGGGTTGATCCGGTATCAGTGAATTATAGAGGTTATGATGTTTGGGAACTGCCCCCAAACGGACAGGGAATTGCAGCTCTTCAAATGCTAACCATTTTAGAACAATTTGATTTTAAGTCGATGGGTTTTGGTTCAGCCGAACATATCCATCACTTTGTAGAAGCGAAAAAACTAGCTTTCGAAGACCGGGCGAAGTATTACGCTGATATGGATTTTGCACAGGTTCCAGTAGAAGAATTGATTTCTAAAGATTATGGAAAAGAAAGGAGCAAGCTAATCAATCCTGATCGTGCAGGAGTATACAAAGCTGGTGAGATTAGTGCTGGTGAAACCATCTATTTGACTACGGCGGATCAATATGGAAACATGGTTTCTTTAATTCAAAGTAATTATCGTGGAATGGGTTCCGGTATGGTTCCTACCGGTTTGGGTTTCATGCTTCAGGATAGAGGGGAGTTATTTAGCCTGAATGAAGGAGATGCAAATGTCTATGAACCTGAGAAAAGACCTTTTCATACCATAATTCCAGCTTTTGTAACTAAAGATGGAAAACCATTTATGAGTTTTGGAGTGATGGGCGGGGATTTTCAACCGCAAGGCCACACAGAAATCATTATGAATATGATCGATTTTGGAATGAACTTGCAAGAAGCTGGAGATGCTCCAAGAATTGATCATACCGGTTCTTCTACTCCAATAGGTCAAGCTGTTTCAGGTAGGGGAGAAATTCGACTGGAAAGTGGGTTTGATTATCAAATCATTCTCGAATTAATGGACAAAGGACATAAAGTAGGCTTCGGTCGTGGGATCTATGGTGGCTATCAGGCGATTATGTGGGATGACGATCAGAAAGTTTATTACGGTGCTTCCGAATCAAGAAAGGATGGAATGGCAGCCGGTTACTGACGTTAAGGTTTCTAAAGCTTTTCCTTAAATCTTTCAATCGACTCTAAACATTCAGGATAACCTTCTTCTTTTAAGCTTTTAGCAAAATCAAGGGATATTCTAATTAATCTTAACAATTGGACGGCCTTTTCCCTTCGATCATTAAAAGTTTGTATTTCATATACAATATCTTCATCAAAACGATCAAGTTTGGTTTGAAAGTCATAAATAAGACCGAGTTCATAGGAGATTTCAAAACCAAAAGAGGATAATATGCCTGTTCTTTGAGTGGTTTCCCAAGACACTCTTGAAAGCTGGAATAAATCGAATGATAAACTTATATCAAGGTCCTCATCTAAAAGGTCAGGATATTTTTGTTGAAACTTTAAGATAGTGTCTTCATGTGCAATGACATCCATGTTTTCATCAACCATACCAATGTATTCCCTAAAAGCCAGGTAAACCCTTTCATTCTCAAGGATTGTTGAATCAACTTTTTCAACATTTTTAATGATCTCGTTCTCAATATTGAGAATGGCGGCGTTAAGCAGCTCATTTTCTTTACGGTTTTCGTTCCAATTGTTAAGGGCCAGGGCCATGATCACGCCCAACAACACACTGATAAACCCGATAATATGATCAATCCAGTTGATGGATTTTGAAGAAGACAATTTTTTAAATCCTTTCACACTATTTAATAAGCAGATATGATTTTTGATGTCAAACTACAATTTGACGAAAGGGAGAATTAGTTTTTAACTAGGTCATATTTTCTGCGATTAACGGTCAGAAGGTAAATAAATCCGATGGTTGAAAAAACAGAGGCCATCCAAAAAACATATGGAAAGTACTGTGTATAGGCATAGACTGTTCCTGTTAGAAATGCCCCAAGTCCAATTCCTATCTCTAAGGCAATGAACATAGTGGCCATGCCCCTGCCACGAAATTTAGGATCACTAAGGTCAACTGTCCATGCAAATACGGTAGGGGAAAGCATCCCAACTGAAAACCCAATAAAAACTGACCCAACGGTTAGCATAGGTACGCTATCTACGAAGCCAAAGTAAATTAGGGTAAAGGTTAAAAAAATAAGAGAAACTCTAAGTACTGGAACTCTGCCAAAACGGTCAGAAGCTTTACCTGCCAGAAACCGTATCACTACAGACGAAAGGGTGAAAATAGAGAAGAAAAAGCCCTTATTTTCTATTCCAAAGTATTCACTAAAATCAGGTATGATGGTTAGCATTACCCCAAAAGAAAACGATCCGAACATCATGACCAGAGATGGCGGAAGGACTCGTTTTTCAAAAACGTCATCCATATTAATTTTTAGAAGTGAGAGTGAGAAGGGTCGTTTATTAGAAACTGTTTCCTTCATTCCCAGAAGAATAATAACGGAGAAAATAGCAAAGCCAGAACTGGTATAAAACATGGTTTCCAGTGAATAATTAGTCGCCAGATGTCCACCAATTGCTGGTCCGGATGCCATTCCTAGGCTTCCGCTAATGCCAAGAATTCCCATAGCCTCGCCTCTTTTTTCCATAGGAACCATATCGCCGACGTAGGCTGAAGTTCCCGTTGGCTTAAAACCGGTTGAGAAACCATGGATCAAACGGAGAAAAAGAAAAGCAAAAACAGTGTTGACCACAGGATAAATAAAGCCTACTATAAAACAGACAGCGGCACCGAACACCATAACGGGAATTCGGCCAATGGTATCTGCCAGTTTTCCACTAAATGGCCTGCTTAAACCTGCAGTGAGGGTAAAAATAGATATGATAAAGCCTAAATACTTTTCCCCACCCATACTAGCTAAGTAGTTGGGTAGCTCAGGAATAATCATATTAAAGCTTCCGAAAAATAGGTATGAGCTAAAGCACAGAAGCCAAAATTGTAAGGTGTATGTTTTCAAAGAGTGGCTGAATAAGCAGCCTAAGTTAACAGGTCAAATCAGAAAATTTCAGATACTTTTAACGAAACTCCAAAATTAGCTAAAGGAATATTTTCACCGGATTTATAAAGGATACGTTTCTTGTAAATGTCTTCTTTTGGCTCGGAATAGACCTCTATCATTTCATTTTCCGCATCAATAATCCAGTATTCGGGGATACTTGCTTTTGCATAAATAGGAAGCTTGACATTTCTATCGAACATTAGGGTGGAATGGGAAACTTCTATTATTAAGGATATATCGTTACCACCAGGATGAGTTTCTTTGTAATAATCGTCTTTGAACTTTAAAACAGCTATATCTGGTTCGGGATAACTATCGATAGTTGCTCTTATTGGATTTTGAGTGCTTACGATTACTTTTTCCTCGATCAATTTTTTAATTAATAGGTTTGATAACCTATTAACTACTGAAGAGTGCAAGCTACTAATAGGCGTCATTTCAATAATTTCTCCGTGAATTAATTCGACCTTATCTTTTTCGGTGAGAATACCTACCTCGATCATTTTTTGATAGTCTTTAACGGAAATTTTATGTCTGTCCCTTTCTACTTCCATTCTAAAATTTACTTAAAAGCCCGTAGCTAAACAATCTTTATTAACGCACTAATCAAGCAGTTAGTTAGTCTCTACTTTTTGCCCCATGAGAAAAGCTTTAATGTAATCATCAAGGTCTCCATCGAGGACATTCTGAACATCAGTTCTTTCTACGCCTGTTCTGGCATCTTTTATCAGTTTATAAGGGTGAAGTACATAGTTCCTGATCTGCGAGCCAAAATCAATGTTCATTTTCCCTGCTTCTACTTTATCCCTTTGCTCATTGCGCTTCTCTACCTCCAATTGATAAAGCCTGGATTTTAGCATCTGCATAGCCTTTTCTCTATTCGCAAGCTGTGAACGCTCAATTTGGCATACGATCACAATACCGCTAGGCTTATGAGTTAGCTGCACTTTTGTTTCAACCTTATTGACATTCTGCCCTCCTGCACCCCCAGATCTTGAAGTTTGCATTTCAATATCAGCAGGGTTTAAGTCGATCTCTATGGAATCGTCTACAACTGGGTATACAAAAACCGAAGCAAAGGAAGTATGCCTTCTCCCACCTGAATCAAATGGAGAAATTCGCACCAAGCGATGTACTCCGATTTCAGATTTTAAATACCCATAAGCGAATTGCCCTTCGAACTGAAGGGTAGCTGATTTTAACCCGGCAGTCTCACCTGCCTGATAATCAAGCTGCTTAACTTTAAAACCATTCTTCTCCCCCCACATGATGTACATCCGCATCAGGATTTCAGCCCAGTCCTGGCTTTCTGTACCTCCTGCACCTGGGTTGATCTCTAGTACGGCATCTAACTGGTCTTCCTCTCCGCTGAGCATTCTCTTGAACTCTAGGGACTCCAGTTTTTTCTCGGTCTTTTCAGCTTCTGTTTTGATCTCTTCTTCTGAAACATCACCAGCTTCGTAAAACTCGAATAGGGTTTCAAGGTCTTCAAAAGCAGCATTAACCTCCTGAAAGCTGTCTGTCCATACTTTTTTGGATTTGATTTGCTTAAGGACTTTTTCTGCCTCTTTAGAGTCGTTCCAAAAATCGGGTTGTGTAGTAATGGTTTCTTCCTCTTCTACCTCCCTGACTTTAGTATCGTAGTCAAAGATACCCCCTCAAGGCCGAGATACGAGCCTTTAAATCTTTCAATTGATCGCTTGTCATGATCAAGAATAGTTTTGTGGTTAAAAAATTAGACGTAAAGCTAAAAAATGATAGGTTTGAATTTTTCAGAATTCGTAAAATATTTCTTTCCGGCTCTATTCTGTAATGATAGAGAAATCAATTTGAACTGTAGGTCTTTCAAACTGTAAAGGGATATCTTTTTTATAAATTTATCGAATACATAATTAACCTATGGAATTTGAAGGATAGAAATGATATAGAAGAAATAACTAAAGTATCGAAATCTGCCTGGAGAAAAGAGCTTGAAAAGCAGTCGTCCAGATACCATATTATTGGGGCCTGGATAGCCATTATTTTTGATCCTCTTTTTGCAATAACTGATTTTTATAATATTCCCGATGAATGGTTAACACTTCTGGTCATTCGGATATTTGTCTCTATTATTACGGTTTCTCTACTTATTCTTAGGAAGAAGTTTGAGTTTTCATCTTACCTGTTGGTTGCTGCTCCTTTTATTCTCATTGCCCTTCAGAATTCGTATGGCTACAGTCTAATCGGAAGTGAAGACTTATTGGGGCATAGTTTGAACTACATTGCACTTTTACTTGGAGGGGCTCTTTTTATTCTTTGGGAATGGCAGGTTTCAGTAATTATTGTTTTTGTTTCGACTGTCACCACAACTTACTTTCTGAATTTGAATCCCGAGCTTGACTTGTCAGAATTCATGGTTCGTGGCGGGCTTCTTCTTGGGACGGTAGCTTTGTTTATGATTATCCTGATACAATTCAGATATATTCTGACTGTGCGGGAAATTAAAGCCAGATTAGCACTACAGATCAGTAATGAGAAAATTCGCCAACAGGCTGAAAAGATCAGGGATATTAATGAAAACCTGGAAGAGCTGGTTCAAAAAAGAACAGTGGATCTCAAAAGGAAAAATGAAGCATTAGAGCAGTATGCCTTCATAAATGCCCATAAACTACGCAGTCCTTTAGCCAGTATTCTTGGCTTAACTAATCTTATAGGAAATATGGAGCTTAATGATGAGGCCAGTGAGGCCTTTGGTCATCTTCAGGAATCAGCCGATAAGCTGGACGAGATTATCGGCTCGATTAGAGAAACTATAGAAAATGCCGACGACTAATTAAATTTTATATAGCCAGTTATGGTCGTCTTCCGCTCTTCCCGTTTTTATATCATCCAAGGCTTTAAGAACTTTCCAAGAAAAATCTTCTTCAGAAGCCTCCGGCAGTTTGTAATCCATTTCTTCATGACCAATTACTGCTATTTTAGCTATGGTTGCGGCTGTACCAACACCAAAGGCTTCTTGTAACTTACCTGATTCGATAGCTCTTATAATTTCTTCTACAGAAATTCTTCGCTCTTCTACTTCATAACCCCAATCTTTTGCAAGCGTCAACACACTATCTCTAGTGATCCCTCGAAGAATAGTATCTCCGGTTGGCGCAGTAACAATTTTTCCATCAATTACGAAGACCAGGTTCATCGTGCCCGATTCTTCTATGTATTTGTGCTCTTTTCCATCGGTCCAGATCAGTTGATGGTATCCTTTTTCCTGAGCAAGCTTTGCAGGATATAATGAGCTGGCATAATTTCCAGCAGCTTTAGCATAGCCCGTTCCACCCTCAATAGCTCTAGTGTATTTGGTCTCAATTTTCACCTTAACAGGCTCTGAATAATAAGCTCCTACGGGACAGGTAAAAATGATAAACCTATAATTATCGGAAGGTCTTATTCCAACGTATTCGTCAGTTGCAAAAATGAAAGGCCTGATGTATAAAGAGGTATTTGGTTTATTAGGTATCCATGCTTCATCCAGTCGAAGCAATTCGGTGAGACCGCTCATGAATATTTCTTCGCTGATCTGTGGAATACACATTCTTTCAGCGGAGGCATTTAACCTTTTCCAGTTTTCTAATGGTCTGAAAACAACACTTTCATCTGCAACGGTTTTATATGCTTTAAGCCCTTCAAAAATAGATTGCCCGTAATGAATTACAGTGGCTGCAGGACTCATGCTTAAATTTGAGTATGGATGAATGTTGAAGTCCTTCCATTCCCCATCTTTATACTCAGCAATGAACATATGATCGGAATAAACCCTTCCGAATTTTATGTTATCAAAATCAATTTGATTGATTTTTGATTGCTGTGTGAGGTTTTTCTGGATTTCAATAGTTTCTATCATTTCAACTCATTTAAAACGTTTGCATAGATAAATAGGAGCACAAAGGTACATCTTTTGAACGCTATTTTCAAACGATGGGTTTCCTTCTCAAGGTCGGTTTTATGACTTACTGCGTGGTTGCCAAAGAACTTCCTCAGCCTTAAGCTCTTGAGCCATCTTTCTGGATAACACGAAAAAATAATCGGATAACCTGTTCAGATATTGAATTACTAAGGGGTCTACTTCTGTCTCCTCTTGCAATGCAGTAGACAGTCTTTCAGCTCTCCTGCAAACACATCGTGTAATGTGAGCTACGGATACAGAAGGATGACCTCCTGGCAATACAAAATTCTTTAACTCTGGCAGCTCGCTATCCATATCATCCATCTGCTGTTCAAGCAATTCTATATCTGCTTCGGTTAGGTCAGGTTTTATGATGTTTTTCTTATCAGGGTCACTTGCCAGGGATGAACCCAGTGTGAAAAGCCGGTCTTGAATTTCTTTCAGGAAGCCTTTCCTTTCATTATTTACTTCTTGATCCCTCAATAACCCCACATAAGAATTAAGTTCATCTACTGTTCCGTAAGCTTCTATTCTCGAACTGGATTTTTTAACCCGAGTACCGCCCAGTAGAGCAGTAGTTCCCTGGTCGCCTGTTTTAGTATATATTTTCATCTTGTGTGGATTTTAGAATTCGATATTCTGGTACGATTGCGATATAGAATCATATCGTGTTAAAATTGTTTCGTACCTATCGTTATTTACCAATGGATTTAATCGATCCAGTGCAATTTTAGCCGAGGAGTCAAGATTAAGCTGCCCGCAGGTGTAAATATACTTTTCCAATAATACCGGTGAATAAAGATTAATGGAGATGGCATTTAACAGTATTTCATACCCTAGGTAAGGTTCTTCTTTAGCTGAAAAGTAATCGTTTGCCAATATCACCGCTTCTTCAAAGAAAGGTTGTTTTATGCTAATGGATTTAAATTTTGCTGAGAGATCTGAATCGGGATTGTTTAAATGATTTTGCCATAACCTAATCAATTCAATTTTTTTGAAATGCTCTTTAAGAAGGCTATTTTTAAATAAATCATCTAGAGGAAAATCCTCCTCTGAAAAAAGCTCAGAATCATTTATTAAAAGTAAGGCCATTTCAATGGAGAGCTTATCTTTTTGCAAGCTGGATAAGTCATTTTCTGCTCTTAAGTTTTCAAATAGGGGTAATAGAGCTTTCTGTTCATGGTATGACCATTTCGTTTTTAAACCCAGCAATGCTTCTGCTTCGTAATCGCTTGAATGGAAAGAGTTAAAAAGCTTTTCTAAGTCTTGAAGATCGTAGCTATTACCCCAAATTCTAGTCCATTGATACTTCTCATTGTCGTCTAGATTTAAGGCATATTCAAGGTTCGGGTTGAGAAGCGTTCTTTTTAATAATTCCAATCCATCATTGCCAGGCTTTTCTGTTGTAATTAAACTATCAAGAAGAGTTATCGAATTTGTAGTATCCTTTAATTCTGCTAGTGTATAGGCGAGATTAAATTCACTTTCGAAGCCTCTATTCAAAGCCGATCGAAAGTAGGTTGCTGCTTGAATAAACGCATCATTTTCAAGACAAACAAGGCCAAGCAAATTTCTGTAATAAGCAGATTTTCCTCTGTTAGGAGTGTCTGCCAATAAGAGTAACGACTTAATACTCCCTGTCATATTTTCATGCTGATAATCGTTCAAAGCCGAAGCATAGTTCAGGTAAGGTTCAGACCACTCATTGTATTTTTTCAAAGTGTCTAATGAAGAAGTTAAGCTATCATTTGATTTTCCTGAGAGGATTAGATTCTGCAAGAACGATAGTTTCCCAAAATTGAAAGTACCCTCCTCAATTTCAAAAAGTAACCTCTCTTGATTCTTCGGATTTAGTTCCTGATCATCATTAAATAAGGTTTTGGACAGATGATTTCCTACTACATAAAAATCTGTCTCAGGATTTTCAATGTGAGCAGAGGCACTAACTCTTCTTAAAGCATTTATTCCAATGAGGTTAGCCTGAAAGGTCGGGCTGCCAGGATTATTTTCATAAATTTCATTGAAGTAATAAGTCGAAGAATCCGTTACAGAAGACTTTGAATAAGCGAATCCCAGGTTGTTTTTGATCAGTTCACTTTCAGGAAACTTTTCAAGTCCTTCATTCAGAATAAACAGAGCATCGAAAAATTTATCATTTCTCAGAAAATGATTCGCTAAGTTGAGGTAGGCATATTCGGATGGATTTTTTTGAAGTGCTTCCCTATAATTTTCGAGAGCTTCCATTCTTGATGAACTGTAGAGCATGGTTGCAGCAGCATAATTCGAATGGTGGTTTGTAAAGGCAAAATTTGAAGCCTTTTCATAATAGATCTTAGCCGTAAAATCTTCGGAGATACTTTTGTAAGTATCTGCTATGCCATTATTATATCCAGCGATGGCCTGATAAAGAGGCGTTTGTGAGCTATAATAAAAAAGACCTAAAATACTGATAATACTGGCAAACCTGAAAGTGAAAAAAGGCATGTATTTTGGCTTATACAAAACCCTTGAGACTTTAAGATTAGTGGTAATTACACCTGAAAAATTAGCGATGATGTAGATTAAAAACATCACTCCGCATCCAAGTTGGCTATAAATAATCGCGTCCTCAAAGGTCTCTTGAAGTGGATCATTTGCCGTTGCGAAAATGTAAGCCAGGAAAGCAAATGAAAGTATTCCCAAAGTAAGGTAGGTATATGCTCCCAAAGGCCTGAAAGGGAGTATTTCCTCATACAGATCACTTTTCTTCTTATATCCCCATACTCCGAATATTGCGCAAATAAAGAGTATCAGGAACTCATCAAAATAGATGATTCCCCAATCTATTTTTCCAGTATTTTTAAAGTAAACCAGGGCTACATTAACAAGATAGAATAGTGATATCGCTAAAAACTGCACTAAGGTTTTTGCACTTGCTGTGGTAGAGGAATAGGTAACGATGCCTAAAAAAGTAGCTAGTATTTCGTGGGCAGTTATAAATATGAAAAGCAAGGTGATCACTAAAGGACCTATTAAGCCATAATTAGCTAAAAAGATAAAGGGTTTATCCACAGTGCTTCCATATAAAACACCCAGGCAAAACACCGTAGTTAAAATGAAGTAAATGATCAGTCTATTTAAGAAAGGAATATTTTTATTAAAGCTATTGAAGTAATAGCTACAAGGAACAAATAGAATAAACACAGCGATTAAAGTGTTGCGCTGACCCCAGCCGAAAACGTCTAACTGTTCAAGTTTTAGGAAAACCAGAAATGCAATAGTTAAGGCTGTCAGGATAAGGTACCAGAAACGATTTAAGAAAGAAATAATGGTTAGAGAGAATGAAAAGCATAAAGCTAGAATAACCAGATAAACATGAATAATCCATTCTGGAACGATAAGCTCACCGCCTTCGAAATATTGAAAAACGATATACGCATCTGCTTCCAATGAAAAGCTGAAAAGCCCTTTTTTGAAAGTAGAGAAGATGTATTCTTTTTCTCTGAGTGACGCTATAAGGTGAGTTGGGATAACCCAGTCAATACCCTTTATATAAGCAATTAGGTATATTAATGAATTTATTGAAAAAAGGAGTATCAGAAAGCCATAGATTCTTTTTTCTGAGGCATTCCAATTTTTCCAAAAGATGAAATCGTTCATTAATTAAATGTGCGAGAATTAGTTTACTCTAAAACTTTAGGTACCCGGAAGTAATTGGAATCTTTTTGCGGTGCGTTTTTAAGTCCTTCTTCATGTGATAAAGCGTTTTTAGCAATATCTTCTCTTAATGCATTCATTTCATGCGACATATTCGTCAGTGGTTTTACACCTTCAGTATCTACTTCATTGAGCTTTTCAACCCAATCCAACATTTCCGAGAGTGCGGAGAGCATTTCTTTTTCTGAACTTTCATCGAAGTCCAAACGAGCCAAATGAGCTATTTTATGTAGTGTTTCTTTATCTACTTTCATTGTCTATTTAAAAGTTGAATGCAACTCATTTTCAATGATACTCCTTACTTCTTGCCTTAGAGTTTCTTCATTTCCTTCATGCTGATCCGGAAAGACAGGTTCGTGAAATATGATGGATGCTTTTCCATTTTTCATCAAGAATCGGTTATCATCGGGCAAAAGTATCCAATTATACGGAATAGTTACAGGTATGATTGGTATTTGTAGTTCAATAGCCATTTTAAACGCGCCTGATTTGAAGGGTGCCATATGAGGAGGGTTTTTGGTCATAATACCACCTTCGGGAAATACGACCAAACTCAAACCTTCTAAAAGAGCCTGCTTTCCCTTTTCAAAAGATCGATGCCTGTCGCGTAAGTTATTTCGATCAACAGCTATATGTAATTTCTTAAACATATATCCGAATAGGGGCACTTTTGAAACAGAGTTTTTCCCAATGAATTTAAAAGGTTTTGGGATTAGACCCATAGAGGGAATATCGAGGTAAGAAAAGTGGTTTGGACAAAAAATATACTGCTTACCCTTCTCCAGGTGCTCTCTTCCTATAAGCCTATATCTCATCAAAATGAATGTGAAAAAGATATTAGCCCAAAACTGATTTAGGCTTAAAGCCCAAGGATGCCATTCCTTTCTTAAAGAGAAGATAACGAACAGCGGGAATAATGGAAGAAAGATCAGTAAGAATAAAGTTAAAGCGTAAATGGAATATGCCCTCTTGAACACGTGCTTGGAAATCAGATGTTTCGAATATCAATTTATCTAAATATTAATTCCATACCACACAAAAAAGCCCCGCTTCGAAATACCGAAGTGGGGCTTTGTATGATTTTCAAAGTTAACTCTTAGTATCTGTAATACTCGGGCTTGAATGGGCCTTTAGGAGTAACTCCAATATATTCTGCCTGATCAGATGAAAGCTCATCTAATTCAACACCAATTTTGGCTAAATGTAGTCTTGCTACTTTTTCATCCAGGTGTTTTGGAAGCGTATATACTTTGTTTTCGTATTTATCTGTATTTGACCAAAGCTCCAATTGGGCCAAAGTCTGGTTAGTGAATGAATTCGACATTACGAAAGAAGGGTGTCCGGTTGCACATCCTAGATTCACTAATCTACCTTCAGCTAGAAGAATGATATCATGATCATCTATCGTATACTTATCGACCTGAGGCTTCACCTCAACTTTAGTGTTACCAAAGTTTTCGTTTAACCAAGCAACATCAATCTCATTATCGAAATGGCCGATGTTACTTACGATAACCTTATCTTTCATAGACTTAAAGTGCTCGCCAGTCAGAATATCTTTATTACCAGTTGCTGTAACAACGATGTCAGCTTCTTTTACCGCATCCATCATCTTTTTAACTTCGAATCCATCCATAGCGGCCTGAAGTGCACAAATCGGATCTATTTCAGTAACGATTACCCTTGCACCAGCACCAGCTAGTGAAGCTGCAGAACCTTTTCCTACATCTCCATAACCAGCTACCACAGCAACCTTTCCAGCGATCATCACATCGGTAGCCCTTCTAATGGCATCTACACATGATTCTTTACAACCATATTTGTTATCAAATTTAGATTTCGTTACTGAGTCATTAACGTTAATTGCAGGAAGAGGAAGTGTTCCATTTTTCTCTCTTTCAATTAATCTATGAACCCCTGTAGTCGTTTCTTCAGAAAGTCCTTTAATGCCCTGAACTAACTCAGGATATTTATCCAATACCATATTAGTCAAATCCCCACCATCATCCAGGATCATGTTCAATGGCTTATTATCTTCAAATGCAAACAGTGTTTGCTCGATACACCAATCAAACTCCTGATCATTCATTCCTTTCCATGCAAAAACAGGAATATCTGCCTTTGCGATAGCGGCTGCAGCATGATCCTGAGTAGAAAATATATTACATGATGACCAGGAAACTTCTGCTCCTAATTCAACTAAGGTTTCTATTAAAACAGCAGTCTGAATGGTCATGTGTAAACAACCCGCTATTCTTGCTCCTTTTAATGGTTGGTGCTCTCCGAATTCTTCTCTTAAAGCGATAAGGCCTGGCATCTCTGCTTCCGCCAACTCTATTTCAGTTCTTCCCCAACCGGCCAAAGAAATATCCTTAACCTTGTATTGTACTTCTGATTCTATCATTTGCTCAATTATTTTCTGATTCATAAAAGTACTTAACCTTAATGCAATTTCAAATGTTCAAGCAAGGATGAAATATTACTGAACAACTCATTTAGCAAATTCTACTTCCTTAAAATTGAAAAACATAAGTTCGGCATTGCTTTCTATCATTAATTGCCCTGATTGATTGATTCCCTTGATAACACCTTCAAACACAGAGCTGGATTTAAACTGATGTGGCTCATTCATCCACATCAATTTTTCATGATAACTTTTCAATAGGGCATTAAACTCCCCTTCTATCAATAAGCTGTAGTAATATTCAAGATCAAGTAATAGCTGTTCAAACGATAAAATAAGGTCAATATCCCGACCTATTATCCTGGATAAGGAAGTAGCACTTTCATTATTGAAATTCTTTTGATTTATGTTGAGACCTACACCAACAATACAGTGCTGAAATTCATTTCCCTTGATGCTATTTTCGATGAGTATCCCGGCAATTTTTTTACCCTTGTAATAAATATCATTTGGCCATTTTACTTCAAACCCATCTTTATATCTACTTAAAAATTTAACCAGCCCCATAGAGATAATGATGTTTAAATAAAAGTGGGAGTCCAGATTTAAAAAAGATGGTCTTAAAAATATGGAGAAAGTATAGTTTTTATATGGTTCGGACTCCCATTGATTACCTCTTTGGCCTCTACCCGAATGTTGATGGTCGGTTATGAAAATAGCACCTTCGTTAACAGGCTTTTTTTGAACTATTTCTGCCGCTCTTGTATTAGTTGAATGACAACTTGGCAGATAAATCACTGGATTTCCCAACAGAACCGTTTTGGTAGGGTTTTTATACAAATTCTAGTAGTTTTACTTCGTCCGAATAATAGTGAATAAAAAAGTACAGAAAGCATTTGATGAGCGAGAAAGTTGAAGTCAGTTCAGAGGAACTGTCATTGTTGGTAGCAAAGGGAATGTTGGAAAAGAAAGCAGAAGATGTTGTCATTGTAGATCTTAGAAAAATAGGAACCGCAGTTGCCGATTTTTTTGTGATTTGTTCAGGTAATTCAGATACGCATGTTGATTCGATATCTGAATCCGTAGATAAGTTCACTTTTCAAAATACGAGTACTAATCCCTGGCATTCGGAAGGAAAAAGTAATAATGAATGGGTTCTACTGGATTATGTAGATGTTGTTGCCCATATTTTTAAAAAGGAAAAAAGAGACTTTTATGGATTAGAGTCCCTTTGGGGAGATGCAAAAATCCATTCATTAGAAGGGGAGGGAACAAAGTAAGTCTCGATCCGTTTTGTAACAATTGTAATTAATCACACCTCGTATTTATAATGAGTGATACCCAAAGAAAGAAAAAGAATTTAATACCCAAGGGTCAACCTAAGCCAAATTATCAAATATGGCTGATTGTAACCTTGATTGCTGTGGTCATAGGAATTACAGTATTCAATAAAAACTCAAGCAGTATAGAAATAGATGAACGACGATTCGAGCGTATGCTCATGAGTCATGATATTAAAGAGTTCATTATTGTAAATAATCAGGAATACGTTGAGGTAACCTTGAAAGCAAAGGCCCTTGACAATAGTAAATATAAACTAGAGCTAGAATCGAGAAATCCTTTCGGAACCACGAGTGGCCCACACTATCACTTCAAGATCACATCTGGTGATAGCTTTGTCGAGCGATACAAAGATATGGAAGAAAGCCTTCCTGAAGACCAAAGGCCTATTTATAGAGTTGAAGATCGAACGAATCCTGGCGAAATTTTCTGGAATTGGGGCTTTTTATTCCTGATACTATTCGGCTTCTGGTTTTTAATGAGAAGAATGACCGGACAAGGTGGGCCGGGAGGTCAGATTTTCAATATTGGGAAATCAAAAGCTGCATTATTTGATGCCGAGAATAAGGTAAAAATTACATTTAAGGATGTTGCCGGACTTGATGAAGCCAAAGAAGAAGTTCAGGAGATTGTAGAGTTTTTGAAGAATCCTTCAAAATTCACAAAACTAGGTGGAAAGATACCGAAAGGAGCTCTTCTTGTGGGCCCTCCAGGTACAGGTAAAACTTTATTAGCGAAAGCAGTGGCTGGAGAAGCTGGAGTTCCGTTCTTCTCGCTATCAGGATCTGATTTCGTCGAAATGTTTGTTGGAGTTGGTGCTGCAAGAGTACGCGACCTTTTCAAGCAGGCTAAAGAAAAAGCACCATGTATTATTTTCATTGATGAGATTGATGCGATAGGTCGTTCCAGAGGTCGAGGGCAAATGCCAGGTGCAAATGACGAACGAGAAAATACACTCAACTCATTATTAGTTGAGATGGATGGTTTCGCCACAGATTCAGGAGTTATTATACTCGCAGCCACTAACAGACCAGACGTTTTAGATAATGCATTGTTAAGACCGGGTCGTTTCGATAGGCAGGTAAGTATAGATAAACCGGACCTCGTAGGCCGTGAAGCCATTTTTAAGGTTCATTTGAAGCCTATAAAACTGGATAAGGGTATTAACCCGAAAAAATTAGCTGCCCAGACGCCTGGATTCGCCGGAGCCGAGATTGCAAACGTCTGTAATGAAGCTGCTCTTATCGCAGCCAGAAGGAATAAATCTGAAGTTCATATGGTCGATTTCCACGATGCGATAGACCGTGTAATTGGAGGATTGGAGAAAAAGAACAAGATCATATCTCCTGAAGAGAAAAAGATTGTCGCTTATCATGAAGCTGGCCATGCAGTAGCTGGATGGTTTCTGGAACATGCCGATCCTTTGGTGAAAGTGAGCATTGTTCCACGAGGTGTTGCGGCATTAGGTTACGCTCAGTATTTGCCAAAAGAGCAATTCTTGTATCAAACAGAACAGCTTTTTGATGAAATGTGTATGACTATGGGAGGTCGTGCTGCGGAAGAGATCATATTTAAGAAAATATCGACAGGAGCATTGAGTGATTTAGAGCGGGTTACCAAAATGGCTTACAGCATAGTCTCTATTTATGGTATGAACGATAAAATTGGTAACGTCTCATTCTATGACCCAAAGCAATCAGATTATAACTTCACAAAACCTTATTCTGAATCAACAGCGGAGACTATAGATGGAGAGGTTAGGAAACTTATCGAACAGGCTTATGAGACAACCAAATCTCTTTTAAAAGATAAGCTTAACGAACTTGAAATAGTAGCAAAAGAACTTCTTGAAAAAGAGATCATCTTTCAGAGTGATTTGGAAAAGCTAATTGGTAAGAGGCCTTTTGAAAAAGAGACTACATACCAGGCATTCACCAATAATAACGGCGAAAATGGCACAGCTGAAGAAGAGGAGGATGAAGATTCAAAGAAAGAAGATTCTGAACCGAAACTAGAAGAATCGTCAACTACTGAAAAGGAATAAATACAATTGAAGAACTAATTAGTATTAAAAGAGGCTTTATGGGCCTCTTTTTTTTGCCTTAATTTTATAAATGCCAGATAAATTTTTAATTAAACTTTTTAGGCTATTTGCACTGCTCCTGCTATTTGTTTTCCATGAATCTCATGGAACTTCAAAATATAAATTGATAGAAAATGAAGGTAGAGTAGGGCTCTCAGATCAGGAAAATAATATTGTAATCCCCGCTATTTACGAAACTATTGGTTGGTCGGGTAGTGATAACCTGGTCATAAACGGTCTCGTAGGTGTTAAAAGAAATAACTTCTGGACACTTTACGATCTCAACAAAGGCGAGTTGACTTCCTCAAGATTTGTGTCCTTATCGCCATTTTCAGAAAGTCTTTTTATAGCTTCTAAACGAGGTAAATTATCCGGGTTTTCTTTTTTTGGTCTGCTTGATACCAAAGGAAAAGTTGTTTTTGGGTTTCAATATGCATCAATAGAAGAGTTTTCAGATTTTTTTAAAGTTTCTAAATACAAAGAAGGAAAAACACTATTTGGTATACTCGACGGCAAGGAAAAAGAGATCATACCAATACGATTTAAAACTATTGATGCTGAGGAGATAAAACATTGGAAAGGGGTAATTGGCCCTAAAATCTATGTGTTTAATTCTAAGGGTGAAAAACTTTTTGAGGTCGTTTCAGATAGTTTGAATTCCGCGGGTGATCGTCATTTTATATTTTATAAAGAAGGACAAGCAGGCGTTATAGACAAGAATGGAGAAGTAAATATTAGTCCTAAATATAAAATGATTAAGTGGACTCAAAGTGGGTTTACTACCTTACCATTTCCGGAATGGAAAGCCTTTAACAAGGATAAAACAGAGCTTTTCACATTAAACTTTGATCAAATTCAGGCTGTTTCTGAAAAGCTGAAACTTATCGAAAGAAATAATAATTGGGGTCTTATAGATCAGCTAGGTAATTTCATAATTGAACCACGATATGAATCGATTTCCTCAATCAGAGAAGAGTATTTTCTTGCTTATGAAGAAGAAAGCTGGTCTCTGATCAATGATTTGGGTAAAGTCTTATTGAATGATTTTGACTCCATTAGGCTTTCAGGTAAATATGCAACAGCTAAAAAGAAAAGCACTAATACAAATGAGTGGAACGTCTACGGCCTGAACGGCGAAAGAATAACCTCTAAAAACTATTCCTCCATTCTCGATATGAGTGAGGGCTTATTTGTATTCAAAAAAAATAACTATTGGGGTGTTTTTGATTTGCAAGGTAGAGAAGTAATACTGCCCAAATACGAAAAAATATGGCCATTCGAATCAGGTAAGGCGATTGTTAAGTATCATGGGAAATATGGACTTATCGATAAGGGAGGTGATTTTCTCCTACAACCCGTTGCAGATACTCTATACAAATTAAATGATGAATTTTATAGCAGAAGAAGAGGATATTTATCAGAAGTGGTCGATAGTTCAGGAGAGGTTGCTTATAATTCGCTTGGTCTGTTCCGCTCTCACCCATGTGGTATTTTAGAAATAGATGAGGAGGGGAGATTTGGTTTTTTAAACGAACTGGGAGAGGTCATCATTGAACCTGAAATTAATCGCTATTTATATTTTGAAGAAGGAAATATGCTCTATTTGAGTATTGAAGATCAACCATCTAGTTTATACTCTTGCGATGTTTTCGAGTACATACGAAAGGATTTAAAATACCAGGAGCTTTATCCCTTCACAGAAGGTTTCGCAGCCATAAAACTAGATGATCGCTACGGTTTTATCGATCACGAAAAAAACCTGAGAATAGCAAATAGATACGATTCCGTTTTAGCATTCTCTAACGGTTTTGCCGGAGTAAACATCAACGGAAAATGGGGATTTATTGATAAGCAGGAAAGGATCAAAATTCAGCCTTATTACGAATCTGTTTCTTCATTTGAAGAAGGTAGAGCTGTAGTTTCCATTAATGGTAAGTATGGAATTATAGGTAGAGATGGAGAAGAATTGATCCCTATTGAATTCGAAGAGATAATTAACTATTCAGGTATTGGCTATAAGGTAAGGAAAAATGGATTGTACGGATTTTACGCTAAGGATTTAGGTCAGAAAGTAAATGTTAAGTACAAGGATTTAGAGCTATTGAACAACAAATGGCTAAAGGCGAGGCGAAAAGATTCCTTTGGCATAGTAGACTTTTCCGGACTCAGTGAATTCCCGTTCATTTATGAGGAAATTCTCCAAGATTCTTTTGAACCTATAATTTATTTCAAAACCGTTCCGGGTTGGGAGCCTCTAAAGCTGAACGCTAATTAGCTACTTGATTAAAACGAACCTCAATGTTTTCGTTTATAATCCTTGATAACTCTTTCAGTTGGCCGTTCTCGAAGGCTACATCAGATTCTAACAAAGCATCACGACCTTGCTTCACTTCGTAATTGACGTAGTCCTGAAAAGTAATACCTTTTATATTTTGTCGATTTATGGCTTCTCTAAAACGTATTCCACCACCATTAACATGATATTGATAGGCCACATAATCAACCATAAAGTTATCGCTGTTTATCCAATAGAAGAAGCTATCCTGGAAATCGTCTCCACCACCTTCTTGATTGAAAGTGACTTTAATTTTATGATAATTGTTATCCTTTATCATAATCTCACCAATGTATTCAGCGTTTACAGCATCATCACTTAATCCAAAAGGTAGTGATGTGAAATAGATCACTGAGTTTACAGACTGTCTGAAAGCGTCTTCATACTTTATGCTCAGCTTAATTCTTTTCCCGTTTATATATCTGTTAAAACCCTCATTAGTTAAAATATCTTCTACAAACCTTGGAGTAGCTTTGGAAGAGTCATAAAAGGTTTTAATATATCTAAAGTCTCCATTTTTGTAATCTCTGGTAAAGTGCTTACCCCTGAAGTCGAATTCGAAAAAAGAATCCTTATAGAGACCTCCGCCATGCTTTTCAATGCTGAGCTCTATAATTTCTTTAGCTTTTATATCGTCTTTCCTATCGATAAATTCGGATTTATTTTCACTGGATACGTTAGCCAGAACTAAAGAGCCTATAAAAACAATTAAAAGGCTTATAGAGGTGGTAAGTTTTATTCGTTGTTTTTCCATTTCTTTCTGATCACCACCTTGAGTACGTGAAATGTGTTCGAATGTTTTTCACAGGAGATATAAACGGACAAGTGTCAGCAGGCATACCAAAAAAATGGCTGTTACATAAAGTTTAGGTTTTCTTTAAATAAGAGTAGTAATCTTAATATATAATTAAATCAGCGATGAGTATATGATTTGATGCCTTTAATAACTTTAAAGAGCACTTAATTCAATTAAAGTGGAAAGGCAAATTTTTTTACGATCAGATTTGGAGTTGTTTGAGCAGATTAAATTCGGAGATAATCAAAAAGCTCTTGAATGCTTATTCGATAAATATTTCAGGTCGCTATGTGTTTTCGCAAAAACATTTCTGAATACTAACGACCTGGCGGAAGAAGTGGTATCTGATGTATTTGTTAAGGTTTGGGATAAAAGAAAATGTCTGGAAGTCAATACAAATGTTCGCGCTTACCTCTACAGAAGTGTTAAAAACGAATCCTTAAATCAGCTAAAAAAAGACTACTGGGATTTTGAAGATTTATCGGAACAAGAGTATGAGATTTCAAGCGAAGAAAGCAATGCCGAGCATATGATCATGTTTGAGGAAACTTCATTGGCCATTGATGAGCTCATTAATCAGATGCCTCCGAAACGAGCTCTAATTTTCAGATTAAATCGTATTGATGGGCTTAAATACAAGGAAATAGCTGAGCTTTTATTTATCTCTGTCTATACGGTACAAAACCACATGATTGAAGCCGTAAAATTTATTTCAGGCTATCATACCAACATTGAGTCCGACTGATTTCGGCAGAACTTAGTTAGACACCTTATCCTAACAATTCCTTCTTATTTCCTTAACAAAATCCACTAGTAGATTTTTCATTGGAGAGCTGTCACAATAGTGAAGCTAAAAGAATGGAGAATAAGCGATTTTGGATGTTAATGACTCAATATTTGTCAGGTGAGGCAACTGTTGAAGAAATAGAGGAACTCAATGAGAAAATAGAATCTAACAAGAGCTATGGACAATATTTTGAGAGAGCTACAAAAACATGGAATTCAAAGACTTCAGGTGAATTCAATGCGGATGAGATAAGCTCAGCTAAACAGAAATTTTTAAGGAAGCTAGCTTTAGCAGATAGAGAACCTGACTCATTTCAAGGGAAAAATAAATTAAATCGCTGGTTGAAGATTGCCGCTTCTATTGCAGTTATAGCTTTGATCTCTATTGTTGGGATTAAATATCTTCCACAATCTGAAGAGGAGCTACAAATTGTTAAAGCAGAAGCCGGTTCGAGGCAGGAGTTTATTCTGCCAGATGGCACTCATGTGTGGCTCAATTCTTCAAGTACCCTTTCTTATAACAAAAAGACTTACAATAAAACTCAACGGAAGGTAGAATTGAGCGGAGAGGCCTTTTTCGAAGTTCAAAGAAACGAAATGAAATCCTTCATTGTAAGCTCAGGAGACATTAGAACAGTTGTTTTGGGGACGAGCTTTAACGTTAAGTCGTATCCAAATGATTTGCTGAATTCAGTGAGCGTGGAGGAAGGAAAAGTAGTTGTTTTTACTTCCCAAAATGAGAGCAATAAGATATTGCTGCAAAAGGATGACGAAGTTATCTATGATTCAAAACTGGATACGTTTTCGAAGCGGGAAAACATCGATACCAAACAACGTCATGCATGGAGAGAAGGTAAAATTGTTTTTGACAACATACCGTTAAACGAAGCTTTAAAAGTTCTAGCTAGAAAGTTTAACGTCACATTTGAGATCAAAAATAAAAAGTCGGAAAACTGTCTTATTAAAGGTGATTTTCAGTCTGAGTCATTACAAACAATTATGAATATGCTGAGTGCCACCATTGGCTTCGAACATCAGTATCATCAAGATTTAATATTGATTAAAGGAGAAAGTGGTTGTGAAAAATTTAAAGGGAATAAATGAAAACAAATAAAGGCTAACCGTAGTGACGTACGGCTAGCCATAACAACAAATTTCAGTAACAAAAATTCGATTAGTAACTAAAATTATTGTTTACAAACACCTAAAATTATGAAAAAAAAATTACTTGATGGGTTTGGTAAAAGCCAGGTCATGGTATTGTTCTTTTACTTGATAATCGGCAATTATCAGGCTTATTCGAAAACAAACGTTTCGAATAGTAGCAAAGCTACAATGAATCAAAAAATCTTAGAAAAAAAGATCAGTCTTGATGTACGTTTAGAGAGCATAGAGAGCGTATTGGAAATGATTGAAGACCAATCTGATGTGACTTTTATATACAGTAAAAGTAAGCTCCCTGTAGAAAATAAAATTTCCTATTCTGTTAACAGTGGAAATCTCAAAGAAGTACTAGCAGATATCTTATTTCCAAATCAAATCACTTATGGCATTTCGAAGCAAAAAGTCGTTCTGAAAAAGGTTAAGAAAATGACTAAGCTTAATAAAGTAGCTTTAACAGGAACGGTTAAGGGAGTTACCATGGACGCAGATGGGAACCCATTGTCTTACGCTCAAATTCAGGTACAGGGAACAAGCCAGGGAACCGTATCAGGAGCGGATGGGCGTTTTAAGTTCAACCTTCCTGAGGGAAAGTATATGCTGGAAATAAACTACGTTGGGTACAAAATGCAGCCGGTAGAGGTAGAAGTAGTGGCCAACTCAATTGTAGAGGTGATGGTAGAAATGGAAGAGGATGTCACCAGGCTGGATGGCATGACAGTATACGGTCGCCTGACCCGAGGACAGGCAAAAGCCCTGAACAATCAGAAAACATCATTGAATATTAAAAATGTAGTAGACGCTGAGCAGTTTTTGAGGTATCCGGACGTAAGTGCTGCTGAAACGGTACAAAGGCTACCTGGAATATCAATTACAAGGGATCAGGGTGAAGGCGAATTTGTTCAGATCAGGGGTGTTTCAGAACAACTTAATGCGCTCACCGTAAATGGGCAAAGGCTTCCAAGTGTAGAACCCGATGCGGGAAGAGCTGTTGGCCTTGACTTAGTTCAAAGTTATTTAATTGAGACCATTACAGTTACGAAGGCGCTTACCCCCGACCAAGATGCTGACGCTATTGGAGGAATGGTTGATTTTAAACTTCGGGAAGCTAAAGGAGAGCAAGAGTTAGAAATATATGCTGGTGGCGGATTCAACGAGCAAGAGTCTGAGATTAGAACATTCGACAGAGATATCATTTCAATAGCTGCGGTAGGGGCCAAAAGGTTTTTTGATGATAAACTGGGAGTGCTTGTTGCCGGAAGTTATTTCAATACCGATAGAGGTTCTATTTTGGAGTCGCAACGTTTTGAAAATATCCCGGAAAACATCTTATCCAGAAGAAGGACTTTGGATTATGATGTAAGAAGAAGGCGTTTCGGTATAGTTGGAAACATCGATTTCATTCCAGCGCCAGGCCATAAGCTTACCGTGACCACTAATTTTAATGGTTATGAGGATGACGAAATCAGGAGACAAGCCCGTTACACCTTCGATAATAATCGGGAAGAAAGAAGGATTAGAAATAGGGTTGAAGACCAGAATCTTAATTTCTATCAGTTGAGAGGAGAACACCAAATCGGGAAGGTAAAACTGGATTATGACGGTTCTTACGGTGTTGGATCAGAAGATTTGCCAGATCGTACGGAATTCCGGTTTAGAAGGACCAATCCCGCCCTTGGTAATTTGACACGTCAGGAACAAGCTGACCTTGGGGCTACTACCACTTTCGGAGTAGATGAACCTCACGTACTAACCAGATTTGATTTTGATCCTCGTTTTACGGAAGAAAAAAATTACAACGGTACCTTAAATATATCAGTACCCTTAAGTGCTCAGGAGAAATCATCCATGAAATTTGGATTCAGGTATAGAAGGCTGGAAAGGGAGTTTAGAGAAGCTGGATTGGATGCTGACTTTCCTGATGATGCTGAGCCTGTTACTACTGGAGAAGGAGAGTTTGGATTTGCCGATGTGCGCTTCACCGATCCATTTTTCTCAACCATTGGGTTCCCTCTAACAGCAAACGATATTGTTTTGAGTGAGATATTGGACGGTTTTGATGCTTCAGAAACCGTTCTAGCAGGTTACGTAATGAATACCACTAACTGGACGGATCGTCTAACTTCGGTGGTAGGTGTTCGTTTGGAAAATACTTCCACAGATTATGTTAGTCTCGGAGAGGAACAGCTTGACGGCGAAGGAGACTATATTAACATACTTCCTTCCGTACATTTAACATATAGACTTGATGACAGAAATCAGTTTAGGGCTGCTTATTCTACAGGCCTAAGCAGGCCGAATTACTCAACGCTTGCGCCTTTTGAATCTGTTGGAGATGATCAAATCAACCGGGGAAATCCTGACTTGGAAGCTATTACAGCTAACAGTTTTGATATTATGTATGAGCGGTACACCAATAGGCTCGGCTTTTTAAGTTTTGGTTTGTTTGCCAAGCTGATCGAAAACCAAATCGTAAGCGGACAAGTCGGATTCGATGATGATGAGGGCCTGCCTGTTATTTCTCCTACGAATGGTGCGGAGGCCAGGGTTTTAGGTATTGAAACGGCTATAAATCAGAATCTGAGTTTTATAAATGCGGGAATATTCAAATGGCTTACGGTGAATGCCAACTATACATTTACGGATAGCGAGGCCGATTTCGGTGACGAACGTGATGATTTGCCTCTTACAAACAGTCCTAAACATACAGCAAACCTTTCTTTCCTGTATGACAATCCTGAGTTAGGGCTTTCAGCAGTTATTGGAGGTGTATACCGTCATTTTATATTCAATAAATTTGAAGATGCTGATGGAGATGATATTGATGAAGACATTTGGCTTGATGAAACATTCCATCTGGACTTTTCAATAGTATATCGGGTAGCCAAAAGCCTTAATTTAAAGCTTCAGGTTAATAACCTAACCAATCAGGCAAATACGGAGGTCAATGGAAGGCCAAATCGAACCTTTTCAAGACTTCACGAATCAGAATCTTATGGAAGGTGGGCTGTGCTGGGTCTAGAGTTCAAATTATAAACAGCTAGAATATTAATCTCTTTAACCCCCGGTCGTGAAAATGTGGTCGGGCGTTTTTTATTTAAAACCAAGCATGAAACACATCGCTATCACTCTTTTATACTTTCAAATTTCATTTTTTGCAAAATCTCAAGAGGCGGTAGAAATTCGTCGTTTTGAAGTTTCTCAATCAAAGCAAGCCGTTGCAGTTGATCAAAATCATTTTTATGTGATCAACAACACCTCTATAACGAAGCACTCTAAAAAGGATGGAAAAGAAACAGGAAGGTGGAGTGCCGCGGAAGCTGACATCCAGCATTTAAATAGCGGGATCATTATGGATAACAAGCTGTACTGTGCCAATTCCAATTATCCGGAGTCTCCAATGGCTAGTTCTGTTGAGATTTTTGATCCCGTAGAATTGGAACATATTGGAAATCGCAGTTTTGGTATAGGGAATGGATCTTTGACTTGGGTTGATCAAAAAGAAGGATTTTGGTGGGCTGTTTTTGCTCATTATACCGGAAGGGGTGCCGAAGCGGGAAAAGATAACAGCTGGACTCGGCTAGTAAAATATGATTTGGAGTGGAGGCAACTTGAATCGTGGATTTTTCCAAAATCACTTTTAGAAAGGTTCAATACACGAAGTAATTCTGGAGGCTTATGGGTTGGTGATCAACTTTATTTAACGGGTCATGATGCCCCAGAAATTTACATAATACAACTACCGAAAGCAGGTTATGAATTGGAGTGGATTAAAACGATACCTGTTAATATTGCAGGCCAGGGAATAGCACTAGATCAAACTGATGGCAGAACAATCATTTACGGTATTTTGAGAAAAGATGGTGTGGTAACTGTTTCAGAGGTAAAATGAAAAGGCTAGATTTTTTTCTAGTCTTTGTAATTTCTCTGGGTTATGGATATCATATAGTTTCTATCTCCAAATCATTTAGCGCTTACATGGACATGTGTGCAAATGATAGTAAAAACTTTAAGTCTTTTTTCATTTTACACCGTTCCATATGTCAAGGTATATCTTCCATTGGTCATTAATGTTTTTCCAAACGATCACATACTTACCCTTCCACGAAGAGACACGTCCGTCTTTATGCTTAGTCTTACCCTCGTAATAACCGTAGTCATAAGCCGTATCGTCAACGATCGTTATTTCCGTTTGAGTGATTTTGTGATAAGGTGTACTAACTCCTTCGGGCAGGGTCCAATATTTAATAATTTCTTCTCCTTCAAGAATATTAGTGTTGTTAGGAAATATTTTTGCGTCTTCAGTATAGGAGCCTGCGATCATCTTAAAATTTGAGGACATGACATATTCAGAAAACATCCGTGTATTTTTTATTATCTGAGCAATATCTTCTTTATTTCCATTATAAGTTTGAGCCAAGCAAGAGTTAAGATTTAACATGATAAATGATAAGACTATTAATTTTTTCATCGTATTTATCTTTTTTGTTTTAGTTTTTCAATCATCGTTACCGCATTTTCATTCTCAGGATTAAGATCCAGGGATTTTTGATAGTTTTTAAGAGCTAGCTGCTTGTTTCCCAGTAGCATGTATGCTTCGCCCAAACTATCGAAGGCATTGAATGAATATGGATTCTCTTCGACATTAATTAAAAAAACTTTAATCGCTTTTTCCAGGTCTCCAGCCAAAATTTGATCATACCCTATGACGTTTAAAGTACTTTCAAAAGATATTTCAGGATAGTCTTTTTTTGCTTTTTGATAGTTGTCCCCAAAATGTTGTTTATCGATAGCCTGCATCAGATCAATACGTATATTTTCTTTTATAGTCCTGCCAGAGTCATGTAACCTATCATCTACAGTCCCCGCAATGTATCGCATCATAGTTGCAATCCTGGACCTGTACTTAAAGCCATTAGTTAAAATCATAATCGTTAATCCAGTATCAAATTTTCTAAAGTCCACAACTGCACCACCGGAAAATCCATACATCCAGTGCTGGTTAATCGGATAAGCATCCAGCCCATAAACGAATCTCTTTTCATCATTTTTGTACTCAAAGGGCTCTAATAGTTTAGACTTTAGGAGATCATTTAAAAGACTGCCGTTGTCCAATCGCTTACTCCACTTCACCAATTGGTTTAGGCTGACATTAAGTCCATTACCAGCTATGCTGCGTTCTCCGGCAGCAAATGTTGAATGTGCGTAGTGTTTTAGCTTATGGTCATAGATGTATTTAGCCGTGCGATTTGGGTAAGCCACCAGAGAATTAGAAGCGAAAAAAGCTCCCCGGGCAGCTTTTGAAAACTGATTGTTTAATACTACATCTTCGAAATCTTTTTGAGTGATTTTTTCTATGATCAGCTTTAAGAGCCAAAAACCAGTTTGATTATATTCATACCGCTCTCCCTTTTGGAATCTAAGCGGTTGCCCGCTAAGCTTTTTCCACAAGTCATAATCCGAAAGAGAGGAATCAAAATCTTTGTATTCCGGTAATCCAGATGAATGTGTTAAAAGATGTCTGATTTGAATAGACCTCCAGGTTTCGGGTACGTCATCGATATAGTTTGAGATCGAATCTTGTAGAAGAAGTCTGTTTTTTCCGATTAGTTGAAATACGGTAACAGCAGTCATCAATTTGGTCAATGAATATACCCTGAAAACAGTACTATCGCTCACTGCTACTTTATGTTCTATATTGGAGTAACCAAAGTATTTTTTATAAAGTATTTCTGAATTCTGAAGAACTGCGATAGCTACCCCTGGTATCTCATCCACCTCCATAACATCATGGATATATCGATCAATTCTGGAGGTTAAAGAGTACAGATCACTATCAGATTCATTCTTCTTTTGTCCGTATAACATGGTGGTAGCTGCTATAAGAACCCAAAAAATCTTCAGCTTCATTTTATTTATTTTCTCTGGAAAAGATTTTACTTACGATTTTCCATTCCCCATCAATCTTCAGCAGATTCATATAATCCATAAAATAAAAGGCATCATAATCTATTCGGAGGATGGCGCTAGCTGCACTACCGGATAAGTTGATTTGATATATGCCTGTAGTTCGATTCTGTTTTGGTCCCGGCTTAATAGCCTTTTTAAAGAAATTTAATGCATTGACTTCTGTGTAGGTATCCCCTTTTATAAACTTCATAGTGGCACTGGGATGAAAGGCCTTTCTTAATTCCTCATAGTTATTGTTGGTGCCACCCTCCAAATAAAAGGAAACAGTTTTCTCAACTAAAGCGTAATCCGGCTCTTGTGCCTGAGTAGCCGTTGATAGAACTATTAAAGAGATTACAATTATTACTTTATTCATGATTATCTATTGAAATTTGTGTTACTACTTTTTCAGCCACTGCGCTGGTGGCCGTTGGATCTTGACCTGTAATTAAGCGGCCATCTGTAATGTAAAAGCCATCCCATCCCTGCTCAGAAAATTGAAATATTCCACCCTTTTCTTTAACTGCTTGCTCAATAGAGAAAGGGAAAGTCTTGTAGTAAGCCGCGTTTTTTCGTTCAAAAGCATCTGGATATCCGGTTATGCGTTTGTCTTCAAACAAGTATCTACCATTAGTATTTATAAGCTTAGTAATGCCTGCGGTTCCATGACAAACAGCTGAGACGGTTCCTCCTCTAATAAAAATTTGTTTGGTGATCCTTTGGATTTGCTCATTTTCAGGAACACCAAACATAGCAGCACCTCCGCCACTAAAATAAATTGCTGAATAGTTAGTCTGAGAAGCTTGAGAAGGGGTTAATGTATTTTCTAGCTTATTCATAAAAATTTCGTCATATAAATACTGTTTTTGAATACTATCTGACGTTTTTATATAACCAATGGGAATAGCTCCACCTTTAGGGCTAACGAAGTCAACTTTTAAACCGGCTTTAATAAAAATATCATAAGCCACTACAATTTCTTCAAAGTGATTAGCCGCATTAAGATCGGTATCTCCGTAGGTATGTTGGTTAGATGTAACGATTAAGATATTTCTAATCGTTGTTTCCTGAGCAGAGGCTATGCTTGTAATTAATATAACCGATAGTGAAATAATTAATTTGGAAATTTTCATCTCGTTTATTTTATCACAAGATGGCGGTTCGAGAATTAACTCGAGGAAACGATTTCTAATTTAGGAGTACGGATTTATAAGTTTGTACTTTTTGTTTACTGGTTACCTGCTCTATAAGAAGCAGGAGTCAATCCGGTTATCTTCTTAAAGACAGAAAAAAAGGTAGATTTTGAGTTAAAACCACACTGATAGCCTACGGCTTCCGTTGTGAAGTGTTTATCTTTGATAAGGAGACTTTTCGCCTCCTCTATCCTGTATATGTTTATATGTGAGGAAAAGCTTCTTCCCGCGTTATCATTCAAAAGTTGAGAAAGATAGTGTGGGGAAATACGCAATCGCTTGGCCACATCGGCGATTTTCAGATCGGCATCTTTAAAGAGCTTTTCTTCAGCCAACAAATGATCTAACTTATCAATGATCTCTTTAGCCTCGAATTCATCAATTTTCTTATCCCCGTACTTAATATGCTCTTCAAAGAAAGGCCCGGTATTTCTCCGTTTTAGTATCCAAAAAAGTAATAAAAGAAAAAATACAAACGAAGAAGAAACAGCGCCTACAATGTAAGAAGTATAAGCACCCAGATTGTAGCCTAACCAAATTATTGAAATTCCGGTAAAAAGGCTTATCAACCATATTTCTATGCTTTCGAGGCGCTGACTTTTTGCGAGGAGCTTGGAGAATAACGGACTGATTTGCACACCAGAAAAGACAATGTATAGTAGCCATACTAAATAAATTAGCTTTACAATATACCTTGCCCATAACCTTCGGTACTCAACATATGGATAAAGTATTCCAAGTCCGATAATTATGATTGTGATCGGTACAATATGAAAGAGCCAGTTTGTTTTAATTTTAGGGTATCGCCAGCTTTTTACATAGAGGAACAGAAAAGGTCCGATAAGTGCACAAGCTGAAAGGCCAATCTGTATAAAAGTGCCTGAAAGATTCGGGTTGAAATACAGAAAAACAGACTTTAGTACCCTAATACTGATAACAAATAGCAGCGCTGAAAGAAAGTATCCCGAAACTTTATCTCTTTTAGTTGCCAATACGAAATACAAGGATAGCATTAAGCCATTCAAACCTCCAATCACACTTAATGAGAAAAGGACTTGTTTGCTTATATCCATAGTGTCATCAAATACTAACCAAAGGGTAATTTAGAAAAGTTTAAAGAGATAAAAGCAACTGGTTTTATGAGAAAACTGTGTTCGGAATCTATGCGTGAAAAGTATTTTTCTTTTCTCGATTTACATAATGGAAAAAGACAGAGTTCAATCTGCCTTTTTCCTGGTCGGGATGACTGGATTCGAACCAGCGACCTCTCGCACCCTAAGCGAGTACTCTAACCGGACTGAGCCACATCCCGAATATTTTCCAAATCTAATAAATATCTATTTACATCCAGTCTTCTCTTAGCTTTAGAGCTTTCTTTTATAGAGATACTCAATCTTTTAAAAATATCTCAAGCTTAGGGCTTGTAGAAAAATCATTTTTTTGCTTATAAAAATCAATTATAAAAGATATGAGTAAGTTTGACGACCTAAAAAATTTAGCTACTGCCAGCAAGTTTGACGATCTAAAAAAAACAGCCGTTCATCTTTACTCCGGATTTGAAAGTTTCGCCATTGATTCTTATCAATCCTTAGGTGCTTTTTTTGGATTCTTCTAGAAAATTCGTTTTAAAAAGTAAAACCATTCCTTAAAAGGGGTGGTTTTTTGTTTTCTTATTACAACATTCTGCTTTTCGTACTGTTTCTTTGCGAGAAGAATAGAATATTTATGATTGCAGTAATATCTCCAGCGAAAAGTCTTGATTTTGAGACAGATTATAAAATAAATACTACTCAGCCTAGGTTATTGAAGCGCACTTCTGAGCTCATTGATGTACTTCAGCAAAAATCTATTGAAGAAGTCAAAGAACTAATGAGCATTAGTGATGACCTGGCTGAGCTTAATGTCGATCGATACCAAAAATTCGAGCAAGATCATTCCGAGGAAAATGCAAAGCCTTCTGTACTTGCCTTTCAGGGAGATGTATACCAAGGATTAGAAGCTGAGACGTTTGATCGGTCGAAAATGAATTTTGCACAAAAGCATCTAAGGATTTTATCCGGATTGTACGGTCTTTTGCGTCCTCTAGATCTAATACAACCCTATCGCCTAGAGATGGGAACGAAATTAGCCTTCGATGATTATAATACACTTTATCAATACTGGGACGATAAAATATTAAATCTTCTTTTGGAGGACTTGAAATCTCAAGGAGACGATATCATTCTCAATCTGGCTTCCGTAGAATATTTCAAATCTGTAAAAAGGAAAAGTAATACCGCCAGAGTGATCGACGTCGATTTTAAGGACGCTAAAAATGGGAAATACAAAGTCATTTCTTTTTATGCGAAGAAGGCAAGAGGCCTGATGTCCAGATATCTAATTGAAAATGAAATAACTAATCCGGATGATCTAAAAGGTTTCGATTATGAAGGTTATTACTTTGACGAAAGCGCTTCTTCGGAAGAATTATTATCATTCAAGCGAGAGGAAAGTAAAAGCTGAATTTAGTTTAGCTTATACATCCGAGAAAAGTACTAATAGTATTCTTCGTAAGTGTTTATAGAGAGCTATGAAATTAGCGGTTGCTTACTGCATTTAGAATAGACCTCTATTTCAAAAAGTATAAACCTGTCAGGAAATTTTCTAGAAAGCTTAGAGGATTTTTAGCCTCGGTGTGTCAATGAACTCGTTGATTGATTTCGGCAATACCTTTATACCTTTACTTCTTAAAACAGTTACGGATTGTATTTGAAACTCATCTATTTTCTAACAGTTATCTCCCTTTATTCAGGAGATAACATCCGTTCGGCGTTGCGGGCTTATGAGAAAGGCGATTTGAAAAAAGTAGAGGAATCCCTTCTGAAAACAATAGAAAAAGAAGAGTTTGCACCGGGCGCGAATTATCTATTTTCAGTACTTTTTTCAGATCAGGGCTATAAAAAATATAATCTTGATTCCTCCTATACCTACATCAATAGATCTATACAGCTTTATGACTCCATAGATGAAAAGGAAGTTGAAAAGCTGGCACGACAAGGAATTACAGACACTACTTTAGCCCGGCAAAAATTAAAAAGTCAGAGACTTGCCTTCAACTTTGCAGTTGATGAAAATGAAATTGAAGAATTCAATCATTATCTCAGATATTATGAAGGCTCTCCTTTTACTGAACCTGCGATAAAGAAACGCGATTCCCTAGGATTTCTGGAGGCGAGAAAAGCCGATACTTATGCAGCATATCAAAGTTTCATGGAAGACTATCCCGATGCGGAGTCTTTTGAAAAAGCTGAAAAACTATATCAAAAGTTGCTGTTTGAAGATAAAACCTCCGATGGAAAGATTCAGAGTTATATTTCATTCCTAGAAGAGCACCCTGGAACATTTCATTATCAGGAGGCTACTAAGGAAATTGCAGCGATTACATTTTCCGAAAACTCAGTAAGCGTATTTGATTGGTTTCTGAAGAATTACAGGAAAAGCAATGAGTCTACTAAAGCAATTTCACTGCTCTATCATAGGTTGAAGGGGACGGATGAACTCATTGAATTCTATGAAAAAAGATATATTCCAGTTGACATCCGGGATTCGTTGATCGATCTGGATCGACTAAATCAGAAGCAACTTCACCCTTTTATTGAAAATGGAAAATACGGGTTGATGCAATCCAGCGGAGATGTTTTTATTAAATCTCAGTTCTCTGCAGTACAAAATGATTATTTGTGCCAGCCTATTGAAGGAGAAGTCTTCATGGTTAAATCCGATGAAGGTAGCTTATTGACCAATCGAAACTTAAAAACCATTTATCAAGGCGAAGTTGAAGCTTTTTCTGATCAAGGGGCAGGCTGGTTGAAGGTAAAAGAGACGGGCAAAGAGGTATTGGTTCATAAATCCGGTGATTTAAAACTAGATGTAAGCGCAGAAAGTATTCAATGGCTAGATCCTTTTATCCGATTCGAATCCAATGGAAAATACGGCCTGGTTTCCATAACTGGAAAACCTTTAGTAAAGAATGAGTTTGATTCTATTTACGCTGTAGGCCCTTATTTTATTTTCAGAAAGAAAGCTAAGCTCGGCTTTTCGAATAGTGCTGAAATAGTAAAAGCTGCTGACTCAAAAGAAATTAGTATTTCAATGAAATATGATGAGTTAGAGTTAGTAGGAGAAAACTATCTATTGTCGTTTCGTGGAGAGCAAGAATCACTTTTTAACAAAGATCTGGAACCTAAAATTAGAGCGGATAAGCATGAAATTTACGATTTAGGAAGGCTCTGGTTGTTAAAGAATGAAGAAGGTTATAAAATTTTAGATCAGGACTTCAATCAAGTCTTTGAAGAACATTTTTTGAAAGTCTTTTATTCCGATAGCGCCTTTACCATTTATAAGGACAGTTCCTGGTATTACGGCAAAGTAAAGGAGCCTGGTTTCTTATCTAGATACGATTCCGTAAAGCTCCTGAATAACAATTACAGCTTATTTCTCAATCAAGATTCTAGCTTCATAAGAATAGGTGACACTATCAAAATTGAAGTTAATCAGGAAGATAAAATTCGAATAATAAAATCGGAGTTTCGCGATTCTCCGGATCTTCTTTCTATAAATGACGGAAATAAGATTTCCATCTATAATAAAAAAGGCAATCGAATATTAAATGGTAATTATTCAAGTATTAAAATACTCAATGACTCTTCTTTTGTTGTAGAGCGGAATAGGTTAAAAGGGATATCCACTTCCTCAGAAGAAATGCTTGTTCCAGCTAAATACAACGTCATTGATAATTACCGAAAGAGTAATATTTCACTGTTTAAAAGAGGTAGTTTCGGAAACTATAATTTTTCTAAGGATCAAATTATACAACCTCATTATAAAACCCGGTTAACACCTATTTCCGATACCACACTGATTGCCTGCGAAGATGATTTTTGTGGAATAATTGACGTTTACGATAACGTTATTGTTCCTTTAAAATATGAATCGCTTGAAGCTTTAAATGATACCTTAGTCATTGGAGGCTTAGATAGTTACTTCGAAATTTTAGACTGGAAAAATGATACTACGCTTTTAGCTAATTTCGATGACTACGCTTATTTCGTACAGGATTCTTCTTATATATTGACTGAGAAATTTTTAGGCAAAGGGGTTTACTCAACCATTCTTGGGGAGGTAATTCCTAATTCATTTTCAGAGATCAGGAATATAGGCTCAAAAGAGGAGCCTTTCTTTTTAGGCGAAATGTATATTCCCGAAGCATCATTTTACATCGGTTTATACTATGACGCAAACGGGCAGCTGGTTCGAAAACAAGTGATCGAAGAAGAAGACTACGACAAAGTATTTTGCCTGGAATAATTGCTATTTACGAGCCATCGAAGTTCCTTAGTGTTGTAGAAAAGCAAGTCACCAGACACCAATATCATGAAAGCATTTTTCCCACTTTTAGCCTTACTGTTCGTGCTCAATAGCTGCGTTCCTAAAAAGGACTATTATCAGTTTGAGGACCCTAAAAGGCCTAAATTGGTCGTAGGAATAGTAGTTGACCAGATGAGGGCCGATTACATTTACCGGTTTTATGATAAGTTTAGTGATAACGGATTTAAAAGACTGTTAAGAGATGGTTTTGAAGTCAAAAATACCAAGTACGATTTCATTCCAACATATACTGGTCCTGGGCATGCTACTGTTTACACCGGGGCAACCCCAAGCCTGCACGGCATCATAGCTAACAACTGGTATAGCTATAAGGAAGGTAAAGAGATCTATTGCGCTTACGATAGTTCACGAAATACGATTGGAAGCGACAGTAAAAGGGGTAAATATTCGCCTAAAAATATCCTCAGTTCAACGATTACAGATGAGCTCCATCTTTTTACCAACCTAAAAAGTAAAGTCTACGGTGTTTCTATTAAAGACCGAGGTGCAATTTTTCCGGCAGGGCGTTCGGCCGACGGTGCATTTTGGTACGATCCGGATGAGGGAAAATTTATCTCGAGCGATTTTTATTACCAGGAATTACCTGGATGGGTAGAAGAATTCAACTCTAAAAACCTTCCTGATCAATACCTTGGCAAGGTTTGGAATACCTTACTTCCGATAGAAGAATATTTTGAGAGTACCGCTGATGATGTGCCCTATGAGGGGGTATTTAAAGGTAAAGAAAAGCCGATTTTTCCATACAACTTAAGCGAGCTGAGAAGTGAGAATAGTAATTTTGGACTTCTGTCATCGACTCCTTATGGGAATACAATCGTGACCGATATGGTTCTGCATACAATTGATTCCGAAGAAATGGGGGTGGACGAGACCACTGATTTTATGGCGATGAGCTATTCTTCTACGGACTACATTGGCCATCGTTTTGGCCCAAATTCCATTGAGGTCGAAGATACTTATTTAAGGCTTGATTTAGAGATAGAGCGGTTGTTGAATCATCTTGATGAAAAGGTAGGTAATAAAAACTATTTGATCTTTTTAACTGCTGATCATGGAGTTGAAAGAGTTCCGGAATACTTAGCTGATCAAAAACTATCGGCGGGCTCTGTCCCTGTAAAAGATTTAGTAATAAAATTGGCCGATTTTTTAGTCGAGAAATATGGTACTTCTGATGTTGTTGAGAACGTTGGCAACAATAATATTTATCTCAATCGCAAAATGATAAAGGAAAAAGGAATGGACATTCACGTAATAAGAGAGGAGATCCGTACCGAAATACTGAATCACGATCTTATTGTGGCAGCATACACCTTCAATGACTTTGTAGGGTCTAATTCGAATGAGGATCAGAAGGGTTTATTATTGAACGGGTTTCACCCAAACCGTTCAGGAGATATTTTATTTAATTTTAAACCCGGATACCTTCCAAGATCAGGTAGTTATAGAACCGGGACGAGCCATGGGAGCGGCTATACTTACGATACACATGTACCTTTGCTTTGGTACGGATGGAAAATTGAACCTGGCTATACGGTAAAGCCCTATTCCATTACCGATATTGCCGCTACATTGTCGATGAAATTGAATATTCCCTTGCCCAACAGCTGCGTTGGACAACCCATTGAAGAACTGTTTTAATTTATGGAGATACCCAAAAAATTATATAATTACCATACCAATAAACCATTTGAATTCTGCCTCAAATGCAACCGCTTTCTACTCGATGGAAAAGTAGACTATCTACTGGAAAAAGCTTTTAGAAACCATTCCGAATACAATGTAGAAGAAGTGATTTTCGACTATGCTATTTGTATGGATTGTGCTATGGATATGACAAACGACCTTTCCAGGGAATCACTGGCAAGCTTACAAAGATATTTTTCTGAGAACGTATCTATGGACCGGATGAATAACCTACCACAAGATCCGACTCAAAGAATGAACCACTTAATGAATACTTGTTTATTAAAGGGTACAGAAAAAGACGATACTCCTGAGTATCAATTAATAGCGCGTTGTAGAGGCAATAGAATTCTTACGGATATAGCTCCTCCGTATATGATCTGTTCTCAAGCTATGGAAGAATTGAACAATGTGCTTTCAGCAAAGACGATAGATGAGATGAATGGATTTAAAGATAACTTCTTCGGAGGGCCTCCGGAATTGGAGGACATTCTGAAAAAACCAGTAATTTTGGTTTGATTATGCTTAAAATCGAAGTTTTCCATTCATATGAAGAAAAAAAGTTAGCGCCTGATGAAGGACATCTAACCGATAGGGAAGCCTTAATTAAAACATTAGATATCTTGGATTTTAATGCCTCGCTAGCTAAAGAGAATCCCGAATTCCCCAATACGGAAGATGATATAGATTGGATTGACCTGCCATTGAATTCATAAAAAGTAGAAAAAAGATTGAGATACCCCCTCTATGATCTCAATTGTTCCTTAATCACTTCTAATCCCTCTTCAAAACTAAGCGGCTCGTAGCCTAAAACCTTTCTCGCTTTGCTGATATCGAACCCTGTTTTCGGGGGTCTTTTCGCAGCTTGAGAAAACATTGAACCATCAGTTGCGCTAAGGTTACTCAAGTCAAGTTTAAAGTATTCTCCAATCCTCAAAGCGATGTCATAAGGAGTCATCATATCTTTTCCAGAAATATTAAAGATTCCCTTTACTTTTTGTTCGGCAGGTAAAAAGCACCCTAAGGCGAGGTCTTCTCTAATCTTTACTCATCAAAGGCTAGGCTTCAGGATTCTAATCTTTTTTCGATAGAAGCTATACGGCTTTCATGGTCAGCCAATCCTTCTGCCATAAATGACATGAATTCTGTCATTTCACCCTGAAATTCTTTATGTGAATCCCTCAAGCCTTTTACCCCTTCATGTAAATAGGATATTATGGCATCCATTTGATTAAGACTACGCTCAACCTTTTTTCGGAATTCATTAAACTTATTTATATCCATAATTTCTATCCTTCCGTTAAATCTTCAATCTTTTTACGAATAATACCAAGTTCTCCTCTAATAATCTCTTTCAATTCTTAATGAAACTAATTCATGATACTTCTATTAAGAAATACGAGAGCTTATAAAGCGTTGTTTAAATGATTGATCAGATATTATAAGTTTTCAAAGAGAAATTATAGATAGTTAAAAAGCAATTATAAGATTATCTAAGAAAGATTATTTCTTTAGCTGCCCTTCAATCACTTTCAAGCCCTCTTCAAAACCAAGTGGCTCGTAGCCTAAAACCTTTCTCGCTTTGCTAATATCGAACCCTGTTTTCGGTGGTCTTTTAGCAGCTTGAGAGAACATTGAACCATCAGTCGCGCTAAGGTTACTCAAGTCAAGTTTAAAGTATTCTCCAACCCTCAAAGCGATGTCATAAGGGGTCATCATATCTTTTCCAGAAATATTAAAGATTCCTGTTGGTTTTTGGCCGGCAGCTAAAAAACACCCAAAAGCAAGATCTTCCGCAAGGGTAGGGGTTCTCCATTGGTCTGTAACCACTTTAATAGCTTTTCCATCTAAAAGGCTTTGCCTGGCCCACAAAACGATGTTTGATCTACTCATACCCGGAGTATAGCCATAAACCAATACCGTTCTGAGTATGGAATAAGATGATGAATTTTCAAGAATGAATTTCTCTGCCGCGAGCTTGCTCTCCCCATAATAGCTCACCGGATTCGGTTTGTCCTCTTCCGTATAAGGCCCGTCTTCACCATCAAAAATGAAATCAGTCGATAAATGTACCAAATGACATTCGGCTTCATTACAGCTTTTAACCAGGTACTCCACAGCCTTGACGTTTAAGTCCCAACACGCCTCTTTTTCAGATTCGCATTGGTCAACATTGGTCATGGCTGCCGTATTGATCACCACTTCAGGTTCAAAAGAGCCCATTACTTCTGAAACTTCTTTTTCTGAAGTAATATCAAGGCTTTTGTAGTGAATGAAAGAAGCATGAGTCGAATACCTCTTTTCACCCTTGCTGGTTGCGAGTAATTCGAAGCCTTCTTTATCTGCGAATAGCGCTATGAGCTTTTGCCCGAGTAAGCCATTAGCGCCAGTGACTAAAATCTTCATTTACTCGCCGGTTGAAGGATATTCGTAATCGTACTGCTTCTCAATTTTAAATTTGGAAACTTTTTCTACTTCTACCGTCATAAAAATGTCCTTCATTGGCTTACTCGCCTGTCCGGTTTGAACAGCGGCTATTTTATCGACTACCTCTAAACCTTCTAACACTCGTCCAAAAACGGTATAACCACCATCCAGGTGAGGAGAGCCACCAACAGTACTGTAAGCTTCTAGTTTTTCAGGTGAGATTTCTTTATCATAATTTTCACCAAGTTCTTTTTCCAGAATAGGCTTCAACCCGAGTACCTTTTCCCGATAAGCTTCAAAATTCTGGCTTTGATAAAGGGCTATGAGTTCAGTTTTCAGAGAATCATATTTTCCACTTTCAAATAGCTTACCTAAAGACTGATTGATCTTTTCTTCGTTAGTAGTTAACTGCTCTTTGGTATAAGTCGTACCTTGGACAATATAAAACTGACTGGCACTCGATTTCCGCTCTGGATTGATGTTATCACCTTGCCTCGCAGCCGCTAAAGCTCCTTTATGGTGGAAAAAGTCAGGATTAATTTCGGCAGGGATCTTACCCGTCCCTTCATCATAAGTCTCGTAGCCTTCTTTAGAAGAAATATCTCCTCCTTGAACCATGAAATTTTGGATTACTCTGTGGAATATAGAACTATCATACGCTCCTTTTTCGGCCAATTCAAGGAAATTTTTCTTGTGAAGCGGTGTTTCGTCGTAAAGGATGGCTTTAATATCACCATACTCGGTATGGATGGTAACCAATTCATCTTTATCGGAGGAACCACAGGACCAGAGAACCACAAATATCATAGTGACCACCGAAGTGCCAAAAATTTTCATATCAATATGCTTTAGTTAATAGAATGGATGTGCGAAGCTAGCATGAGTCTACTAAAGATTCAATTTTATAGCATCAAGAATTTGACGACCTCCTGAGTTCAAAATGTCATTTGCGATCTGACTTCCTAAAGCTTCAGCTTCTTCTTCACTTCCGCTTAAGTTTTTTCTAACCTCTTTTTTTCCGTTGAGGGAAATAATTCCTGCTGAAATACTAAGCTTTCTGTTTTCCATTTGGGCGAGGCCAAATACAGGAATGCTACAGCCACCATCAATGGTTTTTAAGAAAGAGCGTTCTGCCTTGAGACATATCTCCGTTTTCTCATCGTTTGTAAGGCTTTTGATGGAGCCTTTCAGGCCTTTATCTAAAGCTTTTAATGCTTCAATGGCAATGGTGCCCTGGCCTACGGCAGGTGTAAATATTTCAAGGTTTATTTTTTCCCTGATCAAACCTTGAAGCCCCATTCTCTTGATGCCTGCATAGGCCAATATCATTCCATCGCTTTCGCCTTCCCTCATTTTTTTGAACCGGGTTTGAAGATTGCCACGCGTAGGAACCGCTTTAATCTTTGGGAAATATTTTTTTAAAAGGGCAATTCTTCTGGTAGAAGATGTTCCAATTTCAAACGTGGCTTCCGGATGTAAGCTAACTTCCGGCTTTTCACTCACCAACACATCGTTCATTTCTTCCCTTTCTGTAAATGCTATGATCTCAAAAGGTTCAGCAAGGGTCGACTGTAGGTCTTTAGCACTATGAACCGCGATATCAATTTCTTTATTCAGCAAAAGGTCTTCAATCTCCTCAGTGAAAACACCTTTGCTACCAATTTTCGAAATGGAAACATTTTGAATTTTATCTCCTATGGTATCAAGGGTTACCAGCTCCGTTTGATGTCCTCCTTTCTGAAGAAGGTCAGCCACATAATTAGCCTGCCAAAGAGCCAGCAGGCTTTTTCTGGTACCTATTCTAATTTTCTTTGACATTAGGCGGATCTTAGGATTTGAGATGTCTTAATGGAAACATCCAGAAACAGGATTTTTGGACTTGCATTTCTTTCCAGGTGATATAAGGCTTCATTAAAAATATGACTAATACTTTCTACAGCTTCGATAGATAGCGTTTTTCCGAGATTCTGAACAAACTTTAACTCATCGTCCTGCACTTTATTAAGTACTTCTATGCCGCTTCGCGCCAATAGCGTTTCCCTTAAAACGTTCAGCCCGTAACTGATGTAACCTTTCTGGGAAACCTTGGTCATTTTATGAAAACTTTCCGCATCACTAACTAACTCTCCAAAAGCTTTGCTATAGCAGTTTCTAAGCCACTGCTGGAAATTTTGATGGTTTTCATCTTCTACATGATTAATAAGCTTTACAGCCTGATTTACGTTACCATCTGATATCCTTGCGATCTCACCAGCTTTTTTCTGATCAAGACCATGATTTTGTATTAAGAACCCTTCCAGTTCTTCTTTATTGAACAGTGGAATACTCTTGGCCTGGACCCTGGAGATTATAGTACCTAATAGTTTATCCGGATCGGTGGATACCAGTAAAAATACGGTTTTCTCAGGAGGCTCTTCCAATATCTTTAACAACCCGTTTGCTGCACTAGGGTGCATAAACTCCGGAAGCCAGATGATCATGATCTTATATTCTCCTTCAAATGCTTTCAGTGATAAGGATTTGATGATCTGGCGACTTTCTTCTTTAGAAATATTGGCTTGCTTACTTTCTGCGCCTATATGGTTTAGCCAGTCTTCAATAGATAAAAAATTGTTTTGGGAAATAGCTTCTCTCCAGAGCTTTAGAAATTTCTGACTGATAAGGTCAGAAGATTTTGAAATCTTAGCCGTAGATGCAACCGGAAAAGAAAAGTGAAGATCGGGGTGAATCAGTTTATCAGATTTAATGCATGATGGACATCTGCCACATGAATCATTCGTTTGCTTGTCGGTACAATTCAAGTAGGTAGCAAATGCCAAAGCCATGGTTAGGTTGGAACTTCCCTCATTACCCTTGAAAAGCTGTGCGTGAGCTACTTTCTGGTTGTTATAAGCTTCAATTAAATGATCTTTTTGAGCTTTTAATCCTGGTATATCAGAGAATCTCATAACCTATTTTGTTTGTTCCCAAAAACGATTTTTCTCACTGTTTTGGTAGATCCATTCAAAAATGTCGCGATCTTCCGTCGTCAGTTCTATTTCCCTTCGTTCCATGACCTTTTCAGCAGTTTCAAAGAATTTAGAAAGCTTAAAAGTAGAATATCCATGAGCTCCTCCCCAAGCAAATTCAGGAATATAATTTCTTGGAAAGCCTGCCCCGAACACATTGGCTCCAACTCCAACGACAGTTCCCGTATTGAACATCGTATTGATCCCACATTTCGCATGGTCCCCCATCATTAGCCCACAAAACTGAAGTCCTGTATCTTTAAAACCTTGGGTAGAATAATCCCATAATTTGACTGGAGCATAATTATTTTTGAGGTTAGAAGTATTTGTATCGGCACCCAGGTTACACCATTCTCCAATGACTGAATTTCCGAGAAACCCATCATGTCCCTTATTGGAATACCCAAATAGAACAGAATTACTGATTTCTCCTCCCGCTTTACTGTACGGGCCGATGGTGGTATCGCCTTTTACCTTAGCACCAATATTTAGATGAGCTTCTTCACATAATGCAAACGCACCATTAATGATGGAACCTTCATACACTTTGGAGTTTTTTCCAATGTAGATAGGACCTTTTTCAGAGTTTAAGATAGAAGCTCTTATCGTGGCCCCTTCTTCGATAAAAATGTTATCTCCGTAAAGTATTGTATGGGGATCTTCAATTTTGGCTGAAGTCCGTTGAGAACGAATAATTTCTATATCGGCTTCGATTTGCTCAGCATTAAATTGGAAAATGTTCCAGGAGTTTTCTATGATGGTAAAGTTGTCATGATAATCTAGTCTTTCATATTCTTCAAACAGAACGTTAATGTCAGAAAGAGCAGACTCTGCTTTTGCGGCTAAAAACGTTTCGTTCGAAAAAAGAGCTTGGCCGGCTCGGAGCGCATTAATTTTTTCAGTGAGTTCTGTACTCGGGCATAAGCCTCCATTGATTATTAGACCTTTTTTAAACTGATCAGAGAATTTATTGGATAAATGCGGAGATGTTTTAAAGTAGACTTCACCTTTAAAATGATGTCGCCACTTTTCGCTTATCTTGAAAATGCCTATTCTGATTTCAGAGATGGGCCTTGTAAACGTAAAAGGCAATAATTTTTCAATAGATACTTCTGAATCATAAAATAGAATATCCATAAGCGCGAGCTAAATGATAATTAGCCACGATATTACTCCTGATTGAATCGATTATCAAGAATATCCCACAAGGATTATCATTTTATTCAAATGCTTAAGGTTGTATAAGCTAAATTTCATTTGTTTCTGCTCTTCTTAGATTTTCTGAGCTATCTATTAAAAACTGTAATGGTTCTGCGAAGCAATATTTTCCATAAGCATAATATCTTTCTGATAGATACTATTATTCGGAAAAAGGATGGATGGTGTTTTTATGAAGCATAAAAAAAGTCTCTCTGAAACTAATCAAAGAGACTTTCAAAGTCTTTAATAAGTAGAGAAGCTTACTTCTTCTTATATTTATTTCTGAATTTCTCTACTCGTCCGGCAGTATCAACAAACAATTTCTTACCAGTAAAGAAAGGGTGAGAAGCCGAACTTACCTCCACTTTAACTAACGGATATGAGTTTCCGTCTTCGTGCTCTACGGTTTCGCTGGTTTCAATAGTAGAACGCGTTAAAAACTTGGTTCCACTCTGCATATCCAAGAAAACCACTTCTCTATAGTTCGGATGAATATCTTTTTTCATAATATTTAGGATCTTTTCTCAGTTCTTCAAAAAGAGGCACAAAGATAAGTGTTTATAAGCAACATGCAAACATGTATTTTTTAAAAAGTGCGTAAACTTTTATTTCTATTCTCATTCTCTCTTCAATTGTCTATTCATGCACAGAGCGTATATGTACCTCTGAACAATGATTATTACCACTTAATAGACCGCTATGAGGTTCGACAAGGCCATAGTTTCGATCAACACCACAGCTCGGTAAGGCCGTTTCTTAGAAAGAAAATAGTATCAATTACGGATTCTGTTTTTAAAAAGCAGACGCTTTCGGAGCAGGATAAGTTTAACCTACAGTATTTAAGAAATGATAGTTGGGAATGGGCTAATTCAGTAGATAACCAAAGTAAAAAGCCAATTTTCAAGCACTTCTATAAAGTAAAATCGGATCTTTATCATGTTGATAGTAAGGATTTTAAGCTTCATGTTAATCCTGTGATTTATGCTGGCTTAGGGCGTGACAGTAATGCACCTGCTACACCTTTTATCAATAGTCGTGGAGTAGAGATTAGGGGAAGTATAGATGGCAAAGTAGGATTCTATTCCTACCTGGTTGAAAACCAGATGAATTTCCCCGGATATGTGGTAGATCGAATCGACGAAACCATAGCCATACCCGGCGAAGGTTTTTGGAAAGACTTTAATGAAGATGGGTATGATTTTTTTACAGCGAGAGGGTACATCACATTCAATGCTACTAAACACATTGGTTTACAGGTGGGGCATGATCGGAACTTCATTGGAAATGGGTACCGATCCCTAATACTATCGGACTATGGCCCTTCCCATTTCTTTGTAAAAATCAATACGAAAGTCTGGAAGATTAATTACACTAATTTATTTACTAGTATGGTCGCTGAGCTGCAAGGCAATGCTAACGGACTTACAGGTGCGGGAGATTTTACAAGGAAGAATATAGCCTTTCATCATTTGAGTATAGATATCTCGAAAAGGTTAAATATTGGACTTTTTGAAGCAGTTGTATTTAGCAGAGCAGACTCTATTCGAACCAACTCTTTTGATCTGAGATATATAAATCCAATCATTTTCTATCGAGCTGTAGAACAACAGACTGGAAGCCCGGATAATGTGTTGTTGGGTTTGGATTATAAATGGCATGTTAAAAAGAACATCATGACTTATGGTCAATTCTTTTTTGACGAATTCGTGCTGGATGAGCTGAGGAGCGGGGATGGTTTTTGGGCAAATAAATTTGGTTTACAAGTAGGAGGAAAAGTCACGGACTTATTTGGAGTCCCTAATCTCGATGCGCAGTTGGAGGCTAATTTTGTGAGACCCTATGCGTATACTCACAATACCTTAGTAGGGAGTTATTCTAATTATAATCAACCTTTGGCGCATCCTTCAGGAGCAAATTTCAGGGAGTTTATTGGTATCCTTAAGTATCAACCTTTGGATAAGCTTTTTTTGACTGCTAAAGCATTTTATACCGAAACCGGGCTAGACACGGCTAATTTAAATGTAGGGACCAATGTTTTATTAGATAATTCAACTCGAAATAGAGGAGTCGGGGATCCAAATTTTGGAAATGAGATTGGCCAGGGTATTGCGACAGAGATCATGTTCGGTGACTTGACAGCTTCTTATATGTTCAAGCATAATCTTTTTGCTGATTTAAGATACATTTACAGGAGGCAAGAAAGTGAGCTTCCTGAATTTGAATCTACCACAAACTTCTTTTCCGTATCGGTTCGTTGGAATATCCCACTTCGTTTGCAAGAATTTTAATCTGCTTGGTTTTAGATGTTTGCAACAGTGTTCATACTTTCTGGAAAGAAAAAACTGATTTCAACCTAAAACCGATGAGAGGAATAAAGTACTCAAGCCGAATATGATTAGCTTGCGCCTTATTAATTATGAAGACATACCTTAGAATAATCAGATATGCTGCCCCACTTGGCAGTCTTCTTCCTCAATATCTTGTTTTTGCATTTTTAGGAGTCGTTTTCGGACTTACCAATTTCATTCTCCTTCAGCCTTTATTCGACGTCATATTTGAACAATTAGGGCCTGAAGAATTGCAAAAGTATGTTGCTCTTCCTCCGTTTGAACTTTCTGTAGAATATGTAAAAGATCTGTTTTATCACTACTTGATCGAGTTTGAAAAGGAATACGGAAAATTTGGTACTCTAGGGTACGTATGTGTAGTTATTGTTTTATCAGTTTTTCTGGCAAATTTATTCAGATATGCTTCCGAAGTAATCCTGTCTATTTTAAAGGCAAGAATTGTTAAAAATTTAAGGAACGATGTTTTCGATAGAATAAGCAGGTTGCACATTGGATATTTCACCCAAGAACGCAAAGGGGATATTCTTTCTCGTTTGACCAATGATGTACAGGAGGTTGAGGTTTCAGTGGCTTCCTCATTGAAAGTTATTTTTAAAGAACCTGTTACAGTCATTATCTATTTCGTGACTTTGTTTTATATGTCTACGCAGCTTACGCTTTTCACAGTGATTGTTCTTCCAGTTCTTGGGGGAATAATTTCAGAGATCGTGCGTAGACTGAAAAAGTCAGCTACTGAGAGCCAGGAATCCCTAAGTCGTCTGGTTACACTTATTGATGAGACGCTTTCAGGAATTAGAATTATTAAGGCCTTTAATGCCAGGGAATATGTAGCAAACAAGTTTTCAAAAGAAAATGACTTTTACGCCAAAGTAAATGTTTCGATGGCCAGAAGGCGAGAAGCGGCTTCTCCAATGTCGCAGCTTCTTGGGGTATTGATTGTTGCGGTGATTTTAATGTATGGTGGAAACCTCGTTTTGAATAATGAGTCTTCTCTTGACGCCAGTGGATTTTTTACTTATCTCATCATTTATAGTCAGATCTTGCCACCCTTCAAGGAGATTTCAAGAGCTATTTCCAGCGTTCAACGAGGATTGGTTTCCGGGCAAAGAGTCTTTGATATAGTCGATGCTGAAAGAACTATAAAAAACAGTCCCAACGCTACGGAAGTTAAATCTTTTGAAAAAGGAATTCATTTTAACAAAGTCAGCTTTGCATACGAGGATGTAGACGTATTGAAAAACATCGACCTGAAAGTAGAAAAAGGAAAAATGGTGGCTTTAGTGGGGCCTTCAGGGGGTGGAAAGTCCACATTAGCGGATTTAATACCACGATTTTACGACCCTACGGAAGGTGATATTCTGTTGGAAGGTAAACCACTCAGAGATTTGGATATTGAATCTTTGAGATCGTTGATGGGTATAGTAACCCAAGAGTCTATTTTATTTAATGATACAATTTTCAACAACATAGCTTTTGGAAAGCCCAATGCAAACCAAAATGACGTTGAAGAAGCTGCCAAAATTGCAAATGCTCACGACTTTATCCTACAAACGGAAAACGGATATGAAACCAATATAGGCGATAGGGGAGCAAAGCTTTCCGGGGGGCAACGCCAACGGATCAGTATTGCACGTGCTATTCTAAAGAATCCCCCAATCCTTATTTTAGATGAGGCAACATCGGCACTGGATTCCGAATCAGAAAAATTGGTACAAGAAGCTCTAACTAATCTTATGAAGAATAGAACCTCTGTCGTTATTGCTCACCGCTTAAGCACTATTCAACACGCCGACGAAATTGTGGTGATCCAGAAGGGCAAGATTATTGAACGAGGAGGGCATATTGATTTGATCGAAAAAAATGGGATGTACAAAAAACTAAATGAAATGCAGGCTCTATAAAAGATCATCTTTTGTTACTTTAAAATAAAACCAATGTATAAAGTTGAGTCATGCTTAAAAAAATAAATAAAGTAACTTTAGTTTTTCTTGTTTATTGGATTATTACTCTCGGTCTGGCACTGTTGGTTTCAGCAGAGTTTGTCTTAAATCATTTTATAGATAGAATAAACACCATTTTAATTTTCGAACGTGTTTGGCTAGGGTTAGGATTTTTACTTTTCATCATTACTTCGCTTCAACACTTTAATAAAGAGCGCAAACTTTATAAAGATGTTTCCAAACTGGAAACTCACAATAATGAGATCAAAGCGAAACTCTACGATAGAAAAGATGATGCTAAGTCTTTAGATCAACCTTCTGAAGATTCTTGATGCTTTCTAAAACTTTTGGATGTGCGGTGTATGGCGTTGATGCCCAATTGATTACCATAGAAGTAAGTGTTGGCCAAGGCACCAAGTTTTTTATGGTTGGACTGCCTGATAGTGCAGTTAAGGAAAGTGAGCAACGAGTAGAAGCTGCAATCAAATATTTTGGTTATAAAATGCCACGGCAGAAAGTGGTAGTTAATCTTGCTCCGGCGGATGTTCGAAAGGAAGGGTCTTCTTATGACCTTCCCATAGCTCTGGGAGTATTACATGCTTCAGGTCAGTTAATCTCTGATGATTTAGAGAAGTATCTGGTCATGGGTGAACTTTCTCTGGATGGCGTTTTAAGACCGGTAAAAGGGGTCTTGCCAATTGCCATCGAAGCGAGAAAAAAGGGATTCAAAGGATTTATTTTACCGAAAGAAAATGCTTCTGAAGCAGCGATTGTAGATAGTCTGGATGTTATAAGTGTTGAAAACATTAAAGAGGCTATCGAATTCCTTGAAGGAAAACTAGCGATACCACCTTTGAAGAGTGATACAAGGGATATCTTCTTTACAAATCAAGACCAGTACGCTGCTGATTTTTCAAATGTACAAGGACAGGAGAATATAAAAAGAGCGCTAGAGATCGCAGCTGCAGGTGGCCATAATGTTATAATGATCGGACCTCCGGGAGCAGGAAAGACGATGCTCGCAAAGCGCTTACCAGGTATTTTACCACCGCTAACTTTATATGAAGCTTTAGAAACGACCAAAATTCATTCTGTTGCAGGGAGATTGGGAGATGGTGCTACCTTAATGGCGCAACGTCCTTATAGGTCACCTCATCATACTGTTAGCGACGTGGCGTTAGTTGGAGGAGGAGGTATTCCGCAACCTGGAGAAATTTCATTGGCGCACAACGGCGTACTTTTCCTGGATGAATTACCGGAGTTTAAAAGGGCTGTACTAGAAGTAATGAGGCAACCGATGGAAGAACGATTGGTAACTATCTCGAGGGCTAAAATTTCAGTTGATTTCCCAGCTAATTTCATGCTGGTGGCGAGCATGAACCCTTGTCCTTGTGGTTATTACAATCACCCCGAAAAAGAATGTGTTTGTGCACCCGGAGTTGTTCAGCGATATCTAAATAAAGTTAGCGGTCCATTGCTGGATAGAATAGACCTTCACGTCGAAGTGACACCAGTCTCTTTCAACGAAATTGCAGCGAACCGTAAAAATGAAAGTAGTGCAGAGATTAGGGAGAGAGTTATAAAGGCTAGAGAAATTCAATCCAATCGATTTACTGAAATGACTGCAATCCATTCCAATGCCATGATGAATCCTCAAATGGTGAAAGAAATCTGTCAGATTAATCAGGCTGGGAATGCTCTTTTGAAGAGTGCCATGGAAAAGCTTGGACTTTCTGCTCGAGCTTACGATAGAATATTAAAAGTTTCAAGGACGATTGCTGATTTAAGCGATTCATCGGAAATACAAATAGAACATTTAGCTGAAGCTATCCAATACCGAAGTTTGGATCGGGAAAGTTGGGCGGGGTAACTTTATGTTTTTATTTATAAGATCATGTTTTAGAACATAAGAAACAGCTTAAAAATAACTTGAAAGGCTCTTATACTTTGTAAAGCTCAGTACTCTTTCAAATTCAGCTTCTCGTATATTTTTTCCAAATAGTATTCTCCAGGAGGTAGGTCTAAGGTGAGTGATTCTTGAACCAGTTCAGAAGCCCTTTTTTTGTTTGACCTTTTAATCAACTCATTCCTGGAGATCAAATTATACGGATTAATACTCAGTGATCTTACGAATAGTTTTTTAGCAGTTTCCGGATCACCTGAATACCATGCCATGTATCCCTGGTTCATTAGATAATTGGATTGGTCGAATACGCTCGATGGCTTTGTTTGCCTATTAAAGATTTCTCTTCCTTCTTCTATTTTTCCAATACCTACCAAAACCCTTGCATATAAAACACTATCCAGACTTTCATCCTGAACAATTCCTTCTAAAATAGGCTCAACAGCATAATATGCGGTTATAGAGTCGCCTAACTTCAAATAATTTTTTGCTGTAGTTAGCATGTATTTAGCGCTCAACATATCGTAAGAGCTAAGCCTTCTTAATGCCCCTTCAAGATGCCGAGCTGCCTGGGCATAATCTTGATCTACATTTAAAGCATCCGTATATCTTAAATTTATACGCTCATCGAATGGACTTTTTCTGGCCATTTCCTGTAGCATGTACAAAGACTCTTCTCCATAACCCAAAATGCCTTTCAACCATAAAGACAAGTATTTAGGATCTCTCTTTTTATACAAATTTCCACTGACCTTAAACAAAGGCTCAAAATAAAGCTCGGATATCTTCAAAGCTTCTACATAATTTCCCTTTTCGAGATGAAAATTGAATAAAGCGATACTCAGTTCAAGCCCTTTGGCAGGATCTGCTTCAATACTAACAGCAGTGTTTAAATAATTTTCTGCCCTAACGAGTGAATCAGGATTCATTTCAGTAGAAATCTTGGAGAGCATTAAATAAGCCTCCGAATATTCCAGATCATGTTTTAAGGCATCTAAGCAGTAACTGATAGCGGAGTCGTATTCATTTTCTTTAAACTTTATTTTAGAACAGCTTAGCAGTGAAGGTGAATAAGTTGGTTGTATTTTCAAAGCCTGTGCAGTTATTTCTCCGGCTTGTTCCATATAACCCGAATCAAGAAGTTGATGGACTTTATGTAGCATCAATTCTATTTTATTCGAATTGTAATCAGGGGCGGATGACTTCAGATCGAAAAGACTATTCATGAGGTCGCACAAATCTGGAAATGATTCTAAAATCTCCAGATCACTAAATACCGGAGATATATCGAATAGAGATTGATTGAGATTGAAATGGGAAGAAATAAGATTATGTAAAAACTGAACCTCGTCAAACCCTAAAAACCAAGGAGCTAAAGTGCTGCTATTCTGGTACTTGAGATAGTATTTTCTTACTTCAGCGCGCTCCTCATAACTTAAGGCATGATGGTAAATCTCTTTTATGGATTGAGATAGAATAGCATTTTGGGATTGATTGATTGCGCTTTGAATTTCTTCTTTTGGGATAAGCTCATTTGAATAATACGTTCCCGGATAGTTTTGAAAAAGATCGAGTTCACTGTAATCACGATCGTAACTTATCCTCTTATCCAGGCCTTGGAAAGATAAGTCTATTACGTCCGAAAACTCAGGTTCAATATGATCAATGAACCTAATTAAACTGCTCGGAGCTTGTTCCTGAATTTTCAGAACCGTTTTTAAGATATTAGTAGGGCTTTGATCAATTTTGAGGAATGGCGTTGCTTGATCGGGTTTTAGGTAGTCTGTTCTTTTAAAATCGAAGACATACGTAAATCCTCTGCTTATTCTGTTATCGGTGCTATCTTTTTGTCTGAGTTCGAATAATTTATGTTCTACAGAATCAACATTTTCTATTGATATACTATCATAAAGACCTTTGAAATCACTATCGTCTAGTTTTGAATTTTTACCTTTAATAAACCTCAATAGCCTATATGAGGGATAATGTTTTTTATTTATAAAAGTGGCCAAATGAAGCTGATTGGTTATTTTCCTACGGTTAGTCGGTTTGCGTTCTGACCAAAGTGTATAAGCATACCAATACCTGGCTTCATAGTCGCTAGGAACAATTTTTAAATAGGCTTCAAAGAGCATTAAACTCTCCGCTAAGCGATTTTGGTATAATCTTAATAAGGCACTATAAAATTTGTGCTTAGCACCTCCTTCGAGTTTCAATGATAATACTATAGAGTCAGCCCTACTTTCTTTCCCTTTCTTGAGCAGGGAATAAAAATACTCATAATCTACTTTGTAGGACTCTAGAAGTCCAAAATGATATAGTGCTGAATCAAACCTTTGTACTTTAACAAATAACCGGGCACGTAAGCGGTTTTTTAAGTCGGAGCTGGTAATGGATTCAATATTTTTTTCTGCTAGGACATAATCGTGGTTCTCTAAATTAATGAGTGCTTGAAAATATCTGGAACTATCTGTTTTAGAGGTTTCTAACCTTTGGGATAACCTATTTTGAATTCCATATTTAAAGAATTCATATTCATTTGCATCCGGATTTTGGACGGTAATTTTACGCTGGGCTTCGACATACCTGATTACCTTTTGGACGTCATTCGGATTAATACTTTGACAAAGCGAAAAATGTGATAACAAAAGTAAAATCGCTCCAAAGATATTTCTCTGCATATGTATTGATCATTTCCCAGCCGGCAAATGAATTTGCTGGTATACTAATAGTCAAATTATTTGACGATATCAGAACCTCAAGAAAACTGCCAGGTTCATGTACCATGAAAATAGTATTATTCTCATTCGAATTGAATACTTTTAAAAAAATCTTGTTTTGAGTTTTTATGACAGTAAGAAAACTTTATGCTGATGAACAACTAATTGATCTGCTTAAAACAGATAATCAGGAAGCCATTGAAATTCTTTTCAAACAGTATTATAAACAACTCTGCATTGTAGTATATAGAATGCTTGGGGATAGGGATCTATCGGAAGACCTTGTTCAGGAAGTTTTTTTGACCATTTGGAAGAACCGCCAAAAAATTGATATCAATATCTCTATACGTGCGTACTTAAAAAGGGCAACAGTAAATAGGACACTAAACTACATTAGGGATAATAAGAAAAGATACGCCTCTCCTTTAGACGATAGCCCTATAAAGGATTGGGAATCCGGAGAGTATGACGGTCATGAGGAGTTAGAATATTCCGAATTGAAGGGGGAAATAGAGAAAGGAATAGAATCGCTACCTCCCAGGTGTAGAATGGTTTTCGTTCTCAGTAGATACGAACAGCTCAGCCATAAAGAAATAGCCCAACAATTAGATATATCAGAAAAAACAGTTGAAAACCAGATTGGTAAAGCACTAAAAATTATGAGATCAGTGTTAAGTAGATATTTATAAGGGACTAATTAAGGGGTGGTCTTAATGTCGGTGTCAAAGAGTTAAACAAAGATAAATTGGAAGAGAAGATTTTAAAATATTTAGAAGGGGAAGTTTCTGAAGTTGAGCGTGAAGCCGTAGAATCCTGGATTAAGGAGTCTGAGGAGAATAGAAAGGCTTATGAGGATTATTCTAAAATCGTATCAGCTTCTGAAGGAGCATTCGAAGGTGTTTATTTTGATGAAAATAGAGCATTTGATCATTTTAAGAAAAAACTAGATGATCTTGAAGCTGCTTCTATTTTTATTAATTCGGTAGAAGAAACAGAAGAAGATAGTAAAGCAAAAAAGCTCGATAAAAGCTTATTTTATAAAATTGCTGCCTCTTTAATTCTACTTGTAGGAATATTTTTTACGTACAGAACATTCTTTAGAACTATAGAATTTACGGCCGAACTTAACGGGCAGGAGATTTCACTTCCTGATGAAAGTCAAGTATGGCTTAAGAAAGGATCCACAATTAGTTATAACAGTTATTTCAGTTCTCGCAGAGTATTTCTTTCGGGAGAGGCATTTTTCGATGTTCAGAAAAGAGGAGATACTTTTGTTGTAGAAACAAATAATACTGAAACAGAAGTATTAGGAACTGAATTTGTTCTAAATACACTAAATGAAGATAAAACGACTTTGGTTGTAGTGTCAGGTAAAGTAGCCTTTTCGTCCGGGGATGATGAATCCGACGAAAAGGTACTACTTACCGAAAATGAACAAGCCCTTTACAGTACTAGCGAGGGATTAGTAAAATCTGATCAGCTAGCTCATAAAAATAGTTGGGCATGGAAGACGAAAGTATTGGAGTATAACGGTGCGTCCCTAAGAGAAGTGGTTGAAGATTTAGGGAAGTTATATGACGTTGAAATTCAGATCTCTAATGAGAACATCAATGATTGTAGTTTCTCTGGGACGTTCAATAAATTAAGTCTGGAAGAATCTGTTGATATTTTGGAATATTCAATGGATTTAAGTTTTAACACCGATCAGGAAATTTTAGAGGTATCTGGTAAGGGGTGCAACTAATTTTTTTATGCAGATATTGATGCTTTTTTAAATTTCTATTAACCTAATTTGAATAGGTTTATAGTTTATGAGAAAAGCATACTTCATATTATTATTCTCTTTCTTTTTCGGGTCATCCGTTCTTTCCCAAAACTTCGGTGAGATTGTTAGTGTAAAATATGATTCTATGGCTTTGGAAGCCATAATGGATTCTTTAGGGAATCAGTATGATTTGAGATTTTCTTACGCAAATCAGCGGATACCAGTAAAAAGAAGACTGACCATAATAGAAAAAGACGTTCCCTTATTAGACCTTATAGACAAATTATTTCAATCGCTTAATCTGGAATATCGAATTATTGGGGGAAGTGTAGTACTCCGAAGGAGTTCACCTATTGAAGCTACTCTGATAACCGGAAAAGTATTAGAATCCAACGGGACAACACCTATACCGTATGTTCACATTAGTCATTTAGAAAGTTCGTCGGGAGTTATAACCAATGATGAAGGGGAGTTCTTGTATTGGATAGAGAATTCTTCTGAAAACGAAAGTGTTTCCTTTTCATCCATAGGTTTTAAGAAAAAGATTTTTCCCTTATCGTATTTGGTCGGTAAGAAATCTATAATCTTATTGGAAGATACCACAATCACACTCGATGAAGTAGTAATTTCCTCCAGCTCTGCCAAGCAGCTTATCCTCAATGCACTGGATAAAAAGAAAGAAAACTTACCAGATAGCCCTTATCTCATGAAAGGGTTTTATAGAACATCTTACAAAGAAGGAGATCAGTATGTATCCTTGTTGGAAGCAGCTTTGAACATCTATGATACTGATTTTTTTCAAAGAAATGGCTTGTCCATTATTGCTCAGACTGTTAGGAAAAGTAATGACTATCGAAAATACAAATGGGACGAAGGTTCTAACTACCTTGCTCATTTTCTTCTGGATACAGACCTCATAAGAAATAATGAGGGTGCTTTAAATAAGAGTATGCTGGAAGCGTGGAATTTCGAAATCGAATCGACTTCCTATTTGGAAGGTGACCTAATCTATAAAATCAAAGCCGACTTAAAAGATTTTGAGGACGATAGCAGTCTAACTTTTACCGCAGACGTTTATTTGCGAGACACTGACTTTGCAATCTTTAAAATTGATTACGAATATCTTTGGGATGCAAAATATTCCAGTCGAAGAGTTTCTAAAGATATAGCGTTAAAGGCTACGGGGGTTAAAGTAAAGACACGTTACAAAAGTCATCAAAGCCGGATGTTTTTAAGCTATCAATTTCGGGAAGGCTATATGAATGTTTATGACCGAAAGTCGGATCAGCTATTACAACGCGTTACCATAGCTGATGAGTTTATATCCAATTCTATTAAAGTAGACGTTCCGGAACCATACGGAAAAAAGTTAAGGCGCTTGGGGGACGTTTATCAACTTTCCTCATATTACAGTGAGAAGTTCTGGGAGAATTATAATGTTCCGGTAGAAACAAGCCTATTCATAGATATTAAAAATGATCTTGAGCAACATATTCCGCTCGAAAAACAGTTTAGGTCTAATGCTTCAATAGTCTTAAATTAATTTAATCGAATCTTAATTCCTTTCTATCGATTTAATATGGACGTTCGTCCAATATCGGTAATGGGTACGACACTTCTTCGTATACTTGTAATAGATATCTTTCCATAGCTGGTTGAAATTGGCCTGAGCGAAGTAATTCTTACTTCAATCAGGCCTTTTCTTTTTACGACTTTTTTAAATCATCTTGCCTTCATTTCTGTTATACCTTTATGCGAAAATTAAGACGGATATGTCTTAACTTTGCGGTCATATTCAGGTCACATTTTTTATTTCAATTTAACATGGGAATTACGGTCAAAGAGGAGTTTAAAAGCAGGCATATTGGTTTAAGTGAAGAAGAGAAAGATAAAATGCTTCAATCGATTAATGCTTCTTCGATTGATGAACTTATTAACCAAACAATACCTAATTCAATTTTACTAAAAAGCGATTTAGATCTACCAGATGCTTTAAGCGAATCTGATTATCTGAATCATATAAAGTCTATTGCAGGAAAGAATAAAGTATTCAAGAGTTATATGGGTCATGGGTACTATCCTACCATAACACCGGGAGTTATAAAGAGGAATATCCTTGAAAATCCTGGTTGGTATACCGCTTATACGCCCTATCAAGCAGAAATAGCTCAAGGTAGACTAGAAGCATTGGTAAATTTTCAGACTATGATTGTTGATCTGACAGGCATGGAAATAGCCAATGCATCCTTACTTGATGAAGGAACTGCAGCGGCAGAAGCTATGGCTATGTTCTATGGACTTAGGAAAGGTAGTAAAAAGGAGGCCGATGTTTTTTTGGTTGATAACAATGTATATGAACAAACACTAAAGGTACTGAATACCAGGGCCGAACCTCTGGGAATAGATCTAAGGGTCGTAGACTTATTTGATAAGGAAGCTGAGCATGATTTCGATAATGCATTTGGAATTTATTTCCAATATCCAGGAGGTAATGGGGAAATAAAAAATCCGTCTGATATATGCAGTAAAGCTCAGGAGAAACAACTTAAAATTGCTGTTGGTACTGATCTATTAAGCTTAGTACTACTTGAGGCACCCGGACAGTTTGGAGTAGACGTTGTTGTAGGCACTTCTCAAAGATTTGGAGTTCCTATGGGTTACGGAGGTCCGCACGCGGCATTTTTTGCAACTAAAGAAGATTATAAAAGAAGTATTCCTGGAAGAATAATTGGAGCTTCACTAGATAAATTTGGAAATCCAGCCTTTAGAATGGCTCTCCAAACACGTGAACAGCATATTAAAAGGGAAAGAGCTACTTCTAATATTTGTACTGCTCAAGTGTTGCTAGCAGTAATGGCAGGGATGTATGGTGTTTACCATGGTAAGGAAGGGTTGATCCGAATTGCGAGTAACGTCAATGCATTAGCTAATGTATTTACTAGATCAGTAGAGGAAGCAGGGTTTAGTCATTTGAATGAAAGCTTTTTTGATACTGTAAGGATTAGTGCAGATAAGGAAGAGATTGAAAAAATTAAACGAAAAGCAGTTGAGGCAAATATTAATCTGTGGTATGAAGAAAATGAAGTATTAATTTCTTTTGATGAAGGAAAAGGAGATTCAGATCTCACAGAGCTAATCAACATTTTCAGAGCAGCAAAGGGTCTTGAGCCGCTTGAGGAAGAGAGTATAACACCATCATCTTCAACATCGATTAATTCTGATCTTAAAAGAAGATCTGATTTTCTTACACATCCAGTTTTTAGTAATTATCGATCCGAACATGATTTATTAAGATACATCAAGGAACTTGAGAATAAAGATTTATCACTTGTACATTCGATGATTTCTCTCGGTTCTTGTACTATGAAGTTGAATGCCTCTGCTGAAATGGAGCCAATTAGTTGGCCGGAATTTGCGAGTATACATCCTTTTGCTCCTCTTGATCAAGTAGAAGGATATACTGAACTTATTAGCAGGCTCGAGCAGTGGCTAATGACTATTACTGGTTTTGATGCCGTGTCACTTCAACCTAATTCTGGTGCGCAAGGTGAGTATGCTGGCCTAATGGTGATTAGAGCTTATCATAAAAGCCGTAAGGAGTCTCATAGGGAAATAGCTTTAATTCCATCGTCAGCTCATGGAACTAATCCGGCGAGTGCGGTGATGGCTGGTATGAAGGTCGTTATTGTTGGCTGCGATGAAAAAGGCAATGTTGACCTCGCCGATTTAAAAAATAAAGCAAAGCAGTACTCAGAAAGCTTAGCTGCATTGATGGTGACTTATCCATCTACACATGGTGTCTTCGAAGAAGACATTCAAGAAATTTGCGAAACAGTCCATCAAAGTGGTGGACTTGTTTATATGGATGGCGCTAATATGAATGCGCAAGTTGGATATACCAGTCCTGCTATGATTGGTGCTGATGTGTGCCATCTCAATTTGCATAAAACATTTTGTATTCCTCATGGAGGTGGTGGACCCGGAGTTGGACCTATAGGTGTTGCTAAACATCTCGTAGAATTCCTTCCTGGGAATCCTTTTATTAAAACAGGAGGCGATCAAGCTATATCTTCCATCTCAGCTGCTCCTTGGGGAAGTTCAGGAATATTACCTATCTCATACGGCTATATCGCAATGATGGGGCCTGACGGACTTAAAGAGGCGACAGCGATATCTATTTTAAGTGCAAATTATATTCAGGAGCGGCTTAAAGATCATTATCCAGTTCTTTATTTGGGAAAAAATGGAAGATCTGCTCATGAACTTATAATTGATTGTCGAGATTTCAAGAAAGTTGGGGTAGAGGTAGAAGATATTGCGAAAAGGTTGATGGACTATGGATTTCATGCCCCTACGGTTTCATTCCCTGTGCCAGGAACTATGATGATTGAGCCTACGGAGAGTGAATCAAAAGAAGAGATTGATCGTTTCTGTGATGCTATGATATCAATTAGAAAAGAGATTTCAGAGGTTCAAAATGGTGTGTTTACAAAGGAACATAACGTTCTGAAAAATGCTCCACATACTATTTCATCTGTAACGAATGATGAATGGGAATATGATTACTCAAGAGAAAAAGCAGCATTTCCTTTGCCTTACTTGAAGGTCAAAAAATTCTGGGCTTCAGTAAGTCGTGTAGACAATGCTTACGGAGATAGAAACCTAATGTGTAGCTGTTTACCAGTAGAAGAATATAAGGAAGAAGAGGAAGTTGAGCTTATAGAATCGTAAGCTATTTGGCCTGAAATTACGGACATTAAAAAAGCCGTTAATCTATAGATTAACGGCTTTTTTAATTTATAACTTTTCTTTGATCTAGTTCAACTTGAACGTAATCGGAAGAATAATTCTTTGTTTTACGGGCCGCCCTCTTTGCTTTCCAGGCTTCCATTTTTTAGATGCTGCTACTACTCGTACAGCTTCGTCATCACAGCCTGCACCAATACCTTTCACTGCCTGAACGTCTGTAATAGAACCATCTTTATCCACAACAAACTGTACATAAACACGTCCCTCAATACCCATTCTTTTAGCTTGGTTAGGGTACTTCATATTTTTACCTACGTACTTGTAAAAAGCTTGCATTCCACCTTCCGGTTCAGCTCCTTCTTCAACGATTGTAAAAATTTCATCTACTTCTTCTTCTTCTGGAGCTTCTTCAAATACGATCTCTTCAATTTCAGTATCCTCAGTTACTTCAATATCGAGATCTATTTCGATTTCTTCCTCTATCTCTTCCTCATCCGGCACCTCTATAATTTCCGGTTGTTGGATTACAGGAGGTGGTGGAGGTGGTTGCTCCGTTGGAGGTATTTCCATAATATCTTCAAAATCATCGGAGACTTGCCCTAAATCTACTAGATCTCCGCCTTCATATTGTTTCCATTCGAAAGCAAGAACAACTAGACCTAAGCTTATCATAAGACCCAGGTTTAGAAACATTCCTGATTTGCGACTTAAGTCAGCTTCTGGTTTTTTCTTTGGTTCCATAAATCAATTAATTACCTGTGAAGTATCTCAAATATAAAATTTAATTCTGATTTTACCCTGCATGCCTTCTTCAATTCTTCAAGAATAATGGCTTTGCCAATAAATTCTTCATTATATAAAATGCTAAAATTCCAATAATCGTTCCAAAACCATTTGCAACGATATCAAACAGTTCGAAGGTTCTGTATGGGATAATCAAATGAATAAATTCTATACTTATGGCATAGGCTATTGTTACAGCGGTTAATTTCCATAGCTTTTTAAAGCTATTCTGGAAGCCCAAGAAGGTCAAAAATGAAAAGACAGAATAGAGCAAGAAGTGGGCATACTTATCAGCATATGGCAAAGATGACCATGGTGAATTATCAATGTGCCTAAAATGGATTAGTGCTGCGACAATAATTAAGGCAGCCCAAATTAAGCTCAGTATACGCCAAAGGAAGACCCATTTCGTCACTTAGGAAACCAACTCTTGGTAAGCTTCAGACGACATTAGCTCATCAACTTCTGACTTATCTTTTATGGAGATCTTTATCATCCAGCCATCACCATAAGGATCATCATTTACTTTCTCAGGTTCACCTTCTAATGCGCTATTAACTTCTAAGACCTCTCCGGTTAACGGCATAAAAAGGTCACTTACGGTTTTAACAGCTTCAACGGTTCCGAATATTTCACCAGACCCTACCTCTTCACCTTCAGTTTCTATTTCCACGTATACGATATCGCCTAATTCTCCCTGTGCAAAATCAGTTATTCCAATAGTGGCCTGATCACCTTCAATCTTAATCCATTCGTGATCTTTGGTATACTTTAGTTCGGAAGGTATGTTACTCATAATTGTAGTTTTTAAATCTGCTTAAAAATAAAGGCTTTTTTCTGATGCGAAAATAATTATTCAGCTAAACTAAATCTTACCTGAAAACCAAATGCTGAGGTAGTTCTTCTAAAAGATGTAGTAACTCTAGGCTCATTGATTGTTCTTTCAAAATAAAACTGAACATTGAGTTTACTATTGACCAAATAACTTATTTGGGGCCTAAGCTGAAAATTGAGATTACCCTGGGTAATAATATCATCTTCCTCAGAATCGACTCGGCGTTGTAAAGTTCTGTTATCGCTAATGGTTAGCCTGGCATCAAAAGTCAGATCATTTTTTAGACGGACTGTTCTTCCCTGAATCCTAAATGGTATTCTGAAGTTCGCTTTTGTATATCCAATTTCCAGGGATACGTCATTCCTGCGTGCTTCTGTAACAATTGAATTAGTTAAGGTTAAAGTCAGGTTTCTTTCCCTTCTGTATTCTGCCCGGGCTCGTAAGCGTGACTTTGTAGTGACATTGATGCCAATGAAAGGAGCAAATTGCTCTCTTAGGGTAATTTGAGAAAAGTTAAAGACAGATAAAGCAGTTGTATCTAGGCCATCGCCCACAATATTTAGCTGATCTCCTGCTCTGAAGTCAGAGAAGTCATTCGATAGATCAATAAAGTCAGCATCATTATATGGGAGATTACTATTGAAATTGCCCAGGTTTAATGTTGAACTGTATGCATGATTAATTGTAATAGAAGAAAATATGTCGTTAAGACCTTTAATTCTACTAAGTCCGGTGTAGTCAATTCTCCAATTCGGAATAGGAATTCTCTGGAAAGCCGTCAGTTCTATGTCATCCACGGATCTTCCTGAATAGGCTGAGATAAAGGCTGGTATTAATACGTCGGTTGAATTAACATTAAAGACATTTTCTGATCCGGGTTGTGCGTTCAACCGATCTGCTATTATTCTTCGGTTCTCTTCGAATATTTCAAATGTTTCGCTGCTACTCTCGCTATTATCACTGTTAAAAGCAGTCCTTATAATTGAATACGATATACTGTAAGTACCGCCTCTGGAAGGAGTGAAGCTTTGGAAGTCACCGGATTCACTATCAAAACGAAATATTTCCTGAAAGTCTGAAGAAGTTTGTTTTCTCGCCGTTAACTGTACCTTCAAATCTCTGAATGGTTCTATATCGGCACGTATTGTTAAATCTCTGGTACGTGATTGCTGGAACGGAGTGGTTAGTTCTTCATTAGTAGTGAGCCAGCCGTTACGCGCTGATCGCTCTAAAATTCCTCTATCCTGACTACCCAATAAAAATTCGACACCGGGTGCACTGAGTCCGGAATCAAGCCCAAATAAAAAGGCCTCAGGGGTAAAACCAGGTAAAAACGTGGACTCTCGAATGGAATAGTTTACGTTGATGGAACGAAGAGACATTACGGCCCTAAGAAAGCCCTTAACAAATTTGAGGTCGGGTTGCGGGACCTCTGTGGAATCTCGGGAAGGCCTTCGGGTTGGCCTGGATCGCCCCGACCTACTTCGCCTTTGATCGTTAATCTTTTTCAAAAACGGAACCTTATTGTAAAGCTTTACAAGATCAACTTTTCCGGATATTGTTCTATCCCGACTGTTTCTAATGGTGTTTCCAAACGGTTTTACTAAAACTTCGCTATCATCTGTTTCAGAAGTATCTTCTAATGCGCCGGCTTGCCAGATGTAGCCTGCTCCGTACCTGAAATCAGCAGAAACCCAATCTACCAGAGGTATCTTATCCAGCGGAAGCCGATAGTTTGCTGAAATATTTTGATTGAAATTTTTCAGTCTTCCAAAGTTGAGAAGATTATCCCAAATAGAATCCCTCTCAACTTCAGTATCGATATCGCCTTCTGGTTCATCGATTACAGCATTAGCTCTTGCATCGTAGTCAATATTGATGGACTTGGTTAGCTGCCATCCGAGATTATATGCTCTATTAAATGTAAATGATTTTTCAAAATATGGATCTACACCAACAGTGGTTCTTTCATCATTATAAAGCTGCCTTCTTCTAAAGCTCCTGTTAACATCCCATCGAAAGCCATAACTGTTTGGCAATGGAGAAAAATTAAAGTCTTTAATGAGTTTGAGATATGGGCTACTTAATCGTTCTGAGTTTTTGAATGGCTCGATACTGATAGGATCGACTCTAAAGTTATAATCTACCGCTCCCCGATAATCTTTATTTATAAAAGATTCCGTATTTGCATCACTACTGTTTTCCTCGCTATAAGCATAGGTAAAAGCGAAGTTTTCTATATCGTATATCCTTTTCTTAGCCCCTTCTTTGGTTTTAACCTTTCTAACGTTCGAAAAATTATAGCTTTTTCTTTGTCGCTTTGTAATGACCGATTGTTTGAATGCTTCTCCTTCTCCTGGACTATCAAACCCTCTAACGGAGGCACTTAAGGTAATATCAGGATTTAGAGGATCAAATTGAGGAGTAACGGTTGATTGCTCGTAACTAGCGAAAAAAGGTATTTTAAGACCGGTTTTTTCAGGAAGAAATTTATCGAGTGCTATATTGGTGGAAATATCATAGGCTCGGGTTTCTGCTCGAACTCTATCACTTATTCTATCCTGAATGCTTCCGAAACCGTCAGTCGTAATTCTACCCGTAGCATTGAATGTCGCAAAATCGGCTAATTTCATATTTAAGCGCCCATTTGCAGCCCAACCCTTCGTATCATCGAAGTCTGTTACACGGAGTTCATTTGCCCAAATACAAAGATCCACAGGGCTTTGAAGGACACCTCCTTTTGGATTTCTAATTCCAATCATCATGGCCCGAACATCATCTAATTGTGGGTTACCAACCACGAAGATGTTTTGATTACCAACCAGTCCACCATTTTGCTCGCCTCCAAATCGAAAACTCTTATTAACTTCTTCTCGATCTCTTCTAATTTTTAGAGTAAAAAGGGATTCAAAATCGATATCTATCTCATTTTCAAGAGGCCATACTACCCTCGGATCAGGAAATGTCTCTGTTGTATTTGTAGGCGTAAGAGTTAATGGGACTTCTACTTCGTAATAATTTTCTGTGTAATCATTTCCTAATCGAATAAATGCTGTGACAGCACCGTCAGGGATATTTTGAGGGTTTATAGGATCTCCGTTTTCTGCATGTAAAAACATCCTCAATCTTCCATAGTTGATCAAATTTGTATTCACGGTCTTGAAAACGGCTCTCGCGTCATTGTCATTCAGGTTGTTCACACAAAGACGAAGCGATTGTTCATTCCTTCTACGTTCTACCGTTGATGAGTTATCTCTGTCCCTTTCAATACCAGGAGGTAATACGTAGGGGACTTTTCCGGGTGAAGGGAATCCATTTTCTTCAATATTTACAACAGAAATTTCGAACTCTGTGCTTGAATTATCTGTGTTTTCACTAAACTCTTCACCACTTATATCTTCAGTGAACCTTCTCCATTGTGAACCAACAATTCTCAGATTTACCATTCTGGCAACCACAGGTTGGGAAAACTGGGTCATATACATTCTTATGTATCTTATAGAGTTAAAACCTGTAATGTTGCCTTGAACACGATCAGGGTTTCTAATCGGTATTCTGAATAGATACCAATTCCTTTCTCCATCGACAGATGTTACCTGATCTACAATATTGTTTCTTCCTATTTGAAGATTATTCCTATCAAGGTCAATCTCGTATTCATAGTATTCTTCTAGACTCCCCAGTGTATTATCATTATTTAAATCTTCATTGTCTGAGTTTTGCGAACCTCTTTGGCTAATTCCTGCATCGCCGGTCTCCGGAGGAGTATTTCCATCATGTCCGTTAATATCTTTATATCGTTCCAGGATACCTGCATTTTCATCGTCGAAGGAGGGATCCAGAAAGAATCGAAAATCATCGGAAGAAGCGTCTTCTCCAAATTCATTTTGATCTAAACTACGTCCAAGAAGATCCTGGATTCTATCGTTAAAAAAGGTAAATTCTTCACTTGATGGAATTCCATCAAAACCTACATCCTGATTAGCCCTTTCATTTCCGGAATCACTAAATGCATCATTGAAATATTGCTGTGTTGTTACTACACCAAAATTGGTTTCAAAAGCCCTGGAGGCATCACCGTCAGCAGGTAGCCCATTCTCGAAGCCGTGGCGCTCATCCCGGGCAATATCTTCCGATATACTTCCAAGGTTAAATACAAGTTTACCACCGTCGTTACTTGCATCCGCTGCGCTTATTCCGAAAGCCCCATCTCTTCCATTTTCTCCTGTAATGAATGGATCTAACATCCAAAATTCAATGAACTCTATATTGGTTTCATTGAAGTTTACGTTGGTCGTGATGGCCCTGGTAATCCCCCCAAAATTATCTTCGGGAGATTGTACATTAAAATCAGGATTATAATTATAAGGTCCTCTATCTTCCGGATAATAGGCAAGATTGAAAACTAACTCTGGGGTATTGATCGCCTGTTCATCCCGATTACGAAATATTTCATTGAAAGGTATAGGTGCCACGTAATTATTCATAATAACATCATCTGTTATACTACTGGGCCTAAACCGGCCACGATCCTGATAAAACGTATTGGCGATGACGTACCATGCCAGTTTTGCCCTTCGGAAACCATAACTCAGGTCGTTGGTCATTCCCCTGCTCAGATCAAACCTAAAATCGTCGGTTAAAGGTGTTGAAGATAGATTCCATGAATTCTGTGCGTTACCCGATATTAGGGAGAAGGGTGTTATCGTAGTTTCAAAATCATCGATATAGGACGTGCCTTGTCCATCAACCTGATTTGAAGTTCCGGGAATCAATTGTGCGAATTCTCCATTGAAGGCAACGGTGGAAATCTCCTTAGTGCTGATTCCGGGGATTTTATCGATGATCTTTGTTAGTAATCTGGAGTCTTTCTTATAGTTAACATCAAACCCGTATTTAACATTTCTTACCGGCTCGTTTCCAACATTTACTCTTGATATAAGCGGTTGCTCGTTAAGTCTTAGAATAGTTGCTCCAATACTTATGTCATCATTAAAAATGTAATCGAACCTACTTCCTAAAAGTGTCCTGTTTCTAAAGTTAAATAGATCAGCTTTTTCATACGTTATCGCTAATTCTTTACCCGAATTCAACACGGATTCATCAATAATTCTGACTCTTCCAAAATTATAATCAACAGTATACTGAACTCCTTCAACAAGTGGTGTCTGACCGGAAAGAACTCTTACGGAGCCTTCCGCTACATTAATTCCCGGCAGCGTAATTTCTGAAGGTGATCCGGATTGAAAGTTACCCACCAGGTAATACTTATTCCGAGTAGCGTCTTGCTCAGCATCTATTTTGGTAGCTCGGTATAAGCTATCGTATACAAATTGATTAATCAGGGAAGCCTCATTTTCAGTAAATGCGTTTCTAAGTGTATTCCCAAAAGGCTCTACTACCGGGAAGATCAAACGTCCATTTTGAGGGTTAATAGTAACGCCTTCTACGTAATCGTAATTTCTGTCGGGTTGCTGGTCGCCATTAGGATTCAGTTGGTCGGCGTCCATAATTTCAATGAGTGGAACATTTGCAGTATTTTGACCTTGCTGTAAATTCTCTATATCCTGCCCAGTTCTGTCATCCCGGTAAATAACCCTAAGCTCAAATCCCGAAGGTTCTATTCTCGTGACCCCAAGATTATAAATATTTTTCATCATTAAATCCCAGGTTGGAACGACCCTTCCAGCCTGATCTCTGGGATTAGGTTGACCCGGTCTTAACAACTTTAGAATGATCACCTGGTCTTCGGGTCTGTTCTGATAATCCTGTGTTAGTTCCCCTACTTGAGAAATATTGCCTCCATTAGAAGTATATTCATAAGCTACCGCTAAACTTTCATCGTTCTGTAGAGGACGATTAAGCGAAATGTAACCTAGTTGTGGGTTAAAAGCATATTCATCTTGATTTAATAGGCGAGCACTTCTTGTAGCTTCGAAATCAAGTCCTCTGGCTAAAAGGAAAGGTTCATTTTGGAGTAATTGAGCGACACTATCTGCAAAAAGAACATTTTGGTTTCCTCTTATTTCATTAAAAAGTCCATTTGCTTGATTATCGGTTGGGATGTTTCCGATCTGCACTCCTTGATTGATGTAACTATAAGTTCCTGCTAAATCCGGAAAGTTTTGCGGGCTTCGATATATTCTGTTTGTTTCTCCTAAATCCTGAAAGGCTACAAAATTTCTGATCGTTTCCGTATCACTAGTTCTATTGATTACATAAACTTCTATTCTGTTGATGTTAACTCCGGAACGGATCTGCTGGGTAGGCGTGATCCAATCTTCGTAGTTATCGCGGAAGTAGTGCCCTAAGAAAAAGTGGCGGTTTTCGTCATATTCTGATATCTGTAATTCATATTGATTTCCGCCTTGAAATCCCTGATTTATACGTACCGTTTCACTTGTTCCTCTCTGCGATGAAGCGACTGAGGTAACGAAGAGTTTACCAAACTGCATTTGGGTTTTAACACCAAACAAGTTTTGAGCACCTGATATAAGACTGTTATTTAACGGTAGACTTACGTTTCCAATTTCGAGTTTCTTTATGATGTCTTCTTCGTAACCGGTGTACTCAATTTTTAAATCGTTCTGAAAGTCGAAGGAATTGTTATTATCAAAATTCGCACTGATAGCCAGTTTCTCTCCAATTTTACCAACTACGTTCATGCTTATAGCCAGATCGAACTCAAATCCTCCTATCCTTTGCTGTCTGATTGGTATTGCCGGGTTTTGGGTTCTTTGCCACCCAGCTCCAAAATCAAGCGTAGCAAAACCATTTCGTTGTATATCTATAAAGCTCCCACCAAAGATCCTGTCGAATACGGGGCTTAAATAAATTTTTGGTATCAAATCCCTTCCACTAACAGCACTTTCACCGTCTAATCCAGCCGACCTGGTCTTCCAATAATCTTTCCTAAGTTTTTGATCTTGAAGTCTATTGAATTCATCAAATGTTAGGGTAGAGGTGGGCCTATAATTGATATCTCCAATTTTTTCGTAAATGATATAGTTATTACCGGTATCAATTTCTACATCCATTTTCAAAGAAGAGGGATCTTGAAGTAGTAAAGGAGAAGGGCTTAAATTATTGGTAATAGGGTCTCCATAACGATCTTTAGGTTGGTAAGTCGGCTTCTTAGAGGGCTGATATGGGCCTTGGTAAAGAGAATCTTGGTTACTTTGTTGTACAGAATCAAGGCTATCGATATGTATAAAAGTATAATCACGTCTTGAGCCACTACCTTTCCTGGGGAATCCATAAGTAGCTAAGACGGCAGTTATAAAAAAACAAGAGAGTATTGTGATATTCCCTGACCTCCTGAACAAAACAAAAAAGTGTATTAACTCTTAAGAGAGAGTTTGATTAATTCTTCCAAAGTAATGTTATCGCCATGAGTTTTCAATACAGTTGCTACGTTTTTTTCCGCCATCGACTTATTGATACCCAATGTGATTAATGCAGATAACGCCTCACCTCGCATATTATTATTAGAAAATGAGCTTATATCTGATGTTTGTTCGGAAGATTCATGTTTAAGAATTTTATCCTTTAGCTCAAGAATAGTTCTTTGGGCTGTTTTGGCACCTATTCCCTTAACGGACTGGATTTTTTTAACGTCATTCGTAACAATCGCATTTTTGACTTCAGCCACCGATAAAGAAGAAAGCATTACTATAGCTGTATTCGGACCAATTCCAGATACAGAGATCAATAGTAAAAAAAGACTTTTTTCTGACTGGTCGTTAAAACCGTATAAAACCTGCAAGTCTTCCCGCACGTGAAGATGCGTTATAAGCTTAGTTTTTTCCTTTTGTTTGAGCTTAGAGAAGGTATTAAGTGAGATATAGGCCTGATATCCGACTCCCTGTACATCAATTATTACATACGTTGGATCGAGTTCGGCAATCTTGCCCTCTAAATATGATATCATTTTTTATTTTCTTCTTCGAATTGAGCATCCACTACAGCTAAGGCAACCATATTTACTATTTCCCTAATAGAGCTACCAATTTGAAGGATATGTACTGGTTTGTTCATACCTAGTAGGATAGGACCAATGGCTTCCGCACCTCCTAATTCCATAAGTATCTTATAGGTAATATTTCCTGACTGTAAATCTGGGAATATCAAAGTGTTAGCACCTTTTTCTGCTAATGCACTGAAGGAATAATTTTCTTTCTGTAATTCGGTGTTTAGTGCGGTGTTTGCTTGAATATCTCCATCGATAATTAGATTTGGAAACTTCTCCTTGGCAAGGCGAACGGCTTCCCTTACTTTTCTCGGTACTTCTCCATCGCTTGAACCAAAATTCGAATAGGAAAGAACGGCCATCCTTGGTTCAATATCAAAGAAATTGGCAGCAGTAGCAGTCTTATCTATTATGTTGAGTAAATCTTCAGCATTCGGATTTACGTTAACGGTAGTATCTGCTAGAATAAAATATCCCTTTTTAGTTGTTAATATATACATTCCAGCCACCTTCTTGTTTTCCTTCGAGCCTATGATGTGCAAGGCAGGTCTTATGGTAGTAGCATAGTCTTTTGTTAGGCCTGAGATAAGTGCATCTGCTTCTCCATGGTTCACCATAGCTGCACTGTAGTAGTTGCGGTCGTACATTAGCTTTTCCGCACCATAGTGTGTCATGCCTTTTCGCTTTCTTTTATCATAAAGCTCTTCGGCGTATTTGACTAGCTTTTCACCACCTTTTCTAGGGTCAATGATCTGGCATTCGGAAAGGTCAAGCTGATTTTCTTCGATGATGCTTTTTATCTTACCTTCATTACCCAGTAGGATAGGTTTAGCTATCCCTTCATCAACTACAATCTGAGCTGCTTTTAATATTCTTGGATCATCAGCTTCGGCAAAAACTACTCTTTTAGGATCTTGCTTGGCTCGAGTAATTAACCTCGAAACCAATTTTTGGTCTACACCCAGTTTTTCTTCAAGCTCTACTCTGTACTGTCCCCAGTCTGTGATTTCTTTTCTGGCTATGCCTGAATCTATAGCCGCTTTTGCAACAGCAGGAGAAATACAGGTGATCAATCTAGGGTCAAGTGGTTTAGGTATTAGATAGTCTTTCCCGAATGAAATGGTTTTTTCTCCATAAGCTTTCACCACCATTTCGGGTACCGGTTCTTTGGCTAGGTCTGCCAATGCTTTTACGGCAGCTAATTTCATTTCTTCATTGATTGATGTGGAGCGTACATCCAATGCACCTCTAAAAATGTACGGAAATCCCAAAACGTTATTAACCTGATTAGGATGGTCTGAGCGTCCGGTAGCCATAATAATATCTTCCCTTGCATCGCAGGCTTCCTCATAACCTATTTCCGGATCCGGATTGGCCAATGCGAACACTATGGGCTTATCAGCCATACTTTTTATATCCTCCTGAGATAATATTCCAGCTACAGATAGCCCTAAAAACATATCCGCACCTTTTAGTGCTTCCTGGAGTGATTCGATACTCTGGTGGGTAGCAAATTGCGCTTTAGACTCGCTGAGGTTATCCCGGCTTTTTTGAATAACCCCTTTACTATCACACATGATGATGTTTTCTTTCTTAGCCCCCAGAGATACGTATAGACTAGCGCAAGCTATAGCTGCAGCGCCAGCCCCATTAACCACGATCTTTATTTCTTCAATTTCCTTACCGACAAGCTCCAGAGCATTTAATAAGCCTGCTGCTGAAATAATAGCCGTACCATGCTGATCATCGTGCATGATCGGAATCTTCATTTCTTTTCGGAGCGTTTGTTCAATGTGAAAGCTTTCAGGAGCTTTAATATCTTCTAAATTAATGCCTCCGAAAGTGGGCTCTAAAGATTTAACGATCTCTATGAACTTCTCAGGGTCCTTTTCATTGATTTCAATATCGAAGACATCAATTCCAGCAAATTTCTTAAAAAGCACGCCTTTACCTTCCATTACAGGCTTGGAAGCTAATGCACCAATATCACCGAGTCCTAATACGGCTGTACCATTACTAATTACCCCAACAAGATTGCCTTTAGAAGTATATTTGTAAGCATCTTCCTCGTTCTTATGGATCTCTTTGCAGGGTTCGGCGACCCCGGGAGAGTAGGCCAAAGCAAGATCCAGTTGAGAACTTAAAAGTTTGGTAGGAATAACTTCAATTTTACCAGGTTGTCCTTGCATGTGGTAATTCAAGGAATCCTGCTTTCGGATTTTGATGCTCATGTTTGAGTGGTTTGTGGAATAGTGTAAAGCTAAAATAGAAATTTAAAGGCTTTCCTAGCTCTCAACTTCAGCTTTTGTTTGAAACGTGGAAAGGATGCTTTCCAATTCCATCATGGTATTTCTTTTATCTTCACCAGGGCTATCTACATATCCCTCTATGTAATAAATTCGATTTAACTCTTCGTCTACCAATACGTAACTTAAAAATGCGCCTCCTCTGGAAAGATCGCTTAGTTTCCATAATCCTCTGGATTCGACCGCATATTTACCTTTAAAGTTTATTTCTTTCGACTCCGGAGGGAATCTTTCTTCAGTAGTCATGAAAATTCGAGGTACTTCGATGTCTTTTATATACTTCTTACCAATTCCGTTTCGTAGACGAAGTATATTTTCAGCAGTGAAAAGCTCCTGTGACCGATAATCCTGATAATAGATGAAGATGTTTTTATCGATTCTTTGGTCAAATTGCCTAAGCCAAACGAAGTTTGAGTCTTCTTTTGCAAGGTCGTAACCAAATGGTATTAAAAGCTTAAAATCATGTTTACTCAACAGATCTTTAGAAAGCTCTTTTTTTGAATTTTTTCGAAGACTTTCAAGTCTCCTCTCTTTCTCAACGTTTATGAATCGATCTCTTATAGACTGTTTATTTTTCTCAAGGTTATTAAGTAGCTCTACGTCATTCTTACCAAATAAGTGTAAAACATCTTGTCCTTTAGCAAACTGATTAGGTCTGGGTAGCATAAAAAGATCAGGCTTGGATTTTATCTGCTGAATGGAATTATCCGTAAAGTTTCTCATTAAAATTCTTCCTCCCTGGGTATTATCGTCAATCGTAGCTACGTAGACTAGGCTTTTAACCAATCTGAGTACTGAATTTACAGCTTGTGGCCTCACGAAACGAGCGTTGAAATAGGGTTCTGGTTGGGGAAGCCCAGGAATACTAGCCCTAAAAATATCCCTAAGTATTTCACCTACCGGACCGGCATTTTTAGTTGAATCGATTACGATGATGATTTCACCGTCAGCACCTCGCGCGTTTGGTAAGGTTTCATTATCGAATTTCTCACTTCCTGATTCAGAACATGAAATGAAGAAGATTATACTTATTAGTGGAAGTAGTAATCTGAAAAAAATCATAGACCTTAACATTGGTTATTTATGCATGAAACCTTTGTGAATTACATAACTTAAATATTCTCAAAGATTAACCCACAATCAATTTTTGGCCTGGTTTTATTTTGTTGGACGTCAGATTATTAAGTTTCTTAATCTTTTCTATTGAAAGCCCTTCATACATTTTCGATATATCCCAAAGCGTATCTCCCGGCATAACTAAATGCACTTTTGTTCCTGAGGGAAGAATAATATCAGGTCTTGTGGTTTCAGGTTTGACTTTTGCAACGGTTCTTTCTTTAGTTCCAGGGTAAACCCAGATGTTAAGACGCTGTCCTGATCGGATCATATTTCCTCTAATCCCATTCCATTTTCGTAAATCAGATACACGAACCTGGTATCTTTCGGCTATAGTACCCAGGACTTCTCCATATTTGACTCTATGAATTCTCTTTTCCCTACCGTAAGTACTGCCTACACTATTTCGGGATAGATATTCTATTTCTTTCTTGTTAGATTTTTTTGCTGAATCCAAGATGGCCAATTCGTTCATTTTAAATGCATCGAAGCTGTAAGTCGGAATTCGAACTGGATATTTTTTAACACCGTCCGGCAATGCATCCCTTTTTATGGAAGGGTTTAACAATTTGAGATCATCCTCACATCCGTTGATCATTTTCCCCACGGTCGCAAGGTTCATATAATCATCAACTGTTATGGTCTCAAAAGCAATAGGTGTTTTGATGTGATTAGGATCAAAATTGTGCTCATGAGCGTAATTAAAGATGTAGGTAATAGCAACAAATTGAGGAACATATGATCTGGTTTCTCTGGGTAAATACGGATAGATATCCCAGAATTTCTTCTTGTAGCCCGATCTTCTTATTGCCCGCCTTACTTTACCCGGTCCAGCGTTATAGGCAGCCAAGGCTAATTCCCAATCATGAAAATAAGAGTATAATTCCTTCAGATATTTACAGGCTGCTTCGGTCGCCATATAAGGATCCATTCGCTCATCGATGTACCAATCCTTATGCAAACCATACATTCTTCCGGTACTTGGCATAAATTGCCAAAGTCCACCAGCACCTGCCCTGGATATAGCTTGTTGATTTAATCCCGATTCTACAACAGCTAAATATTTTAACTCCTGAGGCAGGTTGTATTTTTCTAAATATTCTTCAAATATTGGAAAAAAATAACCCGACTCATCTATGGTGTTTTGAGTATAATCCCTGTTCCTGACCGCGAAATAATCTATGAAACCATAAACTTTCACATTGAAGTTTAATTCTACTTCATTTTGCAGGCAACTCAGCCGGTCGGCTACCAGATCATAATCGATCTCCGGGTAGAAATCATAATCGATTGCAGCATCTTTTATTTTAACTTCCTGTGCATTCAAAAAGACAGTAGGAGCCATGATCATCGCTCCAAAAAATAGAAAAAAAAGAAGCTTATGTGTCATAATGCTAGTTATGGTTCTTCAAAATATAATCAGAAAATGCCAATAATCTACTTTCGTTAAAATCTCTGCTCATAATCTGAAAGCCTATAGGAAGATTTCCGGAGTCCTCTCCATTAGGAATGGAAATGGCAGGAACACCAGCGACGGAAGCTTGTACTGTAAATAGATCTTCTAGATACATTTCGATCTGATTGTCTGTCTTTTCGCCTAATTTAAAAGCAGTATCAGGCGTTGTAGGTGTTATGATGAATTCATAATCTTGTAGCATTTCTTCCGTTTTCTGTTTGATCAGCCTACGTACTTTTTGAGCTTTCGTATAATATGCATCATAATAGCTTGCACTTAATACGAAAGTACCCAGCATTATTCGCTTCTTAACCTCGCTTCCAAAACCCTCTGCCCGGGTTTTTTTGTACATCTCTTCGAGGTTTTTAGGCCCCTCTGTCCGATGTCCATATCGAACACCATCATATCGTGAGAGATTACTACTTGCTTCCGCAGTTGTTAAAATATAGTATGTCGGTAAAACGTAATCGAGGAGGTCAAATTTAACGGGTTCCACTTCAAACCCTTGATCTTTAAGCCAATTGATCCTATTCCACGTAGCCTCTTTTACTTCCTGATTGATCCCTTCATTATCAAGGGTTTCTGGTATGTAACCAACCTTCGGAGTATCCGGAAAATCCAGATGTCTCGAATAAGCAGGCACTTCAGTTTTGGAAATTGTACTGTCAAAATGATCTTCTCCGGCTATAATCTCCAGAACAGTTGCAGCATCAGAAATATTCTTCGAAAAAACACCGATTGTATCAAAAGAAGAGGCGTAAGCAGACAGTCCGTATCTGGAAATTCTGGAATAAGTGGGCTTCAGGCCAATAACTCCACAAAATGCACCGGGTTGTCGTACTGATCCTCCGGTATCTGTTCCTAATGAAACCCGGCACATATCTGCCTGGACAGCTACGGCTGATCCTCCTGACGAGCCACCCGGAACACGTTCAGAATCAACAGCGTTTCTCGTAGGGCCATAAGCAGAGTTTTCATTGGAAGAGCCCATGGCGAACTCATCACAATTTTGACGCCCAATTACGATAGCATCTTCCTGAAGTAATCGTTCTACTGCTGTTCCATTAAATTGAGATTCAAAGCTCTCTAGTATTTTACTAGAGCAGGATAGTTTGTGATTCTTATGGCATAATACGTCCTTCAACCCTACTACCAGACCAAAAAGCCTGCCGGTATCTCCATCTTTTATTTTTTCGTCTACGTGCTCCGCATTCTTTAATGCTTCTGTTTCATACACCTCCAGGAAAGCATTTAAATGCTTGTTTTCCTTAATTTTCGAAATATGATATTGAACTACTTCTTTCACAGAAGTAGTACCTTTTTTAAGATCTTCCTGAAGATCAGAAAGTGATTCGTATAATTTCATTTTAACGTTAACCCAGTTAATTTTTAACGTAGTGATAAGAAGCTACCTTACGATAGTAAAAAATATTAAAAATGCAGACGAGTACGTGGAAGCTAGAGTTTAGGTAGACGATTTTTTAGTTGAATCATCTTTAGCTCCATCCTCTATTTCATCCTTAATTTCCTTAGTAGCATCTTTAAACTCTCTGATACCTTTGCCCAATCCTCTGGCTAATTCAGGTATACGCTTTGCTCCGAAAAAAATCAAAATTATGAGAACGATAAGAACAATTTCCCACGTGCCCAGTCCAAATAATAGTAAAGACTTCATAATGTTCTACTTAAGAGTTACTCAAAACTACAATTACTAATCGTATTACAGAAACAATAGCTGAATTACCTTTTGGCAAGCCAATGCTCAGGGTTAAGCTTATTACTTCTTTTCCAAACCTGGAATTGAAGCTCTGAAATACCATCTTTAGAGGTAAACACCTCTCCGATTTTTTGATTAGAGCTTACAATATCTCCTCTTTTAACGGTGACATTTTTGATTTTAGCATATAAAGTGTAGTAATCGCCGTGTTTTACCAGTACCACGTTGTTCATTCCGGGTACGAATGATACTGATGCTATTTCTCCTTCAAAAACTGCGTGGACACTCTGATTACTTTCTGTCTGTATTTCAATTCCGTGGTTTTCAATTTGAATACCTTTCAGTACCGGGTGTTGTTGGCGGCCAAAAGGGCTAGATACAAATCCGGATTGCACGGGCCAGCTTAAGTTCTTCTTACTTCTTTCAAAAGAAGAAGTCATTTCTGTAAGTTCTAATTTTACGCTTGCAGACTTAACCTTCGCAAGCTCTGCTTTTACCAGATCTTCAATGATCTTATTCAGCTTCGCAATCGACTTTTTCCTGGAAGCAACTTCTTTTTTAAGTTCACGCTCTTGACTTTTCAGATTCGTTACAATATCATTTTGCTTCGTTTTAAGTCTAGATAAGGATTTGCTTTCTTTTATTTGCTCACCAAGCAAGTCCCTTTTCTCTACTAATTTATCTTCGACAACTAACTTTTCTTCCGAAAGGGTCATTTTGACCAGTTCGATCTGCTCTACCTGTACCCTTCTGGCTTTTGAGTACTGTTTTAGGTACTCAAGCCTCATCATAAGTTGGGTAAACGTACTGGCCGAGAATAAAAAGGAGAGCTTTGAGGTGGCGCTGTTGTATTTATAGGTATTAAAAATCATTTTCCCATATTCCTCCTTAAGATTTTCCAAATCATCGGAAAGCGCGTTGATTACTATGTTTCTTTCTGCTATCTCTTCATCCAGTAATTGCTTTTCCTTTTTTATCGATGAAATCAGCTGATTCTGAGCTTTTATTTTCTGATTTATCGCCTGAAGCTGGCCTATGGTATTTACTTTTTTAGACTCAGTTTCTTTTAGAATTCTTTCGGCTTCGGATATCTTTTTAAGATTTTCTGCTTTTTCTTTTTCAAGATCTGATCGTGACCTTTGTGCATTTGCAAAAGCAGGTATGAAGAGAATGACGAAAATGAGCCTCCAAAAAATCCTCATCGTGACTTTGGTTTTAGTAAAAATACCAAAAATTAACTACTCACAACCTCTTGGTATATTTCTGAGGGATATTGAACGGGAATCTTAAAGGTTTGTCTTCCACTTCAGCTTTGCTATAGTCAATGGTCATCGTAGTTTTATGCTTAACGCCATCATCTGTAAAGTATTCTAAAAGCATAAGCCCTTTAAAAGGAAAGATATACTCCTCCAGATAATCGAATTGACCGTAAGAGAGTTGTAATTTTCTTTGACTTTCCATATCCTCCAACTTCACCTGATCTAACAACATTGTTTTGTTGTTAAAGTAATTTTCAATTAGAAAATCTCCAGTTTCTTGCTGTAAAATGAAATAGTCATCCGTTTTTTGAACAGCATCGCTAGGCTGCTTTTCTTTAGGCGTTTCTCCTAGTAATATTGATTGAATGAGGTGGTAATCTATATCGAAGTGAAATTTTTCGCTAATCGAAGCATAATCAAATACCTGATACTCTTTATTGACTCGATCTACAATAATGATGGAATCCATGGATATTAAGCATCTTGCAGCTTCTAACCCCAGTGTGGCAGAAAGCTGTATCCAAATAAGGCTATCTCGCCTTATCCGCATATTAGCGGTAGCTTTTACATCACTTCTTTCATTCCTGAACTCGATTTTTGATTTTGAACTAAAGAACTCGAAATCCATTTCACGGATCTTAAGCTCTGCTTTTTCTTTTTCCGAATGTCCCGGACTAATCAACTGTCGGTTGCAAGATGACAGTATTACCAAGCTGGCTAATGAAGCCAACAGCACCTTTCTACTCATATAGTTTTCTATCGGCGATTTTTTTATCAATTAATTCAGAGCTGCTATCCAATCCTTTAGCCTTTTCCCATTGCTCTACAGCTTCGTCTATTCTACCTAATTTGAATAAAATATCGCCATAATGTTCTAAGATCGTTGCACTTGGATCCTGAACAGCCGCTTTTTCAATAAACCTCAAGGCCTCTTTGTACTCTTTAACATTGAATAAAACCCAAGCATGGGTATCTAAAAACGTAGGGTTATCCGGATTTCTCTTAATGAGTTTGGTTGACATTTTTTTAGCTAACTCAAGCTTTTCACCTCGTAAAGAGAGAAAGTAACTGTAGTTATTCAAGACATGATCAAAATCAGGATTATAATTTAAAGCTGCTTCATAAGCTTCATCAGATCTGGTATGATCTTGCAGTCCATTGTAGGCATCACCTAACTGAGCATTTATTTGCGCAAGAAGATCAGCATTATTCTTTGAGAGATTCTTACTTGATTCGAATGATTCTACAGCTTCTTCGTGATTACCTTCGATTAGGTGTGCAGTACCATTCATATAAAAAATAATACCCTGATTCGGGAAATATTCAATTGCTCGTTCCGAATAATCAATGGCTTCAGCGTATTTTTGAAGATCGAAGCAGATGGATAATATGTTCTGCCAAACATTATAGTTAGATCCATCAATTCCGGCAGCCTCTGCATATTTTTCTAATGCCGATTCTTTATTTCCAATTCTCAAATAATAATCTCCGTAAACCGCTAGTAGGTTAGCATTTTCCGGATAGTTTTCCAGTGAAATCTCTAATAGCTGACCAAGTTGTTTTTCAACATCTATATTCGGTAGTTCGAGTATCTTACCAGAGATGATCTCCACTTTTCGATCTACTGTGATCACCGAACTTTCAAAGCTCTTCAGCAAATATTCGTTGGCTTTATCAAAATCTCCGGTTTTAGTATAAAGCTCATAAAGTGCTAAATAGGGTTCAGGACTATCCGGATTTTTGAAAATAAATTCTTCAATGTGGGGTAAAGCTTCTTTCTCACGTCCGTTACTAAAGTATATCTTCACAAGATTATATAAATACTCGTACTGAGATGGAAAAGCAGAATACAGTTTAATGGCCTCTTTCGCTGCGCCATCAACATCGTTCGTTTTCAGATAAATATTTTGCTTTTGAAAAGTCACTTCGGGAGAAACACCGTAATAGTCTTCCCATCGGTTATAAGTATCCAGAGCTTTTTGATAGTCTGGAATGAAAAGATAAATGAGTGCGAGATCAGGGAGGTTATTTTCTGAACCCTCTATGTTACTCAGCATTTCCTCATACGTTTTGGCGGCTTCTGTTAAATCGCCAAGCGCTTTATATGATTCCGCAATCAATTTAAAGTAAAACTGATTTTCAGGGCTCAGGTCCTTCGCTTTTAAAGAATACTTCAGGGCATTCTGAAAGTCTTTTTCATAATAAAGGACTTGCGCAATCTTATAATTAGCTGCTGAGTTAGTTGGAATAACTTCCAGTGATTTTTCAAATAAGCTATAGGCTTTTGCATAGTCTTCGAGAATAAAATACTTCTCGGCGTCGAGAAAGTATTTTTCAGCTACAATACTATCCTGATAGGTAGGAGTAGAAACTTTTTTCTTCTTTTTCTGCGCCCAGCTCTCTTGCTGGAAGACGAATATCAGGAGGAAATAGATAAGAAGTTTAATCGAAAAGCCTTGCATTAAATTTATTTGATCACATTATAATCTCCCACACTTAGATCTTCAGGCTGCTTTTTAATTTCAACAAAGTTTCCAATCATAGAGTTTTCCAAATTGACATTACTTAAGGACGCATTTTGTTGAATAATGGAGTTTTCTATAACCGAATGACTTATTTCAGAATTCTCCCCAACCGAAACATGAGGACCAATCACTGAATTAGAAATTTTAACTCCTTCTCCTATAAATACAGGTTCTATAATTGTTGAATTCGAAATTTCAGCCGATGAAGAAACAAGATCTTTATCTTTTATAAATTCTAAGTAACGCTGATTCGTATTAACGGTTACATCTTTATTTCCACAGTCTAGCCATTCTTTTACAGTACCGGGAGCGAATTTCGATCCCTTGTTTTTCATATTATCAAGGGCGTTGGTGATTTGATACTCACCTTTATCTTTAATGTCGTTATCAATTAAATATTGGAGCTCGTCTCTTAAGTAAGCCCCATCTTTAAAGTAGTAGATTCCTATGATGGCTAAGTCAGATACAAACTCTTCTGGTTTCTCCACAAAGTCTGTGATATTTCCCGATTCGTTGACTTTTACCACACCAAATGCTCTTGGATCCTCAACTTTTTGAGTCCAGATTACTCCATCTTTAGTTTGGTCAATGGAAAAGTCGGCTTTGAAGAGCGTGTCGGCAAATGCTACGATCACATTACCTTCTAGAACTTCTTTTGCACAAAGAATAGCATGTGCGGTACCCAATTTCTCTTTTTGATAAAATATTTTAGCCTTGGAGTTTACTGATTCTGCAATATCATGAAGTTGCTTTTCTACTTCATCACCGAAATCTCCAATTATAAATCCGATTTCATCTACGGGCTCATTACATAATTCCACGATATCTTCTACTAGTCTATGGACTATAGGCTTTCCTGCAATTGGAATTAAAGGTTTTGGAACTGTTAAAGTATGAGGTCTTAATCTTGTGCCTCTTCCAGCCATTGGAATAACGATCTTCATATCTTTTGTGACTTAACTATTTTAAGGTTTTTGATTATTTCTTCCCGGTACTTCCATAACCGCCTGCTCCACGTTCTGTTTCGCTTAACTCCTCTACTTTTTCCCAGGCTACTTTTTCATATTTAGCTACTATCATCTGAGCAATTCTTTCGCCATTTTCTATAGAGAAGGATTCATTCGATAAATTAATCAACAAAACTTTTATTTCGCCTCTATAATCTGCGTCTATAGTTCCGGGAGAATTTAGTATGGTAATCCCATTTTTATACGCTAGTCCACTTCTTGGCCTTATTTGAGCTTCTGTACCCTCTTCAAGTTGAATAAATAATCCAGTAGGGATAAGTGCTCTTTGCATAGGCTCCAGCACAATAGGTTTTTCCAAGTTTGCCCTTAAATCCAATCCTGCAGAATGCTCCGTTTGATACTCAGGTAAAGAATGTGACGATTTATTGATTACTCGAACTGACATATACTTTCAAAGGATGACAAAGGTAGAAAATCAGGCCATTAATTTTCATTAAAAGGCCTGTTCTATTGTATTTAGTTATCCATGTTGAAATTGGATAATCTATGCTTATTCCCCTTTGAATTCAGGCTTGCGTTTTTCCAGAAATGCTGAAGTGCCTTCCTTGAAATCCTGACTTTTACAGCAATTGGCAAAACTATTAGCCTCTGTTTGATATCCGTTTCGGTCAGATAGAAATACTGAGTTTACACAGTCAATCACCATTCCTATCGCCAAGGGTGCTTTCTGGATGATCTTCAATAAAAACTCTTCTGTTTTAGGAAGAAGCTGTTCCGGGTCGTCGACTACATAATTAGCAAGTCCTGTTTTCTCTGCTTCGACGGCATTCATTTGGTTTCCGGTTAACATTAGCTCAAGTGCTTTGCCCTTACCTACCAGTTGTGTTAGTCTTTGAGTTCCTCCATAACCCGGTATAATTCCCAAGTTTACCTCAGGCTGTCCGAATTTTGCATTGGCAGAAGCAATTCTAAGGTGACAAGCCATTGCCAGTTCGCAACCTCCGCCTAAGGCAAAGCCATTAACAGCGGCGATGATAGGCTTAGGAGATTCTTCAATCATGCCGAACACCTCTTGTCCATTTTCTGAAAACTTTCGAGCATTTACTTCACTAACCTCAGCTATTTCACTTATATCAGCTCCGGCAACGAAGGCTTTTTCTCCTGCTCCAGTAATAATCACACCTTTGATCTCCGCATCATCATATACGTTTTGTATGGCCTGCCTGATTTCTTCGATGGTTTCTGTATTCAAGGCATTCAATTTATCCGGTCTGTTGACGGTTATAATTTGAATACCTTGTTCTTTATTGGTTATAGATAAATTATTGAATTGACTCATAATCAAAAGTTAATGCTGCAAAATATGAATTGTCACAGAGTTAGATAAGTTTTTAGGAAGATTAATTGGCTAGTAAACAACTTCATGTTTTCTTTTTCAAGATTAAATAAAAATAACTTATGCGTTATTTATCCGCCTACTTTATAGTAAATTTAGTATTAAATAAACTCGTCTAGTAGCTTTTTAAGTTTTGTCTGCTATTTAGCATTAAATAAAGTATGTATGAAGGAAATTTTGTTTTGTATATGTAGTTTATTGCAGCTTTCCATTATAAATAATTTATTAGGACAAACCTGCCCTACAACCCTAATGGGGAATAATCCAACAATTAGTTCTCCATGCACAGGTGATATAAACATTATTAATGTAGGTAATGGGGCTAATAATAACGTTACAATTGATGCTGCTGTCACTGGAAATATAACTTTGAATGATCAACAAGTGGATTTTACAATTACATCGTCAGGAAGTGTATCGGGTAACGTTGTAATAAATGATCAACAAGTTGACCTTGTTATACAGGGCAATATTGGAGGTAACCTTGATATCAATAATCAGCAAATTAATCTTGATTTAAGTGCTGATATAGGAGGGATTTTAGATTTAGGTCAACAGCAGGTTGATGTTGATGTTACAGGTAATTCTACGGTAGGTTCGATCGTCACATCTGGACAACAAAATGATTTTATAGTAGATAATGGAGATGCTGGGGTTAAAATCGTATTGACAGTGGAAAATGACGTATGTGTGGAAGATCAACAAAACTCAATTCAGACTTCTTCGGATGATGAGGTTATTATTCTAGGGACTGTGAAATGTACAGGGACGGGATGTGATCAATTTAATTTTGTAGGAAATATTAGCGCGTCTTCGTGTTCAGCAGAATCCGGTAATTTTTGTACAGATGCAGACCTTACTGTTGACCCTGCTCTTCCAATAGAACTACTTTCATTTGATATAAATCCGCTAGTACAATTCATCGAAATTAATTGGAGTACAGCCAGCGAACTAAATAATGATTTTTTCACCATTGAGCGATCCCGAGACCCTTTTAACTTTGAACCTATTGCTACTATTCAGGGAGCTGGAAATTCCAGCCAAATATTAAGCTATACGTATGAAGATGAAAGACCTCTTTCGGGTATTTCTTACTACAGGCTTAGACAAACCGATTTTGACGGAACGACCGAAGCCTTTGATATTCGTGCTGTAGAATTTAATGGAAATATAGATCCGGGTTTTAAAGTTTTAAAAAACCCAAGCTCTGAAGGCCAGCTTCAAATATTTAATTCCTTGGATGATGATCGCTACAGCTGCCTTTTTTATTCTACAAGTGGTGTTTTGCTTCAACAACAAAAACTTCAAAGAGGCGAGAATAATTTACCTTTCAAAGGTCGCAACCAGAATCTTATAATTGTTCAGGTAAGAAATCCATTAGGGCAAAAAGTATTGAATGAACGGGTCATTATTAATTAGGAAGCTGTATTTACCAGACTTTGTGCTTTCAAGTTTTTAAGAATGTCCTCAGTCATGGAATTCAGATCATATTGATGATTCCATCCCCAATCGGCTCTGGCATGAGAATCATCAATTGAATGAGGCCAGGAATTGGCAATTTTCTGTCTAAAATCAGGCTCATATTCAATTTCGAAGCCTTTCTCTAATCTTAAAATGCTGTTATATATTTCAGAAGGAGAAAAACTCATAGCCGCCAGATTATAGCTCGACCGAATATTAATTTTTTCTTTAGGGGCTTCCATGAGGTCAATTGTAGCTTTTACCGCATCGGGCATGTACATCATAGGGAGCAGCGTATCTTTTGATAAAAAGCATTGGAAGACTTCTTTATTGATAGCCTTATGAAAAATATCGACGGCGTAATCTGTTGTACCACCTCCAGGCAGAGATTTATAACCTATAAGCCCAGGGTATCTTAAGCTCCTTACATCTACCTGATATTTTTGATGATAATATTCACACCAACGCTCACCTGCAAGCTTAGTCATCCCATAAACCGTATCAGGTTCCATGATCGTTTGCTGTGGTGTCATTTTTTTAGGAGTAGTTGGTCCGAATACCGCTATTGAACTCGGCCAGTAAACTTTTAGACTTTTGCTTCTCGCTAATTCCAGAACATTGAGTAATCCTTGCATATTTACCTCCCAGGTGAGAAGAGGCTTTTGTTCTCCAACAGCTGACAATATCGCCGCAAGCAGATAAACTTGAGTTATCTCATGCTTATCGATCACTTCTTCCAGTCTTTTTGAATCTAAAACATCCAGATGTTCAAATAAACAGCTATTGCAGTTCGAGATTTCTTTTTTATCGGAGCCTATAACGTTGTCGTATCCGAACTTGCCCTGAAGCTCTGATAGCAATTCGGTTCCGAATTGACCATTGGAGCCCACAATTAATATCTTCTGCATGGATTGGGGTTAATAAGTTTCAAAGTTAGTAATTAGACGGTAAGCAAAAATACTTTAATATTTAATCAATTAAGGTGAATAAAGAATTAGCATATTTGTTCATGATCTGTCGTATTATATTTTCGAGTTCAAGCTTATGACTGATTTTGAAGCGTATTTGATTTTAAAAAAAATCGATCCTCTGAAGTTTAAAAAAGAGGAGCCTGAGCGATGGAGCGAATTCTCTAAAATTTTCGAAGAGGTTCATCCGGATAGTTTTACGGCACAAAAGCTATTTCTTATAAATAAGTTAAGAAGGCTATATCATTACAAACCTTTAGAAGAGGCTAAACCAGAGCCTAAGAGAACGGTTATGAAACCAAAAATGAAACCACTACCAAAGAAATGAAATTATGATAGGAGCGTTGCAAATTAGACTTCAGGGAGAAATAAAAGAACTGAAAGAAGCTGGATTATTTAAAGAAGAAAGGATTATTACCACCCCGCAAGCCGCTGATATTAAAACCTCTTCAGGAAAGAGTGTAATTAATTTTTGTGCGAATAATTACCTGGGGCTTTCATCAAACTCCAAAGTCATTGAAGCCGCCAAAAAAACCATTGATGACCACGGTTTTGGAATGTCGTCAGTACGGTTCATTTGTGGGACCCAGGATATTCATAAAGAACTTGAAGAGAAAATATCTTCATTTCTGGGTATGGAAGATACGATTCTATATGCAGCAGCTTTCGATGCAAATGGTGGCGTCTTCGAACCACTGTTGTTTGCCGAGGATGCTATAATATCTGATTCCTTGAACCACGCTTCCATTATAGACGGCGTGAGGTTATGTAAGGCCCAGAGGTATCGTTATACCCATAATAATATGGATGATCTGGAAGCAAAATTAAAGGAGGCTTCTTCCGCGAGGACTAAAATTATCGTAACCGATGGTGTTTTTTCCATGGATGGTACGATAGCCCAACTCGATAAGATCTGTGATCTAGCCGAAAAATATGATGCACTTGTTATGACTGACGAGTGTCACTCCACCGGTTTTATGGGTAAAACTGGTAGAGGTGTTCATGAGTACCGCGATGTTATGGGAAGAGTTGATATTATAACAGGGACACTCGGAAAAGCCCTTGGTGGTGCATCGGGAGGTTTTACCAGTGCGAAGAAAGAAATTGTGGAAATCTTAAGACAGCGTTCAAGACCATATCTTTTCTCGAATACACTAGCACCTTCCATTGTAGGAGCCTCCATCGCTGTGATAGATATGCTTTCAGAAACAACAGAATTAAGGGACAAGCTAGAAGAAAACACTAGGTATTTCAGAAAGTCTATTGAACAGGTTGGGTTCGATGTCAAGCCCGGAGAACATCCTATCGTTCCGGTGATGTTATATGACGCACCATTATCACAAAAATTTGCTGAAAAACTCCTTGATGAGGGTATTTACGTTATTGGATTTTACTATCCAGTGGTTCCAAAGGGTGAGGCTCGAATTCGTGTTCAAATTTCGGCAGTACATGAAAAAGAACACCTGGATGCTGCCATATCAGCATTCAAAAAAGTAGGTAGAGAACTAGGGGTTATTAGCGAACATTAGAGGAGGAAAGTATTTCCTCTTCTTTTTTTAGATCCTCTTTTTCGAGGTCAGGATCAGCAGGTTTAGTGGTTTGAGTATCTTCTTTATCCTTTTCAAGCAGGTATTCATTTAAACGTTTTCTTAGCTCCTGGGCTGAAAGGTTATGCTCTATCTCTCCGTTTCTGGCTACGGACATCTGGCCGGTTTCTTCCGATACAATGAGTATTAAAGTATCAGTAGCTTCACTCATGCCCATTGCAGCTCGATGTCTTAATCCAAATTGTGCCGGTAAATTATCTTTTTCACTAACTGGAAGTATAGCCCTTGCAGCTTTAATTTTCCCATTGTGAATAATCACTGCTCCATCGTGTAATGGGCTGTACTTGTTAAAAATGGATAGTAACAGTCTTTTTGAGATATAGCCGTCTATAATATCCCCGGTTTCAGCATAAAATTTCAAAGGAGAATTTCTAGAGAATACAATTAAAGCTCCCGTATTGGAAGACCCTAAACTTTTAGAAGCTTCAATTACAGGCGTAATATTGAGGTCTATTCCATTATCATTTCTTTTAAATATGGAATTAAAAAGACTCTCGCGGTCAAAAGAGGTTGTTTTACCAATGAGTAAGAGGAATTTTCTTATTTCTTGTTGAAACAAAATGATCACCGCAATAACTCCAACACCCATAAACTGGCCAAGAATAGAAGAAAGTAGTTCCATTTCAAATGCCTTGACTACAAGGAATACCAGGTAAAGAAATAGGAACCCCACAAAAATTCGGGTGGCTACACTACCTTTCATCAATTTGTAGACCTGATAAAGCAGCATAGTCACAAATAGGATATCGAGGATATCGATCCAGCGAACTTCTAAAAATCCTATTTTAAATAAGAATATCAATGGATTATTTTTTCAACTAAGTTAATGGACTGAATCGCTTCTTTCACATCATGTACCCTTAATATTTTCGTTCCCGACAAAAGAGCTACCGTATTTAAGACGGTAGTCCCATTCAAGGCATCTTCAGCGTCAATATTCAACGTTTTATAAATCATGGATTTTCTTGATATCCCAACTAATAAAGGACACTCTAAAACCTTCAACTGACTAATGGAACCGAATAATTCAAAGTTTTTATCCATTCTTTTAGCAAAACCAAAGCCAGGATCAATAATAATATCTCTAATTCCTGCCTCTTTTGCATCATATACTTTTTCACTAAGCTCTTTAATTACTTCTTGAGTAACATTTGAATACTGAGCTTTCTCGATCATATTTTGAGGAGTTCCTCTCATGTGCATTAATATGTAAGGCACTTTATATTTAGATACTAGCTCATACATTTCACTGTCAAGACTTCCTCCGGAAACATCATTGATCAGGTCTGCTCCGAGGTCAAGGCATTCCTTGGCTACATTGGCCCGAAAGGTATCTATGGATACAAGTGCATCGGGAAAGTTTTTTTTCAACTCTTTCAGATAAGGAAGCACTCTTTGTTTTTCTTCTTTTTCTGAGATGTCCGTAGCTCCAGGTCTGCTTGAATAGCCTCCTATATCCAAGAACGTAGCCCCATCTGTTAGCATATTTTCAGCCTTTTTCAGAAAGATGTCTAAGCTATTGGTGCGACTTCCCTCATAAAAAGAATCCGGCGTAATATTTAAAATTCCCATAACCTTGGGAGCGGAAAGGGGCATAAGCTTACCCTTGAAATTCAACGTGCTTTTTGTATAAAATGGATTATCTTTCACCCTCAAATCCTAAGAATTCAAAATATTTTGATTGAAAATACTGCTTCCGAATATAAAGAAGTTATAAAGGGCTGCAAAGAGGTTTTCGAGAAGAAGACGAAAGACTATGGAACAGCTTGGAGAATACTAAGACTTCCTTCCATTACCGATCAAATTTTCATTAAAGCACAGAGAATAAGGTCTATTCAGGAGAAAGGGGTTCAGAAAGTAGATGATGACGTACAAACGGAATTTCTAGGCATCATCAATTATTGCATTATTGCTTTAATGCAACTAAAACTCGAAAAAGATGAAAGGATAGAACTAGAATTTGATGAACTAGAACCACTTTATGAAGAGGCGGCAGAAGAGACGCTTCAACTTTTACTCAATAAAAACCATGATTATGGAGAAGCATGGAGGCAGATGAGGGTTAGCTCCATAACCGATATCATTTTAATGAAATTATATAGGGTGAAGCAAATTGAAAAGAATGATGGTAATACCTTAATTTCTGAGGGAATAGATGCTAACTATAGAGATATGTTGAACTATTCCGTTTTTGCCTTGATTTTAATGAATAGTTAAAGGCGTTTGATAATTTCAAAACCTTCGAACAAATCAATCAGTATTCTAATAACAAACTACTTAAAGAAATTATAAATGAAATATATAGTCCTTGTATCAAGATACATCGTAGGTCTTCTTTTCATTATCTCGGGCTTAATAAAATTGAATGATCCTGTAGGTACTTCCATAAAACTCCAGGAATACTTTGAAGTATTTGCAGCTGATTTTAGCTCTTTCTTTCATTATTTGGTGCCGGCTTCCTTGTTCTTGGCCATGTTCCTGAATGTGCTTGAAGTAATTCTAGGGATTGCTGTTTTGGCTAAGTTTCGTTTCAGACTGGTAGCATGGATCTTATTAATGATCATAGTTTTCTTCACCTTTCTGACCTTCTATTCAGCGTACTTTAATAAAGTGACGGATTGTGGATGCTTCGGAGATGCCATAAAGCTTACACCCTGGGAGTCATTTACAAAAGATATTATCCTCCTATTCTTTATCCTGATCCTCTTTTGGAAGAAAGGTGAAGTCTCCAAGGACTATAATCCTTTGCGACTTGATATAGCTTTCGGAGCGTTAACACTTGTATTAGTTTTACTGGGTCGTTATGCAATTAATCACCTTCCGTTTATTGATTTTAGGGCCTATGAAGTAGGAACGGACATACCTAGGGCTATGAAGCCTTCAGAAGAACTCAAGTACAAATACATTATGACCAGAAACGGTGAAGAATTTGAGTTTGAGAGGTATCCTACGGAGGCGGATTACGAGTTTAAGGAATTGATTCTAACGAATCCTGAGGCACAACCAAAGATCACAGACTATAACATCTGGAATTCACAAGGTGATTATACCGAAGAGACCTTTAAAGGCAATAAACTTGTGATTGTGATTCATGATGTCAAAAAGGCAGATGAAAGTAGTTTTGAGGAAATCAATCAGCTGGTTTCTAGCCTTGGTCAGGATATTCAACCCATTGTTTTTACAGCATCGGATGAAGCCAGTTTCGATCAGTTTAGGCATGGAGTACAATTGGCTGTTCCTTATTATTTTGCTGATATGACAGTTTTAAAGACGATTGTTCGGTCTAATCCTGGAATTTTCCTTATGAAAAATGGGACAGTTATGGACAAATGGCATTATAATGATGTTCCCAACATCGCTGAAGTCAATGAAATATTGAGATAAGCTTTTGGTAGCCAAACCCATATATCTTGTAGGCCTCCCAGGCTCAGGTAAATCTACTTTTGGGCATTCGATAGCTAAATATTTGAAGCGGGATCTTATAGACTTGGATATGGAGATTGAAAATGCTGAGGAGATGTCAATCTCTAATATTTTCAAATCAAAAGGAGAGAAGTACTTTAGGGAGGTAGAAAAGAATACACTTCAAACTTTTGATTCAGGAGAAATAGTAGTTGCTACTGGAGGAGGTGCTCCATGCTTTTTTGATAATATGGATTTTATGTTGAAGCATGGAATTACGGTATTCTTAGACTTATCTATGGAATTAATACTTTCCCGTCTTGAAAACGATGCGGACGATAAAAGGCCACTTTTTGAAGGTAAAAATATAGCAAAGGCGCTTCAAGAGTTAGATGCTAAGAGAAGACCTTTTTACAAACGCTCACAATTTACTTTCACTGAAAAAGACGATATCAATCATGTATTTAGAGCGATAGAATCTTCTCACTAAAGAGTTGAATACGTAAAAATCATAGGCTGATATTAATTTTTATATTTGCAACCGACCAATCAGCTAATTTATTGGAGAAGCCCTTAATTGATGTAATTATACCTGCGTTCAACGAAGAAAACTCTGTAGGCAAAGTAGTTAAGTCAATTCCCAAAAGACTGGTTAGAGATATTGTTGTGGTGAACAATGCTTCCACCGATGAAACAGAGTTCGCTGCGGTAAAAGAAGGGGCTGTAGTACTTCGGGAACCTATACCTGGTTATGGAAGGGCTTGCCTGAAAGGAATTGAATACCTGAATAGTAAAACCCCCACTCCTGATATTGTCGTTTTTATAGATGCTGACTTTTCGGATTATCCGGAAGAAATGAATGAATTGGTGGAGCCTATCATTTCCGATGGAGTTGACCTGGTGATTGGGAGTCGGGCACTAGGCAATAGAGAAAAGGGGTCTATGACGCCTCAGCAGGTATTCGGAAACTGGCTGGCAACTGCCTTGTTAAAACTGCTTTATAATATTAATTTTACAGACCTTGGACCTTTCAGAGCAATTAGATTTGATCGGTTAAACCAATTGCAAATGCACGATAAAACGTATGGCTGGACGGTAGAAATGCAGGCTAAGGCAGCTAAACATAAATTTAATACCATAGAAGTCCCCGTGAAGTACAGACGCAGGATCGGTAAATCAAAAATATCAGGCACTGTGAAAGGTACCGTGTTAGCTGGGTACAAAATCATCAATACGATTTTCAAATATATCTGATGGAAATAGCGGTAGTTGTTTTATACTCTGTTTCGTTACTGTTCATTTTCTTGTTCAGTATAGGTCAGTTGAACCTTACCTGGTTTTATCTAAGATCCAGAAAACACAAAAAGCAAGATGCTGAAGTAGAAGAAGAGCTCAAAGAATACCCAATGGTCACCATACAATTGCCATTGTATAATGAAAAGTATGTGGCCGAACGTCTTATTGAAGCAGTCTCTTCTTTCGATTATCCGCGAGATCGTTTTGAAATACAAGTACTGGATGATTCAACGGATGAAACCGTAGATATCATCCGCGAAAAGATTAATGCTCTTGACTCAGATATTCAAATTGAGCATATCCAAAGAGAAAATAGGGTCGGCTTTAAAGCAGGAGCGCTGAAATATGGAACTGAGATAGCCAAAGGAGATTACATAGCTATTTTCGATGCCGACTTTCTTCCAAAACCCGAATTCTTGAAGAAAACCCTTCCTTATTTCAAAGATGATTCAATCGGAGTAGTACAAACCCGTTGGGGACATTTAAATAAAGATTATAGCACTTTAACCAAGCTCCAGGCTTTTGGGCTGGATGCCCATTTTTCCATAGAACAATCCGGAAGAAGCTATGCCGGAAGTTTTATCAATTTCAATGGTACTGCCGGTATTTGGAGAAAATCATGCATTTATGATGCAGGAGGATGGTCATCAGATACATTAACAGAAGACTTAGACTTAAGCTACCGGGCACAAATGAAAGGTTGGAAGTTTAAATTCCTTGAAGATTTAGAATCCCCTGCTGAGCTTCCTGTAATCATGCCAGCTGTCAAATCACAACAATACAGATGGAATAAAGGAGCAGCTGAAACAGCCAAAAAGAACATCTGGAAAGTGTGGACATCCGACATTAAGCTCGTTAATAAGTGGCATGCTTTCTTTCATCTATTCAACAGTTCAGTCTTTATAAGCTTATTTATAGCAGCAATTCTAAGTATACCGATGTTGTATATAAAATTCGGAAACCCTGCTTACGACTTTTACTTCGACCTTGGGAGTGTATTCTTACTCGGCTTTTTCTCTATAGGATTCTTTTATTGGATATCGTCCAAGAGAATGGTTCCGGAAAAGACAGGCCGATATTTCTTTAGAACTTTTCCTACGTTTTTAACGGTATCTATGGGGCTTTCCCTTCACAATGCTGTAGCAGTATTGGAAGGCTTATTTGGCCTGAAATCAGATTTTATTCGGACCCCAAAATTTAATATTCTTAAGAAATCAGATAGTTGGAAGAATAATGAGTACATAAGGCCTAAAATTAACTTTATGACCCTATTAGAAGGGTTTTTAGCACTTTATTTCATTTTTGGAATAGTGTCAGGGTTCGTACTGGAAGATTATGGATTAATGTTTTTCCACATCATGCTTTCCTTAGGATTTCTTGGGGTTTTTTATCAATCGGTTAAGCCGATTGCCTATGGCGGAAATTCCTGAATCCAGAAAGGTTAATCTTACCTGGTATTTCCTAGCTTCTTTAGCTGGATATATTTTTCTATCCTATTTCACGTATAGGTATGAGACAGAAATAGTACTTGCTATCTATCTACTGCTTTTCATCAACTACTATCGATTTTACAAAGCGGCCAATGAAGCTAATTTTGAGCTACTATTTACCTTTGGATTAGTCTTCAGAATTGTTCTTTTAACAGCCATTCCAAATTTTTCAGATGACTTTTATCGGTTTATTTGGGATGGAAGACTTTTGAATGCAGGAATTGATCCTTTCGAGAACCTCCCATCTTTTTATATGCAGACCGAAACCACCCCAAAAGGGATAAATGAAAGTCTTTTTAACAAATTAAATTCACCATCATACTTTACGATTTATCCTCCGGTAAACCAGTTTGTATTTTGGCTTTCAACGCTGATCGGTCAAAATTCAATCTTCTGGTCTATGGTGGTTATGAAATTAGTTTTGATCGGAGCTGAGATTGGAAGTTTATTTATTCTGAAAAAATTTAAAGCAATATCGCTCCTGAATGAAAAGTCCATTTTGCTGTATGCTTTGAATCCACTGGTGATTATTGAGCTATCTGGCAACCTTCATTTTGAATCCATTCTGATTTTCTTCTTGCTGATAACCATTTGGTACCTTCAGAAGAATGGACTTATACAGGCTGCAATTGCTATTGGTCTGGGTGTTTTAACCAAGCTTATTCCGCTTATGCTTCTGCCCTTATTTTTAAGAAGGCTAAAGCTCAAAAAATTGATTCTATTTTATGGAATAGTTTCAGCAATCGTTGTGTTACTAACGATTCCTTTTCTTACTGAAGGTTTAATAAGCGGTATGACAGCCAGTATTGGCTTATACTTTCAGAAGTTCGAATTTAATGCTGGTATCTATTATCTGCTGAGGTCTGTTGGCTATTCTCTAACTGGCTACAATCAGATTTCAGTAATTGGAAAAGTATTGGCGATTACTACGTTCTTAGGAATATTAGCTTATAGTTTGATCTACAAAAAAAGGGACTCGAATATAGCTGAAGCTTTTATGTGGGTTTTTGTGATCTACTTTTCATTAGCCACGACAGTTCATCCCTGGTATATATGCACCATATTAGCTATGAGTATCTTTACGAGATATAAGTTTCCGGTTGTGTGGTCATTTTTGATTTTTTTAACCTACACAGGATACTCTGAAAGCGGATATTTAGAAAATCTATGGGTCGTAGCGTTGGAATATGTAATAGTTTTCGGATTTTTGCTGATGGAATTGATTAATAATAGTTCCACTCAAAAGAATCACGTTGTCGTGAAATGAGATTTTTTTATCTGATCATGATATCCTGCTTAAGTCAACTTGCTTGTTCTCAATCTAAATTAGAGTTAGCAGTTAATGCAGCTTTGGATTTTTCTGTGGATACGATAGATGTTGAAATACTGAAGGAGTATATCGCGGACGACCAATCTCTTATTATTCTTGATACTCGCTCAGAGAAAGAGTTTAATATGAGCCATATCGAAGGGGCACGCTTCATCGATTATGATAACTTCAGTAAACAAAGCTTAAGCGACGTCGACCCTGATTCCAGAATAGTGACTTATTGCTCTATTGGTTATAGAAGTGAAAAAATAGCTGAGAAACTCGAAGAGTTGGGATTCAGTAATGTTAACAATCTATATGGAGGTATTTTTGAGTGGAAGAACTCTGGTAATCCGGTTGTTAATCAGGAAGGAAATGAAACCGATACTGTACACACCTATAATCGAATATGGTCTTTTTTTTTAACAAATGGCATAAGAACGTATGACTAAAGAATGTCTTATCATTTTTTCAAAAAATCCTGTTTTAGGAAAAGTTAAAACAAGGTTGGCAAGGACAATAGGGGAAGAAAAAGCATTAGATACTTATAGACTTTTGTTAAGAAGAACCAGGGACATTACGCGAAATCTGGAGTGTGATAAAGTGGTATATTACTCCGATTACGTCAACTGTGAAGATTTATGGAACTCCGAGCAATACAAAAAGCAAAAGCAACTCGGTGAGGATCTCGGCATCAGAATGTGTAATGCTCTAAACGATCAATTTTCCAAAGGCTACGAGCGATGTATAATCATCGGTACGGATTGCTTTGAACTCACTTCTGAAATCATTGAAAATGCCTTTAAGAACCTCGAAGATAAAGGTGCTGTTGTAGGCCCAGCTGAAGACGGAGGATATTATCTAATTGGAATGACTAAACCACATCAGCAGGTATTTCAAGGCATCGAGTGGAGTACTTCAAAAGTATTTGAAAAGACGATAGAGATATTTGAAAATAAGAATGTCCAAGTAGTACTCATGCCTACACTAAGCGATGTAGACGAAGAACGCGATTTAGAAACTATGTCTGAGCATGCGTAGGACTGTATTTTTGGCTCTTTAATAATATTGCTCAAATAGACGGTTCTTATCTGACAATTGATCTCCGCCTGAATTTCATCTTGCTCCCTAAGCCGCTTCTTCCGAAAGCTTCTCCACGTCCCTAATCAGGATTCTTCTTCTATCAAAAGTGATTACATTCTTTTCCCTCAATTCATTTAAAATCGTGGTAACGGTCTGTCTGGAAGTTCCGGTTAGGCTTGCAATATCTTTGTGGGTAAAATGATTTTTGATCATGGTTTCGAAGCCAACTTTTTGCCCTTTTTCGTCGGCTAGTTCAGTTAGGAATTCGATAACTCTTGTTTTTGCATCTTTATGGACAAGCCCTTCAATTCTTCTTTCTACTTTCCTTAATCTCCACCCGATCAGCTTGATCATATTAAGACTAAGAGGTTGATTATCCCTCATTAGCTCTTTCATATCTTCAATATTGAGCTGGCATATTCTAACGTTATCGTCCATAGCCTGCGCAAAGTCCCCTCGTTTTTCTTCACCTGCCAGGCCCATCTCCCCGAAAATCTCACCTTTGGAAAGGATAGCTTTTACCATCTCTTTACCATCGTTATTGAACGAACCGACTTTTATTCTTCCATCCGATATCAAATAGATGTGGTTCGCGGGTTCATCAGGGAAATAGATATAATCCCCCTTTTTGTAGTTTGAGAATTCATGATCATCGGCCATTCTTTTAACCTTATGAGGGCATAATACATTATAAAGGTCGACCCCTTCGAAAAACCATAAATTGCTTTGATCCTGCATGAGTTTGTATTTAGTAAGCTTAATTTAGTTTTTTTCAGACGGCTAAGCAATTCAATTTTATTGGAAATTATATTTCAGAAGTAATGTTTTACAAAACGGTTTCGCTTTTATATCCCTTGGGCATATCTTAGCTGAAATTGCATTCATGACAGTAACTATTTTATATCTAAAAGCCTTTCATTTAATTTTTGCAACGACTTGGTTCGCAGCGTTATTTTATCTGCCACGGATATTTATTTATCAAACCGATGCCAACCAGCTCAAAAGTCCGGAAAGTAAATTTTTGACAGAAAAGTATAAGGACGATTCTAGGCGCCTTTGGAAACTTATTGGATGGCCTTCGCTTGTTTTAACGATAGTGTTTGGTTTGGGGATCTTACATCCCTGGTTTAAAATTATGCCTATGTGGCTCATCGTTAAGCTAGGATTAATAGCTGGATTGGTAGTTTATCATTATTTCCTTAACTCAGTCTATAAAGCCCTTCAAAAAGACGATTATAAGTACTCGGGGATGCAACTTCGTATGATCAACGAAATTGCAACTCTTTTTCTATTTGGTATTGTTATTCTCGGAGTCTTAAAAGGAGCAGTAAGTTTTTTAACCTGGGGTATAATCCTTTTAGTACTTACGGTGTTAATGTATTGGGGGATAAAAGCATATAAAAAGAAAAGAGAATCAGAATCATGAAAGTTATATTTTTTGTTTTTACAATAGTAGTCCTATTCACTTCGTGTTCTGAAAAGAAGGTTAAAACAGAACTGCCCATCTATGGGAGAAAAAAAATAGTTGAAAAAGAGGTTAACGGTGAGGTGAAGAATGATACACTTTATCATACCGTAGCAGATTTCAATCTGGTGAATCAAGACAGTGCAGTTATAACGAACTCTACCTTCAATGATAAAATTTATGTAGCGGACTTTTTCTTTACCTCATGCCCTTCCATTTGCCCTATCATGAAGAAGCAAATGCTGCGTGTTTATAGCGCATATGAAGAGGAGGATGAATTCAGTATTGTCTCCCATACTATTGACCCAGAGTATGATACTGTTGCTTTGCTTAAAGACTATGCGGAAAGGCTAGGGGTATCCAGCGATAAATGGCACTTTCTAACAGGTGGGCAGGATGAAATCTATGATCTTGGACAGGCCAGTTATATGGTTACCGCTGCAGAAGATAGTGATGCACCAGGAGGGTACATTCACGACGGAGCTTTTTTACTAGTGGATAAAGACCGTAGGATAAGAGGTGTTTATGATGGTACTCGCGAAGATCAGGTCAGTATTTTAATTGATGACATAAAAGTTTTATTAAATGAATATGAAGAGAAGAGCAGCTAAATCTTTTTGTATACAGCTTCCTTTATTCTTCTCAGTTGTTTGCTTATCCACTTGTTCAGGCTCTGGCTCAGGAAACAAGCAACAGGCAAAATATGAACAGTATTACGTTCAGGGTAATAGCTTGTATAAAACCTATTGTAATAATTGTCATCAAGAAGATGGAGCTGGATTAGGGAAGCTTATACCCCCTTTAAAAAGTTCGGATTATCTTTTGGAAGATTTGGATAGAGCTGCCTGTATCATAAAAAATGGTCAGAAAGGAAAGATTATTGTAAATGGGGTCGAATACAATCAACCTATGCCAGCAAATCAACGGCTAACACCTTTGGAAATTGCTGAATTGGTTACATATATAACGAATGCATGGGATCAGAAAAATGGTATTTATGAGGTCAAGCAGGCTGAGGAAGCTCTTTCTCGGTGTAATGAGTAGGAATTGTAAGCTCAAAAGTAGTAAGCCTTTGATCTTCTCTGATGAACCTAACCTCTCCTCCTAGTTTCTTCGTTGCCTTTTTAACCAGAAATAACCCTAAGCCAGATCCCAAAGAAGTATTGTTTGCCTTAAAAAACATCCTAAAGATGTTATTCTCCTCTCCGGGAGGGATGGTATAGCCGTTATTCGTGAACTTAAGATGTACTTTGTTATTGGATGTATCACATTCGACCCTTACGAAATAATCCTCATCTAAATTTTCGGGCCTGTGGATAAATGCATTGTTAATAAGCTCGTGAATGATCAACTCGAGTAAATAAGGCTCGCTTACAATTTTATCATGCTCAGAAAAGTAATTGTTCTTAACAATAGAACAGGCTTCCTTTAAAGGTTGATGATGTTGAATAACGTGATCAAGTGCTTCACTAACACGTACTTCTGTGAACTGAAGCTTATGGTTTTTAAGATAGTAAACTTGCGAAATTCTATTCGATACAATTTCTAGCTTGAAAACGGTATCCTTTATCTTTTTCAGATAGTCTTCCACCTCTGTATTTTTCAAATGCATTAAGGCAACATCACAAAGTCCCTTTAAGCTGGCAATAGGCCCGAGTATATCGTGTGATGACCGATAAAGAAATCCGCTAAGCTCTTCATTGGCAGTTTGTAACTCTTCAGTTTTTTCTAGCACTTTTAAATCCAGTTCCTTATTTGCTTTGCTTATAGCTTCATTTTGAGACCTTATTTCTTCAGACTGATCCAGAATTTGCGTTTTAAATGCATCCTCTTTTTTGAAGCTTTTTCGGAGTAACCAGAATATCATTCCGAATGCCGCACTAAAAAAAATGAGTAATAGAAATACATTTCCAAAGAAGACATTTCTCGATTCTGACCTGAAACCGAAGAACTCCTTATCAGCTTCCAGGAGCCCAATCAATTTACCGGAGTCTGAAAAAATAGGAGATGTAGCTGATAGCCAGGTTCCGTTTTCAGATTCATATTCATCCAAAAATTGGTTTTGATCCGGCATTGTGATCAATTCTTTCGGAAACCTTTCGTATGGATGCATATAGTAAGGGCTTTCAGAAGAGGAGGCCAGGAAAACGAAGTTTTGAGAAAGGCTATCAAAAGATATTATGTAAATATCCGAGCTTAAATTGTTGACCTGTTTAAGTTTTTTCAGATAAGAATTTAATCGTTGGTAAACACTGTCGGAATCGTTTTTAATGATGTCGTCTTTTGTAGGATAATTCTTTTGAAGGTAAAGGAGGTCTTCTGTTGAAATATTGAGCGATCCTGAAGAGGTTATGGACAAGAGTTGCTGTTTTACTACCTGTTTGGATTCGTTGGAAACCAGGAAATAGAGGTGAACAACAAAATAAATAGTTATTCCAAGTAAGAATACAGAAATGATACTTAATACCTTCTGACCAGTTCTTTCATGTTTGTAGATATCAGAAGGCATAGAGGTCAGAATTTTTTATGGGCGTCGATCAGTCAACGAATATGCATAAGTTAAACTTTTCTAAAATAAAATTGAACTAATTCAAGAATTATTCAACTAAATGAGTGTAATTATCTCGTTCCTTTTTATCCGAAATCTCTGATGATCAACGCTCCAAAAACAAGAAATTCCCTTATCTAACTACTTGTATAAAAATTCTGTAGACAGATAAGGGAATGATAATGCTACTTTTTGTTTACTCAGCTAGTTTGAAGCTGTTATTTCCTAAAAGAATCGGTCCATTGTCATCGGCAAATCTTCCTTTAGGATCTTTATTTTCAAGATTTAGTACTCCTCTAGGGCAAACTGCAGAGCAGATACCACAGCCCACACACGATGATCTAACGATGTTTTGGCCCCTTTGGGCATACCACCTTACATCGATTCCCATTTCGCAATAAGTGCTGCAATTTCCACAAGAGATACACTGACCTCCGTTTGTTGTAATTCTAAATCTTGATTTGAAACGCTGGACAAGTCCTAAATAGGCTGCTAAAGGACATCCAAAACGGCACCAAACCCTATTTCCCATGAAGGGATAAAAACCTGTTCCTACTACTCCGGCGAAACCTGCGCCAATCCAGGCTCCGTATACTGATCTTATTTCATAGGTACTAAATCCAAACAACTGGCTATCTCCCGTAAAGTAGGTATACAAAACACCTATGGTCATCACTATGGCGAAAACCAATACTCCGTGAATCGAAAAACGTTCTATCTTCCAGGCCCCTAACGATTTGTCTGATAGCTGGCGATACGGATCACCTAAAGTTTCCGCAAGACCACCACAACCACATACCCAGGAGCAATACCAACGCTTGCCAAAGAAATAAACAAAAACGGGAACACCGATAATGATTAATCCGATTCCCCAGCCCAGCATAAAAATACCCAGCCCTCCATTAGCTACGAGATTGCTCAATTCGTTATCAAAAAAGAAGTCATAATCAAGTGGCCAAATATTTTTAAAATCAAAATATGGCTGGTTCAGCCTTAAAAGAATTTCAGGCAGAAGAAACGCGAGCGAGGTTTGAAAAAACATGACTGAGCATGTTCGCATGATCTGGTATTTCGAATGACGATATTTCATCATCATTCTTACTCCCATAACAAGTATGGTGAGCGTATACATGAAACCATACAAAAAGAACCTTCCTGCCTCTGAATTTTTCAAGAACATGGATACAGGATCAACAGTAATGATCCATGCCGTCATGTATTGAGGGTAGAAATACAGAAATATATAAAATGCGATCAAGAATGTTCCGACTAATATTCCTAACCATCCTCTGTTTTTAAGGGCGCTATGGAAAATACCGTTGTTTTTAATTCCAGCAGGGCCATCCAGTTCTTTTTTGGGAAGGTTATACATGATTCCACCTATGATGCAGAGCGCATAAGTCAGAAATAGGAATAATCCCGGATTTTGAGAAATTGGGCCAAAACTGGAAGCCTTAGCTAAGCTGTAGCTTAAGTCTTTAACTTTATATTGATCAAACCCAAATTGGTTAATGATGCCATATTTCTTGATGTTAGAAACTACTCCACTGATGTCATTACGCATTGCATCAGGGCTATCGTAGCTTCTTCCATCTAACCATCCTCCATAATCTTTGAAGGACTGAACTTTGTATTGTGCATACTTATCTTCATTTCCGATAACCTTTTCTAACGAACCAATAGAAAAGGAGCCATTATTCTCCTGAACAAGGGCATCAATCTCCTGATCGCTAATACCGTATTGGTCAAGCTGTAATTCATTGGCTTTCTGAAAATTTGACTCAAGCTCGGAAACGAATGGAAAACTTGATGAAAAGTCTTTCCCAAGCATATCGCTCCCTACTTCCTGAAAAAGGGCCATTCGCTCTTCGCCCATCTTATCCATTAGAACATCTTCGGTAAGCTTATACTTTTCGAGAAAAAAGCTGGCTAAAAATATTCCGAAGCCAATTATAAATATCCCAAGGCCTGCTAATTGAATTGATTTCATGATTTCTTATGCAAATATTTTTTGAAGGATACTTTTTTTGTACTTGGATTTAAGCTGTTTTTCGGGATGTTCCGAATTGAACTTCTTGATTATTTCTTCTTCATGTCGATCGAAGAATTCCGGATCGAAATTGGCTTCACCAAGGTTTTCAATCACATGATAGATGTCACGTTCTTCTTCAAGCCATTTATCGAAAATCTCATGTCTCAGGCGTAGACCAAAGTTGTTCAGCCCAATAAATTTCTTGGAGTCTTTATCATAGACTGCATGAACACACTTTTTCCCATCTTCGTGTTCCCAGTAAAAATCAGTTTCGTTTTCCTGGAGGTTACCCAGTACAGTGCCATAAGTCTGATATTCAATATCAAAGAATTTAGCCGAGTTGAACCAGGGTCCTGGGTTGTATTTGATTTTCTCCCCACAAATATTGGCTCCAACAACTTCACCCATCATTCTGCCTGTATACCAAACTTGCTCTACCGGCCGTCTACCAGGTGGCGGAGCTGTATGCTGTGCACAATCACCAATTGCATACACGTCTTCCACATTGGTTTCCATATACTCATTGATCACGATGCCGCGCTCTATTTTCAATGGCGAACCTTTCAAAAACTCTGTATTCGGTGATACCCCAGCTGTTAAACCAACAAATTGGCAGGGAATCTCCTCATCTTTACTGGTAATGATGGCCCTAACCCTACCGTTATCATCCGGTAATATTTCTTTCAGCTCAGTGCCAAGTTGAAGATCTATATGATTTTCATAGATATGCTTATTGATCATTTCTGATTCCTGGGCCGGTAGAACGCCGTTCCAAAAACTAGATTCCCTCACTAAGAACGAGACATCTATCTTTTGGGAATGGAGCATCTCGGCTAACTCTATTCCGATCAACCCTCCACCGACGATGACCCCTTTTTCAATACCGTCCGTATACTGCTCAATAGTCTCCAGGTCCTGGGCACTGTACATTCCTGTAACACCTTTCAAGTCCTGACCGGGCCAACCGAATTTATTAGGTTTGGAACCGACAGCCAGAACTAGTTTTGTATAATCCATTGTCCCACTTTTCCCTAGAGAAAGTTTTTTGTTTTCGAAGTCAATGGATTTTACCTCATCCCTCATTAAGTCGATCTTATTTTTTTCCCAAAACCAATTCTCATACGGTTGGGTATTTTCGAATTTCATGTGCCCCATATAGATGTACATTAGCGCCGTTCGAGAAAAAAAATAATCGGTCTCTTTGGAGATCATTGTGATGCGGTGATCACTTCTTTTTCGGATATGGCGAGCGGCAGTAACGCCGGAAATACCATTCCCGATAATTACGATATGTTGTTGCATGTTTGTAAGTAAGCTGTAAACTGGTCTGCTTTCATGTATTAAGATAGCTCTTGATTTTATAAACCTCAAGGATATAGGTCATAAACATTGGGGAGATTAATCAAGCTTTGTTAAAGTTATTGTTTGGAACAGTTTTAATTTGCTTAATATTGTAATGATTAATGGTTTCTATGACTTCAAGTCATAGAATTAAAAGGGAACCCCGTGTAAATCGGGGGCTGTCCCCGCAACTGTAATCCTGATCCGTCAGCTGACGGATGATGTTTCGAGTCAAATCATTCCACTGTTCAGTCCCGATGTTTCGGGAGCGGATGGGAAGGAATCTCTGAAATGGGAAAGCCAGGAGACCTGCCAATAATCTCATTACCAGAGCTTTCGGGTGAAAAGTGAAGGGGAAAGGTTTTTCGAAAGACTTATCTTTTCTTTATCAATTACCAAAAGCTCATAGTGATATTGCTATGAGATATTTTTTGTTAATCGTATTTGTTTCAATTGCTAGGGTTATTCTGGCTCAAGAAGAAGACTATATTTCAGATAGCTTACTTCTGGATGAGGTAGTCATAAATGACATTAGTGAAGAAGTTTATGCTGTTGGGACAAGGATTAAGACTATTTCTGCTAAAGATCGTATTGCAGAAGGTTCTTCCAGCTTAGCGAACACAATCGCTGAGAATACATCTGTCTTTTTCTTACAATATGGTGCAGCTGGACAACTTTCTTCTATCAATATACGTGGTCTAGGGCCATCCCGATCAAGCTTATTGTGGAATGGTATGGAAATCAATTCATTTTCACTTGGACAATCGGATTATAATCTCATACCATCCTCAGTTTTTAATAATGTTTCAATTCAATATGGTTCTGCAGCCTCACTTTATGGTAATGGTGCTTTAGGTGGTTCAATAACTCTTGGTAATGATTTAAATGACATATCGAACAATGAAATAAGCATAAGTCAATCTATTGGTAGTTTTTCTAACTATCGATCGAGTGCCCATATCCAACTTATTAACGGAAAACTCTCAAGTTCGACACAAGGCTATTTTCAAAATAGTGAAAATGATTTCCCTTACCAGCTAGCTGATTCGACTATACGGCAACCAAATGCGGCGTATAAGAATTACGGTGCAATTCAAGACTTTTTATGGAGCGTTAACACAAATCATAAGATTAGTTTCTCCGGGTGGTACAATTATAATTTTCGAGAGATTCAACCAAGTAGATCTAATGTTTCAAATCAAGACGACTTAGAAGATGAAAATTGGCGAACTAACCTTACTTGGAATTATATCCAAGGACAAAATAAGCTTGAAACGTCAATTGGTTACACTGATGATAGAAATCTTTTTAATGGTTCGAGTGAAGTTAGGACGAGCCGTTGGTACGCTTCAGTAAAAGGGGAGAAGGCTCTGGATCAAAAATTGATTGGTTTTATTGGGGCGAATTGGAACCGCTTAATAGCAAACGCCAACAATTACGAAGGGCAAATTACAGAAAATAGAAACGACATCTTTGGAGGGGTTTTCTACGCCCCATTGAAAGGCGTTAATTTAACATTCACAGCTCGGCAACCTATAGTCGATGGAGACTTAAAAGCATTTAGTCCAAGCTTGGGTTTTGAGAGCAAGATTTTTCAAAACGACCGGTTTACTATTCATACTCTAGGAAATTTAAGTCGATCTTTTCGACTTCCCACATTGAACGATCGATTTTGGAATCCGGGAGGTAATCTTGGACTAAACCCAGAGTTAAGCAGAAATGCAGAAGTCGGGAGTAAATTAAGAGGGCGTTGGAACGATGTATCGCTAAGTTTGGAGGCTAATTATTTTCACCACCTTGTGGATAACTGGATTATCTGGAGACCGGGAGGTTCAGGTGAAGACGAAGAAGGCAACCGAATATCGTTCTGGTTCCCCGAAAATTTAAGGGAGGTTCGATCGCAAGGGGTAGAATTGAACTTCAGTTGGAATCATAAAATCAACGAGAATCTGAATTTTCAATCCAATCTTTCGTCCACTTTCACAAAATCAATTAATCTTCTTCCATTAAACGATTTAGATCGTTCAGTCGGAAAACAATTACCTTTTACTCCCTTGTGGAATGTCAATTTATATAACTCTTTGAAATGGCGTAACTATTGTCTCGGTGTCAATTATTCATTTACCGGAGAACGATTTGTTGAAACCAATAATGAATTGGATCCACTTCCAGAGTTCTCTCTAATCAACTTATCAGTAGCTTCTAAACTCGATTTTTTGGGGCAGGATATAGAAACTTCATTCCGAATCAACAACCTTTTTAAAACAGATTACCAAAGTTTTGAAAGCCGTGCTATGCCCGGAATCAACTATGAATTCAGTTTGCAATTAATCATTCAATAACATAACTATGAAATACCAATTTTTAAGATTATTTCTTTTATTCACTGCAATAACGTCTTTAGTCGTATTTAACTCTTGTGAAGACGATGATGAAATTCTTCGGGATGGTTTTATCCTTAATGAAGGAACACCTGATGAGTTTCAAACAAATATAGAGATAGGCCAAATAACGACTTCTAATATTGATCGTACTTCGATAAGTGCGGCTGTTGATATTTCTGAATTAGATCCCCAGTTTCCAGTAGTGCAGCATGGTTTCGTCTGGTCTTCTGTCAATCAAAACCCGACCTTGACTGATGATTTTAATGAACTTGGTGCTCTTTCCAGTATTGGAGAGGTTACTTCCAATATAGAGGGACTTGATGCGGGAACTACTTATTTTATCAGACCTTATCTTACTGTTGAAGAAGGAACTGGTTTAGGTGTAGTTACAACTTTTGAAACATTGCCCGATATCGTTTTATCAGTGAATGAGGGAAATTTTGGAAGGGAAAACGGTAGCTTATCCAGCTTTAGTGTAACAACTGAGACGGTAGATCAAACAGTTTTCGATGCGGATGCAACTATTCAAAATGCAATAAGGGTTGAGAACGATCTTTATTTGGTTACAAACGCACCTGATAGACTTGATATTTTAACAGTAGATGGAAATGAGATAACTTTTTCAAATTCAATTACCTCTGGATTTTTTAACCCTATAGGTTTTGCTCGAGTAGGCAACTTTGGTTACGTAACTAATTGGGGGCCATTTGATCAAAACTTTGAAACACCAGATCCTTTCCTGGCGATAGTAGACTTAGAAGCGAATGAAGTGATTGATTCTATAGAATTGGGTATTCGCCCTCAGGAAATAATCGCTGTAGATGATCAATTATATATAGCTAATGAAAGAGGATCAACGGTTACTGTTCTAGACGCTTCTGGATCTAATTCAACAATAACCACAGAAATAGACGTACCATTTGGTCCTTCGATTATGGTTGTAGATGCAACAGGAAACCTTTGGGTGTTATGTACTAGTGGGAATTTGGTTGAAATAGACCTTAATACAAATACCGTAGTTAATACGATTGATGGTGTTACGGTCAACGGATTCGATGAAAAGATGGTCATCAATAACACAGGTGATATCATTTACTTTTTAGGGGGGACCAATGATACTTTTACCGGACTGACGAATGTCTTTGAAGTTAATTTAACAACAGCCTCACCAACGGCTATAAGTTTTGTTTCAGAAGGCTTTGCCTTCTACGGTATAGGAGTAGATCCTGAAAATGGAGATGTGTATGTAGGAGATAGCAATGCGTTTCAATCTCCGGGAACAGGTATTAGATATTCTTCCGATGGAACTCAGATAACTACTTTTGCAACTGGGATAGGCCCTAATTCTTTCTTATTTTTATAGTTCAAAAAGGATATAAGTGATATGAATGATAACAATAGAACCAATAATATTTTAGCTGTCGTTGTGTTTATAGCAGTAGCTATAGCAAGCCGTTTCTTCGGTCCTGCTCTTTTTGGTCACCCCTCCAATTTCGCTCCTGTGGATGCTGTCGCACTTTTCAGTGGCGCTTATATTGCCAGAAGGTGGCTCTCAATTGCTATTCCATTGCTTTTTGTTTGGATTGGAGATGTTATTGTGAATTATGGATATTACGGTAGGTTTGTCGCATTCTACGATGGTTTCTATTGGCAGTATGGAACCTACGCTCTTATTGTCCTTTTGGGTTTCATTATGCTGAATAAAAAAGTAAAGCCTCTTAACGTTTTAGGTGCAAGTCTTTCGGCATCAGTGTTGTTCTTCGTATTGACCAATTTCGGAGTATGGGCAAGTGGAACACTGTACCCTAAAACGATTGAAGGATTAATTACTTGTTATTTTGCTGCTATTCCCTTCTTTAAACAAACACTTACAAGCGATTTAGTTTATTGTACATTCCTGTTTGGAAGTTTCGAACTATTGAAAGCTCAGCTTCCGAAGCTAGCCACTTCTAAAGCTTAGGTGATCTATTTGATCACTGGCGGTGCCAGGTCAGGAAAGTCGTCATACGCTCAAAATTTAGCAAAAAGTTTGACAGACTTTCCTCTTTATTTAGCCACGTCAAATGAAAAAGACGATGAAGAATTCCAGGCCAGAGTAAATCGTCATAAAAAAGATAGAGGAGAGGAGTGGGATCTTCTAGAAGTTCCATTACGTATTTCAGAAGTTGAAACAGATCGGTCAGTTATTTTGGTCGATTGCGTAACGCTTTGGCTCAATAACTTTTTCTCCAAACACCAATATGATTCTGAAATTAGTTTAGGGTCAGCTAAGCAGGAGCTTAATCAAATCCAAAAAAGTAAAACATGGATTTTTGTAACCAACGAAATTGGTTTAGGGCTTCATGCCGATAGCGAAATTGGGAGAGCTTTTGTAGACCTGCACGGTTGGATGAATCAACATATTGCTGAGCAGGCAGACGAAGTGACTATGATGGTTTCAGGAATTCCATTAAAGCTAAAACCAGTCGAATGATATCCAATTTCAATATCGAACCTTTAAACCATAAGCTTGAGGATGAAATTCTTCTAAAAATAGACTCTAAAACTAAGCCAGTAGGATCATTGGGAAAGTTGGAGCAATTGGCAACTCAAATAGCTCTAATTCAGAACACAACTCATCCCAAAATTGAGAATCCTCATATTCTGGTTTTTGCTTCAGATCATGGTATAGTTGAAGAAGGAGTAAGTGCATATCCCCAGGAAGTTACAGCTCAAATGGTGTTGAATTTTCTTGAAGGAGGTGCGGCCATTAATGTCTTTGCCCGACAGCATAGCTTAAAACTAAAAGTCATTGATGCGGGAGTTAAACCCAAACTGCCATTTCATCCTAATCTTATAGAGCATAAAATAGGTGAAGGAACTCGTAATTTTTTAAATGGTCCTGCGATGACCGAAGAACAATGTGCTTTTGCGATCCAAAAAGGTTCGGAACTCATTAAAGAGCTATCTGATGATGGTTGTAATACGATTGGGCTAGGTGAAATGGGAATCGGTAATACTTCATCGGCCAGTTTAATTATGAGTGTATTGTGTGAGTTATCCGTGGAAGAGTGTGTTGGAAGAGGTGCAGGTATTGATGATTCCGGGTTTAAGCGAAAGATTGAAGTTTTAAAGAAAGCTAAAGGACTATATTCCATTGATGAATCCAATCCCATTGGAGTCCTGAGCACATACGGCGGCTTTGAGATCGTGATGATGACAGGAGCATATCTGGCTGCTGCAGAACATAAAATGGTAGTATTGGTGGACGGCTTTATAGCTACCTCTGCTTTTCTAGTGGCTTACAAAATGAACCCTAAAGTATTGGGGTATGCCATATTTACTCATGTTTCCGATGAATCTGGACATGGGAAGATGCTAGATTATTTACGGTCAAAACCATTAATAGATCTTGGGATGAGGCTTGGCGAAGGTACAGGTTGCGCTGTGGCATTTCCGTTAGTTAAATCGGCTGTTTTGTTTCTTAATGAAATGTCCTCGTTTGAGTCGGCCAACGTTTCAAATAAAACGGAATGATCAAAGAGGAGATAAGGGTCTTTTTTACGGCACTCATGTTTTATACTAGGATTCCATGCCCTTCCTGGGTTGATCATTCACCAGAATACATCAATAAAAGCACACGATACTTCTCAGCTATCGGAGTTATAGTGGGGGCGATAGGAGCTCTTGTTTTTACCTTATCTGCGCAGCTTTTCAGCCAATCCATATCCATATTGCTAAGCATGATCGCTACAATATGGGTCACAGGAGCATTTCACGAGGATGGATTTGCAGATGTGCTTGATGGGTTTGGAGGAGGCTGGACAAAAGAGCAGAAACTTACTATTATGAAGGATTCCCGTCTGGGGACATACGGGACAGTCGGGTTAATACTTATTTTATTGCTTAAATACCAGGCTATTCATGAGTTACCTATACACTTTATTCCATTCAGTATAATTTCAGCACATACCTTCAGTCGTTTTTTTGCGTCTACCTTAATTACCTATTTACCTCATGTTACTTCAGAAGGCTCCAAAACTAAGCCTGTCGCAGATGGAATGCCTGCAAGGTCGGTAATTCTCAGTTTCGTTATTGCTTTGCCAACACTTCTATTGTTCAGAAATTGGATCATCATAACCGTCATACCTATTCTACTTTTATTCAGTTTTTATATGGCTTATAAATTTAGAAAGAACATTGGGGGGTATACCGGCGATTGTCTTGGAGCCACACAACAGATATGTGAATTGGGGTTTTATTTAAGTTCTGTATTGATATGGAATTACTGGTTGTAAGACATACCACTCCTTTTGTAAAAGAAGGAATCTGTTACGGTCAAACGGACCTGCCACTTGCCAATACTTTTTTAGAAGAATTTGATGAGGTAAAAAGTAAAATCCCGAACAGGACCAGAAGTGAATATGTTTTTTCCAGTCCTCTAAAACGATGTTCTTATTTAGCCAGCGCACTTTCCGATCATGTCGTTTATGACTCCTCACTCAAGGAAATGAATTTTGGTGATTGGGAAATGCAAGCATGGAACGATATTAATCAGGAACACCTATCCGTTTGGATGAATGATTTTGTTAATGTGAGGTGTCCCGGAGGTGAAAATTATAAAGACGTGGTTTACCGCTCTAAAACATTTTTAGATAAGGTTATCACAGAAAAACTGGAAAGGGCCATTGTGGTCACGCATGCTGGGGTCATCAGAGCGTTTATGACCATTATCGATAAGATTGAGCCAGCTGAAACTTTCAGGACCAAGATCGAATATGGTGAAGTCATAAAGTTTGAGTTGAGTTATCAAATATGAAATTGGCCTTAAGCTGGAGCGGCGGAAAAGATTCGGCTTTTGCACTTTATAAACTACTTCAGAATTCTGAATATGAAGTGGTGAAGCTATTCACTGTTTTCGATCAGGAAACCGAAGAAGTTAACCTTCATGGAATACATCATAAGCTGATTGAAAAGCAGGTAAAAACTTTGGGTGTCCCACTTGAAAAAGTTTTTACTAGCCCGGAGGATTATAATAAAAACTTGGTCCAGCTCTTCAGAAAGCTAAAAGAGATGGGCATTGAATACATTGCTTTTGGAGATGTCTTTCTGGAGGATTTAAAATCATTTCGTGATCAAATGCTTGAAAAAACAGGACTGAAAGGCATCTATCCATTATGGAATATGAATAGTCAAGATGTTCTTAGAGACTTTTTAAATGCTGGATTCAAGTCAAAAATTTGTGCTGCTGATTCGAAGTATTTTTCTAAATCTGAAATAGGTGAAGATCTATCCATTGAAATCTTAAAAAATAAGGATGTTGATCTATGTGGTGAAAATGGAGAGTATCATTCATTTGTTTATGATGGGCCTATTTTCAAGAAAAAGCTAGATCCCATACTTGATGAGGCTTACTACAGAAAGTATCAATTCAAGATAAAAACGGATGAAGGAATTAAAGAGCAGGATGCTAAATACTGGTTTGGGAGATGGAATGTAAGAGGTTAATTTTTGTTATAAAGTTACATTTAGTGTAACTTTATTTTCTTGAGGGTCGTAAGCCGAAAAAAGCTAATTGATTTTTACGAAAAACATGCTGTCGCTAAAGTTGCCTTGGAAGAGTGGTATCAAAAGGTAAATAAGGTGAAATGGATGAATTTGAATCAATTGAAAAACGATTATCAAAGTGCCGATTACGTTGGTAACAATAGAGTTGTTTTTAACATTAAGGGAAGTGATTTCAGGCTTGTGGCAATTATAATTTACATTTCTCAGAAAGTGTATGTAAGATGGATTGGTACTCATTCAGAGTACGATAAATTAAATGTAAAAGAGGTTTGATATGATGTCTATCAACAATGTACGAGATTACAATGAGGCTCTAAAAAAAATTAATGAGTTGATTGTTACTGTAGGTGACAATCAATCTTATGATAATCCTGAATTTGTGATGCTGGATCGTCTCTCCGATCTGGTCGCTGATTTTGAAGATGCTAATTTCAAAATTGAAACTCCATTACTGTTAGATGTTATCAAATTGAGGATGTATGAAATGGGCCTAAAACAAACCGACCTTGCTGAAAAACTTCAGATACCAAAAGCGAGGGTAAGCGAGTACTTAAAAGGTAAGAGGGATATAACTTTAAAGGTGGCGAGAAAGCTTCACCATGAGCTTAAAATCGATGGAGATATAATTTTACAGTAGGGTTAAAAAGTGATAAAAGAAAAACAGCATCAGAAATTTCCGATGCTGTTTGTAGTATTTATTAGATATTACTCTTTAAAAAACCTCAAGGTATTCTTTGAGCTGCCTAATCTCACGAAATAAAGCCCTGAGTCCAGTTCTCGAATATCAATTTCACGATCCGAGCTGGTCAATTCAACTGATTTGACCATGATACCAATTTCATTATAGATCAAAACTTGCTGGAAATCATCCGTTTCTATGTTGCTTAATTTGAAATGATCTCTTGCTGGATTAGGGTATAATGTAATTTCCGATAAAGACTGCAATGAATTTGCGGCATCGATGCCTAATGAGCTAGTTCGGGTTGAAGCTGAACCACTATTTTCAACTACCTCAAATTCTATAGTATCTCTAAGAATTACATTTCCTCCGGCTTGTGGTGCATCATGAGCAGATATGACCAAAGTGTAACTGCCCAAAGGAAGGTCGAATGGTTTGTAATCACCATTAATATCGCCATTCAAAGCATAAGGTAATACATTTTCTATTTGTACTTTACTTACGGCACCGCTTAATTGAAATCTTACGCTTGCGACAGCTACGCCCGGATCATAAATGATACTCAGACTGGATGGATTTATCGATTTATCTATCACATCGGATTCAACCAAAGCTCGTATGGTAACATCAGCTCCGGCATCCACTAAAAAGAAACTGGTTTCTTGCGAAGGTATTGTATCGGTAGGGTCCAGTATGGTAATGATGCATTGCTCTGATACAGATCCATCGCTGAAACTAGTCACATTTATGGTGATCTCTCCTGCAACTTCCGCAGTGAATTCGCCATCCAGAAAATCAATACCTGTTCCGGTGCTCGTGGTAAAAGCTAGCGTTTGGTTAGTTGCATTAGCTGGTAGGATTTCAACATCCAGATCTATCGTTTCGCTTATAAATAAAGGTTCGGTCGGGCAATTGATAAAATTTAGATCTGTAACCCGGATTTCGTCTACAGTAATTTCTACCTGGTCTGTAGCTGTGCTACCCATGTCGTCAGTGACTTCCAGTGTAATGATATTGACCCCTGATGTAAGGCTTAAGGTTGGTGTTGCCCCGCTTGCGATTTCATTGTCATTTAAAGTCCATCTAAAACTTTGGATACTTCCATCCAGATCAAAGGAAGCTGATCCGTCCAGAGTGACGAGCTCGTTTCCGTTTCGGTCCTGATCAACTACAAATTGGTCGGGACCCGCGTTTGCAATAGGAGGTAAGTTCGGAGCAATAGAATCGAGAATAATAATGGAACACTGGTCGAATACAGCTCCATCACTAAAACTGGTTACAAATATGGTGATCTCACCTACAAGCTCGGCAGTAAACTCACCACTTAAAAAATCAATTCCTATTCCGGTACTCGTAGTAAAAGCTAACGTTTGATTGGTCGCATTGGCCGGGATAATTTCGACATCCAGGTCAACCATTTCACCCAAAATCAAAGAATCGGGACAGTTGAGTAGGTTGATGTCCGTTACTACGATCTCCCCCAATTCCTCGGTAAACGTGAAATTATCAATGTTGTACAGGAATCCATTAGGGCCAACGAAATCAAGCTTTAGCGTTTGAATACCACTATCCAGAAAGACCGTAGTAGATTGTATAGAATATTCATGCCATTCGCCATTTACAGGAACAGAGACGCTTCCAATTTCGGCACCATCAATAACTAAGTCAATATCTCCTCCAGAACCTCTGCTGGATACCGAAAAATCTACTTGATAATTTCCGGCCTGGTTCACACCGATTTCATATTCTACAAAATCACCATTTCTTATAAAACCAAGATTTTGATCGATAGGGCCAGGTGTATTCTCCGCTCTCACGCTACCAGATAAAGTATTGGCATCTTCCGCTTCAACTAGTCCTGGAATCGTAAATGTAACAAATGGCTCAACAACTGTGAAAGAGACTTCTGCTTCGCTTGAACTTCCGTCATTATCCGTAGCCACTACACGGATTGTAAAGCTACCCACATCAACGTTTTCTATAGTGAATGAGTAGGGTGTGATGGAATCTTGCGCAATAAGCGTCTGTCCATCGAAGAATAAAACCAATTCTATCGTTCCATCATTGTCTGATGCTTCTACTTCGATATTAACATCATCACCAGTTAAGAATTCAGCACCATCAACCGGTTTCTGAATGGAAACAGTCGGGGATTCATTAGCAGGAGATTGGTTAGAGGTTGTGTCTATACCAGCTAACCAGTTGAATAGATTTATGGCGTATGTTATATGGTCTAGTTTATTGAGGTCACGACCTCCTGCTCCATTCAAATTGAAGAAGGTATTACGGTCAAAATGCCCTGCCACTCTTCCCTGTTCTACTTCAGCAATAACAAGAACAGCGTCCTGAGGTGTACTCGCTGTTGAAGGGCCTCTATTTGTTCCGATGGTTAATCTTCCGACATTTTGATTGGTAGGCACCCGAACCAAAATGGATGTGTTTACTCCTGCTATAGTCGAATCTACAACAGTGATTGGTGTGACGCCTTCGCCTCCAAAAATGCTCACATTTTCAAGTATTGGATGACCGGGATCTAAAAAGTCGGTGAGGTTATAAGTTCCCCTATCCTGATTCATTTCCCATCCTATTTCAGATAAGAAATTGTTGTCGGAATTGGAAGCATCATTCCAATCAGCCCCGAAGTTTGCATCACTGATAAACAAAGCAGAGCCTCCGTTTTTGAGATATCCTATTACAGAATCGACAGCGGCTTCTCCATAAGTAGCATTGTTCGAGCCGAACACGATTACATCGTATTGATCAAGGTCCATGTTTTCTAATTCAACCGGACTATCTCCGCCTGGACCTTCAATGACCTGAGTAAGTTCGTAACCTTCCGATTCAAGTAAAGCGGCGAGCTCTCCCCAGCCATGGTTTCCACCAAAGGTTTGAAAGTTGTTGATATCAGCAAGCTGTTCGTCCGAACCGCCTTCAAAAAATCCTCCTGAGCCTTCTCCTCCTCGAATGAAAAGTACTTGAGGTGCTGTAGGTTCGTTTATAATACTATTGTTTTGAACTAGTGCAACCCAGTCCTGATTATTATTGGGAGCTACCAGATTTGTACCTATTGACGTTGGGTTCTGCATGTTTCCGGTAATCGGATCAAACCATTGGAGCTGATAATTATCGTTTCCTGTTGGTAGGTTAATAGCAATAGACCCCCCTGACGGCCGGTAGATTACATATATTTCTTCTTCTTTCTGAAATACATAATCCTGATTATCGGTGGTTAGTCCGTCATTGTTAACCATAGCAGTAGCGAAGCTTTGCAGATATGTATTAAAGAAATCTTTAGCTACTCTGGCATCAGCCCATTTGCTTTCCCTGGTGCGGTGATCCTGACAATCCAGGTCGTCGCACCCAGTCTGGTAGCCGTAGTAGTATTCTACCCCAGCACCTCCGGCTAACATATTTCCCCAAAGTACCTGTCTTCTTACAGCTTCCCTATTATCACTTTGACCTCTGTTTTCCGGGAGCTGATTATCAGGGTAGTCTGCATCTACATTTACGCCACTTTGTGCGCTACCTTGCTCATCATTGGCAACAACCCATTTTTTGCCTGCGTTTCTGGAATTTTGAACCCAGGTTCGGGTATCATTATGTACTTGGTTTATTCCACTTTGTAAAGAAGCACCGGTATATTCTGACTGACTTCCAGTCAGGTTATTATAACGATCTTTTTGTCCTGGATAAGTATGCATTACCCTATTATGATTGTATGGATCGATAAAAGCAAGAAACTCGGCCATAGCGACTTCCTGGGCTCCTGTTTGTGAGTTTTCCTCACCTGTATTCCAGTTTAAAGCCAGATGGTGGCTGTATCTAGCTATAAGTTCACGGTAATACAGTTTGCGCTCCCTCCCGACATTTCCTCCATCCATACGCTGGTCATTTTCAGTTTCCTGCGTTTTGATATGGAGATACATTCCTTTTTTATCGGAGTACTCAAAAAGCTTTTCCCATTGATCCATTCGTGAAACATCAAAGCGGTCTTTATGCACTCCGCTATTCCACTGGGCATCATTACTTAGTCCATTGTATTCAGAAACAGATACTTTTAGAAGATGTGGAAAAATATTCTTGTCATCACCAGATAAAGAGAAGGTTAGAAAGGAAAATACATTCATTCCCTGATCAGAAAGGTATTTAACCATACCGAGAATCTCTGTTCCTTTTCCGGATTGCCATGTAAATTCAGAGGCATCGGAAGGATCATAATCCTGTTGATGTGGCGCCCAGCTTTTTCGACGGCCACTTTTATTAGGAACATCGTCAAAATCCTCATAAGCTAGCGTATTCTCGGGAGCATCGGCACCAACTTTAAAAAACCATTCGCCTGTTTCAGGAATTTGCAGGTAATGCTCACCCACATATTGCAAACGACCTTTAGCCCGATTATCAATCCCGGTTTTGTTAGAAGTGGCTATGTTCAGTGATCCGCTAAAGCCATCAAGTCCACTCACCGAAGATCCTCCACCATTTATGGCAACATCATTTCCTTGTTTGAAGGAAACACTGTAATTCCATGCACCTTCTTCGTCGGGAGCGAAATGAACCCGCCATTTATCTCCGGAAGTACAACTGTTTTCTGCAGCATCTCCACAGGCGGCAAAATAGCCGGGTACTACATATGTTTTACTTCCTTTAGTAAAAGTAACGTTAAGACTATAATCTGAGAATGGGTTTGGCGTTGCGGTTTCAGAAGTACTAGGCCCATCAAAGGTCAGGGTAACTTTATGCCACTTTCGCAACTCCCCCTCAATAATAGGAGACTGTGCATTAAGCTGCAGAAATGGATAATTCAGTAAACAAAGGAAAAAGAGGAAACGAGCACCTTTATAAAGGAAAGGGCACAGTTCTCCTACGGTGTAATCTGTAGGTTTCATAACATGTTAATTTTGTTTTGGTATTGAAAAGCTATGTAGATTATTAATTCTAAACCCTTGAATATTCGAAAGGATGTTACAGTTTTTTATTTTACCGAAATGTAAAGTTTCATCTAGGGAGATGGAGGAAGAATAAATTAATCGTGTCCAATTATCAGATCATGTAATTATCTGGTTTACAGATATATAAAAGAAATCAGGATTTTAATAGTTCAACTTTCAATCAGAGCTAAGGCACGAAATCAATTTATAACCTAGGCTATTTTTTATTTACGACTGAAATCTTTAGCAGGAACTTACATGAACGACTATATAAAAGACAGCATAATTGGAATCTTAAGCTTCTTTCATGAATAGAGCTAGGAGCTTTTTAGCAGCGGTTAATGCACTGAGCTCACCATTTTCAACCTGCAACTCTGTATTTTCAAGCTCTTTCTTGATTTCCTGACTCGAATAAAACTCTTCTTTTAAAACAGATTGTATGGTGTTGTGCATCCATTGGAGCGCCTGGTTCTTCCTGTTTTTAATGAGCCAATCATTTGCCAGCATCTGTTTTTTGAAATTATCTATGTTATCCCAGATGGATTCGATATTAGTACCCTTAAGTGCTGAACAGACTTCAACATCCGTTAACCAGTTATTCTCTTTAGGTGGAAAAAAATGAAGTGCTGATTTCAGTTCAGTTTTGGTTCTTTGCGCTTTTTCTAAATTATTTCCGTCTGCTTTGGTAATGGCAATCATATCGGCCATTTCCATAATTCCCCTTTTTATACCTTGTAAATCATCTCCGGCTCCTGTAATCATAAGCAGAAGAAAAAAATCAACCATTCCTTTAACGACCGTTTCGGATTGCCCAACGCCAACGGTCTCTACTAAAACGATTTCAAAGCCTGCCGCTTCACACAATCTGATTATTTCGTACGTTTTTGCACCCACACCACCTAAGGAATTTCCAGTGGCCGATGGCCTGATAAAAGCACGAGGATTTTTACTTAAGCGTTCCATCCGGGTTTTATCCCCGAGAATACTCCCTTTCGATATTTGACTGGAAGGATCTATACTTAAGACAGCAGTTTTTTTGTTTAGCTTATTGGTAAGGTACGAGCCAAAACTTTCTATAAAGGTACTTTTTCCAACTCCCGGAACTCCTGTAATACCTATTCTAACAGATGAAGTTTTATTAGTAACAATAGAATCTAAAATTTCCTTAGATAATTCCTGATCTTCCTTTCTTTTGCTTTCAATGAGTGTAATTGCACGACTAAGAATAAGTCGATTACCATTTTCAATCCCATCTAGGTATTCACTCTTATGAAGTCTTTTAGTAGGCATAATCAGTAAGAAGGGAAAGCATATAAACCTCTGTTGTGATATCTATTTCACCTTCCTAATTAATATTTTTTATTTTAGTTCTAAATCTAATTGATACTTGCGAGAGAAAAAACGTCTGGAAAGCCAATATAATCTTCGATATACAATCTTAATAAGCTCAAAATAAACCTAACCGAACTTTTATGAAATTCAGTATTAAAGATGGAAAAGGCCAACTTAAACTATGGATAGATGGAATACTGGCAACAGCCTTTATCTTTTTTATGATCTTTGGCATTTTTAGTCTGTCAGCCTTCAGAATCTTCGATGTATTGGATCCGGTAGGAGATGCCTTATCGGATTTCGAATTTACAGACTATGTCTTTTCTCAGTTAAGAACCGAGCCTCCTGCCGATACAAATGTAGTGCTGGTTAACTTTGGCCCACCTGAGGGAGGAAGAGGATTAATAGCTGAAGTGGTTAGGATAGTTGGTAAATACGATCCGGCAGCCGTAGGGATTGACTCCTTTTTCCCGGTTCTCAAGGAAGAGGACCCGGTAGCGGATAGCCTTTTATCAAAGGTCTTAAGTAATATTGATAATCTGGTTATGGTAAGTAGAGTGGAAGGATATGACGAGTCTACGGATACTTTTGAAGAGTTTTTTTATTCGCACGATACCTTCTTAATCAATGCTAAGACCGCAATAGCCAACCTTGAAACCAATGCTGCTCATCAGGAGGATATGAAGGTTGTGAGGAGATTTCCACCGAAAAGAACCGTAAATGGATTAGAGGAAATAGCTTTTGGAGCACAACTTGCCAGTTATATAGCGCCTAAAAAAGTAGAGAAATTTTTGGGACGTGATAATGAGTACGAGGTTATTAATTTCAGAGGGAATATTGTAGACCCCTACCAGGCAGGTGCAGCACAATATGGAGGTCGTTTTTTTGCGCTTGATTACGTAGACATACTCACTGAAAACTTTACTGAAGATCTTTTAAAAGATAAAATTGTAATTATAGGTTATCTGGGTAATAACCTTTTCGATACATCATGGGATGATAAATTTTATACCCCGATTAATAAAAAGCCGGCAGGAAGAGCTAATCCGGACATGTATGGGCCTGTGGTTCATGCTAACATAGCTGCAATGATTTTAAATGAAGATTATGTGGGGAATATGTCTCAGGAACAGGGAGTGATTTTTGCTATTATTTTATGTTTTATTAACGTTCTCTTGTTTTTACAGATTTACAGGAAACTCCCAAAATGGTACGATGGCATTACTAAGGTCATTCAATTGATCGAAGCTCTATTGATTGTTCTGATCATTGTCTATGCTTTTCATGTATTCAGTTTGAAACTTGATTTAACATTGGCGATAGTGGCTATATTACTGTCTGGAGATCTTATTGAGGTATATAATGGCGTTTTAAAGAACCTATTTAATAAGGAACAGAGAAGGCTTCTTTTCAAGCCAAGATCAAATTAAATAGAAATATTTAAAGAATTATTTGCATTAAGGTTACCTTTTATTTGTGAAAAGTATATATGTGTAAATATGAAAAATCAATGAAAAAGTTTCACTTATACAATATGTTGATTAAATTTGAAGAGGTTACCAAAAGGAGTTTGGTGATATTAAGAGGAGATCAACAGCTTTTGAATAGAGATCTAGCATTGAAATTTTTAGAAAGAAATAATTATTAACAATCAAATTAAGTAAGATGAAAACCCTTTATTCCATTCTTTTTACGCTTGTCATGTTTGCGTGGAATACTGCGAACGCACAGAATTATGTGTTCAAAGTATTGGCAAATAGAGGCGAAAGCCAAGTAAAAACAGACGGTTCTTGGAAACCGGTTAAAACAGGTTCAACATTAAACAATGGAGATGAACTTAAAGTAACAGAAGATGCTTACATCGGTCTAGTACACAAAACTGGTAAGACGTATGAATTAAAGAATGCTGGTTTAGTAGATATAAATGAATTGGCTTCTAATTTGAACTCAAGCTCTTCAAGTGTAGCCAGCAAGTATGCTGATTTCGTTCTTAACAAAATGACTGCTAGTAATGGTGGTAATTTAACAGCAACAGGAGCTGTAACTCGAGCTGTAGATGGACAAACTCCATTAAAGGTATTTACACCTAGTACAGTAGAGGTATTGAATCCTGAGGCTAAGATCAGCTGGAGTAATGTTGAAGATAATGCTACTTATGTAGTTACTTTAAAAAATATGTTCGATGAAGTGATCATGGAAGAAGAAACTCAGAAAACTGCTATCGATCTTAATTTTGAAACTCCTGGCTTGAAAGATGAGCGTTTAGTGATTATGAATGTTAGCTTGAAAGGTAGTGAAGATATTAAGTCGGGTGATATAGGAATCCAAAGATTAGCTGGTGAAGATGCTAAGCCCGTAATGGATGAATTAGAAGGTCTTAAAGCTGAAACTACTGATGGAACTGCGATGAGCTACTTGGTTCTTGCATCATTTTATGAAAACAACAATCTATTAGTAGATGCTTTGACTTCTTATGAAAAAGCGATTGAAATTTCTCCTGATGTAGAAGATTTCGTGATCATGAGAAATAATTTCATTGAAAGAAATAATTTGAACAAGTAAGTTTTAGGTTGCTATATATTGAAGGGTGGAGCTTTGCTTCACCCTTTTTTTATGCCTTTATATTTCATCTAACTATAAAATTCACTTTATCCACTCCTGTATTACCTGTTTCTTTTTGATAAGCAGATACCGTAATTTGATAAAGTCCGGCCTCACTAAATTCCAGATCAGCTTCGAAGGTGTTTACCTTTTCGGTGATTTCCATTGGGATGGTTTCTATTATTTTCCCTGATCTACCAATTGTCGCTTCCACTTCAATCTTGTTTGAATCCCATAAACCTCCTTCTGAAATTGTACAACCGCACATCATAACGACATTTGCTCTTATCGTGAGGTTTTGATTTTCTATACTTATGCTTTCATGAGTTTGAGGAGAAAGAATATTTACTACGAATCCAGGTATCTCCAGAATTAAACCTTCTCCTACTATGTCTTTCCCTGGTATCAGCCATAACTGAGTTGAGGCTGAAACAGAAGCTTGTTTTTGATTGAAAGGGGCTATGGCTTCTACTTCAATAAGTAAAGGCTCCTCAAGATCAATAGTCGTTTCAAACTTAGCAGTTGCTTCATCTGTGATTGGAGTATATCTTTTATGTGGTTCTCTTATGATAAGCTGAGTATTTCCTGTACTTCCTTCTGTAAGCCCCTGTGATAATACCTCGCCGCTAACGACATCGCGAATAATGATTTTGGCACCTCCAATAGATGAGCCTATAAATTTAGCGTCTTTCGCTTTGGCCCGCACGATCAGTTTAGTGGGAGTAGATAAGGCAACTGAATAAAAAAGACCGCTTAGAATAATTGAGATCAATAGTTTCATAACTAAAATTTTGATCTCAAATTAAACAATCATGATAAACTAAGGCAGTTTATTATCTCAAGCTCGCATGAAAAAGGGCGAAGTACACTTTTATTTAGTTAGATAAAAGGGACTCTGATTTTACTCATCCATGCCCATCATGATGAAAGGACCCCAGAAGATAGGCTCTTGATATTCATTACGAATTTCTTTCTTCGCTTCTATAAATGAATTTCTTTTATCGCCTGTTTCCAGCCATTTTTGATAAAATTTAACCATAAGCTTTTGGGTAGCTTCATCAGATACTTTGAAGAGACTCATAATCAGATTTTTAGCACCAGCTACAAGGAATGCTCTTTGTAATCCATATACACCTTCACCTATAGCCAAATCGCCTAATCCGGTTTCGCAAGCACTTAAAACAACCAAATCCGTATAGTCCAGGTTGAGGTTCATAGCTTCATAAGCGGTAAGGATACCACTTTCAATATTGTAGTTGAAGTCAGTCTTATTCAAAAGATCTCCTGCCCCACTAAGTAAAAGCCCTGTTCTCAATAATGGATTTTCTGCTGCCTCAGCTTCACTTAGCTCAATATTATCCAAGTTTTCTTTCACTTCTGCTGTTGGGGTAAAGAACCCATGTGTAGCGATGTGAAATATCTTTGGATTATTTACTTGCTTTATCGCCTCTTCGCTCGCCTCTACACTTAAATAATCTTTGATTGAGTAATCTTTTTGATTGAGTAAACCCTTAAGCTGTTCTATCTCGAGTTGTGTACCGGGTAATTGGCTAATCGTTCTCCTTGTGTTCTGATCTGCTGAAACGTAAAAGTCAGGATTACCGAATAATATGGCTTTATTTTCTTCAGGCTCTTGCTCTATTTTTTTACGATTTAGATAGATATCTTTAGTGTTACTGACTAAAATAATATTTGAATTATCGAGTACGTAGCTATCGCGACCAGTAGGAATAGCTTCCAAGTTGATTTGATTGAAAACACCATCTGCTGATAGAAAGAGTGTGGCTGAACTCCCAATTTGATCGGCTATAGGCTTCCAATACTGGTTATAAGAAAACCGATCCCTGAGTTTGAATTTGATGCTATTCTTATACCCACCTAAATATTTATTCTCTAATTCATACCCATTGTTTAAGAGAACTAGTTCTGGTTCAGCATTTTTCTCGTTTTTCAAGAAAAGTAAAGCATACTGAACAGAGTCTGTGAAAACATGATCAAAATGTCTAAATCTAATCATCTCCAATGCAACCTCGTTAGGTTTTAGAGCCTGTTTTACGTTTTCCCAGGTCAGCACCTGATCTTCGAAGCTTTCTGCAAAAAGCTCGGATTTTTCACTGAGTTCTTTCTCTAAAAGTTCAACTTCGCTTTCTATAGCATTTCTATTGACCCCATTCTCGATCAATTGCTCTTCGCTCATGGATATGATGTTGGTCAGTAGTTCTTTCTGGCTTAACCACTGAGCAAATTTAGCTTTGAGCTCTTCATCATCACTGTTAACAATTCGCTCTCTCATTTTTATAGAAGAGTTCAAGAGAATGGCTTTCGTTGTAATGGCATTATTATAAATGTTCTCCAGTATCTCATCGTCGCTTTCCGCTAATTCTACAGCAAGAGTGTTATAGAACTCAAAATCGCTTTTGATGGTATTCCAGAACTTGGCTTTTTCCCTTTCGCTTAGAGCGGGAAAATAATTTTTTATAAAGTTGTTGTAGTTCAATAAAGCTTCTTCTATGTATCTACGACTCTTTTTCTTGTCGCCTTGCATATAATCGACTTTGCTCAGTTTCGAGATTACCTTCACATAGTTAGGATGCGATTCATTAAATACTTTTCGATATACTTTTCTGGCATCTTCGTATTTTTCTTGGGCCAGCTGATAATTGTACTGATAGTAGTGGATATCACCTTTTAGTACGTAGATCCCTGCAAGGTTTACATTATTTCTCCGTCCTAATCTATTTTCCCATATTCTCTGGGATTGATCCAAGAGATTAAAGGCTTCATCTGTTCTCCCTGATCTTATATAAAGGGCAGCCAAATCTTTCAGCGTTTGAGCGAGTAAAGGGCTTTGATAGCCTAGTTTTTCAATGATGATCTCTTTTGCGTCTAAATAGAGATCTTCTATTTGACTTGCCGGATCTTCTTTATGGTATTTGATCAATGCTAGTTGCGAAAGGTTTTTAGCTACATCTATATGATCTTTGGCAAATTGCTCTTTTTTGATTTCTATGGTCTTTAAAGCATTGTCTTCCGCTTTCTCGTAGTCACCTATTGCTGTGTAGACGGCGCCTAACACTTCATAGGTTTGAGAAGTTTTTGTGGAATTTGGACCATAAATCTCCAATGAAATATCGGAAGCCCTTCGAGCCGTTTTTTCTGCGTCCGTATAATCTCCATTGATGAGATCCAGACGACTTTTTTCAATTAGCAGGTTAATTAGTTTTCTGGACTTCTTACCGTATTTCTGTTCCGTATCAAGAATAGCCTCGTCTATTAATTCATTGGCAACAGAAAAGCTTCCAATATCGATATAAAGCTTAATTAGGTCTACTTCCGAAGTGCTTATCGCTTTTCCTGAAGAGAGTTTATCCGCTTTCCTGAATAGCTTATCTGCTTTTGATAATGCAGCTTCTGCCTCATCATACAAAGCTCGAATAGCCAGTAGCCGGGCATTGGTTTCGTAAAGTTCCGCGTGGAAAACATTATTTTCTTTGCCTTTTTCATTCGCGAATATTTCTAATGCCTGATTAATATTTGTTGAGGCTTCTTCGTATTCACCGATTTGAATTTGAAGCTGAGCAATTTTATTGAGTGCTTTAGCGTATTCAATATCTTTATTATCGAATTTTCTTCTCGCAGCATCTAATGCTTTGTCTAGCACATTATCCGCATTTGAATATTGATCAAGAGCTACGTATAACTCAGCCAGACTACTCATAATACTCAGATATTCCGTATGTCCAGGAGTAATTTCTTTTTCCACTAAATCGAAAAAATATTTTTGGTATAACTCGTTAGCGAGTGGAAGATTATCCAGGAATTTTAGTGCATGGTTTGCTTGCCTGATTTGAGCAAAACCATATATCAAAGAGCTTTCACCATAGATTTCTTTGGCTAATTCGAGGTTTCTATCGAGATAATATTTAGCTGGGGCAATATCTTCATTGGAGATTAAGGCGTCGTACACAAAATCGTTCAGCTCTATACGAAATGGATGATCTTTTGGTAGAACATTAGTATTAGCCAGTATTGATGTGGCTTTACCCTGGAGATTACGAGTCCTGTTATTAGATAATTTTAAATCTAATTCCAGTGCATCATACTTTAAAAAATGGATGTTTTGCCTTCCAAAGTAGCCTTTGATGAGCTTTTCAAATTCAGCCGCTTGTCTTTTTCTGTTAGCCGTTTGATTTTCACGATCATAAGCTCTTATTAAGTTATGTTGAGTTTTTGTATTTAAAAGATGAGTAGGAGTTGCTTTTTTAACAATGTTCCTGTTAACCCGCTCATAATTTTTAATAAAAAAGGCTTCTCCTGTGCCTGCCTGATTTTCATCGAACATGCTGGCTAGGTAGAAATCATTTTCCAGATACGTAATATCATTTTTACTTAAATTCTTGTCTATCCAATCGCTTGCGTAACGGAACTGATTATCCGCCTCCTGAACTTCTCCTAGCTTACCAGTGGTGTAGGCTTTTAAGGTTAGCAATTGTGCTGCTGTTTTTGCCCTATCTTGAAATTCTTCAGTTGAAAGCTTGGTTGTTTTGAGATTTCCGGACCCATCTACTTCTGTAACCTTACGAACGGCTCTGCCCATAATGTATTCTACTTGTTCTTCGATCAGTTTCAAAGATTCATTATAAAAACCCTTACCGGTATACACCTTTGCAAGGTTGAGATTGATTTCTACCTCTAGTCCTTTTTGTTCTTGCCCCAAAGCCTCTAAAACACTTTTAACTGTTTCTAAGCGCGATTGAGCATTATTTAGATGACCATACTCAATCCATACTTTGGCCGCGGTAAGATTATTTTTTGCGTATGCTAAAGACTGTTCACCACTAACATTCTTGCTTGTTTCAAGACCTTTTGAAATCAGGTTAGGGACAACCAAAACTTCTCCGAGCGCTACTTTTGATTTAGCCTCCTTTAGTAAGGTTCGTGCAATGTATTCATTACTTGCACCCAGCTTTTTTGTAATCTTCTTTTTATTCTTCTCCAGATACTTGAGAGATTTTTTATAGTCTCCAATTTCATAAGCTGCATCAGCCTGAATAATCTTCTTTTCGTACTTTGGATTTTGTGCATGTACTATGCTACCGCTATACAGCAGAATAGCAAATACTAGAAGTATTGACTTTTTCATTTCGAAGGTTGATGGGTTTTTGGCGAACTTTTTTTGTGACTAATACACTTTACTTTTTTTATTACTCTTCCATGAGTTCGTTTAGTATATCTATCGCAGCTGACGCAATCGGTGTTCCGGGTCCAAATACTTTTGAAACTCCTTTATTATAAAGATAGTCATAATCTTTGGAAGGGATTACGCCTCCGGCTACGACCATAATATCATCTCGCCCTATCTTTTTAAGCTCGGTTATTAATTTAGGGATAAGTGTTTTGTGCCCTCCAGCTAAACTAGAGGCTCCAACAATGTGTACATCATTTTCTGCGGCCTGAAGTGCAACTTCATCCGGAGTTTGGAATAAGGGACCAATATCAACATCGAAACCAAGATCAGCAAAACCTGTGGCGATAACCTTAGCTCCTCTATCGTGCCCATCCTGCCCCATCTTGGCCACCATAATTCTTGGTCTTCTGCCATCATACTCTTCGAATTGGTCAGATAGTTTAAGTGCTTCCTTGAATTGATTGTTGTTCGCAGATTCTTTTGAATACACACCTGAAATGGAATTTATTGTTGCTTTATGTCTTCCAAAAACTTCTTCCATAGCTAAAGAAATTTCACCCAGTGTAGCCCTGACCCTTGCAGCGTCTATCGCTTTTTCCAACAAGTTTCCTTCCGACTCAGCGGCTTCTTTCAATTTCTTTAAAGCTTTTTCTACCTCTTGGTCATTTCTTTTTTCTTTAACCTCTTTCAGGCGTTTTAGCTGACTTTCTCTTACGGCCGAGTTGTCGACTTCCCGAACCTCTACCTCCGTAGTATCTGTGGCTTTATATTTATTGACTCCTACGATTATATCATTTCCTGAATCTATTCTAGCTTGCTTTCGGGCAGCAGCCTCTTCAATTCTCATTTTTGGAAGTCCGGATTCGATGGCCTTAGTCATGCCACCATGATTTTCTATTTCCTCGATATGCTTCCAGGCTTTTTCGATGAGTTGATCGGTTAAGTATTCAACATAATATGATCCTCCCCAAGGGTCGATGGCCTTAGTTATTCCTGTTTCTTCCTGAAGAAATAGTTGCGTATTGCGTGCAATTCTTGCTGAAAAATCAGTAGGAAGTGCAATGGCTTCATCAAGAGCATTGGTATGCAATGACTGAGTACCTCCGAAAACGGCCGCCATGGCTTCTATGCAAGTCCTTGCTACATTGTTAAAAGGATCTTGCTCCGTAAGGCTCCATCCTGAAGTTTGGCTATGTGTCCGTAAGGCCATTGATTTATCCTTCTTCGGATTAAAACCTTTAATGATTTTCGCCCAGATTACCCTTGCAGCCCTCATTTTTGCGATCTCCATGAAATGATTCATTCCAATACCCCAGAAGAATGAAAGCCTTGGAGCGAAGTCATCAATATTTAAGCCTGCCTTAATTCCCGTTCTTATGTATTCTAAGCCATCAGCGAGTGTATAAGCTAATTCTATGTCAGCCGTAGCACCGGCCTCATGCATATGGTATCCACTTATGCTAATCGAATTAAATCTTGGCATATGCTGAGAGGTATACTCAAAAATATCTGAGATGATCCTTATTGAAGGTGTGGGAGGATAGATATAGGTGTTTCTTACCATAAACTCCTTGAGGATATCATTTTGAATGGTTCCCGAAAGCAGGTTAGGAGCTACACCTTGTTCTTCTGCTGCTACGATATAAAATGCCATAACAGGAATTACAGCGCCATTCATAGTCATAGAGACCGACATCTCATTCAGTGGGATTTCACAGAAAAGGATTTTCATGTCTTCTACGCTATCTATCGCCACCCCGGCTTTTCCAACATCTCCAACTACTCTTTCGTGGTCAGAGTCATAGCCCCTATGGGTAGCAAGGTCGAAGGCTACTGAAAGTCCCTTTTGCCCGGCTTTTAAATTCTTTCTATAGAATGCATTTGATTCTTCAGCTGTAGAAAAGCCAGCATATTGTCTGATGGTCCAAGGACGTGAAACATACATAGAAGTATACGGGCCTCTTAGGTAAGGGGGTATTCCTGAGGCATATTTCAAGTGCTCAGTCTCTGACGTGTCTATGGCTTTGAGAGTTCCCGGAACAACGATGTTTTCGGGTGTTTCCCATTGAACATCACTATTTTCATCAGCTTCGGAATTTTTATTTTTAGTGAAGGCTATTTTTGAAAAATCAGGTCTCAAAATTTTAGAATTTAAGGTTCTATATAATTGGCTACTGAATCAGACTCTTTAAACATCCCGAGCTTTTCATCATCAATATCAGTTTCAGCTTGATATTTATTGAATCCCACTAAGATTTCATCGTGATTGACTAGTCTATCTTTCCACAACTCTTTCTTTTCCGAGATTAAGTTTTCCATTGAGCCCTTTTTAATGAAATTTAGAAAACCTCCTTCGTTTTCAAGATCCTGAAACTTAGCCCAGGCTTTTTTAGCTGTATGATCAGTCATTTGTTCTATAAAGTATGAGCCTGCTACCGGGTCAGTATTTTTATCAAAATGAGATTCATCTGATAATAGACAACTGATATTCTTGGCGATCCTAGCGGAAAAATAATTGGAAGAGGAAAACAAAGCATCGTGAGGCAATATGGTTAGCGCATCAGCACCACCTAGTATGGCTGAAATTGCAGAACTCGTGTTACGAAGCAGGTTATTATGCTCGTCATGGATTGTATTGTAAAAAGTTGAGCTGGTGCTATGAATATTCAAATCAGATAGGTTCCCGCCTGATAAACCGTAAGCGTTTGCTATCTCCTGCACCAGATATCTGAGTGCTCTAATCTTTGCAATTTCCTCGAAATATTTGACTCCTGCTGAGGTAGTAATTTCTATGTTCGGTAATACTTTATCCGGGTCTTCAAATTTTTCAATAAGGTCAACTAAAAGGCTTAAAGTAAATGCAATCTCTTCAACAGGGGAAAAGCCTTTGTCGTGGAAATAGCGACTTGGTAGATTGAACACTTTAAAATTTGCCGATTTATTTTGATCAACTAAATCTCTATAAGTCTGAAGGTTATCAAATAAAAAGCTTGGGTCCTTAATGCTTAAAGTACCAGCTATTTTCGATGGATTATGACTTTTATTTATGAAATCGAAATAATCAAAGGCGGTTCTGAGTTTGGGATCATTCGTTTCTATAGAGATCTCGCAGTATGATGGATCTACGTCCTTTAGCAATGAATTAAAATCGATATCTTCAGTTTCGCCTGGCGAAAGTATGATTCCATTCACACCATTCTGCAAGAGCTCTAGAATTCTTGAATTGTCTCTAGAATTTTCGTTTAAAGGAATGGTTACTCTGTTATACCAAAATCGTGCTGTTCCAAAATCAGCATATTTTCCGTTGAGGGCATTTCTAAGACTTTCGGAAACCACATCAATCGTATTAGATGGGTCTCTGTAGGTTTCGAATTGAAAGTCAGAACTCGATTGCTTTAAAAGAACGCCATCAATACTTTTTCCTTTCAAATCAGAAGAAAGCTTCTCTTTCCATTGACTTTTATTCGTACTAGAGAATGAGAAGTCAGATTTGTCTCTAAATGATTCGGCCATAAACAAATTTAAAAAATTTGCGCTCTTAAGGTCGTTTTTCGGGACTGAATTCGTATGTGTTTTAAAAGATTTTTATTGTACTAAACAAAGAACTTTTGACGCTAGAATTGACTGAGGCTAGATTCTATTGGACAGTAATTCGATGCAAGTAAATTTCATTTTTTTATTCAATTCCTTTTTCTCAATTTTCGTGTCCTTTTTCTCAAAAACCTATAGCCTTGTTGGTATCAGAAGGAATTATAACTGAGCAAATGCATAAGCAAATTTGGAGCCAATGTTTAGCTTTTATTCGTACTAAAATTGGTGAAAAAAGCTTCAAAACATGGTTTGAGCCTATCATTCCAATGAGATTGGAGCATAAAGTTTTAACCATTCAAGTGCCAAGTCAATTCTTTTATGAGTGGCTTGAGGAACATTATGTGGGTTTACTGAGAAGTGCAATTGATAACGAACTCGGGCCTGAAGGAAGGTTAGAGTATTCTGTAATAGTCGATAAGGGAAATGAAGAGAACAAGCCTTATGTTGTAAATCTTCCAACAGGCAATAAAAAGGGTAGAGAAGAAGATAAATTTAGAAATCCGTTTGAAGTAAGATCGATCGATAATAATATTTTGAAATCGAACCTGAATCCGCAATATGTATTTGAAACGTTTATTGAGGGTGATTGCAATCGACTGGCGAGATCAGCTGGTTTCGCTGTAGCTCAAAAACCAGGGACTACATCTTTTAACCCATTAATGCTTTATGGTGGTGTGGGACTTGGGAAAACTCACTTGGTACAGGCCATTGGCAATGAAGCAAAGGCAAAAAAGGAAGATGTTTTTGTGCTTTACGTTTCCTCTGAAAAATTCACTGCACAATTCATAGAGTCCCTTAAAACAAATTCTGTCCAGGATTTCACTAATTTCTATTTACAGGTAGATATTCTCATTATTGATGATATCCAGTTTCTGGCCAATAAAGAGAAAACCCAGGAGATCTTCTTCCATATTTTCAACCATCTTCATCAAAGCGGAAAGCAGATCATTATGACTAGTGACTGCCCTCCTAGGGATTTAAAGGGTCTGGAAGAACGTTTACTTTCCAGATTTAAGTGGGGTTTAACAGCAGATCTTCAGCAACCGGATTTCGAGACTCGGGTCGCCATTATTCAAAGGAAATTACAGAGCGATGGAATTGATATACCGGGTGATGTATTGGAATATATTGCTTACAGTATTGACACCAATATTCGGGAGTTAGAAGGTGTTATGATCTCTTTAATTGCGCATGCTTCTTTAAACAGAAGAGAGGTTAATTTGGAGCTCGCCAAGCAGACTCTAAAGAATATCGTAAAAGAAATTGATACGGAAGTTGATATTGACTTTATCCAAAAAACTGTTGCAGAGGCTTTCAAAGTTGATTTGGAAAATCTGAAAGCTAAAACAAGGAAAAAGGAAATTGTGATTGCTCGTCAGGTCGCCATGTATTTCTCAAAAGAGTATACGAATTACTCCTTAAAAACTATTGGAGATCATTTTGGAGGCAGGGATCACAGTACTGTAATTCATGCTGTTCAATGTGTGAACGATATGATGGACATGGATAATAAATTCAAATCATCGGTTGAAGAGCTTAGGAAGAAACTGAAGATACGCACGATCTAGAGTTTCTTCTCAATCAGCAAAAATTTGATCTCTTATTTAAAGAAGAAATCAAGTTTTTCTTGGTGAACTGATCTTAAAAGAAGTAGGAATAAAAATTCCTTCTTCCTGACTTACTGACTACTTCAATCACTACTCTACCTCTGATCCGCTCTAGTATCTTTGCAAGCTCTTCAGGATCATCGATTTCATTTTGATTGATGGATACAATTATAAACCCTTCGGGGATATTTAAATTTCTAAAATAGCCTCTTTCATTCACTTTATTGATTCGAACACCAGATTCAATACCAAGTACGTCTTGCTCAACCTTTGGAACAGATTCCAATTCGACTCCCAAAGACTCTGAAACAAAAGCATTTCGTTTAGTGATCTCTGTAGTTCCATTCTTGTTTGTAAGCTTAAGGCTTACAGATTTTTCTTTTCCATCCCTTTTGTAAATCAATTTTATTTGATCCCCTGGTGATTTTAAGCTTAAAAGTTCTTCGAATGCGCTTCTGGAATTGACGAGCTTATCATCAAATGAAATGATCAAATCACCTTGTTTGATTCCAGCCTGACTTGCTGCCCCACTTTTTTGAATATAAGTTACCAAAACCCCTTCCAGATCTTCTATCTCAAGCTTTTCAGCCATTTTATAATCGAGATCGATGATATCTGCACCCCAATATGCTTTTTGAACTTCTCCATAATTAATAATGTCGTCGGCAATCTTGGTTGCTATATCAACCGGGACGGCAAAGCCATAGCCAGTATATGAGCCGGTTCTGGAAAGAATGGCCGTATTGATTCCCACCAACTGACCTTCTTTATTTACTAAGGCACCTCCACTATTTCCAGGGTTAATGGCAGCATCTGTCTGAATAAAAGCTTCAATGGGAAAAGAACTCTCCAAAATATTAATTTCACGACCTTTAGCGCTTACGATTCCGGCAGTTACTGTAGAAGTCAAGTTGAAAGGGTTTCCTACCGCTAATACCCAGTCGCCTACTTCAAGCTCTTGCGAAGATCCTATCTGTACTGAGGGAAGATTCTTAGCTTCAATTTTTAAAATGGCTAGATCTGTAGATGGATCAGTTCCTATAATTTCGGCTTCGTATACCCTCTTTTTGATGATGACCTCAATTTGATCTCCTCCATCAATGACATGGTTGTTCGTGATGATATAACCATCACTTTTATAGATCACCCCGGAACCACTACCAACGCGATACTCAGGTTGAGTTTGTCCACCTCTGAAAAACATATCCATCCAGGACAATCGTCGATAGGATTCAGAAATGGTTTTTATATAGACAACACTCTCAGTGGATTTTTTTGAAGCCTCGGCAAAGCTTTCTCCAAAGGCTTCAACATGATTGATGCTGGTAGCATTTGGAACATAATCCGATTCCATTTCTTCTGAAGAATCAAACGACTCAGATTCGTAGTTAGCAAAGTTTGTTGGGGTAGTTGTTTCACTTTTGTATCCAAGCTGAGGTTTAATGATAGAGGCATAAAAAACATATGACCCTAAAAAACCAGAAATTAAACTTACCAGGACTATTTTGAGTGTTTTCATTCTTTCAAAATTAACTTAATACGCTGAAATGCTATCTTCCAAGCCATCAAATATTATCTATATGTTTGTAAGTAAAAATAGAGATTCATGATCCGTTCCTTGTTGAGCAGGCCTTTTGCTTCATATATCAATTACAAGACCAAAAAATGGTCAAGACAACCAGGTTTTTATCAGGAAAAGACATTCAAAAGGCTAATTGATAGTGCAAAAAACACCTTTTTTGGTCGGGATCATGAATTTCAAAGCATTAAGTCGTACGAAGATTTTAAGCAAAGGGTTCCAATAGGCGACTACGAAAAGATGAGGCCTTATGTCGATAAAATCCTTGAGGGTGAAAAGGATGTTTTATGGCCTGGTCAGCCCGTTTACTTTGCAAAAACTTCCGGAACTACTTCCGGAACTAAGTACATACCCATCACCAAAGCATCTATCCCGAATCATATCAATTCCGCTCGAAATGCACTTCTGAGTTATATTCATGAAACAGGTAAAGCTAGATTCTTGGATGGTAAACTAATTTTTCTTTCCGGTAGTCCCGAGATGGTTCAAAAGCACGGGATTCATATTGGAAGGCTTTCAGGAATCGTAAACCATCACGTGCCTCAGTATTTAAGAACCAACCAGATGCCTACTTACGAAACCAATTGTATAGAAGATTGGGAAAAGAAGGTGGATACGGTCGTTGAAGAAACGATTCAGGAGAATATGAGCTTGATATCCGGAATTCCACCCTGGGTGCAGATGTATTTTGAAAGAATTCAGGAAAAATCCGGGAATAAGAAAATTAAGGATGTCTTTCCAGATTTTAGTCTCTTCGTATATGGAGGTGTAAACTTTGAGCCTTATAGGGCTAAACTTTTCGAGACGATTGGAAAAAAAATTGATTCCATAGAGACCTATCCGGCTTCCGAGGGATTCATAGCCTATCAGGATTCTCAGACTGAAAAAGGGCTATTATTACTTCTGAACGATGGAATATTTTTTGAATTCATAAAAGCCGATGAGTATTTCAACGAGAACCCAAACCGCATTTCAATAGCCGATGTTGAGCTCGGAGTTAACTACGCACTCATTTTAAATAGCAATGCAGGTTTATGGGGTTATTCTATTGGGGATACCATAAAGTTTGTCTCCAAAGATCCCTACCGTGTTATCGTGACTGGAAGGATTAAGCATTTCATTTCTGCCTTTGGAGAGCATGTGATTGGGGAAGAAGTGGAAAAAGCGATGAAACAAACCATTGAGCAGTTTCCGAAAACTGAATTGATAGAGTTTTCAGTCGCTCCCAATGTTACCCCGAAAGAAGGCTTACCATTGCATGAATGGTATATAGAATTTGCGAGGGAGCCTGAAGATTTAAAGGCATTTGAAAAATTACTGGATTCAAAC